>JAYSGD010000008.1:0-205848 GCA_041913065.1 Microvirga sp. | reverse complement strand
CGCGATAGCCGGCATCGTCCAGATAGGCGCGGTGGGTCCATTCAGACGGCACGTCATATAAAGGTAGCGTAGCACTCGGTGCTGCGAAGTTCATGAGCTTGACTCTCTCAGTCGCCCCTCACCTCTGCCCCAATGTTATTTTTAGCTTTAGGACTTGCGTACCATCATACTGGGCTACCATCCGATCGGATTGAGCCAGATCAACTGAGTTGGCTCCGAAGACTTATAAGAAAGTATGATGGCCAGATGGCGTTGGCCCAAGCACAGGTCATCGAGAGGGTTCATGGATCCGACAGGGTGCGGCACTCGTGGCGAAAGTTCTCGAGGCAACACACACCAGAATAGGCTCACACCAAGTCGGACCTTATAATAGCTTTCTCGCCCTACTGATTTCATTTTAACCCAGCCGGGACCCTGCGCTTGATCGGCGGGGACATTCCCTTGACACTTTAGGTCTCAGCGCATCACCGAAATGGCCTGCAGCCTGCCAAGCGATGGGGGGTCTGGACCGACCGCGCCGGGAGGTCCGTTGAGGATATTGGCCTCCAGACAGCCAGCATCCGCGCACTACAGGTTAGCGCGTTCCAGCACACAACCTTACAAATCCTGTTAACCCCGTTGCATTGCGAGACAAGGCCAACGGTGTTGTGCAGCCGACTTCACTGATCGGGAGCGGAGATTCAGCTTAGGGTCTTGGCCGTGTCAAAACGCTTTGGCAGGAGACAGATCGCGGCTTCCCCGCTCCAAAGCCCTTCACCATCATCGGCGAGAGCGGATTGATGACACGAGCACCGCCCTGCCCTATGCCCTGAGGAAGGCCATCTGCGGCTGGATGCCTAGGATGTTCAGCACCCGGGTGAGATTACAGACCAGCACGTGCAACGCCATCTCGCCCCTCACCTTTTGCAAGGTCTTCATCAGCAAGTGCGTGGCGCCCATGCGCATCTTGATCGAGCCGGCGCTGCACCGCCTCCAGCACGTCTTCATGCTCCCAGCGCACGATCCGCCGCTCCTTGGCAGTTGTGCAGCGGCTCTTCAGTGGGCAGGTGTGACAGGCGGTGGTCCAGTAGCGCCGCAGCAACAGCCCCCGCTCGACGTTGCCGAAGTAGTCCTTGAGCTTCTCGCCCGACGGACAGCGGTAGGCGTCCTCGTCGGGCATATAGACGAAGTCCTGCTTGCCGACCCGGCCATCCGCTTTCGAGCCGGAGGTCATCGGCTAGGCAGGGTGACGGTCACTCGTGCCTGGGCGCAGGCTAGGATTTCCTGGCTGTCCCAGTAGCCGCGGTCAGCGCCTCCTTCGAGCGTATCCACCTCCAGAACAGATTTCGCCTCCGTGACCATAGTGGAAAGTTAGGCACGGTCACAGCCATCGTTGGTCACCTCATGCGCCACGATCAGACGGTGCTCGGTCTCCACCGCCACCTGCACGTCGTAGCCCACCACTCCGGAGCCGCGCCCGCTCGTCGCCATCGAGCGCGGCTCCGGAGTGGAGAGCAAGATCTGCTGGTCAGGGGAAGGAAGCATCTACGCCTCCAACTCGGCCAGACGCTGCATCTCCCGCTCGAGCCGGGCGATCTCCTCCTTGATGCGAGTCGTTCTGGCAGCAAGGGCCTCTGTCGGTTCATGCCGATCCGCCGTGTCGAGTTGCTGGAGGTAACGCCCATTGCTCTCCTCAATCTGAGCCTGGCACCGCTCCACCTTGGGGCGCGTGAAGGTGCGAGCCTATTGTTGACCGCTTTGAACTTGGAGCCATGGATGGCCACGCTAGCGGGGTTCAGGAGCCACAGCTTACGGCAGAGCGTGACGAACTGCGCGCAGACCTGACGGATGGCCCGGCCGTTATCCTTGCGGAAATCGGCAATCGTCTTCTGATCCGGAGTCAGGTGTCCGGTGAGCCGCATCAGCTCAACATTGCGGCCGGCCGCGCGCTCCAGTCTGCGGCTCGACTGCACCCGGTTGAGGTAGCCGTAGATGTATAGCTTGAGCAGGACGGGCGTCCGGTGGCTTCTGGCAAGACGCCGTCAAAGCCAAGCGCCCTCAGATCGAGCGCGTCGACAAGAGCGTCGATGACACGCACCGGGTTGCCCTCACTGATCCAGTCGTCCAGGCTTTCGAGAAACAGGGGGTCTGGCTGCGATCCACGCCTTCAACAAAGCGTCTAAACATGGCTGGGAGATCATCCCATCGGCCGCGTTTTTACACAGCCAGAGTCAAGGAGTGACCAACAGCAGATGAAGTGAAGGTCCGCTCACTGCATCATGAGCAGACCAAAGCGTTTCTTCTCGGAAGTGCCAGGTCCGGACCTTTCCGGTCATCACTGGCAACCTATATCCGTTGTTAACCCACGACCCGCCCGCAGCCCAACATGGTTGGACCTTCCGGCCGGCGGCTGAGGGTGTCGGCGAGAAAGCCTTCAGGGCTCATGCCTCTACCAAACCGTTACGGATCGCGTAGCGGATCAGGGCGGCGGTCGTGTCGAGGTTGAGCTTCCGCAGGGCCAGAGCGCGATGGGTCTCAACGGTCTTCGTGCTGATGCTGAGAATGTCGGCGATCTGCTTGTGGGTCTTACCTTCGGCGATGAGTTGGACCACCGCCTTCTCCCGGGAGCTCAGCGCCGACGCGTCTGCGGGGCCTTTTGACAGATAGGTGTCGAGCAGCGCCTCGGAGACCTTGCCGGTGAAGAACGGCTTGTGGGCCGCTAGACTTTCCACCGCCGAGACCAGGAACTGCCTGGCATCGGACTTGAGCAGGAACCCGCGCGCCCCTGCTTCCAGGACGTCCCGCACCAGGCTGTCGGTATCGTGCATCGTATAGATGAGCACCTCGACGCCGGGAAGGCGACTCCGGATCTTTCGGGTTGCCTCGACTCCGTTTACCAGCGGCAGGCCGTAGTCGAGCACGACGATGTCGGGCCGCGTGGCGAGGGCCCGATCAATGGCCTCCTTCCCGTCCCGCGCCTCGCCGACCACCTCCCAGCCGTCGTGTCCCTCCAGGATTGTACGAACCCCGGAGCGGACTACGTCGTGATCGTCGGCGATAAGGATGCGCGTCATCGCGAGACTTCCTTCGACGGGGACGAAGCACCCCCGGTGAGCCCAGGCGTCAAGGCAGGATACACGCCTCGGCGGCCCGCCTCGTCCGAGCCCAACCCTGAAACCGTCGGCGGCAAACCCTGAATCCTCAGGAGAGGCTCTGTCCATCTGTCCTGTCCAGACCGGGCAGCAACGGGTCCAACAGACGGCGGGCCTGGGACAGCGCCCGCCCGGCAACCGAGACCGGGAGGACCGCGATGATCGACGTGCCGCCCAAGCCGGTCTTGATCCGCAGGTTGCCGCCGAACTGCTCCAGACGGGCCCGCATGCCTGCAATGCCGACGCCGAGCCGGATCGGTTCGTCGCAACGGGCCGGCCGAGCCATGCCGCGCCCGTCGTCCCAGATGCGGACCACCAGCCGCCCCGACGCGATCCTGGCGTCGACGGACACGTGCGAGGCACCGGCATGGCGATGGACATTGGTCAGCGCCTCCTGCACCACGCGCAGGATCGTCCGCTGGAGTTCGGGGGGTATGCCGTCGACCTCCTCCGGTATGCGGATCCGGGCGACGAGCCCCGTGCGGCCGGCGAAGCCTTCGGCGAAGTCCCGGAGCGTGGCCTGAAGCCCATCCTGCGCCAAGTTCGGCGGGTGCAGCAGGTAGGTGAAGATGCGCAATTCCCGCAGCGCCTCGGCAAGTTGCCCCTCGATTTCCGCGAAGGTTTTGCGGGATGCAGCGGTCGGCTTGACCATTTCCTCGAGCCCGGCGAGGCCGAGGTTCGCGGCCACGAGGTGCTGGGCCGTCGAGTCGTGCAGCTCACGGGCAATCCGTTGGCGCTCCTCCTCCTGGAGAGCGAGCAACTGCTCCGAGAGTTCATTGACCTGCCTCGTCGCATGGGTAGCCAGATCAGACAGGTCATGCAACGGCCGCTCGACTTTCCGGGCCGTGAACACAGCGGCAATCCCCCCGGCAAGCAGGAGAAGGACCGCAGGTCCACTCATCTGCCACAGCACGCTTCGGATCGGAGCGTTGACAGCGGCGAGCGGCACCATGACGGCCGTGGTCCAGTTCGTCGCCCCCGAGCGCCGGAACGCGACGAGGATGGGACCCCCCTGCTGACCCACCGCCTCGAGGGTACCCTCGATCGTGCTGTCCGAACCTGCGTCCGCCAAGCGGCTAACCAAGGCCGCAGGCGCAAGATTCTCCGCAACCGTCCGGCCGTCACGTTCGATCACTATAGGTAGGATTTTGCGATCGTAGACGCCTTTGGTCCAGCCGGTCGGCATCTCTTGCCCGCCCAGGATCGCCTTCAGGCGCTCGTCCGACAGGACGGTTGTCAGATACCCCCGCATCCGGCCGTCCGGGTCATCGAGCCTGAGGCTGAGAGCCACGACCGTGGTTCCCCTGACCAAGCCGAGCATGCGACCGGAGACGCTCCAGCGGCGGTCTCGGATCCGATCGATCTGCTCCTGGAAGTTGACGAACTCGGCGTGCCTCGGCAGGGGGCTTCCCAGAGGACGCAGGGTGTTGACCACCTGCCGCTCCATGTCATTGAGGACCAGCCATGAGCCCTCAGGCACCGGGGTCGCCTTGAGCTGGTCATAGAAGGCTTTGGTATCGCCGGACAGAAGCGCCGGGGAAT
Source organism: Microvirga sp. (assembly GCA_041913065.1). GTDB lineage: Bacteria > Pseudomonadota > Alphaproteobacteria > Rhizobiales > Beijerinckiaceae > Microvirga. The sequence continues at coordinate 201,175 of JAYSGD010000008.1, read as the reverse complement.
GCGACAGGCCCTTCAACAGGTAGTTGACGGCAGAGACCTCCTGATCGAAGCCAAAGGAGAGGGTCGATGCCGCCGCTGACGCCCTGTGCAAGATCGCGTGACGCTCGTTGACCGCCCGCGAGACTAACACAACGGCGAGGATGCAACAGGCGGCCAGGACGACGGCGCTGAAGGTCAAGGCCATCCAGCCGCGAAGGCGGGGCAACAAACCCCGGGGCGGTGCTGCGGTGATCGGGACGGCGCCATTTTGCATCTGGCGGCCCTCCGGCGTGCGCCAAGCCGTTGCCGTGCTGGCGTTGGGGACACCGTCTCACGTTAAACCCTGAGGCCGAACACGTCGAGCCTTCCGTCCGTCCCGGCGGCCGTGGGCCGATCACAATCGACCATCTGCCGGCGAACGTCAGGACCGGAAACCACGAGCGATCTCTTTGGCAAGGTCCGGCGCTAGGGCCATTGTCATGAGTGGCGTCCCTGGTCCGCCTTTCCGACGCAAGCTTCCGCAAACCGGGGTTTGGCGCCATCGATTTCAGGATATTCCCCAATAGTCGTCGAGGCACAAACCAGAGGAAAATGTCGGAACGGTTCGGCCACGACCAGGAGCGGCAGCAATGTTGCAGGTACCGACCCAGCGGTCTCACACCGACATGATCTGGATTGCGGGTGGCACGTTCCGTATGGGCTCGGATCGCCACTACCCCGAGGAGGCTCCGGTCCATCGGGTGACGGTCGACGGCTTCTGGATGGACCGGACCCCGGTCATCAACCGGGAGTTCCGCCGCTTCGTCGAGGCAACGGGCCACGTCACCGTGGCGGAACGCAAGCCCGAGCCGAGAGACTACCCCGGCGCGCTGCCGCACATGCTCCAGGCAGGCTCCCTCGTGTTCAGGCCGCCGGACCATCCGGTCGACATGAGGGACTGGAGCCAATGGTGGGCCTTCACGTTCGGAGCAACCTGGCGCCGTCCCTACGGCCCCAAGTCGTCCATCAAGGGCCTCGACGACCATCCCGTCGTGCATGTCGCCTACCGCGACGCGGAGGCCTATGCCGCTTGGGCCGGCAAGGACCTGCCGACCGAGGCTGAGTGGGAGTTCGCAGCGCGTGGCGGTCTCGACCAGGCAGAGTTCGCCTGGGGCGACGAATTCACGCCGGGCGGCCGCCACATGGCCAACACCTGGCAGGGCGCGTTCCCGTTCCAGAACAGGCGCGAGGACGGATTTGAGCGCACCTCGCCAGTGACCGCCTTCCCGCCGAACGGGTACGGCTTGTACGACATGGTCGGCAATGTCTGGGAATGGACGTCGGACTTCTACGCGTCGAAGCACCCCGCCGATGCGCCCAAGTCGTGCTGTATCCCCCAGAACCCGCGCGGCGGCATCGCCGACCAGAGCTACGATCCCTGCCAGCCGCAGTTCCGCATTCCCCGCAAGGTACTCAAGGGCGGCTCGCACCTGTGCGCCCCCAACTACTGCCGCCGCTACCGGCCCGCTGCCCGGCATCCGGAGCCGATCGACACCTCTACGAGCCATTTAGGCTTCCGGTGCATCGTCAGAACGAGGAGAGAGCCATGAGTGCAGAATTCCCGCGTGAGGTGGAGCAGCATGCAGAGCGCCCGGTCGCAAGCATCAGCCGCCGCGACATGCTGCTCGCCGGCACTGCCCTGGCGGCCTCGACCCTGTCGGGCACGGCGGCGGTGGCCCAGGCCCAGCCACAGCAACCCGCTTCGGCTCCCGCCACCGGGCAGCGGCCAAATATCCTGGTCATCTGGGGTGACGATGTCGGGATCGCCAACGTCAGCGCCTATTCCTTCGGCCTGATGGGCTACAAGACGCCGAACATCGACCGCATCGCTCGCGAAGGCGTGATGTTCACCGACTATTACGCCGAGCAAAGCTGCACGGCCGGCCGTGCGTCGTTCCTCACCGGGCAGGCTGGTCTACGCACTGGGATGACCAAGGTCGGCTTGCCCGGTGCACCGCTCGGCCTGCGCTTTGAAGACATCACCATCGCCGAGGCTCTGAAGCCGCTGGGCTACGCCACCGGCCAGTTCGGCAAGAACCATCTTGGCGACCGTAACGAATTCCTGCCTACCGTCCACGGGTTCGATGAGTTCTTTGGGAACCTGTATCACCTCAATGCCGAGGAAGAGCCCGAGCATCCCGACTATCCGAAGGACCCGGCGTTCAAGGCGAGGTTCGGACCACGCGGCGTTCTCAGGTGCGCCGCCTCCGACCGGGACGATCCCACCGTGGATCCGCGCTTCGGGAAAGTCGGCCGGCAGACCATCCAGGACACCGGGCCGCTCACGAAGAAACGAATGGAGACTGTCGACGACGAGACGAGCAACGCGGCGATCGACTTCATCAAGCGGCAGGCCCAGGCCAACAAGCCGTTCTTCTGCTGGTGGAACGGCACGCGCATGCATCTCTACACCCATGTGCGGCCCGAGTATAAGGGCCGCAGCGGTCTCAGCGAATACATGGATGGCATGCTCGAGCACGACGGCCATGTCGGCAATCTGCTCAAGACTCTCGACGATCTGGGCATCGCCAACAACACTATCGTCATCTACGGCACTGACAACGGCGTGCACATGAACTCGTGGCCGGACGGCGGCATGACGCCGTTCCGGAGCGAGAAGAACACCAATTGGGAGGGCGCCTATCGCGTCCCGGCGATGATCCGCTGGCCGGGCCGCATCAACCCGGGACAGGTCAGCAACGAAATCTTCGCGGCACTCGATTGGTTCCCGACACTGCTGGCTGCCGCCGGTGAGCCCGACATCAAGACAAAACTTCTCACCGGCTACAGCTCCGGCGGCAAGACGTTCAAGGTGCACCTCGACGGCTACAACCAACTGCCGCTGCTGACCGGTCAGCAGGAGAAATCTGCGCGCAAGGAGTTCTTCTACATCAACGACGATGCCCAGCTCGTAGCGATGCGCTACGAGAACTGGAAGATGGTGTTCTGCGAGCAGAAAGTCGAAGGCACGCTGGAGATCTGGGCCGCACCCTTCGTGTGCCGGCGCTTGCCCAAGATGTTCAATCTGCGCCTGGATCCATACGAGCGGGCCGACATCACGTCGAATACCTACTACGACTGGACGATCCAGCGCGCCTTCCTGATCGTCCCGGCTCAGGCGGTGGTGGCGCAGTTCGTGGAAACGTTCAAGGATTTCCCACCACGGCAGAAGCCTTCGAGCTTCAGCGTCGATGAGGTCCTGGCGCAAATGTCTAATGCCCACGGCGGATGACGACCGCTGGACTGCGCCGGCCGCTGGAATGGCAGCCGACGTTCCGCCCTCTGTATCCTCGGGATTGAGAGCTGTCATGCCTACGCAAATGAAACTCTTCAATCGGCGCTGCATGATCGCTGCGCTAGTTGGGGCTGCGCTTTGCGGTCTCCTCGGCCAGGGCGGACTGGCTCAGACCGATCCTCTCCCGGCCTGGCACGAGGGCGCAGCCAAACGAGCGATCACCGATTTCGTGAGCCGCGTGACGAACGAGAGCGGGCCGGATTTCGTGTCCCCAGCAGAACGCATCGCCGTCTTCGACAACGACGGTACGCTCTGGGCCGAACAACCGGTCTACTTCCAGGTGCAATTCGCGTTCGACCGCATGAAGGCCATGGCGCCACAGCACCCGGAGTGGAAGGACACTCAGCCCTTCAAGGCGGTGATCGAAGGCGACCGGGCGGCGCTCACCTCGTCCGGAGAGAAGGGACTCCTTGAAATTCTCGCGGCGACCCACGCTGGCATGACGACGAATGCGTTCGCCAGTACGGTATCCGACTGGCTGACCTCGGCCCGCCACCCGCACTTCGACCGACCCTACGACAGACTCGTCTACCAGCCCCAACTCGAACTTCTCGCCTATTTGCGGGCCAACGGCTTCAAGACCTTCATCGTGTCGGGTGGCGGCGTCGAGTTCCTGCGAGTGTTTGCGGAGCGGACCTATGGTATTCCGCCCGAGCAGATCGTCGGCTCATCGGGCGTGGTGAAGTTTCAAATCGGGGCCGACGGCAAGCCCGAGTTGATCAAGGAGCCCAAGGTCGAGTTCATCGACGACGGCCCCGGCAAACCCGTCGGCATCAACCGCTTCATCGGCCGCCGCCCGATCCTGGCCTTCGGCAACTCGGACGGCGACCTTCAGATGCTGCAATGGACAGCGGCCGGGAATGGCCCCAGCTTCCTCGGGATCGTCCATCATGACGATGCGGAGCGGGAGGTCGCCTATGATCGACAGTCCCATGTCGGGCGGCTCGACAAGGCCCTCGACGAGGCCAGCCGGGGCGGCTGGACGGTCGTCAGCATGAAACGCGACTGGAGGGCGATCTTCCCGACGCAGTGACGGTAAAGGAGGAAGTCAGGAAGACAGCGGTTGCGTTCAATCGCCGACCATCAGGCAGAGGATGGTGAAGAGCACCTGCGCCGCGACGTGAGCCGTGTTGGTCGTCGCGTCATACTGCGGTGCGACCTCGACCACGTCGCCGCCAACGAAGTCGATCCCCTTCAGGCCTCGCAGGAGTTCCAGCACCTCACGCGGCGTGAGGCCACCCACCTCGGGAGTGCCCGTCCCGGGTGCGAAGCCGGGATCAACGCTGTCGATGTCGAAGGACAGATAGGTGGGACCGTCGCCGACGACGGCACGGGCCCTCTCGATCAGGGCCTCGATACCAATCCCCGGCACTTCCTCGGCATGGATGACAGTCATGCCGCTCTCGTAGGAGAATTCCCAGAGATACTCCGCTCCGCCGCGAATGCCGATCTGGATGGTGCGCTCGGGATCGAGCACTCCGTCCAGGACTGCCAGGCGGAAAGGGCCGCCGTGCTGGAACTTGGCGCCTTCATAGGGACCTGCTGTATCGCAATGGGCATCGATGTGGATCATTCCAACGGGCTGTCTCTCGCCCACGGCCTTCAGGATGGATGAGCTGATCGAATGATCGCCGCCGACCGACAGCGGCCGCACACCGGCCCCCACCAACCGCTTGTAGAAAGCCTCGATGTCGGCATGGCAGAGGGCGAGGTCGTAGCGGCTCTGCATTGGCACATCACCGATGTCCGCGATCCTTGCCTTGGAGAAGGGTGCGCACCTGAGGACATGATCATATGGTCCGACCCGCTCGATGGTCCGCACCGCACGTGGTCCGAAGCGGCTTCCATTGCGGTTCGTCACGCCCAAGTCCATCGGGACGCCGACGAGCGCGACCTCGAGGCCGCCGAAGTCGGGCAGGTCCTGGGCATCCGCGCGGTAGGGCGCATCGAGTAGCGTGGGAATCCCTGCGAAGGGCCACTTGCGCCTGTCGGACCCTATGAACTGGGCCTGGGCCACGGATGCAAAGAGCGGGTCGAAGATGTCACCGCCCGAGGCATTGGCATACTTCTCGCGAAGGGCTTGCAGCTTTCTGGAATCAATCATGGCTTCGGCTCGTCCTCTGTTCAGATGGGGGGCGCGTAGGCCTTCAGGTTCCTGACGCGATGGGAAACGGTGGCAACAGCACCTGGCTGCCCATGGAAGAGATCGGCCAGCCTGTCCCGGTGGCGGGCGCATGGCTCTCGAGCCTCTTCTGATTCATGCTGGCTTCCTCAGGCACGTCGCATGACTATCGGAAGAGCGGCGGGCGTGGCCGATCGGAAAGCAGGGCGTGGTTGAGCCCGCGAACATCCTCTTGGCCCCACAGCCCGAGCACACTCTCGATCAGGCGCTCGGTGCGTACCTCGTCGAGAGCCATGCCCGAGAGGCTTCTGATCTTCGCAAGGTACGCGTCATCGGGGACCGGGTTCACCGGCGATCCGAGCGCCTTCGGCACCCGCGCCTCGTCCGCTCGCCCATCCCTTGTCACGATCCGTACGAAAGGCTCCTCGTTGGCGGCGATTGTGGGGTCGACGACCAGGGAAACCCGCTCCATCACCTTTCGAAGCCGCGGATTGTCTCGCTCATCAGCCGCATAGGCCGATAGACCCGCTTGACCGAGGGCAAGCCTTGCCGCGAGAGCATAGGGCAAGCTCATCTGTGCGAAGGGCAAAGTCGCAACGTCCCGCCCACCGCACATATCGGAGAGAAACGGGCTGAGCCGGACCTCGATCCGTTCTATATCATCCCCGGCCGAACCGTTCCGATCAAGAAGCAGCCCCAATGCATCGATCGATGAGTGCGTCCCCCTGCAGGATGCGTAGGGTTTCAGGGAGACACGCTCCAGGCGCCAACTCTCACCGAGCCCCAGTGTCAACGCGTCCGGGCGGGCCGTCTTGGGCGCGAAGGTTGTCAGGAAGCCGCCCCATACATCCTCGAAGACCGCTGACGGGCCGCTGACGCCGGCGCGCGCCAGGAGTGCCGCGAGGATGCCGCCCTCCGAGGCCCGGCCGGCGTGAATGCGCTTGGTCTGGCTGCCATCGTGAATGAAGGCCCATAATCCTCCGCTGAAACTCGCGGCATGGCCAAGTGCATGAGCAACCCGCGTTGCATCGAGCCGAAGGATGCGGGCAGCGGCGACAGCCGCACCGAAGGTTCCGCAGGTCGCCGTGGAATGCCACCCTGCCTCATTATGCGGCTCGTACCCACCACAGGCTTCGAGAACGCGGCGCCCCACATCATAACCGAGGGCGACCGCGAGGAGGAACTCATCACCGCCGACCGGATGCTCCGCCAGCGCCGCGGCTGCCATCGCGGCGGGCAGCACGACGGCTCCCGAATGATCGCATCCGCCCGTATCATCGAGTTCGAAGGCATGACACGCAATGGCGTTGACGAGGGTCGCGGAGCGGACGGAGAGAGTTTCGCTCGTTCCCCAAACCGGCACGTCGCCCCGCTGCTCGGTCGCCAGGATCAGGTCGAGAGTGGACTGGGCCTCCTGCGACGCAGCCCCTGCGACACCGCAAGCCAGCGTATCGAGGGCATGGCGTGCAGCCTTGACGCGAATCGGCTCAGGCAGATCCGTGGGCGTGGCGGAGGTGACGAACTGGGCAATCGCGATCGTGCGCGATGCCGGGGCACGCGTGCTCATATGCCATGAATCCTATCAAAATGACCATCGGAGCCGCGCTCCGGATATACACCGCCGGCGTCAGACGCTGCCGGCGGTGCGTTGGGAGGTTACTGCGTTTTGCCGGCCTCGCCGTTGATCATGACCTTTTCGACCTTGGCGGAAGACAGTTCCCACTTCTTGAGCACTTCCTCATAGGTGCCGTCCTTGATCATTTCACCGAAGGCCTTGGCGACCGCGTCACGAAGCTGCGTATCCTTCTTGGCGAAGGCCATACCCTGATAGACCGATGTGAAAGGCTCACCGATGATGGCGTAGGTGTTCGGCTCCAGGTTCAACAGGTACGGCAGGGTTTCAGACCCCTGGACCGCGGCATCGAGACGCTTCTGGCGAAGCTGTGTCCGCGCGTCCGCGGAGCCTTCCGTCCCGACGATCTTCAGGGGCGGCTTGCCGGCACCTTCGCACGCCGTCTTGCTCCAGGTCTCCATTTCGGCCGGGAACGACGTGCGACGGCTTGCGCCGACGGTCTTGCCACACAGGTCGGTCAGGGTCTTGTACTGATCCTTGCGGTCGTTCGTCGTGTAGAACTGCGCGCCGGACTCAAGATAATCGACGAAGTCGAGCGTATCCCGGCGGCCCGGCAGGTCGCTCATGCCCGAAAGGATCATGTCGGCACGACCGGTCGTCAGGGCGCTGACCATCTGCTCGAAACTGATCTCCTCCCACTTGATCTCAATGCCGAGTTTCTTCGCGAGCGCGTTGCCGAGATCGATGTCCAGTCCGGTAAGAGTTCCCGTCTTCGGGTCCTTGAACTCGAGAGGCGGATAGTTAGGCACGTTAGCGACCACCAGGGTCTTCTTGGTAGCAATTCGCTCAGGCAATTGCTGCGCCATGGCTACACCACCCGCCACCAGCAGAGCGGCTAATGAGCATAGAACTGTGGTTGATTTCATGTTCGGATTCCTTCCTTGGTTAGCTTTGAATCGTTCTCATTTATGCACGGCCGAGATGAACTCGCGGGTGCGTGCCTGCTGCGGGCTCGCGAGGACAGAGCGCGAGTCCCCGATCTCGACGAGTTGCCCTTGATCCATGAAGGCGGTGCGGTGGCTGACTTCGCGGGCAAAACCCAGCTCGTGGGTCACGACGATCATGGTCATCCCGGAGTGCGCCAAGTCTCGCATCACATTCAGGACCTCGCCGACGAGTTCAGGGTCCAGTGCCGAGGTGGGTTCATCGAAGAGCAGGAGCTGAGGGCGCATGGCAAGGGCACGGGCGATCGCGACGCGCTGCTGCTGCCCGCCGGAGAGATGGACGGGATAGACATCGCGCTTGTCGATCAGGCCCACGCGCTCCAGCAGGGCGTGGGCACGGTCCTTCGCCTCGGCCTTGTTTTCCCTCAGCACCTGCACGGGACCCTCGATGATGTTCTCGGTCACGGTGAGGTGCGGAAACAGGTTGAACCGCTGGAAGACCATCCCGATGGTGCGTCTCTGCCGTGCGATCTGTGCGTCATCGAGTTCGTGAAGGTTGTCGCCTTCACGCCGGAATCCGACCAGCTCGCCGCCGACCCAGATCGCACCGCTGTTGATGCGCTCGAGCTGGTTGATGCAGCGCAGGAAGGTGCTCTTGCCAGACCCGGAAGGGCCGATAATGCACAGCACCTCACCCTTCGGCACACTGACGTTGATGCCTTTCAGGACCTCGAGGGGGCCGAATTGCTTGCGAACATCGGCAGCGACCACGAGCGGAGCATTGGCGGAGAGATTCTGCGTATCCATGTCCTGCTCCTCCTTATTTGGTGTTTCCGGCCGCAGCCACGCCCTTCGAGAAGTACTTCTCGATACGGCCCTGGATCAGGCTGAGGATGGTGACCACGACGAGGTACCAGATCGCAGCAACGATCAGCAGTTCGATGACCCGCGAATTGGCGTAGTAGATGTTCTGGGCGCTATGGAGGATCTCGGCGTACTGGATGACGCTGGCCAGGGATGTCAGCTTGACCATGCCGATGAACTCATTGCCGACCGGCGGCACGATGACCCGCATCGCTTGAGGCATGACGATCCGGCGCAGCGTCTGAAGCCGCGTCATGCCGATGGTCTGCGCCGCCTCGTATTGCCCGCGGTCGACCGACAGCAGTCCCGCGCGTACGACCTCGGAGGTGAAGGCGCCCTGTTGGATGCCAAGACCAAGGAGGGCCGCGACGAAGGGGGTCATCACGTCGACGGTGTTGACAGAGAAGAGACCGGGGATCCCGATAGTCGGAAAGATCAGTGCAAGGTTGAACCATAAGAGCAATTGCAGCAGGGCTGGAATGGCACGGAAGAGCCAGACGTAGCCCAAAGCCGTCATCGAAAGGACCGGGTTTTCCGATAGGCGCATGATCGCGAAGACAATGCCAAGCACGATACCGACCACCATGGCGAGGATCGCCATCACGATGGTGTTCACGAGACCTTTCATGATCACCGGGACGGTCAGGAACTCCGCGACATAATTCCACTCGATCTGACCGACGGCAAAGGCATGAATGACGATGGCAAGTACCGTCAGGACGAGTACGGCTGCAATCATGCGTCCGTAATGGCGTTTCGGGACGAGCGTAAGGTGACTGATCTGATAGACCGTATCGGTCATGGGTTGGTTCCTCCTCCTCGGCCTTTTATGTCTAGTTCTCTTTGACGCCAACGACGATCTTGCCGACATGCCGTCCATCTTCCATGTACCGGTGCGCTGCGGCTATCTCGGCAAAGGGGAAGATCCTATCGACGGTCGGCAGGATACGCCCACTCTCAACGTGCGGCCACAGATCCCGCCTGACGCCTTCCACGATCCGAGCCTTGGCTGCCAGGGGCCGGTCCCGTAGCGACGTCGTGAAAAGTGAGCCACGCTTGGCCATCATGCGGCCAAGGGGGATCTCCGCGTCGCGTCCGCTCTGGAGGCCGATGATCGCAATCCGTCCATCTGCGGCAAGTGCGTCGATATTTCGGGAGAGATAGGCGGCGCCCATGTTGTCCAGAATGACGTCGGCACCGTGTTGGGCCGTCTCGTCCCTGATGATCGTGACGAAGTCCTCGTCGCGATAGGAGATGGCCCGCTCGGCGCCCAGATCACAGCAACGTTGCATCTTTTCGCCATCGCCGGCAGTGGCGAAGACCCGCGCTCCCATGGCCCTACCGACCTGTATGGCGAAGGTGCCGATCCCTCCGGATCCTCCATGAATAAGAATGACTTCCCCGGCTGCGAGTCCGGAAATGTCGATGATGTTGGACCACACCGTACAAGCGGCCTCGGGCAGCGCAGCCGCTGCGATGATGTCGACATTATGTGGCCGCTTGAGGAGTTGGGTGGCGGGAACCGCCACCCTCTCGGCGTAAGCTCCTCCGGAAACCAATGCGCAGACCTCTTCCCCGACGTTCCAGCCTTGCACGTCCTGGCCAATGGCGTGGATCGTCCCGGAGCACTCGATGCCGAGGATGCCGGGCAGGTTCGCCGGTGTGCCGTAGGTTCCCTTCCGCTGCAAGAGATCGGCGAAGTTCAGCGCGGTCGCGTGAACGTCGATGACGACCTCGCCGGATGAGGGATGCGGGTCGGGAACCTCAGCCAGGACCAAGGCCTCCGGGCCCCCGGTGTGGGGCAGAATGACAGCGCGCATATTCGTCTCCGAAGTTGGATCGACTCAGGTACCGGCGTCGATCGTCACTTCGGTCACAGCCTGACGTTCGAGGCCGAACTTCTGCAACGCCTGTTGGTAGCTGCCTTTCTTGATCGTGGCCCTCAAGGCAGTCGCGACTGCATCCCGCAAGGCAGTATCCTTCTTGTCGAAGGCAAAGCCGAAGAGTGTTTTGGTCAGCGGCTCGCCTGCGAAGGCATAGGTGTTGGGTTCGTCGGTCATCAGATAGGCAACGTACTCGGGGCCGAGCACCGCCGCATCGAGGCGGCCCTGCTTGAGATCGAGCCTCGTAGCCGTGGCACCAGCCGTGCCATTGATAGTCGCGGCGGGCTTGCCGGCGGCTACGCAATTCTTCTCGCTCCACGCCTGCGCAACGGGGAAGTAGTTCGTGGTACGCGGTGCACCTACTGTTTTTCCGCAGAGATCGGACTCAGATTTGATCGCATCCTTTCTCGCGACCGTCGTAAAGGGCTGCGCCCCTGTGACGAGATAATCGACGAAGGTCAGCTTCTCACGGCGTGACGGGAGATCGCTGATGGCGGTGCCAATCATGTCGATGCGGCCGGTGGTAAGGGACGTCATGAGCTGTTCGAAGGTCATCTCCTCCCACTTGATTGAAACCCCGAGTTCCTTTGCGATGCTCTCGACGAGCTCGACATTGACACCGACCCGCTGGTTGGTTTTCGGATCCTTGTACGCCATTGGTGGATAGGTTGACTCGATGCCAACCACAAGTGCCTTGGCAGTCTTGATCTTCTCCGGCAGGGCCGCGTCCTGCGCCATTGCAGTGACCGGCAGTAGCGCGAAAAGAGCCGTCCCGACCGCAGTGTTGCAGAGAGTCCTGATAAGCGTATTACGTGTATCCATTGTTTCAAGGTTCCCATTGGTTGGATCTGGGCCACCGTTCCGTCCGCAGCTCGTTGGCTTTGTTTAAGAGAGCTTGGAGCCAGCGCACTTCCCCTCGCCAGCCCTCGGCTCAAGCCTTTGCCCAGTCACGCTGGCGCGAGACATTCTCCATCAGTCGTTCAATCTGCTCGGCCACACGTGCCGGTGCGGTTCCGCCATATCCCGCCCGTGCGGCGACGGCTGCTTCGGGCGTCAGATGACCGAGCATCTCTTCGCCGAGTCGCGAATCCACAGCGCCGAGGTCGGCAGGCGTAAGGTCGGAGAGCTCAAGACCCTTTTCCTCGCAGTAACGGACCAGTGCACCTGTGATCTCATGTGCTTCGCTGAAGGGCACGCCGTTGCGGGCAAGCCAGTCGGCCACCTCAGTTGCCAGCGTGAAGCCTTCAGTCGATTGCGCCTTGAGACGAGCGGCATCGACCTGCATCGTCTCGATCATGCCCGCCATGGCGGGCAGGACTAATTCCAGGGTATCGATGGCCTCGAAAGCAGCCCACTTGTCCTCGGAGAGGTCGCGATTGTAGGCGAAGGGCAGTCCCTTCAGTGCCGTTAGGATGGCGTTGAGACCACTGATCAGGCGTGCCGCACGGCCACGGGTGAGCTCGGCAATGTCCGCATTCTTCTTCTGCGGCATGATCGATGAGCCAGTGGCATAGCCGTCGTCGAGCACCACCCAGCGGAACTGACGTGACGACCAGAGGAACACCTCTTCTGCCAGACGCGAGAGATTGACCCCAATCATCGCGCAGACGAACAGGAATTCCGCGACATGGTCGCGGCTGCCGACCGCGTCGATGGAATTCTCGCAGGGCGCATCGTAGCCAAGCTCCCTCGCCGACAACTCGGGATGGAGCGCAATCGCGGAGCCTGCCAAAGCGGCGGCACCCAAGGGCGAACGGGAGGAGCGGCGATGCCAATCCTGGAGGCGTTCGATGTCGCGCGAGAAGCCTTGCGCGTGGGCAAGGAGCTGATGCGCGAAGGTGACCGGCTGCGCCGGCTGGAGGTGCGTGAAGCCCGGCGCGAGCGTAGCCTGATGTTCGCTCGCCTGTGCAATCAGCGCATCCTGAAGCGAAAGGAGGTCGCTAGCGATCTGCTTCGCAATTCCCCGCAGGTGGAGCTTGAGATCGTTTGCTGCCTGATCGTTGCGCGAGCGGCCAGCACGCAGCTTGCCGCCCATGGCGCCGAGCCGTTCGACCAGCACACGCTCGAGGAATGTATGGACATCCTCATCGGCGTGCGATGGCGCGATCGTTCCAGCAGCAAAATCGTTGCCGATGGCCGTCAACGTCTCGCTGATCTTGTCGCCTTCGTCCTGAGTGAGAATTCCGGCGCGAACCAGTTCGCTCGCATGAGCGATGGAGGAGCGCAGATCTTCGGGAACAAGCCGGAAGTAGTTCTGTGGTGCGCGTGAGAGGCGCATCAGTGCCGGTGATGGCGGCGTCCGGAAGCGCGCTCCCCAAAGTCTGACGGTTTCTGTCATTGGCTATCCTCCAAGTTGCGAGGATGCTTGCACCCGTTTCCAATATGGACAATTGAATTGATTTCCGAGAGGCTAGTCGGAAATGGAATAGTGTCGTTGTTGCATTCGAGGCCTGCGTCTAATGCCCAGAACTCACCTACCCAGCACGGTCGGATTGCGGGTCGTGGCGGCGCTCGCCCAACACGGAACCGTGTCGGCGGCCTCCGAGGCGCTTCATCTGACCCAAAGTGCCGTGAGCAAGCAGCTCAAAAGCATCGAGGCATTGGTGGGGACACCTCTTTTTGAGCGAACCAGCCAGGGTCTGACGCCCACCGAGGCTGGGGTGATCTACATCGAACAGGCGCGAATTGCCCTTGGCGCCCTGGAGACGGCAACTGTCCGTGTAGCCGCCCTGCATCGGGCCCAGCCCGCGATCCTTGTGCACGTGCTCCCCATCATCGGCGATCGCTGGTTCATTCCTCGGTTCTCGCGCTTTGCCGAGTTGCATCCGGAGATCGAGGTCGAGTTCACGACTTATGCAGCAGCCGACACCGTGGAAGAGGCGGATGCGGTCTTTCGCTTCGGCGAAGGCAATTGGCCAGGCTGGAGAGCCGACTATCTCATAGGTCGGGACGTCATCTTGGTTGGGGCACCCCACCTCATCAACCAATCGGGCGGGATCAATTGCGTCGATGATATCCGCCGTTACCCCGTGCTGGAACATCGGCAGACCCCCTTGCGCTGGAACGACTTCGCGGAAGCATCCAATCTCCACGACTTCGCGCCGAGCCGCATTACGCGATTTGCCTATTATTCCCTCGTGATCCGTGCGGCAATCGGCGGGCAAGGCCTTGCCCTGGTGCCGCGCAGCCTCATCCCTGACGAGATGGAAAGCGGCCAGTTGGTCAATCCGCTCGGTCTCGGGTTCCAGAGTCGGAATTGCTACTGGCTGACGACGCAGGCAACCAAGCCCGTCAGTGGCGGCCTAGCAACGCTGCGCGAATGGCTTCTTCACGAGGCGCGGCAAACGGAGCCTATGGAAGGCACCACCCCACGAGCACTCGACTCTTAAGGACTTATCGAGCAGCGCTCTCGCATGCCTCGAAATGATCGGCGATCTCGCGACCCGTCGTCCACCACACGTCGTCATAACGCCGGACATATTGCAGGAATTCCTCGAGAATCCTGTAGCGCATGGGACGACCGGATACTTGCGGATGCATGATCATGGTGGCTACACCGCCCCATTCCCGCGTTTGGTCGAACTCATCACGCCAGATCGACAACACTTCCTCACGACCGAACAGCGCACGCGGACTCATGCGGTGCGTGATGCCGAAATTCCAGTCATCGAAACTGTAGTTCACAGGGATCTCGATGGGACCGGGACCTGTCGGCAGGACATGACGATAGGGCCGGATATCGTCGCGCCAGGAGCTCGAATAGCGAATTCCGCGATCCCGCAGCAGCGCGAGGAGTTCCGTGAAGCTCTCGCCGGACGGCGCGCGGTAGCCGATGGGTTTCACGCCAAGGACGCGCTTGAGCGCATCGAAGCCGCGATCCACTTCTTCCACCATCGTGGCAAGATCACCCGGCTCGGGCCGCAGGTGCCAGTAGCCGTGGTGACCGATCTCATGGCCGGCCTTGAGAATGGCCTCGCAGGCTACAGGATGCGCCTCGGCGGTCCATCCGGTGATGAAGAAAGTCGCCTTGACCTCGTATCGGGCCAGGAGCTCGAGCAGTTTCGGAATGCCGACACGGGCTTCATAACCCCCATAGGACATGGTGACGAGGCGGTCCGCATTACGGCGGTCCATGCCGAGCCAGACGGACTCGGCGTCGACGTCGAAGCCAGGAAACAGGGCGCATCTCTTGCCGTCCGGCCACGGGAATTCAGGAGCCGGCGGAGCCGGATTGGCTGGGCGTGGTGTGGGCTCAGTCGACATGGCAATCTCCGCAAGCGCCTGATGCTGTCAGCTTGATTGGATTTGGCAATTGAATAGTTTTCCACCCTGCTAGTCGCAGATGGAATAGGCCGCGCTCATGAGGCCGACCATTCGGCGGCCAGAGTATCCAACACCTCTGTCGGCAGGGTGTAGTGCACCTTGTGCTTCACGAGACCTCCGAGCCCATCGTAAAGTCGCTGCGCTGGGACATTGCCGTGATCCGTCGTGAAGTCCATCCGACCGATCTCGTTCATGACCGCAAAGGCCGCGAGGAAGCGGATGATGCGGGTACCTATGCCGGCTCCCCGGGCCTCCTCGACCACATAGAGGTCCTTCAGGTACAGAAGACCCCGCAGGTCCCGGCCGGGCCGCAGGATCGCCACGCATGCGAGGCCGACATGCTGCCCTCTTGCATCCCGCGCGAGCACGAAACGCGTGCCTTCATGGCTGGCGATCGTCTCTTCCATGATCCGGCGATAATCGGCCTCGGGTCGGAGTTCCTCGCCCGGACGGTAATGACGATCCAGGTCCCGCACGAGCAATGCCACGGCAGCAGCGTCATCGATGCTCGCAAATCGGATCTCGTCAGCCATTGGTTCACTCCGGTCAAGGACTCAAACCATGTTAATCAGCTATCTGAAGGCTGCAAAGGCTGCCAGATGATCCGCCAGATCGCGACAGTCCCGCTTTGGATGGACAGTCGCCGATGTGATCCTCGAACGTCGTGGGACGGCCTGACAATGGCGGAGGTCGTTACTGGCATCGGTGCTTGGTTCAACCGCTGGAGCAGATTGACCGGTTCCGCGCTACCTCTAACGAATCCCGGGTTACCCGTCACGTTCAGGCGCTGACGGCGGCCAGCTTGTCCGAACTTGCAGCCCGCAACAGCATGCCGAACAGGTCACGAGGCTCGTCTGGATCGGCCAAGAGATCAAGTTCCTGATACAGGCCTGTCGCCTCGAGTTGGTCGCGCACGAAGCGCAAGGCCGAGAAGTCCTCGATCGCGAACCCGACGGAATCGAATAGCGTGATCTGCCGCTCACCCTTGCGGCCCGCGACCTGCCCGGCGACCACCTGCCACAGCTCTGTCACGGGGTGATCGCCGGGGAGCTGCTGGATCTCGCCCTCGATCCTGGTCTGCTCAGGAAACTCAACGAAGATGTCCGACCTCAAGAGGATGTCCCGGTGCAGTTCCGTCTTGCCGGGACAGTCGCCCCCCACCGCGTTTATGTGGACACCGGCTCCGACCATGTTGTCGCTCAAGATAGTCGCATTCTGCTTGTCCGCGGTGGCGGTAGTAATGATGTGCGCGCCCTCGACCGCCTCCTGGGCAGTGGCGCAGATAGTGACATCGAAGCCCAGGCCTGCGAGGTTTCTGGCGCATCTGCGGCTAGCCGACGGGTCGATGTCGTAGAGACGGAGCCTGCGGATATCGAGGATGGCCTTGAAGGCGAGCGCCTGGAACTCAGACTGAGCACCGTTTCCGATGACGGCCATGGTATCCGCCCCTTCAGGAGCAAGGTACTTGGCGGCCACTGCCGACATGGCTGCCGTCCGCAATGCCGTCAGGATCGTCATCTCGGTCAGCAGCATTGGATATCCGTTGCCGACATCGGCCAGAACACCGAAGGCCGTAACCGTCTGCCGGCCGTCGCGGGTGTTCTTGGGATGGCCGTTGACATACTTGAAGCCGTAGAGCTGGCCATCACTCGTCGGCATCAGCTCTATCACGCCGTCCGTGCTGTGGGAGGCGACACGAGGAGTCTTGTCGAAGTGCTCCCAGCGGCGGAAGTCTTCCTCGATATAGGCAGCAAGATCGGTGAGAAAGCGCTCCACGCCGATCGTATTCACGAGCCTCATCATGTGGTCGACGCTAACGAAGGGTACGATGTTGAGCTTGCTGTCCATGTTTGTTGAATCCTATGACTGGCCGCCGGATGCAGCGGGTTCGGGTCATCGTGCAGTTCGGGAATGCCTGCAGGCTTCCGGAGCGCGTTGGGTCAGGCCGCGCGGGAAAGCCCGGCCGGCTGGCGGGACGGAAGTGTTAAGGTCTTGCCGAACAGGCTGCCGACGAGGTCGACCATGAGACTGGCGGTCTTCCCCTGGATGTCGCGCATCGGGTTGAGTTCCACGACATCGAGGGAACCCACGAGCCCGGAGTCGTGGAGCAGTTCCATAAGGTGATGCGCCTCCCGATAGTTCAGGCCTCCGGAGACCGGCGTGCCGACGCCCGGCGCAAGGGACGGATCGACGACGTCGAGGTCGAAGCTGACATGCAGATGGGTCGTCGCCGGATCGATGTTGCCCAGGACATCCTCCACGAGGTATCGGATGCCGTGCTCGTCCACCGCACGCATGTCGTGACATCGCACTCCGGCGTCGGCGATCGCCTCCTTTTCCTCCTGGTCAATCGAGCGGGCGCCGATAACGAAGACATCTGTCGGCAGGATGGACGGGAACGCGCGCCCTCGCATGATCTCGGCGAGATCCTCATTGCCCGTCAGGAACGCAAGGCTCATGCCATGCATGTTGCCTGAGGGCGAGGATTGCGGGGTATTGAAGTCGGGGTGGGCGTCGATCCACAGGACGGCCACGCGCTTTCCTTCGCGGGCGACATGGCGGGCAACCGCGCTGACGGAGCCCATGGAGACGCTGTGGTCTCCGCCGATGATGAGAGGGCGCTGTCCTTTCGTCAGGGCTGCGAGGGTCTCATCATGGATAGCCTCGACCCAGTGGGATACGGCCTCGGCATGGTTGCCCAAGTGGGAAATGTCTCGGGATGGCCGGGAATACGTTGGAGCCGGTGCGACATCCCCACGGTCGACGACCTCGTGGCCAAGACCGGAGAGTGCTTCGGCGAGGCCCACAATCCGTGCAGCGGCAGGCCCCAGGCAGGTACCAGGTACGCTGGCTGCAAGGCCAAAGGGAACGCCGATCAGGCCGACGACTTGGGCAGAAGCCAGGGATTTCGCAGATAATGCAGTATCGAAGGTCAAGGTCATGGACTGGAAGCTCGTCTGTTGATGGGCAAAGCATGAACAATAGGCCATTCAACAGGAAGCCAACGAAGCGATAGATTTCGTGATATTTCTGCGCATAATGTCGGTCAGATTGGCGAAACGGCAAGAGACATGCGACTGGATGAAACGGACCAACGCCTCATCGAACTCCTGCGAGGCGATTCCCGCCTCCCCGCCGCCACCCTCGCCCGTATCCTCGGCGTCTCACGCGGCACGGTGCAGAACCGGATCGACCGTTTGGTGCGGGACCGGATCATCCGAGGCTTCACGCTGCGTCTTTCGGCAGAGGCCGAAGCCAACATCGTCCGGGCGGTGACGGCTGTGGAGATCCGGGCAGGCGACGCACGCGCCGTCGTGGCAGCACTGAAGCGAATTCCCGCTGCGGCCGCGATTCATTCCACCAACGGTCGATGGGATCTGGTGGTCGATATCTCAACAACGGATCTCGCCAGCCTGGATCGCATCATAAGCCACATCCGGGAGATCCCAGGTGTGACGCACTCGGAAACGAGCATCCTATTGAATGAGCTTTGAGGTTGGTGCCACAAGAGAGATTCCGAGACTGGTCGCTTCCCGATGGCCTGTTACCAGATAGTCAGAGCTTGACATTAACACCGCGAGCTCGAGAGAACCGAACACACGGACGACCGTCGGTGGTTTCACGTCCTCGCAACCAAAACACACGGAAAACCCTCGAACGGCCCCGCCTTCGAGCGTTTCTTGCTTGTCTAAACGCACACGGAGGGTGCTTGTCCGAGGCATGCTACTCGCACTGCGGGGACCTATCCTCCCCACCCACGGAATAAAAAGAGAGAAGCCATGCCAAGTCTCCCTTTGTATCCTCTGATCAGGATCATGCGATCCGTTCCGCAACCAGCTCTCCTTCGGCGGCACGAGATATGAGAGAGCGCCATTCGGCTTCCGAGATCGGATGGAATTGGATCTCGTCGCCGGTCTTGAACAGAAAAACCGGATCTCTCGCGGGCACAAAAGGTAAAGCGGGCGTGCGTCCGATGAGGTGCCAGCCGCTTGGACATTCCACGCTGCCAATCGCGGTCTGTGCCCCACCAATGCTGACTGAGGAGGCCGGCACTTTTGCGCGCGGGACGTCGCGCCGAGGGCGAGCGAGGCGTGGATCCAGGCCGCCAAGGTAGGAGAATCCCGGCATGAAGCCGATCATCATGACCACATAGGTTGAGGCGCTATGCGCCTCAACGAAATCTGCGACAGACAGGCCGGACGAGGCAGCCATCTCGATAAGATCGACACCGTGATTGCCACCATAGGCAACCGGAACGCGCCAACGCCGGTGAGTGAGGGCGTTCGTTTCGATGCCCGCTGCGACAGTAAGCAGATGGGCGCTCAGACCGTCAACATCGGTGATGGTAGGATCGAAATGGACCATTAATGCACGGTACGTCGGAACCGACTCGACGACGCCCGGAAAGGGCACGGCAGACAGCGCTGCATCCAGCGCCTGCACCCTTGCATTCACGTCACGGTCGATGACATTGCCGAAGTCGATGCTTAGAGCCGTATCGCCGCACGCAAGTACGCGGGGCGCGCTCATTGTGCAATCCTAAGCGCGCGCAGCACAGCTATAGCGACATCCCGTGCAGTGCTCTGCATGGCTTCGGCAGTGATGCCGCCGATATGCGGAGTCAGGATCAGATTGGGACAATCGATCAGCAGGCTGTTGGCCGGGAGCGGCTCGCGTGTGAACACATCCAGCGCGGCGGCACGCAGATGACCTGACTTCAGAGTATCGACAAGGGCCGCTTCGTCCAGCAGGGCGCCGCGGGCGGTGTTCACCAGAATCGCACCTTGCCGCATGCGCATGAACTGCTCCGGTCCAAGCAAGGGCGTCGGTCCTGGAACGCCATGAAGTGAGAGGACATCGGATTCAGCAAGAAGCTCGTTGGCGTCTTGGGCTCGGCGGATACCTTCAGCGGCTAGCTCCGCATCGGTTGCGTGGGCCGAAAGGGCCAGCACCTGCATTCCGAGTCCCTGCGCGATTTGCCCCAGGCGCCTTGCAATATGCCCATATCCCCAAAGACCGAGCTGGCGGCCGGACAATTCGATCCCGCGCCCTGCAGCGCTGAGCCGCCAGTTGAAGTTGCCTTTGCGGATTTCCCGATCTGCCTGCGGCAGCAGGCGCGCTGCTGCCAACATCAAGGCCAGCGCATGCTCTGCCACGGCCCGTGCATTCGAGCCCGGCGTATTGACGACCGCGATGCCGCGTGCCCGCGCAGCATCCAGATCAATGGAATCAACACCGGTGCCATGACTGCCGATCACCCGAAGCCGAGGAGCCAGCGCCATTGCCTCGGCCGAGAACCCCTCATTGCGCGTGATAACCGCATCAGCGGTCGCCAATAAGGGAGCCAGATCGGACAGGCTGGTTCCCGGGGCATGATCGACTGTTACTCCGGCTGAGCGCAAAAGGGCCATGCCCGCTTCGTCAATCGGTTGGACAATCACGCAGCGGCGAGCCGTGGCCGTCATGAGATCTGTGCCAGATCTTGCAGACAGAACGCCGAGAGGATTTGCGCGGCCACCGCGAAGTCCGAGATATCCATTGCCTCGTCGGGATTGTGGCTTCCATTAGCATTGCGGATAAAGATCATTCCCGTCGGCACTCCGGCCTTTGCAAACACGGCCGCGTCATGTCCTGCCCCACAGGGCATGATCTCGGGTGCGATCCCCTGCGCTTGAGCCAGAGAGGCCAAATTTGCGATCACACGGCGGTCCATCAGCGCCGGCTCGGACGTGGTTTCCGGACCAAGCTCGAAGCGCACGCCGTGGTCGGCTTCGATCTGTGTTACCGCCTGTCGCAGTTCCTCGCGCATGAGATCAAGAGTGTCATGACTCTGGCTGCGGATATCGAGCGAGAAGTCCACCTGCCCGGCTACCTTGGAAAAAGCAGCTTCGCCGAGAACCGTTGCAGATTGTCCGACGGTCACGGTCAGTTCCCGGCCATTGGCCAAGAGTTTTTGCCATGCGTCGTCGAGCTGGGTGACCAGCCGCGCGGTGGCCAGGACGGCATCCTGCCGGCTCGCGCGCGGCGTGGCACCGGAATGGGCGTAGGTCCCGATACAGCGCGCCGTGCGGTGGCGGAAACTGCCGCGAATGCCGGTCACGATACCGACGGGTTGTCCCTTGGCCAGCAAGACCGGCCCCTGCTCGATATGTGGCTCGATGAAACAGGCAATCTGCGCGGGATCAAGATAGGCCAAACCGTCTCGGAGGCTGCGAGAGTTGCCCCCCGCAGCGTCGATGGCCGCGCCAAGCGCCACCTGATCGCTGGCACGACGCACATCATCCAGTTCGGAAGGTCTCAGCAATCCGAGGGCGGCCCGGCTGCCAATATAAGAGGCATTGAACCAAGTGCTCTCTTCGGCCCGTATTGCCATGATCACCAGGTCCTGCGGAGGCAGGACCCCAGCCGCATGATAGCCCGAAGCCACGGCCAGACCTGCCAATACGCCGGCCGCACCGTCAAAGTTGCCGCCAAAGGGCACCGAGTCCAGATGGGATCCGACAAAGACCGCAGGTCCAGGACGTGCTCCACGCAGGCGCATGTAGAGATTCCCTCCAGCATCGATGGAGGTTTCCATTCCGATGCGGCGCGCTTCGCGTCGGACGATTTCATGCGCGATCTGCTCGCCGAGCCCATAGGAGGTGCGCGTGATGCCCTGTGAAGTGCCGGTCCGTTGGCGCAGTTCGTCGAACAGCCGTTCGGTCAGGCGGATATCCGCTTGCGGAGGAAGGGTGCGCCCATTCGGCAGCCCGCCCGCAAGTGTGTGGGCGGGCTTCATATGCGGCTCAATCGGTTGATGATGCTGTTGCGCACCTGAACGAGATGGGATGTCATGGCCTCGGCGGCGCGATCGCCGTCGCCGCTTTCGAGCGCATCGAGGATCGTCAGATGCTCCTTGCAGGTATCGGAAAAGCGCTCCGGCATCGAGCGCAGATCGAACATCTGCGTCTGGCGGCGCATCGTCAGAATAATGGAAGAGAGCTGGCGGTTCTCGATGGCGTCGGTGATCATGCTATGAACGCCTTCGTCGATGTCGCGGACGAGGCCACGATCGGCAGGTCCCGTGCGCTCGGCTTCGCTGACCTCGGTGATCTGATCGCGCAACCGGCGAATCCGCTCAGGCGGCACTTTGCCCGCCGCCATCCGCGCGACGGGAGGCTCAAGCAGCAGGCGAACCTGCAGCGCATCCATGAAATCTTCGATCCGCATCTGCTTGACCTGCAGGCCGCGGCTGCCCTGCCTGAGCAGCAGGCCTTCGCTTTCTAGCATGAGAAGCGCATCGCGCACCGGCGTGCGCGACATGTTCAGGCCATCCGCAAGACGGCGTTCATTCACCAGTTCCCCGGGTTTGGCGCCGCCGTTGAGGATCAGATCGAGGATCTGCTCGTAAGCCTGCAAGGCGAGTCTTTTGTCAGGAGTATTCAGCATCGTGCCTCCCGGCGGCACCGTCATGACATAACAGCGCCAGCATCTAGTTGTGCCGCCGCATCTCTACAAGCATTAGTTCGCAAAAATTTGCATGCGAGCTGTCGTCCGTTGGTTGACTGTTGGTATACCAATATCTACGGTGAGCGCAACAGCCTTATGGTGCCTGCCTCGGACCGGGCATCCATCGAGTGAGGATCGATCATGCTTGCCCAGCCAGGTTCCATGCTGCCGTTCCCCAGAGAGGAGCACCTTGCCCGTCAGGAACGGTTGCGCGCCGCTCTGCGGGAGAAGGGTCAGGATGCAATGCTCATCTTCTCCCAGGAGAGCATGTTCTGGCTGACCGGGTATGACACCGGAGGGTTCGTCTTCTTCCAATGCCTTGTAGTGACGGCCGACGAACGCCCCCTCGTCCTGCTGACCCGCCGGCCCGACCTGTTTCAGGCGCGTCAGACATCCACCATCGAGGACATTCGGATCTGGTGGGACTCCGACAACGCCAATCCCGCGCAGGATCTTCTGGAAATCCTGACCGAACTCGGCCTCAAAGGGTCACGCGTCGCGATCGAACTCAATACGCACGGCCTCACCGGCTGGAACCTGTGGCGCTGCCAAAAGACCTTCGGTGACTGGTGCAAGCTGGAAGACGATGGGCACCTGATCCGTAAGCTGCGGGTGGTGAAGTCGCCTTCCGAGATCGCCTACATGCGCAAGGCCGGCGAGATCTGCGACCGCTCGCTGGACCGGGTGATCGCCGCGGCGCGGCCCGGAATGCTCGACAGCGATCTGAAGGCCGTCTACCTCGCCTCGATCCTGGGCGACGGGGCCGACATGCCGCCAAACGCACCGCTCTTCAACTCGGGTGAGCGCGCCGTCTATGGACGAGGGGTTACCAATCCCCGCCGTCTGGAGGCGCAAGACCAGATCCTTGTCGAGTATCCGGTTCCTTACAGGCATTACAACGTCAAGACCGAATGGATGATCCTGTTCGGCAAGGTCGCCGACCGCCAGCGCCATATGTACGATGTCGCGCGCGAAACGCTGACGAAGATGACCGATCTTGCCCGCCCCGGCACCACCCTGGGCGAGATCTTCGACTGCTATGCCGACGGCCTAGACGCCGGCGGCTATCGCGCCGCCCGCTATGGGGCGACCGGATATTCGGTAGGCATCTCTTTCGCACCGACCTCGATGGATGTGCCGCCCATGATCTACTCGGGCAACGCCACCGTCTGCGAGCCGGGCATGACGCTGTTCTACCATGTGATGAGCGGTGATCCCGACACCGGCTACGCCATGGGCGTCGGACACACGCTTCTGGTGACCGAAGGCGCGCCCGAACTACTGACCGGATTGCCCGATGATCTGACCGTCATCACCTGAACCGCAGCGGCAAAACAACCAAAGGATGCCGATGCACCACGAGGAGGACCCGAAATGACGCAATTCACGCTCAAACGACGCCATGTCCTGATGGGCATGGCCGCCACGCTCGCCATGGCCGGCGCGGGTCTGCCCGGCGCAGGCTTCGCGCAGACGCAGACGCCGCGCCGAGGCGGCACCCTGCGGATCAGTCACTCGACCCGGATCGCCACGCTGAACGTGCTGAACCTTTCGGGACCGGCCGAATATCCGGTCGTCGACATGATCTATTCTGGTCTCACCCGGATCGGGCACGACAGCAAGGCGCATCCTGATCTGGCGACGCGCTGGGAAGCGTCCGAAGACGCGAAGGAATTCACCTTCTTCCTGCGCGAAGGCGTGACGTTCCATGACGGTACGCCCTTCACCTCGGAAGACGTGGTCGCAACCTATACGGCGATCCTGGATCCGAAGGTGCCGGCGGCGGCTCGCTCCGTGCTGACGATGATCGACAAGGTCGAGGCCGTCGATCCCCTGACGGTAAAGTTCATTCTCAAGACCCCCTTCGCGGATCTGCCGTTCTCGACGGCGCATGCGAATGCGCGCATTCTGTCGAAGGCGGCGCTGAAAGCTCCGCTGGCGGAGCTGACCACCAAGGCCAACGGCACCGGGCCGTTCAAGCTCGAAACCTACGACAGCGCGCGGATCGTGCGGCTGGTGAGGAACGAGAACTATTACCAGAAGGGCAAGCCTTATCTCGATGCGGTCGAGATGCTGCTGTTCCCCGACTTGGCGGCTGAAAGCGCGAATTTCCTGTCAGGCGCCACCGACGTGATGCTGACCGTACAGCAGGCGGAATACGAGCGGATCGCGGCGGCGGCCGGAATTGATGCCAAGCGCGTGGCTTCCGGACGATTCGTCTGCGTGACGATGCGACAGGATCAGAAGCCCTGGGACGACGTTCGCGTCCGCAAGGCGCTGGCCATGGCGACCGACCGTGACCTGCTCGTCGACGTCATCCTCGAAGGCCTTGGCCGGCCGGCTTATGACAGCATCGTCCCGCCAGAGCTGGAATTCGCCACCGAGAAGCCGGTCATCCCCTATGATCCGGAAGGCGCGCGCAAGCTCCTTGCCGAGGCAGGCTACCCGAACGGGATCAAGACCACTCTCGTCGCCTCGGACCGTCCGGGCATCCGCGTGCAGACCGCCATCGCCCTTAAGCAGTCGGCGGCGGCCGGTGGCTTCGATCTGACGATCGAGACGATGCCTCACGACACCTACCTGGCGAATGTCTGGATGAAGGGCGCGTTCTACATCGGCTACTGGGGCATGCAGCCCACCATCGATGCGACCTACAAGCTGCTGCTGACGTCCGACGCTTCCTACCAGGACACCGAATGGAAGAATAGCGACTTCGATGCCCTGATCGCCGAAGGCTCCGCGACGGTCGATCCGGCCAAGCGCGCCGAGATCTACAAGAAGCTGCAGGCGATGGAACTGGCCGATACGCCTTACATCGTGCCCTTCTTCGAAGACGTCCTGACCGCAAGCAGCAAGAAGACCCACAACTGGAACGTAGCGCCCATCTCGCGCTACTTCTTCGTCGAGGACGTCTGGCTCGACAAAGCTTAAGGATCCAGCATTGAGCCTCGCCTACCTCCTTCGCAGATTGGGCGCGATCGCTATCGTCTTGGCGATCGTGACCCTGGCCGTTTTTGCCATCACGATGATTCTGCCCGGCAATGCCGCGCTGATGATTCTAGGCGAGCACGCGACTCCAGATTCGCTCGCCGCGATGGAGCGTGAGCTTGGCCTCGACCGACCGCTGGTCACCCAATATCTCGATTGGGTGACCGGTCTTCTACGCGGCGATTTCGGCATGTCGCTGCGCTTGTCGCTGCCAGTGTCTCAAGTCGTGGGCGATGCCTTCCGCAACTCGGCCTGGCTGGCGATGATCGCGCTGGTCACCGTCACGGCGATTGCAATTCCGCTGGGAGCCATCGCCGCCCTTCGCCGGGGCACCGCATGGGATCTCCTGATCGGTGTGTTCTCCTATCTGGGAACGGCGATGCCGGAATTCGTCACCGCGACGCTTCTCCTGATCCTGTTCGCGTCGCCTCAATGGCCCGTGATGCCCGCCGGCGGTTTCGTGGCTCCTAGCGCCGATTTCGTCGGCTTCCTGCGCCATGCGATCCTCCCGGCCGCCACCCTGGGCCTGATCCTGATGGCGCACATCTCGCGGCAGGTGCGTTCCGAGATGTCCGATGTCCTCTCGTCCGACTATGTCCGGGCCGCCCGCCTCAAAGGCTTGCGCGAACGGCGTGTGATCTGGAGGCATGCCCTGCCCAACTCGCTGATTCCTGCGGTCGCGGTGATTTCGCTCGATGTCGGCTATCTCCTGGGAGGCATCATCGTCGTTGAGGAAATTTTCGCCTGGCCCGGCCTGGGGCGGTTGCTGATCTATGCGCTGCAGAACCGCGATCTGCCGGTCATTCAAGCCGTCACTCTCCTGTTGGCTGTCGTGTATGCGCTGTCCAACCTGTTGTCAGACATCGTTATCGCCTGGCTTGATCCGAGGGTGCGCCATGCGTGAGTTTCTGAGAAATCCTGTTGGTCTGGTCGGCACCTTTCTTCTGCTGATCGTTCTGTTCGCTGCGCTGTTCGGCCCGCTCGTCGCGCCTTACGATCCGCAGCAGTTCCACGCCGCCTCGCGGTTGCAGGGCCCGAGCTGGAAGTTTCTTCTGGGCACCGATCAATACGGTCGCGACCTGTTGTCCCGATTGCTGCACGGCGCGCCCTCCACCGTCTTCTTCGGATTGGGAGCAACGGCACTCGGCGTCGGCGCCGGCTCCATCATCGGCGTGATCGCCGGTGTCGTGGGCGGACGTGTGGACAGCGTCATCATGCGGGCGCTGGACGGATTGCTCGCCATGCCTGAGCTGCTGTTCACGCTGTTGATCGTCACGTTTCTCGGGGGAGGAACCACCCAGGCGATGCTGGCGGTCGCGCTGACCTTCACCCCCGGCATGGCGAGAATCGCGCGCAGCTCGGTTCTGTCGGTCCGTACCCGGGAATACGTCCTGGCTGCCGTCGCCCGTGGCGAATCCAATACCTGGATCATCGGTTGGGAGGTTCTGCCGAACGCCCTGGGCCCGATCATCGTGGAAGCGACGATCCGCGTGAGCTTCGCCATCATGATCGGAGCCACCCTGGGCTTTCTCGGTCTCGGCGCGCAGCCGCCGTCGACCGAGTGGGGGCTCATGGTCGCGGAAGCGCGCCAGTTCATGTTCCGCAATCCGTGGTGCGTTGCTGTGCCCGGTATTGCCATCGCCATCACGGCCATGGGGTTCAATCTCTTCGGCGACAGCCTTCGCGACGCCTTCGACCCGAAAAGGAGACGCTCGTGACGGTATCTGCTGACCGCCCCGTTCTCGACGTAAGCGGTTATTCGCTTGCCTATGCGACCCCGGAAGGTGAGGCAAAGGCCCTCGATGACGTATCGCTGGATATCCGTCACGGCGAAACCCATGCGCTGGTAGGAGAAAGCGGCTCCGGCAAGTCGACCCTGGCCTGGGCGATCATGCGCTACCTCCCAGCGAACGCGCGGGATCTGGCGGGCCGTATCCTGTTGTCGGGTGAAGATGTCCTGGGCAAAACGCTTGCTCAAATGGAAGAGCTGCGCGGCCGGCGCATCGCCATGGTGTTCCAGGATCCGAGCGCGGCATTCAACCCGACGATGCGCATGGGAGACCAGATCGCCGAAGTCTTCATGCGCCATCGCGGAATGGACAAGGAGGCCGCCTGGACCGCGAGCATCGCCGCATTGGAGCGGACCGGAATCTCCCATCCGGCGGAAATCATGCGCCGATATCCACACGAGGCATCGGGCGGAGAGAAGCAGCGCGTGGTCATCGCGACCGCCTTCGCCTGCAATCCCGAACTGATCATCTTCGACGAGCCGACCACCGCGCTCGACATTCTGACGGCGCAGCAGATCCTCGACCTGTTCCTACGCCTGCGCGAAGAAACAGGCGTTGCGGCGCTCTATATCTCGCACGATCTCGGCCTGGTCTCGCGGATCGCGGATCGAGTGTCGGTCATCCACAAGGGGCGCATCGTCGAATCCGGACCGGTCGCCGAGGTGTTCCGGAAACCGAAGGATCCCTATACACGCGCCCTGATGGCGGCGGTTCCGCGCCCCGATAACAGGATCGCCGTCCCGGCTCCGACGATCGAGGCTCCGCTGCTGCAGGTTCGCGGCATCTCCGTGCGCTATGGCGATCCCGGATGGCTTGCGCGCCTTTTGGGCAGCGCGGGAAGCCCGTTCTTCGGTGCGCAGGATGTGGGTTTCGACATTCGCCCCGGTGAGCTTCTCGGGCTTGTCGGAGCGAGCGGCTCCGGCAAGTCCACGATGGCGCAGGTGATTTCGGGCTTGCGCGATTTCGAGGGAGAGATCCTCTTCGGCGGGCGCAGCTTCCGCTCCCGCCAGGATTTCGACCGCGCCTATCGCCGTGATGTCCAGATCGTTTTCCAGCATCCGGATGCCAGCCTCAATCCGCAGCAGACGATCGGCCGCATCCTGTCACGGCCCTTGCGGCTTTACGGGCTGACGCCGCCCTCGCACGTCGCCGAGCGTGTTGCGGAGCTGTTGGAGATGGTGCTCCTTCCGGCGGAATTCGCCTCGCGCTACCCGCATCAGCTTTCGGGCGGGCAGAAGCAGCGGGTAGCGATTGCCCGCGCCTTCGCCGCCGAGCCGAAGCTGGTGATCTGCGATGAGATCACCGCCGCCCTCGACGTCTCGGTGCAGGCCGCGGTCGCGCGATTGCTGATGGACCTCCAGCGCAAGTCCGATGCGGCCTGCCTGTTCATCACCCATGACCTGAACCTGATCCGCCAGCTGGCCCACCGGATCGCCGTGATGCAACGTGGCCGTCTGGTCGACATGTTTGACGTTGACGACAGCAACAGCTCCGACCGGCACCCTTATACCCGCGCATTGCTGAACGCGGTTCCCGTCCCCGCAGAACTTCAGGAGGCTTCCGCCCTATGACCACGCCGCTCGAACTTGCCCGGCACGTGGACCGGAATGCCAGCCTTGAGATCCTGGCCGACATGGTCCGCCACAAGAGCTATTCCGAAACGCCCGGCGAACGGTTGCTGGCCGAGCATATGGTCGCCGTCATGCAGCAGATGGGCCTGGAAACCCAACTGATGCCCGTCGAAGGCGACCGGGTGAACGCAATCGGCATCTGGCGCGGCACCGGGGGCGGCAAGAGCCTCTTGTTCAATGGCCATCTCGACACCAATCCGGTCACCGAAGGCTGGACCGTCGATCCCTGGGGCGGGCTTGTGGATGAGAATTTCATCTATGGCATCGGCGTCTCGAACATGAAGGCCGGTGATGCCGCCTCGCTTTGCGCAGTGCGAACGCTGATCGAAAACGGCGTTCGGCTGAAAGGCGACGTCATCCTGACCTACGTGATCGGCGAACTTCAGGGTGGCATCGGCACGCTGAAAGCCGTGGAGTCCGGGTTACGCGCGGATTATTTCATTAACTCAGAGCCTTCCGACTTGAAGGCCATCACAATGCACGCGGCAGCCTTCACCTTTGTGATCGAACTCGAAGGCATCACCCGGCATCTTTCAAAGCGCGAGGAAGCCGTCGATGCCATTCGCGCAGCCTGCGACCTAATCCCTGAATTGACTGACCTGATCTTCTCGGATGCGCCGACTGAAGAGCATCGTTCGATCAACCGGGTCCATGTCGGGGTAATTCATGGCGCACTTGGTCGCGATTTGCACGAATGGCGTCCGCCGCAGGTAGCCGATTTCGTGCGGCTGAAGGGATCAGGCCGCTATGGACCGGGCCAGACCGAGGAAAATGCGCTTGCCGACATCCGCAAGGTTCTCGATGGATTGATGGCCCGCTGGCCGGGGCTGAAAGCCACGGTCACGACCGAGAAATCTGCGGGGCGGCCCATCATGCCGGCTTTCGAAGTGTCGCGCGACAGTCGAATCGTCACCGCGCTGAACACAGCCTATGAGGCAGTGCGCGGCGAGCCGCAACCGACCGGGCCAATTACGCCCACCGGATACTACGGCACCGATGCCGGACATCTCTACGCCGTCGGTAAAATGGAAGGCGTCGTCTGCGGGCCGGGCGGACGCTACAACACCATGCCGGACGAGCGTGTCGATATTCCCGATTATCTCGACATGGTCCGCATTTATCTCCTGACCATCTGCGACATCTGCGAGCTGACATGATCGACCTGACCCGGGAATTTCCTGCGCGCACGCTGAAGGGCCGCGATGCCGTGCTTCGTTTCCCTGAATCCGAACACCGCGCCCGTCTTGCGCGGACCCGCCGTCTGCTGGCCGAGCGCGGGCTGGACGCGCTGCTCGTTTTTGCGCAGGAGAGCCACTACTACCTGACCGGCTTCGATACCGCGGGATACGTGTTTTTCCAGGTCGGGCTGGTCACGGTCGATGACGAGCACACCGTTCTGCTGACCCGCACTCCCGATAAACGTCAGGCCGAGGTTGCCTCGATTTATGACGAGGTCCGCATCTGGTTGAACGCGGAGGATGCGAACCCCGCCGAAGACCTGCGCGATATCCTCGCCGAGCGCGGGCTGAATGGAGCCCAGGTCGGCGTCGAGTTCGCGACCTATGGCCTGACCGCCGCGAATGGCCGTATGGTCGAGGCGGCATTGGACGGTTTCTGCACGCTGAGCGACGCCTCGGATATCGTGCGTGGGCAGCGGTTGGTGAAATCGCCCTCGGAGCTCGAACTTGTCCGCGCCGCCGGGCAATTGGCCGATGCCGCCACAATGGCTGCCATCGAGATGGCCCGGCCCGGGGTCTATGACACGACGCTTTCCGGCGCGGCGGTCACGGCGATGCTGGCGGCAGGCGGCGACATGCCGTCGGGAGGTCCGCTGGTCAATGTGGGCCCCCGCGCGCTCTACGGCCGGGGAATCGGCGGCGCCAGAAAGATCGCCGAGCAGGATCAGGTGTTGATCGAGCTGGCGGGATCGGCCTGCCGTTATCATGTGGTGGTCGAGCATACGGTGGCGGTGGGCAAGGTTGATCCGCGCCAGGAACGCCAAATGGCGGTGGCCATCGAGGCCCTCGAGCGCATCAAGGAGGCGGCCAAGCCGGGCGAGCGCCTCGGCACGCTGGACGATATCCATCGCAGCGTCCTGGACGAGGCGGGCTTCGTTCACGCCCGCTACGCCGCCTGCGGCTATGCCCTCGGCTGCACTTTCAAGCCTACCTGGATGGATGTTCCGCCCATGATCTATACCGGCAATCCGCTGATCCTGGAGCCGGGCATGGTCTTCTTCGTCCATATCATGATTCCGGATGCGACCACCGGCCTGGCCGCCGGTGTTGGACAGACCTTCGCGATCGGCGACGAAGGCGCAGGCGTCGAGACCTTCAGCGCACTGCCGTTGCAGCTCTGGAAGGCCTGACGACATGGGAGGACTGGGCGGGCTAGGTTGGCATGACCTTCACGCCAGCCTGCTCGAGGCCCAAGCGCAGGGTGCGCGCCATGATGACGGCCTCGGCACTGTCTCCATGAACGCAGATGGAATCGATCTTCACGGACAGAGCTTTGCCCGAAGTCGAAACGATCCGGCCTTGCGAGACCATCTCCAGCACTCTGGCCAAGGCCTCGGACGGGTCGTGCAGAATGGCGTTCGGAAGGCTGCGCGGCGTCAGGTTGAATGTATCCGCATAGGTGCGGTCGGCATAAATCTCGCGGATCGGACGCAAGCCCATGCGATCAGCTGCCCGCTCGGTCGCTGTCCCTGGCATCACCATGAAGGCCAATGCCGGATCGACCGCCTTGACGGCGCGGGCGACCGCCATGGCAAGCCCGTCATCGTCGGCACAGGCATTGCCGAGCGCGCCATGGGTCTTCACATGGGTCATAGGATGGCTCTCAAGCGCGCAGATCGCGGCCAGCGCGCCGACCTGGTAGGCGACCAGATCCTCGACCTCCCGCGCCGTGATTCCCGGCATTGGGCGCCGCCCGAATCCCGCAAGGTCCGCATAACCGGGATGAGCGCCGACCGCGACGCCGCGTGAACGGGCCTCGATGACGGTGCGGCGCATGATCGCCGGGTCGCCGGCATGAAAGCCGCAGGCCACATTCGCCGTGGTGACGATGTCCAGCAGGGCGTCGTCGTCTCCCATTCTCCAGGGGCCGAAGCCTTCGCCGAGGTCGGCGTTCAGATCCACTCTCATCTCAACTCTTTCTGTCTGGCATAATATTGGTTGCCATATGGAACTCCGTTGGTATACCAAAAGCACGATATCTGTGGAATTGGAACGCGCCTTGAAACGCCTGCTATATCTCGGAAACGGACGTAAACTGCAGTCAGTGGCAAAGCTTGCCGACCGCTTCGACGGCTGGGGCCTGGCCGTCGACCGCTACTGGGCCTGGAACAACGAGTTTCCGGAAAGCCTCGACGGTTATGACGGCATCTTCATATCGGGCAGCCCGCACGGCGCCTACGAAGACGTACCCTTCATTCACCGCGAGCACGAGTTGATTCAGGATGCCGCCAACCGCCAGATTCCGATGCTCGGAATCTGCTTCGGCAGCCAGATCCTGGCTTCGGCGCTTTGCGGAAAGGATCAGGTATTCCGCCGTTCCTGGTGCGAAATCGGCTACAAGGACTTGGACGTCACGCCGGCCGCCGCCTCGGATCCGCTGACCCAGGATTGGGGCGACAAGGTCCACATGTTCGTCTGGCACAACGATGAAGTGCGCCATGACCACCCGGACATGGTGATCCTTGCGTCGTCGGATGTCTGCCCCAATCAGGTCTGGCGCCACCGCGACGTTCCCGCCTGGGGCATTCAGGGGCATCCCGAGATAACCCGCGCGCAAGCGGCGGTCTGGTTCGAGGAAAACCGCGAGCGCATGACCAAGGACGGCAGCAATGTCGACGATCTCATCGCTAGTGCTCACGAGGCCATGGAGGCCAAGACCGCACTGACCCGGTTCACGGAAATGATCGTGCGCGGCTGAGGCCTGAAAGAAAATCCCATGTTGCAATCATCGTATTGGTTCGACCCATCCGAATACCGTGCGCGGCTGGCCCGCGTGCAGTCCGGACTGAAGGCGCAAGGGCTGGATGCGCTGCTCGCGTTCCAGCCGGAAACCGTCACCTGGGTGACGGGTTTCTTCACCCGGGGATATGGCACATTCCAATTCGCGATCATTCCCGCGGACGGCGAGCCGACTCTCTTCTGCCGCGACGTCGAGGAGTACTATCTCGACACGACCTGCGTGTTCCCCGATCGGGTGATGTGGAACGACAGCGACGACCGCATCGCGTTGGCGGCCCGGACCATCGCCAGCCGGCTGCGGGGTGCGGCGGCCATCGGCGTGGAGATGGGCGCCTGGGTCCTCAACGCTCAACGTTGGGGAGCGATCCGCGCCGAACTTCCGCATGTCCGGATCGAGAACCAGAGCGACCTGGTCGCCGCGATGCGGTTCGTGAAATCGCCGGCTGAGATCGCCTATCAGCGCGTGGCGGCCAAGGCCGCCGAGGCGGGCATGCAAGCGGCGATCGATACGGCCGGCATCGGCGTTTCGGAGCGTGAGATGGCGGCCGAAATCTGTGCGGCGATGATCCGCGCCGGTTCGGACCTGCCCGGGCCAGGCGTGATGTCCTCAGGCGAGCGGGCGTATCATCTGCATGGCGGCTATTCGGATCGGGTGCTCGAGCGCGGCGATATCGTGCAGATCGAAACCACGCCGAACGCACGCCACTATCACGCGCGCTTCATGCGCCCGATCCGCGTCGCCGAGGCTTCCGACGCGGACCACTGGCTGGTGGAACAGCTCATCCGCATTCAGGACGCCGCTCTTGCCGAAGTCCGCCCCGGCGTAGCCGCAACCGTTCCCGACGCGATCTACCGCGACGGCGTACTCTCAGCCGGACTGCGCGAGACCTATACCAACAAGACGTTCTATTCCGTGGGATTGCTGTTGCAGCCCAATGGCGGCGAGCCTCTGGAAGCCCATCCGGGCGCGACATGGGCTTTTGAGGAAAACATGGTGTTCCACAGCTATGTTCTGGCGCGCGGATTCGGCATGTCCGAGACCATCGTCGTCACTGCCGACGGTCATGAGCGGCTGACCAATTTCCCTCGTCAGCTTTTCGTGACCACCCGGTAACCTTCAGCCCGATCTTCAAACTTGTCCCCCTGCTATGCGCCAATCCTCGGTGGTTTGAGGTCCGCGCAACCGTGACACACGCAAAACCCTCGAATGGCGCCGCCTTCGAGGGTTTTTGCTTGCCCGGAGCCACCGCCAGAGCCAATCACGCGCAGGGCTGCTCGCACCGCTTCGCACAGAGCGAGAATGCGCGCCAGGTCAGCGTGCAGGATGGCATTAACACCACCCTCCTCCCTCGGCGTCAGAACGATCCTGTCGATCAGCGAGCAGGCCGGCATCATTTTATCCTCCTCACCGCTTTGGTGCCGGCTATCCGATGCGCGAGAGCAAACAGTGCTTTCGCAAATGCTCCGTGGTGACGCGCGAAGGAGGCGGGCTGCTCATGCCGCCACTCCACCATGATCCCAGTTGGGAAACGAAACGAGCCTTAAGGTCCGCTCACCACAAAAAACGTGGACGTTCGGTCTTCGTCAGCCATGTGACAGGAGCAGCCATTCGCAATCCTCCGGATCTGCGGCGCACTGTCAGCTAAGGGCATTGCCGAAATGAAAAAGCCCAGGCTCCCGGGGCGAGCGGACAGGATGCCTTCGCATCTCTGCCTCGCGCACGACGAGCCTGGGCTGATTGGAGTACCAGACGGGCGCTCGCATCGTCAGGCAAGCGCAGAAACTAGCCGGCCGGAGTACATCCGTCCTGGCACGGCCTCGTCCAAGCTGATGGTTACGCCCGGCGCTCCGAAGTCATACGATGTCCGCTGGAAAAATCTTGATAAGCGGACTGAAATACAATCCGCAAGAGCCATCAAGGCAGGGCGAACTTTCTCCATGTCCTTTCCTCCGTCCGGCCAGAACCTCCCCTGCCCCTTCGAGTTGACGACGTACGGCCCTTACCCCGGAGAGAAACCATGCCCGTTCCGAAAGTGCTCGTCATCGCCACCTCGCATGACCAGATGGGATCCACCGGTCACCGCACCGGCGTGTGGATGGAGGAGCTCGCCACACCCTACTACGCCCTGCGCGACGGCGGCGCGGAGGTGACGCTCGTGTCGATCAAGGGCGGCCCGATCCCATGGGATCCCCGGAGCCTGCCGGCCGAGGCTGATGAAGGCCCGGGCGAGAAGCCCGAGGAGCAGCAGGAGGTCCCGGCCTCGGTTCAACGCTTCCTCTCCGACCAGAAGGTCATGGCAACAGCCCGGAACTCACCTGCCCTTAGCAGCGTCGATTCAGGCTCGTTTGACGCGGTGTTCCTGCCGGGCGGTCACGGGCCGATGTGGGACGCGGCCAACGACGAGACACTGGCCCGTATTGTCGGATCGATGTTCGACCAGGGCAAGGTTGTGGCTGCCGTCTGCCATGGTCCGGCCGGGCTGGTAAAGGCCACGCACCAGGATGGTCGGCCCATCGTTGATGGCCGCCGGGTGAGCGCCTTCACCAACACCGAGGAGGAGGCGGTTGGGCTGAGTGCGGTCGTCCCCTTTCTGCTGGAGGACCGGCTCAAGGAGTTGGGAGGCCGCTTCGAGCGCGGATCGGACTGGCAGCCCTTCGCGGTGCAGGACGGCAACCTGATCACCGGCCAAAACCCGCAGTCCTCTGAGCTCGTCGCCCGGCATGTGCTGGCATCCCTTGGCAGGGCCACCTGAATGTCGGCGCTGATGGTCGTCGGAGCGACGGGTCTGGTCGGTGGGGCGGTCCTGCGGCAGGCACAGGATGACGACCGCGTGACCCAGATCGTTGCTCCGACCCGTCGCCAGCTGCCGCGGCACCCGAAGCTTGAAAACCCTCTGGTTGATTTCGAGCACCTGCCGACCGATGCGCCATGGTGGGCCGTCGATGGCTTGGTCTGCACACTCGGCACCACGATCCGCAAGGTGGGCTCGCAGGAGGCGTTCCGTCAGGTTGACTACGACTATCCGCTGGCCGTCGCGCAACTGGCACGGCAGCACGGCGCCCGTGCCTTCGCGCTGAACTCCGCGACTGGCGCCGATCCCCGCTCGCGCTTCTTCTACAACCGGGTCAAAGGCGAGGTTGAACAGGCCATCCGGCAGGTCGGCTACCCTTCTCTGACCGTCGTGCGCCCGGCCCTGATCGGCGGCGCCCGGGAGGAGTTCCGGCCGACCGAGTTCATGGCTATGAGGATCCTGCGGCTGGCAGACCCACTTCTGCCCCGCCGTTATCGAATTGTGCCGCATGAGAGCATGGCGAGCGTCCTGTTGGAGGCGGCGGTCATCGCCCTGTGCGGGGAGCACTTCATCGAGTCCGAGGCCATCACGGCAGCGAAGGGCTAGGCTCCGATTTCGGTCCGCCCTCCCCGTGTCTAATAGCGTGAAACCCAGGCAGTAGCGCGAAGCCCAGGCGGCGATGACGGTTGCCGCATAATCCGCGTCGCTCGCCCGGGTGTGGAGGCAGTCTGCATCGTCAAGCGTTACGAAGCTCTTGGAATGCTTTGCAGCCGCGAAGATCCGGGTGGCATTCTCGACCCCACACGGCATCGGCCGGTGCATGCAAGACAAGCAGCGCCCGCCTGATGTTTGCGATGCGCTCCTGCTGGCGCTGCTCGTGAAGGTCGTCAAGCAGTTGCCTGCGGACACTGAACGTATGGCCGCCCAGACGGGCAACCGCTTCGCCCGTGCTCTCAATCTGAGTAATCGCGATTGTAAGCCTCTCCTCCACATGGGCAGTGTCGTAAGGCTCGCCGATTGTCGCGACCGCGACACAATCGGGAGCATTCCCCGCTGCGGCAAGTACGGCGGCCCCTCCCAAGCTGTGTCCGATCAGGAGCCCCGGTGCCTGGTGGGCGCGGCGCAGATAGTCTGCCGCAGCAACGGGCTCGGCGACATTTGACGAGAAGTTGGTAGTGCCGAAATCGCCGCTGATGCCACCAAGGCCGGTAAGTCAAACCGGAGCGCCGCGATACCGCGCTCGGCCAGGGCCCGGGAGACTTTCACGGCCGCCAGCGAATCCTTGGCCGCAGGCGAAACAGTGGGCAAAGAGAGCGAAGGCCGCCGGCTCGTCGGCGGGCATCTCAAGCCGGGCGGAGAGTTGATGGCCACCCGACCGCGGAAAACCGACCTGCAGGCTTTGCATTCTGTGCTCCTGAATCGGCACCGGGCATCGGCTTGCGTCATGAGAGCGTTGATCCCAGCCGCTGGACATAGGCTGCCAGATGCGATCAGCCATATTGCGAGACAGGCATCTTCGGCGGAACCGGCGAGAATCTCATCGCTCGGCGTGCAGAAATTCAGAGCTCCATGACGCGGCTTGTCCGGAGATCCATGTTGAGAAGCGCGTGCCGGCCTCCGAGAAGGTCGGCACGCTTTATGGGTTTACACGACCTCCTCGGCCCCGCCCTTCATTTTGACCGTTATCATCAGGTAGCGGACACCGTTGGCCTCCGCTGGCGGGAACTTGCCGGCCCGGATGTTCGTCTAGATCGAGGGCAGCAGAAGCCGTGGCGCCGCCAGCTTCGCGTCACGGGCGGTTCGCATGGCGACGAACTCCTCCTCGGTGACGCCTTCCTTCACGTGCACGTTCCTCTCGCGCTGCTCCGCGACCGTGGTCTCCCAGGCATAGGTATCGCGGCCCGGCGCCTTGTAGTTGTGGCACAGGCACAGCCGTGTCTCGGGCGGGAGCGCGGTCAGGCGTTTGATCGAGCGGGTGTCCACCGTGCCCGAGTTGTGGTCGTAGTCGAACACCGGATCGATGATCGCCGCCTTTCGGGTCGCCGGATCCGCGACCAGGTAGCTGACGGTGTTGGTGGGCTCGTCGAAGAACGCCCGGATGATGGGTTGGCCTGACATGGTCTGAACCTACTCAATGGTTCGTTTGCCGTTGTGGTTGACAATATATAAGCATTGTCTAAATAAGCTATATCTAATGCAATGCGAGCCGTCACCACGGCCGATCCCCATCCGGAGACTCACCATGTCGCTTCCCACCCTCAGCCCCATCGAAGCCAGGCGCCTGCTCGACCAGGGCGCCGTTCTCATCGACATCCGTGAAGCTGACGAGCATGCCCGCGAGAACATCCCCGGTGCCCGCCTGATGCCCCTGTCCCAGCTAGATCAGGCAGACCTTGGCCTGCCCGAAGGCCCGCGGGTGATCTTCCATTGCCGGAGCGGTGCCCGCACGCACGGCAACGCCACCCGCCTTGCCGCCAGGGCTGGCGGCGCGTGCGATGCCTTTATCTTGGAGGGCGGGATCGACGCCTGGAGGAAGGCTGGTCTGCCGGTGGCCGTCGACCGCCGTCAGCCGCTCGAGCTGCAGCGCCAGGTACAGATCGGCGCCGGCAGCATGGCCCTTCTCGGCACGATGCTGGGCCTGTTCGTGTCGCCCTGGCTCTTTGTCATCCCGACCTTCGTCGGCGCCGGTCTCACGATGGCGGGCATCACCGGGTTTTGCGGCATGGCCCGGATCCTGAAGAAGGCCCCGTGGAACCGGGTCGCCTATGCCCAACCCAAGCACGCCTGACGCATTTATCACCCCGTGCAGCGGCTCTAGCAGGAGATCATGATGGATTTGTCGCTCACCCAGAGCGCCCTGGGCCTCGCCTCGGGGTCGCTCGTCGGCTTCACGCTCGGCCTCGTGGGCGGCGGCGGCTCGATCCTAGCGGTGCCGCTGCTCGTCTATCTGGTCGGTGTGACCAACCCTCACGTGGCCATCGGCACAAGTGCGGTCGCGGTAGCCGTGAACGCCCTCGCCAACCTCGGCAGCCATGCCCGCGGCGGAACCGTCAAGTGGCGCTGTGCCCTGGTCTTTTCCGTCTCAGGCGTGGTCGGCGCGTTCGGCGGCTCCACGCTCGGCAAGATGATGGACGGGCAGAAGCTACTCGCACTGTTCGCCGCGCTCATGATGATCGTCGGCGGGCTGATGCTGCGCAAGCGCTCTGGCGAAGGCAACGAGGCGGTGAAGCTTGGGCGGGAAAACTTCCCGAAGCTCGTCGGTATCGGCCTAGCGACGGGCGCCCTGTCGGGCTTCTTCGGCATCGGCGGCGGCTTCCTGATCGTGCCTGGCCTTATCCTGGCGACCGGCATGCCGATCCTGAACGCCGTCGGCTCCTCCCTCGTGGCTGTGTCCGCCTTTGGGCTGACCACGGCGTCCAACTATGCCCTGTCGGGCCTGATCGACTGGCCCTTGGCGGCGTTGTTCATTGGGGGCGGCGTCTTTGGCGGCCTGCTCGGCACCCGCTCCGCCAAGCTTCTCGCGGGCAGGAAGGGTGCGCTGAACACGGTGTTCGCCGGCCTGATCTTCGTCGTGGCGATCTACATGCTGGTGCGCAGCCTCAACCTGCTCTGAGGTGGAAAGATTGGAGGTGGTCCATGTCGAAGTCGCTTTATGTGGTTTGCCCCCACTGCGATGCCGTCAATCGCGTGCCGCAGGACCGGCCTGCGTCGCAGGCAGTATGCGGCGGCTGCAAGGCGAGGCTCTTCGAGGGACATCCCATCGAGCTGAGCGGCGCTCGTTTCCAGCGTCACGCCGAGCGCAGCGACATTCCGGTGATCGCTGATTTCTGGGCGCCTTGGTGCGGCCCCTGCCGGGCCATGGCGCCGATCTTCGAGCGAGCGGCGAAGGAGCTCGAACCAAGGGCCCGGTTCGTCAAGATCAACGTGGACAACGAGCCGGAACTGGCCGCGCGGCTCGGCGTTCAGGGCATTCCGGCCCTTTTTGTCCTCAAGAATGGCTCCGTTGTCGCCCGGCAGGCGGGGCTCGCCAATATGTCCACCCTGCAGAATTGGGTCCGGCAGTTTTCAACCCCATGAAAGGAGACGTCGCGTGAAGTTCACCAAGCTGACACCCAACATCTCGGTCGCTCATCAACTGACCGAACAGGATCTTGCGCAGGCCGCGGCGGCGGGCTTCAAGACCATCATCAACAACCGTCCCGACGGGGAGGCGCCGGATCAGCCCCGAAGCGAGGAGCTCGCGGCCGCCGCGAAGCGCCTGGGCCTCTCGTACCATCACATCCCGGCCGTCTCCGGCCAGATCTCCAACGATCAGGTCGAGGCATTTCGCACGGCCCTCGGTGGGGCTGCGAAGCCGGCGCTGGCTTTCTGCCGCACGGGGACGCGCTCAACGACCCTGTGGGCTCTGGCGGCCAGCGACCGCCTCTCGGCGAACGAGATCCTGCAGACGACCTCGGAGGCAGGATACAATCTGGAGTCTCTGCGGCCCCAGCTGGAGGCCACCTCGGACAAGCGGCCTTCTAGCCCCTCCGAGCCCGCTTAACGCCAGAACAGGACGGCGGAGCCGAGAACCGTCACGAACGCGCCGCACCAGGCCTGCCACGCGAGCCTCGAGCCTGTGCGCAGCCACAGCATCGGCAGAATGGCGACCGGCGCCATCGAGGAGAGGGTCGAGGCGACTGCCACGCTGGTGCCGGTCAGGGCGATCATCAGCATCGACATCCCGACCACGTAGCCGATGAAGACCCCGAGCGATACCCGGGCCAGGGTTTTCCGGTCCGGCACGGCGATGCCGGTTTTCCACGTCTTCGGGGACGCCAGATGCCAAGCCCACAGGACAACGACGGCCACGAGCCCGCGGGCAGCCATCACCGCAAACGGATCCGGGTTGTCGAGCATTACCGGCCGCATCGAGAGGATGCCCACCGCCTGGCCGAAGGCGGCGAGCACAGCCAGAAGCACGCCCGCAGCCGATAGCCGGACCTCTGCATGGACGGAAGCGTTCCGGTCGGACCTGATGTCCGGCGCCGCCGGGCTGCGGCTGAAGCTGACGGCGAAGGCGATCCCTGCCGCCACCAAGGCGCAACCGACCAACTGGCTCAGGCCCAGCGTCTCCCCGAGAACCAGAAAACCCAATCCCGCGGCAAAGGGCGCGCTCAGCGAAAAGATCAATCCCGTCCGCCGCGCGCCAATGAGGGCGATGCCCGCGTTCAGCGCCGGATCCGCCACGACGATGGCCACAAGGCTCGACAGCACGATCAGCGGGAGGTGCCCAACCGACAGGCTGCCCCACCCTCCGACAGCGGTGGCGATGAGGGTCAGCATGAGGAAGCCGATGAGCATGCGCCAGCGCGACAGCGCCATGGGGCCGCCGACCGCCCTCACCACCTCGGCTGAGATGAGCGTTGCCAGCGCGATGCAGAATGATGTGCCGAGCGCAAAGAGGGCCAAGGGAATGTCCTCGCCGGGGTTGGTCTCCCCGGTTCTTCAATAGGGGTGGATCCTCCCTCTAGCAGATACTGGTGAAACGACTACCGGGATCAGCCCGGGCAGATCACCTCGCCGCATCGGTCGATAGCGGCGACAATGCCACCAATGGTTTTGGGGCCGGGATAGCCGAGCACGCCCACCCCACCGGCCACGAAGGACGGCGTCGCCGCGAGACCAAGGTTGGCCGCAAGCGAGGTCTGCTCGCGCAGCATCCCGCCAACCTTGTCGCTGTCGGCCGTGGGCTCGATCTGGCGTCTCGGAACCCCGAGGTCCTCGGCGAGCTTGAGCGCCCTTTGGCCGTCGTTCGTGCCCGGCACGGCGAACAGGCGCCGGTGGAACTCATAGGCCACGGCCGGCCCCTTCATCAGGAGCAGCGCGAGCTCCACCTTTGCCGCCTGCATCGATCCGAGGGACAGGATCGCGTTGTTGATCAGCCCCAGGCGGAGTTCCGGCCTCTTCTTCACGAGCTCGTGCAAGTCCTTCGACGCCATCCGGCAGTACGGGCAATTGTAATCGTAGAACTCGTAGAGCGTCACGGCGGAACTCTTCGATCCCACCCAGATCAGGTCGGGCAGATGCTCGATCTCGTCCGTCAACTCGACGGGCAGGCGTGCGTTAGCCACGGGTTTGCCGTCGTCTCCTTTCAGCGGGTGCCACCCCTCCCCGCTCTGAGCTCGGGCATGGTTGAAGGAAGGCGCCGCCAGCAAGGTGAGCGCGGCGCCCTGGATGATCCGGCGTCGGTTGAAATCCATGATCTCATTCCAATCAGATGTGATGTCGCTGCGATGCCAGGTCGTCGTCACAGGACGACCACCTTGCTGCCCGCGGGGACACGGCTGTAGAGGTCGATCACGTCCTGGTTCATCATGCGGATGCAGCCGGATGACACGGCCTGCCCGATGGTCTCGGGCTCGTTGGTGCCGTGGATGCGGTAGAGCGTGTCCTTGCCGTCCTTGAACAGGTACAGGGCGCGGGCGCCGAGCGGATTGGCGGTGCCGCCGTCCATCCCGCCGGCCCACTTCCTGTAGCGCTTCGGCTCGCGCTTGATCATGTCGGGCGTCGGTGTCCAGCGCGGCCATTGCGCCTTGTGGTTCACCGTCGCCGATCCTTTGAACTCCAGTCCCTCCTTGCCGACGCCGACGCCGTAACGCAGCGCCTTGCCGCCTTCCTGCACGAGGTAGATGAAGCGGGCGTTCGTATCGACGACGATGGTGCCCGGCTTCTCGGTGGTCGCATAGTCCACGAGCTGGCGCACGTTGCGCGGCTTGAGCGTGGCGGGATCAACGCCGGGGACCGGATGCTTGTCGGTGGTCACGGCGGCGTAGCGCTCGGCCGTGACGGGATCGACGGCCGGCGCCGCGGCCACCGGTGGAGGCGGCGCGCTTGCGGTCGTGTTGCAGGCGGCCAGGGCGGCCGGCAGGATGAGGGCGAGAAGGCGGATCAGGCCTGCCGGCCTTGCGAGCTTGAACATGGATGTCCTGTGAGAGAGTGGCATCGGAGGGGACGCGGGCGCGTGTTATTGCTTGCCCTGGGCACGGGCGTCGGCGACCGCCTTGCGGAATTGGTCGTAGGTGAGTGCGCCCGAGGCCTTGTACGGGCCGATCAGGTAGACTGGCGTCCCCGACAGCCCGAGCGCATCCGCCTGGTTGAGGTTGCGCTGGATCAGCGCCTGGATCTCGGTGCTGTGCTGCTTCAGGTCCG
Organism: Microvirga sp.; assembly: GCA_041913065.1. Classification (GTDB taxonomy): domain Bacteria; phylum Pseudomonadota; class Alphaproteobacteria; order Rhizobiales; family Beijerinckiaceae; genus Microvirga. The sequence goes on along the minus strand of JAYSGD010000008.1, from coordinate 158,296 downwards.
CGTTCAGGCGTTCCATGTCGACGCCGGACTGCTGAACCGCCTCGGTCATCTTCTCCTTGCTGATCTTAATGCCCGGAATGACCATCAGGGCGTGATGCACCTGCTCGTACTTGCCCTGGTGCTTAGCAGCCAACGCGAGCTGCGCACCATGGATGGAGGCCGGGGTGAGGATCGGCCAGTCCTTGTAGACCAAGCGGATCTTGCCATCGGTCTTGACGAGCTTCTCCAGGTCGGGCGCCGACTTCTTGCAGAAGGGGCAGTTGTAATCGAGGAACGCCACGATGGTGACATCGCCCTTGGGATTGCCGCCGACGGGCGCCTGCGGATCGTTCAGAATCGCGTCGACAGAGATGTCCTGGGCCAGAGCCTGTGCGGCGGGCATGACGACAGCGACAGACAATGCGGCCAAAACGGCGGCGAAGAGAGATCTGGTCAGGACGGGCATTGTTGACTCCTTGGAATGCGGGGAAGAACGGTCGCGGGGCTAGAGGCCTGCGAGATTGATCGTGTCGAGGAAGAGGTTGACGTCGACGGCCCCGGTCAGGCGGATTCTGGGCATCTCTCGGCCGTCCTTCGGATCGATGACGAACATGGTCGGCGGGCCTGACACCCGAAGGTGTTCCATGAGCGCTCGGTTGCCGGCATCGACGGCCGTCACGTCCGCGCGCACCAGGGCGACGCGCTCAAGCCGCTTCTTGATCACAGGATTGGAGAACACGCGGCTGTCGATGCTCTTGCAGAGCGGGCACCACTCCGCTGTGAAGTACGCCAGCACCGACTTCCTCTGAGCACGAGCCCTGGTGACTGCGGCATCGAACTCCCTGCGGTTGGTGACATGGGCAAAGGCCAGTTCCGCGGCCCCCGCCCGCCCTCGTTGAGGCGAGAGCGTCAGGCATGGGATCAGGGCTGCATACCTCAGGATCGTCCGGCGCGACCATGCGTCGGCCTGTGTGGAAGCAGGGTAACGAGACGAGCCAAAAACCATCACGCGCCTACCGCTGTAAGTTTCCGGAGGAAGCCGTCTGCATCGATGGTGCCGATGGTGCGGGCCGGGGTGAGTTCCTGTCCCGTCTTCGGGTCGAGGAACAGGATCGTCGGTGGCCCGACCACGCCGAAGCGCCGCATCAGATCGCGGCTGGCGTCGTTGTAGTCCGTTATGTCGGCGCGAATGAAGGGAATGTCCCTGAGCTTTGCCTGCACGGTGGGATCGGCAAAGACGGTGCGGTCGATCTCCTTGCAGGTCACGCACCACTCGGCGGTGAAGTCGACGAGGATCGTCTTGCCCTGTGCCCGGGCCGTATCGACCGCAGCGTCGAACTCCGCCGGCGTGGTGACGCGGGTGGAGGCCAGCTCGGCGGTCGCGGCGGGGGCAGATCCGCGAGCAAGGAAGGCTAGCGGCTGCAATGGATCAGTTGCCCCACCAGCAGTGCCCACGACCAGAGTGCCGCCATAGAGCACAGCTGCAATCCCCGCCGCCTTCGCCAGCCGACGACCGGGATAAGTGGGAACTGCATCAAACGCACCGAGGAACACGCCAGCTCCGATGGCGAGCATGGCCCACAGGGCGAGCGACAGCTGAGGCGGCGCGATGCGGGAGACCATCGCGATGGCGACGCCGAGGAAGACGACTCCGAAGGCCTGCTTGACGCGCACCAGCCATAGGCCGGATTTCGGCAGGGCCCTGGCCCCGACGGTGCCATACACGATCAGCGGCAGGCCCATGCCGAGGCCCAGCATGAACAGCGCCGCCGCGCCACGCATCATATCACCTGTCTGTGAGACGTAGAGCAATGCTCCCGCCAACGGCGGCGTCACGCAGGGGCCGACGATCAGGGCCGAGGTGAAGCCGAGGGCCGCCGCCCCGGGGAGAGAGCCGCCCATGCTGGAGGTCCGGCCCGCAATGAGGCTGGTCCAGGAGCTAGGGAGCTGAAGCTCGAACAGGCCGAACATCGACAGCGCCAGGAAAACGAACAGCAAGCTCATGGCGCCCAGCGCCCACGGTGTCTGCAGGGCTGCCTGCAGGTTCTGGCCCGACCAGGCCGCGGCGATGCCGAGCAGGCCGTAAGCCGCCGCCATGGCCAGCACGTATGTGGTCGAGAGCGAGAAGCCGCGGCCTGCCGAAAGCTGGCCTCCGCTGCGGGCGAGCATGCCCGACAGGATCGGGATCATCGGCAGCACGCAGGGGGTGAAGGTCAGCAGCAGACCGAAGCCGAGGAAGGTCGCCAGAACCGACGTCAGGCTACCGCTCATCCAGGCATTGTCCTGTGGTGCGGCTTGAGGTGCCGCCGGTGCGGACGCTGCGGTCTCGACCGGCTGTGAAGGCCCGGTCGGAACGGTGCTCCAGAGTGACGCGCCGTTCGCGGTCGTCTCGCCCTGGTCCACCGCCACCTGAAGCGTCGCAAGCTCGATGGCCTTCGTCTCGGGCGGATAGCAGATGCCGAGTTTCTCGGCGCAGCCCTGGTAGGTGACATGGACCGTCTGCGGCGAGCCGGCAGCGGCCAAGGCGCTGGCCGACACGGTCGCGCGGGCCGCATCGTGGTACACCTCGGTCTCGCCGAAGGTCGGATCGTCTTTCTTCTGGCCGGGGCTTGTTTCAACCGGAATCGGCTTGGCGTCGCCGGGGGAGGCCGAGACGATCACTTTGTCGCGATAGAGATACATGTCCGGGGCAATCGCCCAGTCGAGGATGATACCTCCATCGGCGCCCTTCGAGGCGCTGAGCCTGAACACCTCCTCGGCGCTGGGGATGTTGAACTGAGCCCCCGCCCCGATGGAGCCAAGGATCAGCGCAACGAGCGCAAACACAATTCGGGTAAGGTTGTGGGGCAAGCGAATCCTCGCGACTAGGACAACTTCCCCCAAACTCCCGGCCAACCTTAAGGCAGCCTTAAGGGTAGAGGGTCACAGAGCCCGCGGAGGTGCTCGATGCGTATTCTTGTGGTTGAAGACGATGCGATGCTGCTCGACGGGCTGAAGGTCGGCCTGGGCATTCACGGCTTCACGGTCGATGCGGTGGCGTCCTGCGGCGACGCCCGCGCGGCCCTGGCCACGGCCGAGTTCGATGCCATCGTACTCGACCTGATGCTGCCGGACGGCTCGGGGCTCGACATCCTGCGCGAGCTGCGCCGGCGCCAGGACGCGACGCCGGTTCTGCTGCTCACGGCGAAGGACACCGTGGCCGATCGGATCGGCGGCCTCGACACCGGTGCGGACGATTATCTCGGCAAGCCCTTCGATCTCGACGAGGTCGCCGCGCGGCTGCGGGCGATCTCACGTCGGGCTGTGGGACGCGCCTCGCCGGTCCTCGCGTGGAACGGCATCGAACTCGATCCCGGACGCCGCACCGTCGCGGTCGACGGAAAGCCGGTCGGCCTCTCCCGTAGGGAATTCTCGATCCTGGAGGCTCTCATGCGGCATCCGGGCACGGTGCTATCGAAGGACCAGCTCGCCGATCGGCTCTACGGCTGGGAGGAGGACGTGGAGAGCAACGCCGTCGAGGTCCACGTCCATCACCTGCGCGTCAAGATCGGGCGCGAGGCCATCGAGACCGTGCGTGGCCTCGGCTACCGTCTCCGGAGCGCCTGACATGAGCTCGATCCGCACCCGCCTGTTCATCATCCTCATCGCCGCCACGACCCTGATCTGGCTGTTCGCGACTGCCTGGATCTACATCGACACCAAACGCCAGCTGCAGCACGTGCTCGACACCCGCCTCATGGAGGCGGCCCGCATGGTCGGCTCACTGGTTACGAGCGGCGAGATCGCGCTGTCGGCTCGCGCCGGAGAAGCCCCGGCATCGATCCCGCTCCCGGAGCCAACGCATGTGGGCTATGAGCGCCAGCTCTCGTGCCAGATCTGGTCGTTCGACGGCCGGTTGATCGGCCGCTCCAGCGGAGCCCCCGAGGCCGCGTTGTCGAACGAGACCAGCGGGTTCTCGGAACAGGAGGTCGGCGGCGAGCCGTGGCGGGTCTATGCCGTGGCCGACCGCGACAAGGGGATCCGCGTACTCGTCGGCGACCGGCTCGGATTGCGCGACCGCCTCGTCACCGATCTCGTCCGAGGGCTGGTCCTGCCGGCCATCGTGGTGGTCCCGCTGCTCGCCTTCCTGATCTGGGCCAGCGTCGGGAGCGGGCTGCGGCCCCTGCGCCGCCTCACACAGGGCCTCAAGGCGCGCGGTCCCGAGGACCTTAGTCCGGTCAGCGTCGGCAGCCCGCCCTCAGAGATCCGTCCCGTGGTCGATGCCCTCAATGGCCTGTTCGGCAAGGTCGCGGCGGCCCGCGACCACGAGCGCAGCTTCACGGCCTTCGCCGCGCACGAGCTGCGCACCCCACTGGCCGGTCTGCGCACCCAGGTCCAGGTCGCCCTGGCGGCGAAGGATGCGGAGACCCGCGAAGGAGCGATGAGGCAAACCCTGGTGGCGGTCGACCGCACCAGCCGGCTTGTCCGCCAGCTGCTTGCCATGTCCGAGCTCGATGCCGTTCCGGACGAGGGTGAGCCTCAGGACATCTTGGTCGGGCGCGCCATCGAGGACATTGCCGCAAGTCTCAGGACGAGCCACACGGATGTTGCGGTGGAGATCGACCCCGCGCTCCACCACACGACGATCCGGATGAACCGCGAACTCTTCCATCTCGCCGTGCGCAACCTGCATGAGAACGCCGTGCAGCACTCGCCAGCGGGAGGTCGCGTGCGGTGGTTCCTCGACGGCAGCACGAGCCCGCCGGTGATCGCCGTGGAAGACGAAGGCCCCGGCATCCCGGAGGACGAGATCGGCCAAGTGACCGACCGGTTCTTCCGTGGACGCCATCGCAGCGCCGTCGGCAGCGGTCTCGGCCTTGCCATCGTCGACGCGGCGCTACGGCGTGCAAAGGCTTCGTTCGTGCTTCGCAATCGCCATGACCGGTCCGGCCTGCGGGCCGGGTTCGCAATCAACGTGGGCACAGGCTGACGGTGACAGGGCAGGATCCCGCGTTCCTCTTAAGGCTGCCTTAAGCTGGGTCCTGAACCAACGCACGCATGCAAGCCGTTTCGATTGGTCCCCTCGTCTTAGCCGGTGATCGTCTCGCGGCCATCGTGGGCATCGGTGCCTTCATGGCCGCAACGTCGGTCCTGTCCTCCCGCCTGGATCCCCGCGTCGGGCGGTGGTCGACCTGGGCTCTCATCGCTGGCCTGGTCTCGGCGCGTCTCGGCCACGTGATCGAGAATGCCTCCAGTTTCGCCGCAGAACCCTGGCGCGTCCTGGCGGTCTGGCAGGGCGGCTTCTCCTGGCCATGGGCCGCCGGCTCCGTCGTCGCTGTGTCCGTGCCCCTGGCGCGCACGCGCCGCACCGCGATAGGCGCAGTGGTCAGTCTCGCTATAGCGCTGTTCGCTTGGAACGTCGTGTGGCAACTGACCAACGCCACACCATCGACGCCGATGCCGGATCTCGCATTGGAGAACATCAGGGGAGGCAGCGCATCCCTGACGGCGTTCACGGGAAAACCCGCCGTGGTAAATCTCTGGGCCAGTTGGTGCCCGCCCTGCCGCCGCGAGATGCCGATGATGGCCGAGATGGCAGTGGTGAGAGACGACGTCACATTCCTGTTCGTGAACCAAGGCGAGCGGCGCACAACGATCGAGGGTTACCTGAACAACGAGAAGCTCACACTGTCGAACGTGCTGATCGACGCGCGCATGGACGTGCCTCGCCACTACGCCACGCCGGGTCTGCCGGTCACCCTCTTCATCGGCGCGGATGGAAAGCTCCGCTCCGTTCACGTCGGCGAGATTTCCCGTGAGGCATTGACGGACGCGATCAGCCGGTTGCTGTCGGAGTAGCCGAGGTGCGGCGAGGCGCCTTGTGGATCGGCTCAAAGACCGCCCTGCACGACTGCCTTGTCTTCACAGGCCAAGCTTGGTGTCCTACAATGCGGCAAACGACGCTTCGGCCACGGGCCTGGCGCGACGGGGGCGTGTGGAGGAACGCCATGACACGCGAAATCGAGCGGTCGCCCCAAGAACAACCCATCAATAACCCGGAGCCGCAGGAGCCTGGAGGAGTTAGCCGCCGCAGCTTCCTCGGCAGCGTCAGCCTCGTGGGCCTCGGGGCCACCGTAGCGCCCCTCTCCTCCAACTTGTCAGGCTCAATCATCCCGGAGGCTATGGCACAGGGGGCTACTGCATCGGGCGCTCCTGCACAACCTTCAGGGCCACAGGCCCTCGACTATCCCGGCAAGGAGAAGGGTCTCGTCGTGCTCGGGGAGCGGCCGCTTGTCGCCGAGACGCCCGAGCACCTGCTTGACGACGAGACGACTCCGATCTCGAAGTTCTTCATCCGCAACAACGGCCAGATCCCGGAACCGGCGGCGAACCCGGATGCCTGGAAGCTCACCGTCGACGGCGAGGTGAACAACAGGCTTGAGCTGACGCTGGCCGAGCTGAAATCCCGCTTCCAGCCCAAGACCTACCGCATGGTGCTCGAATGCGGCGGCAACGGCCGCTCCTTCTTCCAGCCGCAGGCCCGTGGCAACCAATGGACCAACGGCGGCGCGGGCTGCGCCGAATGGACTGGTATCCCGTTGAGTGAAGTGCTCCAGGCCGCGGGGCTGAAGGAAACGGCGAAGTACACCGCCCATTACGGCGCCGACCCGCACCTGTCGGGCGACACCACCAAGGACTCGCTCTCGCGCGGCATGCCTATCGCCAAGGCGATGGAGACGCACAGCCTGCTCGTCTTCCAGATGAATGGCGAGCCCCTGCCAACTATCCATGGTGGGCCGCTCCGCCTCGTCATCCCCGGCTGGCCAGGCTCCCTGTCGCACAAATGGCTGAACCGGATCACGATCCGCGACCGCGAACATGACGGCCAGGGCATGACCGGCACGTCCTACCGCGTGCCGAACACTCCGATGGTGCCAGGGGGCAAGGCGGACGAGAAGGATTTCCGCATCCTCGAGTCCATGCCGGTGCGCAGCATCATCACTAACCCGGCCAACGGCACAAGGCTGCCGGCGGGAACCCGTGAGGTGGCCCTGCGCGGCGCCGCCTGGGCCGGCGATCTTACAGTGTCCCGCGTCGATGTCTCGACGGATGCCGGCCAGACCTGGACGCAGGCTACGCTCGCTCCCACCCGCAACCGCTACGACTGGAACCGATGGACGGCGACCATCCCACTACCGTCGGACGGCTACTATGAGATCTGGACTCGCGCCACGGACTCGAACGGCAAAATGCAGCCCCCGGTCGCCCACAACTGGAACCCCCAGGGCTATGGGGGCAACACCATGCATCGCGTGGCCGTCCTTGTGGGTTAAGGGGCACTGATTATGCCACGGCTTCATTGGTTGCAGATGCTCGCTCTGGCGGCGCTTGTTTCTTCCGCTTCCGCGCAGGTCCCTATTGGGCCTGCGCCGGCCTTCGCGCCCAAGGACGAGCAGGTTGAGGACTTGCCAGATGGACTAGGACGGGACGAGACATTCGGCCTGTGCACTGCCTGCCACGGCTACAGGCTGGTGTCGAATCAAGGCATGACGCGCGAGAAGTGGGACGAGACGATGACCTGGATGACGGAGCGGCACGGCATGCCCGACATCCAGGGTGCCGACCGCGACCTGATCCTCGACTACCTCACCGCGCATCACCCGCCAAAGGCGCCGACGCGGGCGGGCGGGTTCAGGAACCCGTTCGCGCCGCAATAGGGAAACGCCGCGCAGGTCCGGAGTCTTACTCGCCGTCCTGAATCGGCGCGCCAGCGTCCTTGAGGGCCGCGAAGCCGCCCGCCACATGCGCGACATTCCCGATGCCCATCTCTTTCAGGGTCTTTGCCGCGAGCGCCGAACGGCTGCCGGAGCCACAATAGAGCACTAGGCGCTTGCCGTCGCCCAGTTCGGCCTTATGGGAAGGGCTCGTCGGGTCGGCCTGGAACTCCAGGAAGCCGCGGGGCACGTGCACCGCTCCCTGCACCTTGCCGGTCTTCTGCAGCTCCTCGCCTTCCCTGACGTCCACCAGCACCACGCCGGGGTCGCCCACGAGCTTCACGGCGTCCTTGGCCGACAGGGTCTCAACCGTCTTGTTGGCCTCTGCCACGAGGTCCTTTGCCGACTTCGTCATGATCGTCTCCTTCATTCGTCCCACGGGGCGCCATCGAGCGCGTCGAGGGGGATCTTGAGGTAGCGTTTGCCGTTGCTCTCCGGTTTCGGCAGGTGGCCGCCGCGGATATTCACCTGCAGGGAGTGCAGGATGAGCTTGGGCATCGGCAATTCGCGGTCACGCGCCTCGCGCAACGCCACGAATTCCTCCTCCGTCTTTGCCTTCACCAGGTGCTTGTTCTCGCGCCGCTGCTGCCCGACCGTGCTCTCCCATTGCGCCTCGCGCCCGCCGGGCTGGTAGTCGTGCCCGGTGAACACACGCGTGTCGTCCGGCAGCGCCATGATGCGCTGGATGCTTCGCCACAGCGCCTTGGCGGAGCCACCGGGGAAGTCGGCGCGGGCGGTGCCGCTGTCGGGCATGAAAAGCGTGTCATGGACGAAGGCGGCGTCACCGACGACGTAGGCTATCGATGCCAACGTGTGGCCAGGCGTGAACATCACCTCCACGTCCAGGTTACCGATCCTGAAGCGCTCGCCATCGGCGAACAGCCGGTCCCATTGTGAGCCGTCAGTCGGGAAGCTGTCGGACCAGTTGTAGATCTCCTTCCAAAGCTTCTGCACCTCGACCACCTTCTCGCCGATGGCGGTGGTCACGCCGGTCTTGTCCTTGAGGTAGCCGGCCGCCGAGAAGTGGTCGGCATGGGGATGCGTGTCGAGGATCCACTCCAGGGTGTAGCCCTCACGCTTGATGTGGGCGAGGAGCTCGTCGGCCTGGATCGTGGCGGTCGCGCCGGACTTCGGATCGAAGTCGAGCACCGGGTCGATGATCGCGCATTTCTTTGTTTCCGGATCGGCGACTACGTACTGCACGCTGCCGGTGCGCTTCTCGTAGAAGCCCCTCACGATGGGGCGGCCGTGCAAGGGCGAGGACGTCTCGGCGGACATAATGCTTGCTCCTGTTTTCAAGGAATGACACCGTGTTTGAGATTCGGATTGGTAGGCTTGAGCCTCAGCCATCCATGCGAGTAACCTCACGCCGGAAGGTGACCTGCGGCCAGTCGGCGGGCACCAGGCGGAAGACCACCATGCCGACGATCATGGCGGCGACGAACACGAACACCTGCCACGGGCCAAAGGTCAGGCCGACCAACGCTGGGCCTGGGCATAAGCCAACCAAACCCCAGCCGATGCCGAACAGGGCGGCCCCGCCGATCAAGCGCGGATCGAGATCGCGCCGGGTCGGGATCTCCAGGCGCGGTGCCAGCACGGGCACGCCGCGGCGTTTGGCGACGAGATAACCCAGCGCGGACACCACGACCGCGCCGCCCATGACCAGGGCGAGGCTTGGGTCCCAGTTGCCGAAGATGTCGAGGAAGCCGAGTACCTTGGCCGGATTGACCATCTGCGAGATGATCAGCCCGAGGCCGAAGAGAAGACCGGAGACGAAGGCGGATATGATCAGGGGCACGGCTTACATCCCGATGAGGTGGCGGGTGATGAACAAGGTGGCGATGGCGGTAGCCATGAACACCGCGGTGGCAGCCAGCGAGCGTGGTGAGCCGCGGCCGATGCCGCAAACGCCATGGCCGCTGGTGCAGCCCGCGCCAAGGCGGGTACCAAAGCCGACGATCAGCCCCGCCACGATCAGGAGCGGCAGTGAAGCATCAAGGTCAACCGGCGGCAGGGCACCGCCAACGGCGACATAGACAAGCGGTGCGACGAACAGACCGGTGAGAAACGCCAGGCGCCAGCCGATCTCGCTGCGGACCGGATGGAGCAGCCCGCCGAGGATGCCGCTGATGCCAGCAACGCGCCCGTTCAACACCAGGAACAGGGCAGCCGATGCACCGATCAAGAGGCCGCCGATTAGGGCTGAGACAGGGGTGAAGTTTTCCATCGTGGCCTCCAATCAGCGGGACTTTCTGCCCTTGGCTGGCTTGCAATAGAGCTCGTAGAGCGTGGCGAAGAGCTGCTCGATGCGCGAGTCGGCAATGCGGTACCAGATCGTCTGGCTCTCGCGCCGGGTGGCGACGATGCCCTCGTCACGCATCTTGGCGAGATGTTGCGACAGGGCCGATTGCGACAGGCCCACCGCCTCGGTGAGCGTGGTGACGTTGGCCTCGCCCCACTCCACCAGCTTGCACAGGATCATCAGCCGCCGCTCGTTGGCGAGCGCCCGCAGGATGTCTGCAACCTCGGTCGCCTTCTGCTCAAATGTTTCGAGGTCGAGTTCCACGATAGGCATATGCATCCCCAAATTAATAAGATTATTCTAATTTAGTATACTCTTATGGATATGCAAGGACTAACACGCGACCCGGCCTCCCGCTGTGGAACTGACCTGCCATCGCCCCGTTCTCCACCTGTTGCAGGAAGACTGAACCATGGTTGCAAGCACCGTCGACCGCGTTCCCAGGCACACAAGCCAGGAGATCACCCGACAGATCGAGATGCAGATCGCCGAGAGCATCCGCTGGCATGCGGCCCATCCCGCGGGGATCGGCCGCCGGCTGCACGAGCTCGATCAGGAATGGGATATTGAACGGACATTGGAGGCAAACGCCTCGACCCTGGCCTTCACCGGCGTGATGCTCGGCGCGACAGTGGACAAGCGCTGGCTCGCCCTGCCGGCTCTGGTGACCGCCTGCCTGTTTCAGCATGCGGTCCAGGGCTGGTGTCCTCCCCTGCCGATCCTGCGGCGGCTCGGCTTCCGCACGGCTCGTGAGATCGAGACGGAAGGCTATGCCCTTAAGGCACTGAGGGGTGACTTCGGTCCCATTGGTCCGGACCCGCACGACCATGACAGCCGCGCCAGTCATGCCCTGCAGGCGGCACGCCTCTGAACCTGACGGTCCTCAGACAGCCACCCGTTTCAAGCCACCTGCCTTCGGAACACGACACTGAGATTGTTGGCGGGCATGGGAATGCGTTCTACGAACTCCAGCCCATGGTTGCCTGCGAGCTCCACGACCTCCTCAAGATCGCGGATGCCCCATTCCGGGTTCCGGCTCCTCAAATTCTGATCGAAGGCTTCGTTGCTCGGAGCCGTGTGGGCGCCGTTCTCCTTGTAAGCTCCATAGAGAAAAAGCACGCCGCCAGGCGGAAGTATCCGGCCTGCCCCGGCCATCAGCCCCTGCGTCGCACGCCACGGCGAGATATGGATCATGTTGATCGCCACGACGGCATCGGCTCGCTCCATGGGCCAGTCCGGGGTGGCTGCATCCAAGCGCAAAGGGGCAAGGAGATTGGGCAACCCTGACGCCGCGCGATGAGCAGCGATGCTGCTCAGGGCGTGCTCTTCCTGATCGGTTGGCTGCCATGTCAGGGGAGACAGCGCGGCGGCGAAGTGGACCGCATGCTCACCGGTCCCGCTGGCAATCTCAAGAATCGTACCGGTTCTGGGGAGAACTCGCCGGATGACCTCCAGGATCGGATCGCGGTTGCGCGCAACCGATGGCGATGAGAGCGCAGCGTCGCTATGTGATTTCGTCATTGCAATGGTCGCTTCCTACAGGTGCAGGCCAGATAGTCTGACCCATCACGTCGGCTACACAGATCCATATCCCACAATGTCCGGCGGTGTCCCACGGGAATATCCCCATGTTCGGCTGTGAGGGGCTCGCCAGGCCCGTTTCGGGTCACGAGTGGGAGAGCCGCCTCTGAAAGCCAAGGAGATCTGTTCCAGTCGGGTCAGGCTCCAATTTGCTCACTGCATCCGGGATTTAGCTCTGTTCAACCTAGCCATCGACAGCAAGCTGCGCGCCTGTGACTTGGTCGCGCTTCGGGTCGACGATGTAGCCTCAATGGGCGGGTGCGATCCCGCGCCACGATCATGCCGCGGAAGACAAGCCGTCCCGTTCAGTTCGAAATCACCGAGCAGACCCGTGAGGCTATGGGACGCTGGCTCGAGAAGAAGGGCCTGCCACAAGGGCGAGCCACTCTTTCCAAGCCGGATCAATCGACAAAGACCCATGACAATGCGCCAGTACGCTCGCCTGCTGGCACCCTGGTTTCGCGCGATCGGGCTTGATCCCCTCGCCTACTGCACGCACTCGCTGCGGAGGACCAAGGCCTCAATGATCTTTCGAAGAACAGGAAGCCTCCAAGCTGTCCAACTTCTGCTCAGCCACAGCAAGATCGAGAGTACCTTGCGATACCTCGGCATTGACGTCGACGATGTCCTTCTGATTGCGGAGCAGGTTGAGATCTAAACGCCGGACGCGGCCCGCCGACGAGCCGCCTTAGAGCCTAATGCCTGTTACGGAACAGGGTCGGAACCTGAGGCTTAAGCAGCGACAAGACAAACGACCGGTGCGTGCCAGGAGCGGTCATTGCGGCAGAATTGACTTGAGCGTCTGCGATTATCAGAAGTTCCATTTTTGGGCCGGGCCGAGCGCTCGCTGCCTCAGTGAGAGGCTCGCTCGACGGATCACCAACGGCACCGGATGGTTAGACACACGCCCACACGTTCACTGGCAGAGTAACTCCGCGCAAAGAGTGAGGCCCCCCATCAGAAAGGCGCCGTAATACGCGCAACTGATCGCCACTCTCTTCACGTGCTCGTGCAACCAATGACTGACTGACAACCAGTCGGGATTGCAGCACCCGGCACAGCTCCTGCATCCTGCTTGCGGTATTCACCGTAGCCCCGATCGCTGTGAAGCTCATGGATTCGCGTGTCCCGATATCGCCAAGAACAACCACACCGAAATTGGCGCTGACGCCAACATCAATTGGAATACGGCCAGCTTCGATCCGCTTCGCATTCCAAAGTTCCACCTCGTCAATGATGTCGACGGCGGCGTGCAGCGCATCCGTCGCCTCCAGTCCAGTGGGATTGGGCACGCCAAAGAGCGCCATTACCGCATCGCCCGAAAACTTGTCGATGGAGCCCCGATGCGCATAGATCACCTTTGCCATCCGACGGTAGAACGAGCGAAGCAGTCCAACGACACGCTCAGGAGCCAAGCTCTCACTAATTGCAACAAACCCGACGATGTCGACAAAGAGAACTGCAATTGCCTGCCGGCGCACAGGGCCGAGAGGGTGGTCTCTTTGAGCCAAGGTTTCGACCATCGCGGGCGAGAAGTAGCGCGCGAGGTTGGTCTTCTTCCGGTCCGCCTCACGGGCGGCTTGCTGTGCTTCCGCGACACGCCTTTCTGCCTCGACCCGCGCGGTGACATCGCGTTGGACCGCAACGAAGTGGGTGATCTGACCAGCCGTGTCTCTCAAAGGGGTGATTGACCACTCCATGACGAACTGACTGCCGTTCTTGCGATAGTTGACCGCTTGACCTTCCCACCGATGTCCGCTCTCGAGCGTGCCCTGCATCCCGTGAAAGATCGAAAGGTCAGTATCCGCACCTTGCAGCATCCGGGGCGATCGGCCGATCGCTTCGCGCGCGGTCCATCCCGTCATCTGTTCAAAGGCAGGGTTGGCATAGACGATGATCGGACCAGGCCGTTCCAGATTGGCATCGGTGACCAGAATGCTCTCCGATGCTGCCTCGAGTACTGCGAAAGGCTCGATCCCGATACCATCAAGAGTCATCTGTGGCCTCCCAACCGACGCTCGAAGAAGCCCGCGAACATTCAGCATTGCTCACCAGAGCGTAGCCCGAACATAGGCGGGACATCGCTAGATCCAGGGAAACGGCCGGGAAGGACCGATCCCATTGCAGGACGGTTGGGCTGCCGCCATCTTGCGGGACGACAGCGGCAATGGCGAAGGACGAGGCGGCCAGGAAGGCCGCGACGGCTGAGGCGAGCGCCGCGCGCCGGTTCAGGAGCTGGTTGCGGTTGATCGCCACGACGAGGCGGTTGAGGTCGGCGGCATCCAACTCCTCGTAGCGGCTGACCCGCCGCACTGTCCGGCGGCAGGATTGCCACCACAGAACGGCCGCCACCAGGGCAGCCGCCACGGCGGCGATCTCAAGGGTTGTCAGTAGAAGGGTCATTGTTCCGGAGGTCTTCCACCTCGATCTGTCGTTCTCAAGTTCACCCAATAGTGGTTGGCAGCTGTGGTAGCCAGCCACGTAGGCGCGGCTCACGGGGCGTACCTGACCGCGATGCCATCGATCGTCCGCAGCGGCTGCGTCCGGGTCCGGTCGAGATGGTCGCGCAGGAGCGCCATGTTGCGCAGGTTCGCGCGGTAGAACAGGTCACCCACCCAACCGACGACAGGAGTGGCGCTGACCACGAAGTCGATGCCAACGTTGGCGGCCATGCGCAGGATCGTCCCGGTCGGCACGCCAAGTCGCCGTGCCTCCCAGATCAGGTAGGCGGACATGCCCTTGGAGGCCAGCGTGCCGACGCCCGGAATGAGGTTCAGCGCCGCATCGGCGCCGAAGCGCACGTTTGTTCCCGGCACGCGCACTGCGCTGTCGAGGAACCGCGCCAGGGTATCGAGGCGCGCGCGGGCCTCGTCTGCGTGAAGCGAGACATCGCTGAAGGTCGAAGGATAGGTATAAGGCGTCACAGTCATCTCCCAGATGCGGAGCAGCTTCAAGTGCTCCTCAGGTGAGAGAGTCCGACATCGCAGCCTGGGGAAGGCTGCCAGAGGGGCCCGGACCCCGGTGGTCGACAGGTGGGAACGCTGGTTTCTGCTGTCAAGGATCGCTCGCTTGATCCGGTGCGGGCGCGTGTTGACGACGCTGGCCAAGGTTGGACATGATCTGCCTATCGGCGCCTCACATCAGTCCAACAGTCCACAGCGAGACTGCGGCGAGTCTTTCTTTGTGGCGGAGCATCCGACTGAGGACACTGCCGTCCCAGCAGATATTGTTCTTCGATCCTGGTGAACGAGAGGGGCTCCAGGCACAGCGAGGTCGCGCACCCGCACGTAATCGGCAAAGACCTTGCCGATCCTGTAGGCGTAGGAGCGCTCGGCAATCGTTTCGCACGCCACGGACGCTTCCGCCGCTATGACCGCGAATGCCTCCGCCGTGCGCTTCGCCTCGCGGCGGATCTCCTCCATGACAGCTTCGGCGGGATCGGCCACATCAGGATCAATCGCCCGCGGCCTGGGGATGATCTCGTACACCAGGGCCGTCACCCGCGAGGAATGGGCGCGAGCGAGGCCAATAGCGTACTGCCGGCCATGATCGAGCCAACCGTCCGGGCGGGGGGCTGAGGTGGACGACGACATCCTGAACCTGCACATCCGCCTCCTCAGTACGCCATGAACAGCGGCAAGGGGCTCTGCCTCAGCAGCGATTGGGTAACGCCCCCGAACACCAGCTCGCGCAGCCGCGAGTGGACGTAGCCGCCCATCACGATCATGTCGGCACGGGTCAGGGTGGCGTGGTTGCGCAGCGCCGCGGCCACGTCGCCGTTCAATGCCGGGAGGGGCCGAACCTCCACATGGACGCCATGACGGCTCAGGTGCGGGGCGATGTCCGCACCCGTGACCGTGTCGGCCAAGTCCTTCTCGCCCGTCACGGCAACCACCTCCACGATTTCGGCCGCACGCAGGAACGGCAGGGCGTCCGCCACGGCACGTGCGGCGCGCCCGCTGCCGTCCCAGGCCAGGATGATGCGGCGGGAGCGAAACACCTCCTGCCCGGGCGGGACAACCAGGAGCGGACGCCCGCTGTCGATCAGGAGGGCTTCGATCAGACCCCGGTCAGGGGTAAGGGCTTCCGGTTCGGCATCGATGACGGTGAGGTCATGAAGCCGGGCCTGCGTCCTGAAGACGGCGAGTAGCTCCGGATAGTTGAGATGCGGCGCTGCCGTTTTGCACACGACCCCTGCCGCGCCGGCGTCACCCTGCGCGCAGCGGGCTACCGCCTCGGCGAGGGCATGAAGGCGCTGGTTTTCCTCCTGGACAATGCCCGCCACAACCCTGCTGACCCTGGCAGTCGATACGGCCACCTTGACGGAGGCGGCCTGAACCGTGACGTGGGCGCCCGCCTGCTGCGCCAGGGAAAGGCCATAGCCCAGGGCGGACGAAATCTCATCCGGACCGAACTCCTTGGTCACGCCGATGAGCACGCTCTTGATGTTATCGATCATGTCGTCCCTCCTCTTCTGCCATTCGTGATGTGCAGTTTCGGGAATGATACGGGCCAGCCCAGATCGCCGCCTTGATTTGCCCCAACACGCCAAGGAGTTGGAGCACGACAGTCACGGCGTGCCGCATCGCTGGCCCGGGGCCTTCCCGGTTCGCTCGCGCCGCCGATCACATGTGGCGCACGCCCGAGCCTGTGCTCCGTTGGAAGCCTGTTGCACAGTAATCCTGAGGTGGGTGGATCGCACATCGAATTGAAGATGATGTCCTCCAATGGACTGCATCGGGATCGTCAATGGCCGCTGTCTGGAGGACGAAGCTCCCAAGAGCCCGCATGACCATTGGCCGTTCCGATGGAGTTCATTGACGGGCCGCGCCTTGCCCCGGCCCTGCTGCGCCCCCAACTGCTTATCAACCCTGGTCCGGGCCCCTCTGGCGAGCCTATGCCGGCTTTCTCGCGATGTCGGACCATCATCGACATCACGTGCCGGCTGAAGGATACCCCGATGGAGCTCGCGTTTCTGTTCACCGATTGGCTCGACAAGCCGGCCTGGATGTGGCTGGCCTTCCTTGGCATCGTCGTTGCCCTCCTCGTGCTCGACCTCGGGGTGCTCCACCGCAAGCACCACGAGATCGGGGTGCGTGAAAGCCTCCTAATGAGCGCCTTCTACATCGCGCTCGGCCTCGCATTCGGCGGTTGGGTCTGGTGGTATTTAGGCCCCGAGCCCGGCATGAACTATCTCACCGGCTTTGCCGTCGAGAAGGCGCTGGCGATGGACAACGTATTCGTCATCGCCATGATCTTCTCCTTCTTCGCCGTGCCGCGCCTCTACCAGCACAGGGTGCTGTTCTGGGGCATTCTCGGCGTCATCGTTCTTCGCGCCATCATGATAGGCTTCGGCGCGGCCGTGATCTCCCAGTTTTCCTGGGTACTGTATGTCTTCGCCGCGTTCCTCATCGCGACCGGCGTGAAGATGCTCGTCTTCTCAGACAAGGAATACGACATCGCGAAGAATCCCGTGATCGGTTTCATGCGCCGCCACTTCAACGTCACCGACGAACACCATGGCGAACACTTCTTCGTGAAGAAGGAGCATCCGAAAACCGGCAGGCTCGTGTGGTTCATGACCCCCCTCTTCATGGCGCTGGTGCTCGTGGAGATCGCCGACGTGATCTTCGCGGTCGACTCGGTCCCGGCGATCTTCGCCATCACCACCGATCCGTTCATCGTCTACACCTCGAACATCTTCGCGATCCTGGGGCTTCGCGCACTCTACTTCGCGCTCGCCGCCATCGTTCATCGCTTCCATTACCTGAAATACGCGCTGGCTGTGGTGCTGATCTTCATCGGCTCCAAGATCTTCGTGGCCGACATGCTGGGCCTGGCCAAGATCCCGCCCGTCGTCTCTCTCATCGTGACCTTCGGCATCCTCGCTGCGGGCGTCGTCTGGAGCCTCTGGAAGACGCGTTCGACCGCGCCGGGCCCGGATCGAGGCGTCCCGGCGGCCCGTTGACCCAAACCCTCGTGATCATCGTGGAGACATCCTATGCAAGACGCCGTTGCCTCTCTCGTTTCGCTCTTTCTGCTCGGTCCCCTGGAGGCGGAGATCATCGACAGGCTCTCGGCCACCCCTGCCCCTCCGGCCATCGTGTCCCAGGTCACGACCTGTATCCAGGCGGCAGTGCCTGCCACAGTCTCGCGCACCATGGACGATCCGTGGTGGGCGGCGACCAACGCCGTCCAGCTCTGGATTGGTTCGGCACGTGCCGAGGCTCTCCTCGTCGAGGCGGCTCCCGCCTGCGCCCCTGCGCTCGAAGCCGCTCGCCCCTTCCTGACGGAGAGGTCGTCGTAAGGCCCGGCGGACGCCAACGACGCCCTAGCTCTCGGGTAGAACCCGAGCATGAAAGAAGCCCTCGTCGGAGACGAGGGCTCGGTGTGCTGCGGTAATGGACTTGCCGAATGGCGCTTGGGCGCCGCCCGATCGTCAGTCCGTCATCGATGTCTGCCTCAGCGCCTCACGGTGGAAGGCGCTCAGGCGGGGGCGGACTTGGGCAGCCTGCTCGTGCAGCCCCGCGCCTCCAAGATCGGTCACGAGCCTGGTCACGATATCGTCGTCGCCCGGCACCTGATGATCTGCGGCATGGACCGCAAAGACGTAGGCCGTCAGCTCAGGCCCGGTCAGTCCCAGGAGGGAGCCAGCCCAGAACCCGGCGAGCACGTTGCGGCGTGCAATAGCGCTGTGGCGGGTGTCCTCGTCCGGGCACCAGTCCGGCGCTGGTCGCACAGTCTCAACTCGAATTTGATGACGAGAAGAAGCGGTATCCATCGGTCGAGCCCTCCGATCAGAAGCGGCGCAGACCGGACGCGAGTTGCAGCTCAGCCCGGCGCTCCATCTCGCGCAACTGCTCGCGGATGTCGCGCTCCCTCACCGCGATCCCACGCGCTGAAAAATCCGCGGCGACTTTCTCCAAGATGTCGTCGGATCCTGGCCGCTGGAGATCGGCGAAATGCACGCTCCAGGCATAGTCCTCCGCCTCGATGCCGGAGAGGCCGAGCCTGTTCGCGGCCCAGAGCCCCATGAGGATGTTGCGGCGGGCGATCAGACCCTGGCGCGTGTCGTAGTCGGCCAGGGCAATCTCGGGGCGGTTCATGTTATTGAGATCAATGTAAGCCATGTCGGCTCCTCCAGTGAGATTTGGTCGGCAACGGTATTTTCAGACCATTGGGCGCGGGCACGAGCAGTCGATCGACGCGGCGTGCTCGCCGTTGCGGGTTTGAGTGGCCCATCCCGTTACGGGAGTTGGTGATCGCGTCAGCGACGCCGCAAGGTCGTGGACGACGATGCCCTCCATCGAGAAACCCAATGGGTTGCGACAGCGAGATGCAGTGGGCAAACTGCCGTCCGGGGTCATCACCCGAGAGCTTGCACCAGGCCACGAAGGCTGAGGAGGATGATCACCGCCCCGACCAGGAGCATGAGCGGCCGGTCCGGCACCTTGCGGGTTACCAGCGCGGCGAACGGCGCCGCCAGGACGCCGCCCAGCACGAGGCCAGTAATCGTCGGCCACAGATCCAGTCCGATGGTGACGACGAAGGTGGCGGTGATCACGCTGGCGACGAAGAACTCGGCGAGATTGGCCGACCCGATGGCCAGCCGCGGCGTCACCCCGCGCCCGATCAAGGTCGAGGTCACCATGGCGCCCCACCCGCCGCCGCCGATGGCGTCCAGGAACCCGCCGCCGAGGCCAAGCGGACCGACATATCGCAACGCGCGCCCGAAGGATGCGGAGCCCTGCCCCTCGGACGGACCCCGGATCGCGCGCCACAGGATGAGGCTGCCCATGATCAGGAGGTAGCCGCTGACCAGCGGGCGGATCACGGCGGCTGGCAGGAAAGTGAGCAGGTAGGCACCCAGGATACCGCCGCAGACGCCGGCCATCGCAAGGCGGCGGAACAGCGCCCGGTCGACGTTGCCGAGCCTCCAGTGGGCGGCGCCCGAGGCACCGGTGGTGAACACCTCGGCGGCATGAACGCTGGCGCTGGCCACGGAAGGAGCAACGCCCAGGCTCAGGAGCACTGTCGTGGCGGTCACGCCGTAGGCCATGCCCAAGGCGCCATCGATGATCTGCGCCGCGAACCCGACCGCCGCGAAGAGCACCACGTCATCCCACATCGCGCTCCTCCTCCCGAGCTCACGGCATCACGGGCAGTGCTCTTCCGGTGACAGGCCAGACATGACATCCGCCACCGCCGGGCTCGTTGGGACATGGGCGGCCACGTTCTCCAGGGAATGCATGATATGTTCGGCCAGGAGCTCGGCCGCCCGCGGCAACACGCCGGGCGCGCGGTAAAGCACGATTTCCGTATCCGGCAGGGGCGGCAGCTCAAACTCAGGGCCCAAAAGAATGAAGCCGGGCGGGACCATCTCCTTCGGCAGTACGGTGACACCCAGGCCTGCCTTCACGGCGGCCTGCAACCCGTTGAGGCTCGGGCTCGTATAGACGATCCGCCAGGGCCGCTTGACGGCGTCAAGGCTCGCCAGCGCCCGCTTGCGATAGACATCTGGAGCGGGAGCCAGAACCAGCGGCAACGGCTCGTCGGACAAGAGAACCAGTTGCGGCGACGCGGTCCAGACCAGGACCTCGCGCCACACTCCCACGCCTCCGACAGGCCCCTGCGGCTCGCGTTTGATCAACACGAGATCGTACTGCCCCTTGGAGAACCCGTTGAGCAGGTTGACCGTGAAGTCGCAGTTCACCTCCAGGGCAACGCGCGGATGGGCACGGGCAAAGCGCGCTAGCACGTCCGGCAAGTGCACCGTCGCGAAGTCCTCAGGCGTGCCGAGGCGGACCAGCCCAGCCACCTCCGGCTCGGTCAGGCGCGAGCGCGCCTCGTCGCCGAGGCGCAGCATCTGGCGGGCATAGGTGAGCAGGATCTCGCCGTCCGGCGTGAGTTGGAGTCCCTGACCGGGATCTCGTTCGAAGACCCTGCGCCCGAGGCCATCCTCCAGCTTCTTGATCTGGAGGCTCACCGTGGACTGGGTGCGACCGACACGCTCGGCCGCCCGGGTAAAGCCGCCGCAGTCCACGATTGCCACGAAGGTGCGAAGGACGTCGAGGTCGAAGCAGAGCGGAGGTGCTGGCATGACAGTCCAGATCGTGATGCATTCAAAGATGGGCAATCATGATCGGAAATACCAATGGTGGGCATTGATCCTTGTCATGATCGCTGACTACACGATCAGGTTTCACTCTCCACCGCACTCAATGCAAGGCATTGGCGGAACTCATCAATCCATGACTTCGGCACTGCTATACTGACCTTGCCATCAGCCGGGTCATTGCGGCAATGGCCGATGACGTGGAAGAACGACGATGTCAGTTGCACCCTCACGTTCGAAGATGTCGGTAATCGAGACCTCGAACTTCGGCGCTGCCGCTCTTCTGTTCGTCACAGCTTGGGCTGTAGGCTTCTCGGCTGAGACGGTTCCGGCCTGGAGCCTGTGGGCGGCCGCGGCCTTGACGGCGGCCTGTGGGGCCTACGCTGTCCTGGTCTCAAACCAGCATGCCGCTTGGGCCCTCATTGCATTGGGCGTCTGGCTCTTCGTCGCACCCTGGGCCCTTGGCTTCACCGCCTCCGTCACGGCCTTCTGGGCGCACATCGCGGCCAGCCTCGGCCTCGCCGCCTTGGCTGCGGTGATCATCTGGCGGAGCGGCCAGGGTGATATGACCGTGGCGGCCTAGAAACGGAGCGTCGCTCGACGCCTTCCATGCCGCACGAAGACGCATGGCCTGCCGCCGAAGGCCGGACCAGGATGTATCGGCAGGCCGTGCGCGCTTCACTGACACAAGGAGACGCCTCATGCGCGCCAACCATCGCGAGATCGCCAAATGCGGCCGCCCTCTGTGCATCGACCGCGACACGGAAAGCAACCTCGTGGCCCGCCGTAACATCCTCATGGGCCTGTGGGCAGCGAAGGCCCTTAGGCTGCCAATCGAGATCCATGCCGCCTACGCATGGAGCGTACACTTCGCCGACTTCAAGGAGCCTGGAGACGAGGACGTGCTCGCAAAGCTGTCGGCCGACATGAAGCGAGGCGGGGTTCAGGTCTCGTACAGGCGCCTGCGGCGCGAGCTCAAGGAGAACGAGCTGCGTGCCTTCTTCCAAATCGCGCTCGTCAGCGGAAGGACACCTCGGCGCGTGAGGTCCTGGCGAACCGAGGATCACTGAGCGGAGGCCCGCTGCCTCAGAGGGCATGATTCAGCCTTGTGAGCCGCTACCGCAGGGCCTGTGATGAGGTGAAAGCGCAAGGAAAAAAGGCCCGCCGAGAGGCCGGTTTTTCTTTTCAGGACCGCGGGTCAGTAGATGGCAGTACGAGAAGGCCCAGCTTCCACCCTATCCCAAGGGATCTGTGCCTCGACCGCAAGCTCCCCCAGAAGCCATTCGGAAAAGGTTTTCAAAGGGTGGCGCTGCCTGCCATGGCGCGGAAAAACCAGGTTATGACCGACATAACGGATCGGGATTGATTTCTGCTCCAAGGGCATGATCAGGCAGCCCGATGCGAGTTCCCTCTCTGCAAGGCGCGTCGACTCCAAAGCAACTCCAAGGCCCTGGGCAGCCGCTGCGATGGCCAGGAAGCTGCGATCGAACCTGCTCCCATTTGGCGGAGGCGCAATTAGGCTATTTGCCGTGAACCAATCCGACCACTGGACCTGCTTGCTGTCCGTTTGGATCAGCGCATGGTTGAACAGATCCGTCGGCGTGCCGATCGTCGCCGCAAGTTCAGGCGCACACATGGGAGCGATCGTCTCTTCTCCGAGAGGCACAACAACGAGCCCCTCCACGCGTGGTGGGCCGTAAACAATATCCGCGTCGAACTCATCGGAGGAAAATCGCGTATAATCCGTCCCGGCGGCGAGCCGGAGCTCGACGCCGGGATGGTGTTTCATGAAATTCGCCAACCTCGGTGTTAGCCACTGCGCCGCAAAGCTCGGGGCACAGTGCAGGCGCAGTAGCTTGGGCCCGCGGGTGGAGACGACCTCCATACCGCGCCGCAGCTCATCGAACGCCCGGCTGACGTGGCGCATCAGCGCCTCCCCCTCGTAGCTCAGGCGGACATTGCGCGTATCGCGCTCAAAGAGGGCGATGCCGAGAACTTGCTCAAGCTTTCGTATCGCGTGGCTGACCGCGCTCGGCGTCAGGTTCAGCTCCGCCGAAGCTGCCCGGAAGGATCCGGTCCTGCCGGCCGCTTCGAAGATCCGGAGAAATGAGAGCGACACCTGCTGAAACATCAGATTAGTGAATCAGATTCAACAGAGGGTGTAAACTGCGCGTTTGTCTAACAGCACAAGCCGGAAAATACTTTCCCCAACAACAACCAAAGACAAGAATTCATTGGAGGAAACGATGTTGCTGGAAGGCAAGACTGCCGTCATTTCCGGTGCGGCCAGTCCGCGTGGAATCGGGTTCGCAACCGCCCGTCTCTTCGCCAAGCACGGTGCGAAGGTCGCCATTCTCGACGTCAATGAGCAAGGTGCCAAGGACGCGGCTGCGGAACTCGGGCCGGATCATGTAGGCATCCGCTGTGACGTGGCGAAACTCGAATCATGCAAGCAGGCCTCAGAGGCCGCCATCGCGGCTCTCGGGCAAGTGGATATACTTCTCAACAACGCTGGCATCACCCAGCCCGTGAAGACAATGGAGATCGACGAGGCGAGTTGGCAGCGCATCGTTGACGTCAACCTCACCGGTGTCCTCTATCTGAGCCAAGCGTTTATTCCCCACATGCGCGCCCGCCGGAAGGGCTCGATCGCCTGCATGTCCTCCGTCTCAGCCCAGCGCGGTGGCGGCATCTTCGGCGGTCCGCATTACTCTGCTGCGAAAGCCGGCGTATTGGGACTGGCCAAGGCGATGGCGCGGGAACTCGGCCCCGATGGTATTCGGGTCAATTGCGTGACGCCGGGGTTGATCCAAACCGACATCACGGGCGGCAAGCTCACCGACGAGATGCGCCAGGACATCCTGAAAGGCATTCCGCTCAACCGGCTCGGTGACGCCGATGACGTGGCAGGCGCCTACCTGTTCCTCGCGTCGGACCTGTCGGCCTACATCACCGGCGCCGTGATCGACGTGAACGGCGGTATGCTGATCCACTGATCGGCGCGTGGGCGCCAATCAGTTCGCGCCCTCCAACCCTGGAGAGACCGATGAATACGAGCACCAGCGACGCTGGACAGCAGGCTGCCAAGCCTCTCCTGTCGAACGTGTCCCTCACCGAGCGCGCCTACCGCATCCGCCGCAACGCGCTGCGCATGGGCGAGGTCCAGGGCCAGGGCTACATTGCCCAGGCGCTTGGCGTCGCCGACGTCCTGGCGGTGTCCTACTTCCACGCGATGAACTACCGGCCCGAGGATCCGGAATGGGAGGAGCGCGATCGTTTCCTCCTGTCCATCGGTCACTACGCCATCGCGCTTTACGCGGCTCTGATCGAAGCCGGGATCATCCCGGAGGATGAGATCGAGAGCTACGGTTCGGACGACAGCCGCCTGCCCATGTCGGGCATGGCCGCCTACACGCCCGGGATGGAGATCACCGGCGGGTCGCTCGGCCATGGCCTGGCACTTGCGGTGGGGTTCTGCCTCGCCCTCAAGCGCAAGCAGTCGAAATCGTTCGTCTACTGCCTGTTCTCCGACGGAGAGCTCGGTGAAGGCTCGATCTGGGAAGGCGCCTGGTCGGCCAGCCATTGGAAGCTCGACAACCTGATCGGCATCGTCGACGTCAACAACCAGCAGGCCGACGGCCCGGCCTCTGAGGTGACCGGCTTCGAGCCGCTTGCGGACCGTTTCGAGTCGTTCGGCTGGCACGTGCAGCGCGTGAACGGCAACGACATCGATGCTCTCGTGGCGGCGTTCGACGCGGCCAAAAATCTTGCGGAGCCCAAGCCCCGCATCGTGATCTGCGACACCAAGATGGCGAAAGGCGTGCCGTTCCTCGAGGAGCGCGAGCGCAACCACTTCCTGCGGGTCGAGCCGCATGAGTGGCAGAAGGCCCTCGAACTGCTCGATGCCGGGAGGACAGCATGAGACGCTCGAAATACACACGACCCGCCTGGCTCGGGGAACAGGGCGAAGGCGGACAGGGCACGGCGGACAGGCCGCGACTGACCACGTCTGCGATGATCGCCTCGCTCGCCGGCGCGGACCAGCGCACGAAGCCCGCCCCGTTCGGCAACGCCCTCGCGAAACTCGCCGAGACCCGGCCTGAGATCGTGGGGCTGACCGCGGACCTGGCGAAGTACACCGACCTGCACGTTTTCGCCAAGGCGCACCCGGACCGCTTCTACCAGATGGGCATGGCGGAGCAGCTTTTAATCAGCGCCGCCGCCGGAATGGCACGCGAGGGCTTCCTGCCGTTCGCCACGACCTACGCGGTGTTCGCGGCGCGCCGGGCCTACGACTTCATCTGCATGGCGATCGCCGAGGAAAACCTCAACGTGAAGATCGTCTGCGCCCTGCCCGGCCTCACCACCGGTTACGGACCGAGCCATCAGGCGACGGAGGACATTGCAATCTTCCGCGGCATGCCGAACATCACCATCATCGATCCTTGCGATGCGCATGAAATCGAGCAGGTCGTGCCGGCCATCGCAGAGCACAACGGGCCGGTCTACCTGCGCCTGCTGCGCGGCAATGTTCCCCTCGTCCTCGACGAGTACGACTACAAGTTCGAGCTGGGCAAGGCCAAGACCCTGCGGGACGGCAACGACGTCTTGATCATCTCCTCTGGCCTGATGACCATGCGAGCGCTCGAGGCGGCGAAGGCTCTCGGCGACGACAACGTCGATGTGGCAGTGCTGCACGTTCCCACCATCAAGCCGCTGGACGAGGCGACGATCCTGAAGGAGGCCTCACGCACCGGTCGCATGGTGGTCGTGGCGGAGAACCACACCATCGTCGGCGGCTTGGGAGAGGCTGTCGCCGGGCTCCTGATGCGCTCCGGCGTGTTCCCGCCCGCCTTCCGCCAGGTTGCCCTGCCCGATGAGTTCCTGGATGCCGGCGCCCTGCCAACTCTCCACGACCGTTATGGCATTTCCACCAAGGCCATGACGGGCAGCATCAAGAGCTGGCTTTGAGCAAGACGTAGCTGATTAGCCCGATCCATCACAGAGACCAAGAAGCCCGGCCAACGGGCATCATCCAGAAGGAAAACGCTCATGAAGACCACAATTTCACGCCGCACCCTCCTTGCAGGGGCCTTCGCGACCCCGGCCATCCTGACTTTCCCCCGGGGCGCCCAGGCTGCCACCAACCTCACGCTGGGCCACAACGCCGCTCCCGGCAACCCGCGCAGCATCGCGACCGAGCGCTTCGCCGAATTGGTCAAGGAGAGATCAAACGGCAACATCAGCGTCCGCGTCGCGGGATCCGAACAGCTCGGCAACGAGCAGTCGCTGCTCACGAGCCTGCGCACCGGCGCCGTCAGCATGACGGTCAACAGCCAGGGCTCCACATCCGCGCTCATACCGGAACTCGCGGCGCTCGGCCTGCCGTTCCTGTTCGAGGACAGCGCGGCCGCCTTCAAGGTGCTGGAGGGTCCAATCGGCGAGGAGCTCGACCAGCGCTTTGCCAAGGTCCAGATGGTGCCACTTGGCTGGTGGGACAACGGCATCCGCCATATCACCAACAGCAAGCGGCCTATCACCAAGCCGGCGGATCTGAAAGGCCTCAAGATCCGCACGCCGCCGGATCCAATGACGATCGACATCTTCCAGGCCCTCGGCGCCGGCACCGAGCAGATCAGTTTCGGAGAGCTCTACATCGCACTTCAGCAGGGCGTGGTAGACGGCCAGGAGAACCCACTCACCAACATCGCGAGCTCCAAGCTCTTCGAGGTGAACAAGTTCATCAGCCTCTCAGGCCACAAGTGGGAGAGCTCACCTTTCCTTATGTCGCAGATCACCTGGAGCCGCTTGTCCCCTGCGGACAGGGAGATCATCAAGGCGGCCGCCAAGGAATCCGGCGACCTGCAACGCAAGCTATTCGCCGAGAATGAGGCCAAGTACAACGCCCAGTTCAGGGCCGATCCGAAGCTCGCCGTCAACGAGGTGGACAAGCCTGCGTTCCGGGAGGCGTCGGCCAAAGTCGTTGATACCTGGCGCGCCAAGCCCTTCGGCGACTTCGTCGACAAACTGGTCAAGGCTGCCAAGGTCTGATGCCATGACCCGCGTCTCCCCCCTGCCTCATCATGATGAGCAAGCACTGGCTACGGGGGGCGGCGCGCTCTCTGTCGCCAACATCATCGATCGCTCGGTCGGCTTCGTGTGCCAGGCGATGATCCTGCTGACCGGGATCGCGCTGCTCGCGATCCTCACGGCAAACGTCGTTGCCCGATATGTCCTAGAGAGCGGCGGCTTCCGCTTCGCCCAGGAGCTTCCCGAGCGCCTCTTCCCCTGGTTCATCATGGCGGGCGTTGCGCTCGCCGTGCAGAAGGGCGGCCACATGGCCGTGGAGTCGGTGCTGGCCCGCCTCAACCGCAGCGGCGCGCGCATCATGCTGCTCGTTGGCTTCGCGATCATCATCGCCTCCTACGCCATCCTGGGCTGGGAGGCGTTCGGCGTCGCCGACATCGTCTCCATCGAGACGAGCCCCGTGCTTGGGCTGTCGAGTAGCTGGAGCTACTACGCACTCGCGCTCGGCTGCCTCGGGGTCATCCTGACCACCGTCGCCCTCGCGCTCCGGGTCTGGAAGCTCGGTCCCGAGGCGATGCCGGCCCCCGATCCAGAGGAGACGGGTATATGAGCCTCATTCTCGTCGTCGCCTTCACGGTTCTCATGCTCCTGGCGATCCCGGTCGGCCATGCCCTCGTCATTGCCGCCGGCGTGACCCTGGCGTGGCAGGGTGACCTCCCGCTGATGATCGTCGCCCAGCAGATGTACCAGCAGACACAGTCCTTCCCCATGCTCGCCCTTCCCTTCTTCATGATGGCGGGCAGTCTGATGCTCGGCGGCAAGCTCGGGGAGGGACTCCTGGGCTTCGCCACCAAGGCGATGCAGCGCTGGCGCGGCGGTCCTCTGTCGACCACCGTGGTGGCATCCGTGGTGTTCGGCGGCGTTTCGGGAAGCGCAGTCGCCAATGCAAGCGCCCTCGGATCCGTGCTCATCCCGTGGCAGAAACGGCAGGGCTATCCGGCCGGGCTTTGTGCGGCCAACAATGCCACCTCGGCGATCATCGATATCATGATTCCGCCGTCCATCCCGCTCATCCTCTATTCGCTCGTCAGCGGCGTCAGCATCGCGGATCTGTTCACTGCGGGCATTCTGCCCGGAATCCTGATGGCGCTTGGGCTCATCCTGACCTGTAGCTTGATCGCTCGGCGGCGCGGCATCCACTCGGAGGATCCTGCCGTCAGCCGGATGGAGCTCCTGAGGCTCGCGGTGCTGAGCGGTCCCGCCCTTCTGATGCCGATCCTGATCCTGCTCGGACTGCGCTTCGGCATCGCGACGCCGACCGAGATCTCGGTGCTGGCGGTCGTTTACGCCCTTGCGCTGAGCGCCTTCTTCTACCGCGATCTGACCTGGAAGCGCTTCTATCACAGCCTGATCGAATCCGGCATCGCGACCGGTGTCGTCATGCTCGTGATCATGGGAAGCGCGATTGTCGGATGGATCCTGACCTTCGATGAGGTTCCGACCCGGTTTGCCGAGTGGGTCACGGCCACGATCAGCAACCCGCTCCTGATCATCCTGGCCATGAACATCCTGCTGCTGATCGTCGGCATGCCGCTCGATCTTCCTCCGGCCATCCTGCTCCTCGGGCCGATCTTCGTCCCCCTGGCAGCCTCGATCGGACTCGACCCGGTGCAGCTCGGGATCATCATGGTGCTGAATCTGGGGATTGGCCTTTACACGCCCCCGATCGGCACGACGCTCTTCATCTCTTCATCGATCGCACGAGCGTCGCTGGCCGACACCACTCGTGAGCTCTGGCCCTTCCTCGGCGTCTCGCTGCTGGTTCTTCTAGCAATGAGTTACGTCCCTGCGCTCACGCTCTACTAAGCCGGAGGGTGTCCCTCTCAATCCCAAGTGGGACACCCTCCTTTGGCCTCGACCTGATCAGCCTTCATCGCGAGGAGGAGGAGAAACGACATGACCCACGTTGCTTTCGTCGGCCTTGGCTCTATGGGATTGCCCATGGCCACGAACCTTCTGGCAAAGGAATTCACAGTCACCGGATACGACCTGAGCGTGAAGGCGCTGGACGCTCTTGAGAGCGCCGGGGGCAAACGTGCCGGGACCGCCGCGGATGCGGCGTCCGGGGCTGATGTCCTGATCCTGATGGTGGTGAACGCCGCCCAGGCGGAGGCGGTGCTCTTCGAGGGCGGCACTCTCGAGGCTATCCGCCCTGAAGGTGTGATCGCCCTGATGGCCACCTGCCCTCCCGCGACAGTAGAAGCGATCGCGGAACGCGTGCGCAAGGCAGGACGGCACTTCTTCGACGCTCCCGTATCGGGCGGTGTCGCCGGCGCGAAGGCCGCAACGCTCACGATCATGGCGGCAGGACCTCGGGCTACCTTCGAGGAAATGAAGCCCGTCTTCGAGGCCCTGGGCGACAAGGTGTTCCATGTGGGCGAGCGCCCAGGTCAGGGCGCCATCGTCAAGACCGTCAACCAGCTCCTCTGCGGCGTGCATATCGCCGTGGTGGCAGAGGCTTTTGCCCTGGCGGCGAAGGTCGGTGTCGATCTCAGGATACTTTTGGAGATCATGAGCGGTTCTTCCGCTTCGAGCTGGATGCTCAAGGACCGCGGGCCCCGCATGCTCGAGGCTGAGCCGGACGTGACGAGCGCAGTCGACATCTTCGTCAAGGATCTCGGCATCGTGCTGGATGCCGGCCGAGACGTGAAGGCAGCGCTGCCCTTGGCAGCGGCAGCTCAGCAGATGTTTCTTGCGACCTCGGGGCGTGGAGACGGCTTGGCAGACGACAGTCAGGTCATCCGATCCTACCTCGCACTGAACGGCATCAAGTAGCCTGCCATCGCTATCAGCCTTCCATTGAAGCTTTCCCACACAGCGATCTGGAGGTCTGTTATGGTCCAGGAACTGAGATTCCCTGCGCTTTCGGCACGTCTGGTCTAGTGAGGATTGGGCCTTCGGGCTTAGGCCTCAGGCGTGCCAAGAAGAGACGTAACCGGATAGCTGCCCCTGGCACAAAGGACCTCTCCAGTTCTTTGTCGAACATTAGTTTGGCTGACAGGCTCTGCCGAGGATTGCCCGGGACAGAACTTAAAGCGGAGCAGGGACAGATTTGCTCTATCCACGCCAGAACTGTGGAAAGAATAAGATCAGCACCGTGAACAGCTCCAGCCGTCCCAGCAGCATGCCAAAGCAGAGGAGCCATTTTGAGGCATCAGGGAGCGTAGCGAAGTTGCCCGCTGGACCAATAATCGGACCCAGACCCGGTCCGACATTCGAGAGCGCTGACACCGCGGCACTGGCACTGGTCAGGAAGTCGAGATCGAATGCCATCATGGCGACCGTAAGCGCACTGTAGCAGATGAAATAGAGCGAGAAGAACACCACCACCGACCCGATCACCTCATCGGGAAGCAAACGCCCCGCATAGATCCGGGGGAACACTCCTCGCGGATAGAGCAGACGCAGGAATTGGCTCTGGAGCATGCGGATCATCACTTGGAAACGAAAGATCTTCATCCCGCCCGAAGTGGACCCGGTGCACCCTCCCACGAACATGAGACCGAAGAACAGACCGATCATGAGGTTGCCCCACAGCGTGTAGTCCGTCGTGGCGTAGCCGGTGGTGGTCACCACCGATACTACATTGAAGGCGGCCAACCGCAGCGCATCGGCAGCGCTGTGCTTGCCTGCAAGTGTCAGCCATGCTGCGACGGCGACGATCACGACCGCGATCAGGCCTACGAGAAACCAGACTTGGCTGTCGCGCAGGGCGTCGCGCTGTCCTTGACATAGGCGTAGGTAAAGCACGAATGGCACTGCCCCCGAGAGCATGAAAAGGGTTGCGATCCAGTGCAGGGCGGGATTGTTCCAGTGCGCCAGCGAGGTGTCGGAGGTGGAGAACCCGGCCGTCGAAACCGTCGTGAGTGCATGAGCGAGTGCCTCGAACGGCGTCATCGCCAACAGCCAGTACGCAATCCCGCAAGCCACTGTGAGGGCGACATAGATCAGGACAATGCCGGTCGCAATCTCCTGCACGCGCGGCATCACTTTCTCGGACCGATCGGAGGATTCTGTTCGGAACAGCTGCATGCCGCCCACGCCGAGTGTGGGCAGGATCGAGATCGCAACGCCGATGATACCGATACCGCCCAGCCATTGCAGGAGCGCACGCCACAGCAGAATACCTTTGGGAGCATCGTCGAGGCCGACGATCACCGTGGCGCCGGTGGTCGTCAGACCGGACATGGACTCAAAGAACGCATTGGTGAAGTGATCCCTGAGCTGTGCGTAATCGGAGATGTAGAGAGGAAGAGCGCCAAACAGAGCAATTGTCGACCATGCGACCGGCGTGAGGAGAAAGGCTTGGCGCAGGGTCAGGCCGCCGGACAGCCGACAGCGGGTCACATGGGTCAGTGCGGCGGCACAAGCAAAGGTGATGCCGCTGCCGATCAGAAAGGCTCTCCAGTCCGGATCGCCCGTAAGCGCGTCGACACCGGCCGGCAGGAGCATGGCCGCGGCAAGCGCAAGGAGCATGCGGCCCGTCAGGTGGAGGACGGGACGAATGTAGGGCGGAGCCAATGCGCCTGGGAATGATCTCTCGCGCATCTGTCAGCTCTAGGGTCCAGTATGAGTCGCAGTGCCAGCCAGAACCGCTTCGGCCTTGCGCAAGGCCCGATAGGCTACGACTGCGATGATGCTGTCGCCGGGATGGACCCGCGTGGAGCTGGTCGGAATAATCACCTCGCCGTTGCGAACGATAGCCCCGATCAACATGCCATCCGGCATTCCGGCATCCCGCAGGGTGCCCCTGACCAGCCGCGAGCCCTCCTGGGCCGTCGCCTGGATCACCTCACCGAAATCCTCCCGCAGCGTATAGAGAGCGGAGATCGAGCGGTGGCGCACATGGCGCAGAATGGTCGAGATCGTAATGGCGCTGGGGCTGACAACCGCATCGATGCCCAGCGCCGGCAGCACATGCTCATAGGAGGCCTTGTTCACCAAGGTGATGGCCCGGGTGCAGCCCTCGCGCTTGGCCAGGACCGAGGCGAAGATGTTGGTCTCGTCGTCGTTGGTCACGGCGATGATCGTCTCCGCGCTCTGAACGTTGGCCTCGAGCAGCACCTCTTTGTCGAGCGCATCGCCCTGGATCACCACGGCGGAATCGCGGAGTTCGCGGGAGATGTACTCGGCCCGCTCCCGCGAGTGCTCGACCAATTTGAGCGAGACATAGGGAGCATGACGGGCGATCCTGGTTGCCAGGTTGAGACCGACATTGCCGCCGCCCACGATCACGATACGACGGGCGACCTGCTCCTCATGGCCTAGGAACGCCATCACGGGGTCCACGCGGTCCGTCGCGGTGATGATGTAAACGTCGTCACCCTGCTGCACGTGATCTTCGGCCCTCGGCACGAACGCATGACCATTACGAACGATGACGCCGACGACGATGCCGGAGCCGCCGGACGTGGACAGCTCCTTCATCCGCCGCCCGACCAGCGAGCATCCGCCCGTGTTGCAGTGAACCCCGAGCAGGTGAATTCGGCCGTCAGCGAGCGCCACGGTATCGAAAGCGCCGGGCGTCTTGAGACGGCGAACGATGCCGTTGGCGACCTCCACCTCGGGTGAGATGATCACGTCGATGGGCAGTTGGTCGGTGGCGTAGAGCCCCTGCCAGATCGGCTCCAGATAGCCGTGATGGCGAACGCGGGCGATGCGCCGGCGGACGTTGAACAGGGAATAGGCCACCTGGCAGGCCACCATGTTGACCTCGTCGGAACGGGTCACCGCGATCAGCATATCAGCATCGCGCGCACCGGCCCGTTCGAGGACCTCGGGATGGGAAGCGTGGCCGACCATCCCACGGACGTCGTAGCTCTCGTCCGCCCTCCGAGCCTGCTCCGGTGACAGATCCACCACCGTTACATCGATACCTTCAGTGGCAAGATGGCGGGCAATGGTCGAGCCCACCTGTCCGGCACCGCAAACGATCACTCTCATGAGGCCCTTCATTCATCTGAATGGGTTTGGCACCAGAGTCATATAGGGCAGCTTTGCCTATGAATGGCCTGGATACGGTAGAGTCATCTGTGCATGGGCCTTTATTTGCCGGCGAACTGCTCCGTGCGCCTTGGCCCGTGGCTCTACCGAGGCCTTCAAGCCCAGCATATGACCGCGGGCAGCAATCGAGCCGCACGACCAAGGGGAATCGTATTGTCCGGAATGGTTCAGGTAGTGAAATTTGTTCACTGACAGGAATGTTCGATGTTCCAGTCCAAAGCGGAAGTTCGTCCCCTGTCCGGAGCGTGCAAGTACCGGCCACTCCGGCGTTAGACAGATACGGCAGGGTGTCTCAGCCGAACAGAGCCGGGGCTAGGTGGCGCAGGCCGACTGGCTTGTCGCAGCAGGGCCGGATGGTCAAGATCGCCCGGAGGACAAAGCGTTATCCGTCCGATGTGAAGGATCAGGCATGGGCGCGGATCGCACCGCTCATGCCCAAGCCAGGTTGGCGTGGCTGGCCGCGTGAGGTGGAGTTCCGGGAGGTGATCAACGCAGTGCGCTATTGGGCGCGCTCAGGCTGCGGCTGGCGGATGTTGCCGAGGCATTTCAGGCATTCGTGAACAGTCTAAGGCTAGTGTCGTGAACTGCCCGGCGTTTCCACCAAGACCGTCGGTCGCGTGGGATCAACTCAGCGACAGAACTACGAAATTCCCTGCGATTTGAGAACGTCCGCTTCGATAAGGATTGCTGCCTCTGAGCTTACATCTCAGGCGTGGCAAGAGCTGACCTGCCGCGCGATAGGAGCGAAAACAGTCGATGCAGTTCCGAGGAAGGAAGCAGCGAGTGCTTGCAGCTAGCGGGCTCCTAAGACGGTCACCTCCAGCTACTCTGCCTAACTTCTGGCTAGCAGGATCGGCATCATAGGCTTTTCCGGCCGGATCCGCTCATCCACCTCGAACCAGACATGCCTGACGTTGCATTGTCAGTCGCAGGCAAATGTATGGGGATGTTTGTCGTAGAACGCTCGGGCCCGCCTCGGCTTATGAGGCCTCCACCGTGTGGCTTGGATCCTGCAGCATCGCAGCGGTCCCGACAATCACCAGCGGATCATCCTCGACAAAGCGCACCGTGCAGGTGCGAGGCTCTATCTGTTCGATGAAGCACCGTTCTTCGCGAAGAACCGGTTCTCGCTTCTTCGCACGAAGCCTAACGTAGCTGCGTCAATACCCATTCGGTCGGCTCTAAAGGACGCGCACCCATGAAATCCAGGTTGAAACAACTCCGTCCGACTCTGGTAAAAATTCCAGACGCATTAGACGGTCCCGCCCCATCACAGGTAGGGAGGGGTACATGCGCTCACCACGATGCAGTCGCTGGTCCCTGCATTGCGGAACCGATGCGGGATTCGGCTATCGAAGAGGTAGGCGTCGCCCGAGCGGAGCACCTGAACTTGATCGCCCACAGTGACCTCGAGCTCCCCCTCGATGACGATGCCGCCCTCGCGCGAGTTATGCTCTAGCATGGTCGTGCCAGTATCGGCCCCGGGTTCATAACGCTCATGGAGGATCTGTAGGTCGTGGGACTGCGCATTGCCCACTTGGCGGAAGCTCAGCCGGCTGTGGTCCTGTCCTGTTTGGCTGGAGAGGCGAGATGTCAGGTCGACCAACTCATTGGCTCCAAAAAAAACCTTGGAGTGTGATCTCGTCTCCTCGCGGAAGAACCCTGCCATCGTCATGGAGACTCCGCTCAGGATCTTGCGCAGAGAGGCGACAGACGGGCTGCTTTTGTTCTGTTCGATCATGGAAATGAGGCTATGCGTCACTCCGGCGCGCTCGGCGAGTTCCCTCTGCGACAGCCCGGCCTCCAGCCGGATCTCCTTCAGTCTTGCGCCTACGTCAAAGTCCATCGTCTCACCCAGGTTTCCGACGGGGCCCCTCTTGCCCTGCTCAATATTTTGAGCAAGAGTGGTAGCATAGGCTTTCCGCCAGCGCACGAATAATCGGAGATGCACGATGAGCGCAACAATGGCTCTTGCCGACCGTCACAAGGCTGCCGTTCCCAGAGGCATTGCGACCAAGACGCTTTATGCCGCCCGCGCGCAGAACGCAGAGCTGTGGGATGTCGACGGCAAGCGATACATCGATTTCGCGGCCGGCATTGCGGTGCTCAATACCGGGCACCGTCACCCGACCGTCATGGCGGCGGTGGCCCAGCAGACCGAGGCGTTCACCCACACGTGCTTCAACGTAGCGCCATATGAAACCTACATTCGCTTGGCCGAACGCCTGAACGCGGCCGCACCGGGCGACTTCGCCAAGAAGACGATGTTCGTCACTACGGGCGCTGAGGCGGTGGAGAACGCCGTGAAGGTTGCGCGCCGTTTCACCGGCCGCTCCGCCATCATCGCATTCGGAGGCGGCTTCCACGGCCGCACCATGATGACCATGGCGCTCACGGGCAAGGTCTCACCCTACAAGAAGGGCTTCGGCCCCTTGCCTGCCGAAGTCTTTCATGCGCCGTTCCCGAAGACGTCCTCGGGCATCGACACGGCCAAAGCTTTGGAGGGTCTGCGTCAGATCTTCCTGAACGACGTGGAGCCCGCGCGCGTCGCCGCCATCATCGTTGAGCCGGTGCAGGGCGAAGGCGGCTTCAACATCGCGCCGTTCGACTTCCTCCAGGAACTGCGTGCTATCTGCAACGAACATGGCATCCTCCTGATCGCCGATGAGATCCAGACCGGCATCGCCCGCACGGGCCGGATGTTCGCCATCCAGCACGCCGACGTGGTGCCCGACCTGATCACGATGGCGAAGGGTCTCGGCGGCGGCTTCCCGCTCTCGGCCGTCACCGGACGCGCGGAGGTCATGGATGCTGCCGATCCCGGCGGCCTCGGCGGCACCTATGCGGGCAGCCCAATCGGTCTCGCAGCCGCGCATGCGGTGCTCGACGTCATTGAAAGCGAGGATCTATGCGCCCGTGCCAGCGAGATCGGCACGCGCATGCGCAACCGCTTCGACGAGCTGGCGCGCCGCAACTCGTTCTCGTGCATCAGTGATGTTCGCAATCTCGGGGCCATGGTGGCGGTCGAGTTCGTGAAGGACCGCAACAGTCGGCAGCCCGACGCCGAGATCGTCTCCGCGCTCATCGCCGATGCGCAGGAACGGGGACTCATCCTTCTGTCCTGCGGCGTCGATGCGAATATCGTGCGTATCCTCGCCCCGCTCACGATCCCGATGGAGCAGGTGGACGAGGGCCTCGATATCTTCGAGGCGGCCCTCACCGCAGTGGCCGGCAAGCGTCAGTAACGCGATGGATCAGCCGCGCCCGCCGCACCCGGCAGGCGCGGTTTCTTTATGAACCGCCATCTCAAGCCGCTATTGCGGCTGCCGTCTTGCGGCCCTGCCGCCAGCGCAGCAGCGCGCCAAGTCCTCCTAAGCAAAGCGTGCCGACGATCAGGAGAAGCGCGGCCGCGGCAACTGTCGGGCTGATATTCTCGCGAATGCTGGAGAACATCTGCCGCGCCAGCGTTCTCTGGTTCGGGCCAGCGACGAAAAGGGTCAGCACCACCTCGTCGAGAGAGGTTGCGAAGGCGAAGATCGCGCCGGACACCACACCCGGGATGGCCAGCGGTAGGGTCACGCGCCGGAACACCGTGACGGGCGAAGCTCCCAAGCTGCTCGCCGCGCGTTCGATGGATGGGTCGATCCCCTGCAAGGCTGCTGAGACGCTGACGATCACGAAGGGAATACATAAAACCGAATGCGCGATGATGACCCCGAAGTAGGTGCTCGCAAGCCCGAGCCGGACGAGAAAAATCTGCATGCCGACGCCGAGGACGACGGCGGGCACGACCATCGGAAGCAGGAACATGGTGCGCAGCAGGCCCTCCATTGGCAGCCTTCCCCTGCGCATCCCTAGGGAGGCCAGTGTACCGAGCACGGTTGCAAGCAGCGTCGCCCCGCTGCCGATGATAAGGCTGTTCAGGATCGACATTCGCCACACCTCGGCCGTGGTGAGCTCGTTGATCCAGCGCATGGAATAGGCCGGGATGGGGTAGTTGAGAAACACGCTCGACGTGAACGCCAGCGGCAGGATGGCGAAGATCGGCATCAGCAGGAAAATGACGATAGAAACCCCGAAGATGATTTGCAGCGCTCGAAACATGGCCTCAAGCTCCTGGCACTTGCGGAGACGTCGAGAAGCGCCCGTAGATGGTGTAGAGCACGGTAGTGACCACCAGCAGGATCAGGCCGAGAGCGCCGGCCAGCCCCCAGTTGGCGGTGCCAGTCGCATAGAACGCGATGACGGAACTGATCATCTGATCGTTCGCTCCGCCGAGCAGCGCCGGCGTGATGTAGTAGCCTATGGCCACCATGAAGACGAGGAGCGAGCC
This sequence comes from Microvirga sp., assembly GCA_041913065.1. GTDB lineage: Bacteria > Pseudomonadota > Alphaproteobacteria > Rhizobiales > Beijerinckiaceae > Microvirga. The sequence continues at coordinate 121,139 of JAYSGD010000008.1, read as the reverse complement.
CGAGAGAAGGCCCGGCAGGCTCAAGGGCAGCAGCACGCGCCAGAACGCCCGAAGCGGCCCCGCCCCCATCGATTGCGCTGCCGCCATGAGGTTGCGCGGGACACCCAGGATCACGCTGTAGATCGGCAGCACCATGAAGGGCAGGAGCACGTGGGTCATAGCGATCACCACGCCGAGCCGATTGAAGATCAAAGGCAGCGGTGAATCGATGAGCCCGATGGCCTGCAGCGCACCGTTGATGAGGCCCTCGTTCTGGAGAAGGATGAACCAGGCGGCCGTGCGCACGAGCAGCGACGTCCAGAGCGGCAGAACCACCGCGAGCAGGAGAACCGACCGCTTCCATCCGGTCAGCGAAGCCGCAAGCATCGCGTAGGGAAGGCCGATCGCCGCGCAGGCGACTGTCACCATGGCTGCGACCAGCAAGGTGCGGAGCATGATGAGGCGGTGCGCAGAGGCATCCGCGGCCTCGACCACGATGCTGCCCGATCCATCGCGCTTCATGTCGACCGCCGCCAGGATATTGCGATCGGTATAGGGCGGCATCGCCTCTTTGAGCGCCACCCAGAAACGCGTGTCCTTCCAGCGCGGATCCACAGCGAGAAGATCCACCTGCGCGGGATCAGGCGCTTCTTTGACCGTGGCGATCGTTCGCCCGAGAAGTGTGCGGAAGCCTGAGGCAGCGCTGTTGAGCCGTCGCACGGCCTCGCCCAACGCCTGCTCGTCCGTGGCGGCCTTGAGATCCTGCACGAGGGCGCTGCGGGACGCTTCCGAAGGAATGCCCTGCCCGTCCCAGGAAACGATGCTGGTTGCTGTTCGCGGCAAGACCTTGCTGACGGCGTCGTCGACGAAGGCGGCGGTGATCATGGCCCAGAGAGGCCACAGAAAGAAAACGGCCAGAAAGACGAAGACCGGCGCAACCAGCAGCAACGCGCAGAAGCGCTCGCGAAGGGTGAGCGCTTTCATTGGGCGAGCACCGTGCAGTCGCTGGGATCGAAGGAAGCGACGGTAGGGGTGCCGACGGTCCAGTTGCCCGCCAGCCGCTCGCACCGCGCCACCAGGCTGAAATCGTCCCGCGCGAGTTGAACCCGCATGTGATCGCCGTGGTAGATGCAGTCGACGATGGTCATCTCGAGTGCATTGCTCCCTTCGGGCGCATTCCCGAGGCGGATCCGTTCGGGACGGAGGGAGAAGGAAGCCGTCTGCCCAGCGGAAAGGCCGTTGGCCGCATGCGCGCGAACGCTGAGTCCGTCGCCGAGGGAAAGGCGGGCGAGATGGTTTTCGACACTCGCGACCTTTGCCTCGATCAGGTTCGTCTCGCCAATGAACTCCGCCACGAAGCGCGTGCGCGGCGTGTCATAGATCACGTGGGGGCTGTCGATCTGCTCGACCCGCCCGGCGTTGAACACCGCGATGCGGTCCGACATCGTGAGCGCCTCGGACTGATCGTGGGTCACGAAGACGATGGTGAGACCCAAACGCTTGTGCAGTTCGCGGATCTCAAGCTGCATGTGCTCGCGCAGCTGTTTGTCGAGCGCCCCAAGCGGCTCGTCCATGAGGATCACGCTCGGCTCGAACACGAGCGCACGCGTCAGGGCGATGCGCTGCTGCTGGCCGCCCGAAAGCTGCGAGGGCCTCCGGTCCTTCAGGTGCCTGAGCTGCACCATGTCGAGCGCGCGCTCGACCCGCTGGGTGATTTCGGCACGCGGCACCCGTTGCATCTCGAGCGGGAAGGCGACGTTCTCCGCTACACTCATGTGCGGAAACAGGGCGTAGTTCTGGAACACGACGCCCATCTGCCGGCGATAGGGTGGAAGGTGATCGATGCGCTTGCCGTCGAGATAGATTGCACCCTTCGTCGGCCGCTCGAATCCCGCCAGCATCATCAGGATCGTCGTCTTGCCGGAACCGGATGGGCCCAGAAGGCTGACGAACTCGCCCTTCTCGATGGCGAGATCGAGCGCATTCACGACAGTGAGGCTGCCGAAGGCTTTTGAGACGGACTCGAACTGAATGAAAGGTCGCATTTCCCTGTGCCCTGGATCGGTTTGTCGTGTCCGCGGACGGAGTCGCGGCAGGCGCTGCCTCCCATGAGTCTAAGCTTGGCCACGAAGGCGGCAGCCGTATTCTCACAGAAGAGGCGCGGGCTTTCGTCCGCGCCACGATTTAAAGGCAGATCGCCCGTGTCAGGAACAGAGCGCTCCATCGAGGTTCTGCAACCTGCATCTCGCTGCTCCTGCCTGCGCGAATGATCTCGCCGTTACTTCGCGAGCCACGCGTTGAAGCGCTTGTTGAGCTCCTCGATGTTGTCGATCCAGAACTCGGCATCGAGAGGCGCTGCGCCGGCCAGATTTTCAGGCGCAGTGGGCAGATCCTTCTGCAGGTTCGCCGGGACAGCAGCGGCTGCTGCCTTGTTCGGAAGTCCGTAGGCGATGTACTCCGGCAGCTTCACCTGATTCTCGGGCACGTTGGCGAAGGCGATGAAGTCCATGGCGGCATCCTTGTTCGGGCTGCCCTTCATGATCACCCAGCTGTCGATAGCGTAGAGGCTGCCCGGCCACACGACCTTGAAGTTCTTACCTTCGGTCTTGTTGATGCCCGAAATGCGGCCGTTATAGGCGGTGGTCATGACCACCTCTCCCGAGGCCAGAAGCTGCAGCGGCTGAGCGCCCGATTCCCACCACACGATGTTGGGCTTCAACTCGTCGAGCTTCTTGAACGCGCGGTCGATGCCCTCCGGCTTGCGCAGCACATCATACACTTCTGCGGGAGGCACGCCGTCCGCCATCAGGGCGAACTCGAGCGCGTATTTCGGCCCGCGGCGGAAGCCGCGCTTGCCGGGAAATTTTTTGGTGTCCCAGAAATCGGCCCAGGATTGCGGGGCTTCCTTCAGGCGGTTCGCGTCGTAGCTGAGGGCGGTCGACCATACGATGGCGCCCACGCCGCAATCGTTGACGGCAGCCGGGAGGTAGGCTTCCTTGCCACCGATCTTGCTCCAGTCGAGCTTCTCGTAATAGCCGTCCGCGCAGCCAAGCGCGAGTTCCTCGGACTCGACCTGAACCACGTCCCAATTCGGCACCCCGGCCTTGATTTTGGCGGCGATCACCCCGATGCCGCCGTCCCAGCTCTCGTCGAGCACCGGCTTGCCGATCTTTTTGGAGAAGGGTTCGAAATAGATCTTCCTCTGCGCATCCTGGTAGTTGCCGCCCCAGGATACGACGGTGAGGTCGCGGGCCTGAGCCGCAGTGACGGCAGCACCGGCGGCGAGAGCCGTGAGGCAACCGATGAGTGTCAGCTTCTTACCGAGTGTCATGTTTGGATCCCTCTCTGTTATTGGTTCCTCCGGCAGGCAAGCACATCCCCGGGCGAAGGTGGAAGCAGCCTAGCGCCGTAGCGGTGAAAATACTAAACACTCATCCGGCTGACCTCCGTCAGCTTTAAGTTCAATAGGTTGGCGGCGTAACGGCGCTGAGAATGGCGCTTGGCTCGTTCGCCACGTTGCGGAAGCGATGTGGCGCACGGCTGTCGAAATAATAGCCGTCCCCTGCGTTGAGCACGCGGCGCTCGCCCCCCACCGTGACCTCGACGGCTCCGCACAGTACCATCCCGGCCTCCTGGGCGGAGTGGGAGTACGGCTCTCCGGTATCGGCGCCGACCGCGTAGGTTTCCTGGAGCATCAGGATCTGTCGGTTGGGATGGTTCATGCCCAGCATACGGTAGGAGATTGTCTGCGCCTTGCCGATCTCGACCCATTCGCTTGCCCCGTAGAATGGCGAGTGGGGCACGGCGGAGTTCAGGTCCGAAAAGAAACCGGTCAGCGTGGTTCCGAGAGCATCCAGAATGGCGCTGAGCGTATCGACCGAAGGGCTCATGCAATCCCGCTCGATGAGCGAGATCGACGAATGCGAGATGCCGGACCTCAGGGCAACCTCGCGGACTCCGAGGTTCCGCCGGCGGCGAAGTTCCCTGAGCCGGGCTCCGATCTGCGGCATACCTACCTCTTCCCTATTGAGGCCTGCCCCCGTCTAAACTCGATGAGAGTTCGGTGTGGTGACAAACCTCTCATAATTTTTATCATCTTAGGCATGGTTAGAATACTGAACAAGAGGGGCAGCGCTAATTGAGAAGCTCCGCGACATAATCGAGAGTTGCGCACTACCAAGAGGATCCAACAATGTTACGATCGATGTCGACTCTGACCGAGAAGGTCACACATTTCAAAGCCCCGAAGCGCGACGCCGACACTGACAATCTCGAGATCGAAGCCACCGTTCGTGACATCATCGGCGCCGTGCGGACGCGCGGTGACGCGGCCGTGCGAGAATACGGAAACGCGTTCGACAAGGTGGATGTGGCCACCTTCGAAGTCACCGATGAGGAGCGCGCCGAGGCCGTACGCAACCTCGATCCGCAAACCCGGCAGGACACGGAGTTCGCCATCGAGCGCGTCCGCGCCTTCGCACAGGCTCAGCTCGGCACCATCTTGCCCCTCGAGATCGAGGCCCTGCCCGGCCTCAACTTGGGGCACCGCGTGATTCCGATCAAAACCGTCGGCGCCTACGTGCCTGGCGGGCGTTATCCCCTCCTGTCCGCTCCGATCATGACGATCGTGCCCGCGAAGGTTGCTGGATGCGAGGAAGTCATTGCCTGCCTTCCACCAACAGCCCATCCGGCTATGATCGCCGGTTGCCATCTCTCTGGCGCCGACCGGATCTTCCGCATCGGCGGTGCGCAGGCGATTGCCGCGATGGCCTTTGGCACGGAGACCGTGCCGGCCGTTGACAAGATCGTCGGCCCCGGCAACGCCTTTGTCAACGAGGCGAAGCGCCAGGTATTCGGCCCTGTGGGCATCGACCAGCTCGCCGGCCCCAGCGAAATCTTCGTGGTGGCCGATGAGACAGGCGATGCGGAAATGATCGCGGTCGACCTTCTCGCGCAGGCAGAGCACGACATCCGAACGCGCGTGGGCCTCATCACCACGAGCCGGAAACTGGCTGAGGCGGCTCTCGCGGAAGTCGAGCGCCAACTTCAGAACCTTCCCACTGCGAATGTTGCCGGCCCCGCGTGGCGCGACTATGGCGAGATCGCCGTCTGCGCCGACGAGGAGGCGATGATCGCCTATTCGGACTTCATCGCAGCCGAGCACCTGCAGGTGCACACGCGCGATCCGCATGTGACCGCGAAAAGACTGCGCAACTACGGTTCTCTGTTCATCGGACCGCTCGCCAGTGTGGTTTATTCGGACAAATGCTGCGGCACCAATCACACGCTGCCGACCATGGGCGCCGGCCGCTACACAGGCGGCCTCTGGGTCGGTTCCTACGTGAAGGTTTGCACCCACCAGTGGCTCGACGAACGCGGCGTCGCGGCCGTTGCGCCACCTGCCTGCCGCCAGAGCGAAAGCGAAGGCCTCGAAGGGCATCGCCGCGCAGCCGCCTTTCGCCTGAGCCGTGAACAGCTCCTGAAGAACGGACCGGTCTAACCTCACACCAGGCAGGCAGCAAACAGTCAGCGACCGGCGTCAGCGTCGGTCTCTTTTTTGTTTATCTGGTGACTAAGCCCGGGTGCCAATGCCAGCCAATGTTTTCTCCACGGCGGCGAGGAAATGGTCGGCGTTCGCCTTCGAGAAAACCAGCGGCGGACGGATCTTCAGGCCATTCGCGGCACGTCCCGTCGCGCTTATGAGCACCCGCCGCTCGCGTAGTCCGTTCACCAAGGCGGCCGTTTCCTCTGGGGCGGGCTCCTTAGTGACCCGATCCTTCACCAACTCCACACTGACGAACAGGCCGGTGCCGCGTACATCGCCGATGATCGGGTAGCGGTTCGCCAAGTCCCACAGGCCCTGCCGGAGATACGCCCCTACGTTGCGGGCATTCTCCACCAAACCTTCCTGCTCAATGACCTCCAGGACGGCGATTCCAACAGCCGAGGAGACGGGGTTACCGCCGAAGGTGTTGAAATAGCGCACGCGCTTCCCGAACTCGTCCAGAACAGCGGGTCTCGCCACCATCCCGGCTACGGGATGACCGTTGCCCATGGGCTTTCCGAGGGTCACGATATCGGGCACGACCCCATGGCGCTGGAATCCCCACATGGCCTCGCCTGTGCGGCCGAATCCGGGCTGAACCTCGTCCGCGATGAAAATCCCGCCGGCTTTGCGGATCTCCTCGACTGCTGGCTTCAGGAAGCCTGCCGGATCCGAGAATACACCATCGCTCGAGAAGATCGTGTCGACGATCAGCGCAGCGGGCTTGATGCCATGAGCCTTCATGTCGTCGATCGCGGCGCGAACATGCTGCGCGAAGGCTGCGCCCACATCCTGCCCGTTCGACCGATAATGATTTGGCGCAGGCACGGTGCGCACGTGATTTCCCAACCGCATCCCGGCGCCAAGCGAAGGCGACATCTCGGCGATGACGCTCGTGACCCCGTGATAGGCGAAGTCGGTGATGATAACCCCGGTGCCCCCTGTGTGAGTTTTCGCGACCCGTAAGGCCAGATCGTTCGCCTCGCTGCCAGTGCAAGTGAACATCACCTGCGGGTTCTCGATCGGGAAATAGCCGAGAAGCTTCTCGGCATAGGCGAGAACCATCTCATGCAGGTAGCGGGTATGGGTGTTAAGGAGGGACGCCTGCTTGGACAGCGCGGCCAAGACGTGGGGGTGGCAATGGCCGACAGACGCCACGTTGTTGTAGACATCGAGATAAGCCCGGCCATCGGGATCATAGAGCCATACGCCCTCACCGCGCACCACATGGACGGGGTTGGCATAGAACAGCCGGTAGGCTGGCCCGAGCAGGCGCTGGCGACGCGCGATCATCTCCTGCTCGCGCACGGCCACATTAGCCACCTTAGCAGGATCATAGCCGTTAATCATGGACATCGGTTACTCCGGTCGGCTGTTTCGACGAAGATAGGCCTGCGCTTCCGCGCGGTCCAAGGCGGCAAAACGCTCCAACCCAGCCCACGCTGACGGCGCGTTGCGCAGGATGTATTCGCGGTTCTCCGGCTGGAGGGCAGCACGCCAACTGGTGATTAGCACCGTCAGAATCATGCGGGTCGCCACGAGGTCGAACAGGATCTCGAACTCCGCATCGTTAAGCGGAAGGACGGCATGATATCCGGCAATGAAGTCGGAGACAGTTTCAAGCGGATGCCCTGCATCTGCATTCCGATAGGCCGCAGCGACCGCAGGATCGTTCACGAGAGGGGCCAGCACCGCATCGCCGAAGTCGATCACGCCGGTCACCTGGTCATGATCGTAGTCCGCCACGAGCACATTGTGCGGGTTCAGGTCGTTGTGAATGACCTGGGTGCGCAGGTTCGGCATGGCAGGCAACACAAACTGCTCAAAGCGGTCGACGAACCGCTCTGCCAGAGCACGCCGTTGCAGGTTCTCGATATGCACCAGCAGGGGACGCAGACGGTGAGCATGCTTCATGTCCCACAACAGCTCGTGATTGGAAGCCTGATGCTGGAACTCCCGCATGGCGAGATCGATCCGGGCGAGCACGCCGCCCATATTCCACCGCTGGCGCCGGCTGGACGACACTTTGTGAAGGGGCTCGCCCTGGAGATACGTATAGAGTCGCACGACGCTCGGCAGTTGCCCCGGAAGCGTAAGGACGATTTGGGACCTGCCTTCAACAGATCTGACAATCCGCGGCACAGGCAGCAAGGGATCAGTTTGCTCGATGTGCATAAGGAGCTTGGTCTGGAAATCCGTCACCTGACGGTCTTCGACAGGATTGCTGATCCTCAGGAGGAAGTGATCGCCTTCCTCCGTCCTGATGTGAAAGTTGCTATCCCGCTCGCCCGGCAGCCGGGTCGGCTCGCCGCGAATAGCGAAATACTGAAGGGCAATCAACTTCACTTCCTCGTCCGCAGCCACGGGCACAGCGGTTTCGAGCACGGCGTTGATGCTCGCTTGCGACGTCGTCGACATGATCAGGCTTACCTCGCCAGAACGGCCTGAGGTCATTCAGGCTCTGGGACATGCGGACGGCTCCGCATCGCGGAGGCCTCGGGCGGACAATAGCTGCACACATTAATTTGTCAGCCATTTTTCCAAATATAGATGAGCGTTCCTTCTCAGTCTCTTGGCTGATACATCTCAAGCTTGGCAGTTTTGCCACCATGTGGGCCAGCTGAGATTGCCCTCGATCGGTTAGGCATGCCGATGCAGGTCGCGAGCATTATGGAGGCCAACGCAAGCGGCCACCTACATCTAGGCCGAGTTCGCCACAGCTTCGGTCTCGGTATCGCTCATGATCAAGTCCCCCGCGGCCCAAGCTTCCACCGGTCACACCACTCTTCAGAGTCGGAAAGACGTGCCGACAACTCTCGGTTCGGGTTTTCTCAGGCCTTCAGTTGTAAACTTCAGACGTAAATTGGCGAGAGCATCGAGCCGGAACAATGTTCAGGCTCGAGCGTGGAATGCAATAGTAATGCTCCATCGATGCAATGAAGGGCCGCGGATGAGTGGGATAGCAGATCGTGACCAGACATCTTACGGAGGTAGACCCATTGAGGTTCAGGCAGCGAAATTCGTGAACCTGGTAGAAGGTCTGGTTCCGCGAAGATTGCTGCCCTCGGGCTTTAGTCTCAGGCGTCCCGCTAGCTGACCTCAGCCGCTGCCTTTCTCTTCACTGTGGGAGGCTTAGGGAGCCTTCTCGCATTGGAAGAGAGCAAACGCCGGTGCGGCTCCCAGCATGACGATGAGCATTCGAACGATGTGATGAGCGGCCACAAAGGCCAATTCGATGCCAAGGGACAATGCGACGAGGCTCATCTCCGCCAGTCCACCGGGCAGGTAGGCCAACAGCAGCGGGACCTGGCCATAGGATGATATGTGGTCACGCCGGCCGCGAGGAGGGCCGCAATGGTAAGCAGGATCGCCGCAAAACCGAGCGACAGCACAAGAAATGGCAATGCGAGCACGACCATGAGAACACGGGCCGAATGGACAAGCGCGATAATGCGGGCATCGTCGCCCTTTTCCCTCACCGGCGATCACCACCTCCAGCAAGTCGGCCGGCATGCTGGAAAAGTAGGCCGTCGGACAATCAGATCCTGCGACCCGGCGGAAGTAGGTGATGCAGGCCGCGCCGCTGACCAGAATAAGGCCTGCCAGGCCGAGCACCGTCGGAATCCAGCTCCTTACGCTTTCGATGATCTGAGGCGTAAACCCAGCCCCTAACATGACGCCGAGTGCCGAGCCGCGATTTGGACAGTGCTTTGGCCGGCACACCCGCCTTCGAGTGATCTCGACATGATTGCAAGAAGATCGAGATCCTGTTTGCCACCAAAAGTGGATTTTGAAGCTGGCACGTCTGATGTCACGCGAGCGGAGTGGAGCTAGGGACGAGTTCCTGCCGGCAGCCACGGCTCAAAATCTGAGAGGGCTCGCAAAGCTGCGACCCTTGTCTACTTTCGCCAGGGCAAGAGCATAACAATGTGCGTTCAACCACATCGAACCCGGCTTGAGAGCTGGAAAGATGCAGGTCACCCGGACCATGTCCTGTTCCTACTCACGTCAACAGCGACGCACACGGCGGAGCGCACCCTGTATGCGCCATGCCAAAATTGGATTGATCCACCGAGCCTCGACGCTAACCTCTCAGTTGCGCCCAGACAAACGCGCCATGGCCATCATTGCTAAAGGCCTCAGCCCGCCGAAATGCAGGAGTGAGCGACGATGAGAAACATCCTGCTGGCTACCGATTTCTCGACGCGGTCCGATCGTGCGTTGCGCCGCGCCACCCTGCTCGCCCGGCATGTGTCGGCCCACATCGTCCTGGTTCATGTCGTCGACGACGATCAGCCGGTGCAGCTGGTCGAGTCCGCGGAGCGTGAGGCCATGGTCCTCCTCGCTGAGCTCGCCCGAACCGTTCGAGAGATCGACGGCTTGGACTGCGGTGCCAAGGTCGTCCGGGGGGAGCCGTTCCAAGGTATCTCGGAAGTCGCGGCGGAGTTGGACGCCGATCTCATGGTGATGGGACCCTATCGGCGTCAGGTCATCCGGGAGGTCATGATGGGAACGACCGTCGAACGGACAATTCGGCTCAGCCGCCGGCCAATCCTCATCGCGGAACGGGGTTCCTGCCCAGCCCCACCGCCGCATCTTGATCGCCACGGATTTCTCCGATGCCTCGGCCCATGCGGTTCGAATGGCGCGGTATCTGGGCTTCCTTGGGGATGTCGAAACCGTTTTCCTGCACGTGTTCGACACTCTTACTCAGGATACCATGCTGCGGGCGGCCATGCCCCGCGAGCAATTGAAGATCCAGCTTGCGGAGGAGGAAGCGCAAGCACGGCGAGGCATGGTCGAGTTCCTCGGAAAGGTCGAGGTCAAAGCAAGCCGTACCCTCGTGATGCCGGTCGAAGAGGAAACCGGGCAGACCATTCGCGACTGCGCCTCCGTGAACCGTTCGGATCTCATCGTCCTTGGCACACGAGGGCAATCCGGGATCGGCGCGCTGCTCCTGGGGAGCGTGGCGGAGAGTGTCCTGCGGAATGCGGAGTTGGATGTTCTGGTAGTTCCGAAGAAGAATACTTCTGATCAGGCTGAACCAGCTTCGACATCCCGCTCCGCCTGAAGGTCGGGCTGCCGGGCGCGCGATGCAGTCGTGCCGTCAGCCGCCCTGCTGACCACCATGTCGGCTGGCCAGTCGATGGACGAGAATCCCATGAGTTCTCCCGCCCGCACGGCGGCATCGGCATATGGGGCCAGCACCAAATCAGCGCCCGCGTGCAGGAGTTGGCGGGCGTCGGCGGGGTCATGGCTGCGGATGGCGACCCGCCCCTCGAAGCCTGCCTGCCGGAGCCCTTCCATGAGCACGATGCGGTTGTCGCTGTGAACCACGCTGGGGCCCATCGGCGGAGTTGTGGCGATGACCGCCCACCCGACGCCCCCGAGAGGAAGCGTCCCGGGAAACTCGGGATCGAGGGCATCCCCATAGATTCCCGCATGTCCGCGCTTGCGCCATCGCTCCAGCGCCTCAGGATCGAAATCTACCCCCAGGACCTTGGCGCCTGCCGATTGCAGTATCTTGGCGACCTCCCGACCGAACCGCCCGAGCCCGAACAGGACCACGTCGTAGGCCTCCTCGACCGCGGGGAGCGCCTCGCCCTCCCGGTGAGCCTCCCGCCGCTCGGCCCAGCCGATGAAGGGCTCGAGCACGTCGTAGAGGGTCTGGGAGTGCAGGATCATGTAGGTTGACAGGGTGATGGTCACGAGGCCGACCAGCGTGACGAGGCCGAGCGACTCGGGCGCAGCATGGCCCAGAGAGATCCCCATCGCCATGAAGATCAGCGAGAACTCGCTGATCTGTGCGACTGTGAGGCCGGCAAAGAGCCCGGTGCGCTTGCGGTAGCCCATGTAACCCATGATCGCCATGACGATCAGCGGATTGCCAATCAGGACGAAGGCGGACAGGACGATGGCAGGCATGATCTGCTCGCCGAGAAGGCCGATGCGCAGTCCAGACCCTAGGGCGATGAAGAAGAACAGCAGCAGGAAGTCCCTGAGGCTGGCCAGGCGGGAGGCAATCGCCTCCCTGAACGAGGTCGAGGCCAGCGACACGCCGGCGATCAGGCCGCCTAGCTCCTTCCCGAGGCCGATGAAGTCGCAGACGGCGGCGAACAGGACCGCCCAGGCCAGGGCGAACGTCACCAGCAGTTCGGGCATGCGGATGATGTGGCGCAGCAACCGCTCCGCGCCGTAGCGCACAAACAGGGCGACCAGCGCGAGGAGAAGCAGGCCGCTGAGGAAGGCGCCGCCGATTCCCAAACCGGCCGGGCTTTCGCCGGCGCGGATTCCGACCGTGGAAAGGACGATCATCGCGAGGACGACGACGATGTCCTGGACGATGAGGAAGCCGATGGCAATGCGGCCGTGAAGGGAGTCGACCTCGCCCTTGTCGGAGAGAAGCTTGACGATGATGATCGTGCTGGAGAAGGTCAGCGCAACCGCGACGTAGGCGCTCGTGACAGTGTCGAAGCCGAGGACAAGACAGATGAAGAAGCCAACCACGGCGGTGAAGGCGACCTGCCCGAGGCCGGTGGCGAGCGCGACTGGACCCAAGGCCCGAACGATCTGGAGGTCGAGCTTGAGACCGACCAGGAAGAGAAGGACAGCAACGCCTATCTCGGCCAGCAGCCCGACATGCTCGCTTCCTTGGACGAGACCGAGGGCATCGGGGCCTGCCACGATCCCGGTGGCGATGAAGGCCACGATGAGCGGCTGACGGAGCACTAGGCCCAGGACCCCCATTCCCGCAGCCAGTGTGAGGATCACGGCCGTCTCGTTGAAGACTGAAATCCCTTCCATCGAATCTCGTTTCGTCTTTCAAGCCGCCGAACCGAAACTCGCGAGTTTCATTACAGCTTGCCGGGGCTTGGGCTGCTTTCACTAAGGGTTTTGGCCCAGTCTACAGCAGATTTGTGGTTCGGGCAGGCGGCGTTCCAAAAGGGCAGAATCCCGCAGGTAGGTCAGAACCGGGGCTGCCTCGCCGGGCTCTGGTCTACGGGCCGAGCAGCCAGATCAGGAAAACAAACGTCAGGCCGATCCCGGCCCCGACGACTGGCAGCCAGTACCATAGGAGATAGCGGCGATCCCTGTCGTCTTTTTGCTCACTGGGTTCGTTCATGCTCCCTCCTCCCGGTAAATCAGGTCGGTGCAGGAGTCCTCGGGCACATCAGGGCCGGCCGCGCCGCTGCATGCCCAGACCACTTCAGGATGCCGGCGCCCCCTGCTCTTGCGAAATCGCATCGAAAAAGCGTTCGACATTCTCACGCTTGCACAGCCCGGTGCCGGGTGTCAGGACAGCCGCGGTTCCCGCAGCGATGCCCCATCGGAAGGCCACCTCAGGCGCAGCGCCGTGGGCCAGAGCCAGCGTCATCCCGGCGATGAAGCTGTCCCCAGCACCTACGGCGCTCCGGACCTCAACTTTCAGCGCGGGAAGCCTTAGCAGGCCACTGGCATGAGCCAGGACTGCGCCATCGTGACCCATGGTGACGGCGAGGAGTTCTACGCGACCGGACCGGACCACCTCCATGGCAGCGTCCTCCAGTGCTTGCGGACTTTCCAGGCTGCGGCCAACGAGTTGTTCGAATTCCCCGAAGCTCGGCTTGGCGAGATGGATGCCGCCGCCGGCGATCGTCTCGCAGAGCCCCTCTCCCGACGTGTCGAGGACGAACCTGATCCCCTTCGCCCGTGCGATGGCGGCGACCCGGACATAGAAATCAGCGGGAATGCCTTTAGGGATGCTGCCGCTCGCGACGAGATACTCGCATTCCAGGGTGCTCAGCGCCCTAAGACATTCCTCCCACTCGGACTTGCCGACCTCTGGTCCCTCAGGAACGAACCGGTACTCGAGGCCGGTGGAGCGCTCAAAAACGGTGAGGCTGACCCGCGTGTGGTCCTTGATCGCGATCCGTCTCCCCGCAATGCCGCTCTTGGTAAGCAACTCGTCGAGTACCGCACCTGTGACCCCTCCGGCTAGGTACAACGCCAGGGAGGAGCCGCCGAGTTCCTGTATGACGCGCGTGACATTAACCCCGCCCCCGCCCGGCTCGTAGCGCTCGTTGGAGGTGCGTACCTTGCGGATGGGGCGCACGGCTTCGGCCTCACTGGAACCGTCGATGGATGGATTGAGGGTCAGGGTCACGATCGGCTTCATGGCTGTGATCGCCTCCGGATGTTGTCTGCAAGGGGTAACGCTCGGCGCCGTCCAGGGTCATGAACTCAGGACCATCATAACGAGGCCACCGGCCAGCGAGTAGGCTGTACAGGCCAGGACCGTCCTTGATAGGGTGGCCCCCTCCTGCCCACTCAGGCCCAAGCCGCCGTCTCGCCGGTGCTGGACAGCGCATCCTCGGTGAAGAAGGCCTGGTGCCCTGCCGTCATGTTCGCCGCCTCCAGGAAGCAGCGTCCTTAGTGCTTTGTGCCGAAGACCGTGACATGCATCAGCGATGCCTCCTCCCAATGGCCAATGCAACGAGCGCCTCTAGTGATGCAGAAAGAGAGGTGCAGGGCAGGCGTTCAGGACCTCTCTCGTGCAGGAACCGAAGATTTCCTGAATCCCCCGGGTGCCATAGGCTCCCATGACGATCATTTCGGGCTTGAGCGCCTTCGCCAGCCCCAGTATCGTCTCCGCGGGAGTGCCTGCTTCGCGGTCGCCCAAGCCGATGGCATGCGTCTCGGTTGCCGCGTGCCGCCTGAGCAGCGCGCAGGCACGCTCCGCCGTCTGCTCTGCCCTTTCGGTCGACGACTGGTCGAGCGTCACGACATGGACCACGCGACCAGCGGCGAGACCCAGGAGTGCGAACATATGCACCGCCCGCGAGGAGGCCGGGCTGCCGTCGAACGCCAGCAGAATCGGCGGTTGCGAATTGACCTCTCCTGAGCCTGGCGCCTGATCAGGCACGAGCAGGACCGGGCGCGGCTCGCCACGGATGATGCGGTCGACGCACAACGGCAGCTCGCAGATCTCGCCGCCCACGTCGAACATGCTGTTGCGGCCCAGGACGATCAGGTCATGGGAAATCGCCTCGATCTCGACCACCTGGAGAGGGCTTCCATCGACCTCGCGAAGGTCGAACGAGAGGGTGCCTGCCCTCTCGGCGCGCTCCCGAAAGTCCTGGAGGACCGCGCCCACCCGCTCCGTGGCACTCTGAAGTTCCTTCAGGTCGAGGGCGGTCTTGTAGGCCATTCCGCCAACCGGCACTGCTTCGGGACGCTGGATCCAGCCTGAATTGACTATACCGAGTCCGTCCACGTGAGCCTTGTGGCGGCAAGCCAGTTCCAACCCGACGCTGGCGGCTTGCAGGCTGGACGGGGAGCCGTCCAGGGCGATAAGGATACTGCGCAGCATGTGCTCTCCTCCTTCTTGCCGATCACACGGATCGGCGTTGCTTGAGCATTGGCTTGAGCCGGCCCGCACGGGCGACGAGCCGTTTCTCCCCTTCCAAGATGATCAGCAAAATCACTCCCGTTGCCACGACAGCCGCCCCATCCAGGAGCGAGATGCCTCGCGTGTGAAACAGGGCCTGCATGGGCGCAAAGTATGTGAAGGCCAATTGCGCCAGGACGACAGCGCCGACGCCGATCAGGATGGCCCGGGTACCTAAGATCCCTTGCCACGTGAGGGAGGGCGCGTGCAGGAACCGCACGCTGAACAGGTAGAAGATCTCCAGCACCACGAGGGTGTTCACCACGATGGTGCGGGCCTCCTCGATCGGCAGACCACGCCGGATCGCCCACTCGAACATGCCGAAAACCCCTACAACAAACAGCATTGACACGAACACGACCCTCCAGACCAGAAATCTGGATAGGATCGGTTCGTCCTGCCTGCGCGGCGGGCGGCGCATGACACCGGGTTCCGGCGGCTCGAAGGCGAGCGTCAGCCCCAGTGTCGCGGCCGTGATCATGTTGACCCACAGGATCTGAACCGGCGTGATCGGCAGCGTCAGGCCAAGCAGCATGGCGGCAACAATGGCGAGCGCCTCACCGCCGTTGGTCGGCAGGGTCCAGGCGATCACCTTCTTGAGATTGTCGTAGACCGTCCGGCCCTCATGCACAGCCGCGACGATCGAGGCGAAATTGTCGTCGGCCAGCACCATCTCGGCGGCCTCCTTCGCTGCCTCAGTTCCCTTGCGGCCTATGGCAACGCCGACGTCAGCCTGCTTGAGCGATGGCGCGTCGTTGACACCGTCGCCAGTCATAACGACGACTTCGCCGTCGGCCTGCAAGGCCTGGACGATGCGCAGCTTGTGCTCGGGGCTGGTGCGCGCGAACACGCTCACGTCGCGCACGGCAGACCGGAACCGGTGGTCGTCCATGCGGTCGAGGTCGGCTCCTGTAGCGGCTATCCCTTTGTGTGCCTGGATCCCAAGTGTGCCGGCGATTGCCGTGGCTGTGGCAGCATGATCGCCGGTAATCATTTTGATCCTGATGCCCGCCGACTGGCATTCCTTGACCGCAGCTCGTGCCTCGTCACGGGGCGGGTCGATGAGCCCCAGCAGGCCCAGCATCGTCAAGCCGTCGTCGACGTCGTGGAATTGCAACGAAGAGGATGGCAGGTCCGGTAGCCATCTCGCCGCGATTCCGAGAACTCGCTGCCCCTTGTGAGCCGCGCCGTCCGCCTGACCCGTCCACCAGTGAGGACGCAACGGCCGCTCTCCCGACGCGGCCTGTTCCCAGGCGCACATGGTGATAACCCGCTCGGGAGCCCCTTTTACGTAGAGGACCGCGCCGCCTTCGGGCAGGCGGTGCAGGGAGGCCATGAAGCGGTGTCGCGCGTCGAACGGAAGCTCGTCGACGCGGCTGAACCTGTGCCTGAGTTCCTGCGGGTCTATGCCCGCCTTTATGGCAAGGGAGACTAGCGCTCCCTCCATCGGATCGCCATCCATAGCCCAGCCCGAACTCGTAAGGTGCAGGTCGGCATCGTTGCACAGGCACGCACTATGTACGACTTCCGTCAGGATAGGCTCGCGGTTTAGGACGACGGCCACGCCGTCCGCGAGGATTTCGCCTTCGGGCGCATATCCGCTTCCTGTCACCTCGAAGCGTCCATCCAGCGTGACGACGGTCTGCACCATCATCTCGTTGCGGGTTAGCGTTCCGGTCTTGTCCGAGCAGATCACGGATACAGAGCCGAGCGTCTCCACGGCCGGCAGGCGGCGGATAAGGGCATTGCGCGCCGCCATCCGCTGGACGCCGATGGCGAGCGTAATCGTCATCACGGCCGGCAACCCTTCGGGAATGGCCGCGACGGCCAGCCCGACGACTGCGATGAAAGCCTCGCCCCACGGCGTTTCATGGACCGTGACTGCAAAACCGAAGACCAAGGCGGCCAAGGTGAGGATCGCGCCAGTGAGAACGCGCGCGAACTGGTTCATCTGCCGGACGAGAGGTGTGGTGAGGGTCTCGACCCCGCGCAACAAGGCCGTGATGCGACCGATCTCGGTGCTCGCTCCGGTTCCAATGACGATGCCTATCCCTTGTCCGGCGACGACAAGGCTCCCTGAGAAGGCCATGCAGGTCCGGTCCCCCAATGCTGCATCAGGAGCGACTTGGCTTGTCTCCTTCTCCACCGGAACCGACTCACCCGTAAGAATGGCCTCGTCGATCCGCAGGTTGCGTGCTCGAAGGAACCGCAGGTCGGCCGGCACCCGGTCGCCGGCCTCTAGCAGCACGATATCGCCCGGAACGAGTTCCTCGGCCTTGATGGTCTGGCGCCGCCCGTCCCTCATCACCGAGGCCTGGGCGGAGATCATGGCGCGAATGGCCTCCAGGGCCTCCTCTGCACGACCCTCCTGAATGAATCCAATCACCGCGTTCACAAGAACGACGAGAAGGATCACCGACGTGTCGACCCAGTGTCCTAGGAGTGCGGTGACCGCAGCCGCCGCAAGAAGGACGTAAATCAGGACATTGTTGAACTGGGACAGGAAACGGGAGAGAGCACTGCGCCGCTCGCCCTCGGGCATCAGATTGTAACCATGCCGGTCAAGCCGCCCTTGGGCTTCAACCGAACTCAGACCGCTGGGATGCGAATCGAATGCCGCGAGCGCCTCCTCGGCGGATCGGGCGTGCCACTGAACGGATCCGAGTTGCTGCCCCTCGTTGACAATGTCGCGCATGTTGACCCGATCCATGACAACCTCGCTGTGATAACGCGTGCACCTGATCAAACCGCGATGGGATCGGAGTCAAAGGGCAGCTCAAGCAATCGGCAAGCATGGCCGCGATTCACGTGAGCATCGCGAGATGCGGCGCGATCCCGGTTATCCGCGTCAGCCATAATGCACCAGCCGGACTGGGAGTGGGAGCGGGTTATCCAGTATTCCCTTGGTGACGCTCCCAAAGATTAGTCGTTGCAGGGTCGAGGGTGCATAGCCGCTCATGACCAGGAGGGGCATCCCGATGGGACTGCGCGGCCTCAAGTACCACGGATACGACCTTGCGCTGCGCATGCCTGACGGTCGCGAATGTCGCGGCAACGCCGTGCCGGCACATCTCAACGCCGAAACGCCTTATCCTCCAGAATGGAGACGACCTCCACTTCCCGCGCGGGCTTGAGGAACGACAGCGCCCCGGCGATGATCTCGCCGCTTCCGCAAGCGTAGGACACCTCGGCAACCGTCTCGCACACCACGGGCGCTTCCGCAGCCATACCGAACTTTCAATCATGTCGTGTGATTCAGCCTGATGAAAGCTCTGAAGGTGGGCAGGCTAAGGCTTAATAGCGTCTGATTATCCTTATCCGCCAAGAATGATACACTTATAAAACACGTCGTGCCTGCAGTCGTTGATGGGCGTAAAAGTCGATTCAGGTATCGCGGACAGAAATTCTATATCTCCGTTTCGAGCTGGAGGTGTCACATGATCCAGACGTGCCGTTGCCTCAACTGCATCATTCCTCCACACCTGCTTCGTAAACTTCTCGAGAGTAGCAACAAAGAGGTCCGCCAAGCCGCCCTAAATACTCTCCTGGGCACAGCCCGATTAAGAGGCCAACGGTCACTGCGGGCTAACTTCGGGGCTGGACTTTCGGCCGCACCCACAGACGGCAGTCGGAGTATCTTCGATTGTCAGAACAGCAACTGGCTTCCTAGCGCTGTCCTGGCTCGCACTGAGCAAGGTGAGGCGTCTGCCGACATCTCGGTCAACCGCGCCTTCGACGGTTTGGGAGCCACCCGAGAATTTTATCGCGAGGTGCTGGACCGCAACTCCATTGACGACCACGGGATGCGCCTCGACGGATATGTCCACTATGGCGCGGGCTACAACAACGCGTTCTGGGACGGGCAGCAAATGGTGTTCGGAGATGGGGACGGTGTCATGTTCACGGACTTCACGAACTCCCTTGATGTGATCGGCCATGAACTCACTCATGGGGTGACCGAACATGTCGCCGGCCTTGAATACCATAAGCAATCTGGGGCGCTCAACGAGTCGATGTCGGACGTATTCGGGTCGTTGGTGAAACAGTGGTCGCTCGGGCAAGCGGCAGAACAGGCAGATTGGCTCATCGGAGCGGAAGTGTTCACCCCTGGTATTGAAGCAGACGCCCTGCGATCCATGAAAGCGCCGGGCACCGCCTACGACAACGAGACCTTCGGCAAGGATCCGCAGCCGGACCACATGAGCAAGTTCGTGCATCTGCCCGATACTGAGGAGGGAGATTATGGCGGCGTTCATATCAACTCCGGCATCCCCAACAAGGCATTTTACCTTACAGCCGCAGGTATTGGGGGATACGCTTGGGAGGCACCGGCTCTGATCTGGTACGAGGCACTGAAGGCTTCCGGCCCGACAACAGAGTTCCAGGAGTTTGCCGACAAAACGTATATTATGGCTGGTGAGTTGTACGGCACAGGCAGTGTGGAGCAGCAGGCCGTGCTGGCCGGATGGCGAGAAGTGGGGATCCGGATCAGCGGTTTGCCGGCAAGAGCCCGTCAGAGTCGGAGCCATGCGATCTCCGCGGGTGAGATCGCTGGCCGCGAAACAGACCTCCTCACCGCCCTTGCCCGGCAGATCGAGGCGGTGTCCCGCCAGGTGACTGCACTGGCCGTGGAGGTCCGTACTCTGAGGGCGACGCCGACGACAACTGAGGCGGGTTCGTCATCAACGCGCCCAAGCAGATCCAGATCACCTCGTTCTGCAAACTCCTGACTGCTGCTTCAAAGCCCCTGATAGGTGCGAGAGATGAGATGAAGGTCAGCTTGGCAAAACATGGTGGGCAAGTGGCTGGAATACTTCTTGGCCGTCCTCCTCGGACACTGGATACCAGCATGCTGCCGTCAACAGCCGCAGAGGAAATATCTAGACTGATCGAGGCTGCAACAGCCGCATCCTCAGCCAACGAGGATGGCCCTGGGCGTGCCCGCGACGCTATCAGCTATACGATCACGGTGGAGGAGGGAGGCCGTCAAACAATTCTCAAATGTTCAGATGCCAACATGTCCCATGATTTAGCGGACCTCCTAGCTTTGCTTGAGCGATACCTGAAATGAAGTGAATTCGTCATCCTTAGCAGCGCGAACACGCATAAGTTCTTATGATCCAGATCTCTATCGACCTCAGTTGGAAGCTCCGACCCGGAATTCGTCCGTTACTGCCGGCAGCTGCTGAAGTCGCTATTCCATTGATATTCGTGGACAGTGTCTGGTTCGGGTCCTCCGCGGAAATTCATGGCGCTCAGGGAATGTCATCTTAGTTGGCTTGAGCTGATCAAGCTCTTAGGTCGGAGATGTCCCGATACTGCTGTCAGACCAGTTAACGCGTGACTGAAACATACGACATATCAATTTCATTCGTTGTAACACCTGTTCACGTCGAGAACCGCTTATTACATGTTCTCCATCGACGCAGTGGAAACTAGCAAGCCCAGTCGGCGAAGGCCCGAGCAAACTCACTCTATCAGGTTTGAATTGTCGGTGGTTTCAGGTCCCCGCAATCAACACCGAAGCTGCCTCAACACAAAAAAGCGGGGACTTCTTGGCGTTGGGAGCCCGCTACGCTATTGGCCCGGAGTGGCTTTGCCCCTTCTCCACATCTGCGCCCGCTGAGCGGAGAAGCGAGGATGCGCGCCAGGTTGGCGTGCAGGATGTCTTCGAGACCGCCCTCCCCCTTCGACGTCAGAGCGACCTTTTCGATCAATGAGCGAATGAGTTCCCTTACTTCGTCGCGCCACTCGCCATCTTGCGGCAGTCAGCAGCATGATTTGTTTACGCTGCTTCCCAACATTCTTGGCCAGGCCGCTCAGCTTACGAGCAACCGCCGAGGGATGGAGCCTTCGGGAGCGTTCCAAGAACAGCGTGATGATATGTTTGGCATCCTCGATCAGTTCGATCGTAGCCTCGTCGGACGAGCCGTGTTCAATATTCCGCAAGTCTTGCCCGAGCCGTTCCAGAGCTCTTCCGCGCGTATTAAGCCGTCACGCGCGGACGGGTGAATACGGACCAGTAGGCCAGGGCAAAGCCCACGAAGGCAGCGGCCCACGCCAGTCCCGCAACATGCAGCAGCGCGCCGCTCCAATCAGGATTGATCGCAGCGCAGACTCGGGCGAGCGCGGCCGCAACGAGCAGCAGATAGATTCCTTGTACTGCTGTCGTTGCCTCGAGCGCCCTCCCCGTGTGACCGAGGCTCGCTCGGGACATCACTGCCAGGGTCATGATGCCCATGGCACCGCCCGTCCAGGCGTGGATGCCCGCGCTTGCCGGCAGGAATCCCAATACGGCCAAGCCGACCAGAACGAAGCCGAGCGGCACGAACGCATAGGCGACGTGCAGAATCAGGACGAGGCGGTCACGCCAGGTGCGCTCCCCGGCCCAGCGCGCCAGCCGAACGGCCTGGAGCACGCCCGCGGCGATCAGGGCCGCGCCGGTTACGGTCCAGTCAGGCGCCGCCATCCATATCATGAGGGCCATCCCGGCAGCGATCATGGACACAACGTCGAAGCGTCCGAACGAGGCCGGCAGGCGGCCGGGGTTTTCCCGCACGAGCCAGTTGCGGGTGAAGCTCGGGATGATCCGCCCGCCGACTAGCATGATCAGCATCATGGTTGCCGCGATTCCTAAGCGGATGCCGTAGTCCGCAAATCCAAGGATGTGGGACTCGACGTGGAAGACGATGTTGCCGACAGCAAGGACCCCGAGCGCGATCAGAACCTTGAGGTTGCGCCAGTTCCTGCCCTTGATGATTTCCCGCCCCATGGCGGCTGCGACGAGGATCAGGAATGCGTTGTCGACGACGGCGGCCAACTCCCAGCCGATCCAAGCCGAGGCAGTAACGGCAAGACGGCCGATGGCCCAAGTCAGGACAAGCACCAGCAACGGCCACCCCTGGAGCGGCATGCGCCCAGTCCAATTGGGGACGGCCGTCAGCAGGAACCCGGTAATCACGGCCGGAAGATAGCCGTAGAGCATCTCATGGATGTGCCAGTCACGCGGGGCGAAGGCGGTCGAGAGTTCCAACTCACCGTAGAATATCGGCAGCCAGGCCAGGATCGCGAGGCCGGCATAGAGCGATCCGAAGAGGAAGAATGGCCGGAAGCCGTATGAGAGAAGCGCGGGCCCCTTGTAGTCCCGCAGGCGGGGGATGGGAGCCATCATCGATCTCCTTGTAAAAGCTCTCGCAATCAATGGCCGGATGGGTTGGTTCAGGACCGCTTCATCGGCTCTACGAGGACATTGCGCCGCCGTGGCAGAATTGTCGCGGCGGCGGCGCATATGCAGAATTCAACCGTTACTTGGCGGCGGTCTGGGTCGCCGCGAGCTTGTCGAACAGGTTGGCAAAAGCCTGCTTGGCCTTGCCGGGATGCTTGGCTTCCTTGGCCTGATCCACGTTGGTCGCATCCCCGACCACGATCATGCCGACCATGCCCATGCCGTAGTGCGGCTTGCACTTGTAGCCGTACACGCCGGGCTTGTCGAAGGTGATGGCCAGTTCCTCGTTGATCTTGCCGACGAACTTCTCGCCGCCCTCGGGCAGCATGCCATCGACAGTCTCGACGTTGTGGCCCTTGTCCGAGGCGACGAACTTCACGGTATCGCCAGGATTGATCTTCACCAGCGCCGGCTCGAACACCATGACGCCCTCGGTACCCTTGTTGAGCATCTTCACCTCGACCTCGGCAGCCTGAGCAATACCGGCGAAGCCAAGGGCTGCCACGAGGGCGCCGAGCACGATAACCTTCCGCATGATTGTCTCCTGTTGAAATGCGAAACCAGTGAGCCTCTGTCCAAAGCTCTTGGGAGGGTGATACGTCTGGCAGATGCAATCGTGTTTGTTCTTGCGCAAAGAGTTCGCTCTATTCGCTGCACGGAAAATGTAACGCGTGTTTTGTTTGCGCTGGGACAAACATGACGGACACCGGTATCTTGCCAAGCTGCACGCCGCCGGTCCAAGGACCCCTGTGAGCGGCTTCGGCTGATCGGGTTCGGGCATCCGAACGGATAGGATGCTCGGCCGTTATCTCTGTGCGGAGCGGGATCCGAGAACATGGCGCGCTGTCGCGTTTGAGACCCGGTTTTGTGGAAGGCAATGAATGGCTAGCGTCGATAGATCCCTCGTAGCAGACCTTCCGATCTTTGCCGGCCTTCCGCCCGAGCAGATCGACCGTATGCTCCAGGAAGCGCAGTCGGTCCGCTATCCGAAGGGAGCGGCGGTGTTCCAGCAGGACGAGGAGGCCCACTCCTTCTTCATCCTGCTCCACGGCCATCTACGGGTTTTCAAGCTCACCCCCGACGGGCAGCAGGTGGTGGTCCGCTTCGTCGCGCCCGGCGAGGTGTTCGGCGTCGCCATGGCCATCGGCCGCAAGGCCTATCCGGCCACCGCCATGGCGGTGGTGGACAGCATTGCCCTGGTCTGGCCCTCTGCCGCGTGGCCCCGCCTCGTGGCGGCTCATCCGGGACTGGCGGCCAATACGCTTCAGACCGTAGGGAGCCGGCTCCAGGACGCCCACACCCGCGTCGTCGAGATGTCGACCGAGCAGGTCGAGCGCCGCATCGCTCACGCCCTGCTCCGTCTCGCTAAACAATCCGGCCGCAAGGTCGAGGAGGGTGTCCAGATCGACTTTCCGATCACGCGCCAGGACGTCGCCGAGATGACCGGCGCCACGCTGCACACGGTAAGCCGCGTTCTGAGCGCCTGGGAGAGCCTGGGCCTCGTCGCGGGCGGACGCCAGCGCATCATGATCCGCGAACCGCACAAACTGTTCATGCTCGCCGAAGGACTGCCCGACTGACCGTGCCGCGACCGACGGGTGGCCGTAGCTCTTGCCTCAGAGGTGGCACGGATCATCAATGCCTTCGAGCGCAGCAGCTTCCCTAAGATCGGCCAGGAAAGCCGCGTGATCGACCTTATGTTCGCGGCAGGCGTCGTCGACCGTATGAAAACACGCGATCGGACAGCCGATGCAACGCATCCGATGATTCAGGAATATGCGGATCGTCGCGGGCCATCGCCGCATTACATCGTCGACGAGGTGAGTGGATTCGATGGTCATGTGAGCCTCGGATGTGAATTTAGCTTTAAGTATAAGCCGCCCGCCCTCAACGCTCTTTGTCCCCGCACAACATTGCCTCCAGCAGCGGCTGGGTTTGGTGTCGAAATTTGCGCCAGGGCAAAGACCGACCCGGCTCGATGGGCGAGTGTAGGTTCTGCTAAGGAAGGAAAGCCATGGTCCGCCATTCCACCAAGAACCAGACCCTCGATCCCGACATTCTCGACTGCTTGCTTGAGGTGATGGACCCGGAGGTTGGCCTGAGTGTAGTCGACCTCGGCCTCGTCTACCGGGCGGCACTGGGCGATGACGGCATCGAAGTCGCGCTCACGCTGACGACCAGGGCCTGCCCGCTGGGCGGGATGATCGTTGAAGACGCGCGAGAGCGCCTGTCGCGTCGTTTCCAGGATATGCCGAAAATCTCCGTCTGCCTGGTGTGGAACCCGCCCTGGAACCCGGATCGCATTACGGACCGGGGACTTGAGCTGCTGGGACATCGCCCTCGGGAGGCGACCTGATGGAAACCCCAACCGTCGCCGGGCCAGCCGCTTTTCCGCCGGCCTCTTCGCCTGCGCGCCCCAGGATGGCGATGAGAGCTGTGCTCCTAGTGTTCGGCATCCTTGCCTTGTTGGCAGGTCTCTGGGGTGCGCTGGGACGGCTCGGCTGGCCCTTGCCGCACGGCTCGTCCCTTGCAGCTCTGCATGGACCGCTGATGCTCTCGGGCCTGTTCGGAACGCTCATCAGTCTCGAGCGTGCCGTCGCGCTGGATCGTGGATGGGGCTACGCCGCTCCAGCCTTCTCGAGTCTTGGCACATTTGCCCTGCTGGCTGGGGCGCCCGAGGTCGCGGGCGCAGGGGCTTACACGATTGCCGCGGCGGTGCTTGCGGGCGGATCCCTGCTGATCACGATCCAGCAGCCGGCCGTGTTCACCGGCGCGCTGCTGTTTGGTGCCCTCGCCTGGCTCGCCGGGAACATCCTCTGGCTGACGGGCCAGTCCGTGCCCGACCTGGTGGGCTGGTGGCTCGCCTTCCTGGTCCTGACCATCGCGGGCGAGCGCTTGGAGCTCAGTCGCCTCATGCCGCAGCGACGCGGCAGTGAGGCTCTCTTCCTATTCGCCATCGGGCTACTCGTCGCCGGCGCCCAGAACGGCCTCATGACGGAGAACGGCGCGATCCTGTTCGGCCTGGCGCTGCTCGTCACCACACTGTGGCTGATGCGGCACGACATTGCTCTCCTGAATGTCCGCAGGACGGGACAGGCCCGCTACATGGCGGCCTGCATGCTGGCAGGCTATGCGTGGCTGGGTTTCGCAGGCCTTTTCCTGATCGGATTCCCCCCGGGTGAAAACAGCCTCGGATACGATGTCGCGCTGCATGCCATCCTGATCGGGTTTGTGCTCTCGATGGTGTTCGGGCACGCCCTCATCATCCTGCCTGCGGTCGTGCGCATTCGCCTGCGCTATGCCCCGGTGCTTTACTGGCCGCTTGCCCTGCTGCATGCGTCCGTGATCCTGCGCACCAGTGGCGGCATTGCAGGTTGGGAGGCCGCAAGGATGGCAAGCGGCATTCTCACGCTTCTTGCCCTCTTAGGCTTCGTCGCCAGCCTGGCCATCGCATCGCGGAACGGCCACAAGAACTCTACATCTCCCGCCCAAGCGGATCGCTGCCACATTGATCCGCCGGAACCTCGGCCGCGGTCGAGCACCATGGGACGGATGCGATAGAGAATGGGCTTGCTTCGACAGGCGCTTCCTGGCCGAAGGAAACGGCGCGAAGGTCCACCCAAAGGCCTTGTCAAGAAAGATCTCTTCATGCCCCCTCGACGAAGGCGCATGCTGCTGCCCGTTAGCAGGCCCACCCGATCGAGATCAGATCACAGGGACATCGCAGAAAGGCACTTCGACGTGTTTCCTCGCCGTCCCGCTCAAGGCCGGACCGCCTCATGCATTTTCTGTGCTGCGTCGTGCTGTTTCTGCAACTCGGGAAGAACCTGCTCGGCGAAGGCCTTGATCTCTTGACGCTGACTCCGGCTCGCGGCCTGGTAAATCGTCAACTCCTGTTCGCTCGCCTGCACCTGGATTTCCGCGTAGCGCCGGCTCAGCGCAAGGTAGTCAAGCGGCTCCAGGTTCTCGATGATGACCCGGTGTTCGAATTCTTTCACGGAAGGAAGCGGGATGCCGCGCTCTTTGGCGAAGGCCTCGATCCGTTGCAGCAGTCCCTGCCTGAATTCGGCCGCCGCAGTTGCGTAGCTCTTGACCTCGGGTCTGGTTTCGCGGCTGGCGGCGAGCTTGGCCGCCTGACCCTGAAGCGTCGCAGAGCTATGGGCCAACCGCAGGAATTCCTGCGGCTCGATGGCGCGCGCCTGGCTCTGGCCGACGGATGTCTCCTGTGCGGCCACCGGGATCGTTCCTGGTAGCGCCATCGCGAGGACCGAAGCGATAACGAGCGACCTGAGGACTGTCATGAATTTACTGCCATCCCGGAACGCCTGACATGTCAGGCAGACGATGCGCGATACCTTTGTGGCAATCGATGCAGGTCCTCTGTCCCGTGAAAAGGAACTGCTCATGCGCCGCCGCCGCGCGCGGATTCTGCTTCGCAAGGTCCATGGATTCCGAGCTGTGGCAATTGCGGCATTCAAGCGAGTCGTTCGCCTTCATCCGCTCCCATTCCCGCTCAGCGAGGTGCTTGCGCAGGGCCAAGAACTTCTCCCGAGTGTCGATCGAGCCGAAGATATGCCCCCAAACTTCTTTCGAGGCCTGCATCTTGCGGGCGATCTTGTTGGTCCATTCGTGGGGCACGTGACAATCGGGACACGTGGCACGCACGCCGGAGCGGTTCGTGAAGTGGACGGTCCCCTTCAATTCCTCGAAGACGTTGGCCTCCATCTCGTGACAACTGGTACAGAATTTCTCGGTATTCGTAACTTCCAGCGCGGTGTTGAAGCCGCCCCAGAAGATGACGCCGGCGACAAAGCCGCCGAGCGTAAGGAAGGCGAGGCTGAGATAAGTCGGTGGGCTCACGGCCGTCCGGACCCAACGGTTGCCTCGGAACCAGCCCCATGCGCGAGATATCCCGGCCGCCATCAGTACCGCCCCCGTCCAGGTTGCCGCTCGGGCTCTGCGATCTCATCCATGTCGGTGAACACGTTCTCGACGAGAGGCCTCGCGGTCGTTTGCGGCACGTGGCAGGAGACGCATACGTAGCGCCGCGGCGCCAAGCCGCCGAGCGTATTTCCTTCCCGATCCTGGTAATGCGTTACGCTGATCATTGGGGCTTGGCTCTGGTCCGTGAACTTACGCGCATGGCAGGACATGCACTTGTTCGCGTTGAGATCCATCGCGTAGCCCTCGATGGAATGCGGGATAACGGGAGGCTGATCCGGATAATTGCGGCGCACTCGCACGTCGTCCGTAACCTGGCGTTGCATCGGCGGGGCTGGGGTTTCCTTGGTAAAAGGTTCCGGACCACGCAGGCGCGGCGCATCCTGCGCGAATATGGCTCCGGCCGCCAGGCAAGGACCAATGCTGATCAACCCCATGAATATGCTGCGCCTCATTGCATATCTCCCGCATCAGCGGTGGCTGCTGAAACAACTTTGACCGCGCATTTCTTGAAGTCTGTCTGCTTCGAGATCGGGTCAGTCGCGTCGAGCGTGACCTTGTTGATGAGCTGGCTGGCGTCGAAGAATGGAACGAAGACCAGACCCAGCGGCACGCGGTTACGCCCACGGGTCTCGACACGGCTGCGAATCTCGCCACGCCGCGAGACAATTCTGACCTCCTGCCCCCGGCGCAGGTTGCGCTTGGCGGCATCGTCCGGATGCATGAACAGGACGGCTCCCGGGAAGGCCTTGTAGAGCTCTGGCACGCGCAGGGTCATGGAGCCGGAATGCCAGTGCTCCAGCACGCGACCGGTCACGAGCCAGAGATCGTATTCGGCATCCGGCGACTCGGCCGGCGGTTCATAAGGAGCCCCCATGATATTGGCCTTCTTGTCGGGATTTCCGTAGAACTGGAAGCCAGTCCCCTTCTCCACGTAGGGGTCATAGCCCTCCCGATACCGCCATCGCGTCTCCTGTCCGTTCACCACCGGCCACCGCAACCCCCTTACCTGATGATAGGTGTCGAACGGTGCAAGATCATGCCCGTGCCCGCGGCCGAAGGCGGCATATTCCTCGAAGAGGCCTTTTTGAACATAGAAGCCGAAGGCCTTCGACTCGCGGTTCTCATGGGCCGTGTCGACTTCGGACAAGGGAAACTTGTTCACCTCCCCATTGGCGAAGAGAACATCGTAGAGGGTCTTACCCTTGTAGTTTGGGTTGGCATCGAGAATCGCGGCCGGCCAGACCTCGTCGGTGGTGAACCGTTTCGAGAACTCCACCAGTTGCCAGAGATCGGAGCGGGCATCCCCTGGCGCGTTGACGAGCTGGTGCCAGAAATGGGTGCGTCGCTCGGCGTTGCCGTAGGCGCCTTCCTTCTCCACCCACATGGCAGCCGGCAGAACCAGATCCGCCGCCATGGCGGTCACCGTCGGGTAGGCATCCGAGACGACAACGAAGTTCGCCGGGTTGCGGTAGCCGGGATAGGTCTCGTTGTTCGTGTTCGGTGCCGTCTGGAGATTGTTGTTGCACATGATCCAGTAGGCGTTCAGCTTGCCGTCCTTCAGCATGCGATCCTGCTGCACGGCGTGATAGCCTACCTTCTCGGGCAGCAGGCCATGCGGCAGTTTCCAGATCTCCTCCGCGTGCTTGCGGTGTTCGGGATTGTTGACCTGCATGTCGGCCGGGAGACGATGGCTGAAAGTGCCGACCTCGCGCGCTGTCCCGCAGGCGGATGGCTGCCCCGTCAACGAGAAGGGGGAGTTGCCGGGCTCCGCTATCTTTCCGGTGAGCAGGTGCAGGTTGTAGACCATGTGGTTGGCCCAGACGCCGCGGACGTGCTGGTTGAACCCCATGGTCCAGAGCGACATCACCTTGATCTTCGGATCGGCATAGATTTTGGCGAGGGCCTCGAGCCTCTCCTTCGGAAGGCCGGACAATTCCGAAGCTTTCTCGACCGTATACTGGCTCATGAGCTTCGCATAATCCTCGAAGCTCGATGCGTTCGACACTTGCGCATCGTTGGCATGCTGCGCCCGCTGCTCCAGCACATGCTCCGGCCGCAGGCCGTAGCCGATATCCGTGTTAGCAAGCCGGAAATTGCAGTGTTTCTCGACGAACTCCTCGTTCACGGCGCCGGTTTGGATGATGTAGTTCGCGATATAGTTCATGATCGCCAAGTCCGAGTTCGGCTTGAAGATCAAAGTCATGTCGGAGAGATCCGTGGTGCGGTGCTCGTAAGTGGAGAGCGTTGCGATCCGCACATGGGGACGACTGAGGCGGCGATCCGTAATCCGTGTCCACAGTATCGGATGCATCTCGGCCATGTTCGAGCCCCAGAGCACGAAAGCATCGGCGTTCTCGAAGTCGTCGTAGCAGCCCATCGGCTCGTCCATGCCGAAGGTGCGGATGAAAGTGACGGCCGCCGAGGCCATGCAATGCCGGGCATTGGGATCAAGGTTATTCGTGCGGAAGCCGGCGCGCATCAGCTTGGACGCGGCATAGCCCTCCCAGATCGTCCATTGGCCTGAGCCGAACATGCCCACGGCCTCGGGGCCTTTCTCCTTCAGCACGCGCTTGAACTGCTTGGCCATCTCGTCAAAGGCCTGGTCCCAGGTGACCGCTTGCAACTCGCCGTCCTTCGCGAACTGGCCGTTCCTCATGCGCATGAGCGGCTGCGTAAGCCGGTCGCTGCCGTACATGATCTTGGAAAGGAAATACCCTTTTACGCAGTTGAGGCCGCGGTTGA
This sequence comes from Microvirga sp., assembly GCA_041913065.1. GTDB lineage: Bacteria > Pseudomonadota > Alphaproteobacteria > Rhizobiales > Beijerinckiaceae > Microvirga. The sequence continues at coordinate 91,277 of JAYSGD010000008.1, read as the reverse complement.
CCTCAGCCTGCATGTCACCGTGCGTGGCGACGACCTTGCCATCCTTCACTCCGACCATCACGCCACAGCCCGTTCCGCAGAAACGGCATGGTGCCTTCGACCACTGAAGGTGCAGATCCTCTCCGGTCAGGACGTTCTGGGCGCTGGCCGGGAGCGTGACGTTCGCAGCGGCGGCGGCAGCCATTGCGGCCTGCGTCTTGAGGAGGGTGCGGCGCGTGAGGTCCATGGGTCTACTCCCGCTCTGGAACAGGCTCGAAGTGATGGAAGACGAGGGTGGCGGAAAGAACGCCGTCGAGGAGTTGAATGGCGTTGATGCGCTCGACGACCTGACTTTCCGTATCTGTCTCGAGAGTGACGATCAGCTTGCCCGTTTCCTGCCCGCCATGGACCTCTGCGCCGCTGATCTCACCGATCCCGGTCACGATCTCCGGAACACGCTCCGGGCGCGTGTGAACCACGAGGCTAGAGATGTGGCACTCCGCGCTCATGATGACTCCTGGATCGAGGATACACGGATGGCATCGGCGGGGCAGGCCTGTGAGCAGTCACCGCATCCGGTACAGGACTCGATCAGGACGGTGGGGCGAGCCCCGCCGATGGCAAGTTCGAACCGCACGGCGCTTGTAGGGCATGCGTCGCGGCAACTCATGCAGGTAATTCCCTGAAGGGCAAAGCAGGACGGGCCGATCAGGGCGACGGGAGGGCCGGCGGGCCGGGCCGGTTCGGCGGCAAATCTACCGAGCAGGAAGTTGCGCCGTTTGAGGTCCGGGGTCCCGTCCATCGGAGGCTCCCGTCAGACTGGACCAGGCGGCCCGGTGAATAGGTAGTACATCCAGACGATAAATCCCCAGCCCGCAACGACGCCGACGGCAATGAACGGCCAGATCAAGACGGCCAGGACAAAGAACGTGATGGTCTCACGCTTTCTGCCTTCTGCTTCCACTCGTTCTGATTTCATCGGCGTCAGCTTGTGAATTGGCGCTTTTTTCAGATTGAAACCTGGCAAATTTCTCAACTGCCCAGCTAGGCAAAAAGTTCCAGCGTGTGATGAAAATAGTGTTGGCGCAGACTCTGGTCCTATTCGCACCACATGGAGGAACAGCGTCGCTCCAAAGCGAATACTTTCGGAGCCAGCCCGGACACCCACGCTCTCGGCGAAAGCTAAGACATCCGATCTTCGCCCACCCCTTCTTCGCTCAGGGTTCAGATGCGAGCCCCTGGGGTATCTGCACGCTTCACATCGTCTGCACCGCGTTGCAGTTCCGGCAGGTCGTTTCTCAGCCATGCGAGGCGGGCGATAGCGCCTCCGGCCAGGGCCTGCACCTGGCGCAGGGCCTCCTCATCCTGCAGAGTGTCGCCGGCCTCCAGGTAGCGCTCGGTGAGAAGCTCGGCCAAAGCCACCGGATCGTCCGGGATCGCCTCAGCAGCCATGGTGGTGCCGAAAGTTTCGGGAGACCTGTCCAGCGTCTCAGCGTGCTGGCGGGCTTGCCCGGCCAGTTGATCGAGGTGCGCGCGCTCGGGCGATGACACGCTCGCGGCGACAGCTTCCAAGAGGCCGGCAAGACGCCGCTCGAGCTCGGCCTGCCCCACTTCACGCTCAGGGTTCTCCAGGCGTCCGTCCGCTTTCCCACGCTCGGCATGGAAGGCCTGCCTGCGCTCACGCCGGAGGATCGCCACGTGCCCAAGCTCCTCATGCGCCATGCTCTCAGCCGCTTGGCGGACCTCGGGAGTTTCCGCATGGGCGGCGACATAGCTCCAGAAGGCAAAGGCCCGCTCCTCGTTGCGCACAGCCATGGAGAGCGCACGATAGGCGCTGAGCAGCCGAGGATGGGCCATCGCCACGCCTTCGTCGTCGAAGGTCTCCGGGGCCTTCCAACGGATGCGGGCGGGATCGGGGGGCTGGCCCTTGGTTTTCTGCGACCAGTGCACGACGCTGTCGAGGTGGCCCTGCTCGTCGGCTGACAGGCGCTCGAACACCTCCGCCAGCGCGGGATCGCCCTCCTGCCACATACGCGTGGCGATCTCCGCATAGCGGGTCGCCGCCTCCTGCTCCATGGCCGCCGCGATCGCGAACAACTCCTCCAGGGACTTCACGGAACCGGCAGGCTCCTCCTTCAGCAGCGTCATCGTCCTCTCCACCTGACCCGGAAATATCGGGCCATTTAGGGTTGACAGACCAAATTAGGTGCGGTGACTTTGACGCAGATCAATGTTCGCCCGATCACCGAATTGCAGGGTGGTTCTGGGCCTCGCGAGATCGATTTCAACAGCCCCGGAAAGATTGCAACCTCCAATCGGAACCAATTCCGCCTGAAGGCCGTTAGCGTTTTTCTGTTCAGAAGCACGAACGCTATCCTGGACGGTCCCCTGTTGGCAAAATCGCATTCGCCCGATCCTGTCCGACATGTTGCGAATATTGATCTTCTGCTCCTCCGGATACTAGCCCTGCTCGGAGCCGCAATGCTCCTCCTCTGGACTGGGCCCGGCATGGCGGCAGGGCGGGTACAGGAATTCCTCCCGAAGACACAGCCGGCCGAGTTCTTCCCGGGGGCCGATCGCTTCGGCACCCCGCAGGGCGATCCGCCGCTCGTCCCCGTCCAGCAGGGCGACCGCCTGCTCGGCTACGTCTACCTGAATTCCGATGTCACAGGCGCTACCGGCTATTCCGGCAAACCGATCAACCTCCTTGTCGGCATAGACACGAACGGCGTCATTACGGGAATCAAGCTGGTCGACCACAAGGAACCCATCGTCCTCATCGGCATCCCCGAGCGGCGCATCGTCGACGCGATGAACACCCTGATCGGTAAGGACATGAAGGCGGTCGCCACCGGCGCCGAGCGCCCGCCCCAGGTCGACATCGTCAGCGGCGCGACCGTTACGGTCCTCGTGATGGGCGACAGCGTCGTGCGCTCCGCGGTACGCCTCATCCGCAGCGGTCGCCTCGGCGCCGCTCAAGGCGCTCCTGCAGCCACCGCGGCTCCCCCGAACGTCAAAACCATAGACCTGACCAAGCGCGAGATCCGCGACTGGCAGGCCCTTCTCGGCGACGGCTCGGTCCGGCGCCTCTCGCTGACCGTCGGCGAGGTCAACGAGGCCTACCTTCAGGCCGGCAACCAGGAGGCGGCGAGCAACGCCGAGACCAACGACCCGAACGACACGTTCATCGACATGTACGTCGCGCCCGTGAGCGTGCCTGCAATCGGGCGCAGCCTGCTTGGTGACCAAGCATACGAACAGCTCATGGCGCGGCTCAAGCCGGACCAGCAGGCCATCGTGGTTGCCGGTGACGGCGTCTATTCGTTCAAGGGCTCCGGCTATGTGCGCGGCGGGATCTTCGACCGCATCGAACTGCTGCAAGACGGCCAGGGCATCCGCTTCCGTGACCGCAACCACACCCGCCTCGGCGATCTCGCAGCAGAGGGATCACCGGCCCTGCGCGAGATCGCCCTCTTCGTGGTGCCCGAGGACTTCAAGCTGGACCTCACGGAACCCTGGCAGGTGCAGTTGCTCGTTCAACGCAATGTCGGCGCCCGGGACAGGGCGTTCCAGACCTACACGCTCGAATACACCCTGCCGGACCAGTATCTCAAAATCGAGCCCTCCCCCGCCCCGGCGCCGACGCCCGCTCCGCCCTCCTCGCAGCAGGCACAGATTCAAGGACAGCCCAGTGCGCCTGCGCAAGCAGCACCGCCTGTCGAGTCGTCGCTGAACGATGCGGATGCGCTCGCGGCCGGGGAGATCGAGGAGGCGCTCTGGCTCAAGATATGGAAGACGAATACCGTCTCGATCGGCATCGCCGCAATCGCCCTCCTCGTCCTCACGGCGATCTTCTTTTTCCAGGATGCCTTGGTGAAACGCCCGAAGATCTATGTTTGGGTCCGACGGGCGTACCTGACTTTCACCCTCGTCTGGCTCGGCTGGTACGCCAACGCGCAGCTCTCGGTCGTGAACGTCCTGACATTCACCAACTCGCTCATCACGGATTTCAATTGGGAGTTCTTCCTGGCGGCGCCGCTGATCTTCATCCTTTGGGCGGCGGTCGCGGCGGGACTGCTCTTCTGGGGTCGCGGCCCCTTCTGCGGCTGGCTCTGCCCCTTCGGCGCGTTGCAGGAGCTCACCAACAACATCGCGCAATGGCTGAAGGTGCCGCAGATCACCGTTCCTTGGGGTTTGCATGAACGCCTGTGGCCGATCAAGTACATCATCTTCCTCGGACTGTTCGGCCTGTCGCTCTACAACGTAGCGCTGGCCGAGGTCTTTGCCGAGGTTGAACCGTTCAAGACAGCCATCATCCTGAAATTCGTCCGTGACTGGCCTTTCGTCATCTATGCCCTGACGCTGCTGGCAGCGGGCCTGTTCATCGAGCGCTTCTTCTGCCGCTATCTCTGCCCGCTTGGTGCGGCGCTCGCGATCCCTGGCAGGATTCGCACCTTCGAGTGGCTCAAGCGCTGGCCCGAGTGCGGCTCCCCCTGCCAGCGCTGCGCCAAGGAATGCCCGGTGCAGTCGATCCATCCCGAGGGGCAGATCAACGTGAACGAGTGCATCTACTGCATGCACTGCCAGGAACTGTACCACGATGATCACCGCTGCCCGCACATGATTCAGGTCCGGCTCAAGCGCGAGAAGCGCGAAGCACTTTCGTCTCCGTCCATGCGCCAGAGCAAAGACGGAGGCACGGGGCCTGCTAAACTCATCATCACCCACAAGGGCAAGCCCTTAGGAACGCCCACGGACGAAACGACCACTGCCGACGTTCCGACCACCGCTTCATGAGCAAGAAGGAGGCTCACGTGTCACAGGAAGAAAACAAAAACGGTCTCAACCGCCGCCAACTGCTCGGAACGACAGCGGCCGTGGCTGCCGCTGGAGCCGCCGGCGTCGCCGGCGGGGTGTCCCTGCAGGACGCCCGACTGATCACGCCCGCTGAAGCCCAGACGGCTCCCGGCGCTCCGGCTACGCGCCCCGCCGTCGCCAACAAATACGAGGTCAAGCCGGGTGAGCTCGACGAATACTACGTTTTCTTCTCCAGCGGACAGACCGGCGAGGTGCGCATCGTCGGCCTGCCGTCGATGCGCGAACTGATGCGCATTCCGGTGTTCAACCGCGACAGCGCCACCGGCTGGGGCCAGACCAATGAAAGCCGCAAGATCCTCACCGAAGGCTTGACGCCGGAAAGCGTCGAGTACCTGAAGGACAAGGGCGCCGTCTTCACCGCCGGCGACCTCCACCACCCACACCTGTCCTTCACGGACGGCACCTATGACGGGCGCTATCTCTTCGTGAACGACAAGCTCAACACCCGTGTCGCGCGCATCCGGCTCGACGTGATGAAGTGCGACAAGATCCTCCAGTTGCCCAACCAGCATACGGTGCACGGTTTGCGTGTGCAGAAATATCCGCGCACGGGATATGTGTTCTGCAACGGCGAGGATCGCGTACCGATCCCGAACGACGGCAAGATCCTCGACGATCCGAAGCAATATTCCTCGATCTACACGGCGGTCGACGGCGACACCATGAAAGTGGCCTGGCAGATCCGCGTCGACGGCAACCTCGACAACACCGACGCCGACTACCAGGGCAAGTACTCCTGGGCGACCTGCTACAACTCGGAGGAAGGCGTGACTCTCGCCGAGATGATGGCGAAGGAGCAGGACTGGGTCGTCATCTTCAACCTCAAGCGTATCGAAGAAGCGGTGAAGGCCGGCAAGGCCGAGATGATCGGCGGCGTGCCCGTCCTGGATGGCCGCCACGGCTCGCCCTACACACGCTACGTGCCAGTGGCGAACAGCCCGCATGGCATCAACACGGCGCCTGACGGCATTCACTTCGTCGCAAACGGCAAGCTCTCGCCGACGGTCACGGTCTTCGACGCCCGCAAGCTCGACGACCTGTTCGACGACAAGATTCAGCCGCGCGATGTGGTGGTCGCGGAACCGGAACTCGGCCTTGGACCGTTGCATACCGCCTACGACGGCAAGGGCAACGCCTATACGACCCTGTTCCTCGACAGCCAGGTGGTGAAGTGGAACATCGACTTGGCCAAGCGGGCGTTCAAGGGTGAGAAGGTCAATCCAGTCATCCAGAAGCTCGACGTGCACTACCAGCCAGGCCACAATCACACCTCCATGGGCCAGACCAAGGAAGCGGACGGCAAGTGGCTCATCTCGCTGAACAAGTTCTCGAAGGATCGCTATCTCAACGTCGGCCCGCTGAAGCCGGAGAACGACCAGCTCATTGACATCTCCGGCGATCGGATGGTGCTCGTGCACGACAGCCCGAGCTTCGCCGAGCCGCACGATGCCACCATCGTGCATCGGTCAAAGATCAATCCGATTCATGTGTGGAAGCGTGACGATCCGTTCTTCGCGGATGCGGTGCAACAGGCCAAGGCGGACGGCATCACCCTGGAAACGGACTCCGAGGTGATCCGCGACGGCAACAAGGTGCGTGTCTACATGACCTCGGCCGCTCCGGCTTACGGGCTGGATTCCTTCCAGGTGAAGCAGGGTGATGAGGTGACGGTGTTCGTGACCAACGTCGACGAGGTCGAGGACCTCACCCACGGCTTCGCCATCGTCAACTACGGCATCAACATGGAGGTGGCGCCGCAGGCAACGGCATCCGTGACGTTCACGGCCGACCGGCCCGGCGTGTACTGGTACTTCTGCTCCTGGTTCTGCCACGCCATGCACATGGAGATGAAGGGCCGCATGTTCGTCGAGCCGCAGGCTTCCTAACGAAATGATGGAGCTCCGTACAATAATGAGAATGGGGCTGGCGGCGATTTTCGCCGCCAGCCTTGCGCTGCCGGCTTGGGCTGCACGCATCGCCGTCGCCACAGGCGATGCGGTTCAGGACGCTATCGACCTCGCCGCCGAGGGCGATGTGATCGTCTTGCAGCGTGGCGAGCACCGCGGCCCGATCCGGATCACCCGCCGGCTGACCATCGAAGGCGAGACGGGCGCCGTCCTGACCGGACCGGGCCGGGGAAGCGTCGTGACGGTCTCGGCCCCGGGCGCCGTGGTACGTGGGTTGACCGTCCGCGGCTCGGGCAAGGACCTAGAAAAGATGGACGCCGGAATCTTCGTTGAGAAGACGGCCACGGGCGCCTTGGTCGAGAACAACCGGATCGATGGCAACCTCTATGGCATCTATCTGCACGGGGCGGAGAATTCGGTCGCACGGGGCAACACGATCACCGGAATCGAGGAAGGTCGCCTCAACGAGGCCGGCAACGGCATCTCGGTCTGGAACGCTCCGGGCGCGAAGGTTCTCGACAACGACGTGAGGTTCGGGCGCGATGGCATCTACGTGATCACCAGCAAGCGCAACGTTTTCTCGGGCAACCGTTTCCGCGATCTGCGCTTCGCCATCCACTACATGTACACCAACGACAGCGAGATCACCGACAACGTGTCGATCAACAATGCGGTCGGCTTTGCGCTGATGTTCTCGAGCCGCTTGAAGATCACCGGCAACGTCTCGGACGGCGACCGTGACCACGGTTTCCTGTTCAACTACGCCAACGCCTCCCAGATCACTGGCAATACCGTGCTCGGGCGCCTCCTGCCTGCCGAACGCTGGACCAACGCCGGCACGCGCGGCAGGGATGACAAGGAGCATGGTATTCCGGCATCGGACGCACCCGAGCTGGCTCAAGGCACCGACGCACGGCCCGGCCCCACCAAGTGCGTGTTCATCTACAACGCCAACCAGAACAGGTTCCGCGACAACTGGTTCGAGGGCTGCGAGATCGGCATCCATTTCACGGCTGGCTCCGAGCGCAACGAGATGGTCGGCAATGCCTTCATCCGGAACCGCAATCAGGTGAAGTACGTCAGCACGCGATATCTCGATTGGTCCAAAGACGGGCGCGGTAACTACTGGAGCGACAACCCGGCTTTCGACCTCAATGGCGACGGGCTTGGGGACAGCGCCTACCGCCCGAACGATCTCGTCGACAAGGTGCTCTGGACTGCGCCGCAGGCCAAGGTGCTGATGAACAGCCCCGCTGTTCAGGTGATCCGCTGGGCGCAGGCGCAGTTCCCAGCGCTGCTGCCGGGTGGCGTCGTTGACAGCAAGCCTCTCATGGCGCCGCCTGCGCGCCGGAGAACGGCTGCGGAAGGAGGCCGTCCATGACGGGGACGGTTGAGATCCGCAATGTCGTCAAGCGCTTCGGCAAGGTCGAGGCCGTGCGTGACGTCTCCTTCAGTCTTCGCGAAGGCGAGACGGTGGCGCTCGTCGGCCATAACGGCGCCGGCAAGACCACGCTGATGAAGCTCATGCTGGGCTTGATCCGGCCGACGAGCGGCAGCATCGCCGTTCTCGGCGATGATCCTGCCGCAGGAGAGTTCGCCGCCCGTCGCAGACTGGGCTACCTGCCAGAGAACGTCTCCTTCAATGCCGCTCTGACAGGCCAAGAGACATTGGCGTTCTACGCCCGCCTGAAGCGGGAGCCGGCAAAGTCGGTCGCAGTGCTCCTTGAGCGCGTCGGTCTCACCCACGCCGCCAGCCGCCGGGTCGGCACCTACTCCAAGGGCATGCGCCAGCGCTTGGGCTTGGCGCAGGCGCTGCTCGGTGAGCCGCGGGTCCTTCTGCTCGACGAGCCCACCACCGGTCTCGACCCGGCCTTGCGCCACAGCTTCTACGAGATCGTCGAGGAACTGCGCGGGCGCGGGGCCACGGTCCTGCTGTCCTCCCATGCCCTCACGGAACTGGAGGAGCGCGCTGGACGCGTCATCATCATGAACCGTGGCATAAAGGTCGCGGACGGTACGCTCGAGGAGTTGCGCCGCATCGCGCGGTTGCCAACCCGCATACGCCTCAAGGTCACGAACGTAGGGCTGGCCAACGTGCCGAACTGGCTTGGTCCGGTGGAGGGATGGCGCCGGGTCAATGGCCACATGGTCGAGATCGACGCCTCGCCGGAAAGAAAGATCGAGGTGCTTCGCCGGGCCACCGACACAGGCGCGCCCGTGGAGGACATCGACGTGGTCCCGCCAACCCTGGACGAACTCTACGCCCACTTTCTTCTGCTGCAGGAGCCCGCGCGATGAAAAACATCCTGATCGTTGCGGGCAAGGAGATCCAGGAAGGTCTGCGTAATCGCTGGGTCCTCGCCACGACTCTGCTTCTCGCAGGCCTCGCCTTGTCGCTCACATTCCTGGGCAGCGCGCCCACGGGCACCGTGGGAGTGCGTGCCCTCGACGTGGTGATCGTGAGTCTGTCGAGCCTCACGATTTTCCTGTTGCCCCTGATCGCGCTGCTCATCTCGCACGATGCCATCGTGGGCGAGATGGAGCGCGGCACTATGCTGCTGCTGTTGAGCTACCCGGTGGCGCGGTGGCAGGTTCTGCTCGGTAAGTTCGCAGGCCACCTGTCGATCCTCGCCTTCGCGACGCTTTTGGGCTACGGCGCCGCCGCGGGCGCGCTGGCGGCGACGGGGGCGGTCATCGACTCGGAGAGCTGGATCGCCTTCGCAACTATGATCGGCTCTTCTATCCTGCTCGGCGCCGTGTTCATCGCGGTCGGCTACTTGGTCAGCGCCCTCGTGCGCGAGCGCGGCACCGCCGCGGGCATCGCCATCGGCGTCTGGCTGGTGTTCGTGCTGATCTACGACATGGCCCTGCTCGGACTGCTCGTGGTCGATCAGGGGCAGATTCTCTCGGGCGGGCTTCTCAACGCGCTGCTCCTGCTCAACCCCGCCGACGCCTATCGCCTGTTCAACCTGACGGGATCTGCCGGCGTCAGCGCGTTCTCCGGCATGGCCGGGGTGGCGCAGAACGCCACCTTGAGCCCCTCCATCCTCATTGCTGCCCTCGCCGTCTGGGCACTCGTTCCGCTCGGGCTGGCGGCGCTCGCCTTCTCCAGGAGAGAATTATGAGAAAGACCATCCTGTTCGCCGCCTTAGCAGGCGTGCTTGCACTGGCCGGATGCAACGACCAGAAGACCGCCGAGGCACCGCCGCCTCCACAGGAACTAACGGCAACAGCCATCGGCCACTACTGCGGCATGAACGTGCTGGAGCATACGGGCCCGAAGGGGCAGATCCTCCTGGCGAGCCGCAAGGAGCCGGTCTGGTTCTCCTCGGCGCGGGACGCGATCTCGTTCACGATGCTGCCGGAGGAGCCGAAGGACATCAGCGCCATCTACGTTTCCGACATGGCCAAGGCCCCGAGTTGGGACAGGCCCGGCACGAGCAATTGGGTCGATGCGCGCAAGGCGTTCTTCGTGATCGGCAGCCGGATGAAAGGCGGCATGGGCGCGGACGAGGCGGTGCCGTTCTCCGACAAAGGAGCTGCCGAGAAATTCGCGTCCGAAAACGGCGGACGCGTGATGGCCTTCGCCGATGTGCCGAAGGACTATGTCCTGGGCGCCACGGCGGAGACGACAAGCTCCGTCGATGAGCAGGGAGCGCATGAGGGCCATGGCGCCCCCGCCGCGCCTAAGGATGGTCACGTCCATTAAGGAAGCAGCCATGCCGTCCAACCTCTCCCGCCGACGCTTCATCGGTGTCACCGCCGCTGCGGCTGGTCTGGGCCTCGTGCCGTTCGGACGTCCGGCAAGGGCCGAGGCGCACCTGGTCACTTGGCGTGGCCAGGCGATGGGCGCCGTGGCCACCCTGCAGGTGCATCACCAGGACCGCGCCGCCGCCGAGCGCCTCGTCGAGCGCTCGCTGGCGGAGGTGCGCCGCCTCGAGGTGGTATTCAGCCTGTACCGCGAAGACTCCGCTCTGGTGGCACTGAACCGACAAGGCATCCTCGTCGCCCCTCCAACCGACCTGGTCACGCTCCTTGCAGAATGCCGCCGCTGCTGGGAATTGACCGGCGGCGCCTTCGATCCGACGGTGCAGGCACTATGGACGCTTTACCGGGACCATTTCTCCAGGCCCGACGCGAATCCGGAGGGACCTCCCGCCCCTGCGGTCGAGGCAGCGCTGGAACGGGTGGGCTTCGGCAAAGTGACGATTGATGCAGACAGGATTGTCCTGCCCCAGCGCGGTATGGGACTGACCCTGAACGGCATCGCCCAGGGCTACATGACCGATAGGGTCGTGAATATCCTGCGAGCGGGTGGCATCGAGAGCAGCCTCGTCGACATGGGTGAGCCACGGGCGATTGGCTCGCGCCCCTCGGGCGAGGCTTGGCGCATCGGCATCGTCGATCCCGAACACCCTGAGAGAATCCGCGACACAGTCCACGCCATCGATCAGGCAGTCGCCACCTCAGGGGCTTACGGCTTCCGTTTCGATCCGAAAGGCCGCTTCAGCCACCTGCTCGACCCGCGCACTGGCACCTCAGCCCATCTACACCGGAGCGTCACTGCCGTCATGCGGACAGCCACGATGGCCGATGCGTTATCGACCGCGTTCAGCCTGCTGCCGCCCGGTGACATCGGGCAGGTGGTCCGGCGGCTTGGCGATGCAAAGGTCCACGTGCTCACTGCATCGGGAGAAGCAATCACGCTCCAGAGCCTGAACAACCGGCGAGCGGATGCTGGCGAAGGTCTTCTCGGATAGGTTCGGCCGTGCCGGGCTCCAGAAGGATACAATTCACACGCGGCACGGGGTCGTTCCCAGCGCCTCAAAGGGCGTTTTGAACACCTGCGCAACCGGCCGCCATGATGTGCGGTCACCGTCCGCACCGCGTCCCAAACTGGCAATGCGCTGTCCCAATGCATCAAGCAGGCCGGCTACCCCAACCCTAGCATGGCGGGCATTCAAGCAACCGGGAGACTGAGATGCGGAAGACAACGATTGGTGTAGCAACAGCCCTGTTCATCATTGGCACGCCCCTCGCGCATGCTCAACAAAGCGGGAGCGCTGGCACCACCACTATGCCGGACAAAGGACAACTCGGCCCGGCCGACTTCAAGATCCTGGCGGATGTCAGAATCGGCGTAATCAAGGCGGCGCTGCAGCTTACCCCTGAGCAGCAGCAATACTGGCCGCCGGTCGAGGAAGCTATCCGCGCTCGGTCGGAGGCGCGCTATCGCCGCTTGTCGGACATTGAGAAGCATATGGGCCAGTGGCGTGAAATAGACCCGGTGCAGGTCTATCGCGAGCGTGCTGACGCATTGTCGGTACGTGCTGCCAACCTGAAGAGGCTCGCCGACGCATGGCAGCCACTCTACCAAACTTTGACCGCTGATCAGAAGATGCGGCTGCGCTTCGTCACGGTGCGGGCGCTCGAGGGAATGAGGGCTGCCATCGAGAACCATGGAATGGACATATATGACGAGGACGGCTTCGAATTCTGATCCTCACGTCTGATGGTCTGGCGCGGGAAAGACCCGCGCCGTCGGCGTGAAATTGATGCAAGTTTGAAAGCGGACCGACGTGGTCCGCTTTTGGATGTCTGCGCCGCACTTGGCTGGCGCTCGTCAATCTTTCCGTGGTTGTGGAACCTGCAAAACGAAGCGCGTTGCATAATGCCGCGAACACAGCGGCAAAAAACATGCGCGCCCGTTCTCCTGCTGATGACTGGACCAAGGCGACACGGGCCAGGCCCTCCGGTCAAGCCCCCCTCGATCAGCCTGATGTCGGCAGGTGAATACCACGGCACGATGCGCTAGCGGCGTCCCCCGCCGCGACCGCCAAACCCGCCGCTGCGGGAACCCCCTCCCCCAAAACTTCCCGTTGGTCTCGAGAATGATGCGGGAGCGCGCGAAATCTGCGGTGACGCAGGTTTGGCGGCCTGCCGAGTGGCGATCTGCCGTTGATTTCCAAGATTCCGCGCCTGGACATCCCGCGTCAGGTTTGACGGCAGCGGTTGGGTCACAGCCGGTCGCTGTGGCGCTGGCCGCTGCGCTGTCGGACGCTGCGCTGGCGTGGGGCGAGGCTTGGCCGCGGGACGTTGCTGCTGCGCTTGGCGCTCCCTTGCTGCCGAACTCTGCTGAACTGGGCGTTGTTGCGACGATGGTCGTTGCTGAACAGCGGGCCGTTCCTTTTCCGACGGACGGGGCGTAGCCGATGGACGCTGTTGGATCTGACGCTCCCCAGACGGGCGCTGTGCCGCCCGGTCCCGCCCGGCGCTGCTCTCGTCGCGGTCCCGACGGGCTTGCTCGCTTCCGGCGGACAGCCGCTGGCCGAGGGCCGCTCCAGCCGCTCCGGCTGCGCCCGCTTCTGAAATTCCCCTCAGAGCCTCTCCTCCCCCGCGCTCCTGTAGCTGTCCTCGTGCCTCGGGCGAGAGACCTTCACGGCCTTCGCCCTGCTGCAGAAGCTCTCCGGCCTCTGGGCGAGCCACGTCCTGCCAGCCACCGTCGAAACGCTGCCACCCTTCACCGGTATTGCGATAGACGTTGCCGTCCCGGCCCGCATAGATATCGCCGCGCCGGCCTTCGCGGACGAAGCCCTGCCCATCCGATGTGTTCCAACGCAGCGACGAGCCGCCCGTCGCCGTGTCACGCGCCGTCACCCGGGCCCATTCGGACCCTCGCCTGACCCCGGCGGATTTCCACGCTCCGTAGACGTTCCGCCCGCCCGCAAGGTGACCGGCCGCATCGGTGCGCGGATTGTAGGCTCCAACGAAGCCGGCCACTCCACTCGTCCCCCAGGATGCGCCAGCGCGAGCATAGGTGCCCGTGCTTGGGTTCCAGGCCCGCGCTCCCGCGATTCCGCGATAGGGCCCGTAAGCGTAGCCATAGCGGCCATACAATCCTCGGATCGGGTTGTAGTAGGCCGCAAGCCCCCACGTCACCGGCCGCGGATAGTAGATTGGGTAGGCGTAGCCCGGCCAGTTGTACCAGTACGGCGGATAAGACCAGCCCGTGCCATAAACATAGGTGCCCCAAGCCAGATAGCCGTGCAAATAGCCCATGGTGTAGCCGTACCAGACTGCATCCGGTTCGGTGTCGTACACTCGTACATAGGTGACGTTGTAGATCGGCGAGGACGGGGGGATGCCATAGATGGCATCGGGCACAGCGCGGGCGATCTGCCATGGACCGTTCGGGCTGTCGGACACGAACCACACGCCATCCTGAAGCAGAAAGTACTGCCCGCCGACCTTGATGACGGTGTCGGTCGTGTTGGTCGCATAGAATAGATCGGTCGTCTCGATGGAGGCGAACTGGGCTTCGCCTGCATAGGCGACCGTTGGCGTGATCGAGCCCGCCTCGACACGGGCCGTGGTGGGGATGCTGGCCTTGAGCCGTGCCTCCGCAGCCTCGGACGTTCCGGGCACGGACGCGCGGACGGCGAAGTACGGAGCATCCTCGGGAAGGTTCCTGAAGTCGCCGGGCAGATCGGGCGTAGCGAACGCCCAAGGCCCGTTCAGGTCAGCAGCACGGAACCAGCGCCCCGACAGGAGCACGTACCAATGCTTGCTGGCCTTATCGAAGAAGACGTCCGCCTCGGTGTTGGAGGACCATTGCAGCGAAGTCTTAGGCACGTCCTGAAGCGAAGGCTCGCCTTGGAAAAGGATCATTTCGGCCGGAGTGTCGGTGGTGATCACCTTCGGGACTGAATTTTCCTTGTAGGATTCGGGCGGGATGGCGCCGCGCGCATCGGCCCAATTGCTGTCATCGGGCAGATCCTTCAGCACTGCCGGCAACTCGATCACAGCCGTCCATGGGCCGTTGACGGCGGGTGCCGTCAGCCAATGCGTGTCGTCCCGCAGGTAGAGGGCACCGCCCTCATCCACTCGAAACACATCCCAATTCGTGTTGACCAGGAAGGACAGGCCGGGCTTGCCCTTCACCGGCGCAAAGGCGGCCTCGCCATCGGTCTGCACCAGGATCGCCGGCGTTGTCGAGATGACAATCCGCGGCGGTTCGGCCTTCAGACCCATCACGTCGCTCATGCGCTTCTGCTCGGCGAGGCTCGCTGTCACCCGCGCCTCCGCGACCGTGATCGGACCGGTCGGCAGGAGCTTGCCGGTTTCCACCGCAAGCGCCTTCAAGTCATCGCGGCCGAGGCCGGAGAAGTTCAGCTCGGTGACCGTGATGTCAGTAATGACAACCTCGCCGGCGTCCTCGTCATATGAGGTCGTGCCTTTGAGTCCGATCACGCCGAATACCGGGTTGCCGTCGGGCGCTTTCAGGTATTGGGCTGCGACCAGCGCTTCGAGTGTCTTGAAGTCGGTCCATTCGGTGAATTGCGGCTGGAAGAGCACCATTCGGCCTTGGCCAACCTCAAAAGCGCGAGGCCAGCCTGTGGCGTCCTTGCTCTCCTCCAGGTAGCGGCCGCTGACGAAGCCCCGCTGTCCTTGCACCGTCACGGCGCACCAGCTGCCCGAATCCTCGCAGTCACCGATGTCGACACCTGTTCCTGCGGGTAGGGTCCGGATGGATGAGAAGTTCGTCCCTGGCCCAGAGCGGAAGTTGACGCTGGAGGTAGTCACTCCCGGAGCCGCCAGCGCCGACGGAACGGCGATGATCGGGATAAGGGCGAGCGCAATGAAGTGTCGCATCAAAACTACCCCTCTCGTTCGACGAGCGTGCAGCAATGGATCGAGGTCAATCGGCCAGAATTTAAATATTGCCAGCGCTTTCGGCATGCGTGCTTGATCGTCTGGGACATGCGCTTGGCATTTTGCGACGGAAATCCAGCCCCCTCATCGCGGCGGCCATCACAGGGAAAGCCGAGCTGACACGGCTTTCAGCGTTCGTCAGGCGCTTGCGAGACCCTGAGACTGTTGGAGGAAAGCCGGGGCCAGCCTCGCGAGAGGAATGAACAGCAGGATGTCTTTCTCCAGTTGTGGAGGATGACTCGACCGAAATCCTGCCCTCTGATACCGTTCGGTCAACTGAAGGGCCAAGCTGGCCGGGATGCGGGGAGTTTCGCACCGTATGTGGCGTTTTGGCAGTGCCGGGGGGAATGGCATGAACTCGTCAGGGATATCGCAGAGCCAAGTGATCGCGGCAGCGGGCCTCATTGGCCTTGGCCTTTTCTCGGCAGATGCCTGGGCGGCCGATCTGCCGGCCAAGAGCGCAACACCAGTCGAATATGTCCGCGTATGCTCGACATACGGCGCTGGCTTTTTCACAATCCCTGGGACAGAAACCTGCCTGAGAATATCCGGTCGGGTCCGCGCTGAGTTGCGCTATCTGGAGCCGGGCTCGCGCGAGGACGACTCCATCGGTTTCAGGGCACGCGGGCGCGTCAATCTCGATGCCCGGACGCCGACTTCCTATGGTCTGCTGCGCACGTTCATTCGCTACGAAATCACGCGCAATACCGGGAATTACGGTGATGACACCGTCAACGTGGATCGTGCCTTCGTTGAGTTTGCGGGCTTCACCGCGGGCCGGGTCCAGTCATTCTTCGACTTCTATACGAACGACTACAATTTCGGTTCGATCTTCGTTTCCGACTTCTCCACGCAGGCTCTCGCCTACACGGCGAAATTCGGGTCCTTGTCCGCAACGTTAGCGATCGAGGACGGGATCGAGCGGCAGTTCTTCAACGGCCCCAACGGGACAGGTTATCCCGGCCAGGGCTTCGAGGTCGCCGGCGAGCGGATGCCGGACGTCGTAGGCCAGCTTCTGTGGGAACAGAGCTGGGGCAAGATGCAGCTCTCTGCGGCATTGCATCAGATCCGCAGCGACAATTTGGTCCCGCCGCTGGACCCAGTTGCCTTCCCGGATACGGAATACGGCTTTGCCGTGCAGGGAGGACTGCAATTCAAGCTTCCGAGCATTGCCGCCGGTGATGAGCTTTGGCTACAGGCTGGCTATGCCGAAGGAGCCATGAGTTATCTCGGCATGGGCAATACCTCGATCAAGGACCTCAACCTCAGCCAGACCGACGCCTATGTCGATGAGTTCGGCAACGTCGAGCGCTCGCGCGCCTGGGCGGCAACGGCATTGTTCGTACATTATTGGACACCCGAGATCAGGCAGGCCGTATTCGCCTCTTACGGCGTGATCGACTATCCTTCGAACAGTGCCGTAACGGCCGCGAACGGCGGCTCGGCCGGTTTTATCGATTCCACGGATCTTCGGCTTGGCAGTAATATCGGTTGGATCCCTGTCAGCGGCTTCTATATCGGCGTCGAGGGCATCTATCGACATGTCGAGCTGCAGGATCGATCCCTGGCTGAGTCTGACACGATCCCGGCTCGCCTCATCAGTTCGGCCGATGCATTCGAAGCGCGCCTGCGTGTTCAGCGGGACTTCTGATAGGGACGTCCCTCGTATTTCGCTGATTGGGACGGGATTTCCTAATTGCAGGATGCCCCGGATCAGCGCCAAAGTTCTCGACTCCATTCCTAAGCTCGACCCAACTCTTTGGGATTATGCCGTCTCACAGCCGCGTCCTTTGTCTCAAATGGTCAAAATACTGTCCTAACCTATCAAGCGCCCAAACTCCCCGCTGAGTAGCATTCGCTACGATATCCTGAAGCCCCGTATCAGGCTCAGGACGGGGAGGTCGGCGATGGCGAAAGCAGCTCACGAGCGCATTGACGCATTCTTCATTCTCCACGCCGGAAGAGCGGATAGCTGGCGCAATGTCGAGAGTATCGCGTCTCGTTGGCAGGCCGGAAAAAGCTGTCCTGAGGAGCTGAAAGCGGCCGTCGCCGAACTGGCGGTCATGGAAGAGTTTCATGCGAGCCCTGGCCCCAAAATCATGAGGCTGCTGCATGAATATATGAAGAACGACGACGCGAAAGCAACGCATGGACTCGTGCGCCGTATATCCGAAGCGGTGTTGATGAACCGCGATCTTTCGGTAACAACGGAAGAGCCCGGTGCCGGTGAGGCGGATGTCGCGGAATTGTTGCCGAGCGCCTTCGGCTTTGGCGAACACAGACGTCCCTCCTTCGAAGCATTGTTCGTAACGGCGCAGCCACAAGAACGTTGGGCGGCTCTTTGTGACGAAGTCCGGCATATGCGTCGCCGCGAAGACGAGTTCATCTACGAACCCGTCTTCGTCGGCTCCTTTGAGGATGCCTTCTGCGCCGCCATCGTGAACCCGAGGATCGCCGCCGTCGTCACCACCGACGACATGCCCTACCGGTCTCGCCACGACGCGCCGGTCCTGCGCGAACTCCTCGACCCGATCCTCCATTATCGGAGCGATGAAGGATCAGGCATCGACCTCGCAAAGGTTCTGACGACCATCAGGCCGGAACTCGATGTCTATCTGCTATCGGATCGCAATGTCGAAGCTATCGCAGGCGATCCGAAGGCCGATTGCATTCGCCGCATCTTCTACGCAGTCGAAGAGCCGCTCGAACTACACCTTTCTATCCTGGAGGGGATCGCAGCGCGCTACGAGACACCATTCTTCGACAACCTCAAGAAATACGCTCAGCGTCCTATCGGAACTTTCCATGCCTTGCCTATCGCTCGCGGCAAGTCCGTCTTCAGGTCGGAATGGATCCGCGACATGGGCGAGTTCTACGGAATCAATCTCTTCCTGGCGGAGAGCAGCGCCACGACCGGCGGCCTCGACAGCCTTCTGGAACCGACCGGCAATATCAAGAAAGCGCAGGAATATGCCGCTCGCGCTTTTGGGGCTCAGCACGTCTTCTTCGTGACGAACGGGACTTCCACCAGCAACAAGATGGTCGTGCAGGCGCTGATCAAACCCGGCGACATCGCCATCGTCGACCGCAACTGCCATAAGTCGCATCATTACGGCATGGTGCTCAGCGGCGGGCAGCCTCTCTATGTCGAGGCATTCCCGTTGACGCAGTACTCGATGTACGGCGCCGTCCCGCTTCAGGCGATCAAGAAGGCCATGCTCGACCTCAAGGCGGAAGGACGGCTCGACAAGCTCCGCCTGCTCGATCTCACGAACTGCACCTTCGACGGGCACATGTACAACACCCGTCGCGTCATGGAGGAATGCCTCGCCATCAAGCCCGATCTGATCTTCCTCTGGGACGAGGCCTGGTCGGGCTTCGCCCATTGGTCACCATTCTTGCGCCCGCGCACGGCCATGGGCGCGGCTCACGCGCTCGAAGAATGGATGCGAAGCCCGGAAGCCGTCGATTCCTACGAGCGCCAGCAGGCGGAGATCGGCAAGAACCCCTCGGACGACGTTCTGCTCAAGACCCGTCTCGTCCCTGACCCGCGGAAGATCCGGCTGCGCGTGTATCAGACGAACTCCACGCATAAATCGATGTCGGCGATCAGACAGGGCTCGATGGTTCTCGTCCACGACGTGGACTTCGCCCATGTCGAGAGCCAGTTCCACGAGGCGGTCTTCACGCATGCCTCGACAAGCCCCAACCAGCAGCTGATCGCGAGCCTCGATGTGGCGCGCCGCCAGATGGAGCTGGAGGGATATGGACTGGTGATGAATGCGATCTCCATCGCTCTCAAGATCCGCGCTGCCGTCAACCAGCACCCTCTCATTTCGAAGTATTTCCGAATCCTCGGCGCTGACGAGATGATTCCAGACGAGTATCGATCATCGGGCTTCGTGGATTTCCTCAAGCCCGGAACGAACTGGGGCGATATCGTCAAGGCGATGCGCCAGGACGAGTTCTACCTCGACCCGACGCGCATGACCCTGGTGTGCGGCACGGCGGGTTTCGATGGCACGCAGTTCAAGGGGCTTCTGGCGAGCAGGTTCAACATTCAATTGAACAAGACGTCACGAAACTCGGTTCTGCTGCAGTCCAATATCAACAATACGCGCAGCGACGTCGCTCACCTCGTTCGCGTTCTCGTTGAGATCTCCCGCGAGATCGAGGATCGGCTTGCGGCCGGCGGCGAGACCGTTCAGGCGAGCTTCAATGCCCGCGTCAAGGCATTGATGGAAGATGTGCCGGACCTTCCGAACTTCAGCTTCTTCCACGATGCCTTCCGCGCCGACGCCGGCAAGAAGACCGTCGAGGGAGACATACGGACAGCCTTCTTCGGGGCTTATGTGGAAGAGGACTGCGAGTACCTTCCGCTGTCCAGCCCGGAGGTCGACAAGCGCCTCAAGGAAGGGCCAGAGCTCGTCTCAGCCAATTTCGTGATCCCCTACCCGCCGGGCTTTCCGATCATGGTGCCGGGTCAGGTCATCACGTTCGAGACAATCGACTTCATGCGCAAGCTCGATGTGAAGGAAATCCACGGCTACGAGTCTGCGAAAGGGCTCAAGCTTCTGAGGGCCGACAAGCTCCGTGGCATAGCGCGTTAGGCCTTCGGCAAGAGGTGAGCGAAAAGTAGGATGAGGTGTCATGTCGAGCTTTTTTCACTTCCTTGGGTCCAACCCTTACATCTTGCTCTTTCTCACCGTCGGCCTCGCCGTCTGGATCGGGCGACAGAGCATCGGCGGATATGGCCTTGGCATGGTGGCTGCGGCGATCATCGTCGGATGCGGCCTCTCCGTTTGGGCCTCGTCCTATGGGGTGACGCTCGCGCTCGATAACTTCACCAAGTCCATGTTCTACTACCTGTTCATGTACGGGGTAGGCCTGCGGGTAGGCCCCTCCTTCATGAACAGTCTTGGACGCGACGGGCTGAAATTCACCTTGCTCGCTGTCGTCAGTTGCATCGTCGGCCTCGGGCTGGTGGTCGCAGGAGCGAAGCTGTTCGATCTGCCGCCCGGCGCGGCCGGAGGCATGCTGGCAGGCTCTCAGACCATGTCGGCCGCCATCGGCTCTGCGGAAGAGGCAATCAATGCAGGTGTGGTGGCGTTGCCCGCAGGCACGACACCCGCACAGGCCACCTCGATGATCGCGCTTTCCTACGGCATCACCTATATCTGGGGAACGGTCGGCATCATCCTGATCACGAAATACCTGCCGACTTGGTGGGGTGTGGATGCGAAAGCAGCCGCCCGCCAGTACGAGGTCGAGCATGGCGTCGCCAGTGGCGACACGCCGCCCCTCACAGGATGGACCCCCGGTGCAATCCGCGCCTATCGGCTCGAAAACAAGGCTTGGGAGGGGGCGACGATAGGAACGCTTCTGTCCCAGAACCCCGAGTACCGCGTCGTCAACGTCGTCCGTGACGGTACGCCTCAACAAGTGAGCGACGCTCTCGCCCTGAAACTCGGCGATGTGATCGCCCTTGGCGGACGGCGCGAGACCATGACCGAGAAAATGGGATTGATCGGCCCGGAGGTCTCGGACCGCACGGCTTTGGATATTCCGCTCGACACCGCCGACATTCTCGTCACGAACGCGAAAGTTCTGAATCTGACCCATAAGGAACTTCGGGAATTGCCCGATGCCAATCAGGTGCAAGTGACCAAACTCGAACGCGCCGGCGTGCCCATTCCCATCGGCAAGGACACCAAGCTGCAACGAATGGACGTGGTCACGGTCGTCGGCCTGAAAGATGCCGTGTCTCATGTTGGAGCCATGTTCGGACGCATCGTCAGGCCAAGCACCGCGACCGATCTCCTGACGCTTGCCATGGGCATGATCCTCGGTTTCCTGATTGGCGCGGTCCAGTTCCCGGCCTTCGGCGCTTCCGTGGGTCTTGGCAATGCGGGCGGATTGCTGGTGTCGGGCGTGATCGTGTCCTCCATCGCCTCGCGTTTGCGGTTCTTCGGCAACACGCCGAACGCCGCGCGCAACATTCTGGAAGACCTCGGCCTTGTGGTCTTCGTCGCCATCGTCGGCATCAATGCGGGCAACTCACTGATCACACAGTTGACCGGCACGATCGCCCTGAAGATTTTCATCGTCGGCTTCATCGCCTGCTCGATCCCACCCGTTATCGTGTGGATGATCGGGTACTACGTCTTCAAGATGAATCCGGCCGTACTCATGGGCGGCGTCGCAGGCGCTCGCAGCCATTCAGGACCATGCCGCGAGGCTGCGGTGGAAATCCAGAGCAATGTGCCCTGGATCGGCTTCCCGGTGGCCTATGCCGTGTCGGGCGTGCTGCTGACCGTCTTCGGGTACTTTGCCATGGTGCTCGCGCAATAGGGCAGCTCTCGCGCTCGAAAGGAAGACACCGGCCAGAGATCGCGAGAAGCATCGGATATCGGGGAGGAGAACGTGGACTACATCGTTTCGGCTCTTCGCAACAATCCGGAACTCGCGATCTTTCTGACGATTGCCTTGGGCTTTCTGATCGGCCGATTGAAGTTCGGCAGCTTCAGCCTCGGGATCGTTGTCGGTTGCCTCCTGGCCGGCGTTCTCATCGGCCAGCTCGACATCAAGGTTCCCCCGCTCGTGAAGACGATCTTCTTCGATCTCTTCCTTTTCACGACAGGCTACAAGGTTGGGCCGCAGTTCTTTCGCGGACTGAAGAGCGACGCGATCCCGCAAATGGCGTTGACTGTGGTCGTGTGCGTGTCCTGCCTGCTGACAGCCTTCCTGCTGTCGAAGCTCATGGGGTATGACGTCGGCACCGCGGCGGGTTTGCTGGCCGGCGCCTTCTCGGAATCGACCGTCATCGGCACCGCAGGCGAAGCCATCCAGCGTCTTTCTCTGCCGGAAGCAGAGCGCATCGCCCTCGTCAACAACATCCCCGTCGCCTATGCCGTGACATACCTTGTCGGAACGGCTGTGCTCGTGTGGTACATCCCCACCATCGGCCCCAAGCTCATGGGAATCAACCTCAAGAAGGAAGCCGCGCGGATGCGGGCCGAATCCGGCACGGTGAGCGAAACCGCGGAGGGCGTCATGTCGGCGGCCCGCTCCTACGATATACGCGCCTATCGAGTGGCCAACCCGAAGCTGTTCAACAAAACGATTTCCGAGCTCGAAAAGCTTCCGCAAGACGCCCGCGTCTTCATCCTCCGCGTCCGTCATGGCGATGAAATCCTAGAATCCGCGCCGGATGTCGTCATCCGCGAAGGCGATGTGATTGCCGTCATCGGTCGACAGGAAGTTCATGCCCATCGAGGAGATGTCATCGGCCACGAGGTCAGCGACATGACTTTGCTCGACATTCCCGTCGAGGCCCTTGACGTGGTCGTCACCAACCGCACTCTGGAGGGCAAGACGCTGGGCGATCTGGCGCGCCGCGAATATTCGCGCGGCGTCTTTCTCTCCAAGTTCACGCGATCCGGTGTCGAGATGCCGATTTCGGCCGACAGCCGCATCGACCGGGGCGACGTGATGCGCCTGGTCGGCCCACTGCCGGAGGTCGAACGCGCGGCGAAGGAGCTGGGCTATCCCGACAGGCATACCTCGGCGACGGATATGATCTTCGTTGGAATCGGCATTTTTCTCGGCGGCCTGATCGGCATTTATTCGGTTGTCGTCTGGGGTGTGCCCCTCACGCTCACCGCGAGCGGCGGCGCCTTGATCATGGGCCTCGTGTTCGGCTGGCTCCGCTCGGTCTATCCGATCTTCGGCCGGATTCCCGAACCCGCCATCTGGATTTTCGACACGGTCGGACTTTGCATGTTCATCGGCATCGTGGGTTTGAGCGCCGGCCCCAGCTTCATCTCCGGTTTGCAGAGAACAGGGCTGAGCCTCGCCCTCGTCGGCCTCGCGTCGGCCCTCCTCCCCCACACCCTCGGCATTCTTTTCGGGCGTTATATCCTGAAGATGAATCCGCTCATCGTCCTCGGCGCATGCGCCGGTGCCGGCACTATTACGGCAGCTCTGCGCGCTGTTCAGGACGAGGCGCAGAGCAGCATCCCGGCCCTGGGCTACACAGTCCCCTATGCTATCGGAAACATCCTCCTGACGGCGTGGGGGCCTGTCATCGTCGCCATGATGGTTCTCTGAGAGGGAACCGACCCGATGCCGGAAGGATTCCGGATGACCCTTGATGCACTGATCAGCATTCTTGTTGCGATCACCCTGATCGAATTGATGTTCTCCACAGGACTTGGCGTGAAGGTCGCCGATGTGGCCTCCGCAATTCGCGATTGGCGCCAGATCGCAAGGGCTGGCCTTGCCAACTATGTTGCGGTCCCGGCTGCGGCTATCGTTCTCCTTCTGCTTGTCGACCCCGATACGATGGCGGCAGCCGGCTTTCTGATCCTGGCTGTTTGTCCAGGGGCGCCTTACGGGCCGCCTTTGACGGCTCTTGCAGGCGGTCGAACCGCAACTTCAGTCGGCTTGATGGTATTCCTGGCATGCTCGTCGGTGATTGTTGCGCCTCTGCTCCTGCCCCTCCTTATGCCTCTCGCGACGGGGAATGGAGACGTGCGCGTCGATCCGATGGCGATGCTCGGAGCAATCATCGGGACGCAGTTACTTCCCCTCAGCGCCGGCCTTGCCGTCAGCCAATGGCGCCCGGATCTGGCGGCAAGATGGCTCAAACCGGCTGTGATGTTCAGCAAAATCCTGAATGGAATTCTGCTTGCCGTTCTTCTGGTCACCCAGTTTTCCGGCCTGATGCAGATTCGCCCCATCGGAGTCCTGAGCATGATGGCGCTGCTCGCCATCAGCCTTGCCGTAGGATGGATCTCGGGAGGACGGCAGGAAGAAGAGCGCCGAGCCATGTCGCTCGCGACATCGATCCGCAATGTCGGCCTCGGCATTGGGATCACGGCAGCCGCATTTCCCGGCACTCCCGCCATTACGGCAGTCCTCGCCTATGGCCTCGTGCAACTGTTAGGCTCCTTTCTCATCGCGCTCTGGTGGCATCGCAACCCGTCATTGCCGCAACCTGCGACGGCCTGAACAAGGCATATGCCTGACCATCCTCAATGTTCAGGATGCAGAAACATTTTAGGTAGCGCTGCCGATCAGCTCACGCACGAGACAATTGCCGACAGCGGGGAAACGTTGTCGGGCCGTTGGCCTCCTTAGACCGACGTTCGGAGCACCCTCCGGCGTCAGCGCATGCTGATCTCCACTCCGCTCACGCTGGCGTTCAGCTCCAAGCCGATGTTGCGGCCACTGAGCTCAAGCACGACACCCCTTGCATTCCGCAGCCGAATGCCTGAGGCACCGCCGCCAGCGGCGCCTCCTGCGCCCACGGCTGTGTAGGTTCCGACGATGTCAGAGGCTCGGCGCAGGTTATAGGCGCGCCCGACAAGGTCGGCCTTCGAGGCTCCGATCGTTGCGCCGAAGCTTAGGCCGCCGACGCTCAGTGGATAACGCCGCCCCTGGAAGACAAGCGTTCCCCGGCCACCGCCTACGCCAACGATAAACCCTGCCTTGAAGACCTCGATCCGAACTGTCCCGGTAGCGCCCCAACTTGGAACCGTCAGCACAGGGGCGAGCGTCAGGGCGAGCGCCGCCAAACCACAACGGAAAGCATGTCGGAATGTGAGCATGAACCCCTGCCTCTTTTGTCGAGCAGAGACGACTTCAAAACATATCATGCTCCTGTCCACGGATGTTTGCCACCCACCGCCATCCCAGAACCGTCGGTGGCCCAAACTGGCAAGCGTTTGTCCCCTCCAGTCAAGCATCGTCTTCTGTCCAGCCTACAGTACCTCGGCGATGTTCGCTTTCCCTCGCCTAAGGTGGTTTGGGATAGGCAGCTTGTTGGAGGGCATGATGCGACTTGCTCGACTTGCATGTACCGCCGGGCTTGGCTTGAGCCTCACTGTGCTGGCGGGGGATGTCAGCGTCATGGCACAGGGAGGCCTCTCCGCCTTTCAGGGAGCCTGGCTGTCCGGAGGCGGAGACTGCGCTGACGTTTACTCATCGACTGGAAAGGAAATGTCGTTCAAGAAGCCGGTCGACATTTTTGCGCCGGCCTTTATCGTCTCTGGAAATCGCCTGAGAACTCCTCAGGCATCATGCCGCATCAGGTCGGTCGTTGCAGTTGGAGACAGACAACGACTTGTTCTTGGCTGCACCAATGCCGTGTCTGGCAGTGAGATGAGAGCTCTGATGGCAATGCAGCCTGACGGATCACTCAAACGCTATTTCAATGAACAGGACACGACGGGCACCCCCTACCGCCGCTGCTCACGTTAGCAGTGGCTCGAAAAATGCCCACATGTCCCAGGCTCAGAGCTGTGTCCTAAAATGTCAGGTTGCTGTCTCATCTCGTCAAGCATGTCCAAGCGATTCATGTAAGCTTGTCCCACATAGCTAAGGAATCATGAGAGGCAGGAGCGCATAGGCTCGAGCGGGAGAGTTTCATGGCAACCTGCGCAGTCCAGTTCAATATTTCAACGCCAAGAAAAGTTTGAGCGGATAAGGGGTTGACAGGGAACCGCTGGAGGTTGCCATGAGAAAGGTTGCTATTGTCGCCGCTGCTACACTGATCCTGACGGGCAGCGTTGAAACCGCGAGCGCGCAATACTGGCGTGGGCCGGGCTGGGGCTATCGCGGGGGGTACTATTACGGTTCCGGCGGCTGGGGCGGTGGTGCCGTCGCCGCGGGCTTGATTGGCGGAGTGGTCCTCGGGAGCCTGATCACGGCAGCCGCCACCGCACCGGCTTACGGATACGGATATCCAGCCTACGGCTATTACGGTCCTTGGCCAGGCTATTACCCGCGTGCCGCTTATTATTATCCGCCCCGAATATATTACGCACCACGCTATTACTATCCTCGTCCGGTCTACTACGGACCGCGCTACTATCCGCCTCGCGCCTACTACGGCCCGCGTTATTACGGCGGATACCGAGGCTATTATCGGCCGCGTTATGTCGCCCCTCGCCCGATTTATCGGAGATATTATTGAATTCCATTCCATCTCTAGTGGGGGACATGGGCCATGGCGCAGATCGTGACGGTGTATTTTGCGACCAATCGCATGCCGCTTACCGATGCAAGTGGCGCCACGATCATCGACTTCGGATCCGAGCTTGGCCCTATTGACGGCACTGCCGTGCGCTTCGGCAGTGCTCAGGCAAGCGTCGCCGCGAATAGATCGACCTTCGTACCTGACTCGCTCTATGTCGCGCCGGAACAGCTCTATGGCCCTACCATCAAACGAGGAAGTCGGGACATCTTCGAAAAACTCCGGCAGGATATGCAGGAGGGCGGCCGCCCGACACTGGTCGTGATCCATGGCTTCTCGAACACTTTCAAGGAGGCCATCGAGCGGGCGGCGGCGATCATCGAATTTTATGGCATCGACGCGAACGTGTTTTCGTTCTCCTGGCCGTCTATCGGCACGCCATTGCCGACACCCCTGCCCTACACAGACTATTTCCATGATCGCGGCACAGCGCGGGCATCCGGTGTGGCGATCGCCAGGACCATGCGCATCCTGTACGATTTTATCGATGGTCTTCCGCATAGAGATCTCTGTCGCCAGCAGCTTCACCTCATCTGCCACAGCATGGGTAACTATGCGTTTCGATATGCGGTACAGGCGCTCATGCAAGTGCCGCAGGGAGAACCGCGCGAATATATGCGCGTGACGGATGCCCCTGCCCCGGACCGCGAAGGACTTCCCTTTCCTGCCCTTGTCGCCATGCCCACCGAGGCGCCCGATCCCAATCGGCTGCGCCGGACATTCGACCAGATCATCCTGGCGGCGGCAGACGAGGATGAGGATGCGCTCGAGGATTCCAAGGAACTGCGACACCTCCCCCGGCTCGGCAACAGGGTTACCGTATACCACACTCAGAGCGACTGGATCCTGTCGACCCTGAGCTCAGTAACCAAGTTCAACGGTCCACGCCTGGGGGTGAGCGGCCCCGAAAACATGGCGATGATCAGCGATAAGGTCACGGCTGTGGATGTCAGCGACGCGATCAGCCCTAAACAGGACTTTCAGAGCCATCAATATTATCGGATCTTTCCGGCAGTCAGAGATGACATCGTTTCCGTACTTGTGGGTGAGCGGCAGGACAAGATCGCCAAACGAGATCGCACCGACACGCAGCGCTACCGTCTGCAGGCCCCGCCAAGGCGCACGCAACGGAGAAGAGAACCATCTCCTCGCTGACTCAGCCCCGCCCTTGAGGCACAACCGCGGAGCCTCCTCCGCTTCACGAACGCTATCAATTCCTGCGAGCCACCCGGACACTCGAGAAAATGGCGCTATTGCCGCCGTAGGTCATCACTTGAGGGTTTTACCTCCACTGTTCGCGATCTGACCAAAGATCGTCATCAACTTGGTCATCTCGGAATTGTAGTCGCGCATTGTCTCTTCCAGCCATTGTGATTGAATGGCGGCCATCTCCGCGAAATTCTTGCATCCCATGATTTCCCGTGTGGTCTCGGTGTCTTTCTCAAGGCGCATGGCCACGAACCCGATCATCTCGCGATGACATTCGGTGGTGGTGGCAACCCACTGCTCTGCAGCACTCGCCAAGGCGCGACTGCCGTCATTGAGCGTGCCGATGTCCCTGCTTCCGCGCAGGGCGTTCGACATGTTCGCTGTCTTCGTCACAGTCACCATGATCGGTCTCCTTCAAATGGCCCACTTGAGCTTTGTTGAAGCGGAAGGCGGTGCTCGCCATTTCTCTCCATCTCAGTGCCCGCCGCCGAACACGAGGGCTCGGATGGGAAGAACCAGCGCCTGAATCCGCAGGATCATAGCATGGACAAGGCCGACCGCATCCACCACGTGCAAAGCGAAGCCGCGCACGGCACCGACCTCGCCCGACGCGATCAGATCGTGATTGCTGGTATAGGCATTGGCAATGCAACTGCTACCTGGAGCGACCCCGTCGAACCCTCCTTCATAGAGAGGCTCGAGATAGACCAGAATCGTGCCGGGTCGCACCACCTGCTGTGCATCAAGCAGCTGCTCGCCGCTGCGGACCTGGCCAGAGGCGATAAAATCTTGCACCCCCGTCACGACCATCGGAATGACTCTCCAGGGCTTGGAGGCGCATGTGACCTCGGCAACCATGCCAGGCTTCATGATCTGGGCTTCAATTTGTCCAAAGCCTGCCTGAAGACGCCCCCGCCCTGATTCGATGGGAATCAAGATACCGGCGGGGCGCATGAGGGGATTGACGACATCACCTACTCGCAGGGTGAATTGCTCGATCCGTCCGTCTATGCCCGCACGGACAACGGTCTTGCTCAAGTCCACTTCCGCCTGCGACAACTCAGCTTCGGCACTTGCCTTCTCGGCAGGCAGAAGCACGGAAAGCCGCGCTTCCGCCTGCGCCTTCGCAGCGGTGGCGGCATCGATTGAGCCCTGGCGTCCCTGAACGGTAACCTGCAGTCTTTCGATGTCCCGCACCGCCACAGCCCCGGGATTGCGGCGGTATATCTCTTGCTTCGTTTCCAGTTCGTCGATGGCCTGCTGATAAGAACTCTTCGCCTCGATAAGCCTTCCTTCCGCGCTTAAGATATCGGCCTGCGCAACCACCATCGCAGCCTCGGCTTCGGCGATCTGTCGACGAGCGGTCTCCACGGCCGCTTCCTGCTTTGAACTGTCGAGCCTGAAGATTGGCGAGCCTTGCTTGATCGATCCGCTCACGCCATCGACGTAGATTTCCGCAACGCGTCCATTGGTCTCGGGAAGTATAGGAATGGTCCGGAAGAATGCCGTAGCATTGGTCGTTGACGGATGATTGTAGAATACGACCGTGATCAACCCGATCGTGAGCATCAGGCATGTGGTGAGGCCCCACCTGAGTTCGAACCACATCGAGAAAAGCGTAATTTCCTTGCCGATCCGCTTTCCTTGAGCATAGCGACGATAGAGATAGTCAGGCAGGATCGTCAGCAAAGAGCAGAAAAGCAGCTCAAGCATGAATCTTCTCCTTCGGGGTCCGGGAGGGAGCCGTGGTCTTTGGCACCTCGATCACGCTATCTTTTGCTTCGGCTGAGGAAGTAGTAGGGCCTTCAGGCTCTTCCGCCGTTTCCGCATCACCTTCACCAGGCTTCAGACCAGCTATCTTTTCGAGAGAGCCTGCAATTCTGCGAAGCGGATTTCCAAAATCGGGAATATCGATGAGCGCGAGCAGAAGGCCTGCCACCCAGAACGCATGAATGTGGGTGAAAAGAGCGAGAAGCCCCAGGACGGCAACGATCTCGAATTGCAATTTGTGGGACCGATGCGCAATTCGCTCGGGCAGAGTATGCAGGCGAAGGAACAGAAGACCAACGGCTAGAACGGACAGAACAAGCACCGCAGCCATTATGACCAATAGGACATCGGTCTCGCCTGGTTCTGTGATGAAGATCGGCAAATGGTGAGGAGCGGCAGGATTCAGCTGCGCATTCATGCTGGCTCTCCAAGAAACTCGCAGAGATCAATTATGAAGTTCATCAGCATCTCCCGCTGTCCCTTCTGAAACTCAGTGGCGTTCAATCAGGCCATGATGCTGAGCCCGCCATCGACATAGGTTGTCGTCCCCGTCAGCCGCCGGGCGAATGGTGTCGTCAGATAGGCTGCGGTAAGTCCCACGTCGTCGATATCGACCAGTTCGCCGATGGGGGCCCTTTCGATCGCTTCCGAAAGGAGGACGTCGAAATCCTTCAATCCGGAAGCGGCCCGCGTTTTGAGAGGTCCCGGAGACACGGCATGTACCCGGATATGCTTGTCTCCAAGCTCATAGGCGAGATAACGCACGGCACTTTCCAGCGCTGCCTTTACAGGGCCCATGAGGTTATAATTCGGGACCACTTTATTAGCGCCATGATAACTCATCGCGAGAAGCGTGCCGCCTTCTTTCATCAAAGGCTCAGCGAGGCGGGCCATGCGTATGAAGGAATGGCAGGAGATGTCCATGGCCACCTTGAAGCCTTCGTCGGAGCTGTCTACGAGACGCCCCTGCAGATCTTCCTTCGGCGCGAAAGCGATGGAGTGGAGCGCGATGTCGAGACTACCCCATGTCTCGTCGATCTGCCTGAAAACCGCCTCAAGCTCGCCATGGCGACCGACATCGCAGGGCGAAAAAATGGCGGCTCCGAGATCCCTGGCGAGAGGTTCGACATAAGGTCGGGCTTTTTCGTTGAGGTAGGTGATTGCCAGATCGGCCCCGAGCTGCCGGAAAACGCGGGCGCAGCCATAGGCGATCGAATGCTCGTTCGCGACGCCGATGATGAGAGCCCGCTTGCCGTGCAGGATCTTCGATTGAAGGGCGGCTTGGGGCAATTCGCCGGAATGATCACTCATGAGTTGGCCCTTGTACGTCTGTGGTTACGCGTCCGTCGATGGGCAACCGCTTGTGACGGCGTTTCGGGCCGATCTCCCGTTGGGCTTGCGACTGTCGTGACAGTGATCGACTCGACCTCTGCCCCGGCTTCAGCCCGGTCCTTGGAAAGAAGGCGGCGGATATCGGCCAGCAGCAAGACCTGCTTGGAATTGGCCTCTATCCGTTCCTCCAGGCGGTCGAGCAGATCAAGCAGAGAGCGCCGGTCCTCCGAGGACGGCAGCAGTTTCGGCAAAGTCTCAAGCGCCCTCACCGGCTCGAAATCGACGATATACGACTGTGTGCGAATGATCTCACGCGCCGCCTCCGCCGGCATGTCGACGAGGCCGAGGTCTCTTCCGACGAGTTCGCGTGCCTTCTTCATCGCCGAAAGCCGCCGCCGCCCCGTGCCCTCCTTCACCAGGAGGAGAGCGACGCGGACGATGGCCTTCGTCCGGTCTCCATCCTCGATATGCGCAAGCGCTTCCTTGACCAGATGAGTATCGCGGACATCGATAGGCTCTTCGGACTCCGCAGGCTGTGCTGCGGCCATCCCGATGCTGGCCGGGCCGTAGGCACGGAAAAAGACATTCTCCACCGCAGCGTCGCGCAGATCGCGATAGAGATCCAATGAGGCAGACGTCATGGCGGCTGCCCAGTGCTCCATCATGGCCATTGGACCATCGTTGTCGCGAGGCACACGGTTTGCCTTGGCCATATCGGCCATGCCCTTGAGAGGCCACAGGAATGGATTGAGGTCCGATAGCGCCCAGCGCTGAGATCTTTGCGGGTGCATTGCCCGCCTGAACTCTGCGCCGGCGGGCGTCACCAACGCCGAAAGGACGGGATGAACGAAGGTTTCATAGGCGGAGACAAGCGCTTGTGAGGTGGTCTCGACCGTCGTGAACGGCATCTCGTCCTTGCGCCCGTACTTCTGCAAGACCTGCAGGTCTTCGACGCGTTTCTCGGTCAGAAGCACATCGTACTGCACGCCTCCTTCTATCTTCGTCTCCTCCACCTGCATGGTGTAGAGGCCCGGCTGCAGATGCTCGATGTACCCGATGAGATCGGTGATCTGTGTGTACTCACGCTTGGCGACATGGCCCGAGACGAAGATACCCAGATGACCGACGCTCTTGTGCATCAAGCCGACGATCACCTGCCCATTCGCCTTGAGGGCTTCCGTGGTCGGATAGAGGTCGGCCACCCAGTTGAAAGCCTGTTGGGGTGGAGTGATGTTATCGCCGAGGGAGGCGAACAGGATGATCGGCGACTTGATGGCCCGCAGGTCGAAGGCACGCCCCTCGGACCATTCGGCATCGCCCTCCGCAAGATTGTTTCCAACGAAAAGGTTCTCGACGATCCAGCGGATTTCCTCACGGTTCATCAGGAAGAATCCGCCCCACCAGCGCTCGAACTCGAGAAAGCGCTCCGGTTCGGTGTCGATCTTCGAAAACAGCGCATAATATTTGTCGAAGTAGGTGTTCGCGGGGTTGAGGTACTCGAAGTTTTCGACGAGGTAGGCTCCATCGAATTTGCCAGCGCCGAGATCGCTCGCCAGGAGAGCCGGCCATGTGCCTCCGAGGATGCCACCGGCGTAACGCATCGGGTTCTCGCCGTCGTTGCCGGCCCAATAGGACATCGGCGCACCGTTGATGACGATAGGCCCTATTAGATCCGGCTCCATGGCGCCGACGAGCATTGAGGCCCATCCGCCCTGGCAGTTGCCGAAAAGAACCGGCTTCCGCGTTTTCGGATGACGCTCGCCGACGATCCGCAGGAACTCCGCTTCGGCACGGGAGACATCCGCCAGATTCTGCCCAGGAATTGGATCGGGGAAGAAGATCACGCAATAGACCGGATGACCTGCCTTGAGAGCCACGCCCACCTGCGAGTCCTGCTTGAACCCGCCGATGCCGGGCCCATGGCCTGCCCGCGGATCGATGATGACGAATGGCCTCAGCTCCGGATCGGTCTTCACGCCCTCCGGCGGAACGATGCGCACAAGAGCGTAGTTTGTCGGGCGCTCGAATGCGCGCGCGTCCGCAACCATCTCCCAGTCGAAGTCCAGCAGAGGCGGCTTACCGGCCTTCTCATGTTCGATCCAATTGTTGCCGCGCTGGCGAAGCGTGTCCCAGAACAAAATCGAGCGTTGCGAGAAGTCGAGCCAATAGGTGCTGGCATCGCGCCAAAGATCGAGAGGCGACGCCGAACGGGTGGCCCTGTCCGCCATCGGCTCGCTCGCAGTCTTAACGGCGTCGAGGTAATTCTGCACCGCCCGAGAGCATCGTTCCTGGTAGACTTGCGTGAATTTCGTCTGCATGCGGCCGAGCTCGGTCAGGCCCGTTTCAAGGCCATGCCGATCGGCTTTGGTCGTCGATTTCTGTCCTGGCATTGGAGTCGCCCGCCTCTGCAAGGTTGGGTTCACTTCTTGGTCTCACCCCATTTGAGGAAGAAGCCGACATCGCCCGGCAATCCACCCGGCCACTCGATGATCTGCGCGCTGAGTTTGAAGCCCGCCGGTCGAAGCTGATCACGCCACAATTCGTAGGCTTGGCGCGGGCGCCCGGTGAGCGTGTCCGGCCATTCCGGATCCGCGTTGTTGATCGCGCGACCATGGTCGTTACACAGCGCATTGGGAAAGCGCATGACCATCAGTTCAGTCTGGCCGCGCTCCGCTGCGGACCGAAGCTTGCTCCGCAATGGTTGCAGAATTTCCTTCAACCGCTCGGGCGTCAGGTCGATAGGCTCGGCCATTCGCTTGATCAGTTCCTGACGAGCCTTCTCGGCCCTATCCATGCCATCCACGGATTTCATGGCTTTCGCCATCTGCATGTCGGTCATGTAGGTTCGCAGATCAGCGGCCGACATGAACGTTTCGTCCCCGAGTTCATGCAGAGCCTTGCTTTCGTCCGTCTTGTTCTTCAGCGTCTCCATGGCAATCTCCCTAGTCAAGATGCGAGCTTGGCTTGCGCGGCGTCCAGAACGCTGCGAGTTTGCCGTGCGATGACGAGTTCCTCGTTGGTGGGGATGACCCAGGCTTTAGGCCCGGAACCGCTGGATATGAGCGGCCCGCCGGCGCGATTGGCGGCCTCGTCGAGTGTAAAGCCTGCCCATGCAAGCCCAGCGATCACCTCGGATCTTGTCGCCACATCGTTCTCTCCGATCCCGGCGGTGAAAACGAGCCCGTCGATTCCGCCGAGCGCCGCCACAAGTGAACCGATCTCCCGGGTGATGCGATAGACGAACATGTCGATGGCGCGCTTGGCATCCCCGTCGGTCGCCGACTTGGAGCGCAGCACCCGCATGTCGTTCGAGATGCCGGACACGCCAAGGAGGCCCGACTTGGTGTAGAGCACACGCTCAGCCTCTTCGGGGCTGAGCTTCATCTCCCGGAGCATGAAGAAGACGACACCGGCATCGATGGCGCCGCAGCGAGTACCCATCGGGAGCCCGTCAAGGGCGGAGAAGCCCATGGTCGTCGCCGTGCTGACTCCTTCGCGGAGAGCGCACAGGCTTGCGCCGTTGCCGAGATGGGCGACAATCACTCGCCCGGTCGCCAGTTGCGGATCATAATCCTTCAGCACGTATGAGATGTAGTTGTAGGAGAGCCCGTGAAAGCCGTAGCGTCGCACGCCACGCTCCCGTATGGCGCGAGGCAGCGCAAACAGGCTCGCAATGTCGGACTGGGTCTGGTGGAATGCCGTATCGAAGCATGCTACCTGAGGGATCCCCGGCACGCGCCGGCGGACGATCCGAATTGGCTCCAGATTGTGGGGCTGATGCAGAGGTGCGAGCGGCACCAGCGTCTCGAGGTCCTGGAGGACGGCTTCGTCGACCAATACCGGACCGGAATAGGCCTCGCCTCCATGAACGACCCGATGACCGATGGCGGCAAGCTTGCGCCCTTCCTGATGCTGGCGCAACCAGGAGATCAGGTGCATCAACGCTTCCTCGTGTCCGATCCTGTCGCCGGAGCTCCAGGTCATTTCATCGAGAAGGGTCCCGTCCGTATCCTTGATAAGGAAGTGCGCCGATCCTCCCAGACCCTCGCAGAGCCCTTTCCAGACAAGTCGCGGCTCGGCGCCGTCGAACATGTCATATACCTGAAATTTGAGGCTCGATGATCCTGCATTGAGGACGATGAGGACGGGGGTCATCGGTCAAACCTCCGGCATGGTGAGACGTTTGCGTTGCGCATCGGCTATGAGCGAAGCCACCGCGCAGGAGGCCAGGCGCGTGATCGTCGAGTCGGCGCGGCTCGTGAGGATGATCGGAACACGGGCGCCGAGCACGATGCCGGCGGCATCCGCGTCTGCCAGGAAGGTCAGGCTCTTGGCGAGCATATTGCCGGCTTCGAGATCCGGGACCACGAGGACATTGGCTTGCCCGGCCACCGGCGAGTCGATCTTCTTGATCTTCGCCGCTCCGAGGTCGATGGCGTTGTCGAGCGCGAGGGGGCCATCGAGGATTGCGCCTGTGATCTGTCCGCGATCCGACATCTTGCACAGAGCTGCGGCCTCAATGGTCGATGGCACCTTCGGGTTGACGGTCTCCATCGCCGACAGGATCGCAACCCGCACCGGATCGACCCGCAAGGCCCGAGCCAGGTCGATGGCGTTTTGAACGATGTGAACTTTATCTTCCAGCGTAGGCGCAATGTTGATGGCCGCATCCGTAATGATGAGCGCTGTCTCGTGCGTCGGAACATCCATGACGAAGCAGTGACTGATCCGGCGGGCGGTGCGCAGCCCTCCCTCGCGGCGAACCACGGCCGCCATGAGTTCGTCCGTGTGCAGGCTGCCCTTCATCAGAGCCTCGGCATCGCCGGCTTTCACAAGTTCCACAGCCTTTTCGGCAGCCTCATGGCTATGCTGCACATCGACGATGCGCAGTTTGGAAACGTCCTTGCCGAGCGCCTCCGCGGCAGCCGTGATCTTGGCCAGTGGTCCAACCAGGATCGGCTCAATCAACCCAAGCTCAGCAGCTTCGAAGACTGCTCCGATGGACGCCGCATCGCAGGGGTGGGCCACGGCCACCTTCAGCTTTGGGGCAGATTGAGCCGCTGCGACCAGCCGCTCGTACTTCTCATGTCGCCGCGCGCCTTGCTGTGACGCCTCGTGGGCCGGAACCGCAACCGTCATGATGACCTCCGCGCTCTCTTCCCAACGGGCGGCTACAACTGACCACCAGGACGCCGGGTCGCGAGAAATTTGCAGGGACGCTTTTCATGCCTGCACTTCCCATGCCCACCCGGCTTGTGTGCAAATGGAAGTATGGTCCCTCCGACATTCTCTGCTTGACCGGTTGGGCCAACGATTTGACAGTTTTGGACTAACCGGCAGGCAAAGGAGCGGTGCCCCTTACTTTGTCCTCAGTGCGAAATCAGAGAAGCTTTTCCGATTGATCTGAAAGCCCCCTGCCTCCCCGACCGGCACTGGAGCGGCGTAGCTTGCGGCCCCGTCCCTTTCGGACACGATGATGGCTGGCGCGCCAAGCGGACGGTGCCTGACCGGACCAGCGCCGGAACGCGCGGGTGAACGCACTTGGCTCGGAGTATCTGAGGACTGTCGCAATCTGGCTGAGCTCCATGTCGGTGTTAGCCAGCAACTCGCACGCGATCTCGAAGCGGACCTCATTGGCCACCTGTCTGAAGGCGAGGCCCTCGATGCGCAGGTGCCGGCTCAGGGTGCGGCGGTGCATCGAGAAGAGACGGGCGACCGTGGCGGCGGAACAGCTATCCCGTAACAACTCGGTTCGAAGCAGGCGGCGCAGATCTCTCGTCAAGGGGCCGGCGATAAGAGCCGAGTTCGAACCGTCCGCCGTTCGGGTAAGTGGCATCTCCATGGCTCCTCCCCTTCCCTGACAGGTCTAGCTCTTCCAAATCGATCCCATCCTATCGGCTCCTTATCTCCCTGCTTGACCGCTTAAGACTTTCTTTTGACAGTTTGGGGAGGCAAACAGAATGCGCTCAAGACGATCATGCCCAGGAGAAGGCCCGGTGCGGATTTCGCATACGCTCCGCTGGACGGCAGTCGAGAAAGGCAGTGTAGGCCAGCAGGAACCCCATGCTTGACCAGCGCGGACAATCTCTTGACAGTTTTAGACGTCAGACCGAATGGCCTTCGCCGCGCCAAGCAGTCGGCGTCTGGCCAGACCAGCGCCGGAAGGCGCGAGTGAAGGCGCTCGCTTCGGAGTAACCAAGAGCGGCTGCAATCTGTCCGAGCGGTACTTCGGTGTCCTGCAGAAGCTGACGGGCGATCTCGAAGCGGATCTCGTTGGTAATCGCCCGATAGCCCATGCCGCTGCCCTTCAGGCGGCGGCTCAGGGTGCGGCGGTGCATGGCCAGCATATCCGCGATGTCATCCGCTGAGCAGCGCTTGCTCGTCAGCCGGATACGCAACAATCGCCTGATATCGTCCGACAGAGCTGAACCCTGCACGCCCTTTATCTGCTCAATCCGCTCCTCAAGGAGAGCCCGTACCATGGGATCCGCTCCAACAATCCGATGCTCCAGATCGGCAGTAGGGAAGACGATGGTTGCGGTCTCCTGGTTGAACCGGACAGGAGCACGGAAATGGCGCCGATAGGGCTCCTGATCGGCCGGCGCGGCGCGTGGCAAGAGCACCTCGGTTGGATTCCAGTCGGCTCCGCGCAGAGCACGCAGTGCGTTGACGGCGACTGCGAGAGCCCCGTCGGAGATCTGATCCGCGCTCTCCGCCTCCGGTTGATAAACCGAGAAGGTGAACAGCGTCACATCTCCGATGCTTCTCAGCGATGGAACGGCCCCTCGGTTCTGAATGCTCAGGTTGGACACCAGCGCGCGCATGGCATCGCCCAATGTCTCCGAATGCTGCATGAGGCGCCCTACGATGCCTAACGAAAGGATCGTGGCGCGTTGGCCTACCAGCAGGCCGAAATGGAGACAGTTGGTCTTGGACACGCACAGGCTAAGCAGTCGGCCAAGGGCCGCATGCGGGATGACGTTCGACCCGTCGTCGAACAAGAGGGGGCTGAGGCCTGCCTCCTTGATGACTGGGTCCGGATCGATCCCAAAATCGCGCAGGGCTGGAGCGACCTCCTTAGCGACACCTAAGTGTATGTAGCCGGGCGGAAGAGTCCGCCCCGGTCCAGCCAATATGGAAGACGGGATTGATATGGATTGTCCCGAATTTCTATCTGTAACCTTGGATGCCGGCCCATTGTCGTTGGTCATCGCCATGACCCCTTTGCGGAGGGGTGGAAATGTGCCCTGCGGCCGAATGATTGACGCAGTTCAATCTCAACGCCCCGACACTGATCCCATTAACATAAGCTAATCGACAATTTGGGCCAAATCACGAAATTCGCCCGCTCTTCCTCGTGTCCCTGTCTAATATGGTCAAACCCCTGTCCTGAAGCGTCAAGCGGAGTAACCCCATCTGTGCGATCATAATAGCTCTACGGAGCCAGCGGCCTCGCCATGCCTGAGTTCGATTGGGTCGAGCGCACGATGAAGGAATTTAGCATCGCACGGAGAGGAAGGTCGAAAGGAATCTGCCATGAGCAGACGGGATGCCGTGAAGAGTAAAAAGGCTTCTGTTCACAAAGCGGATGCCTCCACTCTTCTACCCATGAAGCGGAAGGACTTTGAGAGCGAACTGAGGAAGCTCCAGGTCGAGCTCGTGCGCCTGCAAACCTGGGTGAAGACAACCGGCGCCCGGATCATTGTGATCTTCGAAGGCCGCGACACGGCTGGTAAGGGCGGCGTGATCAGCCGGATCACCCAGCGGGTGAGTCCACGGGTGTTCCGGCATGTGGCACTGCCGGCGCCGACGGACCGCGAGAAAAGTCAGCTTTATATCCAACGTTACATCGCTCAATTTCCCGCGGCCGGAGAAGTCGTGCTGTTCGACCGCTCCTGGTACAACCGGGCTGGTGTTGAGCGCGTCATGGGCTTCTGCACGGCGGACGAATACAAGCGGTTCATGCGCCTAGTGCCGTCATTCGAGAAAGAGATCGTCGACGACGGCATCATCCTGCTCAAGTATTTTCTCGATGTCAGCCAGGACGAGCAGCGCCGCCGCTTTGCGGACCGGATCGAGGATCCGATCAAGCATTGGAAGCTCAGCCCGATGGATACCGAATCCGTGCGGCGCTGGTGGGATTATACGCTGGCCTACCAGGACATGCTGCAGGCTACGGACACCCCTGCCAATCCCTGGTTCATCGTCCCATCCGACGACAAGCGCCGCGCACGTCTCAACCTGATCACGCATCTGCTCGACCAGATCCCGTACAAGAAGATCAAGGTCGAACTGCCGAAGGTGCCCAAGGCAGAGGGGCGTCCCAAAGGAGCGAAAGACGGACTGCAGGCATCACATATCGTGCAGGCGCCCTACTGAGGGTGCACCCGCACGAGCTTGTCGCCGTTCCGCTCACGACAGCCTCCGCAACCGAGTTCAATCAGTATGCGGCTACGACCGTACCGCGAGCCCGCCCGCCAGAGACACGGCAGGAGCATCCGACACCGACGGGCGCGGGTGTCGTCAAAGCGCAAGTCCTGGCCGGAGTAGCGCAATACCCGCCAGACGCTGTGGCGACCGGGGTCTGATATGTGGCGTAAGGATAGTTGTAATACGGATATGTGGCCGCCGCGCCGATGACGCTGCCTGTTACCAATCCGGTGCCGAATCCCCAACCGCCATAATATGGGTAGCGCCCACCATAGTACGGATAGCGTCCACCATAATAAGGGTAGCGTCCTCTATAATTCGGGTAACGACCCCGCCATTCGCCTCGGTTC
Source organism: Microvirga sp. (assembly GCA_041913065.1). Lineage (GTDB taxonomy): Bacteria > Pseudomonadota > Alphaproteobacteria > Rhizobiales > Beijerinckiaceae > Microvirga. The sequence goes on along the minus strand of JAYSGD010000008.1, from coordinate 51,672 downwards.
TCGAAGCGGTTGTCGAAGCGACCGGGATTGTTGATGGCAGCCTGGCGGAAATCTGAGCGCCCGGGTCGCGCAGCTATCGTACCGCCCCGGAAGTTCCCGCCTTCCATTCCAACGCGGGGACCGCCCGCCCCGGCCCGAGGGATGTACATCCTCTGGCCGCCAACGCCGCCTCCGCCGCGGAACCCACCTCCAGCGCGGAGACCGCTCCCGCCGCCGAACCCTCCGCCACCGATGCGAGCGCCTCCTCCGCCTCCGCCACGCCCTCCGCGCTGGGCGTCAGCCATATCGGGAAGAAGAAGACTGCTTGCTGCAAGAATACCTAGAACCAGGAGCGCCCTGTTCATGGATCCCTCCCACTCGCGCCGCCCGGCACTGAGCCAGGCGCATTGCAATACGAGAGAGCCAGAGTAACCTCGTTGAGAAAATGCGCTTGATCGTTTGGGACAAGCGCTTGCCATTTATGACCGCCCTAAACGGTTATTGAACAGCATAGTCCTTCAGCGGTTGGTTACGGCACGAATTTGAAACGTATCTAGATAGCCTCCCAAGCGGATGACTTCGCCGAACGCCGTATCGCATCAAGGACACGCATGTTTTTCAGGGCATCATCGAGACCGTATCTGAGAGGATCGGCGCCACGAACGACGCGGCTGAATGCCTCTCCCTGGAGTTGATACTGATCCGTGACAGGGAATTCGATAGCCTGCGCCGAGCCGCCGCCATGCACGGTCCCGTCATCGAGAAATACGCGGGTCGGCTGATCGGGCGGAGCATTGAAAGGGATTTCGATCTCGATACGTCCCTTCGTCCCGAGGACTTGCACCCTCTGGTAAGGCACGAGCTGTGTTGAGACCGTGAAGGTTAGCTGTCGGCCCTCACCGAAATCCATGAGCGCGCTCATCGTGCGATCGATCGCCAAAGCGGGATCGAGATCTTCCAGCGCGATGACACGGACCGGTTCGGAGTCGAAGAAGTAACGCCCCGCGACCACGGCGTAGCAGCCGATATCCAGCAATCCGCCGCCACCGATATCTGCCATGTTACGGATGTTGGATGGGTCCGCGTTGAAATAGGAGAAAAGCACCTGGATCGCCCTCACCTCTCCAATGGCTCCCTCCTCGATGAGGTTTCGGGCGTGCTGCCATTGCGGATGGTGACGGACCATGAAGGCCTCGGCGATGAAGACCTTCGATGAGGCTTCCTTGAGTTGCTCCGCCTCCTGAGCCGTGATCGCAATCGGTTTCTCGCAAAGCACATGTTTGCCGGCCGATGCCGCCATAAGCGTCAGCGGAACATGCAAATGATTGGGAAGCGGATTGTAGATCGCTTCGATATCCGGATCGGCGAGCAGCGCCTCGTATGACCCGTAAGCCTTTGGGATTCCAAGCTCGTGGGCCATGGCCTGGGCCGATGCCTCGTTTCGCGAAGCAACGGCGGCAATGTCACAAAGCGGGCTTTTCATCATTCCCGGAACAACCTTCGTCCTTCCGATCCTGGCCGTACTCAATATCCCCCAACGAACCGGCTGCATTTTGTCCTCCCGAGAATGTGTGCGGTTAAACTGGATATGGGTTCCTAACCCTTGTCGTGGCGCGAGATGCGTTCGTTTGTTCACTCACTTTCATCGACTGCGCGGTAGACGAAGAAATCAAAATCCGCCGGCCGCGCGCGCCCCGTCAGATCGTGGGCAGCCATTCCGACGAATGCGCCGGTGAAAGAGCCGTGAGCCCCTGGCCCTGCCTCATCCGACAGAATGCTCGCATCGAGAACAGGTCCGACAGGATTCCAGTTCGCTCCATCGGCAGACCATCTGAACTGAAGATCCGCGCGATGGACATCGACACCCAGGTGAATCGGAATGTCCGCCGGGAGCGGCAGATCGCCTTCGAGCGCGTAGGTCATCAAGGAATCCGGATAATCGCCGAGACACGAGATCACCTGGAGCACTCGCCTGCCCTCGTCATCGGCGGACACGGCAAGATAGTGGAAGCGCGCACGGTCGTAATAGCAGATCAGGCCGGCAAGCTGCTGATAGGTCTCCGGATTGAAATCCACCACGGTCTCGGCCGAATAGCTCCACTCCGTCTGCCGTCGGGCGACGAGCGCCTGCTCGAACCAGCTTCCGACGGACTCGCGCCCGTAAAGGCGAAGATGTCCCGGCCTGGCACTCAACGAGAACAGCCGCTCCCATTCGGGAGTGCGCAGCCACTGAAACTCGGATGGCAGTTTCGCTTCGTCGAAATCGTGGCGAGCCGGTTCGGGGGGAAATGGATACGGTGGAAGCTCAGGACCTTGAACCTCGACCGCCGGAACCTGCCCGCCATGTGCGAGATAGAGCCAATCGTCATCTCCCCAGATCACCCGTTGGATCGCTGTTTCCCGACCCAGCGGCGAGCGTCTGGATCCAGGCAGAGGGCGACTGCAAAGATGCGTATGAAAGACCTCGCCGGTGGGTGTTTCCACATAGAAACCGTGCCCTGCCCTCTGAAGCGGAGCATCCGGAGCATCCTTGCTCGTCAGAAGATGAGTGTTCGGGTGAAGCTCATAGGGCCCCTCGATCGTCCTGGAACGCGCCATCGTGACCGCGTGATTGTATGAAGTGCCGCCCTCGGCCGTCGTGAGATAGTACCAGCCGTTACGCTTCCACAGATGCGGCCCCTCCACCAGCCCGAGCGGACTTCCCTTGAAAATGTTCTTGATCGGGCCGACGAGGCGGCGTTCCTGCGGCGAGTATTCCTGCAAAAGGATGCCATCGAAGGAGGTTCGCCGACGACGATGGTCCCAGAGCATGTTGACGAACCACTTGCGCCCATCGTCATCGTGGAACAGCGACGGATCGAAACCCGACGAGTTCATGTAGACCGGATCGGACCACGGCCCCTCGATGGACTGTGCCGTCACAAGAAAATTATGCGTATCCTTGAAGTTGCCGAGACGCCGCTTCACGTCCGTATAGATAAGCCAGAACAGGCCGTCTGCATAAGTCAGCGCGGGCGCCCAAATACCGCAGCTGTCGGGATTGCCGCGCATATCGAGCTGCGACGCCCGATCGAGCGGACGGCAGATCATGCGCCAGTTCACGAGATCGCGCGAGTGATGGATCTGCACGCCGGGATACCACTCGAAGGTCGAGGTCGCGATGTAGTAATCATCGCCGACCCTGCAGAACGCCGGATCAGGATTGAACCCTCGCAGGATGGGATTTCGAAGGGTCGTCATAGGCGTTTCCTGTTCTTATGAATTTTTGCGGAAGCTAGAATCATTCGAGCGAGTTTGTGGGCGCCGCGCCGGTGGTGTCTCGCTCGAGCAACTGCAACGGTAAGCGGACATCCCGGTTCTTTGTGCCCTTCTCTCCCTGGATCATCTTGAGAAGAGTGAGAGCGCCGGTGCGGCCAATCTCCTGTAAAGGCTGCCGAAATGTGGTGAGTGTCGGCTCGGCGTAATCGGCAAACTCAATGCCATCGAAGCCGATGACGGAGACATCCTCCGGTACGCGGATGCCGGCAGACTTGACCGTCTTGATGAAGCCGATCGCGCTTTCGTCACAGGCAGCGAAGATACCGGTCGGCCGCTTCTTCATGCGCAAGAACGCCTCAGCCGCACGGACACCGGTCGAGAACATGAAAGGTCCCTCCCAGCGCGTGACGCTCTCGCCGCAACCGGCTGACGCAAGGCCTTCCATGAAGCCTTTGAACCGCTCCGTTTCGATATAGGTGCCGGGAAGGCCCGAGATATAACCGAAGCTACGATGGCCAAGCTTCGCCAGATACTCCGCCGCCTTGTGAGACGCCTCCCGATCCTGGACGGTAATGTTGGGAATGACGCCACCTGGGACGGCTGAGCACATGGCTACCATGGGCACTCCGGCATCCGCCATGCTGCGCTTGCTGTCTTGTGGGATACGCCCGTTCATCAGAAGGACTCCATCCACATGGCGTGAGAGCACGAGGTCGACATATCGCACCTCACGCTCCGTCTGATTGTCTAGATTGGCAACGATGATTCCGTAACCGCTCTGCGTCAGCTCGTCGTCCACTCCCCGCAGGACCTGAGCAAAGACGGGATTGGTAAGCCTCGGCGCGACGACCAGTACGTTCATGGTGCGTCGGGTCCGAAGATTCCGTGCCGCGCTGTTGGGCGTGTACCCGCTACGCCGCACGGCCTCCATCACAACCTTATGCGTCTTTGGGCGAACCTGATCCGGGTTCGCCAGAACGCGACTGACCGTTGCGGTGGAAACGCCGGCGAGTTGGGCCACATCCGCGATGCGGACTTCCTTCACTTTTTTCCAGCTGCTTCGGCTCATAGAGCGCACCCTTGAGGTTTCAACACAATATCGCCCTAATCATCCGACGGAGACCCTACGTAAATTTTAGTCTTGACTTACCTTGAAGACGATTTCAACCTACATACAACAAGATGTAATCGATTACAAAATCGTTCACAACGCTTCTGGGAGGAAGCCATGCGCCTGAAGACACGCGTTTCCGCGTATACCCTTGCTATTGCCATGATTTCGAGCACTGGAGCTTTCGCTCAGAAGGCCGAAGTACTCCATTGGTGGACGTCGGCCGGCGAGTCCGCGTCCGTCAAAGTGTTTGCCGACCAATATACGAAGGCCGGCGGCACCTGGGTCGACAACGCCATAGCCGGCGGCGCGAACGCCCGTGCAGCAGGCATCAACCGCATCGTGGGCGGCAATCCGCCGGCCATGATGCAGTTCAATACGGGCAAGCAGTTCGACGAACTTGTCAGCAACGACCTCGTCCGTGATGTCGATAGCAAGGCAAAGGCCGGCAAATGGCGCGAGATCATGCCCAAGCCGATTGTCGAGGCCACGGTCCGCGACGGCAAGTTCTTCGCAGTTCCGGTCAATATTCACGGCCAGAATTGGATGTTCTACAACACGAAGCTCTTCAAGGATGCTGGCGTAGAGCCCCCGAAGACTTTCGCTGAACTCATCACGGCTGGTGAAAAGCTCAAGGCCAGCGGCGTGATCCCGCTTGCCCTCGGCGGCCAGCCCAACTGGGAGCACAATCTCTTCCGCGCAGTACTGGTCGGCAATGGCGGCGCTGACCTGTTCCGCAAGGTCTATGGTGCGCGGGACCAGAAAGCAGCCAAGAGCGCAGAGTTCAAGGAAGCGACAGAACTCTTCGGAAAGATGCGTGCGCTTGTCGATCCCGGCTCCCCGGGACGCAATTGGAATGACGCCGCCGCACTCGTCATCACCAACAAGGCTGCCATGCACTTCAATGGCGATTGGGCCAAGGGCGAGTTCACCGCAGCAGGCCAAACGGCGGGCAAGGAATATGGCTGCACCATCGTCGGCAAGTATCCAGGGCTCGTGATCGGCGGCGACGTATTCGTGTTCCCTGTGACCAAGGACAAGGATCAGCTGGCCGCTCAAGACAAGCTGGCCGATGTCCTGCTCGATCCGGCGACCCAGCTCGAGTTCAACAAGAAGAAGGGCTCGATCCCGGTCCGTCTGGATGTGGACGTGTCATCCATGGATACCTGCGCGCAGAAGTCCGCGGCCGTGCTGAAGGATCCGGCGAACCAGGTCGAAGCGATGGAACTCCTCAGCACGCCGAACTTCTCCGGCGCCATGCAGGATGCGGTCACGCAGTTCTGGAACAACCCGAGCATGTCGGCTGACGCCTTTGTGGAGAAGGTCGTTTCCGCCATGCAAAGCGCCAGCTGAAGCACCTTCGTTCAAGTGCGGTCCGGCGGAGCCTTTCTTCCGCCGGACTGGCAACCCCTGAGGGACTTTTCAGATGGCTATTGTCTCTATCCCGACCGCTGTTGCCACCTCGCGCCCCGTCAAAAGCCGCCGCATCAACAGAGCGCGACTGCCTGCGGCCCTGGCATTGCTTCCGACGGCCCTCGTCGTTCTGGTCGTCTATATCGGCTGCATGTTGTGGACGGTGCGGCTCTCGTTCACGAGCTCGACACTGCTTCCCAAGCTCGACTGGGTGGGCTTTGCCCAGTACAGCCGCCTTTTCATGAATGACCGCTTTCTGGTCTCGGCCGAAAACATTTTGATCTTCGGCGTTCTGTTCATTTCGGGATGCCTCATTCTCGGCTTCCTGCTTGCCGTATTCATCGATCAGAACGTCCGCGCCGAGGGCGTCTTTCGCACGATTTTCCTTTATCCATACGCCATGTCATTCGTGGTCACCGGCGTCGCATGGCAGTGGTTTCTCAATCCCGGCCTCGGCCTCCAGAAGCTCGTGCGCGACTTGGGCTTCGAGAATTTCACGTTCGACTGGCTCGTGAACCAGCAGATGGCGATCTATACCATCGTCATTGCGGGCCTATGGCATGGGGCCGGACTGACCATGGCAATCCTGCTCGCAGGCTTGCGAGGCGTGGACTCGGAACTGTGGAAGGCCGCGCGCATCGACGGCATTCCCACTTGGCGCGTCTACCTGTCCATCGTTCTGCCGCTGCTTCGACCCATGGTCGTGACAGCCACCGTGCTCCTCGCAACGGGCGTCGTGAAGCTTTACGACCTGGTGGTCGCCATGACCCTCGGCGGCCCCGGCATTGCGACGGAAGTGCCGGCTAAGTTCGTGATGGACCATCTCTTCGAGCGCAACAACATCGCCCTCGGAACGGCTGCCGCCACAGTCATGCTGATCACCGTCGTGGCGATTCTCGCCCCATGGGTCTACGCCAAATATGTCCGCCCTCAAGGGAGGCCCGCATGAGCACCGTCGTCCCGCAGGGCCGCCGCCCGAAGCACCTCACCATCGGCCGCATCGGCATCTATGCCTTCCTCATCACGGCGGCTCTGTTCTTCATGCTGCCACTCTGGATCATGCTCGTCACCTCGCTCAAGCCAATGGACGAGATCCGGCTCGGGAACATCCTCGCATTGCCGGCCAGTCTCACGTTCGAGGCGTGGACCAAGGCTTGGTCGTCGGCCTGCACCGGTCTTGAATGCAACGGCATCAGGGTTGGCTTCTGGAACTCGGTTCGCATCCTGATCCCTTCGGTCATCCTGTCCATCGCTGCCGGCGCCATCAACGGGTACGCCCTTTCCCTCTGGAGGGTTCGGGGAGCGAACGTGATCTTCGGCATTCTGCTGCTCGGCGCGTTCATTCCCTACCAGGTTTTTCTTTATCCCCTCGTGCGTATTTTCTCCACGACAGGAATCTACAACTCGCTGCTCTGCATCATTTTGGTTCACGTGATCTTCGGCCTGCCGACGATGACGCTCCTGTTCCGCAATTACTATGCGGGCCTGCCCATCGAGCTCTTCAAGGCGGCCCGCATCGACGGCGGCGGCTTCTGGACGATCTTCTTCCGGGTGATGCTGCCCATGTCGACGCCGATCATCGTCGTCGCGGCGATCCTTCAGGTCACCGGTATCTGGAATGACTTCATCTTCGGCCTCACCTTCGCCGGCCGTGAGAATTTGCCCATGACGGTGCAGCTCAACAACATCGTTCACTCGACGCAAGGAGAGCGCGCCTACAACGTCGATATGGCCGCGACCATGCTCGCCGCGCTCGTTCCTCTCGTCGTCTATTTCGTTTCGGGACGCTGGTTCGTCCGCGGCATCGCCGCAGGTGCAGTGAAAGGGTAAACATGTCCACCGTATCCGTTCGCGATATCACCGTCGCTTTTGAGGCCGTCCGCGTCTTCAACGGCCTCTCCCTCGACTTCGAGGCGGGCGAGTTCATCGTCCTGCTCGGCCCTTCCGGTTGCGGAAAGTCGACGCTGCTGAATGCCATCGCCGGCCTTCTCGACATTTCGGATGGGCAGATCTGGATCGGCGGGCAAAACGTTACCTGGGAGGAGCCGAAGGACCGCGGCATCGCCATGGTCTTCCAGTCCTATGCGCTTTATCCGCGCATGAGCGTGCGTGAGAACATGTCCTTCGGACTCAAGATGGCGAAGACTCCCAAGCCCGAGATCGAAAAGCGGGTCAAGCAGGCGGCGGAGCTCCTACAGATCACCCATCTTCTCGACCGTCGTCCGGATCAATTGTCGGGCGGGCAGCGTCAGCGCGTGGCCATCGGCCGGGCGCTGGTACGCGATGCGGCAGTCTTTCTGTTCGACGAGCCGCTCTCCAATCTCGATGCGCAGCTCAGAAACGAACTGCGCGTCGAGATCAAGCGGCTGCACGCCAGGCTCGGCAAGACGACGATGATCTACGTAACGCACGATCAGATCGAAGCCATGACATTGGCCGACCGCATCGTGGTCATGAAGGATCAGCAGATCCAGCAGGTCGGTAGCCCGGCGGAGATCTATCATCGCCCTGCCAACACCTTCGTCGCAGGCTTCGTCGGTTCACCTCAGATGAATTTCATCAAGGGCAGGCTCGAGGATACGGGCAGCGGGCCGATTTTCGTATCGGGCCAGCGCCGCCTGCCGCTCCACGGCTACACGTTCACGGGCAGCCCCTCCCCCGGTCTGGAGGTCGTTCTCGGCGTGCGTCCGGAACATCTGAAGATCGTCGAGCTTGGCGCCTGGCCGGGCTTCAGCGTCGATATCATCGAGCCCATGGGAGCCGACACCGTGATCTGGTGCAGGGATCGTGAAGGAGCTCTTCAGGTCCGTACCAGCGGAGACGTCAGGCTGTCGCCAGGCGACCAGCTCAATCTCGGGATCGATGCCGCGCAGGTCTCCCTATTCGACGCAGCAGGCGGCCAACGCCTCTGAAAACACGCGCATTCACTTTCAAAACTTTGAGGACTTCATGAGTGTCATAGATTGCCTTTCGATTCAGCTTTACACCCTGCGCTCGATGGAAGACCTCGATCGCATTCTCGATACCGTAGCGCAGGCCGGCTACCGCTATGTGGAAACGGTCGGCTCTCATCTCGATGATGCGCAGGGCGTGCGCTCCAAACTGGATGCGCGAGGGCTGAAGGCCTCCTCCAGCCATGTGAGCCTGGCGGCCTTGCGGGAGAAGCCGAATGCCATCGTCGAAGCCTGCCGGACACTCGGCCTCACGGATTTGTACATGCCTGCCGTTCCTCCGGAACAGCGCGACATGGCGGCCGATGGATGGCGCTCGCTCGGGCAGGAGCTAGGCCAAATGGCTGAGCGCTTGCAGAAAGACGGCATCCGGCTTGGTTATCACAACCATCATTGGGAAATGGTCCCGAAGGACGGAACCAAGACCGCGCTGGAACTGATCTTCGAGGAAGCGGAAGGAAGTCCCCTCGCCTGGGAGGTCGATGTGGCGTGGCTGGTGCGAGGCAATGTCGATCCCAAGGCATGGATCGACCGCTACCGCAGCAAGATCACGGCCGCTCACGTCAAGGATATTGCTCCCGCAGGACAGAACGAAGACCAGGACGGCTGGGCGGATGTCGGTTCGGGCACGCTGGACTGGCGCAGCCTGTGGCGAACCTGCCGGGAGGCCGGCGCCAAGTGGATGGTCGTTGAGCACGACAAGCCTGCCGATCCTGCCAAGACAGCCCGCGCGAGCTTCGACTTCCTGCGCAATATCGAGGGATAAGAACCATGAAAACCCTGAATGTCGGCATCATCGGGTGCGGCAACATCTCGGGCATCTATCTTCAGAACATCCCGGCCTATCGGGGACTGACGCTGCGCGCCTGCGCCGATGTGAAGCCCGAGATCGCTCAGGCCCAGGCCAGCCGCCATGGGATCGAAGCTCTCACGGTCGATCAGCTTCTCGCGCGAGAGGACATCGATCTCGTCGTGAACCTCACGATCCCCAGCGCTCATTTCGGCGTGTCCCTCGCTGCGCTCAGCGCAGGCAAGCATGTCTTCTCCGAGAAGCCTCTCGCGGTGGATTTCGAGCAGGGTCGCAAGCTGGTTGATGAAGCCGAGGCGCGGGGTCTGCTTCTGGGCTGCGCACCGGACACGTTCCTCGGAGCCGGCGGACGCCTCGCCCGCAAGCTCGTGGACGACGGGGCCGTCGGGCGCATCCTTTCGGGCTCCGCCTTCCTCATGTCCCACGGCATGGAGCACTGGCACCCAGACCCGGAGTTCTTCTTCAAGCCGGGCGGCGGCCCCATTCTCGATATGGCGCCCTATTATCTCAGCACCCTGGTCAACCTCATCGGCCCGGTGCAACGCGTGTTTTCCATGTCGAGCATCGGTTTCCCCGAACGCATCGTGACTGCGGAATCTCCGAAAAAGGGCCAGCGGATCACCGTGGAAACACCGACGAACGTCATGTCGCTTCTGGAATTCGCCTCAGGAGCCCAGGTCACCTTCTGCATGAGCTGGGATGTCTGGAAGCATGGCCACCCGGCAATCGAGCTCTACGGCACGGAAGGTTCCCTCCGTGTGCCGGATCCGAACTTCTTCGGCGGTCATGTGGAGATGACCGAGCGCGGTGGAGAATGGCAACCGAAGGATTCGAGCGATATGCCGCTCGGGGCGCCGAACTGGCGCTCTCCGAACTGGGCGCCTGAGATGCCGTCGCGCGCCAACTATCGCGCGCTCGGCCTCGCCGATCTCGCCAGCGCCGTCCTCAACAGCACGCCACACCGCTCGACGGGCCGGCTGGCTCTTCATGTCCTCGAGGTCATGCACAGCATCCTGGAAGGCGCTGCTACCGGCCGTGCGATGCCGATCACAACCATGCTGGAGCGCCCGGCGGTCCTCTCGGACCAAGATGCGGCCTGGCTCTGGCAAGGCCCGCCCCAGACGGCAACGGCGGCTTAACCTGCAACCAAACGACCGAAGCCCTCAAGGTGAATACCAAGAGGGCTTCGCTGCTTAGAACGCAGCGTTGAGGCCAGGCGAAATGTCAGAGCGTCTTCGCTAGATGCGCTTGCCGGTCTGCTTATCGAAGAGATGGACAAGCTTCGGATCGGGCGTGAGGCGGATCTGCTGACCGGGCTGAGCATTCACGCGCTCACGGAAGACACCCACAATGTCGGAGCCGCCGAATTTGGCGAAAACCTGCGTTTCTGATCCCGTTGGCTCCACGACCGTTACCTCAGCCGGCAAGCCGTTCGAGTCCAGAATGAAGTGCTCCGGTCGGATGCCATAGACAACCGGCATGCCGTCAGACGCTGCGAGCGTACTCGCCACCGGCAGGGTCAGGCCGTTGTCCGAGATGAACTTCCCGCCCTGCAGGCGACCTTCCAGGAAGTTCATGGCCGGCGAGCCGATGAAGCCGGCGACGAAGAGATTGGCCGGGCGATCATAGAGTTCGAGCGGCGCGCCGATCTGCTCGACGATGCCGTCATGCATCACCACGATCTTGTCGGCCATGGTCATGGCTTCGATCTGGTCGTGCGTGACGTAGACGGTGGTCGTCTTGAGACGCTGGTGCAGTTGCTTGATCTCGGTGCGCATCTGCACGCGCAGCTTGGCATCGAGGTTGGAGAGCGGCTCGTCGAACAGGAACACCTGCGGATCGCGCACGATGGCGCGGCCCATGGCGACGCGCTGGCGCTGGCCGCCGGAGAGCTGGCGCGGATAGCGATCAAGAAGCTTGGTCAGGCTGAGAATCTGCGCCGCCTGGCCCACACGCTCTTCTATCTCCGCCTTCGGGGCCTTCCTCAGCTTCATCGAGAAGGCCATGTTCTCAGCAACCGTCATGTGCGGGTAGAGGGCGTAGTTCTGGAACACCATGGCAATGTCGCGATCCTTGGGCGCAACGTCGTTCACGACCCGCGACCCGATCCGGATCTCGCCGCCGGAGATGCTCTCAAGCCCTGCGATCATGCGCAGCAGCGTTGACTTCCCACAGCCGGAAGGCCCGACCAGGATGACGAATTCCCCATCGTCGATGACGATGTCGACCCCATGAATGACCCGGGTCGTGCCGTAGGCTTTGCGAACATCGACGATCTCGAGTGAAGCCATGTCAGTAGTCCCTAGCTGTCGTATCAGCGCGAAAAGTCATGCAAACTTGGCCCTTCATGCCCAAGGCCAGCCATCCGAAGAAGCTGCCTTGGCTATCCCTTGACAGCCCCCATCGTCAGCCCGCTCACAACGTAGCGCTGGAAGACCATCGTCAGAATAAGGGCGGGCGCCATGATCGTAACGGAGGCTGCCATGACACCGCCCCAATCGATATCGGCATAAGAGAGGAAATTGAACACGGCGATGGGCAGCGTCCTCGTCTTCTCCATGCTGAGCACCTGGGAAAAGAGAAAGTTGTTCCAGGAGAAGATGAACGCCAGGGTCGTCGCCGTAATGATGCCGGGCCCCGACAGGGGGAGGATGATCTTGAGGAAGATATAGTGGCGCGACGCGCCGTCGATCATCGCCGACTCCTCAAGCTCCATGGGAATGGTGTCGAAATAGCTCGACATGATCCAGACCACGATGGGCAGGGTAATGAGAACGTGGCTCAGCACGAGCGCGACATAGCTGTCCATAAGGCCGAGGCGAGAGAAGATGATGTACCACGGCATCAGGAACGAGATGCCCGGCATCAAACGCGCCAGAAGAATCACCAGCGCAAGCCGCCTCTGCGAGAAGCGGGCGATGGAATAGGCCGCCGGAAGACCGAGCAGGAGCGATACGCCTACGGCGAACACCGCGACCACAGTCGAGTTGATGAAATACTGGAAAAAATCCTGCTCTGCGAAAACCTTGTAGTAATTCTGGAACGTCGGGCTGAAGACAAACTTGGGAGGCCAGGCGACGATATCCACCTGGGTCTTGAGCGACGAAGCCAGCATCCAAAGGAAAGGCATCAGTACGATCATGACCAGCATGGCGACTGCGCCGTAGAATAGAACGTTGAGTCCGACTTTTTTCATGAGTGGTCTTGCCCTGAGCTGGATATCACCGTTCAAGCCGCCGTTCGCTTGCCCAAGCGTGTGATAGCTACGCTGCATGCAAGGACGACAAGGAAGAGCACCACCAGGATGACCGCAGCCTGCCCCATGCGAAAATACTCGAAGCTGTACTTGTAGCCGATGATGTTGAGCGTCTCCGAGGCATAGCCAGGACCACCGCCTGTCATGGCGAAAATGATGTCAAAGGTCTTGAGGGCATCGATCAGACGCAGGATGACGGCCGTGAGGATGACAGGCATCACCATCGGGAGCGTGATGAGCCGAATAATCTGCCATTCGTTTGCGCCGTCGATCCGCGCAGCCTCCGCCGGCTCGTCGGACAGGGCGGCAAGGCCGGCGAGTACGATCAGCGTAATCATGGGCGTCCATTGCCACACATCGACCAGCACGAGGGAGAACAGGACAGTGTTGGCGGAGGAAATCCACGAGCTGGCAGGCAGCCCGAGCGATTCCAGAACGTAGTTGGCCAATCCGATCGTCGGATCGTAGAAGAGGTTGAACACGATCCCCACCGCGACCGGGGTCGCCACCAGAGGCAGGAGAAGCAGCAGCTTCACGAAGCCCCGGCCAACGAAGGCGCGGTCCAGCAACAGAGCGGCCGCCACCCCGAGCACGGTCTCCAACGCCACAGCGGACACAGTGAAGGCAATCGTGCGCCATAGGGACTGGAGAAAGCGTGGCTCGAGCAAAACACGACCGTAGTTTTCGAGTCCAATGAAGGATGGTGCCGTACCTGACGTCAGCGTCCAGTTCGTCAAGCTGATATAGGTCGTGTAGAGGACCGGAAAGACCATGAGCAGCGCGACGAAGATGATCGCCGGCAACGGATAGATCCAACGGATATTGCTGTCCGCGTAGCTGTTAGAGGTCATGAACTCTCGACGGGTGCAGGCGCTCGGCGCGCGGATACTTCCATTCGGTGCCGCGCCGCCCAAGGGCGGCGCGGCGTTAATAGGAATTTACTGTCCGTACTCGCCTGTGTCGCGCAGCAGCGTGTTGACCTTGGCGACACGTTCCTTCGCCATCTCGGCGAGTTGCGACGACTCGCCTTTGGTGTTGATCGATTCGAGAATGATCTCACCGATCAGGTCGCGCGCCTCGCCGACGGCGCTCATGAAAGGCCTGTCGGTCGGATTGCCGTTCTTTGCCACGAACGCGCGTGTCTCAACGAGGCCGGGATCGACCTTAGCGATGACAGCTTGATCCTCCCAGACGGATGTCCGTGCCATCGTGATGTTGCCAAGCATCGCCTTGGCGGCGAGTTCCTTGCTGGTTGCCCACTCAAGGAAGGTCTTCGCCAGGTCCTTCTTCTTCGACTGGCTCGCCATGGCGAGGCCCCACGAGGACACGTAGAAGGGAGAATTCGTCTTGGGGCCGGCGGGGAAATTGGCGATCCCGACCTTGTCCGCCCCGAGCGACGATTTCGCGGGATCGACGATCTGGCCGTAGAAGACGGACGCATCCGTCCACATCGCTACACGTCCTGCCTGGAACAGCGGCAGGATGTTCTCCCACGACATGGATGTCACACCACGCGGGCCGTAGCTGCCGATGACCTTACCATAGTAGCGGATGCCATCGACTGCTTCTTTCGAGTCGAATACAGCCACGCCCTTATCGAGGTACTGGCCGCCAAAATTATAGACGTAGCTGGAAAGCTGCGTCACGGCCGCCGCGCCCTTTCCGCGGGAAGCGAGACCCGCCACACCGCCGGTGTTGAGCTTTTCCGCAGCTGCCGCCAGCTCGTCGAAATTCGTCGGAACCTTGATACCTGCGGCCTCAAGAAGGTCCTTGCGGTAAAACAGCACCTGCCATTCGGTGACCAGCGGAACGATGTTCGGCTGGCCGTTATAGGTAACGACACTCACCGTGTTGGCCGGGTAATCCGAGAAGTCGTAGCCCGCCAAGGGCTCGTACCACTTGTTTTTAGCGAAGAGCTTCCCGTCCTGCAGCGGCCTTGTCATGAAGACATCGACGGACGACGAAGAGGTTGCAAACTCGGTTGTCAGTTTAGTCGTGAGCTGACTTTCCTGCAGGCTCTCGACATTGACCTTGATTCCACTCTGCTGCTCAAACTGAGGAATTGCCGCCTTGAGGATCTCGCCGTACGGATGATTGGCCAGAAGGACGCGGATTTCCTTTGTCTGGGCCACTGCTCCCCCGCCCATGCCAAGCGCGAAGGCCATGGCCAAGCCGAATTTAAATGTCGTTTTCATTTTTCCTCCCATCGAACCAGTGCTCTCATAATCTAGCGTGACACCGGGTTCTTTCCAGGGACGGTAGCATTAGGCTAAGTGGCGCGAAAAGCTCAAAAATCTTCGACATTCAAGACTATGATATAACGTGCGCTATGAATGCTGACATGAGGGATGTCACTGGCGGTTGAATACCTCGGGCTCTGCGAAATTATTGTCCGCTTCAACGCATCGTCGAATTCAATCAGCCTAAATTGGGAGCCGCCAGTGTTCCAAGCGCCTCCTGCACGTGAACCGGTGCCGCTGTCACAGCTCGGAGACCATCCAATTCCATACCTTCATGATCTCCCGAACGGCGAAGCCATCTGGCGTCACATCGATGACGGCGAGATCCGTGAAAATGCGATGCACAACCCCAGCGCCGGTCATTGGATAGGAGCATCGCTCGACGAGTTTGGGGATGCCGTCACGCGTGACATGTTCCATCAGGATGAAAACCGATTTGACGCCGGACACCAAATCCATTGCGCCGCCGACAGCCGGCACGGCATGGATGAGTTCGACCGGCGCACCGGCTCCTCCGAACCCTCCGAGCATGACGGCCGCGCCATCGGGGATGCCGCTTCCCGCCTCTTTTGGATCGCAGACAGGCTTCTTCACGGGGTCCTAGAGCTTCTTATGCTTGTCATTCTTGCGAGGAGGGCAGCTCGAGCAGGATCGTGCCTGCCCTCCCCAACATTCAACCCTTAGCTGCTAGCTTCGAGATCGGCGTACGCCCGCTCTTCCGGCTGAGGCGCAATGCCCGGTTCCTTGAGACGAATATCGAGCCAGCCCAGATCATTGACGGTGGCGCGGTCGCCATCGTTGATGATCACCGTCGTCGTTTCCGCTTCGAGGATTGCCGGACCGGCGATGGTATCGCCGGGTGCAAGCGCCTCCAGCTGATAGACCGGAACATTGCGCCATGAGCCGAAATAGGCCTGCCGTCTGCTATGAGGCTCAGGTGCTCGGCTTGATTTCGAGCCGGAAGGCCGCAGCTGCGTTGCGTTCGGCACGATACCGATGGCTGCGACCCGAGCATTGACGAAGACGACCTCCTGGCCACGGGAGGCGTAGGTATAGAGTTCCTCGTGCCGTTGGTGGAAGCGCTCCTGGATCTGCTCGATGAGGTCGCTCTTCGCCCAATCGACATCATCCAACGGCACATCGATCTCGAAGATCTGCTCGCCATAGCGCATCTCAGCCGATCTCTCAACGCGGATCGGCCCGTTGTACCAACCCTGCAGCCGCTCGAGAGCCTGCTTCTCCAGGCCGGCGAACACAGCACGCATATGCTCCGCATCCGCCTGCGCTTCATCGCCGATATGGGTGTGGCTCACCTCATAGCGAAGATCACTGGCGAGCATACCCCAGGCAGACAGAACGGAAGCGACCGTCGGCACGACCACGCGCGGGATATCGAGCTCGCGCGCAACCTCGATGGCATGGAGGCCCGCTGCTCCACCGAAGCTGAGGAGCGTGAACTTCCGTGGATCGACGCCGCGCCGCAATGTCATGATGCGGATGCCATCCGCCATCTTAAGATTGATGAGCCGGTAGATGCCGGCGGCGGCTTCGCTCTGCGATACGCCTAGAGATGCAGCCAACTCGTCCATGACGGCATGGGCCGCCTCACGATTCAGCTTGCGCCGTCCGCCAAGGAAATTATCGGCATCGAGATAGCCGAGGAGCAGATTGGCATCGGTCACGGCGGGCACCTTGCCACCGTTGCCGTAGCAAGCCGGCCCAGGAACGGAACCCGCACTTTCCGGACCCACATGGAAGGTGCCGCCTGAGTCAACACGCGCAATCGAGCCACCGCCTGCGCCGATGCTCGCGATGTCGAGGCTGCGCAACGCGATGCGCTGATCCGCGAGACCGCCATCGGCCGAGAGTACCGCCTGTCCGCCCGCGATGAGCGAGATGTCCGTGCTCGTACCGCCCATATCGAAGGGGATGAGATCGCCAACTCCGAGAAGATCGGCGCAGCGGCGCGAACCGGCGATGCCTCCGGCGGGACCGGACAGAACCGTTCCGGAAGCAAGCCTTGCCGCCTCCTCGACGGGCGCCATGCCGCCATGGGAGAGGATGATGAACAGGTTGCCGGAGAAGCCCGCTTCAGTGAGACGGCGCTCGAGATTGTTGAGATAGCGCCGGACGGCAGGGCCGACATAGGCGTTCACGACCGTCGTCGAGACGCGCTCGTATTCCTTGATCTGAGGCAGCACGTCGCTGGAGCGAGAAACATAGACATCCGGCAGTTCGCGCTGGAGGCGCTCGACTGTCTCGATTTCGTGCTGAGGATTGCGGTAGGCATGGAGATAGCAGACGGCGACGGATGTCGCCCCGGACTGCCTGATCGCTTGGATGGCCTCGCCCAGAGAATCCTGGTCGAGCGCCGTCATCACCGAGCCATCCGGACGCAGGCGCTCACGTACCCCGAAACGGCGGTGGCGCGGCACAAGCGGTTCCGGCGGCGGCGAGCGCAGGTCATAGCGGTTGCCTTTCAGGCCCTCCCGCATTTCCAGCACGTCACGATGACCCTCCGTCGTCAGGAGGGCGACTTTTGCGCCCTTGCGTTCCAGAAGGGCGTTGGTCGCCACGGTGGTTCCGTGCACGAAGCGGCCTGTCCGCCCGAGCATGTCAGCCAGGGACAGTTCATGACGGCGTGCCAGTTCTTCGAGACCCGTCATCACGCCGATCGACTGGTCAGCGGGGGTCGATGGAGATTTCGCGAAGATGGTGTTGCCGTTCTCGTCGATCGCGACCAGATCGGTGAAGGTGCCACCGACGTCGACACCAATGGTAAGCGTTGTCATGATGCTTTCACTCCGCTCTCGACGGCATCGATAAGACCTTCCTGGAGATCGCGCCTGCGCGCCTCCTCGCTTCGCTTCTCAGGCGGTCCCCATCCGCCGCCGCCACTAGAGCGAATTTCGAGCATGTCGCCCGGCCTGATCTCGATGCCGACTTCCTTCGTCTTCAGTTCCCGCGGGGCACGTCCCTCGGAAAGAAGGCGGTAGCGATGGGGTTCGCCATCCTTTCCGCCCAGCAGTCCGGCAGCGCCATGTCGTGCGCCGTCGCCGGCGGTGTTGGCGCGTGCGGGTTTCGCGGTTTCGACGACGAGATCGAGCGCCACGCCGAGGCCGCCCCGGTGTTGTCCCTCCCCGCCGGAGCCCGCTCGGAATTCGTGATGCTTGAAATGAAGCGGGAAGCGGGCTTCAGCCACTTCGATACTGCCGAACTTGATGCCGCCGGCGGTATGCCACTCGCCGATGGACGACCAGCCGTCGCCCTCGGACGATGCGCCGCCGCCCGGACGGGCATGGAACATGTGCCAGATGAACTCACGGCCCGTTCGCGGGTCTTCTCCCTGAATGGCGATGCGGAAACGACGGCTCCAGCCAGCCATCGCGCGGTCCGGACAGGAGGCCGCAAGCGCCTTCACGACCGCTTCGACGATCTCGTTGGAGGGGTGGCTGGTGCACAAGGTCACAGGACGCCCGGGGTCCGCCCAGACGATAGTGCCCGGCTTCGCAACAATCTTCAGCGGACGCAGCGCACCGGAGTTCTTGGGCGTTTCCGGGTCGATCAGATAAGCGAAGGCCATGACGACCGCCGCCTGCATGTTGGCGTGGGACGAGTTGACGAAGCTGATCGCCTGGGGATCGGACTCGGTGAGATCGACTTCGACATCGCTGCCGCTCTTCGTCACCTTGGCAGCGATGCGAATGTTCTCCCGGCCAAAACCATCATCGTCGAGAAAGGCCTCGCCGTAAAAGACCCCGTCCTTCCATGTCGAGACCACGGCGCGCGCCTGCTGCTCGGCGGAATCCAGGATCATCTCGATCGCCTCTTCGACGAGTTCCGAGCTGAACTCCGCGAAAAGCTTTGCCAGGCGCCGCTCTCCGAGGTGAGCCGCACCCACCATCGCCGCGAGATCGCCACGGAAATCGCGAGGATTGCGGACGTTGAGAGCGAGCATATCGAGCAGGTCTTCGCGCAGTTTGCCCGCCTCGTAGAGCCTGATCGGCGGGATCCTGAGGCCTTCCTGCCAGATCTCTGTCGCGTTCGGGTTATATGCCCCGTGAGTGGCGCCTCCGATATCGCTCTGATGTGCTCTTACGATGGTCCAGAACAGGCGGCGCTCGCCATCGAACACCGGAACGAATGCGGTCAAATCCGGCAGGTGGCTGCCGCCATGATAGGGGTCGTTCAGCAGGAACACGTCGCCGGGGCGAATGTCCTGGAAACGCTCCTCGACGGCGACGGCAGCCCAGGGCAACGCGCCCACATGGACCGGGATATGATCCGCCTGCGCGACGAGGCGGCATTTCGTGTCGCAGATCGCAAGGGAGAAATCGCGGCTCGAATTCAGGATCTGCGAGTAGGAGGTCCGCAGCATCGCCTCGCCCATCTCGGCGACAATCGAGCTGAAGCGATGCTGGACCACCGAGCGGGTAATGGGATCGACTGTTGTCGACATCGTTAACTTCCTCGTCATAGGGACAGAGCTTCCCTGTCCTCAGAACTTGGCTGAGTGAAAAATAATCGTAAGAGCTTTTGAATATGCAGTTCGTTCGCGATCAGGCTGTCGACGGCAGAGCCTCCAGCGAATTCGAGACGGCGGATACGATTTCCTGCACATCGGCATCGGTCATCGGCGTCGAGAGCGCCATGAGCCCGTAGCTCGCCGCGAGGATGCCGTTGTTGAGCAGGTTGAGATTGAATGCGGCAAGCCGGCGGGATTCCGTATCGCTCATATAGGCCGAGCGATAATCCCGCACCGGCTTCTCGGTGAAGTGGATCTTTAGGAGTGAGCCGAGGCCGACCGCACCGCCCGGGATGCCCTGCCGGCAAAACACTTCGTTAATCCCGGAGCGCACAGCGTCACCCATTGCGGCGAGACGGGCGAAGGCCGCTTCGTCAAGCAGTTCCATCGCCGCCAGACCGGCGCGCATGGTCACTGGATTGGCTGAGAAAGTGCCGCCATGCGGGAGTGCAGGTTTGCCGGCGCTCGGATCGAACACAGCCATCACGTCCTCGCGCCCGCCGATGGCGCCGACCGGGAAGCCGCCTCCGATGATCTTACCAAGGGTCGTGAGATCGGGATCGATTCCCCACAGCCCTTGAGCGCCGTGATAGCCGAGGCGGAATGTGATCACCTCGTCGAAGATGAGAAGGGCGCCGACCTCGCGCGTGACTTCGCGCAGAGCCTGAAGATATGCCTTGTCGGCTGGGGCCAATCCCGCGCGGTTCGGCATGGGATCGACGAGCACGCAGGCGAGGCTCGGACCATGTTCGCGAATAAGACTGACGGCGGCATCGATATCGTTGAACGGGATCGATACGACATCAGCGAGAACGTTCTCCGGCGTACCCTTTGCGTAGGCGACAGAAACCGGCGCATTGCGGCCCCAAGCCTCCGGCGTCGGATCGAGGCTGACCTCGGCGTAGTCGTAGGAGCCGTGGTAGGCCCCCTCGCACTTGGCGATCTTCGGGCGCCCGGTGAAAGCGCGTGCCGCCTTCAGCGCCATCATGACCGCTTCGGTGCCGGAATTCGCGAAGCGAACCTGTTCGACCGAGGGAAGCCGGCTTGCAAGAAGCTCGGCCAGGTCGATCTCGGATTCCGTCGGCATTCCGAAGGCGGATCCCAGGGCCAGCTGCTTCGTCGCGGCTTCGTTCAAGGCCGGATGAGCATGCCCGTGGATCAGGGAAGTGAAGTTGTTGATGCAGTCGATACGCGAAACGCCGTCCACGTCCCATACCCGGCATCCCTCTCCATGGGATGCGTAGATCGGGAACGGTTTCATATAGACCGTCGTGCGGGTATTGCCGCCCGGCAGGCTCTTCTTGGCGCGGTCATGCAGCGCCTTGGAACGAACCGATGAATCCGGATAAGTCATTGATCAACTCCTTGTGCGCTAGCGGCCGAGATAGGCTTCGCGGACACGCGAATTTTGCTTGAGGTCCTTCGCGGCTCCTTCGAGAACCACACGACCTGTCTCGAGGACGTAGCCGCGGTTCGCCACGGCGAGGGCGAGAACCGTATTCTGCTCCACGACCAGAATGGTCATGCCGGCTTCACCGATCAGCTTGACCCTCTCGTAGACCTCCTCCGCGAGACGCGGAGCAAGACCGAGGGACGGCTCATCGAGCAGCAGTATGCGAGGGCGCGCCATCAGAGCCCGGCCGATTGCCAGCATCTGCTGTTCGCCGCCAGACAGGGACCACCCGAGCTGGCGGCGGCGCTCCTTCAGGCGCGGGAAAAGATCGAAGACGCGGCTGAGATCGTCAGCGATAGACTGATTCCAGCGGCGCCAGGGTGCCGTCGCGAGCGACAGATTTTCCTCGACCGTCAATCCTGGAAAGATCCGGCGGCCCTCGGGAGCATGAGCAATGCCGAGACGCACCCGGCGCTCGCTTGGAACGGCGGCGATGGAACCGCTCTCGAAAACGATATCGCCGGACTTCACTTTGTTGAGACCGGATATGGTCTGAAGCAGCGTGGTTTTTCCCGCCCCATTGGCGCCGATCAGGGCAACCGTCTCTCCGGTTTTGACCGTGATGTTCACGCCATACAGGGCAACGATGTCCCCATATGCGACCGTCAAGTCATTACACGTCAGCATGGGAATATCCCTCGCCAAGATAGGCTGCCAAAACTGCTGGATTGGCCTGCACTTCGGCAGGCGTTCCTTCGGCGATCCGGCACCCGAAATTCAGCACGACAATGCGCTCGGCAAGGCGCATGACCATGCCCATGTTGTGCTCGATCAGGACGACCGCGAGCTGATGCTCGGCGCGAAGCGCAGTGAGCCGTTCCATGAGAAGCTCCACTTCGCCCGAATTGAGGCCCGCGGCAGGCTCGTCGAGGAGCAGCACACGCGGCCCGCAGGCCAAGGCCCGGCACAGCTCCACCATTCGCCTCTGGCCATAGGACATCGAAGAGATCTGATGGCCGGCAACCGCACTCAGTCCCATGCGGTGAAGGATCGACATTGCGAAGTCACGCAGCTCCTTCTCGCTCCGGCCTTTCCGCACAGCGGCGCCAGTCATGACGTTCTCGACAGCGGACAGACGCTCGAACAACCGACCGTGCTGGAATGTCCGACCAAGGCCGGTGCGGATGCGGGCATGGGTGGCCGACCGCGTGACTTCGTTGCCGTCGAGCCATATTTTTCCATCCGTCGGCATGGTCAGTCCGGTGAGCACGTTGAGCAGAGTGGACTTGCCCGCACCATTGGGACCGATCACCGCCAGGAATTCACCGGCACCGACGCTCATATCAATATCGGAGAGCGCCTGCAGACCGCCGTATCGCTTCGAAATTGCCTTCGTTTGCAGGATCGTCATGAATGAGCTCCAGCGCGTGCGGCTACATTGGCGGCCTCGCCTACCGGAGAACGGCGCTTCCAGGGGATGCGCTTGACCAAGCCCACGATTCCGGTCGGCAGGAAGACGAGGATCACCAGCATCATCAGGCCGAAGAAGAGGAGGTAGGCATCGCCAAGCACACGGAGCCATTCCGGCAGGAAGGTGAGGACGACCGCGCCGATGATGGCGCCAGCAATGGTCCCCTCCCCGCCGACGATCAGCATGGCGAGGTAGGTGATCGAATGGGCGTAGTTGAAGTCCTCAGGCGCAACGAAGCGGATATGGGTGGCGAACAGGCATCCCGCAATCGCCGCGCAAGTGCCCGCAAGAGCAAAGGCGGCAACCTTCACGCCCGTCACATCGATTCCGGCCATGGCCGCGGCGATCTCGTCGTCGCGCACCGCGATCATCGCCCGTCCGTGACGGGAATGATGGATTGCCGTAGCCCCAGCAGCCACAAGGGTCAGAGTGATGAGCGCGAACCACAGAAAGCTGCGTTCATCCGACAATTCGTAACCGGCAATGCTGAGGTGCGGAATACCGGCAATGCCGTTCGTGCCACCGGTCAGATCAAGCCAGTTGATGGCAACGATGGTGAAGCTGACATTGAAGCCGAGCGTCGCAAGGGCGAGGTAATGCCCTTTCAGGCGAAGCAGCGGATAGCCGATCAGCACCGCAGACAAGGCAGTCAGGAGGATGGCGACGGGCATCGCTGCCCAAGGCGACCATCCGAGCTTCGTGGTCAAGATCGCGACGCTGTAGGCCGAGAGGCCAGCAAAGGCGGAATGCCCCAGCGAGATGAGTCCGGCATATCCGAACGCAAAATTGAGACCGATTACGGCAACCGCCGAGGCGACGGCGAGGTTCATCAGGCGAAGGCTGTAATCGGAGAGCACCAGCGAGAGCGCTCCACCGATGACAAGGATGGCAGCAAGGCCGAGGACTGCGCGTACTGACATTCGACTAGCCCCTATCCTGGATGCGCTCGCCGAAGATCCCTTGCGGGCGGACGAGCAGGAAGGCGATCATGGCGCCGAAAGCGATGAGATCCTTGTAAGCCGACGACAGGTAGGAAGCGCCGAGCACTTCCGTGAGACCGACGAAGAGACCGCCGGCAATCGCGCCTGGCAGGCTGCCGAAGCCGCCGATGATCGTAGCTGCGAAAGCCTTGAGTGCAATCGGATCACCCATGTTCACATCGGCGAACCACATCGGACCGAGCATGAGGCCAGCGACGCCGGCGAGAAGCGCCGCGAGTACCCATGAGAAAGCGAGAAGCCCGTTCACGCGCAGCCCCATAAGGCGCGCGGCTTTCACATCCTGGGCCACAGCGCGCATTCCGATACCGATCGTGGTGCGATGTAGCAGGAGCCAGAGAAAGCCGATGAGAATTCCTGTGCCTACCACGACCGCGAGCGCGTGAACCGTGATGACAGCACCTGCAATCTCAATGGTCATGCCCTCGAAAGGAGACTGGAGGCGGAACGGCCAGGATCCGAACGTCAACTGGGCGGCGTTCTGAAGAGCGATACCCACAGCAACCGTCCCGATGATGATCGTCACGATGGGGCTCGAGCGCAGCGGAAGGTAAACGACGAGAAAGAACAGAGCACCGAAAAGTGCCATGGCGGCAAGCGCGCCGACATAACCCACCGGCCACGGCAGGCCGCCATTGATCAGCATGGCGACGCCCGCGAAGGTTCCGAGCATCACGAACTGTCCGGCCGCGAAGTTCACGACACCGGTTGCAGAATAGACAATGACGAACCCGATCGCGGCGAGCGCATAGACGCTGCCAAGCGCCAAGCCATTAATGGATAGTTGGATGAAGTCGGCCATGGAAGCCCTTTGTCGGCATTTCGCGGGGATGAAACCGGCTCGGCGGAACGGGCCGAGCCGGCAATTCGATCAATCCGGAAAGTCGGATCAGTTCAGCTTGACGGGCTGAACGAGCTCGAGCGACTTGGTGCCGGGCTTTGCCCGGACGACCGCGAGATCGGAAACTCCGTTGCCTTTCGCATCGAAGGTGTAGGCGTGGCCGATACCGGGCCAGTTCTTAACGGCGGCAAGCCAGTCGCGCAGAGCCTTGGGGTCCGTGCCGGCCTTCTTCATGCCTTCTGCCATCAGCAGGGCGCCATCGTAATAGGCAAGGCCATAAGGATCGGCCTCCATGCCGAACTTCTCCTTATAGCGATCGACGAAATCCTTCATGCGCTCGCCCGCGCTCGCATCCACGAAGGCATCGACGACACCGGAGACGTTATCGAGATCCGACGGAGACAGGAGTTGCAGGGCAGCGGGAACGAAAGCCGCCGATGAAGCCACGATGGGCATCTTCAAGCCGAGCATCTTCGCCTGCCGCAGCAGCATCGCACCGTCCTGAGGGTAAACGAAAGCGAGGATGGTATCAGCCCCCTTCTGCCGCAGGCTCAACATCTGAGCGGAGAAGTCCTTGTCGTTCTGCCCATAGGCTTCCATTCCAACGACAGGGGATCCGGCGGCCTCGAACTGCTTTGCCGCCACTTGCGCGCCGCCTTGTCCGAAGTCGTTCTGGATATAGAGGATACCCGGCTTCGTAGCCTTGAGGTTCGACTTAGTGAACTGCACCATGCCAGCGGCGGCAAGGCTGTCGGCCGGACGGATACGGAACATCCATTCGTTGCCCGCATCTGATACTGCATCGGCTCCGCCCGCATACATCACCGGAATGCCGCTCTTCTTCACTTCAGGAGCAACCGCGATATTCTGCGTGGAATAGCTCGACAGAAACACGAAAGCAGGCTTCTCTTCCTGCACCAGCTTCACGAACGCGTTCACCGCCGTGCTGTTGGAGGCCTGCGTATCTTCGAAGACGATCTTGATCTGTCGGCCGTTGATACCGCCAGCCTTGTTGATGTCCTCTTCCGCCATTTTCAGAGAGTTGAAGTATTGCTTTCCTGTCAGGGAGAGCGGCCCTGTCGTCGGAACGGTTGCGCCGACCACGATAGGCCCATTCTGCGCCATGGCCGGAGCGGCGACCAGAACGGACACCGCGACCGTGAACTTCAAGATATCTCGTTTTGTAAGCTTCATCTCTGTTCCCTTGGATGCTCGATTGGACACGGCAACAGGCGAAGGGCACCTCTCCGCCGATATCAGCATTTAACTCTTGCGGTTAATTCCGTTTTTCGGTACATTGTGCCGATATTTGTTATGATGCTAGATAGGCCCTAGAGGCCTGTCAATGCCTTACTTGAGAACGAAAAGATGCCTGCAGACGATCTCCAGAAGGCAATTCCGTCGTCGACGGGTGCAAACCCCGATCCTGATTCCGAAGGGCCGCTGGGCCGCTACATGTCGGTTCTCGAGCTTGTCGCGGCGTTCCAAGGCGCGCTCACGCTGGCTGACGCCGCGACGATTCTGGATCTGCCCAAAACGACGGTGCATCGCCTCCTCAAAGGCCTGGAGCGAGCCGATTTGGTTCAGAGCGGGCAAGGTCGTAACCGGGCCTACAATCTCGGCCCAAGGCTGGGACGCCTTCTCCATGCGGTTGCTGATGACGGTTGGATCACGGCTCTCGCGCGCCCTCACCTGCAGGAGCTTGTCGAAACCTCGGGCGAGACCTGTTACCTCACCCGCCTTGTCGGGCGCCGTGTCTTGGTCGCGGTATCGGTGTCACCGGAAGTGCGATGGCGCGGATATGTCCAGCCCGGCATCGAGATGCTGCCGCACGCTGCAGCAACCGCAAAAGCGATCATGGCCTTTCAGAGCGACGCACTCATTGGACAAGTCCTGAACGAAACGCTTCCCAAGTTCACGGCCAACACCCGCACCGACACGGTATGGATCGAGAGTGAATTCGCCAAGGTCCGCGAACGCAACTACGCGACCTGCGTGGGCGAGATCGACGAGGGACTTGCCGCGCTCGCCGTGCCCATCAAGCAGCCCGACGGCCAGGTCCTTCATGCTCTGGGAGTAACAGGCCCCTTACAGCGGATCATGGACGAGTCCATGCCGCAGCGAATCCATGCTCTTCAGAAAACAGCTTCCAAACTGGAAAGCGCTCTCTCCCTTGGCGCGAACATCACCAAACGGAACGGCCGTTAGGCTCGTGGCACCGGCTTTATAGCCGCGAACCATAGAGCGCGGATGAGACACTGCCTGTCTCGGATCGGCGCGGAGCCGAGCTGAAATAGCTCTTCACCGCAGCTCCGACGATTGCGACATCTTCTGCGCTGATATCGAGGTGTGTCACGAAACGGGCGACGGGGCCGATCGCGACGAGGATTCCCTTCTGGTCCAGATGAGCCTGCAATCCGACGCAATACTCTGTCGGAATGCGCACAAAAAGCATGTTCGTCGCTACGGAGACGACCTCGACTTCCTCGATCGTTTGAAGGACATCTCCCAGCCGCGCCGCATTCGCATGATCCTCGGATAGGCGCTCCATGTGGTGGTCAAGAGCGTATTGGCAGGCAGCGGCGAGATAGCCGCTCTGCCGCATGCCGCCGCCAAGAACCTTCCGCCAGCGGCGCGCTTCCTGAATGAAATCCCGACCACCCACGAGAACCGAACCGACCGGCGCACCCATGCCTTTCGAGAAGCACAGGGAGACGGAAGAAAATGGCGCGCAGATCTCGGACAGGCTGCTGTTTCCGGCCACCGCCGCATTCCAGGCACGTGCGCCGTCCAGATGGAAGATGAGCCCATTGTCACGGGCAAGTTTCGCTGCCTCCTCGACATAGGTCGAAGGCAGGACCTTGCCGCCTGTCGTGTTTTCAAGTGCCAGGAGCTTGGACCGCGCGAAGTGATAATCGTCCGGCTTGATGGCGACACGAACTTTGTCGAGAGGCAGCGTCCCGTCCGGAGCGTTCTCGATCGGCTGCGGCTGGATGCTGCCGAGAACGGCGGCGCCACCGCCTTCGTACTTATAGGTATGGGCGTCCTGACCGACGATGTACTCGTCGCCCCGCTGGCAATGGGCCATGAGTGCAGCGAGATTGCTCTGCGTGCCGGATGGGAAGAAGAGAGCAGCTTCCTTGCCGGAGCGTTCAGCGACTGCTTCCTGAAGCGCAATCACGGATGGGTCATCGCCCCAAACGTCGTCCCCGACAGGGGCAGCATTCATCGCTTCAATCATGCCCTTGGTAGGACGCGTGACCGTGTCACTGCGCAGGTCGATCATGGGTAACGTACTTTCAGCTGAAGAAGATGGGGGAGATCAGGATGCAACCACGCCGCTCGTATCCGCGACGACATCGAAAGCCGCCTTCAGGAGCGCCTGCGTGTAGGGATGCTGAGGGGCATTGAAGATGCGGGCCGCCTCTCCACGCTCGACAACCTTGCCGGATTTCATGACGATGACCTCTTCACACAAGGCCTTCACCACCTTGAGATCGTGGCTGATGAAGAGATAGGCTAGATTGTGCTTCTTCTGCAGATCCCGCAGCAGATCGATGATCTGGGCCTGAATCGACATGTCGAGCGCCGATGTAGGCTCATCGAGCACGACAAATTTGGGCTTCAGGATCATGGCACGGGCAATCGCGATGCGCTGACGCTGTCCGCCCGAGAATTCATGCGGATAGCGGTCCCGAACCGCCGGATCGAGCCCGACCTCATCAAGGATCGAGGCGATCATCTTGTCCCGCTCGCTCTCGGACGATCCTATCCCGTGGATCTTCAGCCC
Source organism: Microvirga sp. (assembly GCA_041913065.1). Lineage (GTDB taxonomy): Bacteria > Pseudomonadota > Alphaproteobacteria > Rhizobiales > Beijerinckiaceae > Microvirga. The sequence continues at coordinate 23,638 of JAYSGD010000008.1, read as the reverse complement.
CTCGCCGATGATGGCCGACACGGATTTACGCGGGCTCAAGGAACCATAGGGGTCTTGGAAAACGATTTGGATCTCCCGTCGCAATTCGCGCAAGGAATCCTTGTCCAATTCCTGTAAGTCCCTGCCCTTATAACGGATGGAACCCTCGCTCTCGATCAATCGCAGGATCGCGGTGCCGAGCGTGGACTTGCCCGAACCGCTTTCGCCCACGACCCCGACAGTCTGACCACGACGAACGGCCAGGTCGATGCCATCGACCGCCTTCACATGAGCGACCGTGCGGCGCAGGAAGCCGCCCTTGATGTTGAACCAGACCTTCATGTTGCTGGCTTCAAGAATGACCGGAGCGTCCGCCTCCGCCGGAATGGGCCGCCCCTTCGGCTCCGACGCCAGAAGGTGCTTGGTATAGGCGTGGCGGGGTTCTTCGAATATCTGCTCGGTCTCGCCCGCCTCAACGATCTCGCCCTTGTTCATCACGCAGACGCGGTCCGCCATTTTGCGGACGACGCCGAGATCGTGAGTGATCAGCAGCATGGCCATGCCGAAGCGGCTCTGGAGGCTCTTGAGCAGCTTGAGAATCTGAGCCTGAACGGTGACGTCGAGCGCGGTCGTCGGCTCGTCTGCGATCAGCAGATCCGGCTCATTGGCAAGCGCCATGGCGATCATCACACGCTGACGCTGGCCGCCTGACAGCTCGTGAGGATAAGCGTTCAGCCTCTTCTCCGGCGTCGGGAGTCCGACGAGAGTCATAAGCTCGATGATGCGCTCTCGGGCCTTCTCCCCGCGAATGTTCTTGTGAAGCGCCAGAACCTCGCCGATCTGCTTCTCGAGGGTTTGGAGTGGATTGAGCGAGGTCATTGGTTCCTGGAAGACCATCGCGACCTTGTTGCCGCGGATGGTTTCCAACTCGCTTTCCGACGCGTCCACCAACTCGCGACCGGCAAAGCGAATGCTGCCGGTCTGCTCGTTGGCAACCGCGTAGGGAAGCAATTGCAGAATGGACAGGGCCGTGATTGACTTTCCCGATCCGGACTCCCCGACAAGTGCCAGAGTTTCACCCTTGTTAAGGTGAAGAGACACGCCTTTCACGGCTTGGACTCTGTTGTCCGAGGTCAGGAAATCCACGCGCAGATCCTTGATCTCGAGCAGGGCTTGCGAGGTGTTGGGAAGTGACATGGCTAAATCCCTCTGTTGCGGCCTGACCGGTCCGTCTGCTGTTAGGTGGAGACGATGGAGTCGATGGCGGCATCGAGCTTGGCAACCGCCTCGCTGATGCGGGCACGTTCCGCGGCAAGCCAAGAGCGGCCTTCCGCCAGCTGCGCCTTGGCGACGCTCAGCATACGGTCCACCTCGGCAGGGGCAACGCTGCCGGTTGTCACACGTGTCTGCACGAAGTTCTCAGGATCAAGAGCTCTCGTCAGGGTCTCTTGGCTGAGTTCCACATCGCGGCCGATGGTCTCCTGCGAGGCGCGGTTAAGCACTTCGACCTTGACCGTCGTGGGCGTAATGCCTTCCGTCAGGCAGATCCGCACGAGGCGGGCCACCACATGGTGAACCTGCCTGAAGGACAGGCCTGTTTCACGAACGATAACATCGGCAAGGTTGCTTGCCGTGCACCAGCTGCCGTTCAGCGCCTCACGCATGCGGGTCTCGTGCACGATCAGCGTCGCGATGACGCCGGTGAAGAGATCGAGCATGCCCTCGGTAGCGTCCAGAGCATCGTCGATGAGCGGCAGATCGCGCATTGCCTGATCGCCCGTGCCTTCGGCGCGGAAAGTTCCAAGCGCCGTCGCGAGCCAGGTAACGGAACCGCCTGCCACTTTCTTGACCGTCTCGAGACCGGCGGGGTTCTTCTTCTGCGGAAAGATGCTGCTGGTCCCGCAATAGGCGTCATCCGACTCGACGAAGCCGAACTCGGTGCTCGACCAGATGTGGAGATCGGTCGCGAGATCGTTCAGGGTCGACATGGCGATGGAGAGCGCACCGATGGCGTCGGCCGCGTAGAAGGCTTCACGTCCGAGCTTGGAATTTTCGAGCACTGCGGCGAAGCCTAAAAGCTCCGTCGTCCGCTGCCGGTCGAGCGGCCAGGACGTGCCCGAAAGGCCGACCGCGCCGAGCGGGTTCAGGTTCACGCGAGCATAGGATTCCGTGATCCGCGTAAAATCCTCTGTCAGGCGGGTCACGATGCTGAGCAGGTAGTGGCCGAATATCCACGGCTGTGCCTGCTGCATGTGGGTATAGCCCGGCATGATCGTGCGCGAGTGCTTCTCGGCCTTGACGATGAGAGTCTCGCGGAACGCGTTCAGCCGATCCAGCACATCGAGCATGCGGTTACGCTTGTAGAGACGGCGAACGGTTGTGCCCTGGTCGATGCGGCTGCGGCCTGTATGCATCTGACCGCCGATGTCCTCTCCCATCCGCGCGAACAGATAGGCCTCGACCTGAAGCAGGAAGCTGCCCTTGACGGGATCGATAGGGAACGTAGCCGGATCCATGTGACGCAACTCGAGCAGTCCCTTCAGGATTACGCCGGCGACATCCTTCGGCAGGATGCCCTGCTCCGCGAGCATGACCGTGTGCGCGAGGTCTACATGGTTGAACTCACGGAAGTGCCGCTTCTCGCGGGCGAGGCCAGGGATGTCGTGATACTTGATCAGACCTTCTGCCGGAGGGCTGCTGAGGCGAGCCTCGGTCAGCAGGATTTCACGTTCAGTCACCGGCTTATTCATCGTTACTTCCAGTTCAAAGTAGAGTTTTTCATTGGCGAAGGCATGGCTTCGCCGTTCGCGGAAAATCCGCGTTGGGCCGTTTCTTGGTTTGAAGGAGCGGTTCGGGCAGCTCTCACGCTGCCTGAACCATCGTTGCTAGGAGGACGGTTTCCCCTACCTGGCGCTTACTGCTTCGTGACTTGATCGAGCTTCACGATCTCGTCGCCGAAGACCTCGAGGCCCTTCAGGCCTTTGGCGGTGCCGATGAGCTGGACCTGATCGAACAGCACGAGGGAGTTCGGCGCCTCGTTCCAGACAATGCTCTGCACATCGCCATAGGCCTTCATGCGGGTCTCGTAGTTCATGTCCACCGAGGCCTTGTTCAGCAGCTCGTCGATCTTCGGGTTTTTGTAACCCGTCAAGTTCGACGCGTCGGTGCTGAAGAACTTGCGGCGCAGGCGCCAGTCTGCATTCGTGACGCCAGTGCCGAGCAGCCACATATTGGCTTCGTTGCTGCCTTTGCCGGTCCCCTTGCCCTCTTCAGGACGATAGAGCGTCTTCTGGTAGGTCGCCCATTCCCAGACCTTGAACTCGGTCTCGAAGCCGATGGCATTGAGATAGCCCTGCACAGCCTCGGCCACGGCCTTGTCCTTCATGTAGCGCCCGGCCGGCGTCCACATGACGATCTTCTCCTTGAAGCCGTTCGGGAAGACTTCCGCGATCATCTTGCGGGCCTTCTCGGGATCATAAGGATACGCCGTCTGCTTGGAGCGGCCCTGCGCACCCTCGGGGAAGATGCCTTCGGGCATTTTGCCGTATCCGTTCAGGATCTTCTCGATGATCGCGTCACGGTCGATGGCATGGTTGATCGCCAGGCGAACGCGAGGATCGTTGAAGGGCGGCTTCGTGGTGTTGAGCTCGAAGAAGATCTGGAAGGAGCTCGGCTCCACGACCAGCTCGGTGTTGCTGTTCTGCTTGATCTTGTCGGCAGATTCAGGAGCGATGTTGAGCGCGATGTCGGCATTGCCGGCCTCAAGCTCGATCACGCGCGCGCCGGCTTCCGGCACGGGACGGAACGTCATCGTGTCGGCCTTGCCAGGAGTTCCGAAATAATCCGGATTGCGCTTGATGACCACATGCTGGCCCGGAATGAACTCCGAGATCATGTAAGGACCGGTGCCGACCGGCTTGCGGGAATAGGCACGGCCGCCATTCTTCACGGCCGTGGGGCTATTGATGGAGGCGTATTCGTCCGACAGGATTTCAAGGAGCATCGGCGATGGCTCCTTGGTCGCGATCTCCACCGTTTGCGGGTCGATCACGGTGACCTGGCTGATATTGGTGAAGAGCGAGCGGTTGGGCGAGCCCAGAGCCGGATCGGCGATACGGTCCAGGCTGAACTTCACCGCTTCGGCATCGAAGGGCGTGCCGTCATGGAATTTCACGCCCTTGCGCAGCTTGAAGGTCCACTTCAGGCCATCCTCCGACTTCTCCCAGGACTCAGCCAGATCGGGCACGATCTCGGTGAGCTTGGTGTCCTTCCAGCGCACGAGCGTGTTGAAGATGTTGTTGAACACCACCTGAGACGGCGTGCTACGCGACACGGCCGGATCGAGCGTGTCCACGTCGGTCCCCTGCACGACGCGCAGGTTGAACTCGGCCCGCGCAGTCGACGGCGACATAATCGCGGTGGCGCCCAGAAGGGCAAGGCCCAGTCCAAGGCAGGAGCGGCGGGTGAATGTTGAAAGTTGCATTGGTCCCTCTTTCCTTATGGTTTGAAGTTGAATGGAAATTCTAAAGTGCCTTGCGCGAGCGCGGGTCGATGTAGTCGCGCAGGGCATCACCGACGAGATTGAAGCTCAGGATGACCAGAAACAGAGCGAGGCCCGGTGCGAAGATCACGTGTGGGTGACTCGTGATGTGAGCGCGGGAGGCCGCGATCATGGCGCCCCACTCGGGTGTCGGCGGCTGCGGGCCTAGTCCGAGGAAGCTGAGGCCGGAACCGATGAGGATGGCCTCGGCGAGCGAGAGCGTGCCCTGAATGATGATCAGCGACATGGTGTTCGGCAGGATGTGGGAGAAGAGGATGCTCGAATCCTTGGCCCCGAGAGCCTTCGCCGCCATGGTGAACTGGCGCCGCTTGAGAGCCAGGATCGGCCCGCGGAACAACCGCACATTCGCAGGAATCGTCGAGATGCCGATGGCAAGCGTGAGGCTGAGCACGCCGGATCCGAAGATCGTGACGACGATGATCGCCAGCAGGGTTCGCGGGAACGCAATCATGAAATCCATGAAGCGCATCACGAGGCTTGTGAGCCAGTTCTCGTAGTAGCCGCACAAAGAGCCGATCACGATGCCGATGACCATCGCGATGGCGACACTCACCACGGCGACCATGAGGGTGATGCGGGCGCCCCAGACGATGCGTGCCAGCATATCACGACCGAGCTCATCGGTACCCAGCGGATAGGAAGCCGATGGCGGCAGAAGCGCCGTGCTGAGCGAAACGCGCGTAGTGGCGTTCCAATCATAAAGCAGCGGCGCGAAGATGGCGGCCAATATGAAGACGACCGTAATGAACGCTGCCGCGATGACGACGTAGTTACGCCGCCGCAGAAGATAGCCGAAAAAGCCCTGCGACTTGGCAGGCTTATGCATAGGAGATACGAGGATCGAGGATGCCATAAATCACGTCTACGAGAAGGTTGATGATGACGACGGCAGCAGCGAAGACCAGAATGGTTCCCTGCACGACATAGATGTCACGAACCATGATCGCGTCGACCATGTAACGGCCCATGCCAGGCCAAGCGAAAACGGTTTCCACAATGACCGCGCCGCCCAGAAGACGACCGAAGTCGAGGCCGAGCACTGTCACGATGGGGATCGATGCGTTGCGCAGCGCGTGGCGGTAGGTGACCTTTCGCCAGGAGAGGCCTTTGGCGCGCGCCGTGCGGATGAAGTCCTCCGACAGCACATCAAGCATGCTCGAACGCGTCAGTCGGGCGAAAGTCGCGACATATGGCAGCCCGAGCGTGAGGCTCGGCAGGATCAGATGCGACCAGCCTCCCCTGCCCGTCGGCGGAAGCCAACCGAGCATGGATGCGAAGACGAGCATCAGGATGAGGCCAAGGAAGAAGCCTGGCATCGAGATACCGAGCACCGCGATGCTCGTCACCAATCGGTCTGCTGCGCCGCGTGGATGAAGAGCTGAATAGATACCGAGAGGAACGCCGAGCAGCACGGCGATCAGCATGCCGGCGATCGTGAGCTCGAGCGTTGCGGGAAACGTTCTGGCGATACCTTCGGTTACGGGTGCCAGCGTCTGAAACGACTCTCCGAGATCGCCTTGCAGCAGTTTCGTGAGATAGATCCCGTATTGAGTGGGCAGCGGCTGATCGAGACCGTAATTGACGCGGATCTGCTCGATGTCAGCTTCGGTCGCATCGGGCCCCGCGGCCATGCGGGCAGGATCGCCCGGTATCAGATGAAGAACGAGAAAGACGGCGATCGATACCCCAAGCAGCATGGGGATGAGCATCGTCAGACGTCGGAGGATGTAGGTCATCATGGTTGTTGGCGAGCCCTGCAATGATGTCTAGCCAGCGAATGACAGGGATTAGGCATTTCCGATTTGCATGATTCAAGTACATATGCCCTACTATCTCCATAACGGAATGTTATGCGCAAAGCATACGCCTAGAGAAAAACTTGCACTGTAATTACAAATCTTAGACGAACGACTTATCGAACATCCGCAATCGGCGAGTAATGCTTTATGCAGCTAAATCCCCGACAGGTCGAAGCCTTTAGAGCGGTCATGCTGACAGGCAGCATGACCGTGGCAGCGGAACTCTTGAAAATCACGCAGCCGGCAGTGAGCCGCTTGGTGAAGGATCTCGAGGCTGATTTGAAGCTCACGCTTTTCAGGCGTGAGGGCAATCGTCTCGTTCCAAGTCACGAGGCAACGATTCTTTTCACTGAAGTCGATCGCTTTTATGTCGGCATGGACCGTATCGCCAAGATTGCGAACGATCTTCGCCAAGCCAAAGTAGGCAGCCTGCGCGTCGCTTCCATCAACGCGTTGTCGCTGAGCTGCATTACACAGGCCATCAGCATCTTTCATTCGGACCGACCGGCGGTGAATGTATCTCTGGAAAGCCTTAACTCGCGCCTGGTTCTCGATTTCGTGGCCGGTCGCCATTTCGACGTGGGTTTTGCTCAGATAACAGGTGAGTTCCCTGGCGCAGACCTCATCCCCCTCCCCTATGTGGAGGCAGTCTGTGTCGTACCGGCGCATTATCCCATCGTGGAAAAGGAGTTTCTCGAACCACAGGACCTGAAGGATCTGCCGTATATTTCCCTGGGACGAAACAGCCCGTTACGCCTCAAGATCGATCAGGTGTTCGCAGAGGCTCAAATCTCACGACATGAATTGCTGGAAACTTCCTTGGCTGCAAGTGCGATCGCCCTTGTTGCATCCGGCCTTGGCGTCTCCATCGTCGATCCGTTCACGGCAACTTACCTAAGCCCTGACAACGTCGTGCGCCGCCCATTCCGGCCGAGCATTCCCTTCGACGTCGCGGTCGTCAGGCCAACCCATTACCAGCATTCCCGCCTCTGTCAGGACTTCATCGAGATCATGGTGGATCTCTTCAAAAAGGAAGGCAGACAGTACGGCATGCAAGCCTTGAGACTTTAGGCGACCGAGCGACACTTACTGCGTTGAAGCAACTGTTTCTGCTGAAGTGCCCTGCGCCCGCCTCAGGATCAACACCGCAGCGGCAGCCGTCATCAACGCGACGCCTGCACATACGCCTGATGTGAGAACGAAGGCATCGGTAAAGACAGCTCGCGCCGCTTCGAGCAGGCGCTCACCCTCTGCGGGGGAGAGGGATGCGCTCGCCGACACGGCTCCACCGAGTGTCTGACGCGCGGCATCCTGCTCTTCCACCGAGAGGCCGCTCATGGCGACATCTCCCATCCGCGTGCGGTAGCTGGCCGTCAGCAGGCTGCCGAGAACGGCAATGCCCAACGCTCCGCCGAACTCGAAGCTTGTTTCGGAGATTGCCGAGGCGGATCCCGCCTTCTCGGGAGGAGCCGAGCCAACGACCATCTCCGTTGTCAGCGTGCCGACCGGCGCGAAGCCAAGCGACATCACCACGAGACCGATCACCACGATGAGCGGCGAGCCCGAAGGGGAAGCCTGTGCGCAGATCGCGAGACCGAGCGCCGTGAAGACGAATCCCACGCCGATCAAGGTCGATGCAGGGTAGCGTTGAGCAATGGATGGCACGACGATGGAGCCGAGTACCATCATCAGGCTCGATGGCAGGGACCAGAGGCCTGCTTCGAATGGGCTCAATCCCAAGACCAGCTGCAGATATTGCGCCACGAACAGGAAAGCGCCGAAGGCAATGAACAGGCCAACAATATTGATGCTCAGTGCAGCCGAAAACGTGCGGCGCGAGAAAAGCGCAAGGTCGATCAACGGATCGTCGAGGCGGCGCTGCCGCACGACAAAGAGAAACCCGATGGCAAGACCGGCGAGAATTGTTCCAACGGCCGGGAACGACACCCCATCCTCCGCGATATGCTTCATGCCGTAGATCATGAGGAGGATCGCGATGAGCGATTGCCCGGCACTGACGAGATCTATTCGGCCGGCATCGGGATCGCGGTACTCCGGCAATAGCATCGGTCCAAGCACAAGCAGCAGCACCATGACGGGCACGGCCAGCAAGAAGACCGAGCCCCACCAGAAAGCCGACAGCACGAGGCCGCCGATGACCGGCCCTATGGCGCCGCCCGCCGAAAAGCAAGCAATCCAGATGCCGATGGCGAGGGTCCGCTCCTTCTCGTCCAGGAACATGTTTCGGATCAACGACAACGTGGAAGGCGCAAGAGTTGCCGCCGCCACACCAAGAACGGCGCGGGCGACGATCAGGCTCTCTGCGCTCCAGGCGAAGGCTGCAAAGATCGAGGCGAGGCCGAACGCAACCGAGCCGTACATCAGGATACGACGCCGGCCTATACGGTCACCCAGGGTTCCCATGGTGATGAGGGAGCCCGCGACCATGAAGCCATAGATGTCGACGATCCAAAGCAGTTGCGATGCGGACGGCTTCAACTGAGCGGAAATTTCCGGCACCGCAAGATTCAGGACCGTCAGGTCCATCGAATAGAGAATGCAGGGCAGCGCAATGACGGCGAGGCCAATCCATTCGCGTCGCGTCGCCTTATGAACGGGTGGCGTCGTCTCGGGCATCGGTTTTCTCTGATATCGTTCCGCCGTCAGGCAGATGCTTGCGTGGCGCGAATGGATACAGGACCGGCAGTCCAAAATTGTGTCGCTGCCGATCCCGCCCGATCTTTCGGTTTATAAGTCGAGGATCGGGGCAAATCCGCCGAAGATCATGCGCTTGGCATCGAACGGCATCGTGTCGCCCATCGCCTTCATGCGCGGGTCGGCCATGATCTTCTCGTTGGCCGCATCGCGCACTTCCTTGGAGGGATACTCGATCCAGCTGAACACCACGACTTCATCGTCCTTGGCCTTCACCGCTCCACGGAAGTCGGTGATCTGGCCGTCCGGAACGTCGTCGCCCCAGCATTCCACCATGCGTGTGGCCCCGAATTCCTTGAACAAGGGCGCGGCCTCGGCGGCATGCTGCCGATAGACCTCCTTGTTGGCAGCGGGCACTGCGACCACGAATCCTTCCACGTATTTCATCGGCGTTTCTCCCTTGATCTCGCCTCTTGGGGCAGCATGAATTGCCTTGACTAGAAATGTTGATATCAACATAATAGGATCATGTCAAACATTGCCGCCGTTCCGTTCGAGACAACGATTCAGGTTCGCGATACCTGCCTCTGCCTGCATGTCCAGCGCGCAGCGCGCGCGCTCGCCCGCCTCTTCGACGAAGCCCTGCGGCCTGTCGGCCTCACCTCGGGGCAGTTCTCGCTGCTGAACGCTCTCAACCGGCCGCAGCCGCCGGCCATGGCGCCTGTCGCCAAGCTGCTCGTCATGGACCGGACGACCCTGACGGCGGCTTTAAAGCCCCTCGAGCGCAAGGGCTGGGTGAAAGTCACGGAGGATCCGAAGGATCGGCGCAGCCGCCTGCTTCATCTAACGGATGATGGAAGGAACGCGCTGGCATCAGCCGTTCCGATCTGGTGCGACATGCATGCGCAGTTGGAAGCCGGTCTGCCGGCCATCGAACCCGATAGCCTGCGCAGCGCCTTGAACGGCCTCTCGCAACCGAGCCTGTCCAAATAACGACATGGTCGGGGCGGCGAGTATCCTTCGCCGTCCCGTCCATGAGAGGCGCTGTTATTCCGCGTATTTGCCGTGAAGATAAGCGATGTAGGGAGCCGGGTCGAGTTTGCGGCCCGTCTCACGCACCAGCAGCTCGTCGCGACTGAAGCGGCGTCCGTGCTGCCAGATCCTGCTGCGCAATGCCTCGGCGAGGCCTGAATACTTCCCTGCCCCGATAGCATCGTCGAGCGAGGCATCCTGCTTGCGCAGGGCGTCCATCATCTGCGCGCCCATGATGTTGCCGATCGTGTAGGTCGGGAACGATCCGATATAGCCTGTGGACCAGTGCACGTCCTGCAAGACGCCGCGCGCATCGTCAGGCACGTCGAGATCGAGATCACGCTTGATGGCCGCGTTCCACGCCTCAGGCAGGTCCGATACCGGCAGAGAGCCATCCATCAGCGCTGTCTCGATATCGGCGCGCAGCATGATGTGGAGATCGTAAGTGAGTTCATCGGCCTCGACCCGGATGAAGCCGGGTTCGATGCGCGTGACGGCACGATAGAACTCTTCTGCACTAACATCGCCGAGTTGCTCAGGGAAATGCTTTTGCAGTTCCGGGAAGTGCAGCTGCCAGAACGTCCGGCTGCGAACGATGTGGTTTTCCCACAGGCGGGACTGCGATTCATGGGCACCGAAGCTGGTGCCGCCGACGGCATAAAGGCCGACCAGATCGGTAGCGAGGGTCGTGCGCGTATAGGCCGGATCCACGCCCTGCTCATAGAGACCGTGGCCGCTTTCATGGGCCGTGCCGAAGATGGAGGCGGGAAGATAGTTGCGGGTGTAGCGGGTGGTGATCCGCACGTCGTTTCGGGTAAACGACACCTCGAACGGGTGCACCGTGGTATCGAGCCGCCCGCGCTTGAAATCGTAGCCGAGCTTCTGGGCCACCTTCAACCCGAACGCGCGCTGCCCCTCTTCCGGATAGTCACGGAACAGGAAGTCCGAGCGGGGCGCGGGGCGCGCTGTGGCCGCGCGGAGGATCGGAAGGATTCCGGAGCGAATCTCTCCGAACAAGGTTTTGAGGCTCGCGGCGGTCTCACCCGGCTCGTAGATCGACAGCATCGCATCGTAAGGATGCTCGCTCCAGCCGATGCAATCGGCATAGGCCCGTGAGAGCTCGACCGTCTTGGCAAGATATGGCGCGAAGGTCGCGAAGTTGCTTTTCGAACGCGCCTCGATCCATGCCGATTGCGCCACCGTGCGCAGGGCGGCCCGCTCTTGAATGAGAGATGCGGGAACGCTGCGGTGGTGCTCCACGGCGAAGCGGGTTTGGGAGACCATGCGGCGCTCGGCGGAATCTTCGGCCAAGGTTTCGACAGCCCGCTCCGCCGCCTCGAGCGCTCTCAAAGTCTCGTCTGAGAGCAGAAGGTCGCGGGCAATACGGGTCAGCGTCGCGATCTGATGGCCACGCGTCTCGGCGCCGCCTTCAGGCATCATGGTACGGGAATCCCAAGTCAGGACGGAGGTGGCATTGAGCACGTCGTTGACGGCGGCGACGCGCTCGTTCAGCGCCTGAAGAGGTGAATTCTGTGTCATAGTTCTGAAGATCTCGCCTTATTCGGTTCCGCCGGTATTGAGATGGCACGCGGAGAAGCGGCCCGGTGCGATGGCATCCAGCGCCGGGGCCTCCCGTTTGCAGCGTGGACCCGCAAAGGGGCAGCGCGGATGGAAGTGGCAACCGCTCGGTGGGTTGAGCGGTGAAGGGATTTCACCGGCAATCGGCCGGAAGTTCTTTCGCCCTACGCCGATACGCGGCACGCTTTCGAACAGCGCTCGCGTGTAGGGGTGGTTGGGATTGGCGTAGAGTTCTGAAGTTGGCGCCAGCTCGACGATGCGGCCAAGATACATGATCGCGACCCGATCCGACACATGTCGCACGACGCCGAGATCGTGGCTGATGAACACGCCCGTCAGGTCGAGATCCTGTCGCAGGTCCATGAACAGGTTGAGCACCTGGGCCTGGATCGACACGTCGAGGGAGGCCACGGGTTCGTCGAGCACCAGAAGATCGGGCTTCATAGCGAGCGCACGGGCAATCGCGATACGCTGGCGCTGGCCGCCGGAGAACTGGTGCGGGAAGCGCCGGCGATAGCTAGGATCGAGGCCGACGCGCCCCAGTAGGTCCGCCACATAGCCGTCGGCCTCGCGGGCCTTGACGATCTTATGCGCCACCGGGCCCTCGGCCACCGTATCGCCGATGCGAATACGCGGGTTGAGGCTCGCGAACGGGTCCTGGTGGATCATCTGCACGCGCGTTGTCAGCTTCTGAGTGCGCCGGCCCTGCTGTCTTGCGACAGGCGCGTTGCCGAACAGGATCTTGCCGTCGCTGGGCGTATAGATACCGGCGATCATGCGTCCGAGCGTGGACTTGCCGCAGCCGGATTCACCCACGAGACCCACGACCTCGCCCTTGGCGACGGACAGGCTGACATTGGTGACCGCGCGCACGGTTTCCGCTTTCGTGCCTGCTCCGAGCATGCCGGCGATACGCTCGCCGAGGCTCGGAAGCTTTACGAAGCGCTTCGATACGTGGTCGATGTCGAGGAGAGCGGCTGACATGAAACGGGCTCGATCGGGTAATGGCAAAGGGCGGTGCGTCCATCATCGAAGTGCTGGACGGGTGGCGTCGTGGCGCAGGCTGGGCCTGCCTTCGCGCAGCGCGGCGCGAAAGCGCAGCCGGGCGGCAGGTTGGCGAGAGACGGCGTAGAGCCCGGAACTTGCGGGAGGCGTGTCCCAGGCTCGTGCTCGGACGGCACCGAGGCGAGAAGCCCTGCGGTATAGGGATGGCGCGGCGACGCGATCACATCGGCGGCAGGACCGGTTTCTACGACGCGGCCCGCATACATGACACAGATGTCATCGGCGAGGCTCGACACGACCGCGAGATCGTGCGTCACCCATACGAATGCCGTGCCGGTTTCGTCCGCGAGACGGCGCACCTCGGCGAGGATCTGCCCCTGGATCGAGACGTCGAGCGCCGTCGTCGGCTCATCGGCGATGATGACGGCGGGGCTGTGCAGAAGCGCGATGGCAATCGCCACGCGCTGGCGCATGCCGCCGGAGAGTTGATGCGGATAGGCATCGAGCCGTTCCTCCGGGCTCGGGATACCGACCTTCGCGAGCGCGTCCCTGGCACGTTCCCGCGCGACCTTTTTCGAGACCCTGTCGTGAGCCCGCACGGCCGCGATCATCTGCGTGCTGATCTTGAGAACCGGATTGAGCGTCATCATCGGGTCCTGGAAGACCATGGCGATCTGGGCGCCCCGAATCCGGCGGATGGCTTCCCCTTTGAGACGCGTGAGATCCTTGCCGTTCAGCAGAACCTCACCGCCCGCGATCTGGCCCGGCGCCTCGATGAGGCCGAGGATCGAATAGCCCGTCACGCTCTTGCCGGAACCGGATTCGCCAACGAGACCGAGGATACGGCCACGCCCGACCTCGAAGCTGACGCCATCGACGGCCTTGAGCACGCCGGCCCGTGTCTGGAACTGCGTCTGGAGATTGTTGACACGAAGAACGGCATCACTCATCGGCTGCGCCTCGGGTTCAGAACGTTGCGCACTTGATCGCCCACGAGATTGATGGCGACGACGGTCAGCATCAGAGCGATGCCGGGATAGATCGAGATCCAGTAGCGGCCCGACAGCAGGAACTGGAATCCGTTCGAGATCAGCGAGCCCAGGGACGGCTGCGTAATGGGAAGGCCCAGTCCCAGGAAGGACAAGGTTGCTTCCAGAGCGATGGAATTGGCTACCTGTACCGTCGCCACCACGATAATCGGCGGCAGCGCATTCGGCAGAAGGTGGCGGAACAGCACATGGCGAGCCGGAAGCGGTGTCGAGAGCGCGGCCTCAATGTAATCCTTGCGCCTCTCGGCACTCGCCGCGCCATGCGCCGTGCGGGCAAAATAAGCGTATTGCGCCGCCACCAGTGCCGCGACCAGCTGCATCAGCCCCTGCCCCAGCATGGCCACGAGCACGAGCGCCAGCAGGATCGCCGGCAGCGAGAGTTGCAGGTCGATGATGCGCATGATGATCGCTTCGATGCGGCCACCATAATATGCGGCGATCAATCCGACTGTGGTGCCCAGCACTAGAGCAAACGATCCTGCCATGATGCCCACGATCAGGCTGGTCCGCAATCCATAGAGGATCGCGGAGAAGAGATCCCGGCCCGCAGCATCGGTGCCGAGCCAATGGACATAGCCGCCGGACCCGATCTCACCGGGCTCCAGGCGCGCGTCGAAGAGATCGAGCGCCTCTTGATTGTATGGGTCCTGCGGAGCGACGATGGGCGCGAAAACAGCCAGCAGCACGATGGCCACGACGACGAAGAGCGCCACGACCGCGACAGGGCTTTGCCGGAAGTCCGACCAGAAGTTTGACAGCTTGATCCAGCCGGTTTCGGCGGGAGCAGCGAGTGCGGGAGAACTGCTCATGACGCCGCCTTTACACGAATGCGCGGATCGAGCTGGCCATAGACCAGGTCCACGATGAGGTTGATCAACACGAAAAGGAATACCACCAGGATGAGGTAAGCGACCATCACTGGGCGGTCGAGCACGGTGATGGAGTCGATGATGAGCTTGCCCATGCCGGGCCAGTTGAACACCGTCTCGGTGACGACCGCGAATGCGAGCGTCGAACCGAGTTCGAGGCCGAATACGGTGACGATGGGGATCGAGATATTCTTGAGAACGTGAAGGCCTACGACCTTGCTCTCCGACAAGCCTTGAGCACGGGCAAAGCGCACGTAGTCGGAACTCATCACCTCCACCGTGCCTGCGCGGGTCAGGCGGATCAGGAGGCCGAGCTTGAACAGCGCGAGGTTGAAGGCGGGCAGGATGATGTAGCTCCAGCCCTCGAGCGAGGTGATGGACATCGGAATGCCAAAGACCGTGCTCGTCGGCCCACGTCCACCGGAGGGCAGCCAGCCGAGTTCGACCGCAAAGGTCATGATGAGAAGCAGGCCGACCCAGAAGCTCGGCACGCTGAAGCCCAGGACCGAGAACGCCATGATCGCTTTGGCTGAGAAGGATTCCGGTTTGTAGCCCGCCCACAATCCGAGCGGGATGCCGAGGCATGTGGCGATCATCATCGCGGTCAGCGCGAGTTCGAGCGTCGCCGGGAAGCGCGACCAGATCAGGCTGAGCACCGGCAGGCGATAGATGAACGACTCGCCGAGGTCGCCGTGGAGCATGTTGCTCATGAAGACGAAATACTGCTCGATCAGCGGACGATCGAGGCCATAACGCTGAATGAGCGCCTCGCGCAGAGCTTGGTCCGAAGCGGGGTCGATCATCACGTCGATCGGGTTGCCGATGGCGTAAACGCCAAGGAACACGATGATCGACATGGCGATCACAACCATGAGCGCCTGAAGGACGCGCTGAATAAGAAAACCGGTCATGCTGTCTCGTGCATGGGATTACGATTCCCTCGACCTTCGCGGGAACCGCATCGCCCTTTTGAAAGAACGATCAAACGATAAATGGAGAGGGACGGTGGCGCCCCTCTCCCAGTTCGTTCGGCCGGGAATTCCGGCCGGATGTTATCAGGATCAGCTCTTCGGCTTGATCTCGTAGGCCAGGGTTTCCTGGTCGACACGCGGCGGGATGGTGAGCATGCCCTTCTTGGCGGCCCACACGGTCTGCAGCTGAACGGTCGGGATCAGGGCCCGGTCGTTCATGGAGACTTCCGTCGCCTTCTCGAAGAGAGCGCGGCGCTTCGCGTCGTCCATGGTGCGGCTGCCTTCCTGGAGCAGCTTGTCCACCTCGGGGTTCGAGTAGCCCTGCTTGTTGAACGCGCCGAGGCCGATCGATGGATCGGCGGTGTGCACTAGCGAGCCGTAGGTATAGCTCGCTTCGCCCGTCAGCGTGCCCCAGCCGCTCATCCACAGGGAGAACTCGCCCTTCTGCTGAGCCGGGAAGAACACCGTGCCGTTGAGAGCATTGGCGTTGATCTTCAGGCCGGCACGCGCCCACATCTGCGAGAGAGCCTCACAAACGGCGGAGTCGCCGGGCAGACGGTTGTTGGTGCAGTGGAAGTCGAGCTCGAAGCCTTTCGGGTAGCCCGCATCGGCAAGCAACTGCTTCGCCTTCGCGAGATCGTAGGGACGCTCCGGCAGGTTCTTGTTGCCACCGAAGAACGTCGCCGGCATCAGCTGGTTCGCCGGGCGACCCAAGCCTTCGAGCACGACGCGCACGAGCGTCTTGCGGTCGATGGCGAGATCCATGGCCTCACGCACCTTCGGGTCACGCAGCGGATTGGCTTCGATTTCCTTGCCGTCGACCTTTGCCTTCTTCGGCAAGGTCTCTTTCACGTTGGGGGTGAGGTTCAGGAAGTAAACCGAGTCGGCCACGAATGTGTCCACCGACTTGTCCTTCTGCATCGCTGCATAGTCGGTCGCCGGAACATAGTTGACGAGATCGACCTGACCGGATTTCAGCGCCGCCATGCGGGCCGGATCGCTCGGGATCTCCTTGCGGATCACCTTCTGCCAGGGCTGCTTCTCGCCCCAATAGCTGTCGCTGCGCTCAAGGACGAGATCGCCCTTCGGCTCCCAGGACACGAACTTGTAGGGACCCGTGCCGATGGCGGCCTTGCCGGAGTTGAACTGCTCGTTGCGAGCCTCCATGCCGACGGACTTCGACACCACGAAGAGGCGGATGAAGTCGTTCGGAAGAGTCGGCGCCGGAGCCTTCGTCTTCACATGCAGCGTATACTTGTCGGCGACTTTCGTCTCCGCAACCTGCTTCGTATAGATCGTCATGCTCATCGGGCCGGTGACGACCGGGATACGATCGATGGAGAACTTCACGTCTTCAGCCGTGAGTTCGGATCCGTCGTGGAATTTCACGCCTTCGCGGATCTTGAACTCCCAGGTCGTTTCGTCGATCGGCTTCCAGGACGTCGCGAGACCGGGCTTCAGCTGCAGATTGTCATCCGACATGACGAGCGTGTCGAAGATGTGCCGCAAGGCTTCAGCCTGGCTGCCAAGGGTCGACCAATGCGGGTCGATGGAGTCAGGGCCGGCGCGAAGACCCATGGTCAGCGTTTGCGCCGACACAGCGCCACCAAGCACCGTTCCGAGCATCAGAGCGGCAACGAGCGATCCGCCCAACTTGAAAGTTTTGTTCAATTCACTTCCCCTCTTGCTAACGCCCTGGCTTTTCGTCCAAGGTGTTCTTATCGATTAGAACGGTAGGTCACCCTGTTTAGAAAAGTCAACAGCACTGTGCCTAAAACGCAATCATCACCTGGGCCTTCTGAGGGCAGCTGTTATTCTGAAACAGTACAGCTCACCGAGGATCGCATTCTCGGCAATCTCGCGGATGCCTTGGACCGTTCGCTCCCGGTGCCTTTGGGCGTTCAGCTGCGCGGCCTGATCGAGTTCGGCATTGCGCTTGGCGAGTTGCCCACGGGACAGCGCCTTCCCTCCGTGCGCGAGTTGGCGGAGCGGGCCGGCATCGCACACATGACGGTTGCGACCGTGTATCGCGAACTGCGCGAAGCCGGTCTCATCGAGGCGAAGCCCGGAGCCGGCACGTTCGTAGGTGATGGGCACAACAGCGACGGCCTTCGATCCAACGCGATCCGCAGAATTCAACGACGCGTCGAACTGCTTTTCAATGAAGCAGAGCAACTGGGACTGGCGCCATCGGTCGTTTCCTCGCTGGTCAATGCGCGCGCCGCGCGCGGCCCGACGCCCACGCGCCCCTTGCGTCTCGTGATGGTCGGAAACTTCATCGAGACGACCCAGCAATACGCCAATCGCATTCAGGAGCATATCGGCATCAGTGATACCATCGTGGTGACGACCGTGGATGCCTTGCATGCGGGCGATTCGTTTCCCCTGCCCTGCGACGTGTGCGTGACTCTCGCTCATCGTCGCGGCGAGGTCGAGCATCTGGTGCCGAGCGGCATTCCGGTCGTGGGCTTGAGCTTCATTCCATCGGAGGAGACGCGCGCGCATCTCGCAATGATCGACCCGATGGCCCGCATCGGCATCGTATCGGTCTTTCCCGAATTCACGGCTCTCATGAAGCCGGGGGTCCTGCGTTTCGCACCACATGTCTCGGACGTGGAAGTCCGCCTCATCAATGCTCCCGATCTGGCGGCTTTCCTGTCCAGCGTCGATGTCGCGGTCTATGCCAGCGGCGCGGAAGCAACCATCAGGAAGCTCTTGCCGTCGGATCGTCGCGCCATGGAGTTCCGCTACGTGCCGGATCCGCACGCGATCCGCGCCACGCTTCTGCCCGTGCTCGAGCGCCTGCGCTCGAGCGCCAACAATCAAGAGGAAGAACCTGCATGAAAATCAGTGAGATGAACTGGCTTCAGGTGGAAGAATACCTGAAGACGGATGACCGCGCCGTCGTTCCGCTCGGCTGCACCGAGCAGCATGCCTATTTGAGCCTCTCGGTCGACAGCATCCTGGCCGAGCGCGTCGCGCTCGAATCCGCAGAGCCGCTCGGCATTCCGGTTTTCCCCGTTCAGGCCTACGGAATCACGCCTTACTTCATGGCCTATCCCGGCACGGTCTCACTCAAGGCCGATACTTACCTGCGCATCATCACGGACATTCTCGACTCCCTGAAGCGCACGGGCTTCCGCCGCATCCTTTTCGTGAATGGACACGGCGGCAACACGCCAGGACACACCGCCGCCATCGAGTGGATGGGCGCAAATCCGGAGTGCCGCGTGAAATTCCACAATTGGTGGAATGCACCGCGCACGTTCGAAAAGGTGAAGGAAATCGATCCGGTGGCCTCGCACGCTTCCTGGATGGAAAATTTCCCCTGGACGCGCCTCCCCGGCATCACGCAGCCCGACCACCAGAAGCCCATGGTCGATCTCGACCGCATGCGCACCTTCGGGCCCGAAGGCGTTCGCGAGATTCTGGGCGACGGTAACTTTGGTGGCCGCTACCAGCGCTCCGACGAGGACATGGATGCCGTCTGGCAGGTCGCCATCGCCGAGACACGCGCTCTGATCGAGAACTGGTAATGAACGAAAACACTATCCTGATATGGGGCGCAGGCGCCATTGGCGGCGTACTCGGCGCCTATCTCGCCCGCGCGGGTGAAGATGTACTGCTCGTGGATATCGTCAGCGAACATGTGGACGCCATGAACCGTGATGGCCTTCTCATCGAAGGACCGGTTGAGACGTTCCGACAAAGCGTTCGCGCCGCAAAACCCGAGGACGTAGCGGGACAATTCAAGCGCGTCGTTCTGGCCGTCAAGGCCCACCACACCCGCGATGCCGTGAGCGCCTTGAGGCCTCATTTGGCCCCTGACGGCACGGTGCTTTCCGCGCAGAACGGCCTGAATGAAATCACTATCGCCGAGGAAGTCGGCGCGGAGCGCACAATCGGCTGCTTCGTCAATTTCGGGGCGGATTGGCTGGAGCCGGGTCGCATTCTTTTCGGCAATCGGGCCGCTGTAGCGGTCGGCGCCATCGACGGGAATACCACGGACGCCGTCCGGGATTATCACCGCCTGCTCTCGATCTTCGAGCCGAAGGCCGTGCTCACGGACAACATCTGGGGCTATCTCTGGGGCAAACTCGGTTACGGTTCGCTGCTGTTCGCCACGGCTCTCACCAACGCCTCTATGTCGGAGAATCTCGCCTCCGATCGCCACTTCCCTGTGTTCCACAGGCTAGGCCAGGAAGTCATGGCAGTCGCCAGCGCACGCGGCGTGAAGCCTCTCGGCTTCAACGGCTTCGACCCTGAAGCCTTCATGCCGGGGGCCGATGAAGCGCTGGCGCGCCGCTCGGTCGCCGACATGGCGGAGTTCAACCGTCACACCGCCAAAACCCATTCGGGCATCTGGCGCGACCTTGCCGTGCGCAAGCGTAAGACGGAGGTGGATGCACAGATCGCCATTATCGGGCAACTCGGCCATGAGGCCGGCATCCCGACCCCGGCAATCGACAAGCTGGTCAGCCTTATCCACGACATCGAGGACGGGCGACGCGAACAATCCTGGTCCACTCTCGACGAAATGCTCACATCATGAAACTCGACTTCGCCAACCGCCGTGTCGTCGTGACCGGCGCCGCACAGGGCATCGGCCGCACGATCGTGCAATCGCTTGCGGCCGAGGGTGCGCATGTCTGGGCACTCGATCTGGACGAAGCCGGCCTGCGCATCGCGACTGAGGCCGGCGCCAAGGCCACCCGCACTCTCGATCTCGCGGACCGCGCTGCGGTTTCTCGTGCCATGGATGACATGGCCCAAAGCTTAGGCGGCATCGACATTCTCGTGAACTGCGCGGGCGGCGTTCGCGGTCAGGTGGCCAAGCCCGTCGAAGAGGTGAGCGAGCAGGAATGGCTGGTTCTGTTCGAGGCCAATGTGCATGGGGCTTTCTGGTGCTCCCAAGCAGTTGCCCCTCACATGAAAAACCAGAAATTCGGGCGCATCATCAACATCTCGTCCGGCGCCGGCCTGCGTCCGAGCCTGACGGGCATCCAGGCCTATACGGCCTCCAAACATGCGCTCGTAGGGTTGACGAAGCAGCTAAGCTTCGAGCTCGGTCCTTACGGCGTCACGGTCAACAGCGTGGCTCCCGGCTTCGTGTTGTCGAACCCGGCCACGCAGCGCCAGTGGGAAAGCTATGGGCCTGAAGGCCAGGCGCGGTTGGTCGAGAGCATCCACACCCGCCGCCTCGGCCATCCGCAGGATATCGCCAACACGGTCATGTTCCTCGCCTCGGATGCTGCCGGGTGGGTTTCCGGCCAGATCATCTCGGTCGATGGCGGTCGTTCATAACATCTGATTTTCAGTAAGGGATTTAAGAGACCATGGACGACATCAGCACGCAGCCCTGGACCTGGGAAGAGCAGACCTGGCGCAACAAGGTCGAGCATGTGCGCG
Source organism: Microvirga sp. (assembly GCA_041913065.1). Classification (GTDB taxonomy): domain Bacteria; phylum Pseudomonadota; class Alphaproteobacteria; order Rhizobiales; family Beijerinckiaceae; genus Microvirga. The sequence continues at coordinate 2,731 of JAYSGD010000008.1, read as the reverse complement.
CCGGGCGCTCCATGAAACCCGCCAAGTGGAAGAACGGCGCACGCTGCGCGGTCGCTCTGTCCTTCGATTCCGATCATGAGACCAACGAGCTGCGCGATGGCGGCAAGTCCATCGGGCGCATGTCTCAGGGCCAGTACGGCAATCGCCAGGGAGTGCCGCGCATCCTCAATGCGCTCGCGAAGTATGACGCGAAGGCTACGTTCTTCGTGCCCGCCGTCGCCGCTCTCCTCTACGAGGACGAGCAGCGCCGCGTCGTGGCGGAAGGGCATGAGATCGGCATCCACGGCTGGATTCACGAGCTCAACAGCCAACTCCCCTACGAGATCGAGCGCGACCTGATGTTTCGGGCCACGGACACTCTTGAGCGCATCACCGGTGTTCGCCCCGTGGGCCTGCGCACGCCCTCCTGGGACTTCAGCCCGACCACGCTCCAGATCGAACGCGAGCTCGGGTTGCTCTACGATTCGTCCCTCATGGCTGACGACGATCCCTATGAGCTTCTGGAAAAGGGCGAGCCTACGGGCATCATCGAGCTACCGGTGGAGTGGATCCGCGACGATGCAGTCTATTTCAACATGCATCGCTTCAACGGCTTGCGCCCTCATACGCCGCCGACCGCTGTTTACGACATCTTCATCCGCGAGTTCGAGCGCGCCTATGAGGAAGGGGGCCTTTTCCTCCTTACCATGCATCCGCATGTGACCGGCTACCGCTCCCGCATCTGGATCCTGGAAAAGCTTCTGGAGGAAATCACGAAACGCTCCGATGTCTGGATCGCGACGCATGCGGAAATCGCCACATATGTGAAAGCGGAATGTCCATCGCCATGAAGACCTTGCGTGCCCGGGATGCGGGTCTTTCCTGCGGCGCCCTGCCCACGGGCGCACTCAACAGCATCGCGGACGTTCCTGGAGTGCGGGTCGGGCATCTGACCCTTGTGCATGACGACATCCGCACGGGCGTTACCGCCGTGCTGCCGCATGGTGGCAATCTCTACCGGCAAAAGCCCGTCGCGGCCGCTCACATCTTGAACGGCTTCGGGAAAAGCGCCGGCCTGGTTCAGGTGGAGGAACTGGGTGTGATCGAGACGCCCATTCTTCTCACCAACACCCTGTCGGTCGGCGCCTGCCATACGGCGCTCGTGCGCCATGCCGTCGCGTACAATCCCGATATCGGGCGCGAGACCGCCACAGTGAACCCTGTCGTCATGGAATGCAATGACGGCTACCTGAATGACATCCAGGCCCTCGCCGTCACGGAAGAAGATGCATTTTCCGCCATCGGGGCTGCCTCCTCCCAGGTGGAAACCGGGTCGATAGGCGCCGGTTGCGGCATGCGCGCGTTCGGGTTCAAAAGCGGCATCGGCACATCCTCGCGGCGCCTTGATCTCGATGGGCAGCGCTTCCATCTCGGTGTGCTTGTACTCGCCAATTTCGGACGCCCTGGCGATCTGCGCCTACCGGACGGCCGAAATATCGCCCCGCATGCCGAAACGGATGCGACGGCTCCGGAGAAAGGCTCGATCATCATCGTCGCCGCCACGGATATCCCTCTGAGCGACCGGCAACTGAAGCGCGTCATACGCCGCTCCGGTGCCGGCCTCGCGCGTCTCGGCTCATTCTGGGGGCATGGCAGTGGTGATATCGCGCTGGGCTTCACGACGGCGAACATGATCGCTCACGATGAGCAAGCGGCCCTCTGCGAAATACGGCTTCTCAACGAGAATCGCATCGACCTTCTGTTCGAGGCCATGGCCGACGCGACGCAGGAGGCTGTCCTCGACTCTCTCGTGGCGGCGGAGCCCATGACGGGCCGCGCGGGCCACCACATGCCTGCTCTCCGCGACACCCTTGTCCAACTTACCCGAAAAGCTGAAGTTTCATGACCGGCACCTCTTCATCCGATAACGGATTCTCCCTCGCGATCCATGGCGGCGCAGGCACGATCCGACGCAGCACGATGACGCCGGAGCGCGAGGCGGCCTATCACGCGGGCCTGCGCCGCTCCCTTGAAGCGGGCCGCGCCATCCTGGCAGACGGTGGCAGCGCGCTCGATGCCGTATCCGCAGCCGTGATGGCGCTGGAGGATGAGCCGCTGTTCAATGCGGGGCGCGGCGCGGTCTATACCTCCGCGGGCAAGCAGGAGATGGATGCGGCGATCATGGACGGGCGCGACCGTTCCGCGGGCGCCGTCGCGGGCATTTGCGGCCCCCGTAATCCCATCCTCGCCGCACGTGCCGTGATGGAGCATTCGGACCATGTGGTGCTCATCGGCGAGAGCGCCATGGCGTTTTGCCGTTCCCACGGCCTCGCGTTCGAAGAAGAAACCTACTTCTTCACCGAACAACGTTGGAAAGCGCTTCAGGACACTCTCGCCATGCGCAAGAGCGGCGCGGATGATCAGGACGAGTCCCGCAAGCACGGCACCGTCGGTGCCGTGGCGCGGGACAGGCACGGCAATCTCGCGGCAGCCACCTCCACCGGCGGCATGACGGCGAAGATGCCCGGGCGCGTGGGCGACAGCCCCGTCATCGGCGCCGGCACCTGGGCCGATAACGAAACCTGCGCCATCTCGGCGACCGGGCACGGGGAAATCTTCATCCGCTATGCCGCAGCTCACGACATCGCCTCCCGCATGCGGTATGCGGGCCAGTCCCTTGAGGATGCCGCCCGCATCGTCGTCATCGACGTGCTTAAGCCCGTCGGCGGATCTGGCGGCATCATCGCCGTGG
>JAYSGD010000007.1:0-209587 GCA_041913065.1 Microvirga sp. | reverse complement strand
GCCGCCTGGAAGTCGCCTTCGGCATCTTCCTGCTCCTCGTCTGCGCAAGATTCGCCGCAAGCCTTCTCTAGGGATTTTTCGGCGGAGCGTATCTGCTTTGCCGAAAAATGCGGCAACGAAAAATCAGAGCCTATCTCACATCAGTGGAACAGCTCTAAGGAACTTCCGGCTGCGGGGTCGGATGGATGACGGGCCGTTCCGGCTCCGGCGGCTGCTCGGGCAAGGGCGACGGAGCACTCGGCGGCAGCGGCGCCGGAGGCGTTTCGGGCGGCGCCGGCATCACGGGCAACGGTTCCGTCGGCGGCGGCGTGGGATAGAACTCATCCGGCTGCGGACGAGAGCTGGCGTTGATGGACAAGGCAAAGCTCCTTTTTTTGACAACCGCTCCGATGCAAGAAAGTTCGCAGCGAGCACCCGTGCTGTGGCCGGGTTGCAATGCGTTTACGATGAAAGCCGATTGTGACGGCCAGCCTTGCATTCCAAAGCTTGACCTGCCCGGCGAATGCGGTCAGGACGGAAGGGTCGATCATGCTCAGAGGTCTTGCACCATGCGGTTTCCGAAGTTTCTCGCCCTCGCCTCTCTGCTCATGACGAGCGTGGCGGCGCTGCCGGCCCACGCCGCGGACCCCGCTTATTCCCCCCTGGTGTCGCCTCTGCCCTCCGGCTGGATCGTGACCCTGAAGGGCAATCTGAGAGTCGGGCCCTCCTATCCCGGCGCCGACGATTGGAGCTTCATCGGCTATCCTTCCCTGAGCTTTCGCCGCGCCGGCACGGTGGAGCGCTTCAGCGCGCCCGATGACGGCCTGAGCTTCTCCTTCCTCGGCGAGTCCTCCTTCCGTCTCGGTGTGGTCGGCCGCTTCCAGGGCGGACGCTATTATGAGGACAACGAGGAGCTCTTTGGTCTGAAGAAGGTCGATTGGGCCGTCGAGCCCGGTCTCTTCGTCGAATTCTGGCCCGTCGAGTTCCTGCGCGCCCGCGCCGAACTGCGTCGCGGCTTCAACGGCCATGAAGGTTTCGTCGCCGATCTCGGCCTCGATTACGTGCAGCGCTTCAACGGGCTCACCGTCTCCATCGGCCCGCGCCTTGCGCTCGGCGACAGCGAGTTCACCCAAACATATTTCGGCGTGACGCCGGTCGAGGCTGCCCTGAACGGTCAGGTGACGGCCTATGATCCGTCCGGCGGCATCACCTCCGTCGGCGCGACCGCCGCCGCCAGCTACAATTGGTCGGAGCAATGGTCGACCACGGCCTTCGTGACCTACAAGCACCTCGTGGGCGACGCGGCCGACAGCCCGATCGTGAAGGAGTTCGGCTCCGAGAGCCAGGTCGGCGTGGGCCTGACCGTCTCCTACTCCTTCAGCACCGGCGGCTGATTTCGCATTCAACGGTTCAAACGAAAACCCGGAGCGTCACGCGCCCCGGGTTTTTTGTTGCGTGCAAGGAGATCGGCGTCAGGCCGCGAGGCTTGCCTGCTCGTCGTTGCCGCCGCGATAGATGCAGCCTTCCGTCGAGCCGGGCATGCCGCGCCTCAGCTCCACTTCCTCGAGACCGGGGAAGCGCTGCTTCACGAGGCGCCAGATATAGGTGGTGACGTTCTCGAGCGAGGCGATGCCGATCTCCGGGTTGAGATCGAGATTGCCGTGATCGAGGCCCGAGCCGTGGCTGCCCTTGATCTCCGCGATGTAGTTCTCGACGTCGTAGAGGTTCACCGGCCAGCCATAGACATCATCCACCTCGCCGCCGAAGGTGAGCTTGACGATGAAGGTGTGCCCGTGCAGCCCGGAATAAGGATGCACCGAATGGGCCGCCTCGAACGTGAACTCGCAGTAAGTCTTCATCATCCAGTCTCCAGGATTGGCTTCTTCAGGTCTGAAAAGGGTTGAAGGAATTCAGGCCACCTCCGCGGTGCGCTTCAGCGCCGCGAGGGAGTGGCTGAGTTCACGGGCGGGCTTCGGCTTTCCGAAGTAATAGCCCTGCACCTCGGTGCATCCGGCGGCGCTGATCTGGAGGAACTGATCCTCCGTCTCCACGCCTTCCGCGACGGTGGTCATGCCGAGGCTCGCGCCGAGGCCCGCGATGGAGCGCACGATGGCGAGGCAATCCGCCCGCGACGACATTTCCCGCACGAAGGATTGGTCGATCTTGATCTTGTCGAACGGGAAGCTGCGCAGATAGCTCAAGCTGGAATAGCCCGTTCCGAAATCGTCCATGGCGATGCGCACGCCGAGACGGCGCAGCTGATGCAGGGTCGCGACGGTGACCTCGTTGTCCTGCAACAGCACGGATTCCGTGATCTCCAGCTCGACCCGCTCGGGCGCTAGGCCGGAACGCGCGAGCGCGCGGCCGACGCTTTGCACGAGGGTGCGATTGCGGAACTGCACCGGCGACAGGTTGACGGCCACCTTGATGTTCTTCGGCCAATGCGTCGCCGCCATACAGGCCTGTTCGAGCACCCAATCGCCGACGCTGGAAATGAGGCCGATATCCTCGGCGACCGGGATGAACTCGTTGGGAGGCACGAGGCCGCGCTCGGGATGGCGCCAGCGCAGCAGGGCCTCGAAGCCGCTGATCTCGTTGGCGCGGATATTGATCTGCGGCTGGAAGAAGAGTTCGAATTCCTTGTTCGGCAGCGCCTTGCGCAGATCCATCTCGAGGGCGCGGCGGGCCTGCAGCTGCTCATCCATCTCGGGCTCGAAGAAGCGATAGACGCCGCGCCCCTCCGCCTTGGCGCGATAGAGCGCGAGGTCCGCCTGCTTGAGGAGATGATCGGGAGAAAGATCGCCCTCGGCCGCGACCGCGATGCCGATGCTCGTGCCGATCACGATCTCCTGGCCTTCGAGATCGTAGGGCATGCCGATGGCCTCGCAGATGCGCGTGGCGAGCGTCGCGCATTCCTGCGGGTCCGAGACGATCTGCAGGATCGCGAATTCATCGCCGCCGAGCCGGGCCACCACGTCGTGGCTGCGGATGCAGCTGCGCAGGCGCGCCGCCACGGCCTGAAGCAGGGTGTCGCCGGTCTCGTGCCCGAGGGAGTCGTTGACGTCCTTGAAGCGGTCGAGATCGAGGCAGAGCACGGCCACCAGCATTTTCTCGCGCCGGGCTTCGTTGAGCGCCTGCTCCAGCTGCTGACGGAAGAGGACGCGGTTCGCGAGATCGGTGAGCGCATCGTGATGCGCCATGTAAGCGATCTGCGATTCCGCCTGACGGCGTTCCGTGATGTCCTCGTAGGTCGCCACCCAGCCGCCATTCGACATGGGCTGGTGCGAGACCGCGAAGGTCTGGCCGTCGGACTGTTCCTGAATGAACGTGAAGTGCTGGCGGTTGCGCATGAGCTCCTGCTGCTCGATCAGGATCTGCCGCAGGGCCTCGGCGTTCCGCCACGGACGCACGGTGGCCTGCTCCAGCAATCCGCCCAGGGTCGCACCCGGCTCCACCGAGCTGTCGAGACCGAAGAGCTGGGCGAAGCGCGCGTTGAAGACGATGATGCGCTCCTTGTTGTCCACCATGCACAGGCCGTGGGACATGTTGTTGAGCGCGGCATCGAAGCGTTCATTCTGCGTGCGGAGCTCATGCTCCTGGTGCTGCAGCGCTTCGTTGCGCAGCTGCAGCTCCTCATAGGCGCTGCCCAGCGCCTTGTTGGTGCGCTCCAGCTTCACCGACATGTTCTGGAAATTGTCGGCGAGAAGCCTCAGCTCCCGATGCGCCTTTTCCAGAAGCCTGTTGTGCCAGCCGAGAAGCCCCAGCAGCACGAGACCCAACGCGATGAGCCCGGCCGCAAGACTGGAGAACAGCCAGTGCAGGCGGATCAGCTCCTGCTGGTCCTGTTCGACCCGCTGGCCGCCGAAGTGGAGGGCGGCCGCAGCCAGTCCTGCGAGCTTGAGATCCGACTTCTCCAATGTCCTGACAATGGCCAGGGCATCCTCGGGCGCGTTCAGGCTTTCGATGGAAGGCTGGATCTCTTCCAGCGTTTTCTCCAGCGCATCGACGACCTCCTGCCATTCGGGCGCTGCGCGGAGAAATTCCCTGAAATCGCCGTTCCGGAGGAGGTCCGACCTGCTGACCATGATGTCGTAGCGCAGGCCGATCTCGTCCTTGTCCACGGTCGGATCCTGCGCCGCATAGGCGCTCAGCCGCTGTTCAAGGCGCGCGTATTCATGCATCGCCGCGCTGGCATGCCAGGGCATGTTGTACCGCGCGACCTGTTTGAGGACTTCCTGACGCTCGACAATCAGAACCGAAATGTAAGCGGCGGAGACGATGAAGCCCGCAATGACTGCGGCAAGCACAAATTTGAGCGCGCGAAGCGACAATCGATTCTTCTCCGAAGCACGATGCCCGATTACTTCACTGTGATCTTGGAGACCTGCCACACCGATCGACCATAATAGGTTTGGTGTTTCAGCTCAGGGTCGCTGTCGAACGGATAGACGATGAACAGGGGCCCCTTGTCGCGAACGGACATGTACTGGCCATTCTGCTTCGTCGCGAGGATGACGTTGTACTTCGTGATGTCGGAGAAGGGGATGTCGCTGCTGTAATCGTTCAGCGCCGTGACCACGATGTGCTCACCCTTGGCGCCGAGATACTGCATGAGCTTGGCCAGGGGCACGCCTTCGAACTTCACCGGCTCGGGATACCAGGGCGTTCCGGTTTCATAGGAGATCGTGCCCACGGCTTCGAGCATGGCGCGGTCGAACACTGCCGTATCGCCCTGGTTCTTAACCGAGATATTTCCCGAGACCGTCAGGATAGGCCTCTCCTTCGGCGCCGGCAGCGGTTGAGCCTCCGCAGCGCCAATCCCGAAAAGGCCAACGAATGCAATGATTGTAGCTAGAATAAAGTTTTGCATTTTAGATCAGGCAAGCCCCGCCCCCTTTGAGCAAACTCTAGTTACTCTTAGAGTATGGTATGGGTAAAATTATATTTACACCGAGTATCGAATTATTTTTTATCGTGGTACTTAATTACATTACATAAAATCATTCTTTTTGTTACAGATGATAGCGTTGCTACCCTTAAATAACACAGTTCATTGCCAATTCTGTTACGAATTTGCGCGCGCCATGTCGCATCATTAAAAAACCTATGCACAGAAGATCGGCACGATTACGCAATACCATATCATATATGACAATAAACTTGCCTTGTGGCGCTCGCATATTACTCGTTATCTAGCATCAAATTCCTCGCATTGCTTGACCTGCCCTCGTAAGGCCGGGGCATGAGACCAATGCGCGCGTAAAGCCGATGAGAGACAAGATGAAGAATACCTACGCAGAAAAAGACGTAAATCAGCAGACATACAAGCTTCCGAACGGCGAGCTATCGAGCCGCACCGAGCGGGACATTCAGCTGGACAACCGTCTTCTGGCGATTTCGACAGACTTGCTTCCTCAATACGGAGGCAACTGGAACTTTCACAACATGGTCACGCTCAAGCAAAAAGCCTTGAGCCGCATCGTCTATTACCACGAGCTTTATCAGAAGATCCTGGACGTTCCGGGTGTGATTTGCGAATTCGGTGTCCAGTGGGGCGCCAGCCTCGCCCTGCTGCAGAATTTCCGCGGGATGTACGAACCCAACAACGTTTCAAGGACGATATTCGGCTTCGACACTTTTGAGGGGTTCTCGACGGTCGACAGCAAGGATGGCGAGTTTGCCGAAATCGGCGATTACAGATCGCTGCCGAATTATGAAAACATCCTCGAAGAAATCTTGAGCATTCACGAAGGCCTGCACGCGGTCAGCCACATCAAGAAGTTCGAGCTGATCAAAGGCGATGCCTCGAAGACAATCGACGGATGGCTCGAGCGCAATCCGCATGCGATCGTCTCGATGGCGATCTTCGACATGGACGTCTACAAGCCGACCAAGGATGTCCTCGAAAAGATCATGCCGAGACTTGTGAAGGGCTCCCTTCTCGTCTTCGACGAACTGAACTGCCCGCAGCTCCCCGGCGAGACGCTTGCCGTGCAGGAGGTTCTCGGCCTGAACAACATCAGGCTCAAGCGTCACCCGCTTCAAAGCTACTGCGCCTGGGGCGTGTTCGGCGAATAGGCCGATGCTCCCAGATTGTTTCCGAGCCGCTTCGCTGGATTCGCGCAGCGGCTCGGAGCATCAGGTTTAAAGCGGCTTCAGGCCCGCTTCGATCTCCGCGCGGCGCGGCTCCAGGAAGGGCGGCAGCGCGAGGCTCTCGCCGAGCGTGTCCATCGGCTCGTCGGTGGCAAAGCCCGGCCCGTCGGTGGCGATCTCGAACAGGATGCCGTTGGGCTCGCGGAAATAGAGACTGCGGAAATAGTAACGATCCACCGGGCCGCTCGACGGCGCGCGCAGGGTCTGCAGGCGCTCCCAGCATTCCTGATAGCTCTTTTCGTCCGGCGTGCGGAAAGCCACGTGATGCACGCCGCCCGCGCCCTGCTGCGCGAAGGGCAGATGCGGCTCGACGGCCACGTGCAGCTCGGCGGCAGGCCCGCCCTCACCCATCTCGAACACATGCACCGGCGTGTCGCCGATCCGGTACTCGTTGCCCTCGCGCATATCCATGGCCGCCGTCAGGACGACAGCGGTGCGTTCGAGCTTCGGCACGCTGATCGTGATCGGGCCGAGGCCCCGGATCTGGTACTCGGCCGGCACGGGGCTGCGCTCCCACGGATGGGCTTCGCCCTTGCCGGCATCATCCACGAGGCTGAGCCTCTGCCCCTCGAAATCCTCGAAATCGAGGACGAGGCGCCCGTTGCGCTCGGTGATGCCCTGATGCTCGATCTTCAGCGAATCGAACCGGTCCTTCCACCAGGCCAGGGCCTTCTCGCCGTTCACGCGCAAGCCCGTCTGCGAGATGCTGTGCGTGCCGCGCTTCTCCCGTCCCACCGGCCAGTCGAAGAAGGTGATGTCCGTGCCGGGGGTCGCCTGCCCATCGGCATAGAACAGATGATAGGCGCTCACGTCGTCCTGGTTCACCGTCTTCTTCACGAGGCGCATGCCGAGCGCCCGGGTGTAGAAGTCATGGTTGCGCTTGGCATCGGCGGTGACGGCCGTGAGGTGATGAATTCCGGTCAGCTTCATGGGATGGCTCCATTCGTTGACCGAAAGATAAATCTGCACACCTGCAAGCGCGAGAGCGGCAAATGCCAAGGTGGGATTGCTTGGATGCAAGCTGGGATTTCGCCAACGTTAGGCTGGCCTACGCTTCCACACCACAGCCCTCATCCTGAGGAAGCGCGCAGCGCTGTCTCGAAGGAGGCTCCAGAGATCACTGGACGATCCTTCGAGACGCCGCTTGCAGCGGCTCCTCAGGATGAGGGCGATGGGCTGGCAGCCGGTAAAAATGGCCGGGACAAGCCAGGCCATGACGTGGAGAGTGTTGGCGTCCTTCGGACGTTTAACTACGCCGCCTTCTTGCGCAGATCGTCCGGCGTCACCTCCGGCGGGATCGGGCAGAGATAGGCCCGGCCGCCGGTGCGCTCCTTCAGCTCCGCCTTGGCGCGGGCGATGAGATCGGGATTGCGCAGGCAATCGGCCGCCGTGGTGGCCATGGCCTTGGCGGCGAGCACCATGCCCTTGTGGGCGGCGGGTAGGTTGCCCTGGGCCACGAGCTGCCAGGTGTGGAACGGGGTGCCGATGGCAAAGCAGGCCGTGTGGCATTGAACTGTGGGCACGATCCAGCTCACATCGCCCACATCGGTGGTGCCCATCATCACCTCTTCGCGCGTCGGCATGGCGAGCAGGCCGTCATGCAGCACTTCGGTCTTCAGCGACATGTCGTGCGGCTTCACGCTGGCTAAAATATCCTCGTCGGTGAGCGCATCCTTCTGAAGCTTGCCCGCGAAATCGAAATCCGCCTTGTCGAAGCCGGGTCCGCCGAGGCGCTTCATGTTCTCGTACATCACCTCCTGGAGCACCTTGTTCGGCACGACGTTGGAGGTGGCGTCCGTGACCTGCACGGAGACCGAGGTTTCCGTCATGAGGCCCGCGCCCTCGGCGATCTTCTTCACGCGCTCGAACAGACGCTCCGCATCCGGCAGATGCGGCGAGCGCACGAGATAGAGCGATTCCGCATAAGCCTGCACCACGTTGGGCGCATCGCCGCCCGTGTTGGTGATGGCGTAATGCACGCGCGCATCGGACGGCATGTGCTCGCGCATGTAGTTCACGCCCACATTCATGAGCTCCACCGCGTCGAGCGCGCTGCGTCCCACATGGGGCGCGGCGGCTGCGTGCGCGGCGCGGCCCTTGAAGCGGAAGTAAGCCTGGATGCAGGCGAGCGACGAGGTGGTCTGCACCTCGTTGACGATGCTCGGATGCCAGCAGAAGGCGGCGTCGAGATCGTCGAACAGGCCGGCGCGCGCCATGAAGGTCTTGCCCGATCCGCTCTCCTCCGCCGGGCAGCCGTAATAGCGCACGGTGCCGGCGATGCCCTCCGCCTCCAGCGCATCTTTCAGCGCAACGGCTGCGAGCGCGGAGCCCGCGCCGAGCAGGTTGTGGCCGCAGCCATGGCCGGGCGCTCCCGCAATCGTCGGCTGATGCCCGGTCACGCCGGAAACCTGCGCGAGATCGGGCAGCGCATCGAACTCGCCGAGGATGCCGACGACGGGCCCGCCGCTGCCGACTTCCGCGATGAAGGCGGTTGCCATGCCGCCGACAGCTTTCGTGATGCGAAAGCCTTCGCGCTCCAGCATCGCGATCTGCTCGGCCACCGAGCGGTGCTCCTCGAAAGCGAGTTCGGGCATCGCCCAGATGCGGTCGCTCAAGTCGCAATAGGCTTTGGCCTTCGCATCGACGCGGCGCGCGACTTCATCGAGGCTGAGACGGTCATTCTGCATGATCGGAAACACTCACGGTTTGAAAGCTCGCCGCAACCTAAACCTGTTCCGCTGCGGACGGAAGGCCGTGCGGCGATCAGCCGACCGCTTCGCGCCTGCTCCTGCGGTCCTGCAGGAAACCGCCCGATTGGCGGTTCCAGAGGCCGGCATAGATGCCGCCACGCGCCAAGAGCTCGGCATGCGAGCCTTCCTCGACGATACGGCCCTCATCCATGACGATGAGGCGGTCCATGAGTTGCAGGGTGGAGAGGCGGTGCGCGATGGCGATCACGGTCTTGCCTTCCATCAGCACGGCGAGCGATTCCTGGATCGCGGCTTCCACCTCCGAGTCGAGCGCCGAGGTCGCCTCGTCGAGCACCAGGATCGGCGCATCCTTGAGGATCACGCGGGCAATCGCGATGCGCTGGCGTTGGCCGCCCGATAGCTTCACGCCGCGCTCGCCCACATGGGCGTCGTAACCGCGCCGTCCTTTTCCATCGACAAGGCGGTCGATGAAATCCGTCGCATGGGCCTGACGCGCCGCATCGCGCACCGCCTCCTCGCTCGCATCGGCCCGCCCGTAGAGAATGTTCTCGGCAATGGAGCGATGCAGCAGCGACGTATCCTGCGTGACGACGGAGATCTGCGCGCGCAGGCTCTCCTCGCGCACGTCCGCGATGTCCTGCCCGTCGATGAGGATGCGGCCCGCCTGCGGCTCGAAGAAGCGCAAGGTGAGATTGACGAGCGTCGTCTTACCCACACCCGAACGTCCGACGAGGCCGATCTTTTCGCCGGGCTTGATGGTGAGGCTCAAATCGTCGAGCAACTTGTCGCCGTCGCCGTAGGAGAAGGAGACGTTTTCCAGACGGATCTCGCCGCGCGTCACCTGCAACGGCACCGCATCCGGCTTGTCCTGCATGGTGAGCGGGCGCGAGATCGTCTTCATGCCCTCCTGCACCGTGCCCACATTCTCGAAGATGCCCATGACCTCGAAAGCCACCCAGCCGGACATGGAGACGATCTGGCTCGACAGCAGGATCGCCGTGGTCATCATGCCCGCATCCAGGCGGTTCAGGGTAAACAGCCACACGGCGACGCCGCCCATCGCGACGAGGAAGATGCCGTTGAGAATGACGAGGCCCGCGCTGTAGAACGTGTTCAGCCGCTGCTGGCGCAGAAAAACCTCGTTCAGGCGGCGATAGCCCTCGCTGATATATTCATCCTCGTCCCTGCGGCGGCCGAAGAGTTTCACCGTCATGATGTTGGTGAAGCTGTCCACCACCTTGCCCGTCACGGCGGAACGCGCCTCGCTCGATTCCCGCGAGCGCACTTTTATGCGCGGCAGGAAATACACCAGCAGGCCCGCATAGATCACGAACCATCCGGCCATGGGCAAGGCGAGGCGAATATCCTGCGTGGCGAGAAGGCCGATGGAGGCCGCGCCGAAGATCAGGATCTGCCACACCGCGCGCGCCACCGACAGAACGGTCTCGCGCAAAGGCCGCCCGGTCTGCAAAACGCGGTTGGCGATACGGCCCGCGAAATCCTCCTGGAAGAAGCCGAGGGGCTGGCGCACCACATGCCAGTAATTCTGCCAATGCACCATGTTGGTGAAGGACACGGCGAGCGAATGGTTGACCAGCAGCCGAAACAGAATCGTGCCGAGCGGGCGCACCACCAGAATGATCGCCGCCATGGCAGCCAGCAGCCACCCAGCCTCTTTCATGATCCCTTCGGGCGACGTCTTCGAGAGTGCGTTGACGAGTTGGCCGATGAGATAAGGCACCAGCGCCTCGATCACCGCCAGGACAAAGCCGAGCGCGAACAGGGCCACGAACAGCCCCTTCGCCTGGGCGATGAAGTGCCAGTAGAAGCCCCACAGATTATCCGGCGGCGACGCCTCCGGCGGGCGCTTCGTGAAATCGATACGGTTCTCGAAAAAGCGAAACATCGGCCTCGATCATCATGCGTGAACCCGAATCAACGGGCAGCGGGCCGCAATGATGCAACAATCTTTGGCGGAGGCGTGACAATTGTCCTGGGAGGGTGCGACTGGTACTGGTGCTAGCAGGTCGTGACCGCTCAATATATGTAGCTTCTTGAGAGCCGACTTGTATGGGCTTAACGTACTGCCTCTAAATCTTTGATTAGAGCTGCGCTGCTTTGGGAAATGCTCACCATTTGATCGACGGCCTTATTTGCCATGTCCAAAAAAGGAGTTCCTTCTCCGCGAACTCTTTGTGAATGAGGGCCCTGCCCTTGTGAAAGTAGCTGGTTTGCAAGTTCGTTTTTCTTGTAAAACTCCCCCAAGTAATTAGCTGCTTCCGCTCGTTTAATCGCAATTGAATTAATCAGTTTTCGGAGATCACTCCGAGATGGTTCTGGTATCCGATTTAAGTGCTCTCGGTTTCTTCCGAAAACGCCAATCTCGACTTCCATCAATATTAAATAATCGTAATATATGTTGCCTGACCTGTTTTTAACGTCGTTCATATCATCGATGATTTGCTTCAGATTCTTCACAGTATCAATGCTGAAATCGCGAAATATTAATTTCTGCGCTTTTGCCGTTGCTTTCGCCTGGAAAATCGCGAGCGCATAACCACCCAGAATAGAAAGGATCAATCCAATCACTACACCCCAGAAGAACTCTCCAGTAAGTACGTCCAACATCATGTTGCCCCTTATTTCTTACTCTCAACAGTAGTCACAAAAATTAGCAAGAAATCGAGGGTTTAAAATATTCATCTTGTGAATTGTGGAAGCGGAAAAGGCGAACCTCACCCCGCCGCGAACAAATCCTGCGCGTCCGAAATCGCCTGCGGCTCCCCGAACGCGTTCGGGTCGCCCGGTCCCGTCTCCCAGCCGAGATCCGGCAGGGCGATGATGCGCAGGCCCCTCGGGTCGTTGCGGGTGACGACGATGTTGCGGGTTTCCATGTAGGCGACGAGGCGGCGGGCGCGGCCGGGGGAGCGGCTGCCGCAGGCGCGGGCGATCTCGCCGTCGGGCGGGCAGGCCGAACCTTCCATGGCGGCGCGGGCGATGAGCAGAAAAACGCCTTGCAGGTCTTCCTCGAGATCGGCCGCGAAGGCGACCGCGCGGTCCCATTCGGAGCCCTCGGCCGTGGCGGTATCCACGCCCGCGCGGGCCACCGCGAGACGGCGGCGGAAGGCGTTGAGGTTCAACGGCTCGCCGGCGACGCGGCGGATGCGGCAGCGCACGAGGAAATCCTGATAGAGCACCGCCACGGAGCGGAAGGCGGCCTCGGGATCGTCGAGTATTTCACGCAGGATCGCATCGAGCTGGGCCTCGCGCTCGGCCTTCGTCTCCTCGGTCGGCTCGGCCTCGGGCTCGGGCGTGGCGGCGGGGCGGGTGCGGGCGAGCTGGGCCAGAAGATCGTTGGTCGAGGGGGCCGGCGGCGGAGGGGGCGCGCGGCGGGGCATGACGGGACGGGCGGCAAGCTCGGCCTCGCCGGCCTTGAAGATGAGATCGCGCGCGTCTTCCTTGGGCTGCTCGGGCAGCGGCATCAGCTTGAAGCTGCCGGAGCGGGCGGAGGTCTCCACATCGCCGATGCGGATCGGCAACGGACGGCGCGAGAGCGCGGGGCCGAGCGCCACGAAATGCCCGCGCTCTAGGTCGCGGAACATCTCGGCCTGGCGACGCTCCATGCCCAGAAGATCGGCGGCGCGGGCCATGTCGATGTCGAGGAAGGTGCGGCCCATGAGGAAGTTGGAGGCTTCCGCCGCCACGTTCTTGGCGAGCTTGGCGAGGCGCTGCGTGGCGATGATGCCGGCAAGCCCGCGCTTACGGCCACGGCACATGAGGTTGGTCATGGCGCCGAGCGAAACCTTTCGCGCCTCGTCCGACACCTCGCCGGCGGCGGCGGGGGCGAAGAGCTGCGCCTCGTCCACCACCACGAGCATCGGATACCAGAAGTCGCGCTCCGCGTCGAAGAGGCCGCCGAGGAAGGCCGCCGCGCAGCGCATCTGCGCCTCGCTGTCGAGGCCTTCCAGGCTGAGCACCACGGACACCCGGTGCTGGCGCACGCGGGCGGCGATGCGCTGAAGGTCGCCCTCGCTGCGGGAGGCATCCACCACCACATGGCCGTACTTGTCGGCGAGCGTGACGAAATCGCCCTCGGGGTCGATGATGGCCTGCTGGACGAGGTTGGCGCTCTGCTCCAGGAGGCGGCGCAGCAGATGCGACTTGCCGGAGCCGGAATTGCCCTGGACCAGCAGACGCGTCGCCAGAAGCTCCTCCAGATCGAGCAGAGCCGATTGTCCTCCGGGGGCGGAGGATGCCACTCCCATGTCGATGCCGACCTTCATCAGCCTCCCTCTTCGGGTTCAAAACCTCCGATGCTTCAGACTTTTTGCCTTGAGCATCTTTGCGCGCAAAACCGGTTCCCACTTTTGCGCCCGATGCTCTAACACGGCCAAGCCTGACCCGGTGCCATGGAGTCGGCAATCCTCCACAGGCTTACCGCCCTATCCCCAGGCATGACGCCGCAGAGCGGACGAAACCGGAGGCCGAGCCGCCTCATTGATCCTGGACGATGCTTTTTCAGGAGATCCGATGCCCCTCCCCGCCCCTGCCGGCCGAATCGCCGGTGACGCTTCCATCATCCGCGTCCAGGCCACGGGCCAGCCCTCCTTGCCCGGCCAAGACTCCACCGAGCAGCCTGCCGTGGCGCCGGGGTCCGAGCGGGTGGAAGGGGCGTTCGGCGTGTTCGGCATGTGGATCGCCGGGCTGATCATCATCTTCGCCGTGGTGCTGCTGTTCCTGCGGTCCAGGCGTAAACCCTGATCAATCGGCGATGGCCGCTTCCGCCGCCTTCACGGCAGAGCCGCGCAGGGGAAGCTCCTCCATGGCGAGCAGGAAGGCCAGGGCCAGCCCGAAGCCGGCGGCGGCGGCCCAGAAGATGTAGCCGAACACGTGGGAGAGATCGACGCCGCTGCGGGAGGCGACCTCGCCTAAGCTCTCGAAGCTGCCGGCGCCCTGCAGGCCCGACATGCCGAGCAGGATGGCCCCGAACACCGCCACGATGAGCGCGCCGCCGAGCGAGCGGAAGAAGTTGGCGGCCCCCGTCGCCGTGCCGAGATCGTGCAGGGCCACCGCGTTCTGGATCGACACCGTGGTGACGGGAAGGATCGTGCCGAGGCCGATGCTCAGCACGCCGAGGATGACCTCGACGGCCCAGATCGGAAGCCCGGGCAGGGCCGCGAGGATGACGCATCCCGCGATGGCGACGACGATGCCCGCCACCGGAAGCCGCTTGTAATGGCGGACCTTGGCCATGGAGCGTCCCGACAGCGTCGCGCCCACCACCGTTCCCGCCATGAGCGGGATCAACCCCAAGCCCGACTGGCTCGCGGAAATGCCGCGCACGGATTCGAAATAGACCGGCAGGTAGATGGTGAGGCCGATATAGGTGCCCATGGCGAAGCAGGCGGCGAGCGTGCCCATGCGAACGACGGGATTGCGCATCACGCCCGGCGGGATCAGCGGCTCGCTCGCCAGCTTCATGCGGAAGGCGAACACGACCCAGAGCATCAGCGACAGGGCGATGAGGCCAGCAATCGGGCCTGAGAACCACGGATAGCGCAGGCCGCCCCAGCTGAGCGCGAGCAGCAGGGACACGGTGGCCGACACCATCAGCACGGCGCCCAGGATGTCGAGGCTGTGCGGGCGGTCGTGGCGCGGGAGTTTCTTGAGCTCCTTATGAACGATGCCGAGCGCGATCAGGCCCAGCGGCAGGTTGATCCAGAAGATGACCGACCAGTGCAGATGCTCCGCGAAAAACCCGCCGAGCACCGGCCCGAGCAGGCTCGACGACATGAACACGCTGGCGAAATAGACCTGGTATTTCCCGCGCTCCTTTGGCGGCACCAGATCGCCCACGATGGTCTGGGCCATGGCGATGAGGCCGCCGCCTCCGACCCCCTGAAGGCCGCGCGCCAGGACGAGGATGACCATGCTGGGCGCGAGCGCGCAGGCGATGGAGCCGATGATGAAGATCACGATGCCGATCAGCATCGTGATGCGCCGCCCGTGAATGTCGCTGAACTTGCCGTAGAGCGGCGTCACCGCCGTGGAGGCGAGGAGATAGGACGTGACCACCCAGGGCAGATGCTCGAAATCGCCGAGCTCGTGGCCGATGGTGGGGAGCGCCGTCGCGATGATCGTCTGGTCGAGGGCCGCCAGGAACATGGCGATCATCACGCCGATGATGATCCTGCTGATTTCCGGATGACTCAGGGGCGCCGGCGGGCTGCGGAGACTCTCGTTGGTGGCTTGGTCCATTGTTATCCATCGCTCGGCACGGCGCGTTCGGGCGGAACGCGGCTGGCATATGCCTCTCTACAGGGTTTGCACCGCCATGACCCGACGTCCAGCGCAGAACAGATATGCAATCGGGATCCGTTCGGTTCCTCTCGCGATGAGAGGAGAGGGAGGGTGTGTCGCGTGAACCACCTACCGTCATCCCCGCCTGCGCGGGGATGACAGGGGGAGCGGGTGAGACCCGCAATTTTATGTTCTGCATTTGTTCTTGACAATATGCCTAAGCTCGGCTATGTGTGGCTTGGCCCGATCCACCGAGGGGCGCTCTCGCGAGGCGTCGTGTTTGTGGGGTCGGGCACGGTCCCGTGCGGAGGATGACGCAATCCCCCGTGACGGGAGGCCCCGGCGAGAGGCTGGGCTCCGCTCTGGTCCAAGGCCGCCCGTATCAAGACGGTGTCCGCCTTGGGCAGAGCTGGGGCCATGTCGCGCCGGTCCGCCTAAAAAAGCCGTGCGCGGGGAGCCGTCGGGTTCTTCACTCACTCAAAAGCCGAGCCGGACGCCTCCTCGCGCCCCCTCGACCCATCACCCTCGGGCGACAATCGCCGCGAGGCCGAAGCTGCTTGTTCCCCCTCTTGCGGGAGGCGCTTCGATAACGCTAGCTCTTCGCAGTCCATTTCCGAAGGTCTCATGGCCCCTCGCACCAAGCTCTCCCTCGCACAGGCCCGCCGCGTGGCTCTGGCCGCCCAAGGCTTTCACGAAGGCCGCCCGGATCTTGCCGGCAGCCGGCATCTGCGGCGGCATATCCGGCGATCGCATCTGCTCCAGATCGATTCCGTCAACGTGCTGGTGCGCGCCCATTACATGCCGTTGTTCTCGCGGCTCGGCGCCTATGACCGGAACCTCCTGGAACGCGCCGCCTATCACCCGAAGAAGCGCGAGACCTTCGAGTATTGGGGCCACGAGGCCTCGCTGATCTCCCTCGATCTCCAACCCTATTTCCGCTGGCGCATGGCCCGCGCGGCGCGGGGCGAGGGCATCTATGGCGGGCTCGCCCGTTTCGGAAAGGAGAAGCGGGCCTTCATCGAGGAGGTGCGGCGCGAGATTGCCGAGCGCGGCCCCATGGGTGCGGGCGAATTGCCGGGCGGCGGCAAGGGCCAGGGCTCCTGGTGGGGCTGGAGCGACGGCAAGCTAGCGCTCGAATGGCTGTTCTGGGCCGGCGAGGTGACCACCGCCACGAGGCGCGGCTTCGAGCGCATCTACGACCTGCCCGAGCGCGTCCTGCCCTCCGCCGTTCTGCAGGCCCCGACGCCGAGCGAAGACGAGGCGCAGCGCGAATTGCTGCGCCGCTCGATCCGCGCGCTCGGCATCGCCTCCGAGCGCTGCCTGCGCGATTACTTCCGTCTCGACGTGGCCGATTCGAAGGCGCGTATCGCTGAACTCGTCGAAGCGGGCGACCTGCTTCCCGTCACCGTCGATGGCTGGAACGGGCCGGTCTATCTCGACCCCGACGCCAAGTTTCCGCGCCGCGTGGAGGCGCGTGCCCTCGTCTCGCCTTTCGATCCCATCGTCTGGGAGCGCACGCGCACGGAGCGCCTGTTCGATTTCCGCTACCGCATCGAGATCTACGTGCCCGCCGAGAAGCGCGAGTTCGGCTATTACTGCCTCCCCTTCCTCATGGGCGAGAGAATCGTCGCGCGGGTCGATCTCAAGGCCGATCGGGCTGAAGGCCGCCTCATCGTCCATTCGATTCACCCCGAGAGCTCGGTCCCCCCGGCGGAGATCGGTCCGGCGCTCGGCGAGGAGCTGCGCCTCATGGCCGATTGGCTCAACCTCGCCGAGATCGCCGCGCCCAAGGAATGGCGCCGGATGCTGGGCGTATGAAGCTCGACCCTCGCAACCTCGGCAACGGCGCCTATCTCCCTCTTGCCATGAACAAACTTCTCTCTCCCCTCACCCAGCTCTGGTTCCGTCTGCGGCTCAACGAGATCGGCCCGCTTCTGTCTCTTGCCGCCTGCGGGTTCTTCGCCTGGGCCTTCATCTCGATCGCCGATGAAGTCTTCGAAGGCGAGACCCATGCCCTCGACAGCTCGATCCTGCTTTCGCTCCGCAACCCGCAGGATCCTGTCAATCCTTTGGGTCCAAGCTGGGTGGAAGAGGCGGCGCGGGACATCACGGGGCTCGGCGGCTACACGATCCTCACGCTTCTGACCACGGGGGCCGTCATTTATCTGCTGATGGCGGGAAAGCGGGGCGCAGCGCTCCTGGTCCTCATTTCCATCGTCGGCGGGGCGCTTCTCTCGACAGGTCTGAAGATGGGCTTCGAGCGTCCTCGGCCCGATCTCGTGCCCCATGCCGCTCGCGTCTATACGGCCAGTTTCCCGAGCGGCCATGCCATGCTCTCGGCCATCACTTACCTGACGCTCGGCGCGCTGCTCGCGCGCGTCGAGAGGAGCCGTCGCATCAGCGCCTTCATCATGGGTTTTGCCATCGTCACGACGCTCATGGTCGGCGTGAGCCGCGTTTATCTCGGCGTTCACTGGCCCAGCGACGTTCTTGCCGGCTGGTCCGTCGGCGCCGCCTGGGCCTCGCTCTGCTGGTTCCTGGCCATGCAACTGCAGCGGCGCGGACAGGTGGAGAAGCCGGGGGAATCCTCGACGCCGCCCGTGGATACAGAGCGCACATGAGCGAGACACCCGACCCGAAGGCGAAGAAGCCTCCGCGAAAGGTCACGCCCGCCTATCTGCAGCGGGCGGCGATGGCCTATCTCGAACGCTATGCCTCCTCCGCCGAAAATCTGCGGCGGGTGCTGCGGCGAAAGGTCGACAAGCGCTGCCGCCTGCGCGGGGAGGACCCGTCCGAGTTCCATGAAATGATCGACGACGTGGTGGCGAAAAGCCTGCGCACCGGCCTTATCGACGACACCCGCTACACGGAAGCGCGCGTCGCGACCTTGCGCCGTCGTGGGGGCTCGGCCCGCGCCATCCAGGCCAAGCTCTCCGCCAAGGGCGTGGACCGGGGCACCATCGCGGCGGCGCTTGAAGGCGGCGATGAGGATGACGAGGAGAAAGCCGCTCATGCCCTCGCCCGACGCCGCAAGCTCGGCCCCTATCGCCCCGGCGAGCGCAGCCCTTATCGAGACAAGGATCTGGCCTCGCTCGCCCGCGCCGGCTTCCGCTTCGACGTGGCGCGCGGCGTCATCGACGGCGAGCGTGAAGAGCCATGAGATCAGCCCCTCACATACATGATGGTCGGGTTGTCCTTGTAGGTCGTGCGCAGGAACTCGCGATATCCGCATTTCTCGGCCACGCGGATCGAGGGCGCATTCTCCGGCGCGATGATGCAGGCCGTGCGTGCGGAGCCGAAATGCCGGTCGCCCCAGGCGATCGCCGCCTGCACGGCCTCCGTCGCATAGCCCTTGCCGTGAACCTGCGGAGACATCGCCCAGCCGGCCTCCGGGATCCCTTCGAGCGAGGGCTCGATGTCGCGCTTGCCTTCGGCGAAGCCCGTTTCGCCGATGAAGCGCCCGGTGGCTTTCTCCTCGACGGCCCAATAGCCGAAGCCGAGCAGCGACCAATGCCCGATATAGCGCAGCAGCCGGCCCCAGGCCTCTTCCCGCGTCGAGGGCCTTCCGCCGATGAAGCGGGTCACGTGCGCGTCGGACCAGAGGGCGAAGGAATCCGCGAAATCATCGAGCCTGTGGCCGCGAAGGACGAGGCGTCCCGTTTCGAGAACGGGGACGAGGTCTGAAGCAGACATGGAGGTCAACCGGATCGTTAGAGCATCGTGCGCAAAAGTGGCCCCGGTTTTGCGCGCGAACGATGCTCCGATTCAAGGAGAAAGCATCGGATCGATCCAAAAAGTACAGGACCACTTTTCGGTCCGATGCTTTAGAGAAGCCCCGCGCCGACATTCACGGCCAGCGCCAGGATGGTGGTGTTGAACAGAAAGGCCATGATCGTGTGGGCCAAGGCGAGACGCCGCATGCGCTTGGACACGATGACCACATCCGAGGTCTGCGCGGCGGCACCGAGATTGAAAGAGAAATACAGGAAATCCCAGTAATCCGGCTGCCCCTTGTGCGGGAAGGCCAGGCCCTGACGCTCGCCGTCATTGCCGTAGTATTCATGGGCGTAGTGGATAGCGTAGATCGTGTGCACGAAAAACCAGGAACAGAGAATGGTGATGCCCGCGATCGTGAGGCGGAAGACCTGCTGTTCCCTGGGATCGGCGCGGATGCCGCTGAGCTCCGCCCCGATCGCCACGAGGCTCACGACCGCCGCCACGACGGTGAGCGTGAGAACCACGACGGCGGCCTCGTCCTCCTCGGCCGCCCGTTCCTGCATCGCTTCCGTCGAGGACCGCGCAGCCATGGCCCAGGTCAGGGCGAGATAGCTCGCAACCCCAATATCCCAGCCCACCAGAAACCGCGAATTCGGGCTCCAGGCTTCAGGCAGCAGCAGGAACACGACCGTGGTGACGAGCACGGAACCGAGAAGACGCGGACGCAGATGGGCCTTGAGGACACTCATGGGCGAGCCTGAATCCCTTGAGAAATGGCCTGGAATTCGGAATGCCGGCAAACCGATTTTGCAACGTCCCTCTCTGGAGTCAGCCGCGGCATGTCCTAGATCCCCAAGCCCGACCGTAAAAGGAGAGCACGATGAACCGTAAGGCAAGAGCCGTTTGGCAGGGCACCGGCAAGGATGGCAGCGGACACCTCACCTCGGATTCCGGCGTCCTGTCCTCGACGCCCTATTCCTTCAAGACCCGCTTCGAGAATGAGAAGGGAACGAATCCGGAAGAACTGATCGCGGCCGCGCATGCGGGCTGCTTCACCATGGCGCTCGCCTTCCAGCTCCAGGGCGCAGGCTTCACGCCGACGGAACTTGCGACCGAAGCGGTCGTCTCTCTCGAGCAGGAAGGCAGCGGCTTCGCGATTAAGAAATCGGCTCTCACGCTCACCGCGAACGTGCCCGGCATCGACAATGCCAAGTTCGAGGAGCTGGCCCGCGCAGCCGAAAAGAACTGCCCCGTCTCACGCGTGCTCAACGCCGAGATCACGATGAACTTCACCTTGAGCTGACACTTCGAAGAAGTTCCTCATCACCTTTACGTTATGGCCAGGCTCGTCCCGGCCATCTCTTGTCGATCGCTTATCAACTACCTGAGAGACTTAGCATCTTGAAAGATGGCGCATCTTTCGTGCGCGCGAACGAATCGCTTCGCAACAAACCTTGGCCGCGGTTCTGTCGGCTGCTTCGCCGATAATCGGAGAACCAATCCCTCCGCTCGCCGTTAAGCCGGAGAGGCGCATTCATGCGCTGAAGCAAAACAATTGGAGGATAATCATGCTCTCGAAGCATCTTACGATGGCTCTTCTCGGCTCCGCTCTGATCGCTGCTCCGGCCATGGCTCAGACCTCCGGTACCGGCACAACCGGCGCCCCCGCGACGACTGCTCCTTCCACGACTGCCCCTGCAACGACTGCCCCGGCAACCGGCGGCTCCTCGACGATGGGTGCAGCCTCGGGCAGCACCATGACCCAGATGCAGCCTGGTCAGTGGCGCGCTTCCCAGATTGAAGGTCTGGACGTCTACAACAACAACAATGAGAAGATCGGCGACATCAGCGAAATGCTGGTCGATTCGAGCGGCAAGATCCAAGCCGTCGTGATCGGCGTCGGCGGCTTCCTCGGCATCGGCGAGCGCGACGTGGCCATCGCATTCGATCAGGTCAAGTTCGTGAACGAGCCGCGCGCCATGGCTTCAACCACCACCACGACTGGCGCTCCGGGCGCCGCGCCTGGCACGGCGGCAACGACTGCTGCGCCGAACACGACGGGTTCTACGACAACCACCACTGCGGCACCGGCCGATGCGGACCGCATGGCGCCCGATCACGCCATAGTCGATATGACCAAGGACCAGCTGAAGAGCATGCCTGAGTTCCGCTACAACCGCTAAGCCAGGACTTTGCGGATACGAGAAAGGGGCCTGAGAAGGCCCCTTTCTTTTTGCATCGGACCAATGAGTTTTACATCGCGGCCTTCTTGTAGCCGTCGATGATGGCCTGCCCGTCGGAGCCGGCCTTCTTCAGCCAATCCTGCGTCAGCTGCTCGCCCACCTTCTGCAGGCCAGACTTCAGCTCAGTGCTCGGCGGCTGCACCTTCATGCCCTTCGCCGCCATCTGCTCCGTGTACCACTTGGTCTTTTCCTGAGCGACCTTCCAGCCACGCTCCTCGGCCGTCTTGGCGGCCTTCAGCACGGCCTCCTGGGTCGGCTTGTCGAGAGCGTCGAAGGCTGCCTTGTTCACGAACGTGATGTTTTTCGGAATCCAGGCCTGCGTGTCGTAGAAATGCGTGAGTGACTCCCACACCTTCGAATCGTAGCCCGTCGCGCCCGACGTCATGAAGGCGTTGACAACGCCGGTCGCCAGCGCCTGCGGCAGATCGGCCGCCTGCACCGTCACCGGCTGCGCGCCGACGATTTCCGCGATGCGGGCGGTGCCGACATTATAGGAGCGCCACTTCAAGCCCTTCAAATCTTCGACCGTGTTGATGTCCTTCTTGGCGAAGATGCCCTGCGGTGGCCACGGCACTGCATAGAGAAGCATCAGGCCCTGGCTTGCGAGCTTCTTCTCGATGGCGGGCTTCTGGATGTCCCACAGCTTCTTCGACTGATCGAAGGAGGTGGCGAGGAACGGCACCACGTCGAGGCCGTAGATCGGGTCCTCGTTCTCGTGCAGCGACATCAGCACCTCGCCAGCCTGGGCCTGGCCGGTCTGCACCGCGCGCTTGATCTCCGGCGCCTTGAAGAGCGATGCGTTGCCGTGAACCGTGATCTGCAATTTATTGCCGGTTGCATCCGCCACATCCTTGGCGAAGGCATTGAGATTCTCAGTGTGGAAGTTGTCCGCCGGATAAGCGGCGGGCAGGTTCCATTTGGTCTGCGCCAACGCGGGCACGCTCAACAGAAGGGCGCCGGCAAGGCCGAGGCCTAAACGTGTCATGTGTTTCATCGATTCTTCTCCCTCTTGGTTTCGATGCGTTTTATTCCGGAAAAGCGAGCTTTGGCAGGAACAGCGCGATGTCCGGGAATATGGTGATGATGGCGACCGCCGCTACGAGCAGCAGGAAGAACGGGAGCGCCGCCTTGGCGATCGTGAAGCTGTCCCGCCCGCTCATGTTCTGCAGCACGAAGAGATTGAACCCGACCGGCGGCGTGATCTGCGCCATTTCCACGAGAATGATGAGGAACACGCCGAACCAGATGAGATCGAAGCCTGCCTGCTTGATCATCGGCAGCACCACGACGGTTGTCAGCACGATCATGGAGATTCCGTCGATGAGGCAACCTAGGAAGATGTACATGACCGTGAGCGCCGCGATCAGCACATAAGGCGAAAGCTGAAGCGACTCGACCCAGGATGCGAGGGCTGCGGGAATGCCCGTATAGGCCATGGCGGCCGTGGTGAAGGCCGCGCCTGCCAGGATGATCATGATGGTGGCCGTCAGACGTGTCGCGCTCAATACGCTCTCGGTGAACGTCTTCCAGGTGAGCGTGCCCGACCACCACGCCAGGATGAGCGCGCCGGTCACGCCCCAGGCCGCGCATTCCGTCGCGGTCGCCCAGCCGAAAATCAAAGCGGAGAAGATCAGCGCGATGAGCAGAAGAACCGGCAGTAGCTTGGACGATTGTTGCAGCTTGGCGGCGAAGGACGTCCGTGGCTCAGGGCGCGGAGACTTGTCCGGATTGAGCACGGACCAAACGAGAATATAGCCAGAGTAAAGCGCCATCACGAGCATGCCCGGCAGGAAGCCCGCCAGGAAAACCTGAATGACGGACACATTGGCCGCGATCGCATAAACCACCATGGGAATCGACGGCGGTATCAGCAGGCCGAGCGTGCCGGAACCGGCAAGGCTGCCCAGGCTCATATTCTCGTTGTATCCGCGCTTCTTAAGCTCCGGGAGCGCGATCTTGCCCACGGTGGCGCAGGTGGCGGCGGAGGAGCCCGAGACCGCCGCGAAGATGCCGCAGCCCACCACGTTCACGTGCAGAAGGCGCCCGGGAAGCCAGTTCAGCCAGGGCGCAAGACCTAAGAACATCTGCTCGGACAGGCGCGTTCGGAACAGAATTTCGCCCATCCAGATGAACAAGGGCAGCGCCGCAAGAGACCATGATGCGGAACTCGCCCACACCGTGGTGGCGAGCACCGGCCCGATCGGCACGCTGGTTGCCATGGCGATCGCCGCGAAGCCGACAATGAACAGCGCAATGCCGATCCAGATGCCGAAGGCCAGGAGGGCGATCAGGAGCCCGAAGAGAATCGCGGCGATAGGAACAAGGCCAAGATCTGCAAACATGACTCAGAGCCCACTCTCGGCTGCACGTTCCACGATTTCCTCCGGCGTCATTGCGGGCGGCTTCTCATACCTCGGCGAATGGCCCGTCAGGACATGGACGAGCTCATCCACGAAGGCGATGGCCAGGATCACGAGGCCGACGGAATATCCGAGTTGCGGGATCCAGAGCGGCACGGCCAATACGCCTTGGGCGATATCGTTGAAACGCCAGCTGTCATAGGTCATGTGCACGGCATACCAGGCGAAGAAACCGATGACGGCCGTTCCGACGAGAAGGCAGAGGATCTCGACACCCCGCCGCGCGCCCGTCGACAGCCTATCGAGAATGAGTCCGACCCGGATCAGCTCGCCCGAACGAAAGGTATGGGCTAGCCCCAGGAAAGCCATCGCCGCCATGGACCAGGCCGCGAAATCATCGCCTGCGGGAATATTGATCGCCACGCCGCGCCCCAGGGAAAGACTCATCATGAGGAGGAAAATGACGATAAGGAAAAGGCCCGCGAGGTAGCCGGCGAAGAGATAGAGACCGTCGAGAACGGAACGGAGCATGCAGGGCCGTTTTCTTTCAACACAAGGTAGGCGTTACGAAATTACCGCAGCGGAAGTGTAGGACAAGGGTCCGGTTGATTTCCAGTGCTAAAGCTTAAGGCTTTAGTGCATGTCCTTTGACCATCTGCCTGTGAGAGGTGCGCCTGACTCGCATGGCGTCGCCGCGATTCCTCATGCGACCACCCGCCCCGTGGTCATCCCTCGCTATCCTCCCATCTCTATGCTAGAACAAATCACGAACAATCCAGCGGGGAACCATGGACGAAAAGCTTTCCAAGAAGCTGCGCATCCTGGCTGACGCGGCGAAGTACGATGCCTCCTGCTCCTCCTCGGGCGCGCCGAAGCGAAAGGCGGACGTGGACGGCCTGGGCTCCACCACGGCCTCCGGCATCTGCCACGCCTACACGCCAGACGGGCGCTGCGTATCGCTGCTGAAAATCCTGCTGACGAATTACTGCCTGTTCGACTGCGCCTACTGCGTGAACAGGCGCTCGTCCAACGTGAAGCGTGCCAAATTCTCCGTGGACGAAGTGGTGACTCTCACCATCGAGTTCTACAAGCGCAACTATATCGAGGGACTGTTCCTGTCCTCCGGCATCATCCGCTCGCCCGATTACACCATGGAGCAGATGCTGCTGGTCGCGAAGAAGCTGCGCCGCGACCATGGCTTTCGCGGATACATCCATCTGAAGACGATTCCCGAGGCCAGCCCCTGGCTGATCGAGGAAGCGGGGCTGTGGGCGGATCGGCTGTCGATCAACCTCGAACTGCCCACCGAGAAGAGCCTGGAGCAGCTGGCGCCCGAAAAGGACGGAGCTTCCATCGAAACTGCCATGTCTCAGATGTCCGAGCGCATCGAGGAAGCGCGTGAGGAGCGCCGCCATTACTCGCCCGCGGGCCAGACCACGCAGATGATCGTCGGCGCGGACGAGACGACGGATGCGGATGTGCTGCGCACCTCCGCCAAGCTCTATGGTCACTACGATCTCAAGCGCGTCTATTACTCGGCCTTCAGCCCGATCCCCGATTCCAGCGCCATCCTGCCGCTGAAGCCGCCGCCCCTCATGCGCGAGAACCGGCTCTATCAGGCCGATTGGCTGCTGCGGTTCTACGGCTTCAACGTGGAGGAAATCGCATCGGGCGGAGAGCAAGGCATGCTCGATCTCGACGTCGATCCCAAGCTCGCCTGGGCGCTCAAGAACCGCCACCTCTTTCCCGTCGATGCGAACAAGGCACCGCGCGAGATGCTGCTGCGCGTGCCGGGCCTCGGCGCGCGTGCCGTTGACAAGATCGTCGCCGCGCGCCGCCACACGAGTCTGCGTCTCGACGACATTGCGCGCCTCACCTCGGGCCTGAAGCGGGCAAAGCCGTTTCTGATTGCCGCGGACTACCACCCCAAGGCAAGGCTCGACCGCCTGGATCTGCGGGAGCGTCTGGTCGAGAAACCCCAGCAGCTGAGCCTGTTCGCATGAGCCTGCATCTCATCACCCTGAAACCCGGAGCCGATCTCGAGGGCTTTCGCCGCGCCGTGCGCTGGCTGATCGCCGAGGAGCTGGCGCCCCAGCACGTGCTTTGGTCCTTCGACGACTCACCGAGCCTTTTCGGTGACGACGACCATGGTGCAGCACCGCCCGTCTCTCTGCCGAAAGGCGTGGCACGGTTGATCGAGGCCAGCGTGTGCCACCGGGACGAGGAGCGTTACGCGCTGCTCTATCAGCTGGTCTGGCGCGTGCTGAACGGCGAGCGCGATCTCCTCGAAATCGCGAGCGACCCGCTGGTGCATCGCATCGACATGATGGCCCGCGCGATCCGGCGCGATCTGCACAAGATGCACGCCTTCGTGCGCTTTCGCCGGATGCATGGCGAGCTTGAGCGTTTCGCCGCCTGGTTCGAGCCGGATCACTACATTCTGGAGGCGGCGGCACCCTTCTTCATCGACCGTTTCCGCTCCCTCGACTGGACGATCATCACGCCCATCGGCTCCATGCGCTGGGACCGCAAGGATCTCACCTTCGGCCCGCCCGGGAGCCGAGAGGATGCGCCCGCCTCGGACGAGTTCGAGGAAGGCTGGCGCGGCTATTACGAGAGCGTGTTCAACCCCGCTCGCGTGAACCCCACCGCCATGCGTGCCGAGATGCCGAAGAAGTACTGGCGCAACATGCCGGAAGCCGCGGCCATTCCTGGCCTGATCCAAAGCGCCACCCAGCGCGTTGACGCCATGATCGAACAGGAGGCGACGATGCCTGCAAAACGCACTCCGGAGCGCGCGCTCGAAGCCATGCGCGATCAGGAACCGAAGACTCTCGAAGAGCTCAACGCGATCATCGCGAAGGCCGGCCCGCTCGTGCCCGGCGCGACGCAGGCGGTGTTCGGCGAAGGCCCCGTTCATGCCGACATCATGTTCGTCGGCGAGCAGCCGGGCGATCAGGAGGATCTGCAAGGCAGGCCTTTCGTCGGGCCCGCGGGCAAGCTTCTGACGAAGGCCATGAAGGAAGCCGGCATCGACCGCGATCATGCCTATCTCACCAATGCGGTGAAGCACTTCAAATTCGAGCAGCGCGGCCACAGGCGCATCCACTCCAAGCCCACCGCCGGCGAGGTGAAGCATTATCGGCCCTGGCTGATGAAGGAGCTGGAGCTGGTTAGACCTAAGCTCGTGGTGGCTCTCGGCGCGACCGCGCTTCTCGCGCTCACGGGCAAGGCGACGCCGATCACCCGTTCGCGGGGTCGTGCGCATTTCGGCGCCTACGAGGGCTATATCACGGTCCACCCGTCCTACCTGCTGCGCCTGCCCGACGAGGCGACGAAACGCGAGGCCTATGACGCTTTCCTCAACGACCTGCGCCGCATCCACGATCTCTCGCAGGCCGATCTCGGCACGGGGGAGCTGCCGCTGGCCGCGGAGTAATGTGATGTGCCGCACGCTGGCAGTGGCGATACCCATTCGGAGCCGTTGCCAGTTCAGCCTCACAGGCAGAATCTGATCATCGCCGGACCCGATACGGCCCGGGGATGAGAGGCGCCGGGCAACCGGTGGAAAGCCATGCCGCAATTCGTGATCGAGCGAAACATGCCGAATGTCGGTAACTTGTCTGCTGCCGAGCTTAAACAGGCCTCAGGAAACTCCTGCGATGTCCTGCGTGGAATGGGCCCCGAGATCCAATGGGTTCACAGCTACGTCACCGATAACAAGATCTACTGCCTCTACCGCGCGCCGGATGAGGCGATGATCAGGGAACATGCACGCCAAGCCGGCCTTCCGGCGGATTCCGTTTCGAAGGTGCGTGCGGTCATCGACCCTACCACGGCCGAGTGACGTCTCAGAGCCGCTCCCGAGCCGTGTCCGAAGTCGAAGGGCCAGCATCGCGCGGGCACCATTCATCCGCAGGCTGGCCGCTGTTCTGCCGCTGCCGATCGAGATATCGCATCACAGGCGTCACGGTTATCCCGTGCAGCAGAATCGAGATGAGAACGATCAGGCCGGTTGTGCTCCAGAGTACGTTGGGTTCCTCGAACGAGGCATGACTGAGGGCATAGGCCAGATAATAGGCCGAGCCGAGACCGCGAATGCCGAAGAAACTGATGACGGCCTTTTCATCCCATTTCTGGTCTCGGCCCAAAAGACTGATCCACCCGGCCAATGGGCGCACGAGAAAAACGGCGATCAGCGCGTAGAGTACGATGTCCAAGGTCAGATTGCGGAAGAGCCCGCCATCCGCGATGGCGCCGCCGAACAGGACGAGGAGCACCATCATCGAAAGGCGTTCCAGCTGCTCGACGAAGTCGTGCAGCTTCTCGTGATACTTGTTGCTGCGCTCGACCGAGCGGAGGCCGATTGCCGCGACGAAGACGGCGAGAAAGCCGTAGCCATGGGCCATCTCGGTCAAGCCGTAGGCAAGGCAGGTGATGCCCAGAGCGACGAAGCCGTCTCCGGTGCGCGAAAGCTTTGCGCGATTCGGCAGACGGAAGGTCAGCCAGCCGAGGAAGCGCCCGACAATCCAGCCGACGGCGAGGCCTGCGGACAGCTTCCAGACCACATCCACGCTCAGCCAGTGGAGAAGCCAGGGCTCTCCCGTCTGCGATGCAATGGCCAGGGCGATGGCGAGGTTGACGAAAGGAAAGGCAAGTCCATCATTGAGACCCGCCTCGGAGGTCAGGGTGAAGCGCACCTCGTCCTCCAGACCCTCTCCCGGCGGCCCGACCTGCACATCGCTCGCCAGAACCGGATCGGTCGGCGCGAGGGTCGCTGCCAACAGAATGGCCGTGGCAGCGCCCAGCCCCAGCAGCGCATAGGCCAGAATCGCAAGGGCTGCGATAGTCAGCGGCATGGCGATACCGAGAAGGCGCCAGGTCAGCATGCATGAGACCCAGGCCAGTGGACGGTCAAGCTTCAAACCGGCGCCCATGAGGGCGATGAGCACGATGAACTCGGTCAGATGTTCCGTGAGAGCCAGATGCTCCTGAGGACGGGGCCCGACGCCCGGAACCCCGGGCAGGGAAAAGATCAATGCCCCGAGAGCGACGCAGAATATCGGCAGGGAGAGCGGCACCTCCTTGAGCAGCATGGGGAGCCAGGCGGTCAGGAGGACCAGGATTCCGAAGCCCGTCATCACTGTAATATAAGCGTTCATAAGGCACGGAACGCGGCTCAAACTCGGCAGTTCCACTGTTCTCACGGGTTAACCGCCCCTTAAACCGCCACAATTAGAGTGCTCCACAGCATGAAAGCCGGTCCAATCCGGCGGAATAAATGCGGGGTTTAAGACACGTGGCGAACGGACGTGACCGGCGGGAGCCGGTTTTCGATGCGCCCGCTGCGGAAGCGGGGGAGCTGGATTTTCGCCTCTCGCCCGAAGACCGGGCAGGGGGAAACATGGCACGCAGGCGAGCTTCCAGGCAAGGCGACGACAGGTCCTCACGGCGTCCGTCCAAGCCCCGGAAAGCCAAGCGCAAGAGTGGCCGCTCCTTTCTCGGCAAGCTTGTCTATGCCGGTCTCGTGCTCTGCCTCTGGGGCATCATCGGCGTGGGAGGCGTGGTGGCCTATTACGCCTCGCAGCTTCCGCCCATCGACCAGCTGTCGGTTCCCAAAAGGCCTCCGAACATCGCCATCATGGCCAGCGACGGCTCGCTTCTCGCCAACCGCGGCGAGACGGGCGGGCGCACGGTGACGCTCAAGGAGCTTCCGCCCTATCTGCCGAGAGCGTTCATCGCCATCGAAGACCGGCGTTTCTACGACCATTTCGGCATCGACCCCATCGGCATCGGCCGCGCGATCTATCGCAACGTGGCGGGTAGCGGCGGATTGCAGGGTGGTTCGACGCTCACGCAGCAGCTCGCCAAGAACCTGTTCCTCACCCAGGAGCGCACGGCCTCCCGTAAGATCCAGGAGGCGATCCTCGCGCTCTGGCTGGAGCGCAACTATTCCAAGGACCAGCTCCTCGAACTTTATCTGAACCGTGTCTATTTCGGCGCCGGCGCCTATGGCGTCGAGGCTGCCGCTCAGCGCTATTACGGCAAGTCCGCGCGCGCCGTCTCGCTCTCGGAAGCTGCGGTGCTCGCGGGTCTCGTCCAGTCACCGTCGCGCCTTGCGCCCAACCGCAACCCGGAGCGTGCGCAAGCCCGCGCCGAGCTTGTGATCGCGGCCATGAACGACCTCGGCTTCATCACGCCGGGAATGACCAAGACCGCGCTCGGCACCCCCGCCGAAGCCGTGCGCCCCAACGGCGCGGGCTCCGCCAATTACGCGGCTGATTACGTGATGGACGTGCTCGACGATTTCGTCGGCACCATCGAATCGGACATCGTGGTCTCGACCACCATCGAGCCGCCGCTTCAGGCCGCAGCAGAGCGCGTGCTGGTGGACGAACTCAATGCCAAGGGCCAGAAGTTCAACGTCGGCCAGGGCGCCGTCGTGGCGATGGAGCCCGATGGCGCCGTGAAGGCGCTGGTGGGCGGACGCAACTACGAGCAGAGCCAGTTCAACCGCGCCACGGCCGCGCGTCGCCAGCCGGGCTCGGCCTTCAAGCCCTTCGTCTATCTCGCCGCCATGGAGCGCGGGCTGACGCCGGACACGGTGTATGAGGACGGCCCCGTCAACATCAAGGGCTGGACGCCGGAGAACTACGACCGCAAATATCGCGGCCCGATTTCGCTTCGCGATGCGCTGGCGCTCTCGCTCAACACCGTCGCGGTGAAGCTCAACATGGATGTGGGCCCGAAGGCCGTGGTGCAGACGGCCCAGCGCCTCGGCATCTCCTCGCCGATGCAGGCCAACGGCTCGCTCGCGCTCGGCACCTCCGAGGTGACGCCGCTCGAACTCGTGTCGGCTTATGCGGCCTTCGCCAATGGCGGCATCGGCGTGACGCCTTACGTGATCACCCAGGTGAAGACCGCAGACGGCAAGCTCATCTACAAGCGCCCCGGTGGCGGCGGCCTCGGCCGCGTCATCGACCCTGGCGTCGTCGCGATGATGAACGAGATGATGCACCACACCTTCGTCATCGGCACGGCCAGGGCCGCTCAGATCCCCGGCTGGCCCATGGCCGGCAAGACCGGCACCACCAACGACTACAAGGATGCGTGGTTCATGGGCTTCACGGGCAATCTCGTGGCCGGCGTATGGCTCGGCAACGACGATGGCGCGCTCACGAAGAAGGTCAGCGGCGGCAATCTGCCGAGGGAAGTCTGGCACAGCTTCATGCAGATCGCCCTCAAGGACAAGCAGCCCGTCGGCATTCCGGGCCAGGAGCGCTTCCGCGAGTCGGTGCCCGTGGCCGAGGCCGGCCAGGACCCGCGCTATGCCGCTGCCGGCAACGGCGAAAGCGCGTGGATTCCACCCGCGCCGCAGCCACGGCGCAACAGCCGCGAGAAGAACTTCTTCGAGAAGCTGTTCGGGCTCTGAGAGCGATTACCTCTGACGTAATCGCCACGACTCACCAAGGCATGCATCCTGGGCACAGGTTCAAGCCAAGGAGAATGCCATGACCGCCTATGCCGTCGCCCGCCTGTACGATGTCACGATGGGTCCGGAGATCGTCGACTATCTCCGCAAGATCGACGCGACGCTGGCGCCTTTCGACGGGCACTTCCTGATCCATGGCGATCCGGTGGAACGGCTCGAAGGCGCGTGGTCGGGCGACCTGATCATGATCGCGTTTCCCGACAAGGATCATGCGCGCCGATGGTATGCGTCTCCCGCCTATCGGGAAATCCTGTCGTTGCGGACCAAGAACTCGAAAGGCGATGTCATTCTGATCGACGGCGTTTCTCCGGACCACAAAGCCACGGATATTCTCAGCTGACGCGACCTCAGACTGACTTTCCGCGTGCCCGTCCGGTTACCGAGAAAACAACCAGCGCCCCGACGCCGGTTGCCGCAATGGCGATCGGCAGCGGCAAGGCGGAAGCGCCTAGATTCTGGCCGAGCACGATGCCGAGCACGGCGGCGAAGCTCATCTGACAGATGCCGAGGAAGGATGATGCCGCGCCCGCGCGATCCGGGAACGGCATGAGCGCCGAGGCCATGGATTGCGGCATGGTAAGGCCGACACCGAAGCCGTAGACCGCCATCGGTCCGGTAATGGCAAATGACGACGGTACGCCGAAAGCCACGAGCACCAGCATGAGGACGCCGCCGAGCGCGAGGCTCACCACGCCGATCTGGATCGTCCCGTCGAGCCCGCGACGGCTGACGACATGCTGGGCGATCATGGTGCCGATGATGTATCCCACGACCATGAAGGCGAACGAGAAGGCGTATGAGAGTTCGTCGAGTCCAGAGATGCCCTGAAGCACGAAGGACGAGCCGGAGATGAAGGCGAAAAGCCCGCCATAGGTAAGCATGGAAAGGCTCACATAGGTGCGGTAGCCCGAATGCCTCAGCAGCGTGCCGAAGCCTTTGATGATGGAGACGAACGAGATCGGCACATCCGATTTGTGGCGAATGCTCTCAGGGAGACGCAGCAGCACCGTCGCGGCAAGGGCCAGGCCGCACAAGAGCATCACGCCGAAGGTCATGCGCCATACGGTGAACTGAGCGATGATCCCGCCGAACACGGGCGCGATGGCGGGCACCACGCCCATGATCGTGCCCATGCGCGACAATTCCTTGCCGGCGCGCGGCCCTTCATAAAAATCACGCACGATGGCGCGCCCGAGCACGATGGGACCGGATGCTCCGAGCGCCTGCAGAAAGCGCGCGGAAATCAGCACTTCGATATTGGGCGCGAACGCGCAGATGAGGCTTGCCAGCGAAAACAGCCCCAGCCCGAACAGCAGCACGGGCTTTCGCCCCACGCGGTCCGAGATCGGCCCATAGAAGAATTGCCCCGCCGCGAAGCCGGTAAGAAAAGCGGAGAGAGTCAGCTGCGCCTGCCCGGTCGTCGCCTGCAATCCCGAGGCAATCGCCGGCAGTGAGGGCAGATACATGTCGGTTGCAAGCGGCCCGATCGCGGTGAGCAGCGCGAGAACCGCAGTGAGGGCCAGGGTGTCGGGCTTGAGCATGGAACAGCTTGCTTCGGTAAGGATATCCCACCGCACTAAGCCGAAACTCCCCTTCTGTCACGCTCTCTTGGCTCGCCCTTGCCAAGACCTCGCCATCATCGCACAAGGACGAAACACTGTTTCTTATGCGAGTGGGACACCATGGGCACGACTGACGTTAAAACCGCTATCCTCCGACCCGATCTCAAATGGGCCATCAGCCGCTTCCCCTTCGCCCTGCTCGCCGCCAGCCTCCTGACCCTGTGGGCGCTGGTTTACGAGTTCAAGCGGGCCATCGCGCGCAGATATGTGGAGTTGCCTGAGGAACAGGTCATCTTCATGCTGCTCCTGGCATTCCTTGTGGCGACCGCCGCTGCCTTCACCACGTTGCGGCTTCGCCCTTGGGTCGGGCTTGCCACTCAAGCTGCCGGTTACCTTCTCGGATTGGGACTCGGCTACGCCTTACAAGCCACGCCTTATACGGTGACGCCTCTCTTCCTGAGCCTGATCTGCTTCATCGCCCTCGGTGCGGGGCATGCCACGAAAGGAGGTATGATCGGTGCCTGGCTGTCGGCTCTCAGCCTTGCGGCGAATTTCGCCCTCTGCCTCGTCGCCCTCGGAATCATCCTCGGCGGAGGAGCGATCATCATCGCATCCATCGAAACGCTGCTCGGCATCGAAACGGGCGAGGCCTTAGAGCTGCTGGCGATCATTGCTTCATTGATCGGCGTTCCCCTGTTCTGGCTCTCGCTATCGCGCTTCTGCGAGGACGAGCCGGCTGGAGAACAGCCGGTCAATCTTCTGCACCGTGTGGTCTCCGTGGTGACGGATGGACTGCTCATTCCGTTGATGCTGATCTTCGCCGGCGTGATCCATCTCTATGCCGGCCGCATTGCGCTCATGCTGGAATTGCCGAAGGGCCAGATCGGCTGGATCGTGCCGACTTATCTGTTGATCGGCTATGGCGTCTATCTTCTCGCGCACACTCCCGGCACGCTGCTGCCACGCCTGCGCCGCGTGTTTCTTCGCGCCTGGATTTTCGCGACGCTCGTGCCTCTCGTGCTGTTGGGAATCGCAGTCGGTATGCGCATCGATGCCTATGGCATCACGGAAGAGCGTTATCACCTGGCTCTCATCGTATTGGGCTCGGCTCTTGCAGCAGCTTCAGTTTTGGTGCGCCGTCCCCTCGATTTGCGCGTCCTGCCTCTAACAGGCGGAGTATTGGCGCTGATAGCGGCCTTCGGACCGTTGAGCGCCCACAATGTCACCGTTTACAGTCAGGCGGCACGGGCGCGCGCCATCGTATCATCGGTGCCGCCGGAGCGCTGGGCTCAGTCCCGCGATGGCAGCTTGAGAGAACAACAGAAGCAGGAACTGGTCTCAGCCGTTCGTGAACTTGAGGAGCGCAAGGTCAACCTCAAGGAGGTCTTTCCGCCGGATGCATGGCCCAAGCAGTTGCCGCTCGATTCCTGGAAGCTGGCCAAAGAGCTGAATACGACTGTCACCAGCGAAACATATAAAAGCACTCATCTGAGTTTCGACAACGCTCAGGTGGCTCGCCTGGGATCAGTGATCCTCATCGATGGCTCGTATATCAATTGGGAATCGGCAGCCCCTCAGATCCGGCAATCGGGCGACCTCAATTATGTGCTCCAAATCAAAGGGACTATCCTTGAGGTTTCAGGAGAGAACAGCACCGCGCGCTTCGATCTCTCGGCGCTTCTGACGCTGGAGGACAAGCCTAAAGGGGATAACCCGAGACCCGTTTTTCAGAGCCTCGGAGACCGAAAGGGAGAACTGATCGTCGAGGAATTTTCCCGGAGGCACCATGCGACCGGGTCTGAGTTGATGACCGTATCGGCTCAAATCGCGCTCTACTGATTACTGATCCCGCGAGCAGCCGCCCTCACCCAATCCGATGCAGCGCGCTGCCGTAGGTCTTGAGCCAGGCTTCCGCATCGTCGGTGCGGGGGCAGAGCTGGTAGGTGATCTTCCAGAAACGCTGGGAATGGTTGAGCTCGCGCAGGTGCGCGACCTCGTGGGCGGCCAGATAATCCAGCACGAAAGGCGGGGCCATGATGAGGCGCCAGGAGAAGTTCAGGGCGCCGTTTGCCGAGCAGGAGCCCCAGCGGCTCTTGGTATCGCGCACGGTGATGCGCTTGGCCGGCACGCCGAGCTGGGCCGTATGCTTCTTGACCGCCGCCGCGAAATCCCTGCGGGCCTCGGCCTCTAGGTAATCGCGCACCCGACGGGCCACATGGGAGGCCTCGCCCGTCACCGCGATGATCGGCTCGCCGGTGCTGTCATGCCTGGCCTGGGTGACGCCGCGAATCGTCGACCAATGGACGATCCGGTGCAGCACGCCACGCAGGGGCACGACGGAGCCCGGCTCGAACGGCACCCTCTCGGGGACCTTGGCGAGACGGGCGGCGATCCATGGGCTGTGACTGTCGGCGAATTTCTGCGCCAAGCCTACATCGGTGCGCTCGGGGATCGACAACACGACTTCGCCTGTGGCGTTGGAAACGCGCAGCGTGATTCGCTTGGCCGTGGGCCGACGCTTGAGAGCCACCTTAAAGCATTGGCCCTCATGAGAAACTTTTAAATATGGCGGGTCCGCAGGAACGCGGCGGAACAGAGCGGATTTCATGTCCGCAATCTGCCCGCTTACGTCGATTCTGTCAGCGCAGCCGTTTGCCGCTCCTAAGAACGCATCAAGAACGCTCTGCGGCCCTTGACGGGGCTTTTCGGGCTGGTTCTCCGCCGTGATTCTCAATGAATTCAGCGATTCGAGGAGCGATTTCAGCCCGGAAACGAGAGCCGTTGAAGACGCCATAGTGACCGACCCCGGCCTGCAGGTGATAGAGTTTCTTGTCCGAGGGGAGGTTGGGGGTCAAGTCCAGGGCGGCCAGGGTCTGGCCGACGCCGGAAATGTCGTCCCTCTCGCCTTCGATGGCCATGATGGCGCAGCGCCGGATGTCCATGAGGTCCACCGGCTGGTCCCGGTGCATCATCTCGCCCTTCGGCAGGGCGTGGTTCACGAACACCGTTTCGACCGTCTGGAGGTAGTACTCGGCGGTTAGATCCATGACGGCGAGGTATTCGTCGTAGAAGTCGCGATGCTTCTCGGCCGAATCGCCGTCACCCTCCACGAGGTGACTGAACATCTCCCAATGGGCGGAGAGATGGCGGTCCATGTTCATGGCCATGAAGCCGGAGAGCTGCAGGAAGCCCGGATAGACATCGCGCCAAAAGCCCGGATAGGACGGGGGCACCTTGGCGATGCAATGCTGCTTGAACCACTCGATGCCGCGCTCCTCCGCCACCCGGTTCACGGCGGTGGGCGAGCGGCGGGTGTCGATGGGGCCGCCCATGAGAATCATGGAGCGGGGAATGCCGGGATCGTTTTCGGCTTCGAGCCGCGCCACGGCGGCCACCACGGGCACCGCCGGCTGGCATACGGCCATCACGTGCAGGTCCGGGCCGAGCTCACGGAAAAGGTCCTTCAGGTAGTCGATGTAATTGTCGAGATCGAAGCGGCCCTCGCTCATCGGCACCATGCTGGCATCCGCCCAATCGGTGATCATCACCTGATGGGTGGGCAGGAAGGCCTCCACCGTGCCGCGCAGAAGAGTCGCGTAGTGGCCGGACATGGGCGCAACGATCAGCAGCTTCGGCTGATCCTGGGCAATGCGGTGATCGCGCTCGAAGGAGATGATGCGGCAGAAGGGCCGTTCCCAGAGAATCCTCTCGGTGACCGCGACCTCTTCATTGCCGATCCGCGTGGTGGCGAGGTCGAATTCGGGTTTGGCGTAGCGGCGGGTGGTGCGCTCGAAAAGCTCGCAGGCTGCTGAAACCGTCCGTCCGTAGGGAGTATTGGTGAGCGGATTGCCGGGATTATCGAAGATCAGTTTCGTAATGTCTGACGCTGCCCGCGCGGGGCTCAAAAGCCAATGCGCGGTATCATACCAATAGTAAGCAAAATTCATTTCATGTCCCCAGAGGCCGGGCGCCCGTTCATCCCACAATGCGGATCAGGCTTATCCTCAACCATAACTTTTAACTTAAAGTTCCTTAGCCTCTTTGCAACAACATTGTTGCAGCAGAACTCAGAACACGGCCTGTTGAACCTTAGCAAAGTCGGCTTCCCTCCTGAAATAGGATTAAGCGCTTACCCCGATTGCTTGGCGAATGCTGAACGAACCCTATTCTGTTCGCTCATGGTTGAAATGCATGCGAAGAATGCTCCGCCCAACCCTCGCCAGCTGCGCTTGGATACCCTGGTCCGCCTGCGCTGGCTCGCCATCGCCGGTCAGGCCTCGGCCGTCGCCGGGGTCCGATTCGGCCTCGGCTTTCCCCTGCCCTTCGAGTTGTGCTTCCTGGTCATTGCCACCTCGGTGTGGACCAATCTGCTCCTGCGCATCCAGTATCCGGCCAGCCACCGGCTCAGCGACAACGCCGCTACGGCGCTCCTGGGCTTCGACATTCTCCAGCTCGCGGTTCTGCTCTACCTGACGGGCGGCCTCGAGAACCCCTTCGCCATGCTCTTTCTCGCGCCGGTGCTGATCTCCGCGACGGCGCTCACGCCTGAGCGGACGCTGGGCCTCGGGCTGCTGGCGGTCGGGTGCGCCACCGTTCTCGTCCTCGCCCATCGCCCCCTGCCCTGGTTTCCGGGCCAGAATTTGAGCCTGCCGTTCCTCTATGTGAGCGGCATCTGGACCGCGATCCTGCTCGGGACGGTGTTTACCGGCATCTATGCCTGGCGCGTGGCCGAGGAGGCGCGCCAGCTCGCGCAGGCTCTCGCCGCGACGGAGCTCGTGCTCGCCCGGGAGCAGCATCTCTCGCAGCTCGACGGCTTGGCCGCCGCCGCCGCTCACGAGCTGGGAACGCCGCTTGCCACCATAGCCCTCGTCTCGAAGGAGCTGGCTCACGCCCTGCCCAAGGACGGCTCGGTGGCGGACGACCTGAAGCTGCTTCAGGAGCAGGTGCAGCGCTGCCGTTCCATCCTGACCAAGCTCACATCCATGGGCGAGGAGGACGACGAAGGCTTCCTGGAGACCATCTCCTTGAGCCATCTGGTCGAGGAAATCGTCGAGCCGCAGCGGACGGTGGGCTTCGACGCGCGGGTGAAGACCTGGGGCGAGGGGCCGGAGCCGATCGGAAGGCGTAACCCCGGCGTCGTCTATGGCCTGTCCAACATTCTCGACAACGCCACGGATTTCGCGAACAGCCATGTGGTGATCGAGGCAAGCTGGACGCCCGAAGAAGTCTCCATCGAAATCCGCGACGACGGCCCCGGCTACGCTCCCGATATCCTGCTGCGGGTCGGCGAGCCTTATGTCACGACCCGCAGCGCTTCCGAGCGGACGGAGGCCAACTTAGACGAAGGTGGAGGTCTCGGCCTCGGATTGTTCATTGCCAAGACTTTGATCGAGCGCTCGGGCGCGGAAATCACCCTGACGAACGCCGCTCCGCCCGACACCGGAGCCATCGCGCGGATCGTTTGGCCGCGTCATGCGTTTGAACAGGGTGCGGCAATTTCGCCGCAGGGAGATTCGTTGGAATCTCTCAAAGACGAGGGCAACAATTCCCATATGGAATTTGGGCGTTCCTGAGCCCGTTCCTGACGGAATCGTTCCTGAATGATAAGGAGATGTTCTTATGGCCGACGCGCCTGTTGCGTTCGAGGACCGCGCCGACAAGAGCCTCTTGATCGTCGATGACGATCGGCCCTTTTCGACCCGTCTCGCCCGCGCCATGGAAACCCGCGGCTATGAGGTGCGCGTGGCCGAAAGCGTGGCCGATGGCATCGCCGCGATCGAGACCGCTCCCCCGGCCTTCGCCGTCATCGACATGCGTCTCGGCGACGGCAACGGCCTCGATGTCATCGAGCGCCTGAAGAACCGTCGGCCCGATGCGCGCGGCGTCATTCTCACCGGTTACGGCAATATCGCGACCGCCGTGACGGCGGTGAAGATGGGTGCTTTCGACTATCTCGCGAAGCCCGCCGACGCGGACGAGATTCACGCGACGCTCATGGCGCAGCCCGGCGAGCGCGCCCTGCCGCCCGAAAATCCCATGTCGGCCGATCGGGTGCGGTGGGAGCACATTCAGCGCGTGTATGAATTGTGCGGACGCAATGTCTCTGAAACGGCGCGACGCCTCAACATGCATCGCCGGACCCTGCAGCGGATTCTCGCCAAGCGCGCACCGCGCTGACGGACTTCTACAGCCTTCCGTCCGCAATCCTGTCAGGATCAGCCAAGGTGTGAAGCAGCGATGCCGCCGCATGCGCGAAGCGCAAGGTGACGGCCTTGCGGCGCGCGCCGGCGAGCGGATGATGCGCGGCCTCGCGCATCACGGCGGCGCCGAAACTGTCGGCGATGATCAGCCCGCGATCCTCGGGCATGATGTCGAAGGGCATCGTCTCCGGCACCGCGAAATAGAATCGGTCGCAGAAATCCTCGTAGTCGGGCCACTTCCTGTCGGCCCGGAAATCCGCCACGCATGACTTGATCTCGATGATCGTGAGCGCGCCATCGGGCGCCAGGGCGATCAAGTCCGCGCGACGGCCGTTGGCCAGCGTGAACTCGGGCAGGGTCACATGACCAAGCTGCGCGAACAGGCGGCGCACGCCGCGCTGAACGCCGGCGGCGACAGTGGATTGGCGCCCATCGACGGGCAGGACGATGGTGGAGCGGATTGCTGCGGGCGAATCGGACATGAGAGCAGACTAGCTTTTCGGCATTTGCCTGCAACGTCACCTTTGTCGCGCTTGGAAGAGTTTTGCGGCCCAATCGCCCCACTCACGTCATCACCGGCCTCGTGCCGGTGATCCCGATGCATTGAAGCGTTGCGCTCCTCACAATCGGGATGGCCGGGACTGATCCCCGGATCAAGTCCGGGGACGGCCATGACGGCAGAGAGATTGGAGCGCGATCGCTACGCAGATAAGAAGCCCGCCTCAATGCAGCATGAGATTGTGCGGCGACAGATCCTCCAGCATGTCCCGCAGCTCTTCCATGTGCGGATTGATGGAAAGAGCGATCTGGAAGGCTGCGCGGGCCTCGTTGAGATGGCCGTTGCGCAGGCAGATATTGCCGAAGCCCGAGATGGCGCCGAAATGGCGCGGTTCCAGCCGCAGGGTCTGCGCGATGTCGAGAAGGCTGTCCGCATCGCGCTTCTCGATGAAGGCCAGGGTCGCGCGCTTGTTCCAGGCCTCCGCCCAGTCGGGATGCTTCTCGATGAGATGGTCGAGCAGGGGCCTGGCCTTCTGCAGCTCGCCGGCGGAAATCGCGTCCACGGCGGCCGCCATGGTTTCCTCCGCCACCCTGTCCTCGTGCGACGCCCACAATGCCCAGATCTGGTCCTCGATCTCCTCCGCGGGCCTGACCGGCTCCTGCGCGGAGAGCTCACGGAAGAGGCCCGCGAGACGGCCCGGCATCGCATCGGCGGGCGCACGTTCCGGCGCTTCGAGGATCAGCTGGAACACAGGATCGACCGGCAGGGAGGACAGCATGGGAAGGTTCGATCACCCCTTCATGAGTGGAGACTGGAAGGGTGACATAGGGGCGAAAACGCCATGGACGAGGGCCGAACGAGCGCTTTGGACGGTCTTGAACGCCTGGTTTCGCCGAAGCATCGGACCCGTAGGGACACGCCGGCGACCCGATAGGGCTGCGTCAGCGACCGGAAGGGCCACGATAGTGAATATTGGGTCCACTTTTCCGCACGATGCGCTAGTTTCCTCTCTAAAGCTCAACCAATCCAGACACGACCATGGGGGGAAATGTCATGGAGCGCGACCCGTTGCGCCTGGCGTGGAAAACCTCTCCGCTGCGCCACCTTCTCGGATTTCTGCTGCTCATCGCGGCGGGGCTGCTGCTGGTCGCGGGCCTCGATCTGATCCGTCACGTGGTGGACCGCGCCGTGGCTGGCGCCGGCGATGCGCCCGGCACGCTGTTCAGGATCATGCTCACGCCGCCCACGGGTCTTTGGCACGAGGCGATCGTCCTCTTTCCCGGGTTCACGCCCCATCCCGAGGCGCTTGCCCTCGTCTCCATCGGCGGCGTGCTGCTCATCCCCGTCATCGTCGCGTTTCTGCTGATCCTGCTCGACTGGATCATGGTCGGAATCGGGACGGCCATTCTGGCGCGGCTTCGCTCCTCCACGATCGACGCGCTTCTCAAGGCTCCGCCTTCCGTGCAGGACGAGGTCTCGACCACCACCGCGCTCGCCGCGCAGGGCCTTGCCCGCGAGAACAACGTGCTGGCCGCAAGCCTGTTCATGCCGGTCAAGCTCGGCGGCATGATCGGCCTGGCCTTCGCCTATGTCCTCGTGATGGACTGGTATCTCGGCGCGGTTCTGGCGGTCGTGCTGGTTCTGGCCGCGATCCTCAATGCGAGACGCGCGCTGCTGCGCTTCGACGCTACCGCCGCTCGACACAAGGAAGGCGATGGCGCCGAGAGCGTGCTCGACGGTCTCGAACATCGCATTCCCGCCATGCGCGCCCATGGCACGGGTTCCTACGAGCGCGAGCGGGTGCGCCATCTCCTGCTCGACGTGCATCGCCCGGTCACGCGGCGCGAATACCGCCTTGCGCTGGTCGATTCCACCGCCGCCATCGCGCTCATCCTCGCGCCCATCGCGGTGCTGGCCCTGGGCGCCTGGTTCTCGCAAACCCGCCCGCTGACCGCCGGCACGGTCGCCGCCAGCGCCCTCGCCTCGGCGCTCGCCGCCTATGGGGTGCGCGAGATCGTGCAATGGCACCGCCTTGCCTTG
The DNA here is from genome assembly GCA_041913065.1 of Microvirga sp. Classification (GTDB taxonomy): domain Bacteria; phylum Pseudomonadota; class Alphaproteobacteria; order Rhizobiales; family Beijerinckiaceae; genus Microvirga. The sequence continues at coordinate 168,331 of JAYSGD010000007.1, read as the reverse complement.
AGGGCGCGAGCGCTGCTTGCCGATGTGGCGCGCAGCCGGGCGGCCCTGAAGCCGCGCGAGAAGAAGGGCAAGCTGATCCTGCCGGAGAACGGCGCTCTCATGGCGCAAGGCGTCTCGGCCTATGATCCCGCCAGCGGCGCACGGGTGACCTCGGTCAACCTGAACCTCGCCTTTCCCTCCCATGTGGCCCTGGTGGGCGACGGCGATTCCGGCCCGCGCCTGCTCGCGGCGCTGATCGCCGGCCAGATCCATCCATCGCTGGGCCGCATCACCTATGGCGACGTGGACCTGATGGATGCCGACCCGGTCGAGCTCAGCCGCCGCATCGCATTCGCCGGCGATACGGTGCTCATCGAGGGAAGCCTGCGCGACAACCTGCTCTACGGCTGCAACGCCACCGGCGACGAGGCCGAGCATCGCCTGTCCGAGGCGATTGCCGTGGCGGGGCTCGACCGGCTCACGCATTCACGCGGCCTGTCCGGCACCATCGATCCGCGCCGCGAGCCTGCGCTTGCCTCCGCCATCGTGGAAGCCCGTCGCGCGGTGCAGGCGGCGTTGGCGGAGGAAGATCTCGACCGTTTCGTCGATCCCTTCAACGTCGAGCGCTACAACCGTTACGCGACGATCGGCGAAAACCTTCTGTTCGGCAAACCCGTGGGCGATACGTTCCGGGAGGACAGGCTTGCCGACCATCCCTTCGTGCGCGCGATCCTGGAAGCGAACGACCTCACCAAGACCATGGCGCAGATCGGCCTGTCGATCGCGACCAGCATGGTCGAGATCTTCGCCGAGATCCCCGACGGCCACCCGCTCTTCGAGCGCTTCGCCTTCTTCTCCGCCTCCGACCGCGCCTATTTCCAGGACCTCGTGGAGCGCCAGAGCGTCCAGCGCCGCCCCGGACGCGACCAGGAGCGCCTGATCGGCCTCGCCCTGCGCTACAACGAGAGCCGCCACCGCCTCGGCTTCCTCGACGAGGCGCTGGAGGCGAAAATCCTCGTGGCCCGCGCGGATTTCTCGCGCATGCTGCCCGTCAGCCTGCGGCCGGCCATCGAGTTCTACAGCGAAACATCGTTCTGCTCGGCGGCGAGCGTGCAGGACAACCTGCTCTTCGGCCGCATCGCCGCCGACCAGGCCGGCGCGGAGGAATCCGTGCAGGGCGCGATCCGACGCGTGCTCACCGCGCGCGGCCTTGACGGAGAGGTGTCACGGATCGGTCTTGGACTGCCTGTGGACGTGCAGGGCGATGACCTGAGCCTGAGCGAGATCGCAGCCGTCGATCTCGTGCGCTGCCTCGTGCGCAGGCCCGGCGTCCTCGTGGTGCAGCGCGCGCTCGACGGACTTCCGGGACCAGCGGCCGACAGGCTCGTGGCGTCCCTGCGGCGTTCGCTTGTCGGCCGGGGTCTGGTCCTGGTCACGCCGGCAATCTCAGCTGCGATGGATCATCCGCCATTCGACGCCGTTATCCAGTTCGAGCGCGGGGAGCCGGTGATGGTTCCCCGCACTCAAGTCCCAGTGGCGCTGAGCGCATAAGCTGGTTCCGATGGCGGTTCTTGCTTGCGTTCCGGCGTCGCCTGGGGTCATCTCACCATGTGCGCTGTCGCACATTGACGACATAGACGGTCGGGCATGATCCAATCATGGTAAGGCGAGTTGCATCTTCTGACGAGCTTGAGGTCCGCTTCTGGGGCACACGTGGCTCCACCTGCGCATCGGGTCCTCAATTCGTGGAATTCGGCAGCCATACCGCCTGTGTCGAGATCCGCTGCGGCGACCGCATGTTCATCGTCGATGCCGGCACCGGCATTTCCGCTCTCGGCAGCCATCTCGGCAACGACGCGCCGGAGACCATCGACATCCTCTTCAGCCATCTGCATCTCGACCATGTGAGCGGCCTACCCTTCTTCAAGCCCGCTCTCGCCAAGGAGCGCCTGGTTCGCACCTATTGCGGCAACCTCGACGGCGACAGCGCCATGGCCGCTCTGGACCGGCTGTTCGCGCCGCCCCTGTTTCCCATCCGCCTGGGCCAGCTTCCCGCCCGCTTCGAGCATGTGGGCTTCCGCTCCGGCGAGACCCTGACCCTGGACGGCGGCGTCGAGATCGAGACGCATCCCCTGAGCCATCCCGGCGGCGCGACGGGTTATCGTTTCCGCAACGGAAGTTTGAGCGTCTGCTACATCAGCGACCTGGAGCACAGCGATCCCTGGCCCGATCAAGGCCTCGTCGATTTCGTGCGCGACGCGGACCTGATGATCTATGACGGGATGTTCTCCGAGGAAGAATATCCTTATTGCCGGGGATGGGGCCATTCCACCTGGCAGAAGGGCGTCGAACTCGCCAAGGCCGCCAATGTCGAGCGGCTTGCCATCTTCCACCTCTATCCCGGCCATGACGACACCATCATGCGCGCCGCCGAGGCCGATATTCAGACCATCATGCCCAAGGCCTTCGTGGCCCGCGAGCGCCAATCCATCATCTTGCGGCCAGCCGGCGAGGCCATCGCTGACCGGCCCAGCATGACCCGGAACGCGGATGCGAAGGCAGAATGCGTCGTGGTGGTGGCTTCTCGCTAAAGCTCGAAAACCGGGTCCACATTTTTTTGCAATGCGTTATGGTGCCCGCCGTCTGACCGTACGGGCCATCTTCCATGTCGTCTCCCATCCTCGTGACCGGTGCCGCCGGGTTCATCGGCTTCCATGTGGCCCAGCGCCTGCTGGCGCAGGGACAGCACGTGGTGGGCGTGGACAGCTTCACCCCGTATTACGACGTCGCTCTGAAAGAGGCCCGCTTCGCGCGGCTCACCCCGCATAACATCTTCACGCCGGAGCGCATCGATCTCGCCGACGCGGAGGCGACGCGCGACCTCTTCCAGCGCCACCGGTTCACCCGCGTGATCCATCTGGCCGCCCAGCCCGGCGTGCGTTTCGTCGATCCCCGGCCCTATGCCGCCTCGAACCTCATCGGCTTCATGAACATGCTGGAAGCCTGCCGTCATGGTGGGGTCGAGCATCTGGTCTATGCCTCTTCCAGCTCCGTCTATGGCGCGAACCGCAAGCTGCCCTTCTCCGAGCATGACAGCACCGAGCATCCGATCAGCCTCTATGCCGCCACCAAGAAGGCAAACGAGATGATGGCGCATTCCTACGCCTCTCTCTTCGGCCTTCCCTGCACGGGCCTGCGCTTCTTCACGGTCTACGGCCCCTGGGGCCGCCCCGACATGGCGGTCTACAAGTTCACGCACGCCATCGCGCAAGGACGCGAAATCCAGGTGGCCAATGCGGGCAAGGTGTGGCGCGACTTCACCTATGTGGACGATATCGTGGAAGGCATCGTGAGGCTGGTGGAGCATGCGCCCAAGGCCAACCTCGATTGGAACGCCGAATATCCCGACCCGGCCACCAGCGCCGCGCCGCATCGGGTCTACAATATCGGCAACGACAACCCGGAAGAAGTGAACCACCTGATTGCGATCATCGAGAATGCGCTCGGCAAAAAAGCCAACCGCGTGGACGTGCCCCTGCCGCCCGGCGACGTTCTGGAAACGCGCGCGAACGTGACGGACCTGCGCCGCGACGTAGGCTTCGCGCCTTCAATCTCGCTCGAAGACGGCGTGAAGCGTTTCGTCGAATGGTACAAAGACTATCACGGGGCTTGAGCGGATGATCTGGGACTATCTCAAGCTTCTGTTCGGGTGGTTTGCTCTGACCGTGATAGGCTTTTTCGTTGCTGCTGGGATCGAACCATTCACAGCCATGGGCTTCAGCCTCGTCATGGCCATCCTGCTTGCATCGGGCTTCATCGCGACAGTCCTTATCCTTGTGTTGAAGCCGCTGCTCGTGCGATACGCCTTGGCTCGCCCCAACGCGCGCTCCAGCCACAAGATCCCGACGCCTCAAGGCGGCGGTATCGCTGTTGTAGGGACGGTGCTGACTCCGGTAGCGCTTCTGCTGACCTTCACGAACCTTCCAGACGAAATCGCACGCTCGCTTCTCGTCCTAGCGACCGCTTCTGTGGCTCTGGCGATGGTCGGCGCAATTGACGACATCCGCCCTCTGCCTGCTGGCTTACGCCTTATCCTGCAGGCAGCATCCGTCATGGCCGTTGTTGTCACAAGCGATGTACGCATTCTTCCCGAATGGGTCCCGCTGAGCTTGGAGCAAGCTATCCTTATTCTCGGCGGTGTCTGGTTCGTAAACCTCGTCAACTTCATGGATGGCCTGGACTGGATCACGGTTGCCGAGATGGTGCCTGTAACGGCATTCATCGGCTTGTTGAGCTGGTTTACGGATGGGCCGTTCCCAACGGGCCTTATCGCTTTGGTTCTCTGCGGCGCCCTCCTCGGCTTCGCCCCGTTCAACAAACCCGTCGCGCGCCTCTTCCTCGGCGATGTGGGCTCGCTGCCCATTGGCCTTCTCGTCGGCTGGATGCTGCTGGAGCTTGCGGGCACAGGCGCGCTCGCCGCAGCGCTTCTTCTCCCCCTCTATTATCTGATGGATGCCACCATCACCCTGCTGCGCCGTCTCGCGCGGCGGGAAAAGGTATGGGAGGCACATCGCAGCCATTTCTATCAGCAGGCGACGACCAACGGCTTTTCGGTCATGTCCGTCGTCACGCATGTTTTCGTGCTCAACCTTGTCCTGGCCGCTCTCGCCGCTATGACACTCCTGTGGCCGACCGGCCTCGTGCAGGTCGGCGCTCTTATCATCGGCGTCGGTCTGGTGAGCTTCGTTCTTTGGCGCTTCTCCCAACCGCGCACCATGACATCCCTGGAGGTTTCCCGATGAATTCACCCCTGATTGCCCTGACCGGCGCCACGGGTTTCATCGGCCGTCATCTCCTTGCTGAACTGCCCAAGCGCGGCTACCGCGTGCGGGTGCTTCTGCGCCGCCCGGATCAGGTTCCGGAGGGCGCATCGAGCGCGGTGATCGGCGACATCGCCTCGCCGCAGAACATGGCGGCGGCTTTGCGCGACGTGGACATGGTGATCCATTCCGCGGGCTTGGCGCACGCCATGTCGGGCCAGCCGGAAAACGACTACCGCACCATCAACACGCAAGCGACGATCAAGCTCGCCCAGGCCGCCGAGCGCGCGGGCGTGAAGCGCTTCATCTTCCTCTCCTCCATCCGCGCCCAGAGCGGGCCGGTGGCGAAGGAGGTTCTGACCGAAGGGATGGAGCCGCAGCCCACCGATGCCTATGGGCGCTCCAAGCTGGAGGCGGAAAAGGGCCTCGCCCAGCTCGGCGTCGACTGGGCGGCGCTTCGCCCCGTACTCGTCTATGGTCCGGGCGTGAAGGGAAACATGGCGGCGCTCCTGGCGCTGTCGCAATCGCCCTGGCCGCTGCCGCTGGGAGGCTTGAAGGGCAAGCGCTCGCTTCTCTCCCTCGACAACCTCACGGCCGCTTTGGACATTCTGCTCAAAGCCCCCGGTCCCTTGAGGCGTGCCTTCATCGCAGCCGATCCGGAGCCGGTGACGGTGCCGGAAATCGTGGCGGCATTCCGCAAAGGATTCGGGCGGGCGCCGGGATTGATCCCCGTACCGTCCTTCATGCTCGGCGCGGCTGCCTCGCTCGCGGGAAAGGCCGAGGCCTATGAGCGGCTGTCGGGTTCCCTCGTAGCGAGCCCGGAAGAGTTGAGGAAACTCGGCTGGCAGCCCGTCAGCTCGACGCGAGACGGGCTTGCTGAACTGGCGCGGCAGGCTGCGGCGGAACAGAGCGGCGCTTGAACTCGGGGATCGCTTCCTCGAACACCCGCTCCGCCGCGGCACGGTCGCCGGCCGTGATGGCGCGGTCGAGCGCATCCAGCCACTGATTGACCTTGGCGCGATCGGCGAAAATGGGCTTCGCGGCCATGACGCCGTCGATGCCGATTTCCGCCATGGGCTCGTCGCGGGCGAAGAGGATTTCGTGCAGGCGCTCGCCGGGGCGGGCTCCGCTGACGGCGATCTCGATATCTTCTCCCGGCTCGTAGCCGGCGAGGCGGATCATGCGTTCGGCCAGATCGTAGATGCGAACGGGCTGGCCCATCTTCAGCACATAGACGGAAGCGCGCTCGTAGGAAGCCTCGTCGACGGCTGACAGGCGCCGCCCGTCATCCGCATGCGAGCCGGAGGTGAGCACCAGGTCGGCGGCCTCACGCGTCGTCATGAAATAGCGCACCATGTCGGGATGCGTGACGGTGATGGGGCCGCCGCGGGCGATCTGCGCCTTGAACTTCGGCACGACGGATCCGACGGAGCCCAGAACGTTGCCGAAGCGCACGGCGATGAGACGCGGCGCGCCGTTATGCCCCTTGAATTCCGCATCGAGGGCCTGGGCGTACATCTCGGCGAAGCGCTTGGTCACGCCGAGCATGGACACCGGATCGATGGCCTTATCCGTGGAAATGATCACGATTTCGCCGACGCCAGCTTCCACAGCCGCATCGGCCACGTTCACAGAGCCGAAGACATTGGTCTTGATACCCTCGGTCCAGTTCTTCTCGAGATAATGGACATGCTTGAGGGCGGCGGCATGAAACACCACGTCAGGCGCGAAATCCTTCATGATGAAGCGAATCCGCTCCCGGTCGCGCACATCGGCGATGACGCCGTCCACGTTCGTGTCGCTGGAGAGAAGCGTCGGGTTTTCGAGGATGTGGTACAGGGAGGGTTCGGAGCTTTCCACGATCATGAGATCGCTGGCGCCGAAGGCCACCACGCGAGTGCATATCTCGGAGCCGATGGAGCCGCCGCCGCCGGTCACCAATACGCGCTTGCCGCGAATGAAATTCTCAAGGCGCTTGCGGTCGATCTGCACCGTGGGGCGCAGCAGCAAGTCTTCGATTTCGAGCGGCGCCAGCTCCGCATCGCGCATGCCTTCGCCAAGGCTCGTCACCCGCACGAGCGGCAGGCCGAGGCGGCGGGCGCGAGCGAGCAGCATATCGGGATTGGCCTCGGGCGCGAGCGCGCCGGGCGTGGCCACCAGACGGCGGATCGCCTCGCCGCGCTCCTGAAAGTCCTGGATGACCTGCTCGATGTCGTTGAAGGAGCCCAGCACCGGCACGCCGCGGATCGACTGGCCGAGATCGTCCGAGCGGTAGGACAGGATGCCCTTGGGCCGCATCTTCTTCACGGTGCCCGTCTCGATGGCCCTTAAGACCACCTCCACGTCGCTGCCACGCCCGAGCAGCAGGGTCGGCGTGTTGGAATCGCGCTGGATGGTCTGGCGTGAGCGGGCGTATTTCACATAGCGGAAGGCGAGGCGCGGGCCGCCCAGCAGGAACATCTGGATCAGCCAATAGAGGGCGATGGTGATCTTGCCGAAGAAGAAGAAGCCGAAGAACTGCGGCGAGAGCAGCACGTAATCGACCACGAGCAGCGTCAGCGCCAGCACCGTGGAGGCCCGGAAGATATTGAAGAGATCGGGCAGGGAAGCGAAGCGCCACTTGGACCGGTAGAGGTGGAAGACCCAGTAGACGACGCCCGCGTAAAGCACGAAGGGCGGCAGGAACAGCGGCAGATGCTCGAGGCGCTCCTTCAGGAGCCCACCTTCGAAGCGCACGTAGAAAGTCGCGACGACGGCGGCGGCCGTCATCAAGAGATCGTGGACGACGATCAGCGCTTTCTTGAAATTCTGACGATTCATGTGCCTGCCAACTCTAGCGCATCGTGCGGAACAGTGGCCACGGTTTTCCCGGTCCCACGACGGCCGACGACGAAAGAAGCGTCGCTGAAGTCCCGATGATGCGGGACCCGAGCTTTGGATCGGGGTATCGACCGCCCCTCCCCCTTTGTCAATGTAAGGATGTCACTTTGACCGGCCCTGTGGCATCGCCGTTCGGGCTTACGGCAAGGGTCGCTCGGCCACCACGATGAGCCGGCCCTCTTCGTGAGCGACATGCGCCGCGATGCCGAAGCTCGCGGCGAGCTGGGCTTGCGTCAAAACAGCCTCAGGCGCGCCCGAGGCCGCCACATGGCCCCGGTCGAGCAGGACGATCCGGTCGGCGAAGCGGGCGGCAAGCGTCAGGTCGTGCATGATGACCGCGACAGTGCGGCCCGCGCGGGCCTGCTCTTTCAGCACATCGAGCACGATGAGCTGATGGCGCGGATCGAGCCCTGCGACGGGTTCGTCGGCCAGGAGGATAGGCGCCTGTGTCGCGAGAGCGCGGGCGAGCAGCACCCGGGCACGCTCGCCGCCCGACAGTTCCAACGCCGAGCGGGTCTCGTAGCCTTCCAACCCGACGGAGCGGATCGCCGCCGCCACGGCCTCGCGACCGGACGGGGGCAGCGCATCGGGCTTCTCGCCATGGGGCAGGCGGCCAAGCGCCACCACATCGGCGACCGGGATCGGCCAGGCGATGCTGCCGTTCTGAGGCAGGTAAGCGATGAGGCGCGCCCGCTCGGCCGCGCGCATGTGGGCGACGGGCTTGCCGTCAAGTGCCACTTGGCCTCGGGACGGCTCGATCAGTCCGGCGAGCGCCTTGAGCAGCGTCGTCTTGCCCGCGCCGTTCGGGCCGACGATCACGGTGAGCCGGCCCGGTTCCAGGGTCAGGTCGATGCCGGACAGCGCCCGCTGGGCGCCCAGATCGACCGAGAGGGCGTGAGCCTGCATCATACCGGCGTCTCCGCGAGCTCGGCCTTGCGGCGGGCGATGACCCAGAGAAAGAACGGCACGCCGAGAATGGCGGTGAGCACGCCGATCTTCACCTCGGTCTGCGAGGGGATCAGCCGCACGGCGCAATCGGCGGCGAGCAGCAGGGCCGCGCCCGCAAGGCCCGATGGCACGAGGGTCCGCGCCGGATCGTAGCCCGCGAAGGGGCGAACGAGATGGGGCGCGACGAGCCCCACGAAGCCGATGGAGCCCGCCACCGCCACCGAGGCGCCCGTGCCGATGGCGGCGCCTGCGACGACCAGAAGGCGCAGGCGCGTCACGTTGGTGCCGAGGCTGCGCGCGGTTTCCTCGCCCAGGGCCAGGGCCCTCAGGCCCGTGGAGGTGGAGAGCAGGAGGGCGGATGCCGCGAGGATAAAGGGCAAGGCCAGCCACACATGCAGGCCCGAGCGATCCTCGAAGGAGCCGAGGAGCCAGAACACGATCTCGGTGACGGCAAAGGGATTGGGCGAGAGGCTGATGGCGAGCGACGTGCCTGCGCCCGCAAGGCTGCCGATGGCGAGGCCCGCGAGAACGAGCACCACCACGGTCGCCCGCCGCCCCGCTACAGCCACCACGAGAGCGATGGAGAGCAGCGCGCCTGCAATCGCCGCCACGGGCAAGGTCCAGGAGAGAGCGCCGACGAGGCCTGAATACAGCACGAGCACGGCCCCGAAGGCCGCCGCCTGCGGCGCACCGAAGACAGCCGTATCGGCCAGGGGATTGCGCAGCAGACCTTGCAAAGCCGCGCCCGTGAGCCCGAAGATCCAGCCGACGAGGAGCGCCAGGAGAGTGCGGGGCAGGCGGATCTCCCGCACTACGATGCTGGCGCTGCCCTGATCGGACACGAGCGCCACCAGCGCCCGCCCCGGCCCGATGGGCGCAGGCCCGATGACGAGCGATGCGAGGCTTAAACCGCCGATGAGGAGGATCAGGCCGGAAATGAGGGGCAGCCGGGAGCGGGACATGAACGGGTTCGATGTTGTCCTGTTCGCGATAGCAACAGCGCTGCCGGGTGTCACCTTTTGTGTTGTTCACGTGTCATTCCCGGGAGGACGCGCAGCGGAGGGGAAGGGAATCCATAGCGCAACGCTGGTGGGGGGATCCCCTTCCCTCGCCTTCGGCTCGCCGGGGATGACACTTCGCAGAATCGCGGTTCGATCTCGCACAACTCCATGGTACGAAGCGATTCAGCGCCACCGCACAAGCAAGATCGAGGAATCGGCATGAACCGTCTGTTCTCCAGCCTGCCCACCACCGTCTTCGAGGTCATGTCGAGCCTGGCCCGCGAAACCGGCGCGATCAATCTCGGCCAGGGCTTCCCCGACGATCCGGGACCGGAGGACGTGCGCCGCGCCGCCGCGGACGCGGTGCTGAACGGCTACAACCAATATCCCTCGATGATGGGCCTGCCCGAGCTGCGCTCAGGCATCGCCGCCCATTACAAGCACTGGCAGGGCGTCGATCTCGATGCCAACACGGAAGTCATGGTGACCTCGGGCGCGACGGAAGCGCTTGCCGGCGCGATTCTCGGCATCGTGGAGCCGGGCGACGAGGTGGTTCTGTTCGAGCCCATGTACGACGCCTATCTGCCGCTGGTGCGGCTCGCCGGCGGCATTCCGAAATTCGTCACCCTTCAGCCGCCGCATTTCCGGCTGACGGAGGAGGCCTTGGCGAAAGCGTTCTCGCCGAAGACCAAGGCGGTGGTGTTCAACAACCCGCTCAACCCCACGGCGACCGTGTTCTCCAACGAGGATCTCGCGCTGCTCGCGGAGTTCTGCCGCAAGTTCGACGCCATCGCGATCTCAGACGAGGTCTGGGAGCACGTGGTGTTCGACGGCATCAAACATCAGCCGGTGCTGGGGCTGGACGGCATGCGCGACCGCTCGGTGAAGATCGGCTCGGCCGGCAAGATCTTCAGCCTCACCGGCTGGAAGGTCGGCTTCGTCTGCGCCGCGCCGCACATCATGAAGGTGCTGGCGAAATCGCACCAGTTCCTCACCTTCACGACGCCGCCGAACCTGCAAACCGCCGTGGCCTACGGATTGGCCAAGGACGACAGCTATTTCCTGGACATGCGCAAAAACTTCGCCCGCAGCCGCGACCGCTTCACGGACGGTTTGCGCACGCTCGGTTTCGACGTGATCCCGAGCCAGGGCACCTACTTCCTCAACATCGACATTACGCCGCTCGGTGAAGCCGACGACGTCGCTTTCTGCCGCCGCCTCGTCATGGAGCACGGCGTCGCCGCAATCCCTGTCTCGGCCTTCTATGCGGAGGGCGCGGTGAAGAACGTCGTGCGCTTCTGCTTCGCCAAGAAGGACGCCACCCTCGATGCCGGGCTGGAGCGGTTGGCGGATGTGGTGAAGCGAGCGGCGTAGCACGGAGGGGGCATGGGCCTAAAGCAGCCTTGACGCGGCGGCTAAGAGGATTTCAACTAAGCATCTAGCCCCTCACGGCTTTTTCTCACTTTCTAGGAGTTCCCTCCCCTGATGATCCGTCTTCTCGCTTCGGTTGCTTTGGGCTTAAGCCTTGTCACCGCCGCCGCCGCTCAAGAGCGTGTGGTCAACGTCTACAACTGGTCCGATTATGTGGACCCCAAGGCGCTGGACGAGTTTATGAAACAGACCGGCATCAAGGTCGTCTACGACACCTACGACAACAACGAGATCGTCGAGACGAAGCTTCTGGCCGGCAAGTCCGGCTACGACATCGTGGTGCCCTCCGGCCCCTTCGTGCAGCGCCTGATCGGCGCCAAAATCTTCCAGAAGCTCGACAAGTCGAAGCTGCCGAACCTGTCCAACCAATGGCCCGAGGTTTCGCAGCGCCTCGCCGTGTTCGACCCCGGCAACCAATATGCCGTGAACTACATGTGGGGCACCACCGGCATCGGCATCAACGTCAAGAAGGTGAAGGAAATCCTCGGCGACATGCCACTCAACACCTGGGACCTGGTGCTGAAGCCGGAAGTCGCTTCCAAGCTCAAGGCTTGCGGCATCTACATGCTGGACAGCCCGGAGGATCTCTTTCCCGGCGTGCTGGCCTATCTCGGCCTCAACCCGGATTCCAAGCGCCAGGAAGATTTGAACAAGGCTGGCGATGCGCTCTACCGCGTGCGCGGCAACATCCAGAAGTTCCACTCCTCCGAATACATCAACGCGCTCGCCAACGGCGATATCTGCGTGGCGGTGGGCTATTCGGGCGACATGATCCAGGCGAAGAACCGCGCCGAGGAAGCCAAGAACGGCGTCGAGATCGGCTACGTGATCCCGCGCGAGGGGGCGCTCATGTGGTTCGACAGCTTCGCGATCCCGGCGGACGCCAAGAACGTGGCCGAGGCGCATGAGTTCATCAACTTCATGATGCGCCCCGAGATCGCCGCCATGAATACGAATTTCGTGTCCTATGCGTCGGGCAACCTTGCTGCCAAGCAGCATATCGACAAGGCGATCCTCGACAATCCGGGCATCTATCCGGACGAGGCCACCATGAAGCGCCTCTTCACCAACACGGCCTATGACGAGCGCTCCCAGCGCGCCGTCACCCGCCTCTGGACCCGGGTGAAGACGGGCCGTTAATCGCCCGCTCAGGTTTCAACTGACATAGATGGAATGCCCTTGCAGCTCCGCCCCCGGGCGGAGCTGTTGCTTTTTGAAGGACGTCACGACCATGCGCCTTGCTCCTGCCCTCGCCTTCGCCGCCGCTCTCGGCCTCGCCGCCCCAGCGCATGCTCAAGCGACGCCCGCCCCCCGCCAGCCGACGATCAGCGTCATGGGAACGGGGGAGGCCGAATTGAAGCCGGACTTCGCCACCATCGTCGTCATGGTGGAAACGGAAGGCGATACGGTGCCGAAGGTGGTTGCCGACAACAAGACGTCGTCCGATGCCGCCATCGCCCGCATCGAAGCGCTCGGCGTGAAGAAGGACGATGTGCGCACCCAGAACTTCCAGGTCTTCGAGACGCCGATTCGCACGGACAAGGACGGCAAGGAGATCAAGGTTCCGAAATTCACCGCCCAGCACCGCCTGCGAATCAAGATCGTCGATCTCGAGGGCGTCGGACGCATCGCGGGCGAGATCCTGTCCGGCCGCAACATGCTGTTCCAGTCCGTCTCCTTCGGCCTCAACCGGCAGGAAGAGGGCGGGGACGCCGCCCGCCGCGCCGCCGTGAAGGATGCCCGCCGCCAGGCGGAGCTCTATGCCGAGGCTGCGGGCGTGGGTCTGGGCAGGCTTCTCACCATCAGCGACGGCTCGGCTCAGCCCTATGCGGCGGAGCTCCAAGGTAGCGTGCAGATGCGGACCATGGCCAAGGCCGCCCCCATGGAAGCGCCCATCGTACCGCCCGCGACCCTGCGCTACACGGCCAACATCCAGATGACGTGGGAAATCGCCGAGCGCCCGTAAGGGCGCTCAGGCAGCTCGGATCAGGCTGCCTTGGGCAGCTCGGTCATGATGGCGTAGAGGGCCGTCGCGTCCTTGGTGGCGCGCACCCTCTCGATGAGGCCGGGCTCGCGCAGCACCCGCGCGACCCGCGCCAGGGCCTTGAGATGGTCGGCTCCGGCCCCTTCAGGCGCCAGCAAGAGGAAGAGGACATCGGTCTGCTGGCCGTCCAGGGCCTCGAAATCGATGGGCTTCTCCAGTCGGGCGATCAGGCCGAAGATTCGGGTGAGGCCCGGCAGCTTCCCATGGGGAATGGCGATTCCCTCGCCGATCCCGGTCGAGCCGAGGCGTTCGCGCTGAAGCAGCGCTTCATAGATGGCGTTCTCCGGCAGGGCCGTCAGGCGGGCCGCATGCGCCGCCAGCTCCTGAAGAGCCTGCTTCTTGCCGCTCACGCGCAAGGCGGGGAGAACGGCCTGGGGGTCTAGAAAATCCAGCAAGGGCATCGATCACGCTGCATTATGGTGTGAAGCCTTAAGGCCTCCAACCGTTCCAGGCAAAAACCAGGCCAAGAGGGTTACCCTTCAAGATCGGGCTACCCTTCAAGGCTGAGCGGGTGGCGGATCGACCCATCCGATCGCTCCGTCGCCGCGGCGGTATACGACGTTAACGCGCCCGGTGCTAGCGTGGATGAACACAAGGGCGGGAGCGCCCGTGAAATCGAGATTCATCACCGCATCGCTGACCGAGAAGCGATGCAGGGGTTTCGTGGTCTCCGCGATGACGATCGGGTGATAGGCCTCCTCCCCGACCGCTTCGTCGGTGGGTGATTCCAGCACCGCATAGGGCGCTTCCATCCCCTCCTCGCGGCCGCCATTAGGAACGGCATGGCCTTTCAGGCGCTGCTTGTACTTGCGCAGGCGCTTCTCGATTCGCATCGCCGACTGGTCGAAGCTGGAATAGGCGTCCTGGGCCGCGCCGGAGGCCTCGAGCGTCATGCCGGAGGCGAGATGGAGCACGCAATCGGTGCGAAAGCCGGTGCCGTCGCGGGCTACCGTCACATGGCCGGAATAGCCGCCGTCGAAATATTTCGACAGGGCCCCGGCCACCCGGTCCCTGACCTGACTTTGAAGGGCTTCGCCTATATCGAGATTCTTGCCGGATACCCTCAGCGTCATGGCATTTCCCTCCTTGTTGCCCCGATTTTTGGGGTCATGAGCCGATGATGACCTTCCTCATCGGCAATGCAAGCCTGTCAAAAGGCTCATGAGGCCTTGGCCCTGTTCCGCCTCCGGCGCTCGGCGGAGGACGGGATTCGCAGGGCCTCCCGGTACTTGGCGACCGTGCGGCGGGCGACGTCGATGCCTTCCGCTTTCATTTTCTGGGCAAGTGCCTCATCCGAGAGCACATCGCCCGGCGCCTCGGCGTCGATCAGCTGCTTGATCCGGTGGCGCACGGCCTTCGCCGAATGCTCGCCCTCGCCGGTCGCTGCGCCGAAAAAGAACTTCATGGGATAGGTCACGCCCGAATGGCCGATGGCCTTGTTGGCGGCGACACGGGAAATGGTCGATTCGTGCATCCCGATGGCCTCGGCCACGCTCTTCAGGGTCATGGGGCGCAGCGCCCCGATGCCCTCGCTGAAGAAGCCCTGCTGCTGGCTCACGATCTCGGTCGCCACCTTCAGGATGGTCCTGGCCCGCTGGTCCAGGCTGCGGGTGAGCCAGCTCGCGGTCTGGAAGCAGTCGGACAGGAAGGACTTGTCCTCCTCCCGCCGCACAGCCTTCGCGACCTCGGCATAATAGGAGCGGTTGAGCAGGATGCGCGGCAGAGTATCCGTGTTGAGCTCCACGATGAAGCTGCCGTCGGAGCCGGGCCGCACAAGCACATCGGGCACGAGCACCTGGACCGGCGTTGAGACGAAGGCGAGGCCGGGTTTGGGCTCCAGGCGGCGGATTTCGGCAATCATGTCCACCAGATCCTCCCGGTCGACGCCGCAGAGCCTCTGGAGGGCCGCGAAATCCTGCCTGGCGAGGAGATCGAGACGGGAGAGCAGTGCCTGCATGGCCGGATCGAACCGGTCGCGCTCCTTGAGCTGGATTTCCAGGCATTCCCGCAAATCCCGCGCGCCCACGCCGGAGGGCTCGAACGTCTGGATCAGGCGCAGAGCCGTATCGGCCTCGGCGAGCGGCACGCCGAGTCGGGCAGCAATCTCGACAAGAGGCTCGATCAGGTATCCGGCCTCGTCGAGGCTGTGAATGAGATCCCGGCCGATGGCCCGTATCCTTGAATCGGCGGAGGCCAGGTCCAGCTGGCTTTCGAGGTGCTCGGCCAGGCTCGAAACGCCCGCGACCGAGGCCTCCAGCTCGGGCTTCAGCTCAGCATGGCCGGCAGGAGCCTGGCTGGCGGCGCCCGCCACCGCCTCCCCTCGCAAGGGCGGGGGGCCGGGCACCATGCGAGCGCCGGATTCCGCATATTTCTGCTTGGCGCGCAGGAAATCGGCGAGGTTTGGCGGAGGCGCATCGCCATGGGTATCGCCTTCCTGGAGCAACGGATTGCGCTCGAGCTCGGCCTCCACATAGGCCGCGAGCTCGGCGTGGGAGAGCTGCAGCAATTTGATGGATTGAACGAGCTGGGGAGTCATGACCAGGGACTGGCCCTGGCGCAGCTCAAGCCGTTGCATCGAACTCATCAAGGCACCCAGCGACGTTCCCGGCACGCTCCTTGCATGCCTTCTCTTTTTACGCCGATGCCTGCCGTTCCGTCAAAAGGTACGTGGGCCGAGGAGCCGCTCAGAGACGGAAATCCTCGCCGAGATAGAGACGGCGCACTTCCTCGTTGGACACGATGGAATCCGGCGAGCCTTCGGTCAGCACCCGGCCGGAATGGATGATGTAGGCGCGGTCGATGAGGCCGAGCGTCTCACGGACGTTGTGGTCCGTGATCAGAACGCCGAGGCCGCGCCGGGTGAGGTGGCGCACGAGGTTCTGAATGTCGCCGACCGCGATGGGATCGATGCCCGCGAAGGGCTCGTCGAGGAGCATGAAGGTCGGCTCGCCCGCAAGCGCCCGGGCGATCTCGCAGCGGCGGCGCTCGCCGCCCGAGAGGGCGATGGAAGGCGCCTTGCGCAGGCGCGAGATGTTGAACTCCTCGAGAAGCGCATCGAGCTTGCGCTCGCGCTCCTTGCGGCTCGGCTCCACGATCTCGAGCACGGCGCGGATGTTGTCCTCCACGCTCAGGCCGCGGAAGATCGAGGCCTCCTGCGGCAGGTAGCCGATGCCCAGGCGCGCGCGGCGGTACATGGGAAGGCCCGTCACGTCATGCCCGTCGAGGCTGATGACGCCGCGATCCGCCGAGACGAGGCCGGTGATCATGTAGAAGATCGTGGTCTTGCCCGCGCCGTTGGGACCCAGAAGGCCGACCGCTTCGCCCGCGCGCACGTTGAGGCCCGCATCCTGCACCACGGTGCGGCCGCGATAGCTCTTCTGCAGGCCCTTCACGGCCAGGATGCCAGGACCGCCGAAGACGGAACCGTCCTGGCTGCGGAAAGACACGGGGCTGGGGCTGGCTGGAACGCGGTCCAGAAGGCTCGTGTTCGAGGCGCCGGGTTGGGTGCGGTTGAAAAGGGACTTCACTGGAGCAATCGCGAAAGAGGGAAAGGACGGACGGGCCCGGAGCCCGCCCTATTAGTTCGTGGCCGGTTTCGGCTTGGCGTTGCCCGCGCCCGTGGGGGCCGGTCCGCCCTGGCCGGGGACGAACAGGGCTCGGACGCGTCCGCCGGGCTTGGTGTCGATATTGGCGACGCCGGTATTGATGTCGTAGGTCACGCGCTCACCCTTGGTCACGTTGGGACCGTCGCTCAGGGTCGCGTTGCCGGTGAGCAGGATCTTGTTGGCGCCGCGGTCGAAGGTGGCGTTGTCGCCGGTGGCGACCTGG
The DNA here is from genome assembly GCA_041913065.1 of Microvirga sp. Lineage (GTDB taxonomy): Bacteria > Pseudomonadota > Alphaproteobacteria > Rhizobiales > Beijerinckiaceae > Microvirga. Next base: position 151,400 of record JAYSGD010000007.1, on the reverse strand, counting down.
GTCTTCGACACGATGGTGACGGGGCCGGTGCAGTCGATCTTCCTGATCGCGCTCTCGCTCGGCCCCTGCGCGGCGGAGGCCTGCTGGGCGGCGGCGGGCTGGTCGCGGTTCTGCTCATAGAACACGGTCATGAGCGAGCATTTCATGGTGCTCTCGCCCTGCACCGCCACCACGTCGCCGGAGAAGACGGCGCGGCCTTCCTTGTCGAACACGTCGAGCTTGTTGGCGTCGATCTTGATCGGCTCCTTGCTGGAACCGAAATTGCCGAAGCCCACGGCGCGCTCTTTCGAGGCCTGTGCAAAAGCGGCGGTTGCCGGGAGGGCGAGCGCGAGAACGAGCGCGGCGCGGGTGAGGCTCATCATGGGCGGACACTTGTGGGTTGGGCCGCAGGCGCTGGAGCGCCGGTGCTGGCGGAATCGGGGGAATCGGATGAAGCGGCGGGCTGGAACGTGGTGCGCACCCGGCCCTTGAAGGACATCTGCTTACCGTTGTCGATGACGCGCAGGCCCTCGGCCTGGATCTCGCCGTTGTCGCCCAGGAGCACGGTGACGGGCTCGTTCGACACGACGGTGCCGGACTTGAAGTCCACGAAGGCGGAGCGGAGCAGGACCTGCTGGCCCGAATCGGTGCGCACCTTCACGTCCCGGCGCAGGTTCATCTGCTCTTTCTGGGTATCGAGAACGCCGACGGAGGCCTCGAGATTGGCCACGCTGCCCTTGTCGTCCGTCACGATGCGGGCGCGAAGGTCCTTCAGCTCCACGAAGTTCGGCTTGCGCACATCCTGCGTGGCGGCGCTGGCGGTCACCTCATAGGGGCGGTTATCGTTCTTGAAGCCGGTGAGCTTGGGGGCTTCCATGGTCACGTTGGTGCCGCTCACTCCGACCGCGCCGAAGGTCAGATTCTCGATCTTCCGGAACGGGTCGAGATAGGCCACGAGACCCACAGCGCCGATGCCGATCAGCGAGCCCAAGGGGATGGCGATCTTGGCAACACGCACCCAACGCGAATGGCGCTTCGCCTTGTTGAAGGCGCGCGTGCGCACGACCGGCTTTGATGCCGGGCCGCCTTGCAATGTGGTGCCCTGAAGTCCCGCCACTGTTATCCCAACCTCTTCCGTCTCTAAGGTACGGCGCCATGCAGGAGCGTGATGGCGATGTTATGACGGATATAAGGGTTTATGCTGGAAAGTTTAAGCCTGCGTCAACTATGCGCGAAGATATCGGTCTCGGCCCAGCCCAAAAGGTCGAGCTGAGCGCGGGTCGGCAGGAACGAGAAACACTGATGGGCAATGCCGAGCCGGTTCTCCCGCTCCAGCATCCGGTCGAGCTTATCCTTCAGCGCATGCAGATGGAGAACGTCTGAGGCCGCATAGTCGAGCTGGGCCGGGGTGAGGGAATCGGCGCCCCAGTCGGAGGATTGCTGCTGCTTCGAGATTTCGACGGCGAGCAGCTCCCGCGTGAGATCCTTCAGGCCGTGACGGTCCGTATAGGTACGCACGAGGCGCGAGGCGACCTTGGTGCAATAGACGGGGCGGGGCATGCTCGCGAAAGCGTGAAAGAGCACCGCCAGGTCGAAACGGGCATAGTGGAAGATCTTGAGCACGCTCTCATCCGCCAATACCCGGATCAGGTTCTCGGGCCTGGGGCCGTCCTTCAGGATCTGCACCACATCCGCATCGCCGTCGCCCTTCGAGATCTGCACCACGCAGAGCCTGTCGCGATGGGGATTGAGGCCGAGCGTCTCCGTATCGACGGCAATCGCCGGGCCGGGCTTGTAGTTCGCGGGCAGATCGCCGCGATGAAAGCGCGTGGTCATGAGGGTTCCGGTGCTGGCCGCATCTTCGGCAGAAACGATGACACGGGCTGTAGCTTGTCTTCAAGATGGCATCAACCGACGAGAAAGCCCCGCACGAGGCGGGGCTTTTCCGAACGGTTCCTCAAGGCCGCGTCAGTAGCAGGTGCGAACCCGCTGGACGACCACGCGTCCGTAACGGTTCACGACCCGGCGACGCTCCACGACGCAACGGCCAGGTGCGTAATAGGCGGGACGGTAATAGCCGGGGCCGTAATAGTAAGGATTGCTCGCAGCTCCCGCGATGGCGCCGAGAGCCAGGCCACCGACGATGCCGGCAGCGACGGCGCCGCCGTTGTAGTATCCGTATCCGCGCCTGTAACCGTAATAGGGATATCCCCCGTAGTAGCGGCGCCCGTAATAACCAGGGCGATAGCCATAAGCGGGACGATAGCCATAGCCGCCACGGTATCCGTAGGCGCCAGGGTATCTGTAATAGGCGCCCGGCGGGCCATAGGCACGGCCGCCGAATCTCGGTGCATAGGTATCGCCTGCGGGAGCGCGTGGGCCCCACCCGCGCTGAGCGGAGGCATCCGTCGCATTGAGAACGTTAACGCCACCGAAAACCAGGGCCGCAGCCAGCAGAGTCTTCAACGAAGTACGCATGGTGTCCCTCCAGGACAATCTGGAGGATAACGGCCCGCCGCGTCTCGATGTTCCGCCTTTGTCTGGCGGGCAAGGCCTCACTTCGCGGCATTGCCAATCGCAATCTCCACCAGCATGGCCGCGATCGTCTCACGGCTCGCCGGCTTCTCCAGCCACGGCACGTCGCGCAGCTCCGGAGGACGATCGATCTTTGCGGAAAGGCCCGAATAAATGGCGAAAGGGATGCTGCGGCTCCTCAGGGCACGTGCGATCTCGACGGATGTTCCATCCTTGATCATGAAGTCCAGAAGGGCGATGTCCGGCGTGTCGCTCTCAAGCCAGCGCAGGGCTTGCGCATTGCTCATGAACGGACCTTCGATCCGAAATCCCATTTCCGCGAGCGAGGCTTCCAACGACATCCCGATGAGGGCCTGATCTTCCACGATCATGCAGCGAGGCTGAATGACTAAATCCGTCATGCAATCCACCAACTCGCGTTGTCGCGAAACGCGCCACGCAAATTCAGGGAAGTGATCCCTCTATTCGATGAGTAAGCAAATCACTTTGTACTGGTTTCTCTCGTCAATCCGCAGCTGCACATTCACTTATGTGAATTACAACGAGAACCAGTGAGCTGAAGCTTTCGCAAATCTCAGCACGCATCGAACCGACATGACCCTTGCCGAAAAACAGGTGGGCCATAATTCTCACCGCCCGAAAGTGATCCCTAATCGCGGTTTGGGTTTACATAAGTTAATGCGCCGATGTCTTAAGGGACGTCTGCTGTCAGGTTCATGAGTTCGAAGGGAAGCAGTATGGCGGCTGAGACACCCTTGAAACAGCAGATGCTTGCCGCCATCCCGCATCTGCGTGCTTTTGCGATTTCGCTTTCGGGCAGCGTGGACCGGGCCGATGACCTGGTTCAGAGCGCATTGCTGAAAGGCCTGAGCAATCTCGACAAATTTACGCCGGGCACCAGCATGCAGGCCTGGCTCTTCACCATCCTGCGCAACGATTTTCTCACTCAAATGCGGCGCAGCAAGCGCGAGGTCGAGGATCCCGAGGGCGCCTGGGCGGAGAAAGTGGCGGTGCTGCCGGAGCAGGGATCGCACCTCGATTTCAGCGATATGCTGACTGCTCTCGGCAAGCTCCCCATCGATCAGCGCGAGGCGCTTCTGCTCGTCACCGCCGAAGGCCTCACTTACGAGGATGCGGCGCGGATCTGCGGCACCAATATCGGCACCATCAAAAGCCGCATCAACCGCGCACGGCGTCGCCTCGCGGAACTGATGCATCTCGATACTCATGACGATCTCGGGCCTGACAAACTCGTCCAGGCCGCGCTATACATGCATTCTTCCGTGTAGGATGAAGGAGCGACAGGCCATGCTGCGCGCAATCTCTCTCGCCGTCCTGATGACACTCGCCATTCCCCCAGCCTCCGCTGCTCCGCCTGCTGCGGACACCAGCGTTGCCCAGCAACAGCAGCCCGCGCAAAGCGCCCCAAGGCGGGGATGCGACAAGAAGCAGGACGAAGGCGTCAGCTGAGCGAACGACCTGTCAGGCCGGCTCCGCCTGGATCGCAGGCGCAAGCGGCGTACATTCGCGCGCATCGTTTCTCCTGCGCAAAGCCGCGTTGAGCTCGGCTCCGAAGATGAAGATGGCCGCCGAGATCTGCAGGAAGATGAGCGCGGTGAGGATCCCCGCCAGGCCCGCATAGGTGGCCTTCACATGGGTGACGTTCGCCAGGAACTCGCCGTAGAGCGTCGCGCCGGCAAGCCACAGGACGAGGGTGGCGGCGATGCCGGGCATCACGTCCCGCAGGCGCGGGCGGGCATCGGGCAGGCCGATATGCGTGGCCGCGAGGCCCAGCACGAGCACGGTCGTGGCGAGCACATAGCGCACCACGTCATAGGTGACGCGCAAGCCGCGAAGGTCCGGCATATAGGCGACGAGGGCACGCCAGAACGAGGGCCACAGCACCACGAGCACGGATGCCGCCACGAGCGCGCCCGCTCCCACCAGGATGAATCCCACGCCGATGAGCCGCGCCAGCCACCAGGGCCGGAATCGCTCCACCCCATAGGCGCGGCACAGGGCGACGCGGATGCTCTCGACGCCGTTGGTCGCCACCAGCACGGTCACGAGAACGCTGACCGTCAAGACGTCGCGGCGGGGCACGAGAACCTTGTCGGCCTCCTTCGCGAGCGGACCGGCCGCGCCCTCCGGCCAGAAATCGAACAGCAGATGGACGATATGGGTGGAAACGCGCCCCGCGCCGAGAAAGGCCGCCAGGGCTGCCACGCAGATCAGGAAGGGAAACAACGCGATGACGAGGGAAAGCGCCACATGGCTTGCCATGGCCAGACCGTCGTTGCGCGAAAAGCGCGATGCCGCGTCGGCAATGGGCGCCAGAAAGGAGCGGGCGCGGGTCTGAAGAGCGGCAAGCAGCATGAAGCGATAGGTTGGCCTTGGTGACAATGTCACCTTGATGCGATCAAGCGTGCGTCCTGGCAAGGCCCAATATGGTCTCACCGGAAACGCTTATGCCTTCTCCCGAGCCTCCTGCGCCAGGACCATGAGCACTGGGCGCAAGTCATGAGGGCCGGTGAGAGCCTTCGGGAACGTCAATCGCAGGATCTCGTCGCCGAGCGCCAGTTGCAGCCCTTCGGGATCGATGCCGATGATATGCCAGGCACCCGCCCGGGCGCCGCAGAGCTTCTCCGCGTAAAGCGCCACCGCATCGGCGTGGTCGGAGTTCATGTGCTCGATGGCGCCGGCCTCGAAATCGTAGAAATCGAAGAAGCCGGAGGTGTCGGTGAGAAGATCCTCCCGCTCCATGCGGTAGGCGCGGCCGAAGCCGCCATTGAGGCTTCCCCCCTTCACGTTCAGGCGCCAGAAGGCGAAATCCGGGAAGTCCACGTAGAGCTCGGCTTTCGGATGCTGCGTCAGGTAGCGGCGGCGGATCTTACCGGTCTCGTCGGCGGAACGCTCCAGCCGCTCGGCTTCTGCCAGCAGGGTCAGGCGCGGATGAGCGAGCGGATCGCCCTTTCCGATGGCGGAGAGAAGCAGTGAGCAGCGCGGGTCGGCCTCGAGCAGACGCGTGTGCACGGAGAGTTTGGATGTCAGGATGATGGGCGAGCTGTCGAGATCGGTGCCCACGGCCACGAGGCTGGAGAAGGGCATGCCGCTCCCGGCATCGTTGGTGGCGAGCGCGCCTGAACGCGCGGTGCGCATCAGGCGCTTCGCGAGATGGCGGGCCTCGTCATCGACCGGCAGGATCGGATCTTGTGCGGGAGCTTTTTCCATGACGGCCCTATCTTCCTCCGCATTCAGTCCTGTCGGCCTCTTCGCTTGCACACGGCACGGAGCAGGAAGGCTTGCCGAAGAAAGGCCGGTCGATGAAATACATGAAGCGGCGGCATCCGGCCTGCAAGTGCCGCCCCGGCATCTGGCTCAGGCGGAATTGTAGAGCTTATTCCCAGGAATCACAGGGCTCAGACCCTTCGAGGGCGTTGCCGCTACGTCAACCCAAGCATAAGCTTGCCCTCATCCCAGGCCATGGATCGCGCCATTAGAGCATCGTACGGAAAAGTGGATCCGGTTTTCCGCCCGAACGATGCTCTTATTCAAGGAGAAAGCATCGGATTGGTCCCAAGAGTGCAAATCCACTTTTGGGTCCGATGCTGTAGAGAGCGTGACGGACCGGCCGGGCGGTGGGGGCACCGTTGCGGACATCTTTCAGATCATGGCCCTGCGGCCTCGCGGCCGGGTGGCTTGCGGCTTGGCCCGCCTTTGCGGATGCGCCCTCGGCCCTCGACCGCCGCAGGATGACGCCCGTCAGGGATGCGACGGCCTTCCTTTCGCCCGAGCGTGCCGCCGCGCAATGGACCGCGCTGAGCTTCCCTCCCGACACGCAGGTCGCGGTCGCTGCTCCCTGGCAGAACGAGCCCCTGACCCTCGGCTCCATCGGGCCCTTCTATCGCTGGATCGAAGACGGCAAATTGTCCTGCCGGTTCGATGCCGCGCCTCGCGCTACGGGGCTCCAGACCATCGAATGCGAGGAGCCGGGACAGCAGGACAGGATATCCCTCTCCGTCGAGTACAGGCCCGAGACCAAGAGCCTTCGCTTCGACGAAGGACATCTGCCCGGCATCGGGCGGGCGGACCGTCAGGAGATGGGGTTCCTGTTGCGCGGCATCTATGACGAGGCGCCACGCGACACGCGATGATCGGACTGAATCAATGCTTCGGCGGCGGTTTCAGCTGGATCGCTTCGAGGAAGGGAAACTCCAGGACGATCTGACCGTCCCCGTCCTTCACCTCGATATGGGAGGCGGCCCAGTTCACAGGCTTCTGGAATTCCGTTTCCATCAGGCCGTGGGCCATGGCCTGCGCCAGCTCCCAGGCCTGATCGGCATCGCGAAGCTCCTGGCCTTCAGGATCGGCGAGCACGTCTCCGCTGAGATGCAGGTTGAAGTAATAATGCGGCATGGTCACCCTTCGTGGCTGGCCCCCTTGAGGGGTGGTGAGCCCTGTTCTCACCACTTGTCTGGTACAAATGGTGCTTCGCCTCGGCCCTGGCAAACTGAACCGTGAACGCTACCTGCTGATGACATAGAACCGATCATCTCTCTGCGAGCAGGAAGCATTCATGAAAATCAAGGTTGTGGGATGTGCGGTCGGAGCCCTTCTGTCTCTGACGGCGTGCAATACAGTGACGCGTGGCACGGAAGAACCGGTCACGATCACCTCCACGCCGGCCTCGGCGCGCATCTGGACGTCCCTTGGACATGAGTGCCCGAAATCGCCCTGCGTCGTCACCGTCAACCGCCGGACGGAATTCACCGCCCACGCCCAGGCCAGAGGATATCGCCCGGGCTCCGTGCACGTGAAGACGGCGCTCACCGACAAGGCCGCTCCCGGCGTGATCGGGAACGCGGTGCTTCCCGGCGGGTCCGTGGGTCTCGTCATCGATGCGGCCAACGGATCCATGCTCGATCACACGCCCAATCCCGCCCATATCGACCTTGCGCCGATGAGCCGGTCACGCGCCCGCCGCGCCCGTGTTCCGCGCGCGTGACGGGCGCTGCGCTCAACCCTCACTGTCTGCGAGAAGCCAGACCATCCTGATCCGCCACGAGCTCCAGCACGCGCTGGAGCTTGTCGGGATTGCGCGTGATGTAGATGTTCGTGATGCGCCCATCCTCGATGGCGAAGGCCGTCGTTTGAAGAACGCCGCCGCGCTCGTGACTGATATAGCCCGGCAGCCCGTCGATCCAGATCGGCCTGACGAGCCTCGCCAATTCGTTTCCGAACTTGCGATGAAGGCTGCGGTAGAGGCGGAGCACGCGCTCGATGCCCTTGATCGGATTGATGAAAGCGAGCACCTTGCCGCCGCCATCGGACTGGACGACGACGTTCGCGGCCAGCATGGATTTGAGCGTGCCGACATCGCCGCTGTTCACCGCCGCGAAGAATGCCTTGGCGATGTTTTCGCCCTCGTCGCGGGAAACGGGAAAGCGTGGACGGGCATCCTGCACATGCTTGCGTGCCCGCGACGCGAGCTGGCGCACCGCGGGGGCCTCGCGGTCCAGGGTCGCGGCGATCTCGCTCAGCGGCAGGCCGAAAACGTCGTGGAGGAGAAAGGCCGCTCGCTCCAGGGGCGAGAGCCGCTCCAGCGCCATCATCAGGGTCATCGTGAGATCGTCGGGATCGACGGCGTCATCTTCGATTTCGACGAGCGGCTCGGGCAGCCATTCGCCCACATAAATCTCGCGTTTCGCTTTGGCCGATTTCATCTCATCCAGGCAAAGCCGCGTGACGATGCGGGACAGGAAGGCACCAGGTTCGCGGATGCCGGCATGATCCGCCTGCCGCCAGCGCAGCCATGCCTCCTGCACCACATCCTCGGCCGCCGCCTGCGAACCGAGCATGCGATAGGCAAGGCGCGCCAGCCGTTGGCGATGCGCCTCGAAGAGTTCGGTTGCCTGTTCAGGCAGCATGGCGTGCTTCGTCCTTCGGATGTGCGACACGGAACCCGACCTGCAGCCGGTTCCACACATTGATGGCGCCGATGGCGAGCGTCAGGCTGACCTGCTCGGCCTCGGTGAACTCCGCCCGCAAGACCTCGTAATCCTCGTCCGGCGCGCCGGTTTCGGCAAGTCGGGTCAACGCCTCGGTCCACCCGAGAGCCGCGCGCTCGCGCGGGGTGAAGAACGAGGATTCCCGCCATGCGCTGAGAAGATGAAGCCGCATGTCGCTCTCGCCATGCTTGCGCAGATCGGTCACGTGCATGTGGATGCAATAGGCGCAGCCGTTGATCTGCGAGGCGCGCAGCTTCACCAGCTCCAGCAGGTTGTGGTCGAGCCCGCTATTGGCGAATGTCGCTTCGAGCGCCATCATGGCCTTCATGGGTTCCGGGGCGGCCTTGAAGGGGTTTGCCACGCGCTGTGTCATCGTCGTCTCCGTTGTTGATCAGGGCACGCCACCATGACGAGATGGCAGGGCCGGATGTGACATCGGACACGGCGATATTGAGTTGAACCATTCACTCTTTCGGCTGTGCCACGCCCTCATGACGATCGACGGTTGAGCGATGTGACATGGCGCGACGAAAATTTGAGGAATCTGTGATGCGGGCGGATTTCTTTTGCCTTGCCAGGCGGAGGCAATCGGGCTGCGGCTCTCAGCCCCTCACATGCTTGGGCGAAATGCCGAAGCGGCGCTTGAAGGCGGTGGCGAAATTGGCGGCGCTAGAATAGCCTGCGCGGTACGCAGCCTCGCTCACGCTCGCGCCGTCTTGCATGAGCAGCCGCCTGGCCTCATCCAGTTTGGCATTGCGGATGAATTCGAAGACGCTCACGCCGTAAGCGGCCCGGAAGTGCCGTTGCAGGGACGAACTGCTCATCCCCGCATCGCGAGCGATCTCCTCGATGGAGCTCGGCAGATACCGGCCTGTTCCCAATTGCTCCGCGACAGCGCGGATGCGCTCATATTCCCGCGTGCGAAGCGCATGTTGCTGCAGCCCCGCATCCGAGATCAGGGAGGAAACCGCCTCGGCGACGATCTCGAGAGAACGGCCCTCGATCAGGAGACGCTGGACAGGATCGGTCTCGGCGGATGACCGCAGGATCTGCTCAGCGAGAGAGACGATGCGCGGCGAAGGCTTCCATGACGCCGAGGCGAGATGTGTGGCGCAGAAGCGCTGGAGAGCGTCGTCGGAGGCTTCAAGGCCCGTGCCGCTCCGACACCATTCAACCGGCAGCGTAATGACGAGTTTGCGGATATAGCGCCCCTTCTCGGAGATCCGCGTCAGAAGTTCGGCTTCAGCGCAATTGATGATCATGCCGCTTGCAGAATGCGCGCCCGAGGCATCGACCGAGGCGCCAAGATGAAATGTCTGCGAGCCCAGCCGCATCTCGACACCGCCTTCGAGAAACAGGAAGCAGGACAGGCCGGGTTCCTGCATCACCTGCGTCGTCAGATTGCGAATTTCCAAGGTGCTGGAGCAATGCATCGTCAGGCCCGAGCGGAAGCGCATGTAACGCACATCGCCGCTCACCACCGCCTCATGATCGGGCAGATCCACCGGATCAACGAGGGTGAAGCCGGAGCCGCCCTCTTCCGTCAGCGCGGCCAGCGCGGCGCGGCTGATCGGCTTCTCAGATGGTATTCGGTGCATATTCATGAACACTCAGTACATCTTCGAGCGTCTTGCTATCAAGTAATATTCCTGCATTCAGCTTGATTAGAAGAATTTGAAAGAGCGATTACTCTAAAATAGAACCATTCCAAACAGCGCTGCGCCATCGAATGCACAAATCAAAGGCGCCTTAACGCTTCATGAAACATATTTTGCTACCGTACAAAAGTAATGATTCTGGAACGGCCTTTTGAAAGACGGTAATTCCCTTTCACCGTACCGGCATGACGCTCGAGGCTGAAAACATTGGTTGCTGCCCTGCAAGCGCGATGCCGCAGCAATCAAAACAAGCCGGGGCCACCCTATGGTAAAGTTCAAGTTCAACCTTCTCTGCTCAGCGATGAGCCTGCCCGTTCTGCTGCTCTGCCAGATTGAGCCGGGCGCCGCGCAGACCGCCCCGACATCCCAGGACGTCATCAAGATCGACCAGATCACGGTCACCGAGACCCGGACGGACCCGAACGGGGAGGTCGCCGTCTCGGCTGAGGATATCGAGCGCCAGAATCTACGCGATCTCAAGCAGCTCCTTCAGGAAGACCCGGCCTTCGCGGTCGCCGGCGGCAGCGTCGCCTCGCAGAAATTCTATCTGCACGGCATCGACCAGAACAAGCTGAACGTCCAGATCGACGGCGCGCAGCAGCGCAACAACGTCTGGCACCATAACGGCAACATGATCATCAATCCGCTGGTCCTGAAGGCCGTGAAGGTCGATACCGCCGTGTCTCCCGCCGATGCCGGCCCCGGCGCGCTCGGCGGCACCGTCCGGTTCGAGACCAAGGACGTGGAAGACCTCATCCTGCCCGGTCGCACCCTCGGCGGCTTTCTCTCTTCCGGCTTCGACACCAACTCGCGCACCATCAACGTCACGGGCGCGGGCTACGGCATGAGCAACGGCTTCGAGTTCCTCGGCCTGCTCACCAAGGAAGAGGGCCAGGATTACCGCAACGGCGCCGGCAAGGAAGAGCCCGGCACGGCGGCCGATCTCGTCAGCGGTCTCGGCAAGCTCGCCTATGAATCGCCGGAAGGCCACCGCTTCCAGTTCTCGCAGGAATACATCCGCGATGTCGGCTTCCGCCGCCTGCGCCCGAACCTCGGTTTCGTCAACCCGGCCTTCAACTACAACGAGGCCCAGCGTTTCACGACGACCTTCCGCTACCTGATGACGAAGCCGACGGACTACTACAATCCGGAAGTGCTGTTCTACTACAACCAGAACGACCTCGACCGTCCGAACGGTGGCTACGGGCGTCCTGCCGGCGACTTCAATTCGAGCACGGCGAGCGCCGGCGGCAAGGTGCAGAACACCTTCGGCTTCGGCATGGGCAGCCTGACCACGGGCCTGGATTTCGTGAACACCCGCGCCGATGTGGAACGCTTCTACTTCCCCGACGACGTGAGCGAGGAATCCACCAATATCGGCGCCTTCCTTCAGGCCCGCATCGCACCGATCGAGCCCTTGCTCCTTTCGACCGGCGTGCGTTTCGACCATCAATGGTACGATGCCGTCGATGGGCAGCAGCTGGAGAACAGCGGCATCAGCCCGAACTTCTCGGCCGAGTACTTCCTGACGAGGCATGTGAGCCTGTTCGGCGGCTACAGCTATAATTTCGGCGGCATCGAGTTTGCGGAAACGGGCTTCTTCCATGCCCGCAACTACACCTACGCTCCTGATCTCAACCCCACCACGGCGCATAACGTGCGCGCCGGCGCAAGGCTCGTGGATTATGACGGCTTCTCGGCGGAGGCGGTCTATTTCCACACCCTGATGCTGAACCCGGTGGAGTATGACTTCGACAATGCCATCCGCATCAACGGCGCCAATCTTCGCAGCCAGGGTATCGACCTGAGCCTCCGCTACGATTGGGAGAATGCTTTCGTCAGTGCGAAGTACACGCATGCCGATGTGCAGTACGGCGACCGCATTGCCCTGCCGAGCGATTACAACAACGCCATCTCGGTCGGCGATCTCTTCACCTTCACCGGCGCCTATACCTGGCAGACCTATGGCCTGACCCTCGGCGCATCGGCGGAAATTGCGCTCGAGGTGGACGATCAGGATCTTCGCGATGCCGGGTTCTATCCGCTCAACGGATACAACGTCTTCAATGCCTTCCTCGAATGGAAGCCCGCGATGAAGTCGCTGGAGAACGTGACCCTGCGCGCCGACGTGCGCAACATCTTCGACGAGGAATACTATAGCCGCGGCTCTTACGGAAAGACCGAGATGGTCAACCCCGTCTACTCGCCGGGCCGGACCTTCTACCTGTCGGCGAATGTCCAATTCTGATCTGAACTCATCTTTCAAGGAAGGGAGAGGGACCTCGCACGCGGCCCCTCTCTTCACGTCTTCGAAGCAGGCATCAAGAGGCTACACCATGCCCCAGTCCCAGGCCCATGTGCAGACCGCGAATGCGAGCCGCTACCTCGTGCAGCTTTGCAAGCATTTCGCCCACAAGATTACCGTGGAATACGACACGCAGAAAGGCCACGCCGTCTTTCCCTGGGGCACCTGCGCCATGAAGGCCGAGAAGGGACAGCTCCTCCTGCAATGCGCGGGAGAGGATGATGCGGCCCTCGCGCGGGTGCAGGATGTGGTGCACACCCACCTGGTCGGCTTCGCCTTCCGCGAGAAGCCCAGTATTCATTGGGAACAGCACTGAGTATCGCCCGCATGTCGGAGATCGAATGATGGCTTCAGGTTTCACACGGCGTCACCTCATCGCCGGTCTTTGCCTTGCAGGCGCAATGTCCCTCGGCGTCAGCGCCTTCGCTCAGACGATCGACGTCCCGCAAGTGCAGGGAACGACGCGGATACCGGTGAATCTGAAGAAGGTCGTCACCTTCGATCTCGGCGCGCTCGATATCCTCGATGCGCTTGGCATTCCCGTTGCCGGCGTCCCAAAAGCCGCGCTGCCGCCTTCGCTCGCCCAATACGGGCAAGCCGCTTTTGAAAAGATCGGCACGCTGTTCGAGCCGGATTACGAGATCGTCAACGCTGCGTCCCCCGATCTGATCGTCATCGGTGACCGCTCGCGCACCAAATACGCGGCTCTTGCGAAGATCGCGCCGACCCTCGATCTCTCCGTCGACCAGAAGGATTATCTGGCGAGCGTGATCGCGAATACCCGCCTCGTCGCCCGCATCTTCGGCAAGCAGGTGGAAGCGGAGGTCCTGATCGGCAAGGTCGAGCAATCGGTTGCCGCACTGAAGCCGGCCGGCGCAAGCGCGGGCACGGGCCTGATCGTCCTGACGACGGGCGGCAAGATGAGCGCCTATGGCCCGGGCTCGCGCTTCGGCCTGATCCACGATGCGCTCGGCATCAGGCCGGCCCTGGAGAATCTTGCAGCTGCCACCCATGGCCAGGCGATCTCCGCCGAACTCGTTCTGAAGGCCAATCCCGACTGGCTCTTCGTGCTCGACCGTGACGGAGCTGTTGGGCAGGGAAGTGGCGCGGCAAAGCGCGTTCTGGAGAACGAGCTGATCGCCCAGACGACGGCCTGGAAGAAGGGCCAGGTCGTCTATCTCGATCCCATGAACTGGTATCTCGTCGGAGGCGGCATTCAGTCTCTCCAGGCCAATATCGACCAGATCGCGCAGGCCATCGCCAAGCCGTAGCCTTCTCCCGAAAAGCCGAGCTTCGGGAACATCGGCGACGCCGCACCGCTTTCTAGTCCGGGAGCGCCTTGAGGCACGGCACAAGCGGAGCATCGTGATGACTGGAACACCAAGGGTCGTGATCGCCGGAGCGGGCTTCGGCGGATTGACGTTGGCTCAGTCCCTGGCGCAGGCGCCAGTCGATATCACGGTGATCGACCGCAATAACTTCCATGCCTTCCAGCCGCTGCTCTATCAGGTCGCGACGGCCGCCCTGTCGCCGGCGGATATCGCCTGGCCGATCCGCAGCATTCTCAAGCGCCAGAAGAACGCGTCCGTGCTCATGGCCAATGTGACCGGCGTGGATGCGGATGCGCGCGTCGTTCATGCCGGCCCCGTCACCGTGCCTTACGATTATCTCGTCCTCGCGACGGGCGCGACGCATTCCTACTTCGGACATCCCGAATGGGCCTCGGTCGCTCCAGGCCTGAAGCAGATCGAGGACGCTACCGCCATCCGCCGCAAGGTGCTGATGGCCTTCGAACATGCAGAACTGACAGGCGACATCGAGGAGCAGCGGCGGCTGCTCACCTTCGTGGTGATCGGAGGCGGCCCGACCGGCGTCGAGATGGCAGGAGCCATCGCGGAAGTGGCGCATCATGCCCTGCCGGCCGAATTCCGCCGCATCGATCCCCATGCGGCGCGCGTTGTCCTCATCGAGGCGGGGCCCCGCCTGCTCCCGGTCTTTCCGGAAGACCTTTCGGCCTATGCCGAGCGGGCGCTCAAGAAGATGGGCGTCGAGGTGATGACCTCGGCGCCGGTGACGAATTGCGATGAGAATGGCGTCAACCTCGGCGACAAGCGGATCGAGGCCGACACGATCATATGGGCCGCCGGCGTCGTCGCCTCGCCCGCCTCGGAATGGCTCGGCGTGGAAAAGGACAAGGCCGGGAGGATCAAGGTCGGGCCGGATCTGACGGTTCCAGGCAGGCCCGAAATCTTCGCCATCGGCGATACGGCGGCGGCGGTCGATGCGGAGGGAAAGGCGGTGCCCGGCATCGCTCCTGCGGCCAAGCAGATGGGGAAGTATGTGGCGGATGTGATCGCCTCACGGGTCGAGGGCCGCACGGCGCCCAGCCCCTTCCGCTATCGGCATCAGGGCGACCTCGCCACCATCGGGCGCAAGGCCGCCGTGGTAAGGCTCAACCGCATTCATCTCACCGGCTTCATCGGCTGGATGTTCTGGGGCCTCGCCCATGTCTATTTCCTCATCGGCCTGCGCAGCCGGGCCGTCGTCGCGCTCAACTGGCTCTGGAACTACCTGACCTACCAGCGCGGCGCGCGCCTCATCGTGGACAGTCAAACGGCCTGGAAGGAGGCTGACGATGATCAGGCTCAGCGGGAACTCTCCGCCGTTGAGGCGAACCGGACACCCGACACGAGCCTCAAGCGCGCCTCGGGCGCGGACGGAGGCTTACGGGATGAAAGGGCCCGGCTGTCACTTCATCCATGAGGTTGCCGTAGAGCAGGCAAGAACCAGGAGGCCTCTTAGGCTCTGCGCCGGCATCTGGAGCACACGACCCAGCACCTGCAGCAGATCAGGCCGATCCTCGAGCGCTAAACCTTCGGTTACCCGAGGATTTCAAGAACGATCTGGCGAAGCTCTTCGCGGGAAAGGCCGGTCGGCTGGGGTTTGGCAACAACCTTGATCTGGGGCGATGCTTTCGCGGGCTGTGCCTTCTTATGAAGATGAGTGGACTTAATGGAGGTCGACATAGGTAATTCCTTTGGTTGCGACCATTTTCGGTCGAGCAACATGAATGGGTTGAAAGCGTCGAAGCCACGCAACGACGAGGATACGCCCGCTATGCGGACGCCATATGACAATCGATGGGACGGAAAGCGGGCTCGGCGCTCGATCTGGAGCTAAGGAGAGCAGGCCGAACATGTCGGATTGAATAAATCCTATATGGGACATGGTATCGTTAATTGCAAGAACATTCCAGAATTGCCGAAGAAATCGCTTCAGGTTCGCGCCCTTAAGGAGACGAAATAGCTCATTCATTTCAACGAGCATCGCTTGCTCCTGCTTGGCTTATCAATTGAGCGATCGCCGACCATGACAACTATTTTATCGAGGTGCCTTGTATTCGCCCCAATAGGGTACTAAATGTTTCTTCATCGACATTTGGCCGGACAATCGGGCCGTTACGCCTTGGCATGCCAGGCGCACGTTCAGACTTCTCCCAAACATCGACGAACCCGAGACTGAGGTCGTGCTGACGCACGCCTTCGGGCTCACGTGCACTGACAGACTACAAGGATATTCCCATGATTTCGGGCACCGTGAAATTCTACAACGACCAAAAGGGCTTCGGCTTCATCCAGCCCGACAACGGCGACAAGGACGTGTTCGTCCACGCGACCGCTCTCGAGCGCGCTGGCATCCGCGGCCTCCGCGAAGGCCAGAAGGTCACCTTCGACACGGCGGAAGACCGTCGTTCCGGCAAGGTTGCCGTGAACAACATCCAGACGGCCTAATATTCCGTCTCTCATCAGGCGGCGCAGTTTCCTGCGCCGCTTGTCAAAGCCGCCCTTCGGGAGCGGCTTTTTTGTTTTCAGCACAAGGAGTTTCTCAATGGCCAAGGAAGAACTGATCACATTCGAAGGCGAAGTCGTCGAGATCCTGCCGGACGCCCGCTACCGCGTGAAGCTGGAAAGCGGCCATGAGATCGTCGCCTATACCGCCGGCAAGATGAAGAAGAACCGCATCAAGACGCTGGCGGGCGACCGCGTGACCGTCGAGATGTCGCCCTACGACCTCGACAAGGGCCGGCTCATCTTCCGTCACAAGGACAGCGGATCGGGTGCTCCCCGTCCGGGCGCTCCGCGCCGTCCGCAGTTCCGGCGCCGCTAACGAGTCGTTTGGCTGAGTGATTTCAGCCGAGAAAAGGTTCGAAATGCCTGAAAAAACTTGGACGTTCGAGGCCGGCGATCTGGTGCCGGACTGGCTCATGCGCCAGACCAACTGCGTCTTGCGGTTCGGCCGGGACGCCATCGTCGTCGAGGGTAACAACGAGTTCCAGATCTATCCTGCCACCACCATGGATGCCGACGACACCATGGTCCTGGCCGAGATCATCGATCAGGAATTCGATGCGGAGGTTGAGCACACTCTGCCGATCAAGGCTCACACCGCTCCTCGCTCGATGTCGCTCAACTAGAGCATTTTTCGGTGAAGTGGATCCGGTTCACCGTCAAAAAATGCGGCACAGCAAAGAAGAGAGCTGATTCCATGCAAATGGAAACAGCTCTGGAGCATCGTGCGCAAAAGTGGGCCCGGTTTTGCGCATGAACGATGCTCTCATTCAGAGAGAAAGCATCGGATCGATCCAAAACTTGCAAATCCACTTTTTTGGTCCGATGCTGTAGAGCAACTCCATCGAGGAATCATGCGGACAGGCGGGCCTCGTATCTGATCCGCCACTCCTCGATGGGCGTCTGCTGTGAGGACGACACGATGCAAACCCTGTCGAACCTCACGCTCCTGCCCTGCAACTCGCTGCGCAAAGCAGCGATGGCGTCCGTTTTCTCGGGGCTTTTCGCGACGCCGTAAGCCAGGGAAATATGAGGCATGAAGGTCTCGACGCTTCCCACCTTGAAAAGACCGACGGCCTTTTCCTTCAGCATTCTCAGCTGTGGCGTCACGGGAAAGCGCGCATAGAACGAGCGGTAATAAAGCTCGCTTTCCTCGACCGTCTCAACGGGCGCATCGAACGAAGCCATCCCGTCAGCCACTTGCTCCACGAGCGGCTTCAGCTCCTCGCAGCTTCGCGGCATATCCTCCACGAGCGTGAGATGCGGCTGAAACACCGGGCTCTCGAAGCGCTTGGCGAGATCGCAAACGATGGCGGCGAAAGCCTCTTCCTGATCGGAGGGAGGCATCAGCCAGATGGAATGATAATCGCCGCTCATGTCATGCCTCCTTTGGATTCACCCATCATTCTTGAGGGAGCGGACGCTGCCCCGGTACACCAGGGGCGCCTCGATCACCGAAACGATGGGAGGAGCCTTGGGATCAGCCTGCCGCCGGTCCAGCACCTTGACGATCTCGCTGGCGAGAACCTCTTCATCCTGATGGAAGGTCGTGAGCCTGTAAGCCCCCCAACGCGTCGCCGGGATGCCGTCGAAGCCGATGACGGACAGATCCTCGGGGATCGACAGGTTCAGAACATCGCGGGCGTAATCCATCAAGCCGAAGGCCATGAGGTCATTGACGCAGAACACCGCTTCGACGTCGTCACCCGTCCCCAGCAGCAGCGAGGCTGCGGCCTGGCCGCCATCGTAATCGGTATAGCCCGCCCGCTGGACCCTGACCGTGATGCCGTGCCTGGCAGCCGCAGCGACAAAGCCATCCTCGCGCTCGATCAGGTTGGGGCTGCCGACCGCCGAGGTGATGAGGCCGAGCTTGCGCAGGCCCCGCGCGACGAAAACCTCGACGGCGATCTGCGCCGCGCGGGTGTTATCGATGCGGATGTGATCCGGGCCGTGCTCGATTCGCCCGACGACGATGAGCGGCTGGCCGTTGCGCTGCGCCAGCTCGACAAGGGATGAGGACGGCATGCCGGACAACACGATGGTCGCCTCGGCCCGGTAGCGCAGCAAGGTCGAGTGGGCGGCCTTGACCTCGCCCTCTTGCGAGCCTGTCGGGATGAGAACGGGCACGCTGCCGCGCTCCACGAGCCTGCGGGACAGGGCGGCGATCTGCTGCGTGCGGAACGGGCTTGCGGGATCGGAGGCGACGAGGCCCACGAGGCGGCTGCGATTGGCCAGAAGCCCACGCGCGAGGTCGTTGACCTCGTAGCCGAGCTCCGCTGCCGCCTGCATCACCTTCTTGCGGGTCTCGGGCGCGATGCTCGCGCCCGGCGTGAAGGCGCGCGACACGGCGGACCGGGACACGCCTGCGCGCTCCGCCACCTTATGGGCGCTGATGAAGCCCGGCTGGGCTTCCGCAAGCTCCGTATCGATCTCCTGCATGGCGCGACTAATGCCCGACCTTGGAGAGCACATCCGAGCGGAGGAACCGTTCGACCACGAACATGAAGGCGATCGACGGAACGAGCAGGATCAATGCGGTGATCGAGGCGATCTGGTAATTGCCGCCGGAGCTTGCCGTGTAGAGCAGCAGCGGCAGGGTCGTCACGTCGGGCGCGCCGACGAAATAGGTGCCGGTGAACTCGTCGAGCGATTCCAGGAAGACGAAGATCGCGCTTGCCAGCAAGCCTGGCGCGGCGATGGGCAGCGTCACGTCCCAGAAACCGCGCAGGGCGCTGGCGCCCATGGAGCGGGCGGCTTCCTCAAGCTCCCGGTCGATGGCCGAGAACGCCGCCGTCGCGATCCAGACCGCATAGACGAGGCCATGCGTGACATGGACGAGGACCACGCCGAGGATCGTGCCGTTGAGGCCGTACTGATAGAAGATGCGGGCGATGTTCACGTAGACCGGCAGGTTCGGGAAGGCCTGCGGGATCAGCAACGCCAGCAGGATCAGGCCACGGAACGGCAGGCGAAGTCTCGCCAGCGCATAGCCTGCCGGAATGGCGAGGCCGAGCGACATGATCACGGTCAGGACCGCGATCAGCACGCTCGTCGCAAGCGAGCCCATGGCGTTGCCGCGAGGCGAGAAGACGCTGGCCCAGAACGAGAAGCCGTATTTCAGCGGCAGCACATGGGGAAAGTACCAGCGCTCGGCCACGGCCCACAGCAGCAGGTTCACGAGCGGGCCGAAGATGATGAAGGCCAGGATGCCGAGGCCTATGCCGCGCGGGATCCATTTCCAATCGAGATACGTGCTCATCGGGCGTGCTCCCTCATGGTCTGGCGCAGATAGACGATGGCGGCGACGCTCGTCATGAGGAGCGAGATGAGGCCCAGCGCATTGGCGACGCCGTAATCGCCATGCGCGTTGATGCGGAAGGCCATGTTGGCGGTGATCATGGTCGGCGACTGCGCATTGATCATGAGCGGCACGGAGAGCACCGACATCATGGTGACGAAGCTTAAGATGAGACCGACCAGAAGCGTCTGGCGCACCTGGGGCAAAACGATCTCGATGAGGATGCGGACGCGCTTGGCCCCTAAGTTGCGCGCCGCCTCGATGGTGCTGCGGTCGATGGAGGCCATGGCGCCGGCGAGCAGCAGCGTCACGAACGGCGTCTGCTTCCAGACGAAGGCGGTGACGATGCCGCGCCAGTCGAGAAAGCTCACGGCGGCCATCGGCGTCATGAGGCCGGCCTCGATGAAGATGTTGTTCATCAGTCCGTTCTTGGCGAGGAACGTGCGCAGAACCTGACCGACGACGATGAAGGGAATGAAGAGCGGCCAGCGATAGATCCAGCGCAGGATCGCGACCGCCGTGGGGTTTGAGCCCAAAGTGAGATAGCCGCCGATCATGATCGAGAACAGGCCGATAAGGGCGGAGGACAGCAGCACGATGACAAGCGTGAACACCATGTCGCTGCTGTAGAGCTCGAAAGACTTGATGAAATTGCCGAAGCCGAACGTGCCGCCTACATCGAAAGCGCCGGTGACGGAGCTGATGAGCGGGACGATGAAGAGAAGAAGGACGATCGCCAGCGCCGGAGCGACGAGCAAGAATCCAATCAACGGAATCGGCATGGCAGATGAACTTCCATGAATCCGGCTATCGCCGGTGACGCTTGATTCTGACAGGCGAGATTGGCCGGGAGAGATGTCCCTCCCGGCCATGATGCAGTCGCTTAATTGCTGACCTTGCGCTCGTAAGCCTCGAGGATCGCGGAGTTGTAGGGAGCGATCGGGAAGGGCTTGCCGTACTTGGCGAGTTCTTCAGGCGAAATGTCGGTGAAGAGCTGCTGCCAGGTTTCCTTGTCGAGATTGGCCTGGACGTGCTGCGCATCGATGCCGGGATACCAGTTGAAGCGCTTCACGATGCCTTCGGCCTGCACCTTCGGGCTGGTCGCGAGCGCCACGAATTTCTGGGCGAGATCCATGTTCGCGCTCTTGGCCGGGATCACGTAGTGCATCGGCTGGCCGGGCATGCCGGGCGACGGCAGAACGAGCTTCATTTCCGGCGGCAGCTGGCCCTTGGCCTTCCAGGAATAGAACATGTCCACCCAGACCGGCCCGATGGCGATTTCGCCGCGGCTGAGCATGTCGAGCGTGCCGGCATTGCCCGGAGTCATCGTGGCGTTGCGGCTGAATTCCTTCAGCGAGGCGAAGGCCTTGTCCCAGTTCTTTTCCTGGCCCTGTTCGAAGGGGCCGTTCATGAGCTTCTGCGCATCGCCGTCGCCATAGGCATAGATCCAGCCCATAACGAAGCTGACGCCGGAAGCGCCGCCCTTGATGCCGTTATAGCCGAACTGCTTCGGGTTCTTCTTCGCGAACTCGACGAGCTCGTCGTAGCTCTTCGGCGGATTGGGAACGAGAGCCGGGTTGTAGGCCAGCGCGGTCTGGCTGTTGAACATGGGCATGACATAGCCGTCCACGTTCGTGCCGAGCGCCATCTTGGCGTTGCCGCGCGTGACCAGCGATCCACTCGGAATCTTGCTGCGATAGGATTCGAGGAACTTCTGCTCGACCATGGGGCCGGCGAATTTCTCGTGCACCACGGCAACGTCGGCATCCCATTTCGCGACGCCTGCCTTGCTCTGCGCCTCGAAGCGCTCGAGAATCTTCTGCGAGCCCGCATCGCCGGGGCCGGTGCCGACCACGCGAACCTTCGTGCCCGGGTTCTCCTTCTCGAAGAGAGGCCCGAGATATTCGTTCACGTAATCGACCATGTTCTGGTCGCCGGCCGTGAGGACGGTGAGTTCCGCCGCGGTGAGCGGCGTGCAGAACAGGCCCGTTGCGAGCGTGACTGCGATGAATTTAGCCTTCATGTTTTCCTCCTTGGGGCGCGCCTTGCTGGCTGCGCCCATACAATGATCGCCGGTGGTTTTGCCCACCGGTCTATTGTTTTGGGAACAGGAACAAAGCCGCCTCGGGAATGCGGATCATAACGCGCTTGCCAATGTCGAAATTGCGCGGCGCGTCGACGATGATATGCGATGGGCCCACGACGATTACATGACGCCAGAGACCGCCCGGATAACTCGTCTGCTCGACGGTGCCGGCCAGGGTCAGCGCGCCGTCTTCGGGCTGCAAGGTCGCGTCGTTCTTCGCCTCGCTCAGCTGCACGGATTCACCACGGAAGCGAGCATTCAATGCACCGGAGAGCTTGCGTCCCTGCGCGGAAACGACGGCAGCGGAGTTGAACGGCCCTGCCGCGATCTCAATGCGCTCGCCATTCGTCGAGCCTGAGAGTTCGAGCAGGTTTTCCGCGCCCATGAAGGCGGCCACGAAATCGGAGCTGGGGCGGTTATAGACTTCCTCGGGCGTTCCGACCTGCTCGATGGAACCGTTGTTGAGAATGACGATGCGGTCGGCCATGACCATGGCTTCCTCGCGATCGTGGGTGACATGCACCGCCGTGATTCCGAGGCGGCGCTGCAACGCGCTGATCTCGTGGCGCACCGTCAGGCGAATGCGTGCATCGAGATTGGACAGAGGCTCGTCGAGAAGAAGGATGTCGGGCTGGATCGCGAGCGCCCTTCCCAACGCCACGCGCTGGCGCTGGCCGCCGGAGAGGTTGGCGGGCTTGCGCGCGCCGAACGCATCGAGGCCGAGGAGCTTCTTGATCTCCGTGACGCGCGTCTCGATCTCGGCCTTCGGCACCTTCCGCAGCTTGAGGCCGTAACCGATGTTCTGATCGACCGTCATATGCGGCCAGAGCGCATAGGACTGGAAGACCAGGGCCATGCCGCGCTTGTCCGGCGGCAGATGGGTCACATCCCGCCCATCGACGCGGATGGCGCCGGAGGCGGGAATATTGAACCCTGCAATGCTGCGCAACAATGTGGTCTTGCCGCAGCCCGAAGAGCCGAGGAGCGCTACGAACTCACCCTTCTTGACGGCGAGGTTCACCCCTTTGAGGATTTCTTGCTGTCCATAGCGAACACGGGCATCTGCCACTTCGAGAAAGGCGCTCAATGTTTCCTGCTCCTCAGCCTGGGCCCTCTGCGGGGCATGGTTGCACAGGCGTGCAAGGATTATGATCAGCTTCCACCGCGCCACGCAAGCGGGGCTAGACTAAGGTCTGATGACGTAGGTTTTGTGAAAGTGCCGGCGCAAGGGAGCCTCAAGCCTGAAGAGCGGATTTCAGGACAAGCTCGATGCCGAGCAGCAGCAGGCAGATGAGGAACCACCTCCGGAAGTTTTCCGGCTTCACTCGCTTCCTGATCGTTTGCCCCAGCCCCATGCCGAGAAGTGCCGGCGCAATGGCGAGGGAAGATAAAGCGAGACCATCAAGTTGGAATGCCCCGCGCCATGCCAACCCAGCGGCAAGAGCAACCGTGGAGATTGTGAACGACAGGCCGAGAGCTTGAATCAGATCGTCCTTCTTCAAGCCGAGGGCCTGGAGATAGGGAACGGCAGGAATGACGAAGACACCGGTGCCGCCTGTAACGATGCCGGTCGTGAGACCAACCAGCGGCGACAGCCATTTTTCCTGGTGGGAAGGCACATACAGCTGCCGGGCCAACAGAGTGAAGGCGGCATAGATGATGAGGGCAATGCCAAGTCCCGCTGTCGTCCATTGTGTTTGCCCGCTCGTCAGGATGGCCGAACCGGCGAGCGTGCCGAGCACGATCCCCAGCATCATCGTCCAGAGCCGCCGAGATAGCGCGGAAAAATCGGGACCGGAAGCGAGCTGCCAGACATTGGTGACGAAGGACGGCACGATCAGCAGGGCGGCCGCCGCGACAGGCGTCATGATCGCGCCCAGCACGCCCATGGCCACCGTCGGCAAGCCCATGCCGGTGACGCCCTTGACGATGCCGGCAAGGAAAAAGGTGAGGCCAATCGCGAGCACAAGCCACGGGGATAGATCGGACATGCGGCATTGGCCCATGGGCGAAAGAACGCCGCAATGCGGATGTTTCATAGCCAGCCTTCGGAATAGCCGAAGGCCAAGGGAGACTTGAACTCGCCCGACCGGCCTTGTGTGCCAGCCGGGGTCATCCCATCTACGGGCGGCGGGTTATCGCCCCGCTTACCACCCGATTCCCTCCCTTACGTAGCTTCCAGATCATCAATGGACCAAAATCCCGAAAAGCCCTCGGCGGCCCGATCGGCTGTCCTCAGGCCCTTGCCGGCCCTCATCTTCAGCTCGCGCTGGCTGCAGCTGCCGCTTTATCTCGGACTGATCGTCGCCCAGTGCGTCTATGTCTTCCTGTTCCTGAAGGAGCTGGTGCATCTCGTCATGCATGCCGGCGAGTTCACCGAGATGCAGATCATGCTGGTGGTCCTCGGCCTCATCGACGTGGTGATGATCTCGAACCTGCTCGTCATGGTCATCGTCGGCGGCTACGAGACCTTCGTGTCGCGCCTCAACCTGCAAGGGCACCCGGACCAGCCGGAATGGCTGAGCCACGTCAATGCCGGCGTTCTTAAAGTAAAGCTGGCGATGGCGATCATCGGCATCTCGTCGATCCACCTGCTGCGGACCTTCATCGAAGCCGGCTATGTGGGCACCGCCAAAAGCACCTATACGGAGACGGGCATCATTCTCCAGACGGTGATCCACTCGGTTTTCATTCTGTCGGCCATCGGCATCGCCTATGTGGATCGGATGACCTCGCAGGCCACCCACCATCATTGAGCATCAAAGGCAGGATGAAATCCGATTTCATCCTGCCTTTGCCTATTCAGCAGCCGAGGACTGAACTTCCACAGGGTCGGGCTGTTTGACGGGACGTTTCCGCGACAGCCGCAGGACGATGGTTCTCAGCGTCACGTAGAAGACGGGCGTCAGGAACAATCCGAAGAAGGTCACGCCGATCATGCCGGCGAAGACCGCCGTGCCGAGAGCCTGCCTCATTTCGGCACCGGGGCCGGTCGCGATCACCAGCGGCAGCACGCCGAGGATGAAGGCGAAGGCCGTCATCAGAATCGGACGCAGCCGCAGGCGGCAAGCCTCCACCACGGCCTCGATGGGCGTCTTGCCCTCCATCTCCGCCTGCTTGGCGAATTCGACGATGAGGATGGCGTTCTTCGCCGCCAGGCCGACAAGGACCACGAGCCCGATCTGGGTCAGGATGTTGTTGTCCTGCCCGCGCAGCATCACGCCGATGAGGGCCGACAGCACCGCCAGCGGAACGATGAGAATGATGGCGATGGGCAGGGACCAGCTCTCGTACTGCGCCGCGAGCACGAGGAAGACGAAGAGCACGGAGAGCGCGAAGATGAAGACCGCCGTGTTGCCGGTCTGCCGCTCCTGAAAAGCGATTTCCGTCCACTCGAATCCCATGCCGGGAGATTGCGCCTGCCGGATGAGCTGCTCCATGGTGTCGAGCGCCGTTCCCGACGACACGCCGGGAGCAGCGCTCCCCTGCAATGCGACCGACGTGAACATGTTGTAGCGCTGGATCAGGTCGGGCCCCGACACCTCCCGCATCTCGACGATCGTGCCCATGGGCACGAGAGCGCCTGTCGATGAGCGTACCCGCAGGCGGTTGATGTCCTCCTGATCGATACGGAACCGCTGGTCCGCCTGCGCCCTCACCTGGTACACGCGGCCGAAAGCGTTGAAGTCGTTGACGTAGGCCGTGCCGAGATTGATCCGCAGCGTCTCGAAGATGTTCGGGATCGGCACGTTGAGAATACTCGCCTTCTGCCGGTCGATCTCGAGATAGACCTGGGGCGAATTGGCCGAGAACGTGGTGAACACTCCGGTGAGATTCGGATTCTGGCTCGCCTGCCCCATCAACTGGTAGGCCACCGCGAGAATGCCGCGCACATCGTCGCCGGTCCGGTTCTGGAGCTGGACCTTGAAGCCGCCCGAGTTGCCGAGACCGCTGACCGGCGGCGGCGGAATGGCGATGATGAACGCCTCCTCGATCTGCTGCATGCGGGCGAAGAGATCCCCGATGATCTTGTCGGCGGTATCGCCCGCGGCAATCCGCTCATCGAAAGGCTTGAAGCTGGCGAAGATGGCGGCCGAATTGGTCGCGTTGGTGAAGGTTGCACCCGAGAAGCCCGCGAAAGCGATGGCATCGCGGATGCCGGGCGTTTCCTGCATGATCTGCGAGGCCCGCTGCACCACCGCATCGGTGCGCGAGAGAGATGACCCATCCGGCAGTTGCACGACGACGATGGCGTATCCCTGGTCCAGTTCAGGAATGAATCCGCGCGGCACATGGTTGGCGATCCACGCCGTTCCGGCGAGCAGGCCGGCATAGATCGGCAGCATGATCAGCTTGCGCCGCACGACGACTCCGACCGCGCGGGCATAGCCGTTCGACATCGCATCGAAACCACGGTTGAAGCCGTTGGCCAGGGTTGCCCCGACGCGGCGGATCGGGTTCCTCGGCGGCTCATGCGCGTGCGGCTTCAGCAGCAGGGCTGCGAGCGCGGGCGACAAGGTGAGGGAATTGAAGGCCGAGATGACCGTCGAGACGGCGATGGTCAGGGCGAATTGCCGATAGAACTGGCCCGAGATTCCTGGGATGAAAGCCGTCGGCACGAAGACCGCGACGAGAACGAGCGCGATGGCGACGAGAGCGGTTCCCACCTCGTCCATGGTCACATGGGCCGCGTCCCTCGGCGACATGCCCTGCGCGATGTTGCGCTCCACGTTCTCGACCACGACGATGGCGTCATCGACGACGATGCCGATGGCGAGCACCATGCCGAACAGGGTGAGCGTGTTGATGGAAAAGCCCAAGGCCGCCATGAAGATGAAGGTGCCCACGAGCGAGACCGGAATCGCCACGATGGGAATGATGGCCGAGCGCCAGCTCTGGAGAAAGACGATCACCACGAGCACGACGAGGGCTGTCGCCTCGAACAGCGTCTTGTAGACCTCGTTCACGCTGTCGGCGATGAACTCCGTGGGATTGTAGACGATCTGATAGGCGATCCCGAGCGGGAAATTGACCTTCAGCTCCTCCATGGTCCGGATGATCTGGTCCGAGGCTCCCAGCGCATTGGTGCCGGGACGCTGGAAGATGCCGAGAGCGACTGCCGGTTTTCCATTGAGGTACGAATTCGTCACGTAATCCTGGGCGCCGAGCTCGATGCGGGCAACATCCTGCAGCCGCACGAGACGTCCCTCGGGCGTCGCCTGGACGATGATCTGCCGGAACTGGCGCGGATCCTCGAAGCGGCCTTGCGTCGTGACCGTGACCTGGAAAGCCGCATCGGTGGGCGTCGGCTCCTGCCCGAGCGCGCCGCCCGAGACCTGGACGTTCTGTTCCTGGATGGCGCGCACCACCTCGCTCGACGTCAATCCATAGGAGGCAAGCTTTTCCGGATCGAGCCAGATGCGAAGGGAATATTGCCGCTCCCCGAAGATGATGACATCGCCCACTCCGTCGAGCCGCAGCAGGATATCGCGCACGTAGTTGCGGGCATAGTTCGACACATAGAGCTGGTCGTAGGAACTGTCCGGCGACAGCATATGCACGACCATCATGAGATCGGGCGAGCTCTTGAGCGTCGTCACGCCGAGGCGCCTCACCTCCTCCGGCAGGCGCGGCGTCGCGATGGAGACCCGGTTTTGGACGAGCACCTGCGCCTTGTCGAGGTCCGTGCCGAGCTTGAACGTGATCGTCAGCGCCATGGAGCCGTCGCCGGTGGAGTAGGAGGACATGTAGAGCATGTCCTCGACGCCGTTGATCTGCTGCTCCAGCGGCGTCGCGACGGTGGCCGCCACCGTCTGCGCATCGGCGCCCGGATAGCTCGCGCTCACCACCACGGTGGGCGGCGCGATATCGGGATACTGCGCCACCGGCAATGTGGTGTAGGCGATGCCGCCGATGATGAGGAACAGCGCCGAAAGGACGGTCGCGAAGATCGGACGGTCGACGAAGAAATGGGCGAAGCGCATGGGCGCATTCCTCACAAGAGATCAACTGCCGTTTCGCTCCCGGGTGGGAGGCAGCGTCGTCATCTGCGGCGTGATCGGCGCGCCGGGGCGAACGCGGACGAGCCCGTTCACGACCACGGTTTCATTGCCGGTCAGCCCGTCGCGGATCACGCGGTAACCGTCGATCCTGGGTCCGATGCGCACAGGCTTGAGATGGACCACGTTCTTGTCGTCGACCACATAGACCACGCGCCTGTCCTGGTCGCTGCCGATGGCTTCATCGGGCAGCAGGATGCCCTTGTAGGGATCGGATGCACCGACCGTGACGCGGCCGAACAGGCCGGGCGTGAGGAACAGGTCCTTGTTGTCGAACACGGCGCGCACGCGGATCGTGCCGCTTGCCGCGTCGAGCCGGTTGTCCACGAAATCGAGCTGGCCTTTCCGCTGGCCGAGACGCTCTTCCGTCAGGGTGAGAGTAACCTCGTTGGTCTCGCCGTCGACGGTGGTTCGCGTGCCGCCCTGGGACTGGCGCGAGAAGGCAAGGAAGGAGCGCTCGTCCACGTCGAAATAGAACTGGATCGGATCGAGGGAAAGCACATTCGTGAGGATCGTCTGGTTCGCATTGACCAGATTGCCTTCCGACACGAGCTTGCGGGAGATCTTGCCCGCCAGGGGCGACCTGATCTCGGTGAATTCCACGTCGAGCTGCGCCTGCCGCAGCGCGGCCTGGGCCCGGTCGAGTTCGGCCTTCGCCGTCAGGAACGATTGCCGCCGCTGATCGAAGAGCTGGTCGGTGATGTTGCCGGTGCGGCGCAGCTGCTCGGCGCGGTTCAGGTC
The DNA here is from genome assembly GCA_041913065.1 of Microvirga sp. Lineage (GTDB taxonomy): Bacteria > Pseudomonadota > Alphaproteobacteria > Rhizobiales > Beijerinckiaceae > Microvirga. The sequence goes on along the minus strand of JAYSGD010000007.1, from coordinate 122,883 downwards.
GCTCTGCGCGAATTCCAGGGCGACCTGCGATGACGTGACGGCGGCCTGGGCCTGTTCGAGCGCGTTCTTGTAAGGGCGCTGATCGATGGTGAAGAGAAGGTCGCCGGCCTTGACGAAGGCGCCGTCCTGGAAGTGAACCTTATCGAGATAGCCCGACACCCGCGCCCGGATATCGACCTGATTGATCGCCTCGAAGCGTCCGATGAAATCGGTGCGTTCGATGATGTCCTTGACCACCGGCTTTGCCACCGTCACGGGCGGAGGCCCCTGCGGTGGGCCGCCTTGCGCAACGCTCGAAGAAATGGCGGCGGGCCACAGAATGGCGCTGAGGGCGAACGCGAACAGGAGAAGGCGCATGCGGAAACTCCCAATCGGCAGGACCGGTCGAGAACGACCGGTTTCCACTCATGCCCCTCTTGCGAGTTCCGTCCCGTTGTTCTGATGTTATGGACGGCGGGCGAACCTGTCGGCAACGCCACAAGTCCGCACGCTTCGATAAGGCTGATCCCTTGATGGAGACAGCAACCGGATGTGCTTCGGTTCTTCACCTGTTCCGGCCATCATAGTGAGCAATGCAGGGCCCGTCACCTAGCCCTATCGGCTAGGCTTTCGAGGACAATATTCTACAGGCGCTCCCTAGCGGCGCGAGCGCGGCTGTGTTCTAATTCGACCAAGGCCCGCCAACCTGAACAGATCAGGAGGCCGTCATGCGGCCGGATCAGCGCGCGGACGATCTGCTCCGAACAACGGAACCCCTCATGGGCAATCCGAGCCGCCCCTTGGAAGGCGATCTCGTCTCGGCATTGATGCGCCGTCACGAGGTTGCGGCGGAGCGGCTGATCGGGTGGCTGCGCGTGGCCATCGGCGTTTGCGTCTTCGTGACCGTCATCGCGGCCGACCGCGTGCTGCTGTACCTGACAGACGTATCGCTCGGCCTGTTCGAGCACAATGCCTGGATCGCTTCGCTCGGGTTTCTGACAGTAGGCGCAGCCAGCATCATGCTCGCGGATCCCCAGCGCTGGCAGCACGGCTTCGCCTATCTGTTCATGGCGCTGGATGTCGGGCTCGTGCTCGTCATCGCATATCTCGCCGTCAGCCAGCGTGGCTTGCCCGGCAACGCCCTGCCATCCGCTCCGATTGCCTGGGCGATCCCGCTGGTTCTGGCCGTGGGCGCATTGCGTTACGACGTCAAGGTGCAGCTCTGCGCCATCGGCCTTCTGGGGCTTGGCGTTCTCGGCATCTCCATCGACCTCGGCCACCGCCTCGTCATGGATGATACCGGCGAGTTCCCGGAATGGCACAGGCTGTTCTCGATGCCGATCAACGTGATGCGGTTCGAACTGCTGATGCTGGCAGGCGCCGCCACGGCCTTCGGAATCATCCGCTCGCGCCGCCTCCTCTCCTCCGCTGTCAGGGATGCGGTCGGGCGCGCCAGCCTTGCGCGCTTCCTCCCCGCCGAGATCGCGCCCCGGGTGGCGGCGGGCGACATCGATCTGCGCCGGGGCCGCCGGCAGAGGGCCGTCATCGTCTTCGTCGACATCCGCGACTCGACCGGCATGGCCGAGGGCATGGACCCGGAACGCCTGTCCCAGTTCTTCACCGCCTTCCGGACGCGCATCCTGGCTTGCGTGCGCGCGCATCACGGCTTCGTCGACAAGTTCATCGGGGACGGGGCGCTGATCCTGTTCGGGGTGCCGGACGAGGGGAGCGACGATTCAGGGCGCGCGCTCGCCTTCGCCCATGACCTCGTGCGGATCGTCGAAGCCTGGAACGCGACCCGGGAATTGCCGCACACCGTGCGGATCGGAATCGGCATCCATGTCGGCGAAGTCTTCTGCGGAATCGTCGGCGACGAGGAGCGCATGGAATTCACGGTGCTGGGCGACGCCGTCAACGTCGCCTCGCGTCTCGAACAGGCGACGAAGCGCTATGGCGAGGTGATCCTGGCCTCCGGCCCCGTCGTCGAGAGCTCATTGGAGCGCGCCGCGTGGCGGGAGATCGGTCGCGAGCCTTTGGCCGGACGGAAAGAACCGATCACGATCTTCGCTCCTGCGGCCTCCCTCGCCGTCGAGAACGTCCGAGGCTGACCGGCCATATGGTCGAGCCAAGCTCTCCGTGGTAGCCTTAAGGCTTGTTTTCGCACCGAGTTCGACATCGCCCAGCTTTGCAGGAGATCGACTCAATGAAGACTGTTGCCTCCCTCTTCCATAGCGAACTGCACGCCATAGCGGCCGCGAACCGCCTGGAACAGGCCGGGATACCGCGCGATCACATCGACATCTGGTCAACGCCCCACAACCTCGCTCCGCTTCTGGAGGACGATGGCCTCTCGCGGGCCGATGCCTACGCCTATGCCGAGGGTGTCACCCGTGGCGGCTCCGTGATCATCGTGAAATGCGGCGCCACGCATATCGATCAGGTGGTAGGCATCCTCGACCAGGAAGGCGTGCTCGATCTCGATGAGCAGCAGGCCTCATGGCGCTCGCAAGGATGGGAAGGAGCCGAAGGGACCGGCGTCACGCGTACCGAGGAGATCCCTCACGGGCGAGTCCGTATCCAGGATCAGCCGACGGAGCCCGACGCCCGGTAACGCGGCGCTTTCATGATCAGGCCGCGTCATGGCCCTGCCAATTGCCGCTTGATCGCTTGCGCAATCCACTCGTCGCGGGTGATGCCGCCGCGCTTTGCGGCTTGATCGATCTGCGTCAGCATTTCCGGCGTCAGGGTGGTCTGCACGAGAACGTCCACCTCGTCCGTTGCCGATGGCGCGTAAGCCAGGCCTGTCACCTGCTGCGCGAATTGCCGGACTCTTTCCGTCTTCTGCTTGTCCGAGAGCGCGGTGTCGGCGGCGACGAGAGGGCAATAGGCGCCGACCAGACGATCGACGATCATGGAAGGCTTGAGACCGCCCTTGCGCAGATCGGTCATGAGTTCTCCGAGCCGTTGGCTTGCGGTGGCATCCGTGGCGCCGGCATAGAGATCGTCGAGCGAGGGCGCGTTGCCCATCATGGCCGCGGCAGGGTAAGATGCGCCCGCGATCCCGCCGATAGAAAGCGAAGCGAGGAGCAAGGCCTGTCTGATGGTCATCATTCCCTCCGACAGCGTCATCCGAACCTGAACCAGATCGCCTTCGCGACAAGGACGATCCCGGGATGAAACGTTCACAGGAAAGCCAAGGCGGGTCAAACGTTATGAACGTTCGACCTTCATAAACGCGTGAACGTATCGAGCATCCGAGCCGGGGAGTTACTTCCGAGGAGATCCGCCTCAGAGTTCTTTTTTCCCGCCGAGCAGAGATGTTGATCCTGATGGCTTTGCCCACTTGGGCAAAAGATGGCTCGCCCGCGATCATGACAGGAATGGACAGGCGGTTCGGAGCGGCGTGGCCGGTTCTGGGAAAGAGCGGCGCCTTCAAATGCCAAACTCCGTTTTATTCCGGTTCGATGGAGGTGAACCGATCACATTCGAAGCACCGGCAAAGCCCGTTCGGACCAAATGGCCGGCGTTCCGAGTTCTGTTGAGAGGAGGATGGAAAGCATGGCTCATCCCTTCGTGCGCAAACTCCGCCATGGCGCCCCTCTGACCGATGAGGACGAGGAGATTCTGACGCGCCTGACACACTTGGTTCGCACATTCGGCCCCCGTGCAGACATCGTGGCGGAAGGCAGCCCTTCGCGGTTCCTGCCTTTGATCGTCGATGGCTGGGCCTGCCGCTACAGGCTGCTGCCGAACGGCAAGCGGCAGATCATCTCGCTCTTCATTCCAGGCGACCTCTGCGAGCCTTTCGGCGTGCTGCCGCGCTTCATGGACCAACCGCTTGCCGCCCTCACTCCCGTTACCGCGGCTCTGGTGCCGTTGAACGCCATTGGAAACCTCGTGCGGCATAACCCGCGCGTCAACGAGGCCTTGTGGTGGGACTTGCTGGTCGCATCGGCAATGGAGCGCGAGCACGTGGTCAGTCTGGGACGGCGCTCGGCGACCGAGCGATTGGGACACCTCTTCTGTGAGCTCCACCTTCGTTTGGAAATGGTCGGCCTCGTCGATGGGCTCAGCTTCGACATGCCGATCACGCAGACGGATCTCGGCGACCTGCTCGGACTATCGACAGTGCACGTCAATCGCTCCCTCCAGGATCTGAGAATGACGGGATTGATCTCGCTGCGAGGCCGCAGCTTGACCATTCTGAGCCTGGAGGGCTTGCGGGAGGTCTCGTTTTTCGACGCCGAGTACCTTCAACCGAGTGTTCTATTTCATGCTGAACAGATGGGCGGACCGATCGTTGATCAGCACGAGTGACGAGGCAGCTTATGACAGAGGACACCATTGGGCCCGCCCGCATCGCCGAGCTTGACGCCGACAACCGGGATCTGCGCGACCGGCGAGATGCGCCGGCGGAGGTTCGGCATCGGCTGCACAACACGGTCGCGATGCTTCGCACGATCATTCGCCGGTCAGCCACGACCAACCGCGATCTCGACAGCTATGTGGGCCACCTGGAAGACCGCCTCGACACTCTCGCGCGCACTCAGGCCATCGCTGACGCGCGGGGGAGTGTCGAACTTCGTACGATTCTGTCCGATGAGCTCTTCCACTATGGAGCCTCGGAAGGAGATCGCGTGCAACTCCACGGACCTGTCGTGGACCTACAGCCGAAAGCGGGGCAGATTCTGGCGATGGCCGTGCACGAGCTTGCCGTCAATGCGATCGAACACGGGGCTCTTGGCCGCAGCACAGGACGAATTGAAATCACTTGGGATGTTTTCGGCCCGGCCCCCAACATGTTCCTGTCGCTCGTCTGGAAGGAACGCGACGTGACAGCCATTGACGAACCCTCCAGCCGTGGATTCGGAACGGAAGTGCTTACAAGGATTCTTCTTTACGAACTCAAGGCCGACACGACATTGACATTCGAGCCCGATGGGCTTCGCTGCACGATCCGCTTTCCTCTTCCGGAACGGATCGGGACGGTCGCGGAACCTTGAGCCCACTTTCGGGTCTCTTCGATGGCGGCGAAGCATCATCCGCGCCGCGCTGCTTCGATCAGGGCGACATCGATCTTCGTCATGTCCATCATCGCCTCGAATGCCCGCTTGGCCTGATCGCCGCCTACCGCCAGCGCTTCCGTGAGGATACGTGGCGTGATCTGCCAGGACACGCCCCACTTGTCCTTGCACCAGCCGCACGCGCTTTCCTGGCCACCGTTGCCAACGATGGCATTCCAGTAGCGGTCGGTTTCCTCTTGGTCATCGGTGGCGATCTGGAACGAGAAGGCCTCGTTATGTTTGAACGCGGGACCCCCGTTGAGGCCGAGACAGGGAATTCCAGCCACCGTGAATTCGACCGTCAGCACATCACCCTCCTTGCCGGAAGGGTAATCGCTGGGGGCGCGGTGCACGGCAAGCACCGCACTGTCAGGAAAGACCTCGGAATAGAACCGGGCAGCAGCCTCGGCGTCCTTGTCATACCAAAGGCAAATCGTGTTTTTTGCCATTGCGCATCCCTTTTGCGTTGAAGCCTATGGACCGAACTTGTTCGCCCCTCTTTTGCCGGAACAGGGACGAGCCGCATTTCACGATCCTGGATAATATCTCCCCCAGGCCGGAGCCACGGCAGCCAAGTTAAACGGACCTATCATCAATTGATATCATTCCTGAGCAACCTCCGGACGCCGCCCATCCGAGCATGTCGGGAACCCTTCGGCACCTCTTTGCATCCAAGCTCTCAGATGACAGACACCATCATCGTGGCGCCCTGACCGATATCGATGGATGCTTAAGCCAAGCGATGCATATACGGGATGGGATGATCGTTCAGACGCGTTGCGTCGCTCACATGTGCCGAGGTCGTACCTGACGCCCAAAGGGGCACGATGCTGCCCGCGTGCGTCGCTCGAGCAGTCTCAAGTCGCTGATTTTGCTGGAATTCTTAGTGCATCAACCCCTTAGAGAAGGGTTGGTGCCCAGGAGAGGGCCTGAAGGAACAAACAAATCCAATCACTTAGGTAAACCTGGGGGTCGGCTTTCGGCTTGTATTTACCCGCACGATCCCGCGCGCTCTCCCCCAGCTTTTTGTAGGGCTTCTGCTTATGCATCGGGACGAGGTTAGCCGTGACCTCGACCACTGATCAGACTGCTCTGAGCCGTCAGCTAACTCATTAGCTTGTAAAAATCTCATCAGCGAAACTTGAACTGATCAGTAGGGAGCCATATCTTGAACTTGTCCCTGCAATTTCGCAGCGGTCCGGCGCTCAGCGCCGCAACCCGGGTGAGCGACTCCCCTTGGGAGATCACAAGGCCGCCCACATGCGGAGTAATCCCATGCCCCAGACGCGCGTCCACATTTTCAATTCGGTCACAGACGGAGAGCCCGGTCAGTACCGTCTCTGCTTCCAGCGTTGCCGGTACTTTTTCGCCGATGGCGACCCGGAGGACGGATTTCGCTTTATCTGGCAACGCGACGACGGAACGCTCCAGGCCGCGCGCGGTCAGGCCCGCATCCCGAGCATCCAACACGCCCAGAAGCTCATCCAGATGGCCCAGGACGCCGGTTGGGGACATCACGAAATCGGCCCAAACGGGCTGTTCGTCTTGGAGCGCATCCCGAATGACAATCCTTCCTATTACGAAGGCATCTTGGCTAACGGCGACAAGCTCGGCCCGGAAAACTTCGTCTCTGTTCAGTTCGGTGTCACCGGTGAGAAGGGTTGGGCGAACTACCAAATCACTTACGGTAACGAAAGCGTCGAGACTTTTTATGGGATGGGGCACCAGCCGCACGAGGCCGAGCGTTTCAAGCAGGCAAACCTCACGCGGCCTTATAGTCGCGACGAGGTGATCGCCATGCTCAACGATGCTAAGTCAAAGCAGGCCGCCTAATTCAAAAGCCCCGGTTCGCCGGGGCTTTTTTTTATCCTCGCGCATGACGTCTAAGGCCGCCATAGACTTTGAACTTGGCTTACGGCCCACCTGAGGGCGTAGGCGGCACGGCTACTGCTGGAGCGGGTCTTGCCATGCGACGAACGTACCGCCGCCGCTTTTGCTTTCGAGTTGCCCTCCAAGTGTGGGACTTGACGATATCAACATAGGTTTCAAAGCCTTCGACACTCGCTGGTGTACGAGGCAATGAGAAAAACTCCGCAACGCGGTCGGGTAGCACTGCGGTGGTGCCATTCTCCAAGCTGCAGTTAAAAACATCGATCACCCTTGCGGGCGCGCGCGTCTTGTCGGCCTTTAACGTAAATCCCGCTTTTGCGACCGCTTCCTTCAATCCTTCAAATGCCGCCCACAACGCGGACTCATCGTTAGATGAAAGGCAAATGTCGTCCATGTACACCGATATGGTGATGACATTTCCATCGAGGCTCCGCAGGTAGGCTCCGACAGTAGATGAAACGAGAACCAGCGTAGCCAGGATAGGGGACTGAATGAAACCGTAGGGGATTACGTAGCCACCCCCCTCATACGGGTTCTTCACCGTTGACCATTTGGCGAATTCTTCCGCTTTTCGGACGCCAATATCGCGAAGGGCACGCTTAAGTCGGTTTCGACGGATACTGTAAAAGAACCGCTCGATATCCACTCGGCAGAAGTATGTGTTCTTACGGTGGTTGTGTAACGCCTTAACGTGAGAGCCATCTTTGAAGTGATATACAAAGTGGTCAAACTTATAAAGCTTCCCGACCCGACGCTTTATCTTCCGGCCCCACTCCTCGCCTTTTTCACTGGGGGCAAATATCGGCTTGCCGTTTTTCCAGTATGAATGCGCGAAGTTTTCGAACGTGTGGGCCATTGTAGTTGACAACCTTGCTGAGCAGATCGATGAGGGTATTAACATTCTCAAGAATGAGATGCGTCACCGTCAGCACTGCTGCAGCAAGGTTAAGGCGCTTCCGAATTTTCATCATCGGCGAACCCTCCATTGCTAGACTCCGGCAATCTGCAACTCATCTTCACGATGGAGTTGTCAACTGAGAGAAGGTAAATTCCCGAAGCCCGTCCTATGGTCAGACCTGAGGTCGTACATAGGCTATGGGCCAGCGCGAGGTGCAGCTTACGCCGAAGTCGATTGACCATTTAGTTGTTGCTCAAACCAAACACAAGTGCCGCCTACGTCAGAAAGCGAAGGTCGGGCCGTATTATGAACATGCAGCCCTTCCGCCTCGGCCGGATGGACAGCGGTCCGCAGCGATACCTATGAAATGATTCGGGAACCGGGCCATGCCAAAGCCAGTACGGCATTGGAGAAGTAGCTTCGACGAGAAGTAGCAAGAGTTCCGCTCACAACCGCCATCGGACGAGAAGCATGACCGCCAGCAGCGTCGCAAAAGCTGCGAACTGCCACGGTCCGGTGACCTGGGATACTGTTTGAGATAACGCAAGAGAAAGCACTTGGGCCACGGCTATTGGACTCCTCCATTGCCGGGCGCATGAGATCGCCCGGCGTGAAACGCCTGGGCGATCTTCTTTCGCGTGACCTCATTGAACCGCCGCGCGCTGGACGCCGTATTTCGAGGCGTCCAAAGAAAATCGATGCTGCACCACCACCCGCAGCGAGGCTTCCCCTGTCTCGGGGTGCTCCCTTGAGCCTTCGGTTCGAGTACGGCAACTGGAGCTACGCAATAAATGGTGATGGGCAACAAGTCGTTCAAGACGGCCGGAGGAAGCTTTTGGTAGGCAGCGCCTAACCTTGCCTCTAATCGTTCAGCCCTGTGACTCAGCTTGAGCATTCCTGTCCTGCGCCGGCTCAGAACTGGTTCACACATGCAAGCTTGATTATTCAATCTAGACTGCCTGTACGTGTACCGTTCCAACCGAATTGCAAAGGAGAGTACAGGCTGGCTTGACGGGCCGACATCGGGTTATGCGATCTGATCGACAGGATCGCTCTCGATTGCCCAGTGAGTCCCCGCCTTGGAAACGCCCTCCGGATCAGTACGATCCCAGGTGCAAGGCACGGTTTTCCGGTCTTGAAACGACCAGCCGCCCTCCCCCGGACTTCCGCCTAGTATGCTCAAGCGGAGGATTATTACTGGCGGGAAGCAGTGGGGCTCAATTCAGCTGCCGTTACAAATTATAGACTCAGCCCCTGGAACCTTGACTATATGGCCATGAGAGCGGCTTCTTAGTCCGGCTTTAGGCCGAGCACTGCTCATGAGATCGGGATTATCAGCCTTTGGGGTCAGGAATGAAAATTGATGAGGCGCGTGCGTTCATCGAAAGCCGCGTGCTGCAACCTGCATTGCAGAGCGAAGCCGTTCCTGATGAGGTGAAGGCAACGATTTCGAACTCGGGGCGCTGGCTTCGGATGTTCCGGAGAGTTGGCGATCTCATCCTCTATATGGATCGGTTTCAAGGAGAGGCGGATACTAAGGTGTTCAAAGCCCTCCGGGCTGCCGGGCTATCGACATTCGAGGACATCCGCAATGAATTCCTCGAAACTTTCGGCCCTTGGGCATCCGACAGAACACGACTCGACGACTTCGTTATCGGAGGCCGCTATTCATCATTCGATCTGGTGATCTTTGCCGGTGTCTATGACACCCGCAGCGGCGGTATTTTGCCCATCGGACGAGTGGGAAAACACAAGGCTGTGTTCGTAAAGGCAACCCTCTCGGGCGGGAAGTACGAGAACAAGTGGCTTACTGAAGGCAGCAAACTGAAATACTACCTAAAGAGCCGCAATGAGGTGTTCAAGGAAAGCTATATCGAGAACGCCTCGATTATCGACTACCCGGAAGTTCCAGTCTATGTGTTTGTGCGGCATACAACCGAGGGACCATTTACACTCGCTGGAGTATTCAGAAATATCGGGATTCATTCGGAGCCGAACGGAGCCAAGTGGTTTGAACTTGCGAGGTTCGATACCGCGGAGGCAAATGCTCCGATCGAGGAGCAAGAACTCAATCGGAATCTGGCACAGCGTGTTCGGCGCTCGATGGAAGAACCGCGCGAGAAGCGTCAGGCAAGATTAAAGGCGGCTCCAAGAACGCCGACCACGGTCACTGTCATTAGCAAAGCCTTCGTTCGTAATCCTGACGTGGTCGCTGAGGTCTTGGCCCGAGCCGAAGGTATATGTGAGTCCTGCCAAGAGCCCGCTCCCTTTGAACGGCGTTCCGATCTAACTCCCTACCTTGAGGTTCACCACAAGATACCCCTTGCAGTGGGTGGTGATGACACCGTCGAAAACGCGGTTGCTCTTTGTCCCAACTGCCACCGGCGGGAGCATTACGGTTATCCAATATGGCCAATTCCAAGATCATAAGCCGCTTCGCGGGACGTATTTTTTGTCGGACGCACCTTGCAACCAGACATTGGCTAAGGTTCCAATCTACTCGGCCTAAAGTCGCCAGGAGCAAAAATTTGCCACTTCGGGAATTTTTCATGTCTGAAGAACGCGCGATTTAAACCGGTTATCGCAGCCACCGCAAAGGCCTCCCTAAAAGTCACGAAGAATAGTCCGTTGCTACGCTCCTCCGTGATAGCCCAGGTGTACTGAAACTGATCGCTCACTTCCTTCCTTCCCTGGCTGAGTGTCTTTCCTTCGGGAAGGACGCTCAGCAGTTCTTGCGGTAACTCTCCTCTAAGTGCCTGGTGATTTGAGTACCAGATGGGCATCACAGCCCCGTCAAGTGGAACCGGCTCCCCAAATGCTTCTGCATGAAGTGCGAAGCCGATCTTCGCACCAAAAATGTTCATGTGCTTAGTCAGCAAGGGGCCATTCGCTTTCAGAGCCCCGCTGTCGGGGTCAACAGACAACCCACGTAAGGCAAGCTTCTGCCCTCCGCGCCCCATTCGCATTTCCTCTAGTAAGCCCGGCACATTCGCGTGGACGGACCGCAAGAGTTTATCAACGTCATCTCTATCGGTCTGGGTCTCGGGGTCGGGTGACATGCGACCGATCAGCGATGCCACAAGATCGGAAGTGCTTGTGCCGTTGTTGCATGGGCGGCAGCTTGGGAATTCAAGTCCCTTTGGCCGCTGCTTTCCCCGAAACATAATCCTTGGGGGCATATGCTCCACGGTATCTGCGGCTCCTCCGCAATAAACGCACCTTGAGGCTTTCTGTAGTATCCTGCTATGAGCCCTACGTGTTCTTGCAGCCTCCCCCATTTTGCACCTCTCGCCACTCTTCGAGGCTTCCATTTATGTAGCCCGCATCTGCCAAAGCATCAGATCAAGTTTCTTCGTTTGCGAGAACACTGAGTAACTTGGGAAGAGGCGATTAAATTCGGCACGAAGTTGCTCGGCAACGTCGGTTCTGATGCCTTCGGAATAGAACGCCTCAATGTCTTGGTATATTCTCAGAGCCTCTTCCAACCTGACTTCGGCAGGTCCATTCTGGCGCAGAGGAGGAATCCCAAGGTTGCTTAGCACTTGAGAGTCATAGACTGGCGCATCTTCACGGATTGTTGCGACCAACTTTGAGGAAAAGGATGGCTCGACTCTGCCGTTCCCTTTGGGGGTTCGCATTTCCTCAAATATGACCCGAGCGACATAGTTAACTGTTATGTCAGCATTGTGCTTTTCGCGCTCAAGTAGGCCAAAATAGAATTGATACCATGCGGCAGGCTTGCTCCGCATTTTGTAGAAGCCATTGAAATTTTTTTGATACTCTAAGTCCTGGCTTATATCCCTATCTTTTAGCGCAGCGCGCGTCTGCTTATATGATTCAAGTTTGGACGGCAGAATGCGCTGGAATATTTTGGCACGTTGCGTCCACATCTTTTCTAGGATCAAGCTCGCAGTATTCACGATCAGCCTCTTTCTTCAAAGGGTCGTCAAATGCGTCCGCTAAGTCTATGGCTTTTTGAGACGCTTATTCCTCAAGAGAGGCTGACGAGATCGGCAACCGTTTTCGCGGATCGAAGACGATCTAGAGATGTGTAGCGTGGCCCCTGCATTGCACCTGACGGGGCGCCGCCAAAAGGAATTGGTCCTATCGGCTTGGCAGGCTCGGAGAAGATCAACTTATACTTTCCACCCTCACCATAGGGTATGATGCTCTCCACCGGAGCGACATGGGTGATCGATGAGACGGGCTGGGTCTGATAGGCGGCGATATACCGGATTTTACTCAACATCCCACCAGAAATCCGGATCGCGTACCACGCATTTTCGCCCAGGAAGACCTTGTTAAATCCATCCTTCTGAGCCGGGACAATGATCGTGTCGGGCACACTTCGGATAGTAGTTGGCGCTACACTCTCGACATCGCCCTCGGGAGCATGGGCCATCGGTTTAGCGACAGCACGCGGTTTCTCAAATGCCCGAAGACCAGCCAGCGGCAGGATTTGCAAGATTTCCTTGAGAAAGCCCTGAGTGTCAGCCTTTTCGGCTTCGGAAAGAGCAGGCTCCTGCGGGGTATTGCCATTATCGAGGTGGCTCCGGTCTGCCTGCTTGGCTCGCCCAACCAACGCATACTCAAGCCATGTGACGTGGGCTCGATTTATTCCCCCGCTGGCAGAGTTCGAAACGAATGCCACGCCCCATTCCCAGAACTCCTTGTTCTGGAAATGCGATTCCAGTCGGGTGCGGATCGCATCTCCCTGCCCGATGTAAATCGTCGGCAGATCATCCTCAGCCGGATACCCAACGAGGATATAAACACCCGTCCTCGCAAACTCAGCACGATGCCGAATGCTGGGCCATTGGTCCCGCGGGAACGCGATACCCAATCCCGTCCAGTTCATGCGGTCGATAATCCGCACGCCTTCGGGATCACCATCGGGAACGAAGATTCTTATTGTGAAGGGGTCAGCAGGCATGGAACTCGAATGACGGGCATGATGGAGGCAGCCATCTAACCGTATCCGGTTAAGCTTGGGAAGGAGTGGCTGATCGTTGCACACGACCCTGACCTAGTGAGACTTGTCAGCGTAGTCCAAATGTGTCTCACACAAGTTGTCTCTTGATTTTTAAAGCCAAGTCTCACATAGTTGTCTCACATGAACGGAGGCAGTCATGCTGATTGGACTAGCGAGGACGAGTACGGACGAGCAGAAGGCAGGGCTTGAGGCACAAGTCGAAACTCTTCGGAAACTTGGGATCAGTGACGAGCATCTGTTTGTGGAGGAGGCAAGCTCGGTCGGCAAACGGCCTGTTCTCGATGAAGTCCTTCGGTTCTGCCGAAAGGGCGATACGCTCGTCGTCACCTCCCTATCGAGACTTGCCCGATCTGTCCCTCACCTGTGGGAGATCGTACAGCACCTTGAGAAGAAAGGTGTTGCCCTGCGCATTCTCGATCTGGACATCGACACCAGCACACCAAATGGGCGGCTGATGATGACCCTCGTAGGCGGCATCGTTCAGTGGGAACGCAAGATCATGCTCGAACGTCAGAGGATTGGTATCGCCAAAGCGCGCAAGGACGGCAAGTTTCAGGGGCGGGTTCCCACCGCCCGCCGACAGAGTGCCGAAGTGGCGAAACTCAAGGCCGAGGGTGTCGCGCCGAGTGACATCGCCAAGCGCCTGAAGATTAGCCGGGCATCGGTCTACCGCATTCTGAGTGAGACTGGTCCGAGCGAACTCTCAGCTTGATGAAGGCGATCCGCGCCAATGTGAAACGGAACAGCGAAATTCTTGGATAGATCAAGATGGAGAAAAGAATGTCGATCAGATCGCTGGCGTGGGTTCGTTTCAGATACAAGAGATCAGAGGCCAGCAGGGCCTGGACGATCAGTTCCACGTCCGTGCGCGTGCTTCACGCATCCGAATTTCTCGTCGTCCAAGAACTTCGCCGGAAATATGGAGAGGTTGAACTCGTCGAGCTTCGGTGGTGCTAGGATCGCCAACTCGGAGGAAAAGAAAGGGCTGTCGCTTTCTATCAGGAACAGCCCTCGCTCGGATATGGGCTCAGATCACGTAAAAATCTGCTGCCGTGAGTTTCAGGTTCTTGGTAATCTGCGCGAATTTAATCATCCCTCCGTCGCCCGACCCATCGGCGTCATAGAACAGGCCACCGCTGGCATTGTTGTAGATGATCTTGGCGTCCCCTTCGTCACCGTAGAGCTTGAACTGGTCAGCGGCCATCTTGCGCGGATGCGCCGGGGTGCCCCAACCGATGCCCTGGAAGATCGCATTGTCCAACCAGATCGAGTCGTCCTTCACGGAGAAGTCCTTGATCGTATCGACATTGCGCTTGAGCGGGGCATCGAACACGAAGGCATCGAGACCCTTGCCACCGGTCAGAATGTCATTACCAGCACCACCCACGAGCTTGTTGGAGCCGGTGTCGCCCTTCAGGCTATCCTTATAGGGCGTGCCCCAGAGGTACGAAGCCTTCGTGGACGTGTTCAGGTGCGTCTTGAACGTCCATTGATCATTGCCGATCCAGCCGTTCGCCTTGCCGCCCTGCTGGTAGGACATGAAATCCATCCGGCCATCCTTGTTGAAGTCCATGGCGATAATGGTGCCCTGGAAATCCTTGAGCATCGAAGCCGGGGCGGGTTTGAACTTGCCGCCCGAATTGATCCAGATCATCGTCTGCGTCGTGGGTGTGCCGAGATCGCTCTGGGCGACCAAGTCCTTGTCGCCGTCATTGTCGATATCGACCGCTTGGATGGACTGGTCCCAATGTCCCTTGCCATCCTGCTTGATCCGGGTCTTGGTCTCGTCACGGAAGCGCCCGGTTCCGTCGTTGATCAGGATTTGCATTTTTTGACGGTTCTGCGCCGTGGTGGCCAGAATGAGATCGTTGAATCCATCACGGTTGATATCGACACTCACGATATCGGTCGTGAAACCTCCCTTCATGAGAGAGCGGGGAAGCTCGGCCTCCGTCTCCGGCAGGAAATTGCCCTTGCCGTCATTGAGATAGGTGACACCCGCCGTCTTGGCATCGTCGGTGAAGCCGCTGACCAGATCGAGAAAACCATCACCGTTGATGTCGGTCAGCAAGCTCGAAAACACCGAGTTCGCTGCTTCGTTGAAACCTTTGCCGACCCGTTCGGGAATACCTGCGTCTCGCTGGCTGAAGCCACCCCGGCCATCGTTAATCAGAAAATAAGGGCCAAACTCCTCCCAGTTCGAGCCACCCGTGAACAGGTCGATATCGCCGTCATTGTCGATATCGCCACCGCTTACGTGGTGCGAGAACTCGGCACGGTTGGGGAGCTTGGAGGTGGCATTCACCAGCTTATTACTAGAAGAGAGCATCAGCGTGTTGCGTTCGCCGGGAGCGGACCGGATATCGTAGCCATGATTGGCCGAGAAGAAATCATCAGCCCCGTCGCCGTTAAGATCACCCACGAACATCTCGCGAGCGTGGACTGCCTTGGGAACTGATTTCATGATTCTGGTCGAATCGAGAACGGACCCCGAAGACGTGACTGAAATAATCTCGAAGGGGCGCGTAACATTCTTAAACGGGGTTTCAGGACCGCCAAAGGCGAAATCCAGCCGTCCATCGCGATTGAAATCGCCGATGCCATAGGAGAGGATCGACCCGGTGTAGGATATATTATAGGTTTTGGTTCTGTAAGCCACGGCTGCCCCCGTCACTCGCTCAACTGAGACGAGCGGATTGGCATCTGTCTTACCGTTTTCCGCCTCGGGAAAGCCACTATGCTTTTAGCTGATTTGACGCCCGAAGGGCTCGTGCCATCGCTCGTGCCTTCTCGGCCTCCGCATTCTTTTTAGCGGCATCAGCCACCTTCAACGCCACCTCTGCCCGAAGTCTATCAGCCTCCAACTTCTCTGTTTCAGAGGGCTCAGGGTCACCGTATAGCGCCTGGAGCAGTTCTGACCGACATACTCCGCTTGGGGTGGAACGCTGGAGGGAGCGGCGGATATCTCCTGCCATGTCAATTTCGTACAATCTCATCACTTAGGTCCACAGTGCCATTTCGAAGCGCCGGAGATCGTTTAGGCTTCCGA
The DNA here is from genome assembly GCA_041913065.1 of Microvirga sp. Taxonomy (GTDB): domain Bacteria; phylum Pseudomonadota; class Alphaproteobacteria; order Rhizobiales; family Beijerinckiaceae; genus Microvirga. Next base: position 107,011 of record JAYSGD010000007.1, on the reverse strand, counting down.
ACTCGACTGCCACCATCTGAATCTTGAGGTCGCAATACCAAGCCTCATCCACGTCAGGGCTCGCTGTGATCATCAAGAACACATCCGGATCATCAGCGGGCCATCTCTGTGCATCAAATCGGAGCATAAACATGGTCGCTGAACTTAAGTTGGAACAGAAATACCCGCTGAAAGGTGACACCTCGATAGTGGTCTCCAGCCCTGACAGGTTGATGCACTCAGCGGCTTCAAAGGCTTGGTCAAGCGAGATCGGATAGATCGCTGAGACTGTTTCACACATTGGTGCGGGCTCCTCTTATTATTTTTCTTTGACCCACGGGATTATGGCGCTGGCCCACACCAAGGGTAGAATTCGCATGGTATTTATCTAAAACAGCACCGGCAATGGCTCGCGCGAACAGTCGAACGACGAGCAACCCGGCCTCTCCCTAATCACTCGACCTCTCCGGCTAGGTCGAACTGCCAGTTTTATCGGCTGATAACGGCTTCGGAAACTTTGATCCGTCGAGATCACCGATGGGTGAAGGATGGCGTAAAGCTCTGCACGCAACCCACTCGGCTCAATAGCTTGGATGACGGTTGGCCACCGCGAACTGAAGCTGGTTAGAATTTCTGGCGAGGCAAGAGAACCGAGATTGATGATGCCTCGTATGATGCCATCTTGGTTCAGCCAAGCGTATAGGCCGACTGACTTCCACAGGGGGCACCTTCTGCGCTGATAGTCGATGAAGTTGCGAGTTGTTATCCGCCACGATCTGAAGCTGTCCCGTGTCATGCTAGGAACCGCAAATTCGAACCGGCACACCTCGCCAGCTTTCACTCGGAGGATTTGGCGGGCCATGCGGCCACAATACCGCCAGCAGCAGGTTTCGCAGACAGTTTGGTTACAGCGATGGGCGGATCGGCATGGGTGGGTCACCGGATTATTTATGTAAACCGCTCTCCCTCGCGCTTCTTATAGATGCAAGCAGCCAAGCAATGCCGAATTGAGGAATTACCGACTTCCCATCGGGAGGGGACTAGCCAAAATGCTTCTTACTAGCCGCCCTCAACGAGGATTAAATAATATTTTCGTTTAACCATTTAAATATTCGCCCAGATGGCATCTGGGTAATTTTTTGGTTTACTATTTTAATAGTTAATGGATACATAAAATTTTTATTGACGCCGGAGCATTCAAGCGGCCATATCGCCTCATTGCTTTAGGAGGCTAATTTGATCACTCAGTATCACTTCACCAAATTTCATAAGGTTTGCCGCCGCTCCGGTCACGGCAGCCCCGATTATTATCGTGCGGACATCGTGTTTCTGCTTGAACAGGCCGCCACGGTGGCAACGCAGATCATCCTCGCCATTGCCCAGGCGATCCCCAATTTCCGTTGCCTGTTGGCATCATTCACCAGATGGTTGGCCGCAGGCAGCACAAGCTGTCCCTGCTGGTCCACCCGACGAAGAACGACTTGCGTCGGCGGGCCTCCTCGGTTCGGCTGGCCGGGCACTTCATCCCTTCCTTATTACTTGGCTTCCCCGTTGACCTTCGGGACTTGACCTCTTCGGACAGCAACTCGACCTGAAAATAAAAACCAAATTGATGAGTCGAGCCGTAGCGAGACGAAATCAATGCCTGAACGAAGTCGAAGCGAAGCGAGGCGAGTTCGGGCACTTCACTCTTGAACTTGACGAGCCGAAGGCAAGCTAAACCAAGTCTGTTTCCTTTGCCGACATGAGCAAAGCCGGGGTCACGAGACACAGCCAATAGCGAATTGATCGGTGGCTAAGCCACCGAAAGAAGTCATTCTGATTGTATTAATACAAGTTGTATTCTTCTTTTTCCTTCAAGAGAATACAATCAGAAAGCTAATGCAGATTATCATAATAATATTGATAAGCATTACTTCCGTATATTACGATGGTAATATTGTAGTATATATCCGTTTTACATCGTTATCAGAATTTCTAAAAGGATAAACCTCAAGTGAGTAAGTTTTCGCGCCAAATATCAAAAAACAATAAGTCTACCCTACCGAAGGGGCCACTTCCCGCGTGTCCTGAGAAGCAGTTCATCCGGGTGGTTCAGTTCCAGTTTTTCGACAATGGCGAGACAAGGAAAAGTGAGCCTGTTGTAACCGACGATGGGAAGCAGAAACGCCCTGGAGCGGGCAGGTCCAGATACATCATGAAAATTGAAGTCAACTGCGAGGACAAGTTCATCATCTCCAAGCCCTTTTGGAAGCGCACGGCTGCGCTGCTCGACCCAACACAGGTAAAAAAATGGGCTGACGGCCAGTTGGCCGAAGGCAAGATGACGGCTGGCGACCATGACTTCTATGACACGCTCTACAGGAGCGCCGAGAGCCTAATGGAGGACGGTCCGGTTATGCAGTGGGTCAAGATCGGCTACATCGAAGACCGCCGCTCCAAAGTTCGGTATCCGGGTCAGGCAGTGTTGGTCACGAAGGTTATCGACGGCCCAATGATGGCCTACCTGTTCACGGACGGCATGAAGGAAGACGCGCTCGAATCTGATCCGCTCGTTCACGACAAGAATTGGAAGCCTGGGTGCGGTCGCCGCCTGTTTTTCGGCTTCTACGATCCGCACGGCATCTACTGGAAGGCAAAAGAGATCGAAGAGAAGGAACGGGCCTATCTGGCCGGTCGTCCAGTTCCGAGGACACAGGAGGAAAACGACTTCGAATGCATGAAACGTGTCTTCATGAACGGGAGCCCGTTCTAGTGCTAATCGAATTTAGAAACGTCGAGGATGTCAGGCGTTCAATCTCAGAAATTGCGAATCTGCATACACTGTACGCAAGCTCGAACTTCGACTTTATGAGCCATCGCTAGCTACCATGAACATGTACTTCAGCGTACATCTTTTCAGAACCGAAAGTTATCTGAGCATGACAAGACCTATTTCAAATATTCCTGTACTTGAACATTCGTCAGGCAATGGAGAACAAGCATTTGAACTATGGACTTTACACCAAAGCGGCACGTATGATTATCAGCCCGGCCCTAGATTTAAGTCAGGTGAGGTGCGGAAGTTCTGCCAAACTCACGGCATGGGCTTCGAACGCTCTCGCTTCTTCAGTGGCTATGTGATTTTTGCTTACACGCCAGCCCAGCAAGTGCATTTCAGGCTCATGTTCGAAGTGAAAGTCCTCCTCGCAAGCGAATGGTTGCAATTCCTGCAAGAAGAGCAGCATCGCCAGGATGACGAACTCAATCGCTTCGAGGCAGAAATCCAAGGTCATTGGTATGCCCAACGTGTAGCCTGACGCCTGATCAGGCCGTATTTAAGCCTGCATTCTACGGATTTCGGACCGCAGGCTTCACACAGGGGTATTCTGCCTAATAGCTCGGTATTTCTTGTCCGATTATTTTAGGATTTGACCAGAGGGGCCGACTGCCACCTGCCCAAACACGCCGTCCATTGAGGCGGTCACCGGGAGTTTAGAATAAGGAGCGTGGACCCGGTGCGCTCCGATGCAGCACAAATGAACACCTCCCATGTTTACTCCCCTCGGGGTTTTTCCCGCCAGAAAGCTGCCGCCCACATTGGGGTCGGCGAAACGAAGTTCGAGCAGATGGTTGCTGACGGAAGAATGCCCATACCCATCGAAATTGACGGTCGTAGGGTATGGTGCGTCTACGAGCTTGATGAGTATTTTGACCGATTGCCGCGCCGCAATCAGAATGCTGGCACTCAAAGCATCCACAACCCATGGGCGGATCAGAGGGAAGCATAATGGCGCGACCGAAACTCGATCCGAAGACCAAGGCGACACGCTACAAGCAGGCGAAGCTGGAGGCTGAAAAGCTCAATAAGAAGCTTGGCTCGCATATGTACACAAATGCATATGCGACTGAGTGGGGCAAGGTCGTGGTCTACTACGAGCCCTCTGGGAAGGGAAAAGTCCGAATTCGCGCTCCCTACCCGTCGATTGAGTTCGATGCTGAACTTCTAGCCGCCAAGCAAGGACTTCCCTTTCAAGAGTCTCCGAGGAAGGCAAGTAGACCTGAACCTCGTCAGGCTGCTGTGCCCCATACGTGGCGATGGGCGTGCCAGGATTACTTCGCCAATGATCCGATCTATCGGGAGATGTCCAAGCGCGACAAACGCAACCGCCGAAACGTCTTGGAGGCTACCTGGGACGAATCTCACGCCAAATATCCTCACTTGCGATACGGCGACTGTCCCCTTTCCGATTTCACTGGCGAGTCGGTGCTCGTCCTGATGAAGCGGAAGCTGAAATGGAAGAAGGTGCTCGACGGGATCACTGGGGAAGAACGCGAGGTCCAAACTAATTTTTCGGCAGCGAACACCCGGCACAAGTTCATTAGCGCAGTCCTATCCTATCTGGTGCAGAACCACACGCGCCTCGTTGGCGGTCGGAATTGGGCTCGCGACATCAGGCCGTTCAAACCTGAGAACGAGGATGGTCACCGAACCCCGAGCTTGGACGAGATCGCAGCCTTCCAACAGGAGTTCAAGCTGGGTACTAAGGAGCGGCTTCTATTTGACCTCGCCTATTATACGACCCAACGCCGCGCTGATCTGCCTCGGCTCGGACGGCTGTTCCTTGGGTGGGATCGGGCTGGTAACGAGCGGCTTTCGTTCGTCCAGCATAAGCTTCGCAACAAGAAGCCGGTCACGGCATATGCGCCGCTCTTTCCGGAGCTTCGCCGGTCTCTGGAAGCTGCGAAAGAGGCGGGTATCCTCGGCGAGTCGCTTTACCTCGTACACGCCAAAGCCAATCCGACCCAGCCGGACCGGCCCTATGCCGAGGGCAGCCTTGGCAATATGATGCAGGACGCAATCAAGGCGCTGATGGCGAAGACCGGTATGAAGAAACCGTTTTCGCTTCATGGTCTCCGCAAGGCTGGGGTCTGTCGTCTGATTATGATGGGCCTCTCTGTCCATCAGATCATGGCAGTCACGGGCCATCGGACCCCGAAAGAGATCGACCGGTACGGTCGTGACTACATGCGAAGCGTTGCCTCTGAGCAGGGCTACCAACGGTATCTCGCGTGGCGGGCTCAGAATGAGGCAGATATCGAGGCGGATATCGAGGTTGCCGAATCTGAGGCAAAGGTCGCGTGAGATTGCACGTACTGTCACAAGGAAAGCCGCCCGCGGGCGGCTTTTTCATGTCTTCCGAGAAGAACAGACGCAGCCCAAAGCCCCCCAGGTTTTCACCTCAGGTTTTTAGTTTGAACCTTGTCGGGAAGCTAAGTGCTTGAAAGAAAACCACTCTCGAAGAGAGATGGTGCCCAGGAGAGGACTCGAACCTCCACGGTGTTACCCGCTGCTACCTGAAAGCAGTGCGTCTACCAATTCCGCCACCTGGGCGCCTTTCGGCGAGGGTTCGTTTAAGGTGGTTCTGGGCCTTCGTCAATCGCTGAAAACGCGTCTGATGCGCTTTCTTGGTCGCAGGCCCTCTTCACAGGGGAACGGGCTTTGACTAGAGACATTTCAAAATCACGGCCAAGTCCTTGAGGAGACACTCCCTTGCGGGAATCCTCCCCTCGACCGGCCCTCTCTAACGAGGTCAGGAGGCTTTCATGATCGGCGCCCTTCGCACGCCTGAGCAGCAAACCGTCGCGGTGTTCGGCGGGTCGGGTTTTCTCGGCCGTTACGTGGTGAGCCTGCTGGCCAAGCGCGGTTACCGGGTGCTGGTGGCCACGCGCAACCCGAATCCCACCTACTTCCTGCCCATGGGCAAGGTGGGGCAGGTCTACGCCGTCCAGGCGAACCTGCGTTATCCGGAATCCATCACCCATGTGGCGGCGAAGGCCGATCACGTGGTCAACCTCGTCGGCATCCTGAAGGAGACCGGCCGCCAGACCTTCGACGCCGTGCAGGCGAATGCGCCCCGCCTCATCGCCGAGGCGGCCACGAAGGCGGTGTCATTCGTCCAGGTTTCGGCGATCGGGGCCGATGACAAGTCCGAATCGGAATATGCCCGCTCCAAGGCCGCCGGCGAGGCCGGCCTGCTTCAGGTGCGGCCGGATGCGGTGATCATCCGCCCCTCGCTGATGTTCGGCCCGGGCGACAGCCTGTTCAACCGCTTCGCCTCGCTGGTGCGCATGCTGCCGGTGCTGCCTCTCGCCGGCGCCGACACGCGCTTCCAGCCGGTCTATGCGGGCAATGTGGCCGAGGCCATCGTGAAGGCCGTGGACGGCGCGGTGCCGGGCGGCCGGGTCTATGAGCTCGGCGGGCCCGAGATCAAGACCTTGCGCGAGATCGTGGAATTCACCTGCGAGGTCACGGAGCGCAAGCGCCTGATCGTGTCTCTCCCGACCGCCGCCGGCCGCGCCCAGGGCACCGTCATGGGCGCCCTCGACAAGCTCACCCTCGGCCTCATGCCGAGCGAACTCGTCATGACCCGCGATCAGGCGCTGCTGCTCGAGAAGGACAACGTGGTCTCCGAGAGCGCGAAGGCCGAGGGCCGCACGCTCGAAGGCCTGGGCATTGCGCCCACCACCATCGAGGCCATCGTGCCGTCCTACCTGATCCGCTACCGCAAGACCGGTCAGTTCGATCTGAAGCGCAACGCGACGCAGACGACACCGGATCTGCTGGCCCCTCGATCGGGCGGCGGCGCATCGGATTTCCATCCGGAACGTGCATCCGGTCCGGCGGTTGGTTCTTCCTCCAGCCACTGAACATCGAGCCCGAAAGTGCACTCACTTTCGGGCTCTTTTCTTGTGATGGGGCGCATCGTCAGATGCGCTCGGATTGCTGCGGGATGGAAGCCTGATCGTTTCGGCGAAGAGCCGCGCGCGCTGTGGGGTCCTGCGTGAGCCGCTTGTGCAGATGCACCATCAGCGCCGCGCCGAAGATCGGCGTGATGAGGTTGAGCACCGGAATGAGCACGAGTCCCGCCAGAACCGCGCCCGCCGCGAGAATCGTTCCGCGATGCTGCACGCGAAGGCGCGCCACATCATCCTGCGGCCAGAAGCGGCCAGCGGCGAGCTCGAAATATTCCCGGCTGAGCAGATAGGCGTTGGCGATGAAGAACACGCCGATATTGATGCCGGGGATGAAGAACAGCAGCAGCGCGAACAGGTTCACGACAAGCACGAGACCGGCGAAGCGAAGACCGTAGAGAATCGCCTTGCCGAAAGGCAGCGCCCGGCCCGGCGGATCGCCGGGATAGCTCCGATGTTCCACCACCTCGGCCACGTCGTCGAGAAAGTAGCCCGCGACGATGGCCGAGACCGCCGGCAGCAGATAGGCGAAAGCGATGAAGAGGCCGAAGCCCGCCAGGAAGAACGCGATGCTGTCGAGAATGGGATAGCTCGCGCTCAGGTCATGGGTGGAGAGAAACGCATCGAGCAGCTGCGTCAAAGCAAGCCACACCAGGATGAGCAGTGCCAGGGTCAGGCCGATGGACTTCCACAGGATGCGCCGCAATCCCGGCGACAGGACATCGCGGGCGGCTGCAAATACCGTCTGGATCAGCATGGTCGTTCGTTCTACCTCCGGCGCCGCCGGGCTCGTTAAGAGGCGACGCGTGCTTTACTTATGAACGACGCTTAGCCATGACGAGAGGGTGGAGACAACCTTGCCGTTCGAATCCTCAACAGCCTCCCGGGAACCGGATGTCGTGATCGTCGGCGCAGGCAGCGCCGGGATTGCTGCGGCACGCAGGCTCATCGCCGCCGGATTGTCCGTTGCGGTGATCGAGGCGCGGGACCGCGTGGGCGGTCGCACGGTGACGCGGGATTTTCGCGGGCACGCGGTCGATCTCGGCGCCCATTGGCTGCATGCAGGCCCGATCAACCCGCTCGTGAAACTGGGGCGGGAGCGCGGGGAGCCCTTGCGGCGCGCACCCGTGAACGGCCACTTCTTCGTGGCGGGCAGAAGAGGAACCCGGGCGCAGCGCGCCTCGCTCGACCGGGCGTTCGACATGGCCGACCGGGCGATGACCCATGCGGCCCAGGCCCGCGAGGACCAGGCCGCCGCCAAGGCTTTACCCGGCATGATGGGACCGATGGGGCATCGGGTCGCCGCCATTCATGGGCTCGTGTCGGGAAGGCCTCTCGACGAGGTGAGCCTGCACGATTTTCCGAGCATGGAGTACGCGGACAACCTTTTCGTCGCGGGCGGCCTCGGCGGTTATGTGAAGCGTCTCTGTCTTCAGGTGCCGGTCAGCCTCGGCACAATCGTCCACGCCATCGACTGGTCGGGACAGGGCGTGCGCGTGGAAACCTCCGCCGGTTCCTTGCAGGCTCGCGCCGTGATCGTCACGACGCCCATGGCGGTTCTGCAGGCGGATGCGATCCGCTTCGCGCCTGCTCTGCCGAACGAGGTTGCCCAAGCGATCCACGGCTTCACGCAGGGCGTCTACGAACATGTGATCCTGCACTGGCCCGACTCGCCGTTCAAAGGCGCCGATAGGCTGGCGAGCCTCACGGGCACGCGCCACAAGCCGCCGGGCCTGCTCACGCGCATCGACGGCACGCCGTTCCATTTCTTCGAGCTCGATCAGCCGCGCGCCGCGTCCTTCGACAAGCGCGACGCCCATGCGCCGGCGCGTTTCGCGCGCGAGGTCCTTGCGGAGCATTTCGGCCATCGCGCAATCCGAAGATTAAGCGTGATGCATGCCACCGCGTGGCGAAACGATCCCTGGTCGCGCGCCTCCTGGGCCGTGGTGCCGCCGGGGCTCGCTTCCATCCGTGATGCGATGAAGAAGCCCGTGGCGGAGCGGATCTGGTTTGCGGGTGAGGCCTTGTCGCGTGCGCAATGGGGCACGGCGGGCGGCGCCTGGGAGGAAGGCGAGCGCGCGGCGGACGAAATCGCCCGGCAGCTCAAGCCGCCGATGGCGTAACCGATTTCAGGACAATCGATCGTCCAAGCGCGTCTGCACCCAGACGATAGCCTCTTCGAGGGTTCGGAAGACCGATGGACTCCTCGTCATGAGAATGCTGCACGGGCCGAAGCCGGCTTCCAGGAACCAGCCTCCGGTTCCTGTTGCGCCGGCCGCGTTTTCCTCTGCCGTAACCCGGCTGAAGACCGCGACCAGATCCTGACCGGACAGAATGAGCCGGCCCTCGTGACTGCCCCCGTCGGTCATCACGGACATCGTCTGCACGGTGATGTCGGGAGCGGTCGATCTGTCATTCATTAGCGATGCTCGCGCTGGAGGTTGAGATAGGTCGAGGTGAACTCACCCACCTCCACCAGACGTTTCCAGTCGAGGATCGTGAGGGCATCGCCCTGCCACCGGATCAGGCCTTCCTTGCGCAGTTCCTGAAGCACGCGATTCACATGAACGGTGGAAAGTCCCAAAGTGTCTCCGAGTTCCGCCTGGGTCAGGGGAAGTTGGATCGTCTCGCCCTCGGTACGCCCCACTGCCCGCAACCTCAGGAAAAGCTCGCAGATGAAATGCGCCATCTGCGCGGTCGCGGACAACCGGCCCATGGTGGTGAGCCACTCGCGATGGATCGCGCCGTCGATGAGCGTGCTCAGCCAGAGCAGGCGCGTGAGATGCGGCTGCTCATCCGTGATCTTCTCCAGCGTCGCATGGGGCACGGCGGCGATCCGGCAGGGCGTGAGCGCCAGCACGCCATGATCCATGGTCTTCAGCAGAAAACTGTGCAGATCGACGAAGTCGCCGGCCACATGGATGGCGGTGATCTGGCGGCGCCCGTTGGAGAAAATCTTGTAGCGCGCCGCGAACCCGTCGAGCAGCAGAATGCTCTCATTGGGCTGGTCGCCCTCGCGCACGATATCCTCGTCGGCCTCGACAACGCGCACGCGCGAGATCGCGCTTTCAAGCACGCGCTTCTCGTCGTCGGAAAGCTGGTCGCGTTGTTCGAGTTTGAGGAGGAGAGGATTCGGCATGAAGGCTGGTCATGGAGTGATGTCAGCCCTTCTGGCCGTTCCATGCCCAATCCCGCACTCACATATGTTATATGATGGGAGCTTCTTTAGCCGGGCTATTAGTCCTGAAGCCTGCGGCTCGCGAACGCTTCGCTTCTCTAGGCAGGAAGTGGGGTCCTAAAGTCGGATCGCTTCGGCTGATCCAGCTGTCGCAAAGGCGGTAGCCAGACTCGTCAAGCTCTCACAGCATGCTCGGCAGCACCCGGTCCGGCGGCTTGTGGCCGTCGATGAAGGCCTTGATGTTGACGATCACCTTCTCGCCCATGGCGACGCGCCCCTCGTGCGTGGCCGAGCCCATATGAGGCAGCAGCACCACCTTGCCCTGCTTGGCGAGACGCACGAGGCGCGGATTGACCGCCGGCTCCTCCTCGAACACGTCGAGACCGGCGCCGGCGATGGCGCCGGATTCGATGAGCTTGGTGAGCGCGGCCTCGTCGATGATCTCGCCGCGCGCGGTATTCACCAGGATCGCATCCGGCTTCATGAGCTTCAGGCGCCGCGCCGACAGCAGGTGATAGGTGGCGGGCGTGTGAGGGCAGTTGACGGACACGATGTCCATGCGCGCCAGCATCTGGTCGAGGGATTCCCAATAGGTCGCTTCGAGCTCCGCTTCGATCTTCGGCGCCACATGGCGGCGGTTGTGGTAGTGGATCGACAGGCCGAAGGCCCGCGCGCGGCGGGCGAGCGCCTGGCCGATGCGGCCCATGCCCACGATGCCGAGCCGCTTGCCGGTGATGCGCCGGCCGAGCATCCAGGTGGGCGACCAGCCGGACCACTCGCCGTCAGGGATCACGCGCGCGCCTTCCGTGATGCGCCGCGCCACCGCCATGATCAGCGCCATGGTCATGTCCGCCGTGTCCTCGGTGAGCACGCCGGGCGTGTTGGTGACCGTGATGCCCTTTGCAACGGCGGCCTGGACGTCGATGTTGTCGACGCCGTTGCCGAAATTCGCGATCAGCTTCAGGCCAGGACCCGCGTTCTCCAGCAGGGCGGCGTCGATCTCGTCGGTGATGGTGGGCACGAGCACGTCCGCGACACGCACCGCCTCGATCAGCTCCTCGCGGGAGAGAGGCTTGTCCTCGAGATTGAGGCGGGTGTCGAACAGCTCGCGCAGACGGGTCTCGACCACGTCGGGCAGGCGGCGGGTGACGACGACGACAGGTCTCTTCTTCATCGGTTTCAGCGTTCCCCGCACTCGAATAATAAGGATTTTAGGGAGCTTTCACTCTCCTTTAACCCTCTTCCGGCGACTAAAGACGACGAGCCGCCGCATGGCGGCCCCAGCCAAGCTTTTCTACCAGAGGCTTCAGCAAGCACAAAGTCGCCGAGAGGGAAACCATGCGCAAGATCGCCGTTGCCATTGCCGTTCTGATCGTGAGCGGAATGTCGGCCGCCGCGCAGCAGCAGCCGCCCGGCGGACGCCTGGGGACAGGACTGCCGGTGCCCCGCTACGTGAGCCTCAAGACCGACCGGGTGAACCTGCGCGAAGGCCCCTCCAAGGATCACCGCACCGCCTGGGTGTTCCAGCGGGCGGGCCTGCCCGTCGAGATCATCGCCGAATACGAGACCTGGCGGCGCATCCGCGATGCGGAGGGCACGGAAGGCTGGGTGCTTCACTCCCTCCTCTCGGGCCGGCGCACGGCTCTCGTGATGCCCTGGGTGAAGACCGGCGAGACGGTCAATCTTCTCGACCGTGCCGACGAGAAGGGCTCGACCGTCGCTCACCTGCAGCCGGGCGTCATCGCCAATGTGAAGGGCTGCGACGGCAAATGGTGCCGCGTCATGATCACCATGGATCGTGCGCGCGATATCGACGGCTATGTCCAGCAGGTGAAGCTGTGGGGCGTCTATCCGAACGAAACCGTCGAATAAGGTCTCGATATCAGCCACCGGATTTTTCCGATTTGGCAATGATTGCGGGATAGTAACAGGGTATCGTTATCCGTTACGGGACCCGACTCCATGTCCATCAATCTGAGCTTCAAGCTGCTGCCGATCCTCGCCCTGATCCTCGGCATCGCATCCCTCGTCGCGCCGCGATTCCTCAACGTCTTCGTCGCGATCTTTTTGATCGTCTACGCCCTCGTGGGCTTCGGCTTCATCCGCTGATAATCCTCACGCGAGGCGGCGGCTGAAGAGGCGCTTGCCGAACACGTTCAGCGCCAGCCCTGCCACGATCACCGCCCCGCCGATCGCCTCGACGGGGTGGAGTTCCTCGCCCAGAACGATGACCGAGCCGAGCGTGCCCGCGACCGGCACGAGCAGGGCATAGGGCGTCACTGTCGCCGCCGGATGGCGCGATAGCAGGTAAGCCCAGACGCCGAAGGCGAAGATCGTCGTCGGATAGGCAAGATAGGCCACCGCCGCGACGGTGCCGCCATCGATATGCATGATCGCCGAGACCAAAGCCTCCGGCCCGTCGAGCCAGAGGGACAGGGCAACGAGCGGGAGAGGCGCGACGAGACTCGCCCAGACGATGTAACCCAGCATGTCCACGCGGCCTGCCCGCTTCGAGACGATGTTCGCCGCGCCCCAGGACGCGGCGGCGGCCACGGTCATGAGGAAGGGAACGGCCCCGCTGCCGGTGACGCGCGGCACGGCGATGATGACGAGGCCTGCCAGCCCGATACCGCCGCCGAGGACCTGATAAAGGCTGGGCCGCTCGTTCATGAGAAGGGCCGCGAACAGGATCGTGAAGAAAATCTGCGCCTGCATGACGAGGGAGGCGAGCCCTGCCGGCATGCCGATGGCAAGGGCCGCGAACAGGAGCCCGAACTGCGCCACGCCGAGGAAGAAGCCGTAGGCCACCACATTCGTCCACGGCGCCTTCGGGCGTGGCACGAAGAGGATGGCGGGAAGCGCCGCGAAAAGGAACCGCAGGGCGCATAGCAGAAGAGGCGGCATGGCGCCGACCCCGAGCTTGATCACGACGAAGCTCAAGCCCCAGATGAAGGCGACCAGGACGGCAGCAAGGCTGTGGCTGAGCGGCATGATTCGCGGCGCGAGCGCCGCCCTTGAAAGGATTCTGGGATTTTAGGCCGTCTTGCGGCGCAGGCGCACGATCACCTCGACACCGGCCACTTCCATGCCGTCCGGCGCCTCGGGCAGGTCCGTGACGTTGACGCCGGAAAGCGGCATGTCCACGAGCTCGCCCTCATCTTCGAGGAAGAAGTGATGGTGTTCGGTGGGATTCGTGTCGAAATAGGCCTTGGACCCGTCCACCGCGAGCTGGCGCAGGAGGCCGGCTTCCGTGAACTGGTGCAGGGTGTTGTAGACGGTCGCCAAGGACACCGGAACGCGGGCGCGGGATGCCTCGTCGAACAGCATTTCAGCCGTGATGTGGCGGTCGCCCTTGCCGAACAGCAGCCAGCCGAGGGAGACGCGCTGCCTCGTCGGACGAAGGCCCACGCGGCGCAGCTTGTCCCGCAGCTCGGACAGGGGACATCCCCGCCGGGAAGGGGCGGTTGCGGTGGACTCGATGTAAGCAGACAGAGGATCGGTCATCGTCGGAACTGATTGCAGGAATGAGCGCTTCTATCACTATCATCATAGGAAAGCGAGGGTTTTGCTGCAAGGCTCGTGCCAAACTCTTGAAGGTGAGGCTCTGAAGGGCGGCGGCATGGGAACTCCGGGACCGGGATCGACGAACAGGCCCCGGCAAAATAACTTCGGGCCAGCCGCGGTCCCTCTGGCGAGGTCCCTTTGATGATGGCCAAGCCTGTGCTACCAGAGCCTCCATCCCGGGCCTCGGACGCGAGTTCGAGGCTGCTTTAGACAAGTCCAATGAAAGGATCGGCACCCGGCATGGCCCGCCAGTCCAGCTTTAACTATGAAGAGCTCCTCGCCTGCGGGCGCGGAGAATTGTTCGGCCCCGGCAACGCGCAGCTCCCCCTGCCGCCCATGCTGATGTTCGACCGTATCACCTCCATTGCCGAGGATGGCGGCGCCTATGGCAAGGGCCATGTGCTCGCCGAACTCGACGTGCGGCCGGACCTCTGGTTCTTCCCCTGTCACTTCGCGGGCGATCCCGTCATGCCGGGCTGCCTCGGCCTGGACGCCCTCTGGCAGCTCACCGGCTTCTTCCTCGGCTGGGGCGGTTCCCCGGGCCGCGGCCGCGCGCTCGGCGTCGGCGAGGTGAAGTTCGCCGATCAGGTGCTGCCCACCACGAAGAAGGTGGTTTACGGCGTGGACTTCAAGCGCGTGTTCCGCTCCAAGCTGGTGCTCGGCATCGCCGACGGCTGGCTCGAAGCCGATGGGCGCCGCATCTACGAGACCAAGGACATGCGGGTCGGCCTGTTCCAGGCTGAGACTCCGGTCGGCGGCTGAGATCGATCCGGCGCTGACGCAGGGTCAGCGCCGAACCATGCATCCTATTGACAAAACATGATCTTTTCGAAAAACCGGCCCTGCCGCTTGGCGGCACGGCCAGGAATTTGAAGGATCACCCTCGATCCATTCGCCAGGCTTAAGGTTGAGAATGGACGGGGCAGACCTTACGTTTCTAAGACGATAAGGCTGGCATCCAAAAGTCCGATGAAGAGGTAGGCTATGAGACGCGTCGTCGTCACCGGAATGGGCATCGTTTCGTCCATCGGCAACAACACGCAGGAGGTGCTGGCCTCTTTGCGCGAAGCGAAATCCGGCATTGCGAAGGCCGAGGATTACGAGAAGTACAATTTCCGCTGCCAGGTGCACGGATCGCCGCAGATCGACGTGGAGGCCCTCGTCGACCGCCGCGCCATGCGCTTCCACGGCAAGGGCACGGCCTGGAACCATGTGGCCATGGACCAGGCGATCCGCGATGCGGGCCTGGACGAGGGCGACGTCTCCAACGAGCGCACCGGCATCATCATGGGCTCGGGCGGCCCCTCCACCCGCACCATCATCGAGGCCGCCGATATCACCCGCGACAAGGGGCCCAAGCGCATCGGCCCCTTCGCCGTGCCGAAGGCCATGTCCTCGACCGCTTCCGCGACCCTCGCCACCTGGTTCAAGATCAAGGGCGTGAACTATTCGATCTCGTCCGCCTGCGCGACCTCCAACCACTGCGTCGGCAACGCCTATGAGATGATCCAGTACGGCAAGCAGGACGTGATGTTCGCCGGCGGCTGCGAGGATCTGGACTGGTCCCTGTCGAACCTCTTCGACGCCATGGGCGCCATGTCCACCAAGTACAACGACACCCCCTCTCGCGCCTCCCGCGCCTATGACGTGAACCGCGACGGCTTCGTGATCGCCGGCGGCGCAGGCGTTCTCGTTCTGGAAGAGCTGGAGCACGCCAAGGCGCGCGGCGCCAAGATCTACGGCGAGATCGTCGGCTACGGCATGACGTCCGACGGCTACGACATGGTAGCCCCGTCCGGCGAAGGCGCGATCCGCTGCATGCGCATGGCCCTGAAGGACGTGCACAACCCGGTCGATTACATCAACCCGCACGCCACCTCGACCCCCGTCGGCGACCAGAAGGAGATCGAGGCGATCCGCGAGGTGTTCGGCTCGGGCGACAAGTGCCCGCCGATCTCCGCGACGAAATCGCTCACCGGCCATTCGCTGGGCGCCACCGGCGTGCAGGAGGCGATCTATTCGCTGCTGATGATGCAGAACGGCTTCATCTGCGAGAGCGCCCATATCGACGAGATCGATCCGGCCTTCGCGGACATGAACATCGTTCGCAAGCGCATCGACGACGCCCGGCTCGACACGGTTCTCTCGAACTCGTTCGGCTTCGGCGGCACCAATGCCACACTCGTCTTCAGCCGTTATAACGGGTAAGAGCATTTTTCGGCGAAGTGGATCCGGTTCGCCGCAAGAAATGCGGCAACCAACTCTGACGACGTCATAAACCTGAGACAGCGCCGTGCGATGTCCCCGAAACCAAGGGGATTTCGCATGGACACGCTCATTGAAATCAAGACCAAGGCTCCGGATGCACGGTTTGATAACCACCGGCATCCCACACTAGAGCCGGTGCATAGGGGGACCCACATGAGCGGTCTGATGCAAGGAAAGCGCGGCCTCATCATGGGCGTCGCGAACGATCACTCCATTGCCTGGGGCATCGCCAAGGCTTTGGCCGAACATGGCGCGGAACTCGCTTTCACCTACCAGGGCGAAGCTCTCGGCAAGCGTGTAGCCCCGCTGGCGCAGTCCCTCGGCTCGGATCTCGTGATCCCCTGCGACGTGGAGGATCTCGCCTCCGTCGATGCCGCTTTCGACGCCCTCGACAAGCGCTGGGAATCCATCGACTTCGTGGTCCACGCCATCGGCTTCTCCGACAAGTCCCAGCTGAAGGGCTCCTACACGGACGTCACCACCCGCGAAAACTTCTCGCGCACCATGGTGATCTCCTGCTTCTCGTTCACGGAAATTGCGCAGCGCGCGGCCAAGCGCATGAAGAACGGCGGCTCGCTTCTCACGCTGACCTATGGCGGCTCCACACGCGTGATGCCGAACTACAACGTGATGGGCGTGGCGAAAGCCGCCCTCGAGGCCTCCGTGCGCTACATCGCCAACGATCTCGGCCCAGCCGGCATCCGCTGCAACGCGATCTCCGCAGGCCCGGTGCGGACGCTGGCCGGCGCGGGCATCGCCGATGCGCGCCTGATGTTCACCTATCAGAAGGCCCATTCGCCCCTGCGCAAGAACATCACCATCGAGGATGTGGGCGGGGCCGCCCTCTACATGCTCTCCGACCTGTCGAGCGGGGTGACCGGCGAGATCCACTACGTGGATTCCGGCTACAACATCGTCTCGATGCCGCGCCCCGACGTGCTGAAAGCCCAGGACGCTGCCGGCGTGACGGGTGAAGAGGGTTAAAACGCCCTCTGCAAAGACTTGCTTCGAACATCCGCGAAGGGCACCCTTTCGCGGATGTTTGCTTTTCAGCCCGCCTTCCCCGACACGCCAGGCTATGACGCGCTGCTGCGCGAAAGCCTGGACGAAGGCCATGCGATGCTGCAGCGGCTTCAGGGCAACTGGCTGAACGGGACGAACCGGTTTTCGAGGCCGGGCGAAATGCTGCTCGGCGCTTTCGACGGCGCCGCGCTCGTCGGCATCTGCGGGCGCAACATCGATCCTTATGACGGCAACTCTCGCGCAGGACGCGTCCGGCATCTCTATGTGCCGCGATCAGGCCGGATGCTCGGCATCGGCCGCGGACTGGTCATGGCCATCGCCGAGGATGCGAGGCAATTCTTCGACCATCTCAATGCGCGCGCGCCGAAGACGGCCTTCGGCTTCTACGAGCATCTGGGCTTCGAGCGTGTCGGCGACGATCCGTTCGTCACGCACAGGCTCAGCCTCGTAAAGAGCGATCCTTGATGCTCTTAACGCTTGCGAAACCCTGTTTTCACAAGGGCATGATTGCGCGAAGCGAAGCCTTGTTCCCGACACGATCAGGCTTCACGAGAAACTCTCGTTCATGAGAGTTCCTGTCCGATGACCCTGTCCCGCCGCACTTTCCTCACCGGCCTTGTCCTGACGGGCGCGAGCGTTCCCGCCTTCGCCCAATCGGCGCCCGAGCCTCAGATGGTACCGGTGGAACTGGTCGATGACACGCTGAACCTGCCCTCCGCCGTGCGGCTCGGTCATGCGCATGGCGATGCGATCATGATCGAGTATTTCGACTACAACTGTCCCTGGTGCAAACGCTCCGCGCAGGATCTGCCGGCCTTGCTCAAGGCCGAGCCGGAGCTCACCTATGTGCTCATCAATTTCGCCGTGCTCAGCCCTCAATCCGTCGCGGCCACGAAGGCGGCTTTGGCCTATTTCCAGCTCTACGGGCCCGAGCGCTACCTGCCCTTCCACCTCGCCCTGTTCAATCTCCACGGCACGGTCGATGGCGAGCGCGCGCTCAACGAAGCCGAGCGTCTCGGCGGCGACCGCGCGAAGCTCTTGGAAATCGCCGACGCCAAAAAGACCACCCAGTGGATGACGGATGCCTTCAAGACCGGCAATGCGCTCGGCCTCGTCGCAACCCCGTCCTTCCTCGTCGGCACCGAGGCCTATATCGGCGGCATGCGCCTCGCCCAGAAGCGCGAGGCGATTGCGCGGGCGCGGGGGTGATTGGAGACTGTGTCATTCCCGGCCGGAGCGAAGCGGAGGGGAAGGAAATCCACCCGCACGCCTGTGCTTGGCCGTGGATCCCCTTCCCTCGCTCCGCTCGCCGGGGATGACACAACTGGTTCAATCGCTCATCTGGTCACCCTACCCTTAGACATTCTCGCGGGAAGGGTTTAAGCGCGGCGCAACCATGTCGCTCGTTCGCTCATCTCTTCTGGTCGGCCTCGGCTCCGTCGCCTCGCGCATTCTCGGCTTCGCCCGGGACATCCTGTTCGCGCAGGCGCTGGGGGCTGGCCCTGTAGCGGATGCGTTCCTCGCCGCGTTCCGCCTGCCGAACCTCGTGCGACGGATCGTCGGCGAGGGCGGGCTCAACCCGGTCCTCATTCCGCAGTTGAGCCAGCTAGAACCGCGCGAAGCATCGCGTCTCGCGGGCGACGTGATGAGCGGCTTCGCGCTCGCCCTTCTCGCCCTCACCGCCATCGTCGAAATCGGCGCGGGTGCGCTGGCATTTTTGCTCGCGCCGGGGCTCCACACCGAGGGACAGACGCTCGCGCTCGTCGCGCTCTACACGCGCTTGTCCTTCCCCATCGTGCTCTGCGTGACGCTCGCCTCCATCGCGGCCGCGATCCTCAACATGCGCGGACGCTTTGCGGCGACGGCTCTCGCGCCGCTTGCCGTGAACGGCGGACTGATCCTCGCATTGATCACTTTGGAAATCGGCTTCTCTCTTCCTCTCGCGACGAAGGCAGCATGGCTTGCGGGAGCGTCGAGCCTTGCGGGTTTCATTCAGCTCATTCTCGTGCTCATCGCATTGCGAGGGAGCGGTGCGATCCGTTTTCACGTCCCGCGCTGGTCCTCCACGCTGAAGAGCCTGCTGCTCGCGGGCTTTCCCGCGCTTGTCGCGAGCGGCGCGGTGCAGTTGTTCGTGCTCGCCGGAACGCAGGTCGCCTCGTTCTGGCCGTCGGGAATCTCATGGCTTTATTACGCGGAGCGCGTGGTGCAGCTGCCCCTCGGCCTGATCGCCGCGCTCGGCGCGAGCGTGCTGCTGCCGGAACTCGCACGCCGTCACCGGCAGGGAGAAACCGCCGCCATTGTCGATGCGCAGCACCGCGCCCTGGAGATCGCGTTGCTGCTCGCCCTACCTGCGAGTGCCGCTCTCACGATCCTCGCCCATCCGATCACCGTCGTTCTCTTCGAGCGCGGGGCGTTCACGGCATCGGATGCGCAAGGCACCGCATGGGTTCTCGCCGCTTTGAGCCTCGGCCTTCCCTTCGCGACTCTCGGCAAGGTCTTGAGCCAGACGCTCTTCGCGCGGGGCGCCCTGCGCCAGACGCTGATCGCAGCGCTCGTCGGCATCGCCGCCACTCTCATCGGCTCCTTCGTGCTTGCCATGACCTGGGATGCGACCGGCATCGCGCTCGGCATCACCTTGGGCTGCATGGTGCATGCCGGCGCGATGATCTGGTGTCTTGCGCGATTCGGGCTGTGGCAGCCGGATCGCCGCTTCACGGGGCGCATCCTTCGCATCCTGGCCTCGGTGGCTGTCATGAGCCTTGGGCTCATCCTTGCTCGGCAGGTGATCAACCCGGCGAATACCCTCGCGCTGGTGTCGGTCTGCGCCGGTGGGCTTGCGCTCTATGCCCTCGCCGCCTGGCTGACCGGGGCCATCACCCGCGAGGACTGGAAGAGCCTCGCTTAAACCCCTTGCATCGTGGCGCGGCCCTGTCATAACCCCCGCCTCGATCATTATTCGCGAAGCGGCGTCCAACCCGCTGCCGCAGGGAGTTCAAAAAGATGGCGCAGTTCAAGGAGCTGGTGTTCTCGGGCGTCCAACCCACCGGCAATCTCCATCTCGGCAATTATCTCGGCGCCATCAAGCGCTTCGTCACCATGCAGGAGACGCATGATTGCATCTATTGCGTCGTCGACATGCACGCGATCACCGTGTGGCAGGACCCCAAGGAACTGAAGCGCCAAATCCGTGAAGTGACGGCAGCCTTCATCGCCGCCGGCATCGACCCGAAGAAGCATATCGTGTTCAACCAGAGCCAGGTCTCGGAACACGCCGAACTCGCCTGGGTGTTCAACTGCGTCGCCCGTATCGGCTGGATGAACCGCATGACGCAGTTCAAGGAGAAGGCCGGCAAGGACCGCGAGAACGCATCGCTCGGCCTCTACGCCTATCCGAGCCTCATGGCGGCCGATATTCTGGTCTACCGCGCCACGCACGTGCCGGTGGGCGAGGATCAGAAGCAGCACCTCGAACTGACCCGCGACGTGGCGCAGAAGTTCAACAACGACTTCTCCGAATCCATCGCCGAGAACGGCTTCGGCGACGCCTTCTTCCCGCTGACCGAGCCGCTGATCGCCGGTCCCGCCACGCGCGTCATGTCGCTGCGCGACGGCTCGAAGAAGATGTCGAAGTCGGACCCGTCCGATTACTCGCGCATCAACCTGACCGACGATGCCGACACCATCGCCCAGAAGGTGCGCAAGGCGAAGACGGACCCCGAGCCCCTGCCCTCCGAGGTGGAAGGCCTGAAGGCCCGTCCCGAGGCGGACAACCTCGTCGCGATCTATGCGGCCCTGACCGACTCGACGCCGGAAGAGGTGCTGCGCCAGCATGGCGGCGCGCAGTTCTCGGGCTTCAAGGCCTCCCTCGTGGACGTGGCTGTGACGAAGCTCGCCCCCATCGCCTCCGAGATGCGCCGCCTCATGAACGACCCCGGCCATATCGACGCCGTGCTCGCGGACGGCTCCGCCCGTGCCCGCGCCATTGCGTCACAGACCATGGATTCGGTGAAGGACATCGTGGGCTTCGTGCGTGCGCGCTGAAAATTTGGGCGTCCTGCCGGGCTTGCTCTTGTTGAGCCGGCAGGGCAGCATCGTCCCGATGCAGGACAGCATGCAATGACCAGCGGCAAGCGGCGATCCTACGAATCGGGCCACCGCCCGAAATTCATGGTGGTGGTCGACAAGACACCGGAATGCGCCCGGGCGATCCATTTCGCCTCCCGGCGCGCGGCGCGAACCGGCGCGAGCATGCTGATGCTCGCGGTCGTGGACCCGCCGGACAATTTCGAATGGATCGGCGTCGGCGAGGCGATGATCGAGGAAGCGAGCGAGGAGGCCCGCAAGCAGCTGGAGGCCGCCGCCCGCGAGGCGCGCAGCGCGGCAGGCGTGGAGCCCGAGCAGGTCATCCGCGTCGGTGTCCGGGCCGACGAGATCATCAAGCTGATCCGCGAGGACGAGGACGTCTCCTTCCTCGTGCTCGCCGCCGGCAGCAGCAAGGAGGGTCCCGGCCCCCTCGTGAGCACGCTGGCCGGCAAGGCCGCCTCCACCTTCCCGGTGCCTATCGTTGTGGTGCCGGGCAGCCTCACGGACGAAGAAATCGACGCGCTGGCGGGTTAAGCTTGGTGTCATCCCGGACGGCGCC
Source organism: Microvirga sp. (assembly GCA_041913065.1). Classification (GTDB taxonomy): domain Bacteria; phylum Pseudomonadota; class Alphaproteobacteria; order Rhizobiales; family Beijerinckiaceae; genus Microvirga. The sequence goes on along the minus strand of JAYSGD010000007.1, from coordinate 85,622 downwards.
GCCGATCCGGAATCGTAAGCAGGTTGAAGCGCTCGAAACTCCCGCGTCATCACCGGCCTTGTGCCGGTGATCTCGATGGATTCAAGCGCCGCGTTTTTCCGATCGGGATGGCCGGGACAAGCCCGGCCATGACGTGGGGAGGCTCCCCTCTCAATTCCCCTCTTGGAATCCCCCTCTTCTCGATCCACATTGAAAGAGGAACCTGTTAGAACGATTCTAAGCCCACCGCTCGGCCGGCCTTGAACCGGCGTCAGAGGACGAAAAGACCATGTTTATCCAAACTGAAGCGACCCCGAATCCCGCGACCCTGAAGTTCCTGCCCGGCCGTGTCGTGATGACGGAGGGCACCTTCGAGGCGAAGACGCCCGATCAGGGCCAGTTCTCGCCGCTCGCCCAGCGCCTCTTTGCCGTGCCGGGCGTGACGGGCGTGTTCTTCGGCTACGATTTCATCACCGTCACCAAGGCTGACGGGGAATGGCAGCACCTGAAGCCGGCGATCCTCGGCGCGATCATGGAGCATTTCATGACCGGCGCGCCGCTCTTCACCGAGGGCGGCGGCGCCCCCGTGGACGACGGCGAGGAGTTCTTCGACGATGCGGATGCCGCCACCGTCGAGACCATCAAGGAACTGCTCGAGACCCGCATCCGCCCGGCTGTGGCCGGCGACGGCGGCGACATCACGTTCCGCGGCTTCAAGGACGGCATCGTCTATCTGGTCATGAAGGGCGCCTGCTCGGGCTGCCCCTCCTCCACCGCCACCCTGCGCCACGGCATCCAGAACCTGCTCCGCCACTTCCTGCCGGACGTGCGCGAAGTCCAGGCGGTTTGATCCGGACGTCGTAGCCTTATGATTTCAAAGCGCGGTTCTCATGCCGCGCTTTTTCTTTGGAGTTCGCCGTGCCTGCTTTGACCGATGCCGCCATCGACCAGATCTTCCGCAATGCCCGCACCCATCGCTGGTGGGATGACCGCAAGATTTCGGAGGAGACGCTTCGCGCTATCGCTGATCTCGCCAAGCTCGGCCCGACCAGCGCCAACACGACGCCGGCCCGCTTCGTCTTCGTGGTGTCGGAGGCCGCCAAGGAAAAGCTCAAAGCCCATCTCGACGAGGGCAATGTGCGCCAGACCATGAGCGCGCCCGCCACCGTGATCGTGGCGCACGACATGGAATTCTACGAGAAGCTCGGCTTCCTGGCCCCGCATTCCAAGGACGCGCGCAGCTGGTTCGCCGGCAAGCCGGACGTCATCGAGCGCACGGCTCTCCAGGGGTCCAGCTTGCAGGGCGCCTATCTCATCATGGCGGCGCGCTCGCTCGGCCTCGATTGCGGCCCCATGGGCGGATTCGACCGCGAGGGCGTGGATCGCACGTTCTTTCCCGACGGCAAGACCAAGTCGAACTTCCTGATCAATATCGGTTACGGCCTGCCGGAAAAGCTCCACCCCCGCCAGCCGCGTCTCGCCTTCGAGGAATTCTGCCGGATCGAATAGGCTTTACGGATTCCACTTGCCGATGGCGCTGAGCGCAATCGCGAGCGAAGCGATCTGCGGCGCATTGGCGATGGCGCCCTCAGAGGCAAGCCGGACGATATCCTGAACCGGAACCCGCACGACCTGAATCTGCTCGGTGGGATCGTCGAGTGTCTTGCCGGACAGGCTCAAGCCCTGGGCGAGCACCGTGTGGCAGAAATTCGTATGGGTCGCGGGATTGGGGGAGTGCTTGCCGAGGTAGCGCCAATGCTCGGCGACATATCCTGTTTCCTCCTCAAGCTCGCGAACCGCCGTTGCGAGCGGAGACGGATCCTCCTTGTCGACCGTTCCCGCCGGCACTTCGAGAGATACGTCGCCGAATCCATGGCGGTATTGCCTGACCAGGATCAGGTGATCCTCGTCGTCGATGGCGACGATCTGCACCCAGTCGGGATAGTCGAGCACGTAATAGGGAGCGACCTCGACACCGTCGGCGGTCACGCAGTCATCGGCACGAAGGTTGACCCATCGGTCGCGAATCACGTTCCGAGAGTTTTTGACGGACCAGGGTTTGAGATCGGAATCAGGTAAGGTTGTCATGATGCAATCATCGCATCCGACTTCTGGAATGCTCAAGCTGAAAGTCCGAAGCATGTTTAGTGTTTGGCCAATGCATCCCCTTTCCGTCATGGCCGGGCTTGTCCCGGCCATCCCGATCCGAAGAGCGCAACACTTCAATGCATCGGGATCATCGGCACAAGGCCGGTGATGACGTGGGAACGCCAGTGCTTTTCGGGCCTTCCAATCAGAATCCATGAAACCGGGTTTCCACCCATCCGCATCTTGCTCTAAACAGGGCGAACCATCCAACGGAGGCGAATGGTGCGAGTTCTTGCCATCGATACGGCCCTTGGCGCCTGCTCGGCCTGCATCTGGCAGGCGGGCGACGACGCGCCTCTGGCCAGCGAGTCGCTCGAAATGGAGCGCGGCCACGCGGAGGCCCTGCTGCCGCTCATCGACCGGGTCTCGGCGCAGGTCGAGGGAGGCTTTGAGGCGCTGGACCGCATCGCGGTCACCGTGGGACCGGGCAGTTATACGGGCCTGAGGGTCGGCATTTCGGCCGCCCGGGGCATCGGCCTTGCCGCCGGCATTCCGGTGGTCGGCGTCGCGACGCTCTCGGCCTTTCTCGCGCCTCTCATGGCGAACGAGCGGCGCGGGCTGTTCACCGCCGCCATCGATGCCAAGCACGGCCACATCTACATCCAGGCCATCGCGCCGGGCGGACGCACCATCATCGCGCCCAGTCTCATGAGCTATCGCGACGCCATCCGCATGCTCGGCTCCGGCCCCATCCTGGTGAGCGGCTCGGCCGCCGCCATGCTCGCGGCGGAGGCTCGCAACCAGGGGGTCGAGGCCCGTGTCAGCGATGTGTCGATGGCGCCCGACATTGCCTGGGTCGCCCGGCTCGGCGCGCTCGCCGATCCGAATCAGGCTCTCCCGAAGCCCCTCTATCTGCGCGATCCCGACGCCAAGCCGCAGGACGGGGCGCGCATCGCCCGGCAATGAGGATTTCCGACCTCTTCAAACCGGCCCTGCCGCGCATCGAGCCGGTGGGCACGGAGGCTGCCGCACGCCTTGCGGCGATCCATGGCGCTTCCTTCTCGCGGGCCTGGAGCACGCTCGAATTCGAGCGCCTGCTCGGGGAGCGGGGCGTGGTGGCCGATGGGCTGTTTCTCGGAAGCACCGCCAAACCTTCCGGCTTCGTGATGTCGCGGATCGTGCTCGACGAGGCCGAGATCCTCACCGTCGCCATCGCGCCGGAGGCCAGGGGCAAGAAGTACTCGGCTCCCCTGCTGACCAGGCATCTCGACGAGTTGTCCCGCCGCGCCGTCAAAACCGTTCATCTGGAGGTGGAAGAGGGCAACGAGCCGGCGCTTGCCCTGTATCGCCGCTTTGGCTTCAAGGAAACCGGACGCCGCCAGGGCTATTACCAGAAGCCCGACGGAACGCGGGTCGCGGCGCTCACCATGGCGCTTGGTTTGTAGGATGGATCGGACCCGAAAGTGCGGATCCACTTTTGGGTCCGATGCTGTAGCCCCGCTCGGACAAGTCTCTTATAAGCTTGTCCAGGGAGAGATGAGATTTGGCCGCACGGACCAGCAATACAGCCAGAACACGCCGCTCGGATGCCATCGAGCGCGCCTGCCGGGACAAGGGCCTGCGCATGACAGGCCAGCGCAAGATCATCGCGCAGGTGCTTGACGCCGCCGAGGATCACCCGGACGTGGTGGAACTGCACCGGCGCGCGGCCACTGTCGATGACCGCATTTCGCTCTCGACCGTCTATCGCACCGTGCGCCTGTTCGAATCGGAAGGCATCCTCGAACGCCTCGACTTCCGCGACGGGCGTTCCCGCTACGAGCAGGCCGCACGCGAGCATCACGACCACCTGATCAATTTAGAGACCGGCGACGTGATCGAGTTCCGCTCCGAGGAAATCGAAGCGCTGCAGACTGAGATCGCCAGGCGCCTCGGCTACAAGGTGGTCTATCACCGGCTCGAACTCTACGCGGTGCCCATCGACAAGGACGAGGCGTGAGCAGAATCGTCGTTGCCGCGAAACTCACGCTGCTCGCGCTGTTCGGCCTCGTGCTCGCGCCCGTGCAGGTGGCGAGCATCCGTTTCGGCTGGGAGCCGATGCACCACATCCCGGTGTGGTTTCATCGGTTCCTGCTGCGGCTGTTCAATGTGCGCGTGATCGAGAAGGGAACGCCGCCCGGTGACGCGCCGACGCTCGTGGTGTCGAACCACGTGTCCTGGCTCGACATTCCCGTCATCGGCTCCCTGCATCCGCTCTCCTTCATCGCGAAATCCGAGGTCGAGAACTGGCCGGTGGTGGGGCTTCTGGCGAAGCTCCAGCGCTCCGTCTTCATCGACCGGCAGCGCCGGAAGGCGACGGCGGAAACCAACGATGCGCTCGCCCATCGCCTGGTGAAGGGCGAGGTGATCGTACTCTTCGCCGAGGGCACCACGGGCGACGGCAACCGCCTCCTGCCCTTCCGCTCCTCGCTCGTCGGCGCGGCGCAGGCGGCGCTCGCGCACGACACGGTCGAGACGGTCTATCTCCAGCCGCTCGCCGTCGCCTATACGCGCCGCGACGGGCTTCCCGTCACCCGCCGCGACCGTCCCTTCATCGCCTGGTACGGCGACATGGATCTTGCGCCTCATCTGGCGCTTTTCGTCAAAGGCCATGCCATCGACGTGGTGGTGACCTGGGGCGAGCCGATCCCCTTCAACGGCAACCGCAAGGAAGCCACCGCCGCCGCAGAGGCATCGGTACGGAAGGCGCTGAAAGTGGCCTAGATCGAAGCCCCCGCCTGAGCACGGGCCTCATCCATGAGCCACGCCCGAAACGCCGCGATGGCGGGGCGGTCCGCCGTGTCTTCCGGACAGACGACATAGTATTGGTAGCTGCCCCTCACCTGATGCGGGAACGGGCGCACGAGACGGCCCGCCGACAGGTGATCGCCGATCAGCGCCGTGGTGGCGAGCGCCACGCCCTGGCCGGCGGCGGCCGCCTGGAGGCAGAGATAGGTATGGGTGAAGCGCGGGCCGCGTGAGGTGTCGATCCCCGTCACGCCGATGGCGGCAAGCCAGGTGTCCCAGTTCGTGTAGTCGAGAACGCCCTCCGCGATCTCGTGGATGAGCGTGTGACGGCGCAGGTCTTCGGGCTCGCGCAAGGGCCTTCCGGAACCGTTCAGCAGGGCGGTGCTGCACACGGCGAAGAAATACTCTTCCATCAGGAGGTCCGTCCGCAAACCGCCATAGTTGCCGCGCCCGAAACGGATGGCGACATCCACATCGTCCCGGGCGAAATCCGTCAGCCGCATCGACACCGAGACGCGCACGTCGATATCCGGCTCGCGCTCCCGAAACGCGCCGAGTCTCGGGATGAGCCAATTCGTGGCAAGGCTCGGCATGACGCTCACGGTCACCACATGGGAGTTCTCAGGCTTCAATGCCTGGGCGGTAGCCTCATCGAGCCGGTTGAGCGTGTCGGTGACCGCATGGGCATAGCGCTGGCCGAGCGAGGTCAAAGCCACGCCCTTGGCCGGCAGGCGCACGAAGAGCGGCCGTCCGATCCAGGCCTCCAGCGACTTGATCTGCTGGCCGACCGCGCTTGCGGTCACGGCGATCTCGTCTCCGGCCTTCTCGAAGCTGAGATGGCGGGCGGCGGCCTCGAAGGCGCGAAGGGCATTGAGCGGCGGCAGGCGACGGCGGGCCATGAATCTTACCTAAAGGTCGATTTGCCCAAGCTGAACTTGGGCAACGGGCAAGGACTTCTCGTTTGCTTGGCAGTTCTTCCAGGAGCATCTTTCCCTCATGGAAAACATGTTCGATGGAGGCCTGCCATGGCAGCCGGTTGCGCCACAGTAAATCTTGGGTTCACAGAGGCCAAGCCCGAAAGGACGACGACGATGCTCGACTATCTTCTGCGCTTTGAATATTGGCTCGACAGCCGCTCATCCAGCCGCGAGCTGTACCGTATGAACGATCACGACCTGGCGGATATCGGCTTGTCCAAGGCGGATGTGGAAGGCTTGAATGGGGCCTTCTGGGACAAATCCTGATCCTGCACGCCTGAAAGATCGACGATGAAGCTTTATTCCGGCGCTGTCAGCCTCTTCTCCCGCAAGGTCGAGGTCGCCCTGCACGAGAAGGGGCTGTCCTTCGAGCGCATCCAGGTGCCCTTCAGCCAGACCAGGGGCTACAGCCCAAGGGACCCGGCGGTGCTCGCCGCCAATCCGAAAGGCCAGGTGCCGGTCTTCATGGACGGCGACCTCATCCTCTACGATTCCACCGTGATCGTGGAATACCTGGAAGACGCCTACCCATCGCCTGCCCTTTTCCCGAAGAACCCGCAGGCCAAGGCGCGCTGCCGTCTGCTCGATGTCTTTGCCGACGAGGTGATGCTCGCCTCCTTCCGCCCCCTGATGCACCGGACCGAGCCGCACGAGGCGAACGATCCGCGCTTTCTCGAGAAGGAAGCCAAGGCCAGGGAAGCCGAGCCCGCCATCGCAGGCCGTTTCGCGAGTCTCGAGCGCGAGCTGTCGGACAAGCCTTATCTCTGCGGCACGTTTTCCGCCGCCGACATCGCCGCCTTTATGGCCGTATTCTGGGTTCGCCGCCTGGGCGGCCCTTCGTTGAAACCTTACCCCTCTCTTGCCGCATGGTATGCCCGCCTCGCCGAGCGCCCGGCTTTCGCCGAGGTCACCGCCGCGATCCTTCGGGCCGATCGGGAAATTTCGGCGCCGGTCGAGGGCGCGTTTCGGGATTGAATGAAGGTGTCACTCCCGGCCGGAGCGCAGTGGAGGGGAAGGGAATCCACCCACAAGCGCCGCACTATGGATCCCCTTCCCTCGCTGACGCTTGCCGGGGATGACACCATCCGCGAACCGCTTCCGCGATTGAGCCAAACAGCCGCTATTCTCTTGCGCGCGCAAAAGGCTTAAAAGGACGCCTGATCTCTCCGACAGCAGACAGGCCGGTCTCGTGAAAAAAGTCTTCGTCAAATCCTATGGCTGCCAGATGAACGTCTATGACGCCGAGCGCATGGCGGACATGCTGGCGACGGAAGGCTATGCCGAGACCAAGGCCATGGAGGAGGCGGATCTCGTCATCCTCAACACCTGCCATATCCGCGAGAAGGCCGCCGAGAAGGTCTATTCGGAACTCGGCCGCGTGCGCGAGATGAAACAGGAGCGCGCCACTCAGGGCCAGGAGGTCAAGGTCGTGGTCGCGGGCTGCGTCGCCCAGGCCGAGGGTAAGGAAATCCTGCGCCGTGCGCCCGCCGTCGACGTGGTGGTGGGGCCGCAGAACTATCACAACCTGCCTGACCTCCTGAAGAAGGCCAAGGCCGAGCGCGTTGTCGATACCGAGTTCCCCATCGAGGACAAGTTCGACCATCTCCCGAAGCCCTCAAAGGCCATGATCCAGAACCGGGGCGTGTCCGCGTTCCTGACAATCCAGGAAGGCTGCGACAAGTTCTGCACCTTCTGCGTGGTGCCTTATACCCGCGGCGCGGAAGTCTCGCGCCCCGTGTCCAAAATTCTCGACGAGGCGCTGCGTCTCGCCGATGCGGGCGTGCGCGAACTCACGCTGATCGGCCAGAACGTGAATGCCTATCACGGCGAGGATGAAAGCGGCGCCGTCTGGACGCTGGGACGCCTGCTCCATCGCCTCGCCGACATCCCCGGCATCGCGCGGCTTCGCTACACCACCAGCCACCCGCGCGACATGGACGACGAGCTGATCGCCGCCCATCGCGACCTGCCCGCCGTGATGCCCTATCTGCACCTGCCCGTGCAGTCTGGCTCCGACCGCATTCTCGACGTGATGAACCGCAAGCACACGGGCGACGAGTACCGCCGCGTGATCGAGCGCGTCCGGGCCGTGCAGCCCAACCTCGCCCTGTCATCCGATTTCATCGTCGGCTTCCCCGGCGAGACGGATGCGGAATTCGAGGACACCATGCGGCTGATCGCCGATGTGGGCTTTGCCAGCTCGTTCTCGTTCAAATACAGCCCCCGCCCCGGCACGCCTGCCGCCGAGATCGAGGCCCAGGTGTCCGAGGCCGTGAAGTCCGAACGACTGGCTCGTCTGCAAAACCTGTTGGAAACGCAAAGACAGGCTTTCAATCACGGAACCGTCGGTCAGACTCTGGACGTTCTCTTGGAGAAGCCGGGTCGTCACCCGGGTCAGATGGCAGGCAAGTCGCCCTATCTGCAGCCTGTGCAGTTTGACAGCGACAGCCACCGGATCGGTGATATCGTGACGGTGCGGATCACACGGGCAGGCTCCAACAGCCTGTTCGGGGAAGTGGTGGAGCCAGGCAATCAGGCCGCGGCCTGACACTTTCTCCTGCGAAGAGAGTTTTCTTTCGCGGCCCTCCCGCCGCGAAAAACAAAGGAGAGGCATTTGAGGCCAGCGGACAACGCGACCGCACGAGCGCAAAAGGGCAGATCCCCCAGCACTTCGCATCCCGGCGTCGAGGAAGAGGCGGAGATCATCCTCACCTTCGACGACAACCGCCTCGCCAGCCTAGTCTTCGGGCAATATGACCAGAACCTCGCGCATCTGGAACGCCGCCTGAACGTGGCCGCCGTCGCCAACGGCAACCGGGTCACCGTGAAGGGCACGCCCGAATCATCCGAGATGGCCCGACGCGTTCTCGAAGCGCTTTATGATCGTGCCCGCCAGGGCGCGGCTCTGAGCCCCGGCGACGTAGACGGCACGATTCAGGAAGCGACCCTTCAGGGCTCGCTGTTCTCGCCCGAGGAAGCGCCGGCTCCTGGCCTCTCCGCCTTCGACCATATCTCCACCCGCAAGCGCGGCCCGGTGCGTGCCCGCAACGCGGCGCAGAACACCTATATCAAGGCGCTCAAGCAGAACGAGCTGACCTTCGCCGAAGGCCCCGCCGGCACCGGCAAGACCTGGCTCGCGGTCGGCTATGCCGTCTCGCTGCTGGAGGCGGGACAGGTGGACCGCCTCATCATCTCGCGCCCCGCCGTGGAAGCGGGCGAGCGCCTGGGCTTCCTGCCCGGCGACATGCGCGAGAAGGTCGATCCCTATCTTCGCCCGATCTACGACGCTCTCTATGATTTCATGGAAGCGCGCCATGTGGACCGGGGCTTGCAGACCGGCATGATCGAGATCGCGCCGCTTGCCTTCATGCGCGGCCGCACCCTTACCAACGCGCTGGTTCTGCTGGACGAGGCCCAGAACACCACCACCATGCAGATGAAGATGTTTCTGACGCGTCTCGGCGAGGGCTCGCGCATGATCATCACCGGCGACCCGACGCAGATCGACCTGCCGCCGGGCCAGAAATCGGGCCTCGTGGAAGCCGTTCGCATCCTGAACGGGGTCGAGGGCATCGCTCGCGTGACCTTCAAGGAAGGCGACGTGGTGCGTCACGATCTCGTGCGCCGCATCGTGGCGGCCTACGACACCGACTTCCGCAACAATCCGCCTCAGGAAACCTCTTACCGGGATCGGAATTTCAGGCCGTGATCGAGCTCGACATCATGATCGAGGAGGGCGAGTGGGAGACGATCCCCGACGTGGAAGCCCTTGCCCAAAAGGCGGCTGAAGCGGCGCTTGCCGTGACCTATGAGGCATCAGGCGATTTCGAAGCCACCGTCATGCTCACCGACGATGCGCAGATCCGGGAGTTGAACCGCGACTGGCGGGCCAAGGACAAGCCCACCAACGTGCTTTCCTTCCCGGCTCCCGAGATGCCCGGTGCGACAGGGCCTCGCCATTTGGGTGATATTGCTTTAGCTTACGAGACCCTGGTGCGCGAATCCGAGGAGGAATCCAAGGAGCTTGCGCATCATTTTGCCCATTTGATCGTCCATGGAGTCCTGCACCTTCTCGGCTACGACCACGAGACCGAGGCGGAGGCGGAAATCATGGAATCTCTTGAGGTAAAGGCACTCGCCACCCTTGGCATTGCCGACCCTTATCGCGATATGGCAGCATGAGCGGCTGACGCTCGGGCTGAAACTCAACAGATATGAACGAAGATCGAAGTCGTAGCGAACGCCCTGTCCGACCTCCTAACGAGACAGACGATACACGCGACCATTGGTACGACCGGGTTCTGACCCGGCTGGGCCTGAAACCCCGCGAATCCATCCGCCATGACCTCGAGGACGCCCTCGAGGAATCCGTCGAGGACACGGACTTTTCGCCCCGGGAAAGGGCGATGCTCAAGAACGTGCTCTCCTTCCACCGCATCCGGGTGGAAGACGCGATGGTGCCCCGGGCCGATATCGTGGCGGTCGCCGCCGACACCAATCTCGGCGAGCTTCTCAACCTCTTCCGCACCGCCGGACATTCCCGTCTCCCGGTCTATGGCGAGACCCTCGATGATCCGAAGGGCATGGTCCATATCCGCGACTTCCTCGATTTCATCGCCATGCGCGCCGACAGCGGCGCATCCGAATCGGGCGCGAGCGACGAGACGCCTCCGCCGAGCCTCGGCCAGATCGATCTTTCCATGTCGCTGGCCTCGGCCAATATCCTGCGCCCCGTTCTCTTCGTGCCGCGCTCCATGCCCGCCATCGACCTTTTGGTGCGCATGCAGGCGACCCGCACCCACATGGCCCTCGTGATCGACGAATACGGCGGCACGGATGGCCTCGTCTCCATCGAAGACCTCGTGGAGATGGTGGTGGGCGATATCGAGGACGAGCACGATGTCGACGCCACGATCACCATCGTGAAGGCGGCCGACGGCACCTATATCGCCGATGCCCGCGCGAGCCTCGACGAGGTCACGGAAACCATGGGCGTCGATCTCTCCGGAGAGGAGGGCGCCGAGGATATCGACACCATCGGCGGCTTCATCGTCACCGTGGCCGGGCGCGTGCCGTCCCGCAGCGAGGTGATCGAGGGGCCGAACGGTCTGGAATTCGAGGTTCTCGACGCGGACCCCCGCCGGGTGAAGCGCTTGCGCATTCTGCAGCGGAACGTGGGTTCGGCCTCCGAGAAGGTCGCCCTTCTTCCGCCGCCGCATAACGCCGCCGCCGAATGACCATGCTTGCCGATCGCGTCATCCTCGCCCGGGGATGGCGCCGCTGGCTCGTGGGCTTCGCGGCCGGAGCCATAGGCGCGCTCGCCATGCCGCCTTTCGGCTTCCTGCCGGCCCTTGCCCTCTCCCTCGTTCCCGCAATCCTGCTCATGGACGGCACGGCGAAGGACGGGCCTTCGCGCTTGGCACCCGTGAAAGCGGCGGCCTTTCTCGGCTGGTTCTGGGGATTCGGCTATTTCGTCGCCGGGCTGTGGTGGCTGGGCTCGGCCTTTCTCGTGGAGGCCGACCAGTTCGCGTGGGCCCTGCCCTTCGGCGTGCTGGGCCTGCCGGCGGTGCTCGCGTTCTTTCCTGCCTTCGGCTTCGCTCTCGCGCGTTTGCTCTGGCTGCCCGACGGCTCGCGCATCTTCGCTCTCAGCCTGGGCCTGACCATCAGCGAGGTCATGCGCGGGCATCTCTTCACCGGCTTTCCCTGGAACAGCCCCGGCATGGCGCTCGGCCAGAATCTCTGGCTCATGCAGAGCGCTTCGCTCGTCGGCCTCTATGGCCTGACCTTCATGGCTGTCGCGATCTGCGCCGCGCCTGCCCTGCTTCTGACCGGACGAACCCGCCGCGAGCGCTGGACGTCGCCCGCCTTGGCCCTGCTCGCCCTCGGCGTCATGGCCGGTTTCGGCATCTGGCGCATCCCGGCCGAGCCTTCGGCCACGGTCGAGAACGTGCGCTTCCGCATCATGCAGCCCAACCTGCCCCAGGACGCGAAGTTCAATCCGCGCAATCGCGATGCCATCATGCGCCGCTATCTGACGATCAGCGCGAGCCAGGGGCGCGACGGCACGGGGCTCGCCGGCGCGACGCATATCGTCTGGCCCGAATCCGCTTTTCCGTTCCTCCTTCACCGTGATCCCGCGTCTTTGGCCCAGATTGGCGGCCTCCTGGAGCCGGGCTCGGTGCTGATCACCGGCGCCGCGCGCATGGACGAACCGCTGCCGGGCGAGTCGGTGGGCAAGTTCTTCAACGCGATCCAGGTGATCGACGATCGCGGCACGATCCTCGGCGCCTATGACAAGGTCCATCTGGTGCCCTTCGGGGAATATGTGCCGAAGTTTCTCGACACCCTGATACGGGCGGTGGGCCTGCGCCAGTTCGTGCAGATCCCTGGCGGTTTCGAGCCGAGCGAGCGCCGCAGGCCGCTCACGATTCCCGGTCTGCCGCCGGTGGCGGCGACCATCTGCTATGAAGCGATCTTTCCGGGCGAGATTTTGCCTGAGGGGCCGCGCCCCGATCTGATCCTCAATGTCACCAACGATGCCTGGTTCGGACAGACGCCGGGACCTTACCAACACTTTGCCCAGGCACGGTTGCGTTCCGTAGAGGAGGGCTTGCCGTTGATCAGAGCTGCGAACACGGGAATCTCGGCTGTCATAGATTCCTATGGTCGAATTGTGGACAGCCTTCCACTTTCGGTTGAGGGAATTATAGACACAAAGTTACCGGTTGCAGCTTCACCGACTGTTTATTCGAAAGTCGAAATGTTTTCTTTGACGGCCACGCTTGCGATCTGCTTAATGGCCTTAATTGTACGTCGAAAACAACGATCCTTTATAGTATAAGGTAATGATGACTCGACGCTACGTCAGCTTCGGCAAGAAAGCGTGAGTTATGAAGAAGTCGACCAGCTCAATCGATGTGGAGATCGGGACGCGCGTGCGTATGCGCAGAATCTCGATTGGCATGAGCCAAGAAAAACTCGGCGACATGCTTGGCCTTACGTTTCAGCAGGTCCAGAAGTACGAAAAGGGCACCAACCGGATCAGCGTAGGACGCCTCGTCGATATCGCCAAGATCCTCGGCGTCGGAATCGACTTCTTTTTCAACGGCATCAAGAGCGTCAAGGTCGATACGGGCTTCGCGGAGGAAGAATCCGCTCCCTATATCTCGGATGTGATGTCCACGCCCGAAGGTCTTCAGTTGATCAGAACCTTCACGGGCATCAAGAGCGCCAAGGTTCGCAAAAGCATCGTTCAATTGGTCGCAGCCCTCGCGGCCCAGGAAAGCGAAGAAGAGCGTTCTTCATAAAGAACGCGTTCGCTTGACCTTTCCTTAAGGCTGCGGCATGAGCATGCGATAAGCCTACGACAGCTGTAGGCACAGCTATGCTCTCTGCCCTGAAGGAATTCCGTCGTGCGCCGCTCCAGCTATCTTTTCACCAGTGAATCGGTCTCCGAGGGCCATCCGGACAAAGTCTGCGACCGGATTTCGGATGCCGTCGTCGATGCCTACCTCGCCGCTGAGCCCGAGGCCCGCGTGGCTTGCGAGACGCTCGCCACCACCAACCGCGTGGTGATCGCCGGCGAGGTGCGCGGCCCCGATTCCATCACCAAGGACAAGGTGATCCAGCTCGCCCGCGATGCGATCAAGGACATCGGCTACGAGCAGGAAGGGTTTCACTGGAAGAACGCCGAGATCGACGTCTATCTGCATGCCCAGTCCGCCCATATCGCTCAGGGCGTGGACGCGTCCGGCAGCAAGGACGAAGGCGCGGGCGACCAGGGCATCATGTTCGGCTATGCCTGCAACGAGACGCCCGAGCTCATGCCGGCGCCGATCTACTATGCCCACAAGATCCTCGAGAACCTGAACGTCGCCCGCAAGGCGAAGACGGGTGAAGCCGCCAAGCTCGGCCCGGACGCCAAGAGCCAGGTCACGGTGCGCTACGAGAACGGCAAGCCGGTCGGCGTCACGCAGATCGTTCTGTCCACGCAGCACCTCGACGAGAACCTCTCGTCGGACGACGTGCGCAAGATCGTCGAGCCCTATATCCGCAAGACCCTGCCCGAAGGCTGGATCTCGTCCCAGACCATCTGGCACGTGAACCCCACCGGCAAGTTCGTGATCGGCGGGCCAGACGGCGATTGCGGCCTCACCGGCCGCAAGATCATCGTGGACACCTACGGCGGCGCGGCCCCCCACGGCGGTGGCGCCTTCTCCGGCAAGGACCCGACCAAGGTGGACCGCTCGGCCGCTTACGCCGCCCGCTACCTCGCCAAGAACGTGGTGGCCGCAGGCCTTGCCGAGAACTGCACCCTGCAGCTCTCCTACGCCATCGGCGTGGCGAAGCCGCTCTCGATCTATGTGGACCTGCACGGCACCGGCAAGGTGAGCGAGGACAAGCTCGAGGCGATTCTCATGGACGTCATGGACCTCTCGCCCCGCGGCATCCGCACGCATCTCGGCCTCAACAAGCCGATCTATACCCGCACCTCGGCCTACGGCCATTTCGGCCGCGCGCCGCAAGCGGATGGCGGGTTCTCCTGGGAGCGCACGGACCTCGCCGACGCCCTCAAGGCGGCGTTCCGTTAATCCTGATGAGCGAAGCTCCCGAACAAACCGGCGCCTTCTTCGGGCGCCGGAAAGGCAAGAAGCTTCGCGCCGGACAGGACGAACTCGTCCAGAATCTGCTGCCCGCGATCCGCGCGATCCCGGGCAGCGCTCCCTCCAGCCAGTTTCCGAACGCAGATGCGCGCGGAACCTGGCTCGAAATCGGCTTCGGCGGCGGCGAGCACCTGGCTCATCAGGCCCGCTCGAATCCTGACATCAATTTCATCGGCTGCGAGCCTTTCGTGAACGGCATGGCGAAGCTTCTCGCCGCCGTGGAGCACGAGAAGCTCGGCAATATCCGCGTCTGGGACGACGACGTCACCAAGCTGCTGCCGACTCTGCCGGACAATTCCTTCGACCGCGTCTACATCCTCTATCCCGATCCCTGGCCCAAGCGCCGCCAGCGCAAGCGCCGTCTGGTGTCGGACGAGATGCTGGTCGAGCTTGCCCGCGTCATGAAGCCGGGCGCGGAGCTGCGCTTTGCCAGCGACATCGATGACTACATCGGCTGGGTACTCGCCCGCGTGATGCGCTCAGGTGATTTCCGCTGGACCGCCACCCGCGCAGCCGACTGGCGCACCCCCTATGAAGGCTGGCCGGGCACCCGCTATGAGGCCAAGGCGATCCGGGAGGGCCGCGTGCCGAGCTACCTGACGATGGTGCGGGTTTAAGCCACGCCTTAAGCCTGCTACGGCATCGGACCCAAAAGTGGATTTGCACTTTTTTGGATCGATCCGATGCCTTTTCTTCGAATGAGAGCATCGTTCGCGCGCAAAACCGGGGCCACTTTTGCGCTCGATGCTCTAAAGACGGACACTTTCGGGAAGTCTTGCGTTTTTAGCCTTGTGGAGCTATATCTTTCGCCGTCAGCTCTGGTTGCAGCGTTAAGCTGCCGTTCGAGAGTGGGCCCCGCCGGGTCCGCTCTTTTTTATTGCTTGAATGCCGGAGCTTTGGAGAACCATGACGAACGAACGCGACAAGCGGCTGATTACGGAAAACGGCGTCGCTGCCCGTGTGGCCGCCATCGTGGAGCCCGTGATCGAGGATCTGGGCTTCAATCTCGTGCGGGTGAAGGTCACCGGCGAGAACGGCTGCACCGTGCAGATCATGGCCGAGCGGCCGGACGGCACCATGTCGGTGAGCGATTGCGAGACCGTCAGCCGCGCCGTCTCTCCGGTGCTCGATCTCGAAGACCCAATCTCCACCGCCTACTACCTCGAAGTTTCCTCGCCGGGCATCGACCGCCCTCTCGTGCGCGTCAGCGATTTCGAGCGCTGGACCGGTCATGACGCCAAGGTCGAGCTGGCCGTGCCTCTGGATGGCCGCAAGCGCTTTCGCGGCTTCCTGCGCGGCGTCGAGGACGGCAAGCTCGTGATCGAGCTGCCTGACGTGAAGGAAGGCCTCGATCCGATCGCGCGCGTTCCTCTCTCGGATCTCGGCGAAGCGCGCCTCGTTCTGACCGACGACCTGATCCGTGAATCGCTGCGCCGGGGAACCGCGCCGACCACGGACGACCTTGATGAAGACACGGATGTGGTCGAAGCACCCGAGCAGGACAACGACCCGTCCGATACGAAACCGAACTAAGGAGTGACCTCGATGGCTGTTAGCGCCAACAGGCTTGAGCTCTTGCAGATCGCCGATGCGGTCGCGCGTGAGAAGGTGATCGACAAGCAGATCGTGCTGGACGCCATGGCGGATGCCATCGCCAAGGCCGCGCGGTCCCGCTACGGCGCCGAGACCGACATCCATGCCGAGATCAATCCGAAGACCGGCGAGTTGCGCCTCGCGCGCCACCTCCTCGTGGTCGAGGACGACGCGATGGAGAACGATGCCCGGGAGATCACCCTCACGGACGCCCGTTCGCGCCACAACCCGGCCGCTCAGGTCGGCGACGTGATCGCGGACACCCTGCCCCCGTTCGATTTCGGCCGCATCGCGGCGCAGTCGGCCAAGCAGGTGATCGTGCAGAAGGTGCGCGACGCCGAGCGTGACCGCCAGTACCAGGAATACAAGGACCGCATCGGCGAGGTCGTGAACGGCGCCGTGAAGCGCGTCGAATACGGCAACGTGATCGTCGATCTCGGCCGTGGCGAGGCGATCATCCGCCGCGACGAGCTGATCCCGCGCGAGACGTTCCGCCCCGGCGACCGCATCCGCGCCTATCTGTTCGACGTGCGCCGCGAAACCCGTGGCCCGCAGATCTTCCTGTCGCGCACGCATCCGCAATTCATGGCGAAGCTCTTCGCCTCCGAAGTGCCGGAGATCTACGACGGCATCGTCACCGTGCAGGCCGTCGCCCGCGATCCGGGCTCCCGCGCCAAGATCGCCGTGACCTCGCGTGATTCCTCCATCGATCCCGTCGGCGCCTGCGTCGGTATGCGCGGTTCGCGCGTGCAGGCCGTCGTCGGCGAATTGCAGGGCGAGAAGATCGACATCATTCCGTGGTCCCCCGATCAGGCGACCTTTATCGTCAACGCGCTCCAGCCCGCCGAAGTGGTCAAGGTCGTGCTCGACGAGGAGGCCGACCGCATCGAGGTGGTGGTGCCCGACGACCAGCTCTCGCTCGCCATCGGCCGTCGCGGCCAGAACGTGCGTCTGGCCTCGCAGCTCACCGGCTGGGACATCGACATTCTCACCGAGGCCGAAGAGTCCGAGCGCCGTCAGAAGGAATTCGCCGAGCGCACCGATCTGTTCATGAACGCTCTCGACGTGGACGAGGTAGTGGGTCAGCTGCTCGCCTCCGAGGGTTTCCGCTCGGTCGAGGAAATCGCCTACGTGGATGCTGGCGAAGTGGCCTCCATCGAAGGCTTCGACGAGGACACCGCTTCCGAGATCCAGGAGCGCGCCCGCGAATATCTCGCCCGCATCGAGGCCGAGAACGAAGCTCGCCGCACGGAGCTCGGCGTCGAGGACGACCTGAAGGAGATCGACGGCGTCACCACGGCGATGCTCGTGGCCTTCGGCGAGAACGACATCAAGAATGTCGAGGACTTGGCCGGCTGCGCCACCGACGATCTCGTCGGCTGGACGGAAGGCAAGGGCCCCGATGCCACCCGCTACAAGGGCGCTCTCGACGGCTTCGACGTGTCCCGCACCGAGGCGGAAGCCATGGTCATGGCCGCCCGCGTGAAGGCCGGCTGGATCGAGGCCCCTGAAGAAACCGTAGAGACTGAGGAATCGGCTGACGAGGCCGAGACCGAAGCTCAGCCGTCCTAACCGGACAATGGCAAAGCGAGGTCAGCACAAGTGCCGCGGCATGAACCGGAGCGCACCTGCATCATCACCCGCGAGGCGCAAAGCCCCGCGGAGCTGATCCGCTTTGTCCTCGGGCCCGATCATCAGGTCGTGCCCGATCTTCGCCATAAGCTTCCAGGTCGCGGCGTGTGGGTTACGGCCCGCCGCGACATGGTGGAGCAGGCGGTCAAGCGCCGCCTTTTCTCCCGTGCCTTCAAGGCCGAGGCCAAGGCCTCTCAGACCCTGCCCCAGGACATCGAGCAAGCCATGCGGGATGACCTGCGGCAGGGCCTGGCACTCGCCAACAAAGCGGGTAATGTCATTACAGGCTTCCAGAAAGTCGAGGCCGCAATCACGGTTAAGCCCATCGTTGCCCTTATTCATGCCGCAGAAGCGGCTGAAGATGGGCGAAGAAAATTGGCGAACCCGTTGCGAAAACGCCTCGGCGAGGCAATATCTAGCTTTCCGGTCATCCAAGTATTGTCGATTGACGAATTGGATTTGGCATTAGGCCGGTCTCATGTGATACATGCTGCCCTCGTCGCGGGCGCTGGGAGCGACGGCTTTCTGAACCGCTGGCATCGCTACCGTACCTATTGCGGCATCGGCGCCGATCCATCTGGCCTCGGAAACGAGACCGGCGAACCCACGATTTTGAAACCCGCAGGAACTGAGGCGGAATGACTGATACCAAAAACCAGGGCGACAAGACTCTCCACGTGTCGTCCAAGACGCTGTCTCTGAAGCGCCCCGTCGAGCAAGGCACGGTGCGCCAAAGCTTCTCCCATGGCCGCTCGAAGGCGGTCGTGGTCGAGACGGTCAAGCGTCGCCCTGCCGTTGGCCCCACGGGGGCCAAGGATGAAAAGCCGGCAGCCTCCCAGGCCGCAGCACCCGCTGCCGCGCCGAAGGCCGCTGCGCCGGCACCTGCTGCAAAGCCCGCGGCGCCCGCACAGGGCGGACGCCCGCAGCGTGGCGCTTCCTCCTCCAACGCGCCCCGGTCCGGCGTCGTGCTGCAGACACTCTCCGATCAGGAGCGCGATGCGCGCATGAACGCGCTGGCCGATTCGCGCCGCCGCGACGAGGAAGACCGCAAGCGCCAGGCTGAGGAAGCGGTCCGTCGCGCCGAGCGCGAGGCTGCCGAGGCCAAGGACCGCGCTGCGGCCGAAGCCCGCAAGCAGGAAGAAGACGAGCGCCGCCGTCAGGAAGCCGAGCACAAGCGCCGCGCCGAGGAAGAAGCGCGCCGTCGCCTCGGCGACGAAGCGGCCCCTGCCCCCGCGCAGGCTCGCGAACGTGGCCCGGCTCCCCGCCAGGACGGTCCGCGCGAAGGCCGCCCCGGCGGCTTCCGTCAGGATGGCCCGCGTGAGGGACGTCCGGGCGGTTTCCGCTCGGAAGGTGCTCCGCGTGGCGAAGGCCGCCCTGGTGGCGGTTTCCGCTCCGATGGTCCGCGTGAAGGTCGTCCCGGCGGTGGTTTCCGCTCGGAAGGTGGTCCCCGTGGCGAGGGTCGTCCCGGTGGCGGTTTCCGCTCCGATGGTCCGCGCGAAGGCCGCCCCGGCGGCTTCAGCGGTCCGCGCAGCGGCGGCGGCACCACAGGCGGCCGTCCGCCGAGCCTGAACCATATGGCGCGCCCCGCAGCCCCGGCGATCCCGGATCCGTCGACGGCAAAGCCCAATGCACGCACCGCCGCGCCGGTCGCGACCCGTGGTCCCGCCGTCGAGATCGACGATGATGAGGCACCGCGCACGGTTCGCCGCCCCGGCACGCCCGCGAAGCCGGCTGCCGCTCCGAAGACTCCGAAGGCCGCTCCTGGCGAGGAGCGCCGCCGCGGTCGCCTGACCCTGGCGAACGCCACCTCGGGCGAGGACGAGCGCACCCGCTCGCTTGCGGCATTCCGTCGCCGCAACCAGCGTCTGATGGGCCACCGTCAGGTGGAGCAGAAGGAAAAGATCGCCCGCGAGGTGACGGTTCCGGAAACGATCACCATCCAGGAGCTCGCCAACCGCATGTCGGAGCGCGCCGTGGACGTGATCAAGTTCCTGATGAAACAGGGACAGATGCACAAGATCACCGACGTGATCGATGCCGACACCGCGCAGCTCGTCGCGGAAGAGCTCGGCCACACGGTGAAGCGCGTCGCGGAATCGGACGTCGAGGAAGGCCTGTTCGACACGCCGGATACGGACGACAACCTGTCGTCCCGTCCGCCCGTGGTCACCATCATGGGCCACGTCGACCACGGCAAGACCTCGCTGCTCGACGCGATCCGCAAGACCAACGTGGTTTCCGGCGAAGCCGGCGGCATCACGCAGCATATCGGCGCCTATCAGGTGACCTCGCCGCTCGGCGGCAAGATCACCTTCATCGACACCCCCGGCCACGCCGCCTTCACCGCCATGCGCGCCCGCGGCGCCAAGGTGACTGACATCGTCGTGCTCGTGGTGGCGGCCGATGACGGCGTCATGCCCCAGACCATCGAGGCGATCACCCACGCGCAGGCGGCCGGCGTGCCGCTGATCGTGGCGATCAACAAGGTGGACAAGCCCGACGCGAACCCGCAGCGGGTCCGCACCGAGCTGCTCCAGCACTCGATCGTCGTGGAATCCATGGGCGGCGAAACCCTCGAATTCGAGGTGTCCGCCAAGACCGGCCAGGGCCTCGACAGCCTGCTCGAAGGCCTGTCGCTCCAGTCGGAAATCCTCGACCTCAAGGCGAACCCCGACCGTTCGGCCGAAGGCACCGTCATCGAAGCCAAGCTCGATCGCGGTCGCGGTCCGGTGGCGACCGTTCTCGTCCAGCGCGGCACGCTGCGCACCGGCGATATCGTGGTTGCCGGCGCCGAATGGGGCCGCGTGCGCGCCCTGATCAACGATCTCGGCGCCAACACCAAGGAAGCCGGTCCCTCGGTTCCGGTCGAGGTGCTGGGCTTCAACGGCACACCGGAAGCGGGCGACCGCGTCGCGGTTGTCGAATCCGAAGCCCGTGCCCGCGAGGTCACCGAGTACCGCACGCGCCAGAAGCGCGAACGCGCCGCCGCCCGCATGGGCTCGGCCGGACGCACGCTGGTGGACATGATGCGCGACCTGAAGGCCGGTGCCGGCCGCAAGGAGTTCCCGCTCGTCATCCGTGCCGACGTGCAGGGTTCGGCGGAAGCCATTGCCGGCGCTCTCGAGAAGATCGGCAACGAGGAAGTCGGTGCCCGGATCATCCAGGCCGGCGTCGGCGCGATCTCGGAATCCGACGTCACGCTGGCGGAAGCCTCCGGCGCCATCATCCTCGGCTTCAACGTGCGCGCCCACAAGGAAGCACGTGAATCCGCCGAGCGTGCCGGCATCGAGATCCGCTACTACAACATCATCTACGACCTCGTGGATGACGTGAAGGCGGCGATGTCCGGTCTGCTGGCTCCGACCCTGCGCGAAGAGCGCCTGGGCGAAGCGCAGATCCTCGAGGTGTTCAACGTGTCCAAGGTCGGCAAGATCGCAGGCTGCCGCGTCCTCGACGGCGTGGTCCAGCGCGGCGCTCATGTCCGCCTCATCCGTGACAGCGTGGTCATCCACGAAGGCAAGCTGGCTCAGCTCAAGCGCTTCAAGGACGACGCGAAGGAAGTCACCTCCGGCCAGGAATGCGGCATGGCCTTCGAGAACTACCAGGACATGCGTGCTGGCGACGTGATCGAATGCTACCGCGTCGAGGAAGTGAAGCGGACCCTATAATCCGCTTCGCGCCTGGTCGATCAGGCCTGAAACATTCATCATCGTGGCCGGGTTATTCCCGGCCACGATTTTTTTGAAGGATCCGGTCCGATCCCGGAGAAAGACAATGGCAAAACGCTTCGAACAAACCACCGGCCCCTCGCAGCGCCAGCAGCGCGTGGCTGAACTCATCCGCCACGCCCTCGCGGAGGTGCTCTCCCGCGGCGACATCCAGGACGACGTGCTGACGAAAAACGTCATCACGATTCCGGAAGTGCGCATGTCGCCGGACCTGAAGCTCGCGACCGCCTACGTGATGCCGCTCGGCGGCAAGGACGAGGATGCGGTGATCAAGGCTTTGGAGAAGAATAAGAAGGTTCTGCGCCAGGAAGTCGCCCGCCGCGTGAACCTGAAATTCGCCCCCGACCTGCGCTTCCGCCGCGACGAGAGCTTCGACGAGGCCGCCCGCATCGACGCCCTGCTGCGCTCCGAGCGCGTGGCGCGCGATACGGCGAAGCCGGGCGCCGACGATGAGGACGAGCAGGACACCTGAGCGAAGGATCGTCCACCGTGTCCGACACACTCACGAATGCAGCGCAGGGCATCATCGATGTCCGTTTCACCCCGTCACTGGCCGAGCTGAAGGTTATCGTTCGGGATTCCCCGGATCGCCTCTGTTTCGCTATCGTGACCATCCTGTCCCGCATCGGTGCTTTCGCTGTCGCGGCAGGTCTGGCTGGGCTCGTGCTCTGGAACGTCGATGCGATCCAGGCGAGCGTTCTGGAGAAGGTCACGCTCGCGATTGCAGGCGGTCTGATCGGGCTGATGGCTTTCCGCGTGGTGTTCGAAAGAAAATGGCGGCACAGCATCCGCGAATCCCTTTTTCATCCCGCGCGGACGCTGCACGTCACCAGCGATGGACAGGCTCTCACCATCGAGGACGAGCACGTCAGAACTTGCATCGTATTTTCAGGCATCGAGCGATTGTCCAGGCTGGAAAGCCATCTGATCTTCTACAGGAAGCGCAAGGCGGTTGTCGCCTTGCCAAAGGACGCCTTCGACCAGCCTGAACCCTTCGAGGCTTTCGCTTCTTTTATGCAGAGTCGGGTGGCTGCCGACCGCACCCAACAACCCGTTTCAGAGAAAACCGCATGACCGACTTGCCCCAGAACGAGCGCCCTCCCCGCCGCCCTCAAGGCGACCGTCCGAAGAAGCGCGACGTCAATGGCTGGATCATTCTCGACAAGGGCGTGGGCATGACCTCGACGCACGCGGTCGCGGTGGTCAAGCGCGGGCTCTCGGCCAAGAAGGCCGGCCATGCCGGAACGCTCGATCCTCTCGCCTCCGGCATCCTGCCGATCGCGCTTGGTGAGGCCACCAAGACCGTGCCGTTCATCATGGATGGGCGTAAATCCTACGTGTTCACCGTCGCCTGGGGCGCGGAAACCAACACGGACGACACCGAAGGCGAGATCGTCGAGCGCACGGACAAGCTGCCGGAGCCGTCCGAGATCGAAGCCCTGCTGCCGCGCTTCACCGGCTCCATCCAGCAGGTGCCGCCGCGCTTTTCGGCCATCAAGATCCAGGGCGAGCGCGCTTACGATCTCGCCCGCGAGGGCGAGGTGGTGGAATTGCAGGCGCGCACCGTGGAGATCGACCGCCTCACGCTCATCCATCACGATGGCAACCGCTCGGTGATCGAGGCCGATTGCGGCAAGGGCACTTACGTGCGCGCCATCGCCCGCGATCTCGGCCGCGCGCTCGGCTGCCTCGGCCATATCGCGGCTCTGCGCCGTACCCGCGTTGGCCCGTTCACGGAGCATGACGCAGTGACGGTGGACGATCTCGCCACCAATCCCGCCGCCTTGCGCCCGGTGGAAACGGCTCTCGACGAAATCCCGTCCGTCGCGGTGAGCCGTGACATGGCCACCCGCCTCATGCGCGGCCAGTCGATCATCCTGCGCGGCCGCGACGCCCCGCTCTCCGGCAAGGCCTACGCCACCTGCAACGGCGTGCTGGTCGCGGTCGGCGATGTGGAACGCGGCGAGTTGGTGCCGCATCGGGTTTTCAATCTCGGGGCTTGAAACACGTCATCCCGGGACTGCGGAGCAGAACCCGGGATCGCTGCGCTTCATGCGGGATGACACCCTCCGCGACCGTCTCCGGCAACCCTCCTCCCGACCAAGCCATCCCATTGCCCCGCTTGGCAAAAATGATTTTTCTGGCGCTTCGCCGCAATTGGTGTATGGTGCGCGCGCTTTGAGTGGCCCTGAGCCCTCGAAGACGTCACGGATCCAAAAGACCGCGCTGGACGACATCCCGGCCCGGCCTTTCCCGGACGAACTCGACCCGACGGCCTTCAAGGCCCGGGTCTTCACAAGCAAACCTGAAAGGATATGCGATGTCGATCACTGCTGAGCGCAAGAACGCGCTCGTGAAGGAATTCGCCCAGAAGGCTGGCGATACCGGCTCCCCCGAGGTGCAGGTCGCGATCCTCACCGAGCGGATCAACAACCTGACCGGTCACTTCAAGACTCACGCCAAGGACAACCACTCCCGTCGTGGCCTCTTGAAGCTCGTGTCGTCGCGCCGCTCGCTCCTCGACTACCTGAAGAAGAAGGACGAGAGCCGCTACCGCACGCTGATCGAGAAGCTCGGCATCCGCCGCTAAGCTTTTTGCGAGAACTTCCGTCCGGAGCACGGCTCCGGACGGCCTTCCGGGCCGATGTCGCTCATCGCACCCGGATCTTCCGAACGGATCGGGCGACAGGCCCGAAAGGTTCGCTCCGGCGCTGGCGAGACAAGGATATGTCCCGGCGCCTTATCGAGGAGACGGACGACGCGATGACCATGGCAGGATCGCAAGGTGCTTGGAGAGGCGGCATGAACCGCCCGATGAGCCTCTTGCCGTCTTGCTCATGGCATCGAGCCCCCGCTCCTGCTGTCATGAAAGACGAAACATGTTCGATACACAACGCGAAGAACTGATCTGGGGTGGGCGCAAGCTCACGCTCGAAACCGGCCGCATGGCCCGCCAGGCCGACGGCGCCGTAGTCGCCACCTACGGTGAGACCACCGTGCTCGCCACCGTCGTCTCCGCCAAGGAGCCGAAGGCCGGCATCGACTTCTTCCCGCTCACGGTGAACTACCAGGAGCGCGCCTACGCCGCCGGCCGCATCCCGGGCGGCTACTTCAAGCGCGAAGGCCGTCCGAGCGAGAAGGAGACCCTGGTCTCCCGCCTCATCGACCGCCCGATCCGCCCCCTCTTCGTTGAAGGCTACCGCAACGACACCCAGGTCGTCGTGACCGTGCTCTCGCACGATCTCGAGAACGATCCGGACATCGTCGGCATGGTGGCGGCCTCCGCTGCCCTGACCCTCTCCGGCGTGCCCTTCATGGGCCCGGTGGGCGCTGCCCGCGTCGGCTATATCGGCGGCCAGTACAAGCTGAACCCGCCGCTGCAGGAAATGGAAGAGACCTCCCTCGACCTCGTGGTCGCCGGCACCGCCGACGCCGTGCTCATGGTCGAGTCGGAAGCCAAGGAACTGCCGGAAGACGTGATGCTCGGCGCCGTGATGTTCGGCCACAAGCACT
The DNA here is from genome assembly GCA_041913065.1 of Microvirga sp. Classification (GTDB taxonomy): domain Bacteria; phylum Pseudomonadota; class Alphaproteobacteria; order Rhizobiales; family Beijerinckiaceae; genus Microvirga. Next base: position 60,662 of record JAYSGD010000007.1, on the reverse strand, counting down.
TCCAGCCGGTGATCGAAGCCATCATCCGCCTCGCCGAGAAGGCCGCCAAGGAGCCGCGCGACTACCAGCCGGCCGACGTCTCTGACGTCGAGAAGGCCGTTCTCGACATCGCCGAGAAGGATCTGCGCGAAGCCTACAAGCTCACCAAGAAGCAGGACCGCTACGCCGCCGTCGACGCCGTGAAGGCGAAGGTATTCGAGGCGCTCTGCCCCGCTGACGGCGAAGCCAAGTTCGAAGCCGAAAAGGTGAAGGCCGTCTTCAAGGAAGCCCAGGCCAAGGTCGTGCGCTGGAACATCCTCGACACCGGCTCGCGCATCGACGGCCGCGATCTCAAGACCGTGCGCTCGATCGTCTCCGAAGTCGGCGTTCTGCCCCGTACCCACGGCTCCGCCGTGTTCACCCGCGGTGAGACGCAGGCTCTCGTGGTTGCCACCCTCGGCACCGGCGAGGACGAGCAGTTTGTCGACCAGCTCGAAGGCACCCGCAAGGAAACCTTCCTGCTGCACTACAACTTCCCGCCCTACTCCGTCGGCGAGACGGGCCGCATGGGCTCGCCCGGCCGCCGCGAAATCGGCCACGGCAAGCTCGCCTGGCGCGCCATCCACCCGATGCTGCCCGCCGCTCACGACTTCCCCTACACGATCCGCGTCGTGTCGGAGATCACCGAGTCGAACGGCTCCTCCTCCATGGCCTCCGTCTGCGGCGCCTCGCTGGCGCTGATGGATGCGGGCGTTCCGCTGCGCCGTCCGGTCGCCGGCATCGCCATGGGCCTCATCCTCGAGGGTGAGCGCTATGCGGTCCTGTCCGACATTCTCGGCGACGAGGATCACCTCGGCGACATGGACTTCAAGGTGGCCGGCACCGACCAGGGCATCACCTCGCTCCAGATGGACATCAAGATCGCCGGTATCACCGAAGAGATCATGCGTGTCGCTCTCGGGCAGGCCAAGGGCGGCCGCGCCTACATCCTCGACGAGATGAACAAGGCCCTCACCGCTCCGCGCGCCGAACTCGGCGAGCATGCTCCGCGCATCGAGACCATGCAGATCCCGGTCGACAAGATCCGCGAAGTCATCGGTTCGGGCGGCAAGGTCATCCGCGAGATCGTGGAGAAGACCGGCGCGAAGATCGACATCAACGACGACGGCCTCATCAAGATCGCCTCCGCCGACGGCAAGTCGATCAAGGCCGCCTACAACTGGATCCGCTCCATCGTCGCCGAGCCCGAGGTCAACGTGATCTATGACGGCACGGTCGTGAAGGTGATGGAATTCGGCGCCTTCGTGAACTTCTTCGGTTCCCGCGACGGCCTCGTGCACATCTCGGAGCTCGCCAAGAACCGCGTCGCCAAGGTCACCGACGTCGTCAAGGAAGGCGACAAGGTGAAGGTGAAGTTCCTCGGCATGGACGACCGCGGCAAGGTCCGTCTCTCCATGAAGGTCGTGAACCAGGAAACCGGCGAAGACATCACCGAGCAGCTCAAGGCCGAGCGCGACGCCGAAAAGGCCCAGCGCGACCAGCAGAAGGCCAACGCTGGCGAGTAACTGGCGTTAAGCCTGGCTGAGAATAGAGAAGGCGCGGCTCAGGCCGCGCCTTTTTTGTTTGTCTGTGTCTCGAATTTCATATGACTCGACAGATATCAGATATGGTGTTTCGATCATCGCGGCTGGGAGATAGTACCCGGCAAACACTCATACTGTCCTAGTATACTTGCGATGCACCTTCGTTCTGGCGGAATCGATATTTTCTATATCGATGAATCTCACGACAAAAACCTCTACGCTGTGACTGCGCTTACAGTTCCCTTTCTTAGAAATGAGAATGGAATCTGGAATATTACATGGCCTGATCATCTTGAATCTGCCAAAGAATGGCGGCGAAAGATCAGCAAGGAATTGAAAATTCCTTTTGGTAAAGAGCTGCATGGCGTCAAGCTAGCGGGTGGAAGAGGGAATTATTGCTATGGAAAGCGCAATCTAAGCAAAGAAGAGAGCATAACAGCTTACAGTGAAATACTAACTTCGATATCACATATTGCGAATGCTAGTGTCATTACTGTTGTTGGAGAGCGCGGTCACAATATGTATGGTCATGAACGTCTTCAACGCGTGATGTACGCTTTATTTCAACGCATGCGCATGCAATGTAACGCTCGTAAGGTGAACGCGATATGCTTTTTCGATCAAGGGCATCCTGAATACAGATCACTGTATCGGCGGGCTCAAGTTAACCTTCCTACAGGCTCGCAATACGGGAATTGGGGCACAGGAAATCTGCAAAATCTTCCTCTCGATATGTTTGTAAAGGATGCCAACGAGAAGAACTCATCTGTATGCTTGTTTACACAAACTGCAGATTTGATAGCCTTTGCGGCATTCTCGAAGATCAGGGAAGAACGAGGAATGCTTACCGAAGAACAATCCCAACTTGGGCTTGGTAAGCTTTATGATTGCGTCCCACGGCAAATACTAAATTTAAAAGCTGCTCGCGGGGAGCCTCAAGACGCGATTGTAAGATTGCGGTAGAAAAGGAGACAGCCGGAACGAGGTCCGGCTGCTCAGGCGGCTGCTTCGCAAGCTAGCTAAGGCAAGTCCACGAGCCGCATTTCTATAATACTCAATTCTATCGAGTGAATCACCAAGTAAAGCTTGGCCGATTCTTAACGAGTCAAGCCTTTGATGAGGCTCGAAGAATTACCTTCTGTGGACAATTTCTCCCATAGTTATCCACATGATCTCATGGGCTTCTGCACAGGCTGGGACTGGGAAAGCTTTTACATTTTCCGGTTCAGCTGGGTTATCCACTTAACCCACCCACCTCCGGAATGATCCAGCTGTCGAGCGGCGCCGCCCTGCCCCGGATCATCACCGTCTGACGCTCATGTTGTGAGAGGTCGAGGCCGGCGCGGGTGGCGAGGTGTTCGGAGATCACGAGTTCCACGTCGAGTTCCTTGGCGAGGCCTTCCAGGCGGCTTGCGGCGTTGATGGTGTCGCCGACGGCGGTGAGGCTGGTTGCCTGGCCGTAGCCCATCTCACCGACGATGGCGGGGCCTGCGTGGAGGCTCATGGCGATCTTTAACGGCTTTTCGAATTCGGTTGAATAATCGGCGTTCAGGTCGGCAAGGCCCGCATGGATGCGGCGGGCGGCGTCCACGGCCTGACGGGCGGCTTCCTCGGGCGATGCCATGAGACCGAAGAGGGCGAGCACGCCGTCGCCGATGAACTTGTCGATATAGCCGCCCGCATCCTCCACGGATTCGCCCACCACCTCGAAGTAGCGGTTGAGGATGAACACGGTGTCGAAGGGCAGGCGGCGCTCGGCGAGGCTCGTGAAGCCGCGCAGGTCGCAGAACAGCACCGCGACCTCCCGCTCCTGCCCCTGCGCCTTTCCTGCGCTCACCAGAGGCGTCAGGCCGTTGCGCCCCGTCGAGAGGATCGGCACCACGGAGACGTCGTGGGTGGGCCGGAACTGGCAGGCGAGGCGCACATGTGGCCCCGCCTTGATGCGGCTCAGCGTTGCCAGCTCCTGCGGCGAGGGCGGCGGCTCCTTGTGGTGCCCGTCGATCACCCGCACCCGGCAGGTGGAGCAACGGCCTCTGCCGCCGCACACCGAGATGTGCGGAATGCCCGCGATGCGGCTTGCTTCCAGCACGCTGAAGCCGATGGGCACGGTGGCCATCTGGTTGTTGGGATAGGAAATCTTTACCCGGCGCTTGAACAGCAGGCCGCTGCGCACGGCGCGGGCGACGAGCGTCGCGCCGATGAGCCCCGTGAAGGCCGCGTAGAGGCCGACATCCGCGTAAGCCAGCAGCAGGGAGCCGGATTCGGGACGCTGGACCGGCGGATAACGCTCCGGCATCGCGGCGATCTCGCGCCCGGCTTCCGCGAAGCCCAGAAGCGCCAGCACAGGCAGGAGGATCGCGGCGGTGTAAAGCGCGAGGGCAGGGCGCGGAAACCAGGGCTTTGGACGCAGCCAGAAATAGACGCCCAGGCACCCATGAAGCCAGGCGATCACCAGGGCGATGGCTTGGCGCAAACCGATCAAGGGCCGGTTGATCCAGAGATTGCGCACGACCTCCGGGTAATCGGCCTCCCAGCCGGTCATGCTCCATTCCACGCGGGTGCCGACCACATGCGAGATGATGAGGAAGGGCAGGGCGAGGCCGAGGATCAGCTGCGCCGCCTCGCGCACGGGCATGCGCAGGGTTCGCCGCCGGTAGAGGGCGTAAAGCGCCAGCAGGAAATGCAGCAGGATCGACCCGTAGAGGAGGGCGGTTCCGACCGGGTTTCGCCAGAGCCGATTGAACCAGTCGCGCCCAACCTCCATGGCCTCGACGGAGACAAGCCCAAGGGCGTGATTGCTGAAGTGGGTGAGCAGAAACGTCCCGAGCACGAGACCTGTCGCCAGACGCAATTCGCGCTGGCGAAAAGGAATCGAGGAGGCCGCCCTACGAACCTGTCCTGGCTGATGCTGCATGCGCCTCCCGAGCGATTAGGCTCTCCCTGCGGATTTTAGCGCAGAGCGCGGTTCGTGACAGGCAAGGGCGACAGTGGCCAGACGTCAAATCACGATCGCTGGACTTGGCTTTCGCAGGCCCGATTGACGGGGTCGCGTTCTGGCTTTATTTAGAATTATTCTAAACAAGGCTCTTCCCATGCTCTCTCGTGTCTTCGGCTTCGACCGCCGCTCCTTCGATTCCCTGAACGAGCAGGAAATTCTGGCGCTCGCCATCTCCTCCGAGGAGGACGATGCGCGCATCTACCGATCCTATGCGGAGGGATTGCGGGAGCAATTCCCGCAATCGGCCAAGGTCTTCGACGAGATGGCCGTGGAGGAGGACGGCCACCGGGCGGCGCTGATCGAATTGCACCGCAGCCGCTTCGGCGAAACCATTCCGCTGATCAGGCGCGAGCATGTGCGCGGCTATTACGAGCGGAAGCCCGACTGGCTGGTGCGTCCGCTCGGCATCGAGAAGGTGCGCGCCATGGCCGAGACCATGGAAGCCCAGGCCCACCGCTTCTATGTGGAGGCCGCCAAGCGCACCACCGATGCCTCGACGCGAAAGCTTCTTGGAGACCTCGCCGCGGCGGAAGTGGCGCACGAGTCCCTCGCCCGCCGCCTTGGCCTCGCCTACACGCCGGAATCGGTGAAGGAGGAAGAAGGCGAGACCGAGCGGCGGCAATTCATCCTCACTTACGTCCAGCCGGGCCTGGCGGGCCTGATGGACGGGTCGGTTTCGACCCTCGCGCCGATCTTCGCCGCGGCCTTCGCCACGCAGGATACCTGGCAGACCTTCCTCGTCGGCCTGTCGGCCTCGGTGGGCGCCGGCATCTCCATGGGTTTCACGGAGGCCGCCCACGACGACGGCAAGCTCTCGGGGCGCGGCTCGCCGGTCAAGCGGGGGCTGGCGTCCGGCATCATGACCACCATCGGCGGCCTCGGCCATGCCCTGCCATACCTCATTCCGCATTTCTGGACCGCGACGCTCATCGCCGCCGCCGTGGTGTTCGTGGAGCTGTGGGCCATCGCCTTCATCCAGAACCGCTACATGGAGACGCCGTTCCTGCGCGCGGCCTTCCAGGTGGTGCTCGGCGGCGCATTGGTGTTCGGGGCGGGCGTGCTGATCGGCAACGCCTAGAGCATTTTTCGGTGAAGTGGATCCGGTTCACCGTCAAAAATGCGGCACAGCAAAGAAGAGAGCTGATTCCATGAAAATGGAAACAGCTCTAGGAGAGTGAATCAGCCCTTGCGCTCGGAGAGGGTGAACCAGCCGATGCCGAGGATCACGAGAGCTGCCCCTATCCAGTCCGTGCCGGTCACCGCGTCGCCGAGAATCGCCATGGCGAGGATGATGGTGACGACCGGGCTCAGCATGCCGATGGTGGCATTGGCCTGGGCCGTGATCTGCTTGAGCGCGGCGCTCAGGAAAAACGACGGCAGCACCGTCGCGCCGAAGGCCAGCGCCAGCCCCAGGCCCCACAGTTTCGGCGAGACGAAGATCGCCTGGATGGGATGGGTGACGAGGAATTGCAGGATCACGGCAACGCCTGCCGAGCCCATGGCGATGCAGGTGAAGAGCTGCGGCCCGACGCGCATGATCAGGGGCTTTGCGAAAAGCTGGTAGAGAGCGAAGGTCACGGCGGCGCCCAGCACATAGAGCGCGCCGGTCGTGGCATTCATGCCCGCGGCCGAGAAATTCTGCATGAAGAGAAGGGCGAGGCCGGCATAGCTCACCGCGAAGGCGATGAGCGCCTTGGGCCTGATGGGCTGGTGGAAGAAGGCAGCGCCGAACAGCACCACGAAGAGCGGATAGGTGAAAAGGATCAGACGCTCGAAATGGGCGGAGATGTATTCGAGGCTCTTGAAATCGAGATAGCTCGAGATCCAGTAGCCGAGTACCCCCACCGCGATCATGCGCAGCCACAAGGGCCTGTCCGGCAGTGCTTCGCCGCTCTGCGTCATGGTCCTGAAGGCATGAAGGCCGATGACGAGATAGAAGGGCAGGGCCAGGATCATGCGCAGCGCCAGCGTCGTCTCGGCATCGATGCCCTCGGCATAGGCGAGCTTGATGAGAATGCCTTTGGTGGCGAACAAAGTGGCCCCGGCCGCCGCCATGGCATAGCCCATGTAGGGGCGCTTGGCGGGCGCGGTCGTGGTCTCGAGTGATGAGGCGGTCATGGGGCGATCCTTGTCCCGCCAGCCATTTCACACCTGTTATCCTGGCACAAGGTTGCACGGCGCATCCCACCATTGCGGCGAGGGGTGGGCGCGGTTATGCCGGATCATCATTGATCCTTGAGGAGAGGCCTCCATGCCGGCCACGATTTCCAGCCTTGCCGAGCTCGAAGCGCTCTACGACCAGCCCAGCGAGGCCTCGCTGCTCAAGGAGATGGACCGCGTCATTCCCGAATATCGTGCGCTCATCGAGGCCGCGCCCTTCGCGGCGCTCGCCACGCGCGGTCCCGAAGGGCTCGATTGCTCGCCGCGCGGCGATGCGCCGGGCTTCGTGCGCGTTCAGGACGAGAAGACGCTGCTGCTGCCTGACCGGCGCGGCAACAACCGCCTCGATTCCCTGCGCAACATCGTGCGCGATCCGCAGGTGGCCCTGCTGTTCCTGATCCCCGGCATCGGTGAGACCCTGCGCGTGAACGGGCGGGCGGTGATCAGCGCGGAGCCCGCCCTGCTCGACAGTTTCGCGGTGGACGGCAAGGCGCCGAAATCCGTCATCGTGATCACGGTCGATACGGTCTATTTCCAATGCGCCCGCGCCATCCTCCGCTCGGAGCTGTGGAATCCGCAGAAGCACGTGGCGCGCGGCAACCTTCCAAGCGCCGGGCAGATCCTCGCGGCGGTCACCACCAACCAGTTCGACGGCGAGGCTTACGACAAAGGCCTGCCCGAGCGGCAGAAGACGACGCTCTACTGAGCCTCTTGCCTGGACGGCAGCCCACTTCTATTGATACATCGTATCATTGAAGGGGTTCCAATATGCGTGGGTGGCAGGCCGTCATGGTTCTCGGATTCATTCTGTCCGCTCTTTTCGGCACGAACGCGCAGGCCGATACGCGCAAGGGCATCGAGGCCTACCGGCGCGGCCAGTACGAAACGGCTCTTCAGGAGCTGGAGAAGGCCGCGAAGGCCGGCGACGCCCAGGCCTTCTACAATCTCGGCATCTTCTACCACGAAGGCAAAGCCGTGCCCCGCGATCCGGAGCAGGCCGTCGCCTTCTACAAGCGCGGCGCGGAGAAAGGCAGCGTGCTGGCGGCTTTCAACCTGGCTCAGGCCTACCGCAAGGGCGAGGGCGTTGCCGTGGATTATGCCCAGGCCGCGCGCTGGTACGAATTCGCCGCCAAACGCGGCGACTACCGCGCAGGAAACGAGCTCGGCATTCTCTACGTGGAAGGCAAGGGCGTGAGGGCCGACCGGATCGAGGGCTTCGCCTGGATCTATACCGGCACGCATATGGACATCATGAACGACAAGGCACTTGCCAACGCGATGCAGCTGGCGAGCGCCATGAGCCGCGAGGAGCTGCACAAGGCGCAGGAGCGGGGCAAGAGCTATTACCAGCGTTACATCAAGCCGAACCGGGCCCTCGTCCAGACACTGCTCAACCAGCCCTCTTGACCATCGGCCCTCCCGCATCGGACAAGCAGACGCATTCTTATCGAGGAAGGGCACATCATGACCATTCAACGCATCAAGGCAGGCCCGCGCATGAGCGGCGCCGTCGTTCACGGCAACACGGTCTATCTCTCGGGCCAGGTCGCCAACAAGACGGCCGGCCAGAGCGTCACCGAGCAGACGAAGGAAATCCTTTCGATCATCGACAGCCTGCTCGCTGAGGCCGGCACCGACAAGTCGAAGATCCTGATGACCAATATCTGGCTTACCGACATGAACACGTTCCAGGAAATGAACGCCGTGTGGGATGCCTGGGTCTCCGCCGGCAACACGCCTGCCCGCGCGACCGTCGAGGCGAAGCTCGCCGCGCCTCAGTTCAAGGTCGAGATCGCCGTCATCGCGGCGAAGTAATATTCATGGCGACGGCAGGCGCTGGACGAGTTCATGCGCCTGCCGGATCACCGCCTGATAAGCCGCCTGCTCCTTGAACCTTTGCGCGAAGCAGTTGCGGAACCGCCGGTCGCCTTCCCGTTCGAGCCTGGTGCTCTCGTTGATATGCTTCTCGTCGTTCGACGCGCGAAAGGCCTTCAACGCCTCTTCCTGTTTCCGCTGATAGCCAGACCAGATCTGATCGCAGGCGGCAATCCGCTGGATCTTCGCTTCGACCGGCTGCGTCAGGATGAATACCTTGTCGCCCCTCAGAACGGCTACGTTGATCTCGTTGGGCAATTGCGAATTGTATTCCTGCCGGCCCGCGCCCAGCATGGCATAGACGAAGCTGGTGCCCGCAGGCGCTGACACCGGCAGCTCGGCATAGCGCGCGATCGAGACATCTCCCGCGATGACCTGGGTGTAGAACGCATCGGTCTTGAGGGCATTCTCCATGTCCTGAGGCATGGTCGTCCCGTCATTCCACCATGTCTCGTGCTCCTTGATCCAGGCCTGGAGAAGCGGCTTCGTGGTCACGACAGCCTGCGTTTTCTTGTCGGGCGACGTGTAGGAGAGGCCATCGAGCATTCCGAAGCCTCCTTCGCGAATAAGATTCTGGAGATTGATCTTTCCCTTGCGCGGAAGGCCCTGAATCTCGGTAGGGCCGATCAGATCGGCCAGCGGCTTTTCCAGTTTCGCCAGGGCCTGCTCGGCGTCCTTATACAGGTTGTCATCGTACTCGCGATCAAGCTCCTTGATCGCGCGGTCGCGTTGGCTCAGGTAATCCTGAAGCGTGTCTGCCTGTGCTGCGAAACCGCCGAGCATCAGCAGAACCGGAAAGACCGTTTTCAGGAATTTGGGCAAAGCGACAAACCTTATGATTCTCGCCCTTGTCGGGCCGTCACGCGCCCTGACCTTATTTCGTAACGTTAAAGCGTCAACCTGCAGCAGGAAGACGATGCACCAAAAGAAAAGGGCCCCGAAGGGCCCTTTCCGCAATAACTTCCATGCCTTTACGGGCAAGCATGGCGACGGCCGTCGTAGCCCAGATAGGTGCCCGAAGCTGGATCGTAGGAGCGGAAGCGCTGGGCGCAATAGGCATGGACATTGCTGCTGGGTGCAGCCTGAGCCTGCGAATTGGCGATGGCGCCGCCGATGATGGCGCCGGTTGCGAGGCCGATGGCGCCCGCAGCGGCGGCGGAGCCGTAGTCACGGCGGTAATAGCGCGGAGCATAGCCGTAGCGCGGGCCGCCGCGATAATAGCGACGTTCCACATAACGCGGGCCTCCACGGTAATAGCGGCGGTACTGCACGTAATCCGACTTCACTTCGCCACTTTGAACGGCGGCAACAAGATCACTCAACGGCTTGACCTGCTGCGCGGGAGTAGCGGAAGCGGGAGCCGAAAGGCTCAGACCGCCCAGAGCGGCGGTCGCAGCAAAAGCCAGGAACATCTTACGCATGGGGTAACTCCTCCAAGGGATTCGAGCGTGTGAAGCGAACGCCTCACCCCGGAAGACGTTCCGTTCTGCGGCTTTTTTGGCTAATCCCTGTCGCGAAAACGTGAGGCCTCCAGCGACGCGGGGGCACGTTTGACGGTTCCGATTTTCGCGTCCTTCTCCAGCATCCGTAATTGGCCCGTGGGACACAGGCCGAGCACGGCGCAGCGCTCGCAGGCAGGATTCTTGAAGAAGCAGCAGCGTTGGCCGTGCAGCATCATCACCTCGTGATGATCGTAGACCTGCTGCGCATCCCAATCGGGCGGCAGAAGCGCAGCCAGGGTCACATGGGACGGGCCGACCGCAAGCGAACGGGGAATAAGCCCCGTGCGCTGCGCCACGCGGTGATGGTGACTGTCCACCGGCAAGGCCGCCTTGCGCAGGATCGAGAAGGAGAGAACCGCCGCGCTGGTTTTCGGTCCGATTCCGGGAATGCTCTCGAGCCATGCGCGCGCTTCCTGCACCGGCATGTCGTCGAGAAAATCGAGCGCCAGCGATCCATGACGTTCCTGAACGGCGCGCAGGACGGCCTGAAGGCGAGGGGCTTTCTGCTCGGGCCAGGTCACGCCCTGAATCGTCTCCTCCACCTCCCAGGTGGGCGCGTTCATCAGCGTAGTCCAATCCGCATAGCGCGCCCGCAGCGCCTTGAAGGCACGCCCCGAATCCGCATTGCGCGTGCGATGCGAGAGAAGGGAGGACAGGAGTTCGCTCAACGGATCGAGCCGATGGAAATAGGCAATCGGACAATCGTATACCGCGCAGAGACGCTCGTGAATGGCGAGCGCCTTGTCCTTCAACTGCTGCAGGTCGGGATTCATGGACACTCAAGTCGGATGCTGACTCGGTGGTTCCATCCCCTGTTTCAAATCACACCGCCCTCATCCTGAGGAGCCTGCAAAGCAGGCGTCTCGAAGGATCGTCCAGGGATTGCTGGAGAGGCCCTCGTCCCCGGATCAAGTCCGGGGCAGGCTCTTCGAGACGCGAGCAAGCTCGCTCCTCAGAATGTGGGCTATGGGGGTCGCGTGGATGGCCGGGACTGATCCCCGGATCAAGTCCGGGGACGGCCATGACGAGTGCGCGCTTACAGAATAAACCGGCTCAGATCCGTATTCTTGGCGAGAGATTCCACCTCGCCGCGCACATAGGCCGCGTCGATGGTCACCGTTTCGCCGGAGCGGTCGGGCGCCGTGAAGGACACGTCGTCGAGCACGCGCTCAAGCACCGTCTGCAAGCGGCGTGCGCCGATGTTTTCGACCGTGTTGTTCACCTCAACCGCCACCTGCGCCAGGGCATCGATGGCATCTTCCGTGAAGTCGAGCTCCACGCCCTCGGTGCGCATCAGCGCGACGGATTGCTTGATGAGGCTCGCTTCCGTCTCGGTGAGAATGCGCCGGAAATCCTCGACAGTGAGCGGCGAGAGTTCGACGCGGATCGGTAGGCGGCCCTGCAATTCGGGTAGCAGGTCCGACGGCTTCGACACGTGGAACGCGCCGGATGCGATGAAGAGGATGTGGTCCGTCTTCACCGGCCCGTATTTCGTGGACACGGTGGTGCCTTCGATGAGCGGCAGCAGATCGCGCTGCACGCCTTCGCGCGACACGTCGGCGCCGGAGCGGCCTTCGCGGCCGGCGATCTTGTCGATCTCGTCGAGGAAGACGATGCCGTTGTTCTCCACCTGACGGAGCGCCTCCTGCACGATGGCGTCCTGGTCGATCATCTTGTCGGCTTCTTCCGTCACCAGCGGCTCATAGGCCTCCTGCACGGTGGTGCGGCGCGTCTTGCGCTGGCCGCCGAAGGCCTTGCCGAACATGTCGGAGAGATTGATCGCGCCCATCGATGCGCCCGGCATGCCGGGAATCTCGAACATGGGCATGCCGCCCCCGCCCGATTGCTGCAGTTCGATCTCGATTTCCTTGTCGTCGAGTTCGTTGTTGCGCAGCTTCTTGCGGAAGGAATCGCGCGTGGCGGCGCTCGCCGTGGTGCCCACTAGCGCATCGAGCACGCGCTCTTCCGCCGCGATATGCGCCTTCGCCTGAACCTGCTTGCGGCGCTCTTCCTTCACGAGGCCGATGCCGATCTCCACGAGATCGCGCACGATCTGCTCCACATCGCGGCCGACATAGCCGACCTCCGTGAATTTCGTGGCTTCGATCTTGATGAACGGCGCGCCCGCGAGCTTGGCGAGACGGCGGGAGATTTCCGTCTTGCCGCAGCCTGTGGGTCCGATCATCAGGATGTTTTTCGGCGCCACCTCTTCACGCAACGAGCCTTCGAGCTGCTGACGGCGCCAGCGGTTGCGGAGCGCAATGGCCACGGCGCGCTTCGCGTCGTTCTGGCCGACGATGTAGCGGTCGAGTTCGGAAACGATTTCGCGGGGGGAGAAGGTGGTCATGATATGTTTCGGCCTAGAGTGTTGTCGTCATTCCCGCACTTGTTGCGGGGATCCACGCCTTGATGGACGTGGAGGTTCAAAGACGTGGATGGCCAGGACAAGCCCGGCCATGACGGGCAATCAGGATTCATCCAATGTTTCGATGACGATATTCGAGTTCGTATAGACGCAGATCTCGGCGGCGATGCCCAGCGAACGCCGCACGATGGCCTCCGCATCCATATCGGAATCGGCGAGCGCGCGTGCAGCGGCGAGCGCATAATTGCCGCCGGAGCCGATGGCCATGATGCCGTTTTCCGGCTCCAGCACGTCGCCGGCACCGGAGAGCAGGAGGCCCACCTCCTTGTCGGCGACGAGCATCATCGCCTCGAGGCGGCGCAAATAACGATCCGTGCGCCAGTCCTTGGTGAGTTCGACACAGGCGCGGGTGAGCTGGCCGGGATATTGCTCGAGCTTGGCCTCCAGGCGCTCGAAAAGCGTGAAGGCATCCGCCGTGGACCCCGCGAAACCGCCGATCACTCCGCCCTTGGCGAGCCTGCGCACCTTCTTCGCATTGCCCTTCACCACGGTTTGTCCAAGGCTGACCTGTCCGTCGCCGCCGATGACGACGCGGCCGTTCTTGCGAACCATGAGGATCGTGGTGGCATGCATGCGGGGGGTGGCGTCTTCGGACACGAGGAAACTCCGGCGGACAGAAGGGAAGGCGGCTAAGGCTGCTCGCCCCTGACTTAATCACTCGGTCGCCGAAAGCAACGCATTGCTTCAATGTGTTCAAGGCTGAAAGCCAAGCGCCGCCTCGCCTCGTGGCTTTTCAATGATATTCAACCATTCGGTTGACTATATGCGCACCCTCCCATATACTAAACCACATGGTTGAATTACAAACACCCCAACTGGACACAGTCTTTCACGCGCTCGGCGACGCCACACGCCGCCATATGCTGAAAGACCTGACAGGCTGCTCGCGGACGGTGAGTCAACTCGCGGAGCCGTTTGCGATCTCGCTCGCGGCGGCCTCCAAGCACATCAAGGTGCTGGAGCATGCCGGGCTGATACGCCGCGAGGTCCGTGGCCGCACCCATCTGTGCCACCTCGATCCCGGGCCGCTCGCCAGCGCTCATGAATGGCTCGGCATCTATGAACGCTTCTGGACCGACCGCCTGGATGCCCTCGACCGGCTTCTCCGCGAGGAGGATGCCCGAAAAACCCCGCCCGCCAAAGGAGACGAGCCATGAACGACCTCGCGACATCGGACCGCTATGGCACGCTGATCGAGCCTGCCACGCTGAAGATCGAGCGCATCCTGCCGGGGCCTGTCGAGCGGGTCTGGGATTACCTGACCAAGAGCGACCTGCGCCGCCAATGGCTGGCCGCCGGCGAGATGGACTTGAAGGTGGGGGCGCCTTTCGAACTCGTCTGGCGCAACGACGAGTTGTCCAACCCGCCCGGCCGCAGGCCGGCTGGCTTTGCCGAAGAGCAGCGGATGCAAAGCCGCATCACCGAGCTCGACCCGCCGCACAGGATCGGCTTCACCTGGATCGACAGCGGCGATGTGACCATCGAGCTGGAGCCCCTCGGCACGAAGGTTCTGCTCACGATCGTCCATCGCCGCCTGCCGGACCGTCAGACCCTGCTGATGGTCAGCGCCGGCTGGCACGCCCATCTCGATGCCCTCGCGGCCCGTGCCTCGGGCCAGGAGGTCGGCCCGTTCTGGGACGCCTGGCTCCGCCTGCGGGAGGAGTATGACCAGCGGCTTCCCGAGTAGTCACCTCGGCATCCATCAATTTCTCCACGTCATCACCGGCCTTGTGCCGGTGATCCACGTCTTCGTTTCCAACACACCACCCTCATCCTGAGGAGCCGCGTCAGCGGCGTCTCGAAGGATCGTCCAGCAATCTCTGGAGGCTCCTTCGAGACGGTCGCTCCGCGACCTCCTCAGGATGAGGACTGTGTTAGTGGCAATGGCGGCAAGGCGTGGATGGCCGGGACAAGCCCGGCCATGACGGCGCAGCACATCTCTTTCTTCGTCCTTGCGTGGCAGGTCGGAACCGGGACGCTTCCATGCATGACGCGCGGGTGGCATTTTCCCGTGCATCTTGCTAGAACGCGCCCATCTTCCTCTCCGCAAAGGACTTTCATGATGCGCTCCGCGAGCGTCAGCCGCCGCACCGCCGAGACCGATGTGGCCGTGTCGATTGCCCTCGACGGCACCGGCAAGGCCGAGATCTCCACGGGAGTCGGCTTTCTGGACCATATGCTCGAACTCTTTGCCCGCCACGGTCTCTTCGATTTGACCGTGAAGGTGACGGGCGACCTGCATGTGGACCAGCATCATACGACCGAGGACACGGGTATCGCGCTGGGTCAGGCCATCCTGAAGGCGCTTGGCGATAAAAAGGGCATCACCCGCTATGCGGACATCCATCTGCCGATGGACGAGACGCTGACGCGCGTTGCGCTCGACATCTCCGGCCGCCCCTTCCTCGTGTTCCGCACCTCCTTCCCGACGGAGAAGATCGGCGCTTTCGACACCGAGCTGGTGCGCGAGTTCTTCCAGGCCTTCGCCGTGCAGGCGGGGCTGACGCTCCATGTGGAGACTCTCTACGGGGAGAACAGCCACCACATCGCGGAAAGCTGCTACAAGGGTTTGGCACGGGCTTTGCGTCAGGCGGTTGCTGTGGATCCACGGGAAGAGGGACGCGTTCCCTCCACCAAGGGTACGCTCTAAATTCCAACGAAGACGCCTGTCCGGGCGGATCAGTCTTCGCCTCACGGACGGCCTGAGGAAACGACGCCATGACCACCTTTACCCTGCACCTCCCGCGCGATGCGCGGCCGGGTGATCCCACCGCATTGGAAGAAGCGGAGCTCGTGAAGGATGCCTTCTCCTGGGGCGCGTTCTTCTTCACCTTCCTCTGGTTCTTCTTCCACCGCCTCTGGCTGGCCGGTTTGGGAATCCTCGTGCTCGTCTTCGCCTTCGGCACGGCGCTGGAGATGCTCGACGTTCACCCCGTCGCCGGCACCATTGCGGCGTTGCTGCTGCAGGTCCTGATCGGCCTGGAGGCCAACAGCCTGCGCCGCTGGACGCTGGCGCGCCATGGCTTCGCTATCGCCGATGTGGTGACCGCCGGCGACCGGGACGAGGCGGAAGCGAAGTCCTTCGCCCGCTGGCTCGAACAGCGCCCCGCAACGCCCCGTCCGCAGGCCACGTCGCCTGTTCCCTCCACCCCGAGAAGGCTCGATCCGGTCATCGGCCTCTTCCCTGACGCGGAGCGCAGCCGGTGAGCGTCGTCATCATCGATTACGGTTCGGGCAACCTGCACTCGGCCGCCAAGGCCTTCGAGCGGGCGAGCCGCGAGGCTGGCCTCGACCAGACCATCACCGTCACCTCCGATCCCAACCTCGTCGCCACGGCGGACCGGATCGTGCTGCCGGGCGTCGGCGCCTTCGCCGATTGCCGCCGCGGCCTCGATTCCGTGCCCGGCATGGTGGAGGTTCTGCAGCGCCGCGTGCACGAGGACAAGCGCCCCTTCCTCGGCATCTGCGTGGGCATGCAGCTCATGGCGACGCGCGGTCTCGAACACACGACGAGCTACGGCCTCGACTGGATTCATGGCGACGTGAAGCCGATCACGCCGAACGATCCGGGTCTCAAGATCCCGCATATGGGCTGGAACACCCTGACCCAGAATCGTCCACATGCTTTGCTCGATGGTATTCCGACCGGGCCTGACGGATTGCACGCCTATTTCGTGCATTCCTATGCCCTGTCGCCTGCCGATCCGAGCGATATCATCGCGACTGCGGATTACGGCGGCCCGGTCACGGCCATTGTCGGACGCGGCAACATCGTCGGCACCCAGTTTCATCCTGAGAAAAGTCAGGCGCTCGGCCTGAAGCTCATTGCGAATTTCCTAAGGTGGCAACCGTGATTCTTTATCCCGCAATCGATTTGAAGGAAGGCCGCTGCGTTCGTCTCATTCAGGGCGACATGGATCAGGCGACCGTGTTCAACGACGATCCCGCCGATCAGGCCGCGACCTTCGAGCGTCAGGGCTTCGAGTGGCTGCACGTGGTCGATCTCGACGGCGCCTTCGCGGGCAAGCCGATGAACGCCTCTGCGGTCGAGGACATCCTCAAGCGCGTAAAAATTCCCGTGCAGCTCGGCGGCGGCATTCGCGACATGAAGACCGTTGAGGGCTGGCTGGCGAAGGGCGTGTCTCGCGTGATCATCGGCACCGCCGCCGTGCGCGATCCCGCCTTCGTGCGTGAGGCCGCGCGGCTCCATCCAGGCAAGATTGCGGTGGGCATCGACGCGAAGGATGGTCTCGTCGCGGTGGAAGGCTGGGCGCAGACCTCGACGCTCTCGGCGGAAGAACTCGGCCGCCGCTTCGAGGATGCGGGCGTCGCCGCGATCATCTACACGGACATCGCCCGCGACGGCATTCTCAAAGGCCTCAACTTCCCGATGACGCTGGGCCTTGCCCGTGCGGTTTCCATCCCGGTCATCGCCTCGGGCGGCCTCGCCTCCATGGCCGATATCGAGCGTTTGACCCAACCCGATTGCGCCGTGCTCAACGGCGCCATTTCCGGCCGCGCGCTCTATGACGGGCGGATCGATCCGGATCAGGCGCTGGCGCTTTTGCGCTCCGTGCGCAAGGAACCTGCGTGATGTTGAAGGTCCGTCTCATTCCCTGCCTCGACGTGAAGGACGGGCGCGTCGTCAAAGGCGTGCAGTTCGTCGATCTCGTCGATGCGGGCGATCCGGTGGAAGCCGCGAAAGCCTATGACGCGGCGGGTGCGGACGAGCTCTGCTTCCTCGACATCACCGCAAGCCATGAGGCACGCGGCATTCTGCTCGATGTGGTGCGGCGCACGGCCGAAGCCTGCTTCATGCCGCTCACTGTCGGCGGCGGCGTGCGCACGGTGGAGGATATCCGCAAGCTGCTGCTCGCCGGCGCCGACAAGGTGTCGATCAACACCGCCGCCGTGAAGAACCCGGAATTCGTGCGCGAGGCATCGGAAAAGTTCGGCAATCAATGCATCGTCGTCGCCATCGACGCGAAGAAGGTTTCTGGTGAAGGCAAGGAGCCGCGTTGGGAAATCTTCACCCATGGCGGCCGCAACGCTACCGGCATCGATGCCATCGCCTTTGCCAAGCAAGTGGCGGAACTCGGCGCGGGTGAACTCCTCGTCACCTCCATGGACCGCGACGGCACCAAGGGCGGCTATGATCTGGCGCTGGTGCGCGCCATCGCGGACGCGGTGTCCGTCCCCGTCATCGCATCCGGCGGCGTCGGCAATCTCGACCACCTCGTCGATGGTGTCGAAAAGGGCCATGCGAGCGCCGTACTCGCTGCCTCCATCTTCCACTTCGGAACGCACAGCATCGGCGAGGCGAAAGCCTACATGGCCGAGAAGGGCCTGAAGATGCGCCTGGACAAGCCAGCTCGCACCTGACCCGATAGGATCCGTTTTCATGCGCATCGCCTGCCTGCACACCGCCGACAGCAACATCGCCGTGTTCGAGAATGCCGCAAAAGGTGATGCCTTCGCGCATGTCACTCTCACACACACGGTGCGCCCGGATCTGCTGGCACAGGTCGAGCAGGGCGGCTTCACCGCACAGCTTGAAAATGAGGTCGTTACCGTCCTGCTCAAACTCGCAGCCGACGCCGATGCAGTAGTGCTGACCTGTTCCAGCATCGGCCTTGCCGCCGCGACGGCAGCGGAGCAAACCCGCACTCCTATTCTGCGCGTGGATGAGGCCTTGGCTCATGCGACGGCCAAGAGCGGCAAGCGGGCCATCGCGCTCTGCGCCGCCCCGACGACGCTGGAGCCGACCCGGCTGCTGTTCGACAATGCAGCCCAAGCAGAGAACGCAACCGTCGAGGTCAGACTCGTTCCCGTAGCCTGGGACCTGTTCAAGGCGGGCGACAGGGACGGCTATCTGACAATGATCGCCGAAGCGGCGGATCGCGCCTTTGCAGAAGGCTTCGAGGTCATCGCCCTCGCTCAAGCCTCGATGATGGCTGCAGCGGATCTATGCCGCGCCGGACGTCCTCTGACGAGCCCTGGCGTAGGGCTGAGAGCCGCTATAGCCACAGGACGCGCCGAGATGGCCGTCTCCTCAGCAGTATAAAAGGGTTTTTCGAATGACGGTCTCCAACGAGGACGATCTGAACAAGCTCCAGGAGATCGGCAGGATCGTCGCCAATACCCTTGAGGCCATGGCGGCGGCGATGGAGCCCGGCATGACGACGGCGGAGCTCGACATGATCGGCCGCAAGTTGCTCGAAAAGGAAGGCGCCCGGTCCGGCCCGGAGCTCGTCTACGATTTTCCCGGCGCCACCTGCATCAGCGTGAACGAGCAGATCGCCCACGGCATTCCGGGATCGCGCCGGATCGAGGCGGGCGACCTCGTCAACATCGATATCTCGGCGGAAAAGAACGGTCTTTTTGCCGATACGGGCGCTTCCTTCGCCGTTCCGCCGGTGACGAATACCACCAAACGGCTCTGTCGGGATGGACGTCGTGCCATGTGGGTCGGCCTGCGCCAGGTCGGCGCCGACAAGCCGCTCGCGGGTATCGGCCAGGCCATCGGGCAATTCGCGCAGAAGAACGGCTATACCCTGGTTCGTAATCTGGCGAGCCACGGCATCGGCCATTCCCTTCATGAAGAGCCGGGCGAAATCCCCACCTGGCCGGATCGCTCGGAACGGCGGATCATGAACGAGGGCCTCGTCTTCACGGTGGAGCCCTTCCTGTCGATGGGCGCGACTTTCGCCACGGACGGCGATGACGAATGGACGCTGCTCAGCGACCCACGCGCCCCGACCGTCCAGTACGAGCATACGGTCGTCGCCACCCGTAACGGACCTCTTGTCGTAACCTTGCCGGGCTAGTTCAATATGACCACCTTCACCCTCAACGACCTTGCCCGTATCGTCGCCGAGCGGGCGGCGGCGCCCGCCACCGAGTCCTATACGGCCAAGCTCATTAGCGATGGGCCGGACAAAGCGGCCAAGAAGCTCGGCGAGGAGGCCGTGGAAGCGGCCATTGCGGCTGTGAAGGGCGACCGCCAGAACCTCACGGCGGAAGCGGCGGACGTGCTGTATCATCTTTTGGTCGTGTTGCAGGGCGCGAGTATTCCGCTAAGTGAAGTCATGGCCGAACTGGAGCGCCGCACCGCACAATCGGGGCTCGCTGAAAAGGCTGCTCGCAAGCCTTGAGACGGAAAGGCGGTTCGCATGGACCAGCTCAACGTGGTGCAGAACTTGCCGGACGATGACGGCCTCTCCCCCTATCGCACGTTCTCCCGTGACGAATGGGCGAAGCTTCGCGCCGACGCGCCGATGACGCTCACCGCCGACGAGGTGATGGCGCTGCAATCCCTCAACGATCCGATCTCGCTGGACGAGGTGGCCGCGATCTACCTGCCGCTGTCGCGCCTGCTCTCCCTCTACGTCGCGGCGACGCAGGGGCTGTTCAAGGCGACCCAGCGCTTCCTGCTGGCCGAGCAGGACGAGAAGGTGCCCTACATCATCGGCGTCGCCGGATCGGTGGCGGTGGGCAAATCCACCACGGCCCGCGTGCTGAAAGCCCTGCTGGCCCGCTGGCCCAACACGCCCAAGGTGGACCTCGTCACCACGGACGGGTTCCTGCTGCCCAATGCCGAGCTGACGCGCCTCGGGCTGATGGAGCGCAAGGGCTTTCCGGAGAGCTACGACACCGGCAAGCTCCTGCACTTCCTCGCCGACATCAAGGCGGGCAAGCGCAATGTGAAGGCGCCGCTTTATTCCCACCTCGTCTATGACGTCGTGCCCGGCGAGGAAACGACGGTCGACCGGCCGGACATCCTCATCGTCGAGGGTCTCAACGTGCTCCAGCCCGCGCGCCTCCCGAAGGACGGCGAAGCCATTCCCTTCGTGTCGGATTTCTTCGACTTCTCCGTCTATATCGACGCGGAGGAGGAGGATCTGCACCGCTGGTACGTGAACCGCTTCCTGCGCCTGCGCCACACGGCCTTCCGCGATCCGCTCTCCTATTTCCGCCGCTATGCGGAATTGCCCGAGGCGGACGCCATCGCCACCGCCGACGGCCTCTGGAACCGCATCAACCTGGTGAACCTGCGCGACAACATCGTGCCCACCCGCCAGCGCGCGAGCCTGATCCTGAAGAAAGGCGCGAGCCACCGGATCGAGACGGTGGCGCTAAGAAGGCTTTAGAGCCGGGCCCGAAGATCCGCGCCAGAGACTAATCCGCGAACGTCGTTCCCACGCGGCGCACCGTCGAGAAGCGGTTTTCGCCGTAGACCGACGTATAAGGCACCTGGACGTATTCGAGCGTCTTGCGGGCAGCCCAGCCTGGGAGCGTATCTTTGTAGCGGGCGAAGTTCGGATTGGGTCCGGTTCCGAAGAGCACTTCGTTGAGGTTGAGCCCCACGCCGACATAGAAGGATCGCTCGATCGGGTAGCCGAGTGCCCGCTCCTTCTCCTCGAAGCCCCGCGCATCGAAGCCGACATGCAGCTCGGCAAAGCGCAGCGGCGTGTCTTTGAGTGTTTCGAACCCGCTCCCCTTCAGCGCCATGATGTAGCGTTGGCGCTCATAGGGCGGCAGGATGCCGTTGTCACCCGTAATGCCCGGCCGCTCGTAGCTCGCGGGCGTGTACATGAACCGCCAGTCCAGTTTTTCCCTCATCCCGGGGATTGAATTCCGGAAGACGGAGAACAGCGCTCCAACACCGTTCGCCACGATGTCCTCGCGCGAGAAGCGATGCCTGCCGGTGAATCCGTCCATCGTCTCGGCGAGTCCCATGATGCTGAACGCGACGAGCGCGGCCGTGATCGGCGCGCCTGCGGGGTTCGAGGCGTTGGTCCTTATTCGGTCCGTCAGGAGGTCGGCGATAACATAGGTCGAGAACGAATGGCCGATCTTGTCCATTCCGCCGTGCCGGGTGTTCTTGGAAAACCATCCTTCCTCGATGGTCTGGAAACCGGAGGTGTTGCCCCAGTCCCAGTCCTTGAAGCCGACGACGGCAAATCCTGCCCCGACGATGGCGAGTTCCCACCGGATCGCATGCAGGTGATCGCCGAGCTGGTCGAGCGAGTAGAAGGTCGGCGGGGCAGGGGGCGGTTCGAGATTAGCAGACGTAGGCGGTGCGGACGCAACTGTTGGCGTTCGGTTCGGCTGCGCCAGGGATGCCTCCGGGCGAACGAAGGCACCCAGGAGCGCGAAGCACGCGACGAAGGCGAACACCCGCATTGGCCAATCCTTTTCCAGCGCTCCCCCGACCGCAGCTTATCTATGGCCCGGTATGGAACTCAAGCCCCTTGGCCGAAACCGATCTGCGGCAGGGTCGGGAGGCGTCGATAAAAGTAAGTCGATAAAGGTAATCAGAGTCTCAAGACCGAACGGGGGATAAAGCCGCCTCTGGATCCGAGCCTTCAGGAAGCGCCAACCATTTCATAATCTTGAGCGTTGTGAACTCGTGAGAGGGAGGCCCTATGCCCACGCCGCCGGTCGAGGAAAAGCTCAAGCGCACCGCAGAGCATGCAAAGGAAGCCGCCGTTCAGACACAGGAAGCGGCAGAGAACACGCAGGAGGCCGCCGAGCAGACGCAGGCCGCTGCGAAGACGACGGCCAAGGCCACCGTCCAGCTGAAGGACAGCGCGGACCGCCGCACGGAGCTTGCCGCCAACCGCACCGTCTTCGCCGCCGAGAGAACCTATGCTGCCTGGGTGCGCACGGGCCTCGCCTCGCTCGCCTCCGGCATCGGCGCGCAGAAGCTTCTGGAGGGGGTCGTGCCGGTATGGATGATCCTGTCCACCGGATCGGTGCTGGTGCTGTTCAGCGCCTTCTGCTTCGCGGCCGCCGTCTGGCGTCAGGTCTTCACCGGCGCGCAGCCGCCTCACCCCGACGTGCGGCAGCTTCCGCCATACCTGCTCGTGCTCTTCAACGGCTTCCTGGCGCTCGTCTCGCTCGCGGCGCTCTTCGGGCTGTGGGTCGGTCGGTCGGGATGATCGTGAATGCCCGCCATCATCGTCTGGCCGTGCTTCGCCGTCTCACTTACTCTTCCATGCAGGATGACCTGAGTAAGGGGTGAGACCCATGAGAGCCAGGCGGATGGCGCTGACTCCCGAACTTGTCGCGCTCGTTCATAACCAGCTTGACGATCCGGGACCTGAGCCGGGCTTCGTCTATCATTCAGACGAAGATTACGAGGCGATCGTCCACCGGATGCTCGCTTCGCGGCTGCCGGGGGAGGATGCATGGCTCTTTGCCTATGGATCGCTGATCTGGAAACCGGAAGTGGAGCATGTGGAAGCGCGGCGGGGCATGGCCCATGGATGGCACCGCTCGTTCTGCTTTCGGATCACCCGCTGGCGCGCCACGAGGGAGCAACCCGGGCTCATGATGGCGATGGATCGGGGCGGGCAATGCCAGGGGATCCTCTACAGACTTCCCGGGCATTCCCTTCAGGACCAGCTGAATAAGCTGTTCCGTCGTGAGTTCACGGTAAAGCCGGCGAACAGCATGCCGCGCTGGATCAAGGTCTCAACCGCTTCAGGACCGGTTACCGCCCTTGCCTTCGTCATGAACCGCCAATCGCCCGCCTATGTGGGACGCCTCGCACCCGAGGATGTGGCTTCCGTCCTGGCGAAGGCCTGCGGGCATTGGGGATCGGGCGCGGAGTATCTCCACAACACGGTCATGCACCTGGAGGAGAACGGCATTCACGATCGCAATCTCTGGCGGCTCCAGAAGCTGGTTGCCGCCAGGATTGCCGAGAGAGACGCGAACCGAGACTGACGGATCAGCCCAGCAGCCCCTGCTGCTGCGCCAGTTCGCGCAGGTTCACCTGCGGACGGGCGCCGAGGTGGCTGATGATCTCGGCCGCCGCCAAGCCGCCGAGGCGGGCGCAATCCGTGAGGCTGAGGTTCTGGGTCAGGCCGGCGAGGAAGCCGGAGGCGAAGAGGTCGCCGGCGCCGGTGGTGTCGACCACGCGCTCCACCGGGAAGGCGGGAACGGCAAGCGTCTCGCCACGGCTCACCACCAGCGCGCCTTCCGCCGAGCGGGTGATCACGCCGAGCAGCTTTTCCTCGCGCAGCGCCGCAAGGGCGCTTTCAGCCGAGGAGGTGCCGTAGAGGCTCTGCAGCTCGTGAATATTGGCGAAGAGGATGTCGAGACTGCCGTCGCGCATGAGGCCGAGGAACTCGTCGCGATAGCGATCGACGCAGAAGGCGTCGGAGAGGGTCAGCGCCACCTTGTTGCCGGCCTCGTGGGCGATCGTCACCGCCTTGCGGAAGGCTTCCTTCGCAGCCGGCGGATCCCAGAGATAGCCTTCGAGATAGACGATGCCGGAGGCGCGCACCGTGTCAGGGTTCACGTCGTCGGGCGTCAGATTCTGGCAGGCGCCGAGATAGGTGTTCATGGTGCGCTCGCCGTCGGGCGTCACCAGGATGAAGCTGCGCGCGGTGGCGGGGCCGTCCTGCGCCGGCGTCACGTCGTAATGGACGTCGATGGCCTTCAGGTCGTGCGAGAAGAGCTTGCCCGTCTCGTCGTTCTTCACCTTGCCGATGAAGCCCGCCTTCACGCCGAAGGAAGCAACACCCGCCGCCGTGTTGGCGCCGGAGCCGCCCGACACGATGATGGCGGGGCCCATGTCCCGATAGAGCTCCTCGGCGCGATCCTCGTCGATGAGCATCATGGCGCCCTTGTGCACCTTCTTCTGGAGCAGGAAGGCCTCGTCGGTATGGGCGAGCACGTCAACGATGGCGTTGCCGAGCGTGAGCACGTCGATGCGGGTCTGGGACATGAGTAACCGGATTGCTGAAGGGAGTTGGGGCGCTTTCGCATCCGTAAGCGCCAGGGTCAAGGGCCGGCTGAAATCTCAACGGTCTAGGTATCGAAGCGCGCGAGCCACTTTGCCGTCTCCTCATGAGAGGCGATGCCCCACGGTGGAACAGGAATGAAGGCCCATGGCTTCCTGAGCCGGACCGGAGCAAGAGTCCGCCCGAGGGCATGATAGGGCTGCAAAGCCTCAGGATCGTCGGCTCCGCCGAGTTCCGGTCTCTCGCCGGCTTGAAACATGAGCCCATGTGGCAGAGGCCGGATCGTGACTTCGGGAGACAGCTGAGAGCGAAGCTGTTTCTCTCCGCCAAGCTTATCGACCAGTTCAGGGCCGAGCATCGTCAGCCAGTTGATGCAGCCGAACCCCGCACCCTCCTCCATCTTCCTGATCGTGCCGCTTGGACTATCCAGGTCGATGCCGGGATAGCGCGACAGCAGAGGGTAAATCTCCCGCTGTCCAGAGGCGGATCGATCTCCCATATCATTGTATTCAAGGCTGTAGCCTGCACTTCCCCAACAGAAGCGCAGATCGGCCACCAGTTCCTGCGTCAATGCGATGAGACGTTCCGGACCCTCGAGCATGGTGTCGAGCGGAAGAACAAGACGCACCATGCCTGCTTTGAGCACCGGCAGCGGATGGAGCTTGAAGGAACGATCCGTTGCGGCATCGGGCTTCAGGCCATCCCAGAGTCGGAGATATTGCATCTCCTCCGGATTCGGATTGTCCGGCGCGACGGCATCATGCACGAAACGAAGAATATCCGGCTTGATCTTCTTGGGCCTCTTCATCCATGTGGTCTGATAGAACCTGAGCTGATCGCGGATCAGCTCCATGCTCTTCTCGTAGAAGCGCAGGATTCCCGCAGCGTGTTCCTGAAGGCCGCCCTGCCAGTAGACCAGAACGTTGAAGCAAGGTTTCAGAATGTCGATACCGTCGTGCTGAAACGACATCGCGGCAAGTTCATCGTGCAGACGGCTGATATTCATTTCCGGCAACCGTTTTACACAGCGTCCTGCACGGCTTGGATCGGCAGAAGTGCCCGCCGGTCGCGGCTTTGCGCGCGGTCGAGGATGGCCAGCATGTCCTCGAGTTCTCCCTCCGACAGGCCTCGGATTTCGCGGGCGAGGCGGTTGGCGAGGAGGGTTGCTTTCGGATCGGCGCTGGCGGTGTCGATTTTGACACGCGGGTCGGAGAGATCGGCCAGCCGCTTCAGTTCGTCGGCCTCGTCCCAGATGATGTGGAAATATTGCAGCACGCCCTGGATGAGAGCCCAGGTGGGCTTGCCGCGCTCGCCGCGCTCCAGCGCCGAGAGATAGGCGCTCGACACGCCGAGATGGGCGGCCATGTCCTTCAACATCAGACCGCGCTCGCGGCGCAGTTTCCGCACCCGTTCGCCAAAGGGAGTCATCGCTCTATCCTGCACCCCGCCTACGGCGGAGCCTGACATAGAGTGCACCGGAACCGCCATGTTGGGGAGAGGCTTCCTCGAAGCCGACCACAAGAGATCTGAGGTCGGGAAGGCGCAGCCAATGGGGCACCATGCGGCGGAGGACCCCCCGCTCCTCGAACAGGCCTCCGGTGGAGGCGCCACCTTTGCCGGTGACCACCAGCACGACGCTGTAGCCGGAATTCTGGGCCTGATGGAGGAAGCGCAGCAGCGCGAAATGCGCCTCGTCCTGGCGCATGCCGTGCAGGTCGATGACGCTGTCCACCTCCTTGCGGCCGCGTCGCAGGGCGACGAGGGTTTTGCGCTCGACGGGCGCGAGCGGCGGCATTGCCGGCTTTTTCACCGTCAGCGAGGGCAGGACCGGAGTGGGAGCAACGATCTTCGGAGGCGGGGCGGTGGCGGGCTCGTCATCCGGGTCAGGCTCCGGCAGGGGGAGCTTTCCCTTCATGGGCGTGACATGACGCGCCACATGGGACCAGAGCCGTCGCTCTTCCGCGGTCAGCTGACGTGTACGGCGGCGCTTGGTCATGGGGAGACGATCATCCGGCTTTCGGTTGCAACACCACGAAGCGGGTGGTATGGCGCAGGAGGCCCGCGCGAACGCCTGCCTCATCGCCGCTGCCGAAGAAAAAATCGCCCCGCGCCGGGCCGACGATGGCCGAGCCCGTATCCTGCGCGATCATGAGACGCCGCAGGGGCTCGGCTTTGTCGAGCGAGAAGGGCAACTCGCCCTCCAGCCAGAAGGGCAGGCCATAGGTCCAGAGCGAGCGGTCGACGGCGAGGCTGCGGCCCGGCACGAGCGGAATGCCCGCACCGCCGATCGGACCATCCTCCGGTGCCAACTCATCGGCCTCGCGGAAGAAGATGTAGGATTGGTTCTGGCGCATCAGATCCTTGGCCGGCCCGGGATTGTCCTTCAGCCAGCCCATGAGCCTGGCGAGCGTCATGGTTTCCAGATCCATCTCGCCCCGCTGCACCAGCACCTTGCCGATGGAGGTATAGGGACGGCCGTTGCGCCCGGCATAGGCGACCCGCATCACCGAGCCGTCGTCGAGGCGGATGCGGGACGAGCCCTGCACATGGATGATGAAGGCCTCGCCCGGCTCGCGCAGATACACGACGGGTTTTGCCTTTGAACCCAGCGCGCCGTCCTCGATGGCGGCGCGATCCGGATAGGGCTCGTAGCCCTTGGCCGTGCGGCGCGCGGCCTGGAGGCCTTTGTCGATGCCGGGCAAGGAATGTCCCTGAGCGATCGTCACGAGGTCGTCGGGACGGGCGAGCAAGGGCACCTTGAAAGTGGCGTTCTTCGTGCGCGAACCCAGAAATTCGGGCTCGTAATAGCCGGTCAGGAAGCCCCGGCCCTCGTGAGGGTGAACGGCGAAGGGCTGGAAATGCGTCTCGAAGAACTGACGCGCCTGGGTGCGCGACAGCTTCGTGGACTTCAACGCCTCCCGGCAGACGGCCAGCAGGCGTTTTTCGGGCGCCTTCGCCGGGCGCAGTTCGGCGGCGCTGGCCTCGAGCGCTCGGCAGGAGCGGAGAAAGGCCTTGAAGGCGGCGGCGTGATCGTCGTCAGCCCAACCTGCCAGATCCTTGAAGGAGAGAGGCTCCAGGCGCGCCTGCCCGCTCACACCGGACGCGGCCTCGGCCGACGGCATGTTCATTGTCCCGACGAGGAAGCACGCGAGGAGGGCTCGCCCCGCATGGATCATTGCCCCGCTTCGGTGGCGACGAGCTGCCAGTTCGGATCGCGGCTGCCGAGCTGTCGGGCAAAGGTCCACACATCGGTGACCTCGGCAACGCTTTCGGGGCTTCCGTCCACCACGGTGCCCGAGCCGTCACGGGTGACGGTGATGAGCTGCGAAACGAAGCGCACCGCGACCTGGCCCGTCTTTCCGTGAATTTCGGCGCCGGCCATCTCGGCCTTGTCGATGGAGACGAAGGTGGTCTCCACCCGCTCGCCGCGTTGCTCGCGCTCGGTGATGGCGCGCTCGAAGCCCTCATAGACCTCGCGGGAGAGAAGGTCCTTCAAGGTCTTGCGGTCGCCGACGGCAAAGGCCGTGACGATCATCTCATAGGCGGACTTGGCGCCTTCGAGGAATTCAGCGGCATCGAAAGTCGGCTCGGCGCGGGCGATTTCGTCGAGAGCCGCCGCCATGGGTGTGCCAGGCTCCGCGATGCCTTTCCAGCGCTCGGCGGTCTGAACCTCGGCAGCCGGACGGACGCCGTTGGCGCCGGGCAAACGCACCACATTGTGATCTGGCTCAGCCGGCTGATTGCCCGGGCGCAAGGGCGCATCGCGGCGCGACAGGGGATCGAAAGGCGGTTGCTCGCTGCCGGTCTTCTGCCCAAGCACCGAGCGAAGGCGCCAGATCACGAAGATCGCGAGAACGATAAAAATGAGGGTCGTGATGTCGAAGGAGTCCTGCATCGTCGATCCGTTGTCAGCCTGTCGGGATCCGGCGGTGAACCGGGCATACCCCAAAGGGAGAAGGTGTGATCCTTTGCATATGGGGTCCAGGGGTCGTAACATCCACCTTTCCCCGCGACAAGCGAGGGAAGCGCGCAAAATCTTGCGTCTCGCGCGGTAAACATGATAGCGCGGAGTTCCATGGCCCGCCGCCGATCAGGCGCTTTCGAGGAAGCGCCGCGTCCGGGCTCGACCGATACCCCTCTTCGGAGCACGAAAACCATGGCCGACAACCCGGCAAACAATGGAGCACCCGGCGGCGCACCCGCGCTGAACGCCCTCGCTCAGTACTGCAAGGATTTCTCGTTCGAGAATCCCAACGCCCCCCGCTCCCTTCAGCAGCAGGCGGAAGGCCCGCAGATCAATCTGCAGGTCAACGTGAACGCCAAGCAGCTGGCCGATGCCGATTTCGAGGTGGATCTCACCCTCGAGGGCGACGCCAAGATCGGCGGCAAGGACGTGCTCTTCGCCTTCGAGCTCACCTATTCCGGCGTGTTCCGCGTGCAGAACATCCCGCAGGACCAGCTGCACCCGGTCGTCATGATCGAGTGCCCGCGCCTGCTCTTCCCCTTCGCCCGCCAGATGGTGGCCGAAGCCGTGCGCAACGGCGGCTTCCCGCCCCTCTACATCGACCCGATCGATTTCGTGGCCCTCTACCGCCAGCGCGCGGCCGAGGTTCAGGGCCAGCAGGGCGGCCCGACGCTGTCGTAAGACAGTTCGGTTTTTCGAATGCAAAGGCGGAGCAGGTGACTGCTCCGCCTTTTTTGTTTGGCCATGCGCGATACGCGGAAAAGATACCTCGTCTTAGGACGAAGCTTCCGGCGAGCCCTCGCCGATATATTCGCGCCAGAGCGCATTCGCTCCGAGCTGCTCGATGAAGGCGGCGTGAGCCGCGCGCTCCGCATCGGTCAGACGCGAGATCATGGCGCGCTGACGCATCTCGCGCTGTCCACTCGCGTCAGAGCGGATGGCAGAGCCCGCGCCCTTCGCGGGTTGCGCGGTGAGATCGAAGCCGACCTGCCGTCCGCCGATCAGCTCGATATAAACCTCGGCGAGAATTTCCGAGTCGAGCAAAGCGCCGTGCTTCGTGCGCTTGGAATTGTCGATGCCGTAGCGCGAGCACAGCGCATCGAGATTGTTCGCCGCGCCCGGATGCTTGCGCCGCGCCATGAGCAGTGTGTCAACCACATCGGACAGATTGATCGTCGGGTGTCCTGTGCGCGCGAATTCCGCGTTGATGAAGCCGATGTCGAAGGCCGCGTTGTGAATGACGAGGCGGCCATCGCGGATGAAATCGTAGAACCCGTCGGCGACGGCGGCGAAAACCGGCTTGTCGGCCAGGAACTCGTTGCTCAGCCCGTGCACCGCGAAGGCGCCGGGATGAACCGGGAATTCGGGATTGATGTAAACGTGATAGGTGTTGCCGGTGGGAATGTGGTTGAGCAGTTCGACGCAGCCGATTTCGATGATGCGGTCGCCCTTGGCGTGGTCGGTGCCGGTGGTTTCGGTATCGAGAACAATTTCACGCAACATCGTCAAACACCTGTCTTCACAATTTCTTTGTGCCGTGCATTTTCTTTGTGCCGTCCTGGCCGCCCGGCGAGGCAGGCGAGAATGGACCGCACCTGCGCTCTCGCCGAATCGAAACCCCGGCTGGTATCGACCAGGAAATGCGAGCGGGCGCGCTTCTCCCGATCCGGCATCTGCTTAGCCAGGATCGCACGAAAAGTCTCCTCCGTCATGCCCGGCCGCGCCATGACACGCTGACGCTGCACATCTTCCGGCGCGGTCACGACGAGCACCGCGTCGCAGCGTTTCTCGCCGCCGGTCTCGAACAGCAGTGGAATGTCGAGGACGGCGATGGTGGTCGTGACGGAGGCCAAAAATTTTTCCTCCTCCTCGCGCACCAGCGGATGCACGATGGATTCGAGGTGCTTCAATTTTTCAGGATCGCCCAGCACTGCCGCACCGAGCTTGCGGCGATCGACGACGCCGTCGGCGACGGTGCCGGGAAAAGCTCGCTCGATCAGCGGAGCGGCGCGACCGCGATAGAGCGCGTGCACGGACGCATCCGCATCGTGAACCGGAGCGCCGAGCTGCCGGAAAAGATCGGCGGTCGCCGATTTTCCCATGCCGATGGAGCCGGTCAATCCTAAGACGAATGTCATGAGTGACTCTCGATATCCGCGACGATCAGAGCGCGCAGCTCGGGCGTCACCTGCGGCCTCACGCCGAACCAGCGCTCGAAGCCGGGCACGGCCTGATGCAGGAGCATTCCCAAGCCGTCGACCGTTCGCAGGCCGCGCGCTTCGGCAGCGGCGAGAAGCGGCGTGCGAAGGGGAACGTAAACGATGTCGGCGACGATCGCGTTGTCAGGCGCCTTTTTCAGATCGGTGGGCAAAGACGGCTGGCCTGCCATGCCGAGCGATGTGGTGTTCACGATAAGCCGCGACTGCGCTACAGCCTGATCGAGTTCCTCCCACGCAATCACGTCGAGTTTGACCGTACCAGGACCGCTGAAGGCCCGCACCAGTTCTTCAGCGCGCTCGCGCGTGCGGTTGGTGACGAGAATGCGCTTGAGCGTGCGATCCTGCAGACCGGCCATGATGCCGCGCGCAGCACCTCCCGCGCCGAGAACGAGCGCGGTATCCACATCTTGTTCCCAACCTGTCCCCAAGGTTTGATCGAGGTTATCCATGAACCCGAGCACGTCGGTGTTGTCGCCCCAGATCTGTCCATTCTCGATCCAGAGCGTATTGACGGCGCCCAACCGCTCCGCACGCGCCGTCATGCGATCGACGGCGGAAAAGGCTGCTTCCTTGTGCGGGATCGTCACATTTCCGCCAACGAAGCCTTGGCGCGCGAAGCTTCTGAAAAATTCCACGAAATTCACAGGCGCCACATCGATGCGCTCATACGATCCGTCGATCCCGTACTGCTTCAGCCAATAGCCATGGATCAGCGGCGAGCGGGAATGCTTGATCGGATGGCCGATGATGAAGGCCTTCTTCATGTCGAACGAATCCTAGAGAGACAGGCAGCCGAGACGGCGCAGGGCTGCGAGAAGCGGGAGCAGGGGAAGGCCGAGAATCGTGGAATGGTCGCCCTCGACGGTCTCGAAGAGGTGGCTCCCAAGACCTTCATATTGATAGACGCCGACGCTTTGGAGCACATCGGGCCCCGCGAGGTCGAGATACAGCGCGATGGCCTCGTCCGTCAGTGTGCGCATGGTGAGGCCGGCGCTCGCATCGAATTGCTCGACCACCTTGCCGCCGATGGCGATCGCGCCGGCGGAATGCAGGAAATGCGTCTTGCCCGACAGCGTCTGCAATTTGCGGGCGGCCGCCTCGCGGTTCGGCGCCTTGTGAAACACCACGCCGTCGCAGGCGAGAACCTGGTCCGCGCCGAGAACGATCCGCTCGGGGTTGCGGCGGCTGACGGCAAGCGCCTTCTCGGCGGCCAACCGCGCGGCCAGCACCAGCGGATCGGGAGTGCCTTTGCGCACATCCGCCTCGATGGCGCGCTCATCGACCCTCGGCGCTTGCGTCTCCACCGTGAGGCCTGCGCTCATGAGAAGGCGCAGGCGCGTGGCGCTGGTGGAAGCGAGCAGCAGTTTTTCCGTCGGCGTCCAGAGTTCGGGCATGGCTTATTCCGCGATGAATTTCAGCCGGTGGTCGCGATAATGATCGATGATCGCGGCGGCCGTCTCCTCGATCGAGCGGCGGGTCACGTCGATCACCGGCCAGCCGTGGCGGGCGAAGAGCCGCCGCGACACCGCGATTTCCTCCGCCACCGCATCGCGGTCCACATAGGACGTGTCGTCATCCGCATTGAGGCTGAGCAGACGGTTCTGCCGGATCTGGACGATGCGCTCGGGCGTCGCCACCAGGCCGATGATGAGCGCCTTGCGGGCGCTCTCCAGGATCGGCGGCGGCGGGATGCCCGGCACCAGAGGAATATTCGCCGTCTTCAATCCGCGATTGGCGAGATAGACGGCGGTCGGCGTCTTCGAGGTGCGGCTCACCCCCACCAGGATCACATCCGCTGAATCGAGATCGTCGGGCAGGTGCCCGTCATCGTGGAGGAGGGTGAAGTTCATGGCGTCGATGCGCTTGAAATATTCCGCGTTCAGCATGTGCTGAGCGCCGGGACGCGCCGTCGAATGGGTGCCGAGATAGGAAGAGAGCAGGGAATGCACCGGCTCGAGCACGGAGAGGAACGGCGAGCTCGTCGCCCGGCAGGTTTCTTCCAGGCGATGGGCCAGCTCCGGCTCGACCAGCGTATAAAGCACGATGCCGGGCGCGGTCTCGATCTCGCTGAGCACCCGCTCCAACTGCGTGGTGGAGCGCACCAGGGGATAGACGTGCTCGATGGCCGCCACCCCTTCATATTGCGCCACCACCGCGCGGGCGACCGTGATCAGGGTCTCGCCGGTCGAGTCCGAGACGAGATGGAGATGGAAGTAACTGCGTCCCGCCAAGGTCTAACCCCCGCATGTCCGGCTTGGGAAAGGAGTCGATAAATGTGGATAGAACGGGGCTTCGCCGAGGTCCAGAAAAAGCGCCCTGTGAGTTGCCGGACCGATCATCAACAGGGCTGCCCGTTGTGTGACTCCTGCGATGCCGAATTGGGAGAATCCGGCACGAATCACCTCCAAGCGGAGGATTCAGACTTCGTTAATCTCCGTTAACGGGCTGTTAAGGTTTAAGATTTCGGAAAGGATTGAGGCGGGGCTGCCCCAATCGTAAACGAATGGTTAACGTCTTGGGCAATGTGGACCGCTTGTGGACGGGGTTGCGGCTTTGTGATTCACGGCCCAAGAGAAACATCAGATTCTTAGATTCAAAGATTATTAGTTTTAGAGAGGTCCTGTGAGCGAGCGTCCCACCAAAGCGATCCTGCGCGTGCTGAACGGCGAAGCGGTCTGGCCTCTTCCGATCTGGATCATGCGCCAGGCAGGCCGTTATCTGCCGGAATACCGGGAGACCCGGAAACAGGCGGGCTCCTTCCTCGACCTCTGCTACAATCCGAGGCTTGCCGAGGAAGTGACCCTTCAGCCGATCCGCCGCTTCGGCTTCGATGCCTCGATCCTGTTCTCGGACATCCTCGTCATCCCGCATGCCCTCGGCCAGGACGTGCGTTTCGTCGAGAACGAGGGACCCAAACTCGATCCGATCACCTCGCAGGATCATTTCAAGAGGCTTGCCGATGAATTGCCGCTCGAGAGGCTGGAGCCCGTCTTCGAGACGCTGGATCGTCTGAAATCGTCTCTGCCGAAGGAGACGACCCTTCTCGGATTCTGTGGCGCCCCCTGGACGGTGGCGAGCTACATGATCGCCGGCAAGGGCACCCCCGATCAGGCCCCGGCGCGGCTTGCCGCCTACCGCGATCCGGCCTTCATGGACTCTCTCATCGACCGGCTGGTTCAGGCCTCGACCGCCTATCTGATCCGCCAGATCGATGCGGGCGCCGAGGCCGTGCAGATCTTCGAGAGCTTCGGCTCGGCCTTGCCGCCGGCTCTCTTCGACCGTCTGTCCCTCAACCCGATCCGCCGCATGGTGGAGGGTTTGAAGGCCGCACGGCCCCAGGCCAAGGTGATCGTGTTCGTGCGGGGAGGCGGCGCCAATCTCCATCGCTTCGCCGCGGCCGGGATCGGCGACGGCCTCGCCCTCGACTGGACCCTCGATCCGGCCCTCGTGCTGCCAACCCTGCCGCAGACCCTCGCGACCCAGGGCAATCTCGATCCGCTGGCGCTGATCGCCGGCGGCGAGCCGATGGAGCAGGGGATCGATCACATCTTGAGCGCGGTGCGCGGACGCCCGCATATCTTCAATCTCGGCCACGGAATCCTGCCGGAGACGCCGACCGCTCATGTCGAGCAGATGATCGCTCGGGTGAGGGGAGCTTAAAGCATGCTGTATCTGTGGCTGAAGTCGTTTCACCTCATCGCCGTCATCGCCTGGATGGCGGGCATGCTCTATCTGCCGCGCCTCTTCGTCTATCACTGCGAAGCGCAGAAGGGCTCGATCCAGTCCGAGACCTTCAAGATCATGGAGCGGCGTCTCCTGAAGGCGATCATCAATCCGGCGATGATCGTGACCTGGGTGCTCGGCCTCTACCTGCTCTGGGACGGCGGCTGGTACACATCCGGCTGGATGCACGCCAAGATCGCTCTCGTGCTGATCCTGTCCGGCCTGCACGGTGTCTATGTGCGGCGCCTGAAGGACTTCGCCGCCGACAAGAACACCAGGCCCGCGAAATACTATCGCATCCTCAACGAGGTCCCGACGGTGCTGATGATCGGCATCGTGATCCTGGTGATCGTGAAGCCGTTCTGATCCTCATGGCGATGCTCTCTTGTCATTCCGGGCTCGCCTGCGGCGCCCCGGAATGACAAAGGACTTGTCCCTATCCCGGGTTCTGCTCCGCAGCCTAAGGATGACTGCCAAGTAAAGCTTTTCCAAACAGGACTTGAGAAAATCCGCGAACGCGGCTATAAAGGCCTTCTCTTCCATAAAAGACAGGTTGCGCTGCACGGGCCCCACAGGGCTCTTTCAAGTCACCCTTGGTGAACGGAGCGGCCCTGTCGATCATTCCCCGATCTCCCGCGCAATTTTCATTCGCGCTTTTACCTCCGAGAGTGTTCCCCGATGAGGGAAATCAAGCTTCAAGACCTGAAATCCAAATCCGCCACCGAACTCATCACCTTCGCCGAGGAGCTCGAGGTCGAGAACGCGAGCACGATGCGCAAGCAGGAGCTCATGTTCGCCATCCTCAAGCAGCTCGCCGCACGCGAGGTGGAGATCATCGGCGCCGGCGTCGTCGAGGTGCTACAGGACGGCTTCGGCTTCCTCCGCTCGGCCGATTCGAACTATTTGCCCGGCCCCGACGACATCTACGTGTCGCCCAGCCAGATCCGCAAATTCGGCCTGCGCACCGGCGACACGGTGGACGGCCCGATCCGCGGACCGAAAGAGGGCGAGCGCTATTTCGCGCTGCTCAAGGTCAACACGATCAATTTCGAAGACCCCGAGAAGATCCGGCATAAGGTGCATTTCGACAACCTGACGCCGCTCTTCCCGCACGAGCGCTTCAAGCTCGAAATCGACGATCCCACGCGAAAAGATTTCTCGCCGCGCATCATCGACATCGTATCGCCCATCGGTAAGGGGCAGCGCGCTCTCATCGTCGCGCCGCCGCGCACCGGTAAGACCGTGCTGATGCAGAACGTGGCGCAGTCGATCACCACCAACCATCCCGAGTGCTACCTCATCGTGCTGCTCATCGACGAGCGCCCCGAGGAAGTCACCGACATGCAGCGCTCCGTGAAGGGCGAGGTCGTGGCCTCCACCTTCGACGAGCCTGCGACCCGCCACGTGCAGGTGGCCGAGATGGTGATCGAGAAGGCGAAGCGCCTCGTGGAGCATGGCCGCGACGTGGTCATCCTGCTCGACTCGATCACGCGTCTGGGCCGTGCCTACAACACGGTGGTTCCGTCCTCCGGCAAGGTGCTGACCGGCGGTGTCGACGCCAACGCGCTCCAGCGCCCGAAGCGCTTCTTCGGTGCGGCCCGTAACATCGAGGAGGGCGGTTCGCTCACCATCATCGCCACCGCGCTGATCGACACCGGCTCGCGCATGGACGAAGTGATCTTCGAAGAGTTCAAGGGCACGGGTAACTCGGAAATCATCCTCGACCGCAAGGTCGCCGACAAGCGCACCTTCCCGGCCATCGACATCACCCGCTCCGGCACCCGTAAGGAAGAGCTGCTGGTGCCGAGCGACACTCTCAAGAAGATGTACGTGCTGCGCCGCATCCTCAACCCGATGGGCACGGTGGACGCCATCGAGTTCCTGCTCGACAAGCTGCGCCAGACCAAGTCGAACCAGGAATTCTTCGACTCGATGAACACGTAAGTCGGAACGTCCGGCTGCATTATCGCCCCATCCTCCTCGCGGAGGGTGGGGTTTTTGTTTGGCTATAAAACACCCATCAGAAACAGGATCAGCAAGGTAAGGGCGGTGGAGATCAGGAGCGAGCCCGCGCAACCGATCCGGTTCGAGAAGAAAAAGAACATCGATGCTCCTGTGATCACGCGCGGCAGCCTCGACACAGAAGCACCACCCATCGGCACAACGCGCGATGCTACTCGAATGATTAAAGCCTTCGGTGCATCAAGTGGATTGCTGAGAATTGGAATCTGCGGCTTGTTTCTCAACTATGCTTGGCAGAAGATTGCGGACCAGCGCAGCCTCCGGTGAATGCATGTCCTCTTTCGAACTCGATGCCATCGACCTGCGGATCCTGGATGCCCTGCAATCCGACGGGCGGCTGACCAATCAGGAATTGGCCGATCATGTCGGCCTGTCGCCGTCTCCATGCCTGCGGCGGGTTCGACGCCTGGAGAAGGACGGCTTCATCCGCACCTATCGCGCGGTTCTGGATCGGGACTCGGTGGGCTTAGGCCTCACGGTCTTCGCGGATATCAAGGTGGAGAAACATTCACGTGAAAATGCAGCCGCGCTCCAGGACGCGCTGATCGCGATGCCGGAAGTGGTGGCCTGCCACATGGTATCCGGCGCGTCCGATTTCATCGCGGAAATCGTGGTGTCGGATCTCAAGACCTATGAGCGCTTCCTGACCGACCGGTTGCTTGCTCTGCCTATGATCGGCGACATCCGGTCGAGCTTTTCCCTGACGCGGGTGAAATCGGACGGCGCGCTGCCGCTGACCCACCTCAAGCGCGAACTCGCCACTGAGAAGGTGCGTGAACTTCTCAAGCACCGGTCGTAGATCCAACTCCATGTCCCATCATCTCCGCGACTTGAGCCGCCAAGGCCTCGGGCGTGGTGACGGGAAGCGAGCAGCGCTGTCCGGCGCAGACGAGTGCCTGCGCCTTGCCGCTCGATGAGGCGAGGGCGCTTGCCGGATGGCTCGGATCGAGGGCCTCATTCGGTTGCAGGCGCCGGGTACTGCGGTCGATATAGGGCACGCACAAGGCTGCCTCGTAGAGATCCGCCGCGTCGTTTCCCGTGACGAGGATGCTCAGGCCCCGCAGGTGCAGATCGAGCGCGTTCAGGATCGACGTGTGACCGAGCGGCGAGGACCGCGCGATGCCGACGAGCCGCGACAGGACTTCGCCCGCCCGGTCGTGATCGGCCCGGTTCTCGGTGATCTGGGCCAGCCGCACGAGCGCCTCGGCAAAGACGCCATTGGCGTTCGGCACCGCCTCGTCATGGGTGGGACTCGGGCGCACCACGAGGGGATCGGCGCTTCCTGCCGTCATGGCGAGACAGCCGCTTTCCTCGTTCATGAATTCAGCCAGCAGCACATCGCGCCAGCCTTCCGCGTCGCGCAGATATGAGGCCTCGCTCGTTGCCTCGTGCAAGGTGAGGGCGGCCCGCATCATGGCGGCATGATCGAGAGCGAAGCCGGGAAAAATGAGCGAGCCGTCGCGCCAGGAATGACCCAGCATGCCATCCCTGCTCATCGTCTGATGGATGAAGCGATAGGCGCGCTGAGCCATCCCGATCCATTCCGGCCGGTCGAGGAGGGGAGCGGCGCGGACCAGACTCGCGATCATCAGACCGTTCCAATCGGCCAGCACCTTATCGTCGAGACCGGGTCGCACGCGGGTCCCACGCCGGTCGAGCAATTTGGCCCGCATGACGGCCAGCCGCTCTTCGACGGCGGGAGGAGCCTCGCCGGTGATCAGCCGGTTCGGGATGTTGTGCCCCTCGAAATTTCCCTCGCTCGTGATGTCGTAGACCTTGGCGAAGAAAGCGGCATCTTCTTCGCCCAACGCCTCGCGGATTTCAGAGAGGCTCCACACATAGAAGCGACCTTCCTCACCCTCCGAGTCGGCATCCAGGCTTGAGGCGAAGGCGCCCTCCGGCGTCACCATTTCCCGCTCGATCCACGTGACGATGCCCTCGGCCGCATCCCGGAAGATGGCGCGGCCGGTCTCCGCATAGGCCAGCGCGTAGAGTTCCATCAGCTGCGCATTGTCGTAGAGCATCTTCTCGAAATGCGGCACGAGCCAGCGCTCATCCACCGCGTAGCGGGCAAAGCCTCCGCCGAGATGATCATGGATGCCGCCGAGCGCCATTCGCTCCAGCGTCAACAGAAAGCGCTCGTGTCCTTCAGCATCACCCGTCCGCCGCGCATAGCGGATGAGATATTCGAGGATCGGGGGGTTGGGGAATTTCGGCGCGCCCTGGAGCCCGCCGTTTTCCGTATCGATCAGTTCCGACAGGCGCAGGCCGATGCGGTCGAGATCGGCCGGGGTCAGCGTGCCGCCGTCGCTCTCGGCCGCCTTGGCGAGATGCTGCTTCAGGGCATCCCGGATCTTGAGGATGCGCTCCGGCTCCGCGTGGTAGAGGCGCGAGATTTCGTTCAGCACCTGCACGAAGCCCGGCCGACCGAACCTCGGTTCCTTCGGAAAATAGGTGCCGCCCCAGAACGGCTCGCCTTCCGGCGTCAGGAACATGGTGAGTGGCCAGCCGCCCTGTTCGCCGAGGAGGTGGAGCGCGGTCATATAGACATGGTCCACATCGGGCCGCTCTTCCCGATCCACCTTGATGTTGACGTAGAACTCGTTCATCACGGCGGCCACGTCCGGGTCCTCGAAGCTCTCATGCGCCATCACGTGACACCAGTGACAGGCGGCATAGCCGATGGAGATCAGCACGGGCCTGTTCAGCCGCTTCGCCTCGGCCAGGGCCTCCGGTCCCCATTCCCACCAATGGACAGGATTGTCCTTGTGCTGCAGGAGATAGGGAGAGCTGGCATTCGCGAGGCGATTCATCGATAGGTCTCCCGGCCGCGGGCTTGATCGATTCGGACCTGAACCGATCCTTGCTCCGTCTCGCGTTAACGCTTCATCAACCATCAAGTCCCTTCAACCCCAGAGGTTCAAGTCATGCGTTCGGATGACACCATCTTCGCCACGGCGTCCGGTTACGGCCGGGCCGCCGTGTGCCTCATCCGGATCAGCGGACCCGCGAGCCGCACCGTGCTGGAGATCCTGGGTGGAAGCGTCCCCGCACCCCGCCAGGCCGCCGTCCGCGTCCTGTGGGAGCCCGGCACCGGCGAGCCTCTGGACCAGGCGCTCGTCCTCTGGATGCCGGGACCCAGGAGCTTCACCGGCGAGGATCAAGCCGAACTGCATATCCACGGCGGCCTTGCGACCCGTGCGGCGGTGCTGAAAGCGCTCGGCTCCATTCCCGGCTGCCGTCCGGCGGAGGCCGGCGAGTTCACCCGTCGAGCCTTTCTCAACGGACGCATGGACCTCTCTCAGGTCGAAGGTCTTGCCGATGTGATCGATGCCGAGACCGAGGCCCAGCGCCGCCAAGCGATGCTTCAGCTCGAAGGCCGCCTCGGCAATGCCGCCGAGGGTTGGCGTGAGGGCATCCTTCAGGTGCTGGCCCTTCTGGAAGCGAGCCTCGATTTCTCGGACGAGGGCGATGTGCCCGCGGATCTTGAAGCGGATATCCTTGCCAGGATCGATCGTCTTCAGAACGAGATCGGCCGGGCCTTGTCCAACCGCAGCGGCGAGCGCCTGCGGGAGGGCCTGACCGTCGTTCTCGCCGGTCCTCCCAATGCCGGCAAATCGACCCTGCTCAATGCGCTGGCCCAGCGGGACGTGGCCATCGTCTCCCCGATTGCCGGAACGACCCGCGATGTGATCGAAGTGCGCTGCGACCTTGCAGGCCTGCCCGTCATCATCGTCGATACGGCAGGCCTTCGGGACAGCGCCGATCTCATCGAGCAGGAGGGTGTCTCCCGTGCCCGCGCCCGAGCGGAGCATGCCGATCTCGTGCTGTGGCTCATCCCGCCCGATGGGGCCGGGACCGAAGCGCCTCCAGCCCGTCGTCTGTTGAAGATCGGGACCAAGGCCGATTTGAATCGGAACCGGCACGATTGCGACCTTCTCGTCTCGGCTGCGACCG
This sequence comes from Microvirga sp., assembly GCA_041913065.1. Lineage (GTDB taxonomy): Bacteria > Pseudomonadota > Alphaproteobacteria > Rhizobiales > Beijerinckiaceae > Microvirga. The sequence continues at coordinate 20,499 of JAYSGD010000007.1, read as the reverse complement.
GGGAGGGGATCCCCGATCTTATCGACCGCCTTCAGACCGAAGCGGAGGAAGCCTTGAGCCAGGGCGATGCCATTCTCACCCGCGAACGCCATCGAAAAGCCCTGGAGAGGGCGCATGCTTGCCTCGTCAACGGACGCGAGCTTCTGGTCTCCGCCGGACCTCTGGAACTGGCGGCTGAGGAGGTTCGTCTTGCGTCCCGGGCTGTGGGTGAGATTACGGGGCGTGTCGATGTCGAGGACGTTCTCGACCGGCTGTTCTCCAGCTTCTGTATCGGCAAATAGGCTTTGAGCCTCGCCGGTAAGGATAAAGCGAATCTGTGAGACCTTTCTTTTGGCCTGTTCACGAATCGGTTGATTGGTGCTGAATCCATTCTGCACAGCCTGTGGAGAGCCTGTGCGGAAGCGGTGAACGGCGCCGATGTTTCACGTGAAACAATTTGCCCTTTTGACCTCTTCCCGGCGAGGGCCTAGACCCCCGTTATGGAGATATCCGTGAGTCAGTTTTTCGATGTGATCGTGGTCGGTGGCGGCCATGCCGGTGCCGAGGCAGCGGCGGCCTCCGCGCGTATGGGCGCACGCACGGCGTTGGTCACACATAAGCTTTCGACCATCGGCGCGATGTCCTGCAACCCGGCCATCGGGGGTCTCGGAAAAGGCCATCTGGTGCGCGAGATCGATGCCCTCGACGGCGTCATGGGGCGCATCGCCGACCGGGCCGGCATCCAGTTTCGTCTTCTCAACCGGCGCAAGGGGCCTGCCGTGCGCGGTCCCCGCACTCAGGCCGACCGCAAGCTCTATGCCCGCGCCATGCAGGCCGAGCTGCAGCAGACCCCGAACCTGACCATCGTGGAAGGGGAGGCTGATGACATCGTTGTGCAGGATGGCCGGGTCACGGCTCTGCTTCTGACCGATGGACGCCAGCTCACGACGGGCGCCATGGTCATCACCACCGGCACCTTCCTGTCCGGCCTTATCCATATCGGCGAAAAGAAGATCCCGGCGGGTCGTATAGGTGAACGCCCGTCGCTAGGCCTGCCCAAGACATTTGCCCGGCTTGGCTTCACCCTCGGCCGTCTCAAGACCGGCACTCCGCCACGCCTCGATGGCCGCACTATCGATTGGGCCGGGATCGACAAGCAGGCGGCGGATGACGATCCGGTGCCATTCTCGCTGCTGACAAAGAAGATCGCCACGCCTCAGATCGAGTGTGGCATCACCCGCACCACGGCCAAGGTGCATGAACTGATCCGGGGCAACCTGCATCGCTCGGCCATGTATTCCGGCGATATCCAGGGCACGGGCCCACGCTATTGCCCCTCCATCGAGGACAAGGTGGTCCGCTTCGGGGACCGGGACGGACACCAGATCTTTCTGGAGCCGGAAGGCCTCGACGACATTACCGTCTATCCCAATGGTATCTCGACGTCCCTGCCGGAGGACGTGCAGCTCGCCTTCCTTGCGGAGATCCCTGGCCTTGAGCGGGTGCAGATGCTCCAGCCGGCCTATGCCATCGAGTACGATTACGTGGACCCGCGAAACCTGAGTTCAGGCCTCGAGACAAAGGCCGTGAAGGGCCTGTTCCTGGCCGGTCAAATCAACGGGACGACGGGTTATGAGGAAGCCGGTGCTCAGGGCCTCGTCGCCGGCATCAACGCCGCTCGCCGTGCCGATAGGCGGGATAGCGTCGTCTTCGACCGGGCCGAATCCTATATCGGCGTGCTCATCGACGACCTGATCACCCGGGGCGTGAGCGAGCCCTACCGCATGTTCACCTCCCGATCCGAGTACCGGCTCAGCCTGCGTATCGACAACGTCGATGAGCGCCTGACGGGTAAAGGGCTTGAGATCGGCTGCGTCGGCTCCCAGCGCGAAGCTCATTTCAAGCGCTCGCAGGAGGAAATCCGTTCTGTCCGTGAGCGCCTTCAGTCCGTCAGCCTAAGCCCGCAGGAAGCGGCGCGGCATGGTTTGAGCCTCAATCAGGACGGGGTTCGCCGCTCCGCATATCAGCTTCTGTCCTACCCGAATATCGGTTGGGACGATCTTGCCAAAGCGTGGCCGGATTTTGCCTCCATCAGCCCTCAGGTACAGGAGCGCTTGGAAACGGACGCCACTTATGCGGTCTATCTCGACCGCCAGCAGGCCGACATTGCGGCTTACCGGCGGGACGAGGGTATCGTTCTGGAAGAGGCTTTGGATTTCCAGGAGCTGCCCGGCCTGTCGAACGAGATCAAGGCCAAGCTCGACCTGGTTCGGCCCAAGACCCTCGGGCAGGCCGCCCGTATCGAAGGGATCACGCCGGCTGCGCTGACCCTCTTGGCAGCTCATGCCAAGAAAGCGGTGCGAAATAGCCGATCCGTCGATTCGGTGGCGTCATGACGACAAACTCGGCCATATCCAAGATCGATGTTTCACGTGAAACACGCGAGAAGCTTGAGCTTCTGGAGCGCGAGCTTCGCCGCTGGCAGAACGTCAAGAATCTCGTCGGTCCGGCCACGCTCGACCATATCTGGGACCGCCATATCATCGATTCCCTTCAGCTTCTCGACCTTGCGCCCAATGCCAAGACCTGGGTCGATCTCGGCTCGGGAGCCGGTTTCCCTGGATTAGTTCTCGCCATCGCCGGGCAGGAGAGGGGGCTAAAGGTCCATCTCGTCGAGAGCAATTCCCGCAAATGTGCCTTCCTGCGTGAGATCGCGCGGCTCACCGGCGCTCAGGCGACGGTCCACGCCGCCCGGTTGGAAACCGTGATTCCCAATTTCGTGGGCAAGGCCGATGTGGTCTCCGCGCGCGCGCTCGCCTCATTAACCCAGCTTTTGGAATGGACCGAGCCCATGTTGAAAGCGGGGACAATTGGCCTCTTTCCCAAAGGGCGGGACGCCGAGAGTGAATTGACCGAGGCCCGGAAAAGGTGGACATTCGAGGCAGATATCCTGCCAAGCCGTACCGATTCCGAGGCCAGGATTCTCCGCATAACTTCCATCGAGAGCCTATCATGATGACCGACCACAGCGGATCTGAAGCTGGAGCGCGTGGGCATAAGCCCCGCGTGCTGGTGCTTGCCAACCAGAAGGGCGGCGTCGGCAAGACGACGACCGCTATCAATCTCGGCACGGCTTTGGCCGCCATCGGCGAGAAGGTGCTGATCGTCGATCTTGACCCGCAGGGCAACGCTTCGACCGGGCTGGGCATCGACCGCAAAAGCCGTCAGGTTTCGACCTATCACGTCCTCGCCGGCGAAGCTTCGCTGGATGAGAGCATCACCGAGACCGTGGTGCCCGGCTTGTACGTCGCGCCCTCAACTCTCGACCTGCTCGGCATCGAGTTAGAGATCGCGAACGAGCGGAACAGGGCTCACCGGCTCCGCACGGCAATTCAGGCTCTCTCGGGCGAAAAGGTAACGGAACCCTTTACCTATATTTTGATCGATTGCCCGCCATCACTGAATCTTTTGACCATCAATGCGTTGACCGCTGCTGACGCCGTTCTGGTCCCCCTCCAATGCGAATTTTTCGCTCTGGAAGGCCTCAGTCAGTTGCTCAAGACCGTCGAGCAGGTCCGTTCGGCCCTCAATCCGGAACTGACGATTCATGGCGTCGTGCTCACCATGTTCGACCCGCGCAACAATCTGTCGGGGCAGGTCGTGGCCGATGTTCGCCAGTTCATGGGCGACAAGGTTTACGAGACCATGATTCCGCGCAACGTGCGCGTGTCCGAGGCGCCGTCCCACGGCAAGCCGGTGCTGCTCTACGACATCAAGTGCACGGGCTCTCAGGCCTATCTCCGTTTGGCATCCGAAATCATTCAGCGCGAACGTTCCTTACGCGCCGCGTAACAAGAGTTGAGAATTTAAAATGGCGAAAGAAGTGAAGTCGTCCCTCGGCCGTGGCCTTGCCGCGTTGATCGGCGAAGTCGGCGATGAGATCGGCACCATTCAGAGCAACAAGGGCGGGCAGAAGAAGGTGCCCGTCGAGTTTCTCAAGCCCAACCCGCGCAATCCGCGCAAGGTGTTCGAGGATGCGGAGCTTCAGGAGTTGACCCAGTCCATCAAGGACCGCGGCATCATCCAGCCCATCGTCGTGCGGCCCGTGCCGAACAAGCACGACACCTACGAGATCGTGGCCGGCGAGCGCCGGTGGCGCGCCTCGCAGAAGGCGGGCCTGCACGAGGTGCCGGTGGTCGTCGTCAATATCGATGACAAGACCTCGCTCGAATACGCCATTCTCGAAAACGTTCAGCGCGCCGATCTCAACCCCATCGAAGAGGCGGAAGGCTATGCGCGGCTGATGGCCGAGTTCTCCTACACTCAGGAGAACCTGTCGAAGATCATCGGCAAGAGCCGCAGTCACATCGCCAACATGATGCGCCTCACCGATCTGCCCGATCCGGTGAAGAAGCTTTTAGTCGACCGCAAGCTCTCCGCTGGCCATGGCCGCGCGCTTCTGGCGGTGAAGGATCCGGCAAACGTGGCGAAGCAGGTCATCGACCAGGGCCTGAGCGTCCGCCAGGTCGAGGCGATTGCCCAGACCGACAACGCCGAGCCCACCAAGCTCGAGACCAAGTCGGCCGCGAAGGCGAAGGCCGAGAAGGACCCGGACACCCGCGCCCTCGAGCGCGTGCTCCAGGACGTGCTGGGCCTCACCGTCTCCATCGACCACAAGAGCAGCGGCGGCGAATTGCGTATTCGCTACAAGACCTTGGAACAGCTCGACGGCTTGTGCCGGCGGTTGAATCCGTAAGACGGCACAAGGCACAAGGCTTTAAGCTATGACCGTTCGGCGGCTCATCATCCCTGTTACGGAAAGACGGAACGAGGGTGAGCGCGACTGGTCCTTCGTCAAGGACCCGCGCCAAGCCATTGCTGCTTGGGAGGACAGGACAGGTCATAGACTGCCCGATGGCTATCGCCGTTTCATGTTGGCTTTTAACGGCGGACGCGTCTATCCGCGCCTCTTCCGCTACAGCTTGCCTCTCAAGCACTATCCTTCCGTTGAGCCGATCACCATCCTCAATCCATTCTATTCTTGGGATTCGGCCGAACGATACTGGCATGGAGAGGTGTACCGCAGAGGCACACCGCCTGACATGTTCTTCATCGGTTGTGATCCGGGTGGGCTACAGATTCTCATGTCGGTCCGCGCCGAAGATTACGGACAAATCTTTTGCTGGGTGCACAGCACGAATGTTTGGGGCACCGATGGCAACGACCGACTTTGGCACCAAGCTGACTCTTTCGAGAACTTTCTCGATACGCTCTTCGATGAGCCCGACGAGTCTGACTATAAGAGCTGGAATAGGCCAGGTTACGACAAGCTCGCGAAGCCGCTCGTGTTTTAAACTGTTACCGCTGTTTGTGCCGCGCTGAGAGCTCTATCGGTCAGCAGCAGCGTGTCATGCCGATCGTTGAATTCGTAACGCAATATCATGTAGGATGGTTTGCTTGGCCGGGCCTGGTCGGGCCGCTTCAGCCTGTCCGAAAGATACCGTTATGAAATACGACGACGCCTCCTGGCATGCGAGTAAAGACGCCGCTGAGGAAAACCCTTTTGCGGGTGCAACGCATATCGGGATGTTTCTGGCTTGGGCGGCCTCCCGAGATCTCCTCGGCGATGTTCATACGGCAGAGCCGGCTGAAAGTCTGGAGCCGATGCGATCCAGAAGCAGAACGCCAGGCGCATGGTTCATGGGCCATTGCGATGGAAAGTTCACGGACGAAGATCTGAACGAAGACGGCAATCTGTTCGCGCGGAGCTATTACGCGAATGAGGGCGGTGAGGGGCCTGCTCCTTACCTGCTGGACTACGTCGATGCCTTCCCTGATGCCGATTCGATTTATCAGGTGCCTGATACGTGGGAGAACTTCGACCAAATCGCTCCCATCCTCGACCGCCGCTTCAATGACTGGAAGAAGCAGGCAGGAAAGTCCTCCGGGTTGCTCAGTGCTTTGGGCCTAGGCTGGCTGAAATCGAAGAAGCCGTAATCACCGCCGCGCCGAACGCGCGATGTCGAGCAGGGTCTTCGCGGCAATCGTGTCGGCGAGATGCGCCATGCGGCGGGTTTCGAGAAGGCTCGTCTGCAACGCGTTGATGGCCTGCTTCAAGCGTTCGCTCGTCCACTTCTGAAGGTGGCGCTCGACCAGGGGCTTGCGGCGGAAGTGCAGGCTGCGCATGGTTTCCATCACGGCCGGGATTGGGCGGCCTTCCTCCACGGTGAGGCGGGCGGACAGCAGCATGAAGGCATGGCGCAGGGCCGCGCCCAGCAGCACCGAGGCGTGAACGCCCTCCGCCGCGAGGCGGCGCGAGCCGGTTTCCAGCCCCATGCCTTCGCCGCCGAAAGCGGCATCGACGACGGCGTCCATGGCGAGGCTCGACACGTCGCTCATGATCGCATCGACGTCCTCAAGGGTGATTTCGGGCTTTCCATGCGCGTAGAGCATGAGCTTGGAGAGTTCGCCACGCGTCGCCAGGCGGTCGCCGCCGAGGCTGGCGATGAGGGCGGTGCGGGCATCGCGCGAGATCGAGAAACCGTTGCTTTTCAAGGTCTCGTCGACCACCGTGCCGAGATCGCGGCCGGTATCCGCATAGCAGGGCAGGGCGAGGGCCTTCTGCGAGCGCTCGCAGAGGGTGCGTAACGGCGAGGATTTCTGAAGGTCGCCACCCTCGATGACAATCACCGTATCCTGTAACTGGCCCTTCAGAACCGCATCCACGGCAGGCGCGATGTTGCGCGACGTGGACTTGATCCACAAAGCCCGCTTGCCGCCGAACAGGCCCATGGTGCCGGCCTCGTCGGCAAGCCGCGCGGGATCGGAGGCGATATCGTCGCCGTCGATACGAATGAGCTGGAAGGGATCGGCCGGATCATCGACCGAGCGCTCCGCGAGGGCACGGGCGCGCTCGTTGATGAGGCCCATATCGGGCCCATAGAACAGAAATACGCCGATCTGTGGATTGGGGCGCCGCAGCACCCCGTCCACATCACCGGCCTTGACGGCGACCATGGGCGATCAGATACCGGCAGGCGCGGCGGACAAAGTCGCGGCCAGACGGGTTTTCACCTCTTGCGCCAGGACCTTGGCCAAACGGGTCTCTGCATCGCGACCCGCGCGCACGGACGCGAAACGCTGCTGATAACGGTCGTAGGACGCGGTGTTGGTAGCAGATCCTTGCGCGATGATCGTCTTTCCATCGCGGCTGAGAAGGGTATAGGTCAGGGTGCCGCTGACGATGGCGGAGCTGGCGCGGCCCGTTTCCGTATCGACGATCGGCGCGCTGATGCTGCGCGACAACACAAGCTGAAGCCTGTAGCGCTTCGGTGTGTCGGAGCCTGAGCCGTTCAGCGCATAGATCAGCTCGCTGCGCAGGTAATGACCCATCACCGCCTGGTTATCAGGCCACTCGACTTCCGGCACGTCGATGGAGGCGAGCACGGTCTGAAGTGATTCGCCCGAGGCCGTGGGGCTGTAGAGCGGCTTGAAGCAGGCGGACAGGCCGAGCGAGAGGCCTGCCACGAGAGCGAGGCGAGCCAAGGGTTTCAAGGACAAGGACTTCCTGGAAAACCCTTTGAGATTAAGCGACGACATTCACGATCCTCTGGGGAACGACGATGATCTTGCGGGCAGGTTTCCCTTCCATAGCCTTTTGCACGGCATCAAGCGAGAGCACAGCCGCCTCAATCGTCGCCTGATCCGCATCGCGGGCCACGGTGACGTCGGCGCGTTTCTTGCCGTTGACCTGGACGGGCAGGGTGATCGAGTCCTCGACAAGGAGCGAGCGCTCAACCACCGGCCAGGCGGTGTCGGTGACGAGGCCCGGCTGGCTCAGGGAGGTCCAGCATTCCTCCGCCAGATGGGGCATCATCGGGGCCAGCAGCTGCACGAAGATGCGTCCGGCCTCGCCGAAAGCGGCGGACAGGCCGGGCTCGTTGGTGTTCTTGGCCTGGTTCGCCAGATCCTGCAGGGAGTTGGCGAGTTCGTAGAGATGGGCCACGCAGCGGTTGAAGCGCAGGCGCTCCACATCCTCTTCCACGGCAGCCAGCGCCTTGTGCGCGGCCTTGCGGACAGCCAAACCGATGGGGCCTTCGGCAGCAGCACCGTCGCCGCCTGCCATCCGCTCGGCGATCTCGCCGATGAGACGCCACACGCGCTGCACGAAGCGGCCAGCGCCCTGCACGCCTTCCTCGGTCCAGATCACGTCGCGCTCGGGAGGCGAGTCGGAGAGCATGAACCAGCGGGCTGTGTCGGCGCCGTAGGACGCGATGATCTCGTCCGGATCCACCGTGTTCTTCTTCGACTTCGACATCTTCTCGATGGAGCCGATCTCGATGGGTGCACCGGTCTCCACATGGAAGGCCTTGCGGCTGGCGCCTTGCACCTCGAAACGCACGTCGGAGGGCAGCACCCAGGCGCCCTTGGCGTCCCTGTAGGTCTCGTGCACCACCATTCCTTGAGTGAACAGGCCGGCGAACGGCTCGTCGAGGCCGGCATGGCCCGTCTTCTTCATCGCGCGGGTGAAGAAGCGCGAATAGAGCAGGTGCAGGATCGCGTGCTCGATGCCGCCGATATACTGGTCCACCGGCAGCCAGGAATCGACCGTGGCACGGTCGGTCGGCTTGTCGGTCAGGGTCGGGTCGGTGAAGCGCGCGAAATACCAGGACGAATCCACGAAGGTGTCCATGGTGTCCGTCTCGCGGCGGGCCGCCTTGCCGCAAGTCGGGCAGTTCACATGCCGCCAGGTCGGGTGGCGGTCGAGCGGGTTGCCCGGCACGTCGAAGGACACGTCCTCCGGCAGCACGACGGGCAGCTGGTCCTTCGGCACCGGCACCACGCCGCAATCGTCGCAATGGATGATCGGGATCGGGCAGCCCCAATAGCGCTGGCGCGAGATGCCCCAGTCGCGCAGGCGGAAATTCACCTTGCGCTCGCCGACCGGGCGATTGCCGCGTGTCTCGGATTCCAGGCGGCGGGCCACCTCTTCCTTGGCCTCGTCGATGGTCATGCCGTCGAGGAAGCGGGAATTGATCATGCGGCCGTCGCCGTCATAGGCAACGTCGGTGACCACGAAGGAGGCCGGGTCCACATCCGGCGGGCACACGACGGGCGTGTTGCCCAGGCCGTATTTATTGACGAAATCCAGGTCGCGCTGGTCATGCGCCGGGCAGCCGAAGATGGCGCCGGTGCCGTATTCCATCAGGATGAAGTTCGCGACGTAAACGGGCAGCGTCCAGTTCGGGTCGAACGGATGCACGGCGCGCACGCCGGTGTCGAAGCCGAGCTTCTCCGCCTTGTCGATGGCCTCCTGCGCCGTGCCGACGCGCTTGGCCTCCTCGATGAAGGCGGCGAGCTCCGGGTTCTTCTCGGCGGCGGCCTTGGCCAGCGGATGATCGGGCGCGACCGCCATGAACTTCGCGCCGAACAGGGTGTCGGGCCGCGTGGTGTAGATCTGCAGCTCGGTCTCGCCGTTCGGCACCGTCTCGGGCTTCAGGGCGAAGCGCACCAGCAGGCCCTCGGAGCGGCCGATCCAGTTGCGCTGCATCAGGCGCACCTTCTCCGGCCAGCGGTCGAGGGTATTGAGCGCTTCGTCGAGATCCTGCGCGTAATCGGTGATCTTCAGGAACCACTGAGTCAGCTCGCGCTGCTCCACCAGGGCGCCCGAGCGCCAGCCGCGCCCGTCGATCACCTGCTCGTTGGCGAGCACGGTGTGGTCCACCGGGTCCCAGTTCACCTTCGCGGTCTTGCGGTCCACGAGGCCCTTTTCCAGGAAATCGATGAACATGCGCTGCTGGTGCTTGTAATAGCTCGGATCGCAGGTCGCGATCTCGCGGCTCCAGTCGATGGAGAGGCCCATGCTCTGCAGCTGGGCGCGCATGGTGGCGATATTGGCATAGGTCCATTCCTTCGGGTGGACCTTGTTCTGCATCGCGGCGTTTTCCGCCGGCATGCCGAAGGCGTCCCAGCCCATCGGGTGGAGCACGTTGAAGCCCTTGGCCCGCTTGTAGCGCGCCACCACGTCGCCCATGGTGTAGTTGCGCACGTGACCCATATGGATGCGCCCCGACGGATAGGGGAACATCTCAAGCACGTAGTATTTCGGACGCGGGTCGTTGTTCTCGGTCTTGAACAGGTTGCGGTCGTTCCAGACCTTCCGCCATTTCAGCTCGGCTTCCTTGGCGTTGTAGCGCTCAGGCCTCATTTTCCGTCTTTATCCGTCGTTTGGAGGTTCATGCGGCTTGCGCCGCCACGTTGCGGCGGACTAGGACACAGCTCTCCCGCGCGGTCAACGGTTTCGCGTGTGAGACTCGGTTCAGTTTTGCGCCATCCTGTTCCCTCCCCCTTGCGGGGAGGGTGGCGCGGAGCGCCGGATGGGGGGCGTAAAGTCGGAACTCTTCGCTTTTCGCGTAAAGTTCAACGCTGTTACAGCGCTTGGCTTTCATCTCCTCTCACCCAGTCGAACCACCCCCACCCCTACCCCTCCCCGCAAGGGGGAGGGAAAGAAGAGGCTCCCATGAGCGAGAACGATGCGGTCGAAGGCCTGAACTCGGTGCGGGAGGCGATCCGCCGCGCCGCATCCGATTATGACCGCGACCCCGCCGGGATCACGCTGGTTGCGGTGTCCAAGACCTTCCCGGCTGAGGATATCGAGCCGGTCCTCGCCGCCGGCCAGCGGGTATTCGGCGAAAACTACGTGCAGGAGGCCAAGACCAAGTGGCCCGCCCTGCGCGAGCGCTTTCCCGACGTGGAGCTCCACATGATCGGCCCGCTCCAGTCCAACAAGGCGCGCGAGGCGGTGGAACTCTTCGACGTGATCCACACCCTCGACAGGCCTTCGCTCGCCGAGGCGCTCGCCAAGGAAATCGCCAAGCAGGGCAGGGCGCCGCGCCTGCTGGTTCAGGTGAATACCGGCGAGGAGCCGCAGAAGGGCGGCGTCGCGCCCGGCGAGGTCGATGCCTTCCTGGAGGCCTGCCGCACGAAATACGGCCTGACCGTTGATGGCCTCATGTGCATCCCGCCCGCCGAGGACCCGCCATCGCCCCATTTCGCGCTGCTCAACACCATCGCGAAGAAACACGGCCTCACAATGCTCTCCATGGGCATGAGCGCCGATTTCGACGCCGCGATCCAGCTCGGCGCCACCCATGTGCGGGTGGGCAGCGCGATCTTCGGCAGCCGCCCGAAGGCCGTCTGACTTTTCGAATTGCGCGAGAAGTGCGGTCCGGTTAAATTTCGCAATCGATCCGCCACACCAACCACAGGAGGGCTGCATGTGTGAAGCGATGCATCTACGCATGTTTGGCCCCTGGCAGGCCCTGCAGCAGCTTGTTGCAGGGCGGACCATGACACGGATCTGACGCAAGGTTTTCCGGTCGCCGAAAGCGACCCCGCGTCCTCATCTCATTCTGGTCGGCTCTGAACGGCTCACCCGCGCTGAAGGCTCAAAAGCCCGGCGCGTCTGACGTCACGTTCAAGACTTCGCGCCATGCGTGCTTCGAATAAGCCGCCGCGCCCGCCAGAAGAGATCGACTATGGGCCATATCAGCCTCCGCAATGTCACCGTCCTCACGCCCGCTCCCTTGTTCCGCGACCTGACCTTCGTCATCGGCGAACGCGACCGCCTCGGCATCGTCGCCGGCAACGGCTCCGGCAAGACCACGCTTCTCAAATGCCTCGCAGGATTGACTGAACCGACCGAAGGGGAAGTCGTCCATTCCCGCGGCATGCGTCTTGGTCTCGTCGAGCAGGACGTGCCGGATGAACTCCTCGAACTGACCCTGTTCGAGGCCGTCATGACCGGCCTTCCGGCTTTCGAGCGCGAGGGCAATGAGTGGCGCGCCGATATCGTGCTCGACGGCTTCGATGCGCCGGACGCCATGCGCCAGACCCCGATGCGTGCGCTCAGTGGCGGCTGGCAGCGTCTTGCGCTCATCGCGCGCACTTGGATCGCCGAGCCCGACGCGCTTCTACTCGACGAACCGACGAACCATCTCGATCTCGAAAAGCTGCTGCTGCTGGAGCGCTGGATCAATGAGACCGCCGGACAGATCCCGGTGGCGATCGTCAGTCACGACAGGGATTTTCTCGATTCCTGCGCGACCAAGACCTTGTTCCTGCGGCCCGAGAAATCGGTGGTTTTCGCGCACCCGTATCGCCGCGCCCGCGATCTCATGGATGCTCACGACGAAGCGCAGGCGAACCAGAACGAGAAGGACCGGCGCGAAATCAAGCGGTTGCGGCAGAACGCAGGCGAGTTGCGCAATACGGGTATCAACAGCGGCAGCGATCTCGCGCTGACCAAGGCGAAGCAATTGAAGAAGCGCGCCGATGCGCTGGAAGAGAATCTTCTGTCACTGCACCGCGAGCGTTCGGGCGAGATCCGCCTCGGCAATCGCGGCACCCATGCGCGTGTTCTGCTGGCACTGGAAAACGTCACGATCACCAAGCCTGATGGCGAGAGGCTGTTCGACATCCGCAAGCTCGACGTGGAGCAGGGTGACCGCATCGTCGTGCTCGGCCGCAACGGCATCGGCAAGTCGCAATTCGTGCGCCTGCTGCACAGGGCCGTCACCCGCCCCGATGGCATGCCCGGCATCCGCATCTCGCCGACGCTGGCGCTCGGCTACACGGATCAGGATCTGTCGCAGATTCCCGAAAAGGAAACGCCGCACGGCTTCATCCTGTCGGCGTTCCGCCTCGGCGATCAGCGTTCGACGGCCTTGTTGGCTGAGGCGGGTTTTTCCATCGAGCAGCAGAAGCGGCGCATCGGCACCCTGTCGCCGGGGCAGAAGGCGCGGCTCGGGCTTTTGGCCCTGCGCCTGACAGAGCCGAACTTCTACCTCATGGACGAGCCCACCAACCACGTGGACATTCCCGGCCGCGAGGCCCTGGAATCGGAAATCCTCGCCTCGGAAGCCACCGCCATCCTGGTCTCCCACGACCGCAGCTTCATCGAGGCCGTCGGCACGCGGTTCCTGCTCATCGAAGGACGCAAGGTGAGGGAGATCGACGCGCCGGAGGTGTTTTATGAGGTGCTGAGGGTGGAGTAGATTCTTCCCACAAAATCGTCGTCATGGCCGGGCTTGTCCTGGCCATCCAAGTCTTTAGGAGACGCTGCGCTACCAAGGCGTGGATCCCCGGAACAAGTCCGGGGATGACGAAGTGAGTCAGGTTGCGCGATCACCGCACCTGCTGGCGCGTAGCCGCTTCGATCTTGCGGTCGGTGTTGAACTGGCTGAGCGCATAGACGGCCCAGATCGCCGCCGGGAGCCAGCCGATGAGGGTCACCTGCAGGATCAGGCAGATCAGACCCGCGAAGGGCCGGCCGATGGTGAAGAAGGTCAGCCAGGGCAGGATCAGGGCAATCAGGAGACGCATGGGTCGGTTGGCCTTTCGTTTCAAACCTCAGCCTTAGATGGGGATGTTGCGGCGGCTTGCAAAGGCTGAACCCCCTCTCCCGTGCGGGAGAGGGGCAGGGGTGAGGGCAGGGGTGAGGGCATGCGCTTTCCGGACACGGCGTTCACTCACCCGCCGCGCTGCCGCGCGTCGACCTCTCCCATCGCAAGTCGGGTGTTCCCGACTTGCGCCAGCTAAACCTGATCTCGGAAACATCCGAGATCAGGGGAGAGGTTGGGCTCGCGCTTTACTTGCGAAGCTTTCAGCGAGAGAACCTCCTACGCCTTCTCGCTGTCCAGATGCGCCATCTGCATTGCCGGATAGCGCTCGCCGGCAGCGGCGCCCTTCGGAACCACACGTTCGATGGCAGCCATGTCTTCATCCGTCAGGGTCACATCGAGAGCGCCAATCGACTCGTTCAGCCTGTCGCGGCGGCGGGCGCCGACGAGGGGTACGATGTCATCGCCCCTTGCCGCCACCCAGGCGATGGCGATCTGAGCGACGCTGGCGCCCTTCGCATCCGCAAGCTGCCGCAGGGCTTCCACCAGCTCCAGATTCTTCTCCACGTTGCCCTCCTGGAAGCGCGGGCTGTGGATGCGGAAATCGTCTTTGGTTTCACGGCCTTTCTGCCAATGCCCGCTGATCAGGCCGCGCGAGAGAACCCCATAGGCCGTGATGCCGATCCCGAGTTCGCGGCAGGTGGGCAGGATGCTGTCCTCGATGCCGCGCGAGATGAGCGAGTACTCGATCTGAAGATCGCAGATCGGATGCACGCTGGCTGCGCGGCGGATGGTGTCCGCGCCCATCTCCGACAGGCCGATGGTGCGAACGTATCCGGCCTTCACCAGGTCGGCGATGGCGCCGATGGTATCCTCGATCGGCACGTCGGGATCGAGCCGCGAGGGACGGTAGATGTCGATGTGATCGACGCCGAGGCGTTGCAGCGAATAGGCGATGAAGTTCTTCACGGCTTTCGGCCGCGCATCGTAACCCGTCCATCCGCCGGACGGATCTCGGAGCGCTCCGAACTTCACGCTGATCACCGCCTGATCACGGTTGCGGCCCCGCAAGGCCTCGCCGATCAGCATTTCGTTGTGGCCCATGCCGTAGAAGTCGCCCGTGTCGAGGAGCGTGATCCCGGCGTCCAGCGCGGCATGAATGGTGGCGATGCTCTCGGCGCGGTCAGCGGGGCCGTACATGCCCGACATGCCCATGCAGCCGAGACCCAGGGCGGAGACGCGTGGCCCGGCCACGCCCAATTGGCGTGTATCCATTGTTCGCTTCCTTTGCGGCGAGCGATGCGTCGCTCATGAACGAACCATGCCACCTTCCGGTTCGTGCGATAATCCGCCATAACCAGAACAGGTTGTTTGGAATTTCGAACAATGGCCCAAGCCGATCTTGCCGATCTGGAAGTCTTCGCCGCCGTCGCCCGTGCGCGGAGTTTCCGCAATGCGGCCCGCCTGCGCGGTGTCTCCGCCTCGTCCTTGAGCGAGGCTTTGCGCAGGCTTGAGGCGCGGCTCGGCGTGCGCCTTCTTAACCGCACGACGCGCAGCGTCACGCCCACTGAAGCCGGAGAGCGGCTTTTGGAACGGCTAGCTCCGGCCTTGAGCGAGGTAAGCGCCGCGCTCGATGCGGTGAACGGCTTCCGCGACAGCCCCACCGGCACGCTGCGGCTCAACGTGCCGGGTGCGGTGGCACGCCTCGTCCTTCCTCGGATCGTCGGACCTTTCCTGAAAGCGCATCCCGGCATCAGCATGGAAATCATCACCGACGACAGCTTCATCGATGTGCTGGCCGCCGGTTTCGATGCGGGCATCCGTTATGACGAGCGCCTGGAAAAGGACATGATCGCCGTGCCCATCGGCCCGCGCGTCCAGCGCTTCGTGACGGCGGCATCACCGGCCTATCTCGCGCAGCACGGACGGCCGCAGCATCCGAAAGATCTGCTGCATCACGCCTGCATCCGCCACCGCTTCGCCCATGGGGTCATGCTGCCCTGGGAGTTCGAGCGAAACAGCGAGGTGGTGAAGATCAGCCCGGATGGCCAGCTCACCGCCAACACCATCGACCTCGAAATCAGCGCTGCCATTCAAGGCCTCGGCGTGATCGGCACTTTCGAGGGGTTTCTCGAACCGGCTCTGAAAACCGGCGAACTCGTACCCATTCTCGAAGATTGGCAGCAGAGCTTTTCAGGCCCGTTCCTGTACTATCCAAGCCGCCAGCACATGCCCGCGCCGCTGCGGGCTTTCGTCGATTTCATCAAGGCTGGAAAAAAGCGATAAACCCGCGCACTCAGCGGATTCTTGTGAGCAGCGCTTGCGCGAAAGCATCCGCGCTGCCGGGCGCGAATTCGCAATAGAGATAGGGGTCGATCAGCTCCAGCTCCATCAGCATGAAGCCGTCGGGACGCACCAATCCGTCGACACGGGCATAGAGCGGTGTTTCCGGCAGCACATCGAGATAGCGCCGGGTCGCTTCGATGATAGCCTGACCCGGCTCGACCCGCTCGTAGGTGATCCCGTATTGCGGATTGGCGCGCCACTCACCGGCTTTGAGCACGCGGCGGACGGCATGAGAGAAACGCCCATCGATGAAGGTGAACGTCGTCTCGCCCAGAGCGCCGCCGTCCTCCTGAAATTCTTGGAGCAGAGCCTCGCCCCGACTGTCATCGATGGACCATCGGGACCGATCCTCCCAAAGCAGTTTCTGGATACCGTGTCCGCCTTGGCTCGAAACCGGCTTGAGCACCGCCGTACGCCAGCCATTCTCCTCCATGTGTTGCGTGATGGCTTCACGGCGTGCATCCAATAGATGAATGGTTCGGGGAACGGCAAGGCCCGCTTCCGCCAGCTCCAGCAGATAGGTCTTGCGGAAATTCCAGCGCAGAAGGTCAGGGCCGTTGGTCAGCCTCACGCTTCTGGCTTCCAACGCCTCGATCCAATCGAGGAAGCGTCCCGGGTCGTAGTAATAATCCCAGCAGCACAGGGGCAACACGGCATCAGCCGCCGCGAATGTTTCAAGCGGCGTCGTCTTCCAGGGCAGATAATCCGCTTCTGCGCCCGCCGACCTCAAGGAGCCGATCAATGCGTCGAGATTGGGCGTCGGGTGTGGGTATTCCGAACAGGTAGCGATCAGGATCATGGTTCAACCGACAATCTCGATCCGCGTCTTCGGCCCGATCCGCTCCAGCAGGCGGCGGATCATGTGCCTGTCCACCGCTACGCAGCCTTCCGTCGGCAGGAAGCCGGGACGGGCAATGTGGAGGAAGATGGCGCTGCCTCGGCCCCTGACGATCGGGCCGCGGTTCCAGGCGATGTCGATCACCACGTCGTAGAGGTGATCGTCCCGCCACATCTTCTCGTGGCTGGTGGCGCAGGGCAGGGGCACGAGGCGGTTGTAGCGCCGGTCGCGGGTATCGTCGGACCAGCCGTCGCCCCGGCGGATGGGGCGGAGCTTCAGGCCCGTGCGGGGGCGGGGGCCGTGGTCGGGCCGGTAGAAGGCCTGGAGCAGCTTGAACCGTCCCACCGGCGAGCCGCCATCGCCCTCTCGCTTCGACCGGGTGGTGCCGGAGCGCCCAAGGGCGCAGGGAATCGTGAGATTGCCGGCCTTCAGCAACCCGCGCCTGTGGTCGAGCGGGGAGCGATAGACGCGGATGACATTCGTGCGAGCGGGCTTCATAGGCAGTGGAAGGGCAGGGGCTGCCCCTTGTTGTCAAGCTGGGAATGACTACTCTATTGGTTCAAGCATGGTCCGAAAGTGCAAGGCTTGCCAGGACAATAGGGCCACGCTCCAGATTTTTCTGACGCAGTTTTCCGGATGAGGGGAGCGGACAACCGCTCCCGATAAGAGGATTCCGGTGCCTGCGCTGTCTTTGATCGTATTGAAGGGTTTGAGATGTCGAATGCCAGCCGCCTCCTCGTCGTGGATGACGATCAGGACCTGCGCGACACCCTCGCCGAGCAGTTGGGGCTCTACGAGGAGTTCCAGGTGACCATCGTCGAGACGGCGAATGCCGCCATCGAGGCGGTGAAGGGTGACCGGATCGACCTCGCCATCATGGATGTGGGCCTGCCCGACATGGACGGGCGCGATGCGGTCAAGGTCATGCGTCAGAACGGCTTCCGCAGCCCCATCATCATGCTCACGGGCCAGGGCTCGGACAACGACACGGTCATGGGGCTGGAGGCGGGCGCCAACGATTACGTGGTGAAGCCCTTCAAGTTCGCCGTGCTGCTCGCCCGCATCCGCGCCCAGCTGCGCCAATACGAGGCGAGCGAGGACGCGGTGTTCCAGATCGGACCCTACACCTTCCGCCCGGGTTCCAAGCTTCTCACCAACGAGAAGGGCTCAAAACTCAAGCTCACGGAAAAGGAAACCGCGATCCTGCGCTATCTCTACCGCGCCGGTCAGGCGGTGGTGGGGCGCGACACGCTGCTCACCGAGGTGTGGGGCTACAATTCCAACGTGACCACGCACACCCTCGAGACGCATATCTACCGCCTGCGCCAGAAGATCGAAGCCGACCCGTCCAACGCCCGCATCCTGGTCACCGAGCCCGGCGGCTACAAGCTGATCCCCTGATCCATGGCCCTCGAAGACGATATTTCGGTTCTGGCGAAGGCGCCGCTCTTCAGCCTGCTGGAGCGCGATGCCCTTCGCCTCGTGGCCTTTGCCTCGGAGACCCGTTCGCTGCGCGCCGGCGACGTGCTGTTCCGCAAGGGCGACCGTTCGGATGGCGGCTATGTGGTGAGAAGCGGCAGCCTTAGCCTCGACACCAGCGAGGACGGCTCCGACGCTGCCTTCACGGCCGGCCCCAGCACGCTCATCGGCCAGGCGGCGCTCTTCACCCGCATCGCCCGTCCCGCCACGGCCACCGCCACCGAGGTCTCCACGGTGATCCGGGTGACGCCGAGCCTCATGCGCCGCGTGCTGGAAGAATTCCCCGATGCCGCCGCCGCCATGCAGGACGCCATGGCCGAAGAACTCGACCGCCTCAGCCAAGGCCTGGAGCGCGTGCGCCAGAAGCTCATCGCCATCGACGGCGAAGAGATCCCCGCGAAAACTGACGAGGACTGACTCTTAAAGCTCCAACTCCACCGTCACCGGCGCGTGGTCCGAAGGGCGCTCCCAGCCGCGGGTTTCGCGGGTCACGTCGATGGCGCGGAGCGAGCCTTTGAGCGACTCGGAGAGCCAGATGTGGTCGAGGCGGCGGCCTTTGTCGGCGGCGGCCCAATCGGGCGAGCGGTAGCTCCACCAGGAATAGATCTTTTCCGGCTCGGGGCGTAAGGCCCGCATGGCGTCGATCCAGCCGGCTTCCTGGCGCAGCTCTTCGAGGGCCTGCGTCTCGACCGGGGTATGGCTCACCACGTCGAGAAGCTGCTTGTGGCTCCACACGTCGTGCTCGAGGGGCGCCACGTTGAGGTCGCCCACCAGGATCGCGGGGCCGGCGGTGGGCTTGGAGCGCCCGCCCCAGGCGCGCATCTCGGCCATGAAGTCGAGCTTGTGACGGAATTTCTCGTTGATGTCCGGATCGGCGATGTCGCCGCCGGCGGGCACGTAGAAATTATGGATCGTGAGACCCGAGGCCGCCTTGGATTGCGGACTCAGGGTGACTGTGATGTGGCGCGCATCCTGACGGCCGCACATTTCCATCACGCTGGTGTCCGAGAACGGATAGCGCGAGAGGATCGCCACGCCGTTATAGCCCTTCTGGCCCATATGGACGACGAAGGGATAGCCGAAGGCCTGCAATTCCTTGAGGGGCAGCTTGTCGTTCGGGCACTTGGTCTCCTGCAGGCACAGGATATCGGGCCGCCGTTCCTTGAGGAACCGGCCGACTTGGTCGATGCGCAGGCGAACGGAATTGATGTTCCAGGTCGAGACGGTGAGTTTCACGGAAAGAGGCCCCTCGAAAGACCTTTCCGGGCTACGACAGATTTGCGCCGGAGGGAAGCGCCCTAGCGGTTGTTGTTGCCGCCGACGACGGGGACGTAGTTGATGTAGAACATGCCCTGGTCGATGGCACGGCCTCTTTGGGCCTTGTTGAGCACCACGACGGTCTGGAAGCCCTGCGCATCAACGATGCGCCATTGATTCAGGTTCTGCACTTCCGGGTCGAAGAACAGGGTGATGCGCGAGGTGCCGGCGATCGTCGATGAATCTTCCAGATTGATACGGACCGCGTTGGGCTCGGCGCTGATGCCGGTGATCTTGATATCCTGGCCGAGATTGACCTGCTCGCGCAGGAGGAATTTCAGCGGCGTCTGGGAGATCGAGTAGAGGTCCTGCGTGGCGAGCTTGCGATCGCGCACGGCCACCGAGCGCCCGTCCGCGATCACCTCCAAATTGGAAGGCGGGTCGTAATCGAAGCGCACCTTGCCCGGGCGCTGGAGAAAGAGGGTTCCGCCCATGCGACGCCCGTCGCCGCCGACCTGCGTGAAATCGGCGATGAGGGTCGTGATGTTGCTGAAATAGGCGTTTGCCCGCTCCACGATGACGCTGTTCGGTAGCGGCTCGCCTCGCGCCACCGGACCCATGGCGGCTGTTACGATGGGCTTGGGCGCGATGGTGACGAGTTCCGATTCGGGCTCGGCTTCCGCCGTCACGACGGGGCGGGACGGCGGAAGCGGCGCGGTCGCTGCCAATACCTGTTCCGCATTGACCGCCCTGGCGGGGGTAGTCGGCCGAATGGGCTGCGAATCAGGTTGCGGAGCGGCGGCAGCCGAAGTCGAATGGAAAGACGAGGTCGGCAGGGTTTGAACGGAGGCGCTGAAGCCGCCCGCGACCGGGCGCTTGGGCGGCAGGATCAGTTCAATCGGCAGGATTTGGGCAGCCGCCGGCGACACGCCCGCAAGCGCGGACGCCACCGTGATCCAACCGGCAAAGCTGACAAGCCGCATCCGAACCCTCTCCCTGCGAACACTATGACCGCAACTGAGTCATTTTCCCAGCGCTCAAGAATGACGCAGGTCAGCGGCCAAGGTTCCGGTGACAGAGGCTAATCCTCTGATTATTCGGGCGATTCAAGCAGGATTTCGCGTTTACCGGCATGGTTTGCGGGTCCGACGATGCCCTCGTTCTCCATCCGCTCCATGAGCGACGCCGCCCGGTTGTAGC
>JAYSGD010000006.1:0-235806 GCA_041913065.1 Microvirga sp. | reverse complement strand
AGCGCGTGGTCTCGGGGTCGAGCGCGGAAGTCGCCTCGTCCGAGAGCAGCACCTTCGGCTTCGTGGCAAGCGCGCGGGCAATGCCGACGCGCTGCTTCTGGCCGCCTGACAATTCGGAAGGATAACGGTTGCGCTTGTCGGTGAGGCCGACGAGGGCAAGCAGCTCGTCGACACGCGCTTTGATCTCAGCCTTGTCGAAGCCGGCGACTTCGAGGGGCAGCGCGATGTTCTGCGCAGCCGTGCGAGAGGAGAGCAGGTTGAAGTGCTGGAAGATCATGCCGATGGAGCGGCGGGCATGGCGCAGCGCGCCTTCGGGAAGCGCTGCGATATTCGCGCCGTCCACGATCACCTTGCCGGTGGTGGGCTTCTCCAGGCCGTTCACGAGGCGGATCAGGGTGGACTTGCCGGCGCCCGAGCGTCCGATAACGCCGAGGATCGAGCCCTGCTCAACGGCGAGGTCGATCTCGCGAAGCGCGGTGACCGGCTGCCCGTCCCGGCCCGGGAAGGTCTTCGAAATGTGCTCCAGGCGAACAATCGGCTCTGCCGGGATCAGCCGCTGGGTCGGCTGGTCGCCGAAATATCCAAGTTGGGCGTTCATAGGCTCGCCTTTGACCTCAATGTGTTGCATCGACACATGGGACGCCTTGTTCTCTATGTCAACTAAAATGTTCGATAAACAGGATCGTCTGTTCTGAAGAACGGACATGTCCTATGGGAAAGGTCTCTAACCCAGTGCCGCGACAACATAAACCGCGTCCCCTTGCCCCTCGCGGAGATTTCACCTTTCTTTCGCCATGAGGACAGTTGATCGGGCTGCTTTATGTTCCTATGCAGCATGTTCCTATGCAGCCGAGGACGGTGTTCCGGCAGGAGAAAAGAATGATCAAGGCGAGTATTGCCCTGGCGATTGTGGGCTTGGGGGTTCTGGCTGGTTCCCTTTCCGGAGGTCTCCAGGTCCCGTTCTACCTGCCGCTCTCGACCCTTGCGCTGGCGGGGATCATCCATGCCGGGCGCGCCATCCCGAAGTTCCTGCGCATCTTTCTGGTGATGCTGTCCGCGGCGCACCTTGTCCTCGTCGCCCTCATTCTCGGCGCGGTGCTGGGGCTGATCACAGGGGACTACACAGGCTATGTGCCGCCTCCGTCATCTGCGCTCGGCGCCGCGGCCTTCGGCGCCATCATCTATGGCCTGTCTTACGTACCCGTGGTGCGCACGATCTGCCGCATCACCGATCGCTATCTGGACTCGCAGGCGAACAGCGTCATCCGCATTCCCTTCATAGGCCTCGTGCGTGCGCGGGAAGGCACCATCGGCACGTGGATGATCGCCATCCTCATCGCGATCAATCTTGGGCAGGTCGCTCTCAACGTGCGGCTCAGCTTCTTCTCTCGCGACATGTACAACGCGCTGGAGGCGAAGGATGCGGCCGCCTTCTGGTATCAGCTCTTCGTCATCTTTGCGCCTCTGGCCGCCGTGTTCGTCGTCATCGCACTGACCGAGGTTCTTCTGCAGAACGTCCTCACGATCCGCTGGCGCGCCTTCCTCAACAACTACTATGTCAGAGAGTGGCTAGGAGACGGCGCGCATTATCGCATGCAGCTCACGAGCCGTGGCGCGGACAACCCGGACCAGCGCATCTCGGAAGACCTCCGCAAGTTCGTCGAAAGCACGTATTCGCTCTCGCTGGGCCTCATGAACCAGGCCGCGACGCTCGTGTCCTTCGTCGCCATTCTCTGGACGATCTCGGCGGGCTTTACCTTTCCGGGCACGGATTATGAGGTGCCGGGCCTGCTGGTCTGGGTCTGTGCGGGCTATGCGCTCCTCGGCACCTGGATCACGCACCTCATCGGCCGTCCCCTGATCGGCCTGAACTTCCAGCAGGAGCGGGTGGAGGCGAACTACCGCTTCTCCCTTGCCCGCCTGCGCGAGTATCCGGAGCAGATTGCGCTTCTGTCCGGTGAGCCGGCCGAGAAGGAAAGCCTCTCGCGCCGCTTCGGCCAGATCGTCGACAACTACATGCGGATCGTGATCCGGCTCATCAAGCTCAACACGTTCACGGCGGCTTACTTTCAGGCCAATTCCGTTGTGCCGTTCATTCTGACGGCGCCCTACTATTTCGTCGGCAAGATCACCCTCGGGCAGATGACGCAGGTGGTCGGCGCGTTCTCCCGCGTGGAATCCGCGCTTACCTATTTCATCACGATCTACACCACGCTTGCGGACTACAAGGCCGTGCTCGACCGTCTCACCACCTTCGAGGGCGCCATTGCCTCGGCGCAGCGGATCGGCGGCGAGAGCAAGCTGGCGGTGACGCCTGCGAAAGGGGGCGAGCTGCGCCTGAAGAACCTCAATGTCCGTCTGCCGGATGGGACAGAACTGATGCATGCGGACGGGCTTGCCTTCAGGCCGGGCGAACGCACGCTCATGACGGGGCCTTCCGGTTCGGGCAAGTCCACGCTCTTCCGAGCCATCGCAGGCATCTGGCCGTTCGGCGAGGGCGAAGTGCTGGTGCCCGAAGGGCAGAGCATGATGCTCCTGCCGCAGCGGCCCTACATTCCCATCGGTACGCTACGCGACGCGGTGACCTATCCCGGTCGGAACGACGCCTACGGTGATCAGGAAATCATCGATGCCCTGCGTGTCGCCAAGCTCCCGCAGATTGTGGACAAGCTCGACGAGGAGCGGGCGTGGGGGCAGACCCTCTCGCTCGGCGAGCAGCAGCGCCTCGCGGTCGCGCGTGCGCTTCTGGCCAAGCCAGATTGGCTGTTCCTGGACGAGGCGACCGCCGCGCTCGATGAGCCGACCGAGGCCGAGATCTACAAGATCATCAAGGAGAAGCTGCCGGAGACCACCGTGGTCTCCATCGGCCATCGCTCGACCCTGCTCGATTATCACGACCGGCGCATCGACCTGAAGCGGAGCGAAAACGGGCTTTCGACGCCCGTGGACATGATGCAGCCGCAGCCGGCGGAGTAGGGCTGTTGCCCATCAACAAAAGAAGGCCGGCATCGCTGCCGGCCTTTTTCATGTTCGGAACAATGCCTGTTACAGCACGCGCTCGAAGCGCAGCTCGCCGCTCTGGCTCTTGATGGTCAGGGTCTGGCCCCTGATGTCCCATTTTCCGGCAGTGCGCAGGGCCATGAGGAAGGCCTGCTCGATGCCCATGGCGGCCTTGTCGCAGGTCTTCTTCGTCAGCGCGAAGGGAGCGACGGCCATGCCCTGGTCCCGCAGGGGATAGGCGGTGGTGGAATAGGTGTTGCAGCCGGAAAAGCCGGTTGCGCGCATCTGGTTGTCGAGCCTGAAGCTCGGGCGCTCGCCGGAGAAGGGCTTGCCGTTCAGGCTGACGGCCGTCCAGGAGGAGCCGAGAGGGAAGATCTTGTCCCGCTCCAGGGGCTGCGGAACCTTGGGGTCCACCTGCCGGGTCGGGCCGGCGGGACGGCCGAGGGTCGCGGCAGATTGAGCATGAGCCACGGACGCGGTGATGGCGAGAGCCGCCAGGATTGTCGCAAGTCGAAGCGCGTTCATCGGGAACCTCTTCATCGTCAAAAACGCCGGAACCATAAAAGGCCTTCCCCGTCAGGGCAACGCCTTGGTGATATTGTCCTATCGCCTCTTGTTCATCATAGGCAAGCTGAAGCTTCGATGAAGGCCGACAGGGGAGTGCGATCAGCCGATCCGCCGCAGAAGCCGCTCGGTGAGGGCGTTGGTGGGCCGGAAGAGATAATCGAAGGCTCTGACCGTGATGTCCTGCGCCCCGATCTCCTGCAGCGCGGCCACGATCTCGAACACCGAACTTGCCCGGCAATGGAGCACGACCTCGCGGCCGAGCGCATTGCCGTAAGGCTGGCTCGCCCCGAAGCTCTGGACGAGGGAGGCGAGCGCCTGGGCGCGGGCCGGGTCCAGGGCGGCGCGGATCTCGCGGCTCGAGCGGGCCTCTTCCTCGGCGGCGATGCGGGTCAGGACGGCGGTGGCGGCAGCGCGGGTCCGGTCCGTCCAGGGCGCGCGGGTGGAGGCCACGAGATTGGCCTCGGAGCGCAGCATCACGCCGTCGTCGAGGATCTTGAGCGCGTTGGCGGCAAGCGTCGCGCCGGTCGTGGTGATGTCCACGATCAGCTCTGCGGAGCCCGCGCCCGGCGCCCCTTCCGTGGCACCGAGGCTTTCGACGATCCGGTAATCGGCGATGCCCTTTTCCGCAAAGAAGCGGCGGGTCAGGCTCACGTATTTCGTGGCGACCCGCATCTTTTGGCCATGCCGGGCGCGATGATCGGCCGCGACCTCGTCGAGGTCGGCCATGTTGCGCACGTCGATCCAGGCTTGGGGCACGGCCACCACCACATTGGCGTTGCCGAAGCCGAGCGGCGTCAGAAGCTCCACCGCCTCGTCCGCATCGGGAATCTGCTCGCGGATCAGGTCCTCGCCGGTAATGCCGAGATGGGCCGTGCCGGTGGCGAGCTGGTTCACGATCTCGGAAGCCGATAGGAAGGCCACTTCCACATTGGGCACACCCTTGAGCGTGCCGCGATAATCGCGCGCGCCGCGCGACTGCGTGAAGACAAGGCCGGCGCGGGCGAAAAACGCAGCCGCGTTCTCCTGCAGGCGGCCCTTGGAGGGCACCGCCAGAATGAGAGGGGAATCGGACATCAGGGCCTCCCCACGATACGGTCGAGCCAGAACGAGCACCCGACCGCCGGGATCGTGCTGTCGGCTCCCAGATGTTCGAGCAGCCGGTCATAGCGCCCGCCGCCGACGATGGGCTTGCCGTTGCTGCGGCGCGGGTCGTGCACCTCGAAGATGAAGCCGGTGTAGTAGTCGAGATTGCGGGCGAAGGCCGCGGAGAAGGCGAAGGCGCTCACATCGAGGCCGCGCGCCGCCATGAAGCCGGTGCGCTCCTCGAAGGTGCCTATGGCCGGGCCGATATCGAGGCCCACCTCACGAGCGAGCGCGCGGATCGCATAGGCCGCGTGATCTGGATCGCCGGAGATGGCAAGGTAGCGCTCCAGAACCTGCCGTGCCTCGTCCGCAAGGCCGGTGCGGTTGGCAGCGCGGGCCAGGAAGCGCTCGGCGATCTCGCCCGCGCTGCGTCCGCCGACGGTCGCGATGCCGGCAATGGAGAGAATGTCTTCGACGAAGGCCTTGGCCGCCTGGGGCGCCTGGCCCTCGATGGCGGCGAGCAGACCTGCATGCTCCTGGCCATTCGGGCCATCCTGCTCCGCAAGGCTCGCAAGGCCCTGGCCCGAGACGATGGCGCGGAGCACGCGGCGCTTGGCGGCAGGCGTGATGCCGAGGGCATCGATGAGGGCATCGAGCAGGCCCATGTCGCCGATCTTCACGACCGGCGTGGCATATCCGAGCTGGGCGAGGCCATCGAGGGCCAGGCCCAGGATTTCGGCGTCGGTCGCCGAGACGTCGTTGCGCCCGATGGATTCCAGACCTG
The DNA here is from genome assembly GCA_041913065.1 of Microvirga sp. GTDB lineage: Bacteria > Pseudomonadota > Alphaproteobacteria > Rhizobiales > Beijerinckiaceae > Microvirga. Next base: position 230,372 of record JAYSGD010000006.1, on the reverse strand, counting down.
CCTGAAGGAACTCGCCGCTCTCGCCGGGGCGCATGCGGAAGACCGGGCCGCCATAGGAATAGCCGGAGGGCCGGGCGCCATGGGAGCTCAGATGCTGAAGGCAGACGGGAATGGTGTATTCAGGCCTGAGGCACAGCTCCTGGCCCGAGGCATCCTGCGTCACGAACATGCGCCGCCGAATGTCCTCGCCCGATAGGTCGATGAACACATCGGCCGGCTGCAGAACCTGCGGCTCGACCCGCGCATAGCCTTCGCGCTCGAAAAGCGCGATCAGCTCGACAATGGCATCCGTCTCCGTCACGGCGTCCCAATTCCCCTTTGTTCGCATGCTCTCTAGCAATGCCGAGCCGGGAAGGCGAACGTTTTCAGCGGGAAGGGTGAACGGAGGGGGAGAGGGCGGCCATCTTGTGCCCAGGACGACCACTCGCCGACGTCATGGCCGGGCTTGCCCCGGCCATCCCGTTTGGAAAAGCGCAATGCCTCATAGAAGCGGGATCACCGGCACAAGGCCGGTGATGACGTGGGAGAGCGTGAGCCCTCCCTGCGCTCTGTCTGGATTGAGGCGTTTAAAACCTACCGCTTAGCGGCCGTATCGCTCTTGGCCTTCGTCGTCTTGCGCTTGCTGTGGTCGCTGGAGCGGTTGACGTACTTCACCTTCTTGGGCTCTGCCTTGCTATGTCCCTCGGCCTCTTCGCCGACAAGCCGCGCCGGCAGGAAGTGGCGGGCGGCTTCCGTAACGACACCGGCGACGGCGCCCGCGGCGGTCTGGGTCAGGTCCACGCCCTGCGCGCCCGCGTTGGAGGCGGCAGCGCCGGCCCGTTTGGCGGTGCGGGTCTTGGTGAGGGCGGCAGCGGCCGCGCCTGCGGCGGCGATCAGCGCATCCGCCAGGATTTCACGGCCGAGATCCGTGTTGATGAGATCCATCAGGCCCGATTTCTTGGCGGACTTCGCCAGCTTCGTGCCTGTGGTCTTCTTACCCTTCTTCTCTTTATCCTTGGCTTTCGCCATCGTCGTCTCCTGTGGTCAAGCTTTTGGAGACAACCCGGAGAGAAGCGAAGCGGTTCCCGTAGGAACCTTACGCGAAATGCCGCGCCAGGACCTCGCGCACGGCCTCGACGAGCTTGCCTTCCGCTACCGAGAATTGGGCTGGGCGGGCTGCCTTCCATTCCTCGTTGGAGGAAATGGCGGCGGCCGCCTTGGCGCCCTCGATCAGGTCCTTGATCTCGACTTCGCCGCGCTCGCGTTCGTTGGAACCCTGGATGATGACGCAGGGGCTCTGGCGCCGGTCGGCGTATTTCATCTGCGCCTTCATGCCGGACGAGCCGAGATAGAGCTCGGAGCGGATGCCCGCCTGACGCAGCGTCGAGACCATGCCCTGATAGGCGGCGATCTGGTCCTTGTCCATGACCAGCACCACCACCGGGCCGGGCTTGTCGGCGCCGGAGACGATGGGGCTCTTGATCATCTGGAGCGCTGAGAGCAGGCGCGACACGCCGATGGAGAAGCCGGTGGCCGGGACGGGCTCCGAGCGGAAGCGGCCCACGAGGCCGTCATAGCGCCCGCCGCCGCCGACGGAGCCGAAGCGCACGGGGCGCCCGTCCTCGTCCTGCACCTGGAAGGTCAGCTCGGCCTCGTAGACCGGGCCGGTATAGTATTCGAGGCCGCGCACCACGGAGGGGTCGATGGTCACGCGCTCCTTATAACCGGAGGAGGCGACGAGCGCTGCGATCTCGGCGAGCTCATCCGCGCCTTCGAGCCCACGTGCGGACGAGCCGACGACGTTCCGCAGATTCTCGACCGTGCACGCATTGTCCGCGCCCTTGGCGGCGGTGAAGGCCAGCACGCGCTCGATGGCCTCGGGCGAGAGTTCCGCACCTTTCGTGAAGTCGCCGCTCTCGTCCTTGCGGCCCGCGCCGAGAAGCTGGCCCACGCCCTCTGGGCCGAGGCGGTCGAGCTTGTCGATGGCGCGGAGAACGGTCAGGCGCTGGCCGGCCTTGTCCTCGCCGCCGAGGCCGATGGCCTCGAGCACGCCGTCTAGAACCTTGCGGTTGTTGATCTTGATGATGAACTCGCCGCGCTTCAGCCCGAGCTTTTCCAGGGTATCGGCGGCCATCATGCAGATTTCCGCATCCGCCGCGACGGAAGCAGCGCCCACCGTATCGGCGTCGAACTGCATGAACTGGCGGAAGCGGCCCGGTCCCGGCTTCTCGTTACGGAACACCCAGCCCGCGCGATAGCTGCGATAGGGCTTGGGCAGGGCATCGAAGTTCTCGGCCACGTAGCGGGCGAGCGGCGCGGTCAGGTCGTAGCGCAGCGACAGCCACTGCTCGTCATCGTCCTGGAACGAGAACACGCCCTCGTTCGGGCGGTCCTGGTCGGGAAGGAACTTGCCCAGCGAATCCGTGTACTCGACGAAGGGCGTCTCGACACCCTCGAAGCCGTAAAGCTCATAAGAGTCGCGGATCGCCGCGAGCATCCGCTCGGTGGCGGCGAGATCGGCGGGAGTGCGGTCGGCAAAGCCGCGCGGGGCGCGGGCCTTGATTTTGTCGGCCTTGGACATGGTTTAACAACAGCCGTTTAAATGAGAAAAACGTGCTGCGTCCTAAACCCTGCGGGCATGAGGGGCAAGGGTTGTTGCGATTTCCGCAACACCGCTTGTCATCCCGGACGCAGCGCAGCGGAGATCCGGGATCGGGTTCAGAATGATGGAGCTGAACCACCGCTGTCATTCCCGCGAAGGCGGGAACCCATAACCACGACGAGGCAGAATAAGCTGTTCGGGTCGAAGCGCTCTTCCTGGCATTGTCGTGGTTATGGGTTCCGGGCTCGCCTGCGGCGCCCCGGAATGACAGTGCTTTATCCTGCCAGCGATCTCGGGTTCTGCTTCGCAGCCCCGGGATGACGCTTCGGCGGGGCGTTTAAGCCACCGCCTTGATCACCTTCGTCAGCTTGTCGACGATCTCGCCGATCTGCTCCTCGGTGATGATGAGCGGCGGGGAGAGGGCGATGGTGTCGCCGGTGATGCGCATCATCAGGCCGAATTCCTGGAAGGCGCGGTCCATGGCCTCGAAGGCGCGCTTGCCCACCGCGTCGGGACGCGAGGCGAGGTCGATGGCGCCCACAAGGCCGATGGTGCGGATGTCCAGCACGTTCGGCAGGCTCTTCAGGCCGTGGATCGCGTCGGCCCAGACCGGCTCGAGCGCCTTGGCGCGCTCGAAGAGCTTCTCGTCGCGGTAGACGTCCTGGGTGGCGATAGCCGCCGCGCAGGCGAGCGGGTGGCCGGAATAGGTGTAGCCGTGGAACAGCTCGATCACATGCTCCGGGCCGTTCATGAAGGTATCGTAGATCCCCTCGCGCACCAGCACGCCGCCCATGGGCACGGTGCCGGAATTCACGCCCTTGGCGAAGGTGATCATGTCCGGAACGACGCCGTAGCGCTCGGCGGCGAAGGCGGTGCCGAGGCGGCCGAAGCCGGAAATGACCTCGTCGAAGATGAGCAGGATGTTGTACTTGTCGCAGAGCTCGCGCAGGCGCTTGAGATAGCCCTTAGGCGGCGGCAGCACGCCGGTGGAGCCGGCCATGGGCTCGACGATGACGGCGGCGATGGTGGAGGCGTCGTGAAGCGCCACGATGCGCTCGAGGTCGTCCGCGAGATGCGCGCCCCATTCCGGCTCGCCGCGCGAGAATGCCTGCTCGGCGCGGTTATAGGTGTGGGGCAGGTGATCGACGCCGGCCAACAGGGATCCGAAGAACTGGCGGTTCTTCACGATGCCGCCCACCGAGATGCCGCCGAAGCCGACGCCGTGATAGCCGCGCTCGCGGCCGATCAGGCGTGTCTTGCTGCCCTGGCCTTTCACGTTCCAATAGGCGAGAGCGACCTTGAGAGCGGTATCGACCGCCTCTGAGCCCGAGTTGCAGAAGAAGACGTGGTTCAGGTCGCCGGGCGCGAGCTGGGCGATGCGGGACGCGGCGGCGAAGCCCTTCGCGTGGCCGTACTGGAAAGCGGGCGAGTAATCGAGCTCTTCCGCCTGGGCCTTGATGGCGGCGGTGATCTCATCCCGATTGTGTCCGGCGTTGCAGCACCACAGACCTGCCGCGCCGTCGATCACTTCCTTGCCCTCGGGCGTATAGTAATACATGCCCTTGGCGCGGGCGACCATGCGCGGGCGCTGCTTGAAGGCGCGGTTCGCCGTGAACGGAAGCCACCAGGCGTCCAGATCGTTGGGTGCGTTGAGGTCGATGGCGGCGCGCGACGTCTGAGCGGTCATGAAAATCCCCGGAACCAAAATATCCGGCGAAACCTATCAGCCGTTTCAGGAAGCCGCAAAAAGAACTTTGGGCGAAGCCATGTATGAGGCGCAGCCCTGCCGTCAGCCTGTCATGGCGTGTGCTTCATAGCCGGCGGCATCCAGGGCGCGAGCGACCTCGACGCTCTGCGCGCAGGTCATCACATGCACCCGTCCGTGCTCCAGATCGACTTCGACGGTGGCCGAGGGGTCGAGGCGCTGGATGGCCTTGGTGACCGCGTTCACGCAGCCGCCGCAGGTCATGCCGTCGACCTGCATGAGCAGGTCCTTGCGAGACTCTTCCATCATTTGTCCCTTCATTGTGCAGAATGCCGTGATTTTGGCCCGAACAAAGGAAATTTTCGGTTGCCGTAAGGTCGGACTTGCCGTTTAAGTCGCAACTATACAACATCATCACGTTTCTGATTCGCGTTTCATGCGGAACCAGGGGAGCGGGGGCACCCATGGTAACCCACCGGGTTCATATCGATAAAGAAATGAAGGCGAAATTGTTCGTCTTCGCGCTCGCCGGCGTTGCCGCCATCGGCACGGCCATAACTTCCGTTCCGGCTCCTTTCGTCGTGCCTACTCTCACCTTCATCAGCGTGGCGGCCTTGGGTGGTCTGCTCGTTGCGTGGGCAAGGGCCGAGGCCGCTTCCAAAGCCGCGCAGGAAGCGATGGAGAATTGCGCCGATCTGGCAGATCGCCTGATGCGCGTCGAGCAGGGGCTCCAGGCCCCGGCGGCCAGTCCCGCCATCCGCACCACCATGGCCGAGGTGACCGGCACCGTGGGCCTCCTCGGCGGAGTCGTGCGGGAGCTGGCGAAGAACGTCGCCGCGCAGAACCGCGACGTCGCCCATCTGCGGGACAGCCTCAGGAGCGCATCGCAAGCCGTTCCGATGCCCCAGACCGTGTCGGTCCCGCAGGCCGCACCGGCCTCGCAGGCCGCGCCGGCCATCGAGCGCAAGCCTGCTGCCCCATCTGCGCCCCGCAAGACGGCCGAGGATGACCTACGTCGCATGCGTCTGGTCACCCAGGCTTTCGAGGCGGACGGCATCGAGTTGGCCCTTCAGCCCATCGTCGCGCTGCCCCAGCGCAAGATCCGCTTCTACGAGGCGCTAGCACGGCTGCGATTGGCCGACGGCACCCTTCTCGGGCCGGCAGAGTTTCTCAGCATCATCGAGCGCCTGGGCCGAGCGCCGGAATTCGACCGCCGCGTTCTCAATCGCACCATGATGGTGGCGCGCCATCTGATTTCCCGAGGCAGCGAGGCTATTGTCGGCGTGAACCTCTCCGCCCATTCCGTCCGCGATCCGGGCTTCCTCTGGTCGCTGACGGGCATGTTCGATGCCGCGCCCGAGATCATCGGCAAGGTTGTCCTCGAACTCTCGCAAAATTGCTGGCGCGGTCTCGATGCCGATGCCACTGCAGCCCTTCGGAGCTTGAGCGACAAGGGTGTGCCGCTTTCACTCGATACAGCAAGCGATTTTCGCTTCGACGCCAGAGCCATGGCGGATATGGGCGTTCGCTTCGTCAAGCTTCCGGCCGAGCTGCTGGTGGCCGCCGAGCAGGATGAGCGGCATCGCCTGAGCGCCGAACTCGGGGTGCGGGATTTCGCCTCGTCCCTGCGGCGCGAGGGCATCAAGCTCGTCGCCGAGCATGTGGAGCGCGGGGACATGGTGCCCGCGCTTGCCGAACTCGGCGTGCCGCTCGCCCAGGGCTTCGTCTTCGCCGCGCCCCGCGCAGTCAAGGCCGAGGTGCTGGGTGGCCAAGCTCAGCCCGCATCCTTCGAGGAAGGCGGGACCCTGTTGCGTCGCGCAGGTTGACTTGTAGGCCCTGAAGGCCTACCCGCCGGTCTCGCAACCAGTGAGACCCCATGCCAGCCTCCCTTCGTCCTGCTCTCATCGACGGCCTGCAACCCCTTGCCGACCGCTACGACCTCATCTTCTGCGACGTGTGGGGGGTGCTGCACAACGGCGTGAAGGCCTATGAGGCCGCAGGCGATGCGCTCACGCGCTTCCGCGACAAGGGCGGCCGGGTCGTGCTGGTCTCGAATGCACCGCGCCCCGGTGCGTCGGTGGGCACGCAGCTCGACGGGTTCAAGGTTCCCCGCACGGCTTATGATGCCATCGTTACCTCCGGCGATCTGACACGTCTTGCGATCGAGGAGCGCATCGAGAAGGTGGTGCACCATATCGGCCCGCCGCGCGACATGCCGATCTACAAAGGTCTCGATGCCCGCTTCGGCTCCATCGAGGAGGCGGATTACGTGGTCTGCTCAGGCTTCGATGACGACGAGAACGAGACGGTCGAGAACTACCGCGCCCGTCTCGAGACGATGCTGCGCCGCGACCTACTCATGGTCTGCGCCAATCCCGACCTCATCGTCGAGCGCGGCCACATGATCCTGCCCTGCGCGGGCGCGATCGCGCTCGCCTACGAGGAGATGGGCGGCAAGGTATTCTATGCGGGCAAGCCGCATGTGCCGGTCTATGACAAGGCGCTTTCCGTTGCTGCGGAGCTCAACGGAAAGCCCATTGCGAAGGAGCGCGTGCTCGGCGTGGGCGATGCCATCCGCACCGACATCGCGGGCGCCGTCGCTTTCGGCATCGATTCCCTGCTCGTCGCGCGCGGCATCCACGCAGAGGAGCTCGGCCTCCATCGCGGCGACCTCGTCTCCGACCACGTGCAGGATTGGGTGGACCGCCAGACGGCTGCGCCGACGGCGATCATGGACGCGCTCACCTGGTGAACCTGAAGGCCGCCCTTGACGCCGGAGCCGCTTGAGGTAGACCCGCTCCAATGCCCACCGATACGCCATCTCAGCCAGAGACGCCAACCTTCGTGGTCTGCCGCGACGGTGAGCCTGTGCCTGCTGGTCTGAAGGGCTCCATGGCCGCCATCGGCAATTTCGACGGCGTGCACCGGGGGCACCGCACCCTGCTGGACATGGCAATGCAATCGTCCGGGCCGGCCGCGGCCCTGACCTTCGAGCCGCATCCGCGCAGCTTCTTCCAGCCCGACAAACCGCTCTTTCGCCTGACGCCCGAGCCGGTTAAACTCGCGATCTTCCAGCGCCTCGGTCTGGCGGGCGTGTTCGTGAGGCGGTTCAACACGGCGCTTGCGGCGCTCTCGGCGGAAGAATTCGTGCAGCTGCTGGCGCGGGAACTGCAGTTGGCTGGTGTGGTGATCGGCCACGATTTCCACTTCGGACGCGGGCGCGAGGGCAATCCCGAGCGCATGGCCGAGCTTTGCATCAGGCACGGACTCGAATGCCATATCGCGCCTGCGGTCGTCGAAGGCTCCGAGCCGGTGTCATCGAGCGCGATCCGCGCTGCACTTGAGACAGGCGACATCGCCGCCGCCAATCACCTCCTCGGCTATCGCTGGTTCGTGCGGGCCGAGGTGCGCCATGGCGACAAGCGCGGCCGTGATCTGGGGTATCCGACCGCCAATATGCGTCTGCCCGACGATTGCCGCCTGCGCCACGGCATCTATGCGGTGCGGGCTGCTGTCGGCGGCAGGGTGATCGACGGGGTCGCCAGCTTCGGCCGCCGCCCGACCTTCGACAACGGCGCGCCGTTGCTCGAAACGCATCTGTTCGATTTCTCGGGCGACCTCTACGGCCAAACCATCGACGTGGAATTCGTCGGCTGGATCAGGGGTGAGGAGAAGTTCGACGGCATCGAGGCGCTGATTGCGCAGATGGATCGGGATTCGGCGGAAGCGAAGCGGATGCTCGCAACGGACCGGACCCCGTCGATGATCGGGTAACACCTTCCCACGTCATCACCGGCCTTGTGCCGGTGATCTCGATGGATTGAGGCGCTGCGCTTTTCCCATCGGGATGGCCGGGACAGGCCCGGCCATGACGAGCTGAGGATTGTCCAATCTCAGCCTGCTACTTCCCCCTCGGGCGCGCCGCGTCCCAGCTCGTCCGGCAGCGGATCGCCTTCCGCCACGAAGCGCATGGAGACCGAGTTCATGCAGTAGCGCTCGCCGGTGGGCGGTGGGCCGTCAGGGAAGACGTGGCCGAGATGGCCTTCGCAGCGGGCGCAGCGGATCTCGGTGCGGACCATGCCGTAGCTCGTATCCCGCACGAAGGCGATGTGATCGCGGTCGATGGGGTTGAAGAAGCTTGGCCAGCCGGTGCCGGATTCGAATTTGGTGCCTGCGTTGAACAGGGGCAATCCGCAGAGGCGGCAGCAATAGGTGCCCTGGTCCTTGGCCTCGTTGAAGACGCCGCAGAAGGGGCGCTCGGTGCCGTGCTCCAGCAGGACGCGGCGCTCCTCGTCGTCGAGGTTGTCCACGAGAGCGCGGAACAGCTCGGGCGATGGGGGAGTGAGATCGAACCCGGCCTGGGAGCGCTTAGCCTTCGTGGTGGTCATGTCTGCCATGGGTCAATCCTATCTGTCAGGGGTTCCGGGCCCTTAAATAGGGGGCGCGGGGCAAAATCACCACGCTTTATTATCCGAGGCGGCGCTGCTAAAAGGCTCCCATGTCCATGGTTTTTCAGGCTCGAGCCCCCGCCCGCATAGGCGGATCGCGAATTATCGGCCCGGCTTTCGCATAGCCTGCGAAGGTCCGGGATTGCAGCCGTTTTGCCCTGAACGAAGCCTGATGCGCCCCGCCAAGCGGCGGGCCAGATAGACCGATTGACCGTCATGACCGACAGACCTGAGAGCACCGCTCGCGACTATTCCGAAACCCTGTTCCTGCCGCAGACCGAGTTCCCCATGCGGGCGGGACTGCCTCAGCGCGAGCCGCAATTTTTGCAGCGCTGGAACGAGATGAAGCTCTATGAGCGCCTGCGCGAGGTGCAGAAGGGCCGCGACCGTTTCGTGCTGCACGACGGCCCTCCCTATGCCAACGGCAACATCCATATCGGCCACGCCCTCAACAAGATCCTGAAGGACCTCATCGTCCGCTCTCAGGGTATGCTCGGCTACGACTCCAACTACGTGCCGGGCTGGGACTGCCACGGCCTTCCCATCGAGTGGAAGATCGAGGAGGAGTATCGCGCCAAGGGCAAGAACAAGGACGAGGTTCCGATCGTCGAGTTCCGCCGCGAGTGCCGCGCGTTCGCCGAGAAGTGGATCGACGTGCAGCGCGAGGAGTTCAAGCGCCTCGGCGTCGGCGGCGACTGGTCGAACCCGTATCTGACGATGTCGTATGACGCGGAAGCGCAGATTGCCCGCGAGATCATAAAGTTCGCGGTCAGCGACCAGCTCTATCGCGGCTCGAAGCCGGTGATGTGGTCTTCCGTCGAGAAGACCGCGCTTGCCGAAGCCGAGGTCGAGTATCACGAGAAGACCTCGCACACGATCTGGGTGAAGTTCAAGATCACCAACACGCTCGACGGCGATCTCGACGGCGCCTCAGTCGTGATCTGGACGACGACTCCTTGGACGATCCCGGCTAACCGCGCCATCGCGTTCGGTTCCGATATCGCTTACGGCCTCTACAAGGTCACGGAAGCGGCCGACGATAACTGGGCGAAGGTGGGCGACCGTCTCGTGCTCGCCGACAAGCTCGCGGCCGACGTGTTCGCCGCCGCGCGCGTTGCCGGTTATGAGCGCGTGAAGGACGTGCTGCCGGTGATGATCGAGCGTTGCGCGCATCCGTTCCGCGGCCTTGCCGGCGCGAACGGATATTGGGATTTCGCGGTGCCGATGCTGCCCGCCGATTACGTAACCGACGATGCCGGCACGGGCTTCGTGCACACGGCTCCCGGCCACGGCGCGGACGACTACAACACTTACGTGAAGCATCGCGATGTGTTCGCCGCCTGCGGCACGAAAGAGGTGCCGCACACGGTGTCGCCGGATTCGTCCTACTTCCCCGACGTGCCGTTCTTCGCGGGCGAGCGCATCTATGACGACAAGGGCAAGGATGCGGGCGCCAACGAGGCTGTGATCAAGAAGCTTGTCGAGGTCGGAGCGCTGATCGCGCGCGGCCGCCTCAAGCACCAGTATCCGCATTCCTGGCGCTCGAAAGGTCCGCTGATCTTCCGCAACACGCCGCAATGGTTCATCTCGATGGACAAGCCGCTCGACGGCAAGGGCGATACGCTGCGTCAGCGTGCGCTCAACGCCATCGAGAAGACCGAGTGGGTGCCGGAATCCGGCGAGAACCGCATCAACGGCATGATCGCCAACCGCCCGGATTGGGTGGTGTCGCGCCAGCGCGCCTGGGGCGTGCCGATCGCCGTCTTCGTGAAGAAGGGCACCAACGAGATCCTCAAGGACGAAAAGGTCAATGAGGCCATCGCCGACGCTTTCGAGAAGGAAGGCGCGGATGCGTGGTATGCCGATGACGGCTCACGCTTCCTCAAAGCGGGTGGCTACGACCTCAGCGATTTCGAGAAGGTGAACGACATTCTCGACGTGTGGTTCGATTCCGGCTGCACGCACGCCTTCGCGCTCGAAAAGCGTCCTGATCTGCAGGTGAAGCGCAAGGTGGATGGCGGGCCCGATCAGGTCATGTACCTGGAAGGCTCGGACCAGCATCGCGGCTGGTTCCATTCCTCGCTGCTGGAAAGCTGCGGCACGCGTGGACGCGCGCCCTACGACATCGTCGTCACGCACGGCTTCACGCTCGACGAGCAGGGGCGCAAGATGTCGAAGTCGCTCGGGAACACGGTCGCGCCGCAAACCGTGATCAAGGAATACGGCGCCGACATCCTGCGCCTGTGGACCGCTTCCGTCGATTACTGGGACGATCAGCGCATCGGTCCCGAGATCATCAAGACGACGGCGGAAACCTACCGGAAGCTGCGCAACACGATCCGCTGGATGCTGGGCTCGCTCGCCCATTTCCGCGACACGGACAAGGTCGAAGTCGGCGCCATGCCGGAGCTGGAACGCTTCGTGCTGCATCGCCTCGTCGAGCTCGATGGGGAAATGCGCGAGGCCTACAGCACCTACGACTACAAGCGCGTGGTTGCTCTGCTGAACTCGTTCATGACCACGGACCTGTCGGCCTTCTATTTCGACATCCGCAAGGACACGCTCTACTGCGATCCGATCTCCAGCACCGTCCGCAAGAGTGCGCTGACCGTGATCGACCAGACCTTCCGCTGCGTGGCGACATGGATTGCGCCGATCCTCGCCTTCACGGCGGAGGAGGCGTGGCTCGAGCGCTATCCGAACGCGGAATCGGTGCATCTCGAAACCTTCCCGAAGGTGCCGACGGAATGGCGCAATGATGCGCTCGCCGAGCGCTGGTCGAAGGTGCGCCGCGTGCGCCGTGTCGTGACCGGTGCGCTCGAAATCGAGCGTGCGCAGAAGCGCATCGGCGCAAGCCTGGAGGCTGCTCCCATCGTGCATATCGCTGATGAGAGCCTGTTCCAGGCCGTGCAGGGCCTCGACCTCGCCGAGATCTGCATCACCTCCGCCATCCAGGTGCAGCAGAATGAGGGCCCGGCGGACGCCTTCCGCCTCGAAGACGTGAAGGGCGTTGCCGTCGTTCCCGCGCTCGCCCAGGGCCGCAAATGCGCCCGTTCGTGGAAGGTCACGACGGATGTCGGCAGTGATCCTGATTATCCGGATGTGACGCCGCGCGATGCGGCGGCGCTCCGTGAATGGGATCAGCTGAAGGCGGCGGCAGAATGATGAAGAGCGACGGTTCCGAGGCGTCGGCCCCCGGCGCGGGCACACCTGAGGCAAGCGCTCATCAGACAAGCCCGCAGCGCACCCGCGCTGCACGCGCTCCCTCCACGAAAGGGGGAGGGCGCCCGCGCTCCTCCAAGGCTGCTCGCAGCAATGGCTGGTCGCTGGCGTCGATCCTGGGCTTCGCTGTGGCGTTGATCACGCTGGTGCTCGACCAGGCGACGAAGCTCTACACGCTCTACGTCTATGATCTGCCGATGAAGGAGCCGGTTGAGCTCAACCCCTTCGTCAATCTGATCGTGGTGTGGAACCGGGGCATTTCCTACGGGCTGTTCCAGCAGGATGGCGACCTCGGGCGCTGGGTGCTGATTATCGTCTCGATCATCGCCGCCATCGGCCTGTCCTTCTGGATCAGGCGCACATCGGCCAAGCTGCTGGCGGTGTCGCTGGGGCTGATCGTGGGCGGGGCCATCGGCAACGTCATCGACCGCTTACGTTACGGAGCCGTATTCGATTTCATCCAGTTCCACATCGGAACCTGGGATTGGTACGTGTTCAATGTGGCCGATGCGGCCATCGTTGCGGGGGTGGTCGGTTTGCTTTATGACTCCTTCGTGCTGGAAGGCAGGCGGGCGCGGTAATCCAATATATCGTTGGGCCCTCTGCCATATGTTCGCCCCATTGAGCGATCAGGCGTTCCAGCCACAATGAGAAACAATGGTGGGTGTGCCATGAAGGGAATGACAGTACTTTGCCGCGCGGGAGCCATGGTTCTTGTGGGAGGTTCTGCGCTTGTGTTCGCCGCCTCGTCCGCTTCGGCTCAGGAAGGCGAGGCCATCAAGAGCCTGCTCGGCAGCATCGGCATCATTCCCAAGGAGAAGGAGCCGATCATCTACAATGAGCGCGCTCCGCTCGTTCTGCCGCCCAAGATGGAACTGCGTCCCCCGGCTCCCAGCGGCGGCGTCGAAGCCCGCAACGCCGATTGGCCGAAGGACCCTGACGTTGCGGCACGCCGAAGGGCGGCCATCGAGGCCAAGACGCCATACACCAGCTCCGAGCTCTACAAGAATACCGAAGGCAAGCCGCTCTCGATCGACGAGATCCGCGCTGGCCGCAACCCGAACAACCGCGTCACCACCCCCGGTCTGGTGGGTGGACAGGCTGAGAACAGCCGCATGACGCCCGACGAGTTGCGTTCCTTCTCGACCGACAAACAGGCCGAGCTTCAGGGCGACGGCCTCGAGCGCCGCTATCTCAGCGATCCTCCGGGCGGTCTTCTGAAGTCCGCCGGCGGCGGACCGCTGCCGCGCGCCACGCGCGAGCCGGTGCCGGATGGAGATCCCGACAGCCCGGCGGCCTTCATCCGTCAGCAGCAGAAAAGGTAATCAGCCGCTGCAACTTGCTTTCCTTTCAGGCGAACGGGCCCCCCCGATTCGCCTGAAATCGTTCTGGGGTTGGGAAAAGCCAAGCCTGCCCTCGAGTTTCGGGCGCAAAACCATGTCGCACCACTAAGGTGCCCTGCCTCGCTTGCATGCCCGCCCGATTGGACTATTCCGGTAGGAGAAGTCCTATGTCTGTGTTGATGTTGCCAAGGTAAAAGTCATGGATACTGCCTCCAAGCCCGTTCTTCGCACCGACTCGTCCTCTTTTGGGCGAACGGAAGGCAGTGGCCCGAATCTGTCCTCCTTCACTCTCGACAACGGTCTCGACGTGGTGGTGATTCCCGATCACCGCGCTCCGGTCGCGACGCATATGATGTGGTATCGCAACGGTTCGGCGGACGATCCGCTTGGCCAATCGGGCATCGCGCATTTCCTCGAACACCTGATGTTCAAGGGCACCGAGAAGCATCCCGCCGGCGAGTTCTCGAAAGTCGTCTCCGGCCTCGGCGGCCAGGAGAACGCCTTCACCTCCTTCGACTACACGGCCTACTTCCAGCGCGTCGCGCGCGAGAACCTGAAGGTCATGATGGAGTTCGAGGCCGACCGCATGACCAACCTTCTCCTGGAAGAAGCGGTGATCGCGCCCGAGCGCGACGTGGTGCTGGAAGAGCGGCGCATGCGCGTCGAGACCGATCCGTCCGCGCAGCTCTCCGAGGCCATGGCCGCATCGCTCTTCGTGCATCACCCTTACGGCATTCCGATCATCGGCTGGATGCACGAGATCGAGACGCTGAACCGCGAGCATGCGCTCGATTACTACAGGCGCTTCTATACGCCCGAGAACGGCATTCTCGTCGTCGCCGGCGATGTGACGGAAGACGAAGTGCGCCGCTTGGCTGATGGCACCTATGGCCGTATCGCGCCGCAGGGCAAGCGCCCGGTGCGCGTGCGTCCGCGCGAGCCGGAGCCCGTCGCCGCGCGCCACATCACCGTGGCCGATCCGAAGGTCGAGCAGCCGACGCTGCAGCGGCTCTATCTCGTTCCGTCGTGCCGCACGGCCACGCAGCGCGACTGCTATGCGCTCGAGCTTCTCGCCGAAGTCATCGGCGGCGGCCCGACGTCCTATCTCTACCGCAAGCTCGTGATGGAGCGCGGCATCGCCGTGAATGCGGGCGCCTGGTACATGTCCTCCGCCATGGAAGACACGCGCTTCTGCGTCTATGCGGTTCCCGCCGAGGGCGTTTCGCTTTCTCAGCTGGAAGAGGCTGTCGATCAGGTGCTCAAGACCATTGCCGCCGAGGCGCTGGATTCCGACGCCATCGAGCGCGCCAAGACCCGACTCGTCGCCGAGACGATCTACTCCACCGACAGCCAATCCTCGCTCGCCCGCATTTACGGCTCGGCGCTCGCCATCGGCGAGACCATCGAGGAAGTGCGCCGCTGGCCGGTGGAAATCGAAACCGTCCTCAAGGAGGACCTTGCCTCCGCTGCCGAGCGCTATCTGGTCGCCCGCCGTTCCGTGACGGGCTATCTCCAGAAGTCGGCCGCGTAAGAACTGAGGAAATGATGACTGCTTCCGTCGAAACCCTGTCCTCGTCTCCGACCAAGGTGAAGGCTCTCACCTCCTCGCGCGGCGTCGAGGCCTGGCACGTCGAATCCGATGTGGTGCCGTTGATTGCCGTCTCCTTCATCTTCGAAGGCGGCTCCGCTCATGACCCGGCGGACAAGCCGGGCGTGGCGCAGATGCTAGCGCGTCTGCTCGACGAAGGTGCGGGCGAATACGATTCTGACGCCTTTCAGGAGCGCCTGGCCGCGCGCGCCATCGAGCTCTCGTTCAATGCGGGCAACGATGCCATCGGCGGCTCGCTGAAGACGCTGGTCAAGCATGCGGATGAAGCTTTCGAGCTGCTGCGCCTCGCGCTCGTCGAGCCGCGCTTCGATCAGGATTCCATCGAACGCGTGCGCGCTCAGACCATTGCGGGCCTCAAGTATCAGCAGAACGATCCGGGCGTCATGGCGACCCGCCGCTTCTTCGAGGAAGGCTTCGCCAATCATCCCTACGGACGCCCGACCTCGGGCACGCCGGAGAGCGTGGCGGCGATCACGCGCGACGATCTCGTCATCATGCACCGCGCCATGATTGCGCGTGGCCGCGTGAAGATCGCGGTCGTCGGTGCCATCAGTACCGACAATCTCTCCATGCTGCTCGACAAGGTGTTCGGCGCATTGCCGGAGGCGAAGCCGCTCTCCGTCATCGAGCCCGCGACCTTGCAGAAAGTCGGCTCGCGCATCGTCGTCGATCTCGACGTGCCGCAATCGGTCATCCGCTTCGGAACGCATGGCATCGCGTGGAAGGATCCAGGCTTCATCCCGGCCTATGTGCTCAACCATATCCTCGGCGGCGGCGCTTTCACCTCGCGCCTGTTCCAGGAAGTGCGCGAGAAGCGCGGCCTCGCCTACAGCGTCGGCACATCGCTCGTCAGCTACCGCGCAGCCGCCATGACCTGGGGCTACACGGCGACGAAGAACGAGCGCGTCGTGGAATGTCTCGACGTGATCTCCGGCGAGATGATGCGCCTGAAGGAGGAAGGGCCCTCCGACGAGGAATTGCAGAAGGCGAAGGACTACCTTATCGGCTCCTATGCGCTGGGCTTCGACACCTCGACGAAGATCGCGCATACGCTCGTCCAGATCGCTTTCGAGGGCCTCGGCATCGACTACATCGCACGCCGCAACGCGCTGGTCGGCGGCGTGTCGCAAGCCGATATCCGAGGCGCCGCGGACCGCATCATCGGCGACGGCAGGATGCTCACCGTGATCGCCGGACGGCCGACGGGTCTCTGACGCAACATTGAATACAAGGGGGCTCTCAGGACCCCTTTTCTTTTAGTTGCTGCTGAGACCACAGCGCCTTCCCGGCGGCCACTAGCCGCCACCTCATCTCTGCCCTAAAGTTCCGCTTCCCTACGAAGGAGTCGGAGTACCCGCATGGCCCTGCAGCAATCGATCGATCTGGCATTCGAAACCGCAATCGGAGAGGGTGGCCTGAAGCAGGCGGCCTACGATTCAGCGCTCGATTCGGTCGGCAAAGCCATGGCGCGGCTAGCGGAGGACGATGCCTCGGGCCGTCTGCCGCTGCTGCACATGCCGCGCACGACGGACGACCTCGATGCGGTGAAGGAAGCAGCGGCCTGGTTGCGGATGGATGCGACGGACGTGGTGTTCCTCGGCACCGGCGGTTCGAGTCTCGGCGGTCAGACGCTGGCTCAGCTGCGCGATTACGCGGTGCCGGGCGCCGGGCGCTTCACCGAGAGCCCGCGTGTCCATTTCCTCGACAATCTCGACCCCATCACCTTCGACCACATCCTGCACAAGCTCCCGCTCTCCTCGACGCGATTCGTCTCGATCTCGAAATCGGGCGGCACGGGCGAGACCCTCATGCAGACCATCGCGGTGCTTTCGGCCTTGGAAAAGGCCGGCATGCGGGCGCTGCCGAAGGACGTGTTCCTTGGCCTCTCCGAGCCCCGCAAGCCCGGTGGCAGGAACGCCCTGCGCGATCTCCTGGAGCCCGAGGGCGTGCGCTTCCTCGAACATCACACCGGCATCGGGGGCCGCTATTCGGTGCTGACCAATGTGGGCCTGCTGCCCGCCGCCGTTCTCGGCCTCGACATCGCCGCCATTCGGCAGGGCGCGGCCGATGCCTATGAGCCCTTCCGAACGGGCAAGGCCGCCAAGGATGCGCCCGCCGCTGTCGGCGCCGCGCTCAACGTGGCGATGGCGAAGGATGGCAAGGGCATTTCCGTCACCATGGCCTATGCGGATCGCCTGGAGCGCTTCACCCGCTGGTGGGTGCAGCTCTGGGCCGAGAGCGTGGGCAAGAACGGCAACGGCACCCAGCCAGTGGCCGCCATCGGCCCCGTGGACCAGCACAGCCAGCTCCAGCTTTATCTCGCAGGCCCCAACGACAAGCTCTTTACCGTCATGACCACCGGTGTGGCGGGCCAGGGCCCGATCATGGACGAAAAGCTCGCCAAGCGCGCCGGCGAGCCGGGCTTCGGCGGCAAGCGCATCGGCGATCTCGTGGCGGCCCAAGGCCGCGCCACTGCCGATACGCTGGCCAAGAACGGCCGCCCGACCCGGCGCATCCACATCGAAAAACTCGATGAGCGCGCCGTGGGCGAACTCCTCATGCACTTCATGCTGGAAACGATCCTCGCCGGCTACGCGCTCGGCGTCGATCCGTTCGACCAGCCCGCCGTGGAAGAGGGCAAGATTCTGGCGAAGGAATATCTGGCGCAGGGTTGAGAGAGCCACCTTAAGGAAACAAAAAGAGGGGCTTTCGCCCCTCTTTTCTTACGTTTCTCAGCCCGGCTCAGATGAAGAATAGCTCTCCAGCGCTGAATTTCTTCAGATTTGCATTCTTGGCGAATGTTGCGATCTCGATGGCAGCCTTGCTGCCTACGCCGTCAGGATCGTAAGAGAGCACGCGCTTTTTCGTATCGTAAATGAAATGATCATTGCCGTCCTTGGCGCGGTCGAGAGCGAAGAATTTCTTCGCCAGCTTCGTTGGAGAAACTTCCGTCCCTTTCTTGATCGCAGCGTAAAGCTTTTTGTTGCCCTTAAAGAGATCGCCTTCAAGCCAGATCGCATCTTCCTTGACGTTGTAATCGGTGATCGTGTCGAAGTTTACTTTCCGATCTGTCTTCGACGTACCAAGCTTGCCATCGAAGACGAAAACATCGCTGCCAGTCCCGCCCGTCAACCTGTCGTTTCCATAGCCGCCCCAGAGGCTGTCATTGCCAGCGCCTCCATCGAGCATATCCTTGAAGTTTCCGGTCTTGCTCGCCTTGATGACATCGTCGGATGCGCTGCCGAAGGTCATGACCTCAGGGTTCACGTCGGTGACGCTGATCGTGAGAACTTTCTCGAAGCTTGCTCCAGCCTGATCCGTGACCAGAACTTTGATCTGATGAGCTTGAGCTTGCTCGAAATCTAATTTGACGCCATTGGCGACTTTGAGCTGGTTTCCGTCGATTTTGAAACGCCCGCCGGCATCGTCGAGGAGACGGAAGATAAATGCGTCTCCAGTATTTGGATCCACAGCTCCTTAGGAGCCAACGAGAGTATTCTCGGCGGAAAGTTCTGCCACCTTCAGGCTCGAAATGTTGACATCCGTCGGTGCAGAATTGCCGGGCGGAGGCAGGACACCGCCTCTTTCCGAATGCACCTTCATCTCACTGTTTTCGACCTTGTGCTCTCCATCCTGAACAGTGATCGTGAAGGTCGTGGTTTCGAGAGAGCCATCCGGATCGCCGGCCCGGTCTCGAGGGTCGAAACGCAATCCTTGCAAGACTCTGAGGACGTTTTCTGGTGTATTGGTGATCATGAAAACCCCATTGTGAATTATGGGGTCCAAACTGGTGTCCTCAAGCAGTCGTCCTTTGGCCGGATCGAAGGTGATCGTGACCGTCACGAAAGTGCTGTCATCCGTAATATCGATGTTCGCAAACGGACGAATGGTTTGCGTGTCGAGGACAGTGAGTTCCTTTACAGCGGGAAGGGTCAGATCTGGAGCCGCGCTCGCCGTGCCTCCTTCCGTTGTAACATAGATCGTGAGATCTTTTCCGATCCTGCGGGTGCCGTCATGGACCCCGATGCTGAATGACAAGGAGTCTGCATATTCCCCGACACCCCCTCGATCCGTCGGATCGAACTTCAGTGCCCGGAGCGCCGCTTGAATCTCTACGGCCTTGCCGGTCAAGGTGCTGATTTCCGTACGACTGCCGTCTGCTTCTTCCCTGAAGAGCACACCGGCAGCGGGAGGAAACCATATGGTCACAGTCAGGTCGTCGTTTTCAGGATCGGCAATGCTCACACCTGCAAAAGGTGAGATGATTCCAGTATCCGCCACGACCAGGATTTCCGTAGAAAGCGTCAGGGTAGGAAGCTGATTGCTCGTGGTTTGCACCCTGATCTCGCCGGATCGCTCGGCTTGGAGACCTGCACTATCCGTAACAGTCACTGTAATCTTCGTGGTTTCTATCCCACCTACACCGTTGCGGTCTCGTGGATCGAACCTCAAGGATCTTAAAGCCTCACCCGCCTCAGACGCTGTGCCTTTGAAAGTATAAACTCCAGTGGCCTCATCGTAACTGCCGACCGTAAAGTTGCGCAAAACCCCCTTGAAAGCCGCATCAAGAGAGACTTTGAGCGTGATTTCGTCCCCTGCGTCAGGGTCGTCGACAAATAGGAAGATAAAGGGATTGCATAGCTGTGTATCGAAAGGAGGCGTAAAAGGGATTTCCATAGCCCCAAAAATGTTAGGGGCTCTGTTCTCGGCCAGGGTGGGTGCCGATCCAAGGTTAGCCACATCGCTCGGCTCCAACACGGATTGCCAACTGCCCTCCGTAGGTTCTGAAGCCATATCCAAGGTCGTAAGAAAATCGAGTTTTGTCGTGGCCATTATAGCTTCCCCCAGTTTATAATTATTATACGTTATAAAGTTATATGAGGAAGTTCAATAGCTAAGCTTCAGATGCATTATGTGTTGTTCTGGCAAGATGGTCTGTGGGGAGGATCGACATCTCTCTGCGGTTTCGTTTGGCATCGCTACAGCAATGCCGGTGGAAGGGCGGGGGAATAACGTCGCGCCTGCTGGCATCGGGGCGCCTGAGACTTTATCTTCCCTGTTCCGAATCCCTTGAACGCGAAGCGCCCATGTTCGTCCGCCGCCTCGATCCTATCCTCGTCGATCGCATCGCTGCGGGCGAGGTTGTCGAGCGCCCGGCGGCGGCCGTGAAGGAGCTCGTGGAGAACGCGGTCGATGCAGGCGCAACGTCCATCGACATCACGGTGGAGGCGGGCGGCCGCCGGCTGATCCGTATCGTCGATGACGGGCAGGGCATGAGCCCGGATGACCTCGAACTCGCCGTCGAGCGCCACGCCACCTCCAAGATCCCGGACGGCGACCTTTTCTCCATCAACACGCTGGGTTTTCGCGGCGAGGCCTTGCCTTCCATCGGCGCGGTGGCGCGGCTTGCCATCACCACACGCACAGCGGATGCCGAGACCGGCTCCATGATCGTGGTTGAGGCGGGCGTGAAGCATCCGGTGCGACCAGCCTCCGCGCCAAAGGGGACCCGCGTCGAGGTGACGGATCTTTTCGCCGCCACGCCCGCGCGCCTGAAGTTTCTGAAGAGTGACCGCTCCGAGGCGCAGGCCGTGGCGGAGATCGTCAAGCGTCTCGCCATCGCGCATCCGACCGTGCGCTTCACGCTGTCCGGCGAGCACATCACCGCCTTCACCTATCCGCCGGAAGAGCCCGGCGAGCACGGCTTCCTGCGCCGCCTGTCGCGCGTGTTGGGACCTGAGTTCAACGACAACGCCATGTCCATCGGCGTGGAGCGCGAGGGCGTGCGCCTTTCCGGTTTCGCGAGCCTGCCGACCTATCATCGCGGCACATCCACCGCGATCCATTTCGTGGTGAACGGACGCCCGGTGCGCGACAAGCTTCTCCTCGGCGCGGTGCGCGGCGCCTATGCCGACGTGATGGCCTCCGACCGTCATCCGGTGCTGGCGCTGATGATCGAGATCGATCCGCGCTCCGTGGACGTGAACGTGCACCCGGCGAAAACGGAAGTGCGCTTCCGCGATCCCGCCTTCGTGCGCGGCTTCGTGGTGGCTGCGATCAAGGAGGCGATCACGCGCTACGGCATGCGCGCTTCCTCGACGGGCGGCACGCACACGCTGGAGAGCCTGCGCCCGCAAGGCGTGCCGCTGATGCGCGGCGCTTATGGACATCACCGTCCATCCCTCATTCGCCCGTCCAGCGCTTTCGCGAACTGGCAGGCCCCGCTCGATCAGCCAGCACCATCCTACGCGCCGTCCGGTGGATTGGCTGAAGCGCAGGCGAGCCTGCCCGATCTCGCCATGCCCTCCGCCGACAGCCGCGCAACA
This sequence comes from Microvirga sp., assembly GCA_041913065.1. Taxonomy (GTDB): domain Bacteria; phylum Pseudomonadota; class Alphaproteobacteria; order Rhizobiales; family Beijerinckiaceae; genus Microvirga. The sequence goes on along the minus strand of JAYSGD010000006.1, from coordinate 209,138 downwards.
TTGACTGAAGTCGAGCCCGAGACGGAAGCATCACCCTTGGGCGCGGCGCGCGCGCAGGTGCACGGCACCTATATCGTCGCGCAGACGCAGGACGGCATCGTCATCGTCGATCAGCACGCCGCGCATGAACGCCTCGTCTATGAGCGCCTGAAGCGCGAGCGCGCATCGTCGGGCATCGCTCGCCAATTGCTGCTCATTCCCGAAGTCGTCGATCTCGATCCGGTCGATGCGGACCGCGTGCTCGCGGAAGCGGCCATGCTCGAAGGCCTCGGCCTTGTCGTCGAACCGTTCGGCCATGGCGCGCTGCTCGTGCGCGAGGTGCCGTCGGCGCTTGCCGGAGGGCGCATCAAGGAACTGGTGCAGGATGTGGCCGACGCGCTTGCCGAATGGGGGCAGGGCGCATCGAACCCGCTGGGGGAGCGCCTCGACGCGGTGCTCTCGCGTATGTCCTGCCACGGCTCCATCCGCGCTGGCCGCCGCATGCGGCCGGAAGAGATGAATGCGCTGCTGCGCGAGATGGAAGCGACGCCGATGTCGGGCCAGTGCAATCACGGGCGGCCCACTTACGTGGAATTGAAGCTCACCGATATCGAGCGATTATTCGGGCGGCGATAGACGCACGCAAATCCGGGAGGACCTGATGACGGTGATGAATGTCAAGCTGCGCAGCATCCCGGACACGCAGGCCAGCATCGGATGGGCGGGCGCGCATACCATCGTCGTCGACAGGCCGGACGGAAAGGCCGGCGGTCAGGGGCTCGGCTTCAATGGCGGGCAGTTGCTGGCGCTGGCCATCGGCGGATGCTTCTGCAACGATCTGCATTACGTCGCGCACGAGATGGGCATCGAACTGCGATCCGTCTCGGTCGATGTGAGCCTCACCCTCGACGGCGTGCCATTGCTGGCGACATCCGCCGCAGTGCAGGTCTCCGTCGAGGCGGCAAGCGATGAGGCGGATGTTGCGGCGCTCATCCGACGGGCAGAGGAAACATCGACGGTCAGCAATTCACTTCAGCGCGGTCTTTCCATCTCGGTCGAAGCACGTCCTTAGGAAGTGATGGTGCGAATGGGTGAGAGGTTACACCAAGAGTGTCATCCCCGGCGGTCCGTAGGACCGGGAAGGGGATCCATCTACCACACCGCTATGGATTCCCTTCCCCTCTGCTGCGCTTCGGCCGGGAATGACACCGGTGGTGCATTCTCCCACGTCATCACCGGCCATATGCCGGTGATCTCAATTGTTTCAAGCACAGCGCTTTTCCGATCGGGATGGCCGGGACAAGCCCGACCATGACGTGTGAGGGGCTGTCAGCGTGCCCGCGAAGGCCCCTCACGTTCCGCCGATGCAGCCCAGATGTTCACGTTGCCTTCCGCCGCGAACTGATCGATCTCCGTCAGTTCCTCCTGCGTGAAGGCAAGGTTCTGCAGGGCGCCGACGCATTCCACCACCTGTTCCGGTCGACTCGCGCCGATGAGCGCGGAGGTCACGCGTCCGCCGCGCAGCACCCAGGCGAGTGCCATCTGCGCCAGTGTCTGGCCGCGCCGCTGCGCGATATCGTTGAGGCTGCGGATGCGGGCGAGGTTTTCGTCACTCAGAAATCTCTGCTGCAGAGATTTGCTTTCGAAGGCCCTGCTGTCTTCCGGAATGCCGTTCAGATATTTCGTCGTCAGCATGCCCTGCGCCAGCGGCGAGAATACGATGGAGCCCATGCCGAGTTCACCGAGCGTATCGAGGAGACGGTCTTCCTCGACCCAGCGGTTGAGCATGGAATAGCTCGGCTGATGGATGATGCAGGGCGTCTTCAGCTCGCGCAGAATTTCGACCGCCTCGCGGGTGCGTTGGCTGTTGTAGGACGAGATGCCGACATAGAGCGCCTTGCCCTGCCGCACGGCGCTATCCAAGGCCATCATCGTCTCTTCCAGCGGCGTGTCAGGATCGAAGCGGTGGGAATAGAAGATGTCGACGTAGTCGAGACCCATGCGCTTCAGACTCTGGTCGAGGCTTGAAAGCAGATACTTGCGGCTGCCCCATTCGCCGTAAGGCCCCGGCCACATGCGGTAGCCGGCTTTCGTGGAGATCACGAGTTCGTCGCGCAGCCCCTGAAAATCGCTGCGCAGGATTTCGCCGAACAGGGATTCCGCCGCGCCGGGCGGTGGGCCGTAATTGTTGGCGAGGTCGAAATGCGTGATGCCGAGATCGAACGCCGTGCGGCAGATCTCCCGCGCAGTCGCCGCCGATTTGGTCTCCCCGAAATTCTGCCACAACCCCAGCGAGATCGCCGGGAGCATCAACCCGCTGCGGCCGCAGCGGTTATAGATCATGCTGTCGTAGCGGGTGTCTGCGGGCTGATAGGGCATGGGTCGCTCCAGGGGTGAACTGCACGGCAGGCTGACACAGGGAACGTAGCCGTGTCGAGAAGGGCAAATCCAGTTCCACCAGCGATTTGGGTCTTCTGAAAAGCTGAGCTGGAGCAGGCGGCCCTCGCCCTGCCGAGGCAATGTTTCAGAATTGCGTGATCACGCTGATGCCGAGCCCTTCGAACTTGTCCATGTTCATGAGGGCGGCGGGCGCTTCCTCGAGGCTGATCTTTTTGCCGACGAGAATCTGGGGTTTGAGCTTGCCGGTCTCGATCATGTCCATCATGGCCTGATACCGGAAGGCCTGCATGCCGTGGCTGCCGAGGATTTCGAGCTCCCATGCGATCACGCGATCCATCGGGATCGCCGGGCGCGCGTGGTCGCCGAGCATCAGCCCGACCTGCACATGGCGTCCCCGACGGCGCAGATTCGCAATCGAGTTGAAGCAGGTGACAGGGTTGCCCAGCGCGTCGATGGACATGTGCGCGCCACCCTTCGAGATCTCACGCACCGCCTCGACCACATTCGCGGTCTCGTGTGCATTGATCGTCGCCACCGCTCCAACTTGCCTGGCGAAGTCGAGCTTCTCGTCCGTCAGGTCGATCGCGATCACATTCGCGCCCATGGCGCTGGCGATCATGATGGCGGACAGGCCGACGCCGCCGCAGCCATGCACGGCGACCCATTCACCCGGTTTCACGCGCCCCTGATCGACGATGGCGCGGAAGGAGGTGACAAAGCGGCAGCCGAGGCTCGCCGCCGTCTCGAAGTCGAGACTCTCCGGCAGCGCGACAAGGTTCGTGTCCGCGTAATCGACCGCCACATATTCCGCGAACGAGCCCCAGGCGGTGAAGCCGGGTTGGAACTGCTGTTCGCAGACCTGATGGTTGCCGGAATTGCACTCATGACAATGCCCGCATCCGCCCACGAACGGCACCGTGACGCGATCGCCCTTCTTCCAGCGCGTGACCTGCTTGCCCGTGGCGAGAACCGTGCCGGCCAGTTCATGACCCGGCACATGCGGCAGCGCCACATCCGGATCATGCCCCATCCATCCGTGCCAGTCGCTCCGGCACAATCCCGTTGCCTCCACCTTGATGACGACGCCTTCGGCGGACGGCGTCGGATCCGGCACGTTCTGCACGCGGGGCGGTTGACCGAATTGCTCGAACAGGACGGCTTTCATGGCGGGGCTCTCATGCGTGGGGACGGATGAAGGAGCGGTATAGCGGGCCGATGATCCTGCGGCAAATAGGCAGGTTTTCTCAGATCACGAAGAAGTCTTTGTGGGTGAGCTTCAGGTGCTTCTTGAGCACCGCGATCTTGACCTGCGCGGAAGGGCCGATGCCGTCCTTGTCGTAAGAAAGCACGCCCGTCCTGTTGTTGTAGATGATGCGGTCTTCCAGGTCCTGAGCGTGCGGGCCTTTGACGAACATGTCCGACTTGAGCTTCACGCCAACCACCGAGCCCTTGCCGAGCTTGGTGAAATATTTGTTCTCCAGATGAAACGAGTCGTATTTCGGATTGAAGTCGTAGATGCGGTCCATGTTGGATTTTCTGTTCGGCTTCGTATCGAACACGAACGTGTCCTTGCCGGCGCCGCCATAGACCTTGTCGTTGCCGTTTCCGGCATGGATCGTGTCGTTTCCGCTGTCGCCGTAAATCCAGTCGTTGCCGCTTCCGGCATGGAACCGGTCGTCCCCGTCCAGGCCTCGCAGCGTATTGATGCCTGCATTCCCACGGATCTCGTTGGCGCTGTTCGAGCCGGTGAGATTGGCCGATGCCTTGGAATGAATATCGGAGAGCGTGACAACTTCGATATGTGCATTCGCTGCCAGAGCATAGCTGTCGCCGACAATGACCGTATCCCACCCGCCATCGGCAGCTTCCTCGACGGTGTCGCCGGTTTTGACGTGGTAGGTATCGTTGCCCAGCTCGCCCTTCAGGATTGTGGAACCGTTGCCGAAGAAAACGTCATCGAAGGAGGAGCCGACGAGGCCTTCGATGCCGATATAGGTATCACCCGCCGCATCGCCACCGCTGCCGCCGGAAAGGCTGGCGATCACGCCTGACTTGGCATGAGCGAAGGACACGAAGTCGATGCCGCTGCCGCCGTTCAGCAAGTCGGCGCCGGCGCTGCCTTCGAACACATCGTCGAAAGCCGTGCCGATATACTGATCGTTGCCTGCGGTCCCTTTCATGGTGATCGCCTTGTCGCGCGGATCGACGATCTGGATTGCGTTCGACATCAGCACGGCGATGCGTCCGTCCGGCATCAGGGACAGGCCTTCGAGGAAGATCATGCTTCCCGCCGCCTGCTTGCTCACCAGCAGCTTTTCGCTCACGCGCGCGCCGTTCGCATCGAAGATGGCCAGACGAACCACAGCGGTGTTGTTCGCCGCATCCGTGACGACCTGGGCAGCAAGAGCAAAGCCGCCACCGGGAAGGGCCAAAACGCCGGGAGTGCTTACAGCGTCGGCTTCTGCATCCGTCGCGTAAAATGCCAAAGGCGCGGTGACTGCCGTCCCTTCCGCATTGAAGACCTGGTATCGGACGGTGATGCCGGGCTCGGACTCGCTTGGATCGATCCGGCCCGATTCCGTCCACGACACCACGAACCCGCCGCCTGCAAGGGCCGTTACCTCGATCGGCATCATGCTCGAATCTGAAACAACGGGAATCGTAACTTCCTTCACGATAGCAGGGCCGCCGGCAGCGAACGGATTCAGCACATAAACCTTGTTCGCGGTTCCGCTCGAGCGCAGCACGGCGACCACATTGCCGCCCGGCAGCACCGCGAGATCGGCCACGGATCCGAAGCCGCTGTCACGCGTGGAGGCGAAGGTCGGTCCGAGTTCCAGAGGAGCCGTGAGAGTGCCGTCGGGACGCAGCATCCTCAGAAAGGCTGTGCCTTCCTCGGACCGATAGACGGCGATCACGCTACCATCCGTCAAGCCGACGGCATCGTCGCCTTTGAACGACCCCCACGCGCCTTCCAGACCGGCGACGCAGATAGGTTTTCCGGTCGGTGTCAGGTCGCTGCCATAGATTCCCAGCCACGCACCGCGATGCCCGGGAGCATCGCTCGCGATCGACCATGTCAGCGCGATGCGGCCATCGGGGAGTTCCACGGCGGAAGGAGCGCTCGATCTCGCCGTCAGGGGAGTGTCGTAGAAGGGGGCGCCATAATCGAGCGAGCCGATGATCTTCTCTTCCTTCAGCGATCCATCGGCATTGTAGATCCAGGCCTTCAACTTGGCATTCGGGCCTGTCGGCTCCGTTTTGCCGAGGACCAGGAACGTGCCGTTGCTGAGGGCCAGCACGCTGGTGTCCGTGGCGCCCGCAGGATGAGCGATCTGCGATCCCCAGAGAAACGGTTGAGACATGGCAAGCCCCCAGCCTGTCAGAAGAGTTATGACGTGGATGGGCGCAATGTTATAGGAATTTGACGTTAGGACAACCTTCTTGCCTGCCTGCGGCAAGCGGAAGTTGTGCTCAGCCTGTGAACCGCCCGAACACCACTTTCGTCTCCCCGTAATCCCGCCGCTCGATCTCCTCGAAACCTTCCGGTAGCGTCACCGCGACGCCCTGCGCTTCCTCCACGATCACGAGGGCGCCCGGCGTGAGCCAGCCGCCTTGCGCGCAGGAGCGCAGGGCTTTAGGGGCGAGGTCCTTGCCGTAGGGCGGGTCGCAGAACACGAGGGAGAAGGGAGCGTTGGGGGCGGCTTCGCCCATCTTCGTCGCGTCGCGGCGGAAGAGGCGGGTGGCGCCGCCTGCGCCGAGGGCTTCCACGTTCTCGCGGATGATCCCGCGTGCCTGGGCGCCGTCATCGACGAGCAACACGAAGGCCGCGCCGCGTGAGAGGGCTTCGAGACCGAGCGCGCCGGTGCCGGCGAAGAGGTCCAGCACGCGCACGCCTTCGATGGGATCGTCGTAGGAATGCTGGAGGATGTTGAAGATCGTCTCGCGCAGGCGGTCCGATGTCGGGCGGATGGCGTCCGAACTCGGCCCCTTGAGCGAGCGGCCGCGCCAGCGCCCGCCCACAATTCTCATGACATGATCCTCATCATCGGGAGAAGCTCACACTCATCTTAAGTCTCATTCTGAGGAGGCTGGCTCACTATGCGCTTCCCTATCCGTCATGGCCGGCCTTGTGCCGGCCATCCCGATTGGAAAGGCGTGGCGCTTCAAGCCATCGGGATCACCGGCACAAGGCCGGTGATGACGTGTGGAGGACTGCTGGCACTTTATGAGCAAGCCTATCGGGATAAGGGGTGTGTTTCATCAGCGGCGACCGCGAGGTCCGCCTTTCGAACCGCCGCCGGGCCCCTTCTTGAAGCCGCCCTTGGATGCGCCCCGCGGCCCGCCCTTGAAGCCGCCGCCGCGTGGGCCGCCACGGGAGGGACCGTCACCACGCGGCGGGCCGCGACGGGGACGCTCGTCACCGCCTTCGCTGCGCGCGCGGAACGGGCGGTCGCCCTGCGGCTTGCGCGGGCGATCCTCTCCGCCCTCGCGCGAACGGAAGGGGCGGTCGCCTGCGTCGCGACGCGGACGGTCGCCCTCATCGCGGCGGGTGCGAGCAGGACCGGCCGTGCGCCCGGCACCGGCAGTACGCCCCGTACCGCCTTCGCGGCCACGACGAGCAGGTGCGCCGTCGCGGTCGCCACTGCGGGGACGATCCTCATCGCCACGGCCCCTGCGCGGTGCGGGCGCTTCCTCTTCCTGAGGCTGGCGCACCAGGCGCTCGACCAGGACCTTGTTGCCCTTGCGGGCCGCAATCGCGCCGACGCGCTGGCGCGGCAACTCCGCACTGGCGCTGCGCGCCTCACGCGGATCGGCGCCACGGCGCGGAGATTTCCGGCGCGGTGCATCCTCTTCGCTTTCCCCCGCGCGCCACACGCTCTTCTTCACGTCGAGACGGGAAGGGCGTCTCTTCGGCTCTTCCTCGTCACGCTCGAAACGATCCTTGCCGAAACCTTCCTTACCGCGTGCACGGAAGGGTTTCTCGTCATCGTCGCGACGGCGCGGGCGGTCGTCGCCGCCACGGCCACGGAAGGAGCGTTCCTCACGATCTTCGCGTCCGCCGTGCTCCTTCTTCGCCGAGCCGAAAGGCGCGATGGGCTCGCGCACGGGACTCTCGAAATCGACGCCCGCTTCCGCGGCAAGGGCCGCGCCGAGCTGATCCTTCAGCACTTTCGTCTTCACTTCCTCGACGAGGCCCTGCTCGAGATCGCCGAGCTGGAACGGGCCGAAGGACATGCGGATCAGGCGGTTCACCTGCATGCCGAGATGTTCGAGAATGCGCTTGATCTCGCGGTTCTTGCCTTCGCGCAGGCCCATCGTGATCCACACGTTGTCGCCCTGCACGCGGTCGAGCCGCGCCTCGACGGGACCGTACTCGATATCGTCGATGGTGATGCCGTCGCGAAGGCCGTCGAGATCGGACTGGGTGATGTCGCCGTGCGCCCGCACCTTGTACCGGCGCAGCCACCCCGTATCGGGATGGGCGATCACGCGGGCGAGACCGCCGTCATTGGTCAGCAGCAGCAGGCCTTCGGTGTTGATGTCGAGACGGCCCACGGCAACCACGCGCGGCAGATCCTCCGGCAGGTTGTCGAACACGGTCGGGCGGCCTTCCGGATCGCGGGCCGTGGTCACGAGGCCGCGCGGCTTGTGGTAGAGCCACAGGCGCGTGCGTTCCTTGGTGGGCAGCGGCTCGCCGTCCACGGTGATCGTGTCGGCGGCGGTCACGTTGATGGCTGGGCTCTCGAGCACCTTGCCGTTCAGGGTCACGCGGCCCTCGGCGATCATCGCCTCCACGTCTCGGCGCGAGGCAATGCCGGCCCGGGCGATCACCTTGGCGATGCGGTCCTCGACTGGTTCCTGAGGGACAGCGGCCACAGTTTCCGGGCGCTCTTCGCGGGCGCGGCGCGGACGATCTTCGGCCGAGCGGTCGAAGCGGCGAGGGCGGTCATCGCCGCCACGGCCACGAAACGGCTTGTCACCCTCGGACCGGGCGCGGAACGGACGATCTCCGTCCTTGCTGCGGCCACGGAAGGGCTTGTCGCCGCCTTCGCCACGAGGCCTGAAGGGCCGGTCGCCTTCTTCCCGGCGAGGACGGAAAGGCTTATCGCCGCCCTCACTCCGTGCGCGGAAGGGGCGGTCGCCACCTTCACCGCGTGGCTTGAAAGGCTTGTCGCCGCCCTCGCGGGGGCGGCGGGGACGGTCGTCATTGTCGCGGCTGCGGAAGGGGCGATCCCCTCCCTCGCGCGGCTTGCGCGGGCGGTCGTCGTCGCCACGGGCGCGGAACGGGCGTTCGCCGCCTTCGCGGGGCTTGCGGAAAGGCCGGTCACCGGAGGTGCGGCCACGGTCGGAGCGTCCCGAGGAACGGCCCTTGCGATTATCGTCGTTGCTGTCGGTCATGGGAGCCTGATAGCAGAGGTAACGAACAGAAGCGAGAGACATGAAAAGCCAAGGGCATAGATTAGAACATGGATAACGCCGACCCCGATCCGCTTGATCCGAAGGTTGACCCCAAGGCCGATCCCATGAGCGTCGCCTTCGCGGAGGCCCGCGCCGCCGCCGCGCGGGGGGAGGTGCCGGTGGGGGCGGCCATCGTCAAGGACGGCCGGATCGTCGCCACAGCAGGCAACCGCCCGCGCGAGTTGAGGGACCCGTCTGCCCATGCGGAAATGCTCGCGATCCGCCGCGCCTGCGAGGCGTTGGACGACGAGCGCCTGTCGGGCTGCGATCTCTATGTGACGCTGGAGCCCTGCACCATGTGCGCCGCGGCGATCTCGTTCGCCCGCATCCGGCGGGTCTATTACGCGGCCCATGATCCGAAGGGCGGGGCCGTGGACAGCGGCGTGCGCTTCTTCCACCAGCCTACCTGCCATCACGCGCCGGAAGTCTATGGCGGCATCCGCGAGAGCGAGGCGGCGCAGCTGCTGAAGGATTTCTTCGAGGAGAGGCGATAGCAAAATGCGTGCACGGCGACAGCGCCATGCACGCTCGATGTCATCGCAGGAGTTCGCGGCTCAGATGATGTCGAAGTCAGAGGCTTTGAGGCTCAGGCCTTTCTTGACGTAGGCGAACACCACGGCCTTGTGATCGCCGTTTGCGTCCTTGTCGTAGGAAAGCGCGCCTGTCTTTTTATTATAGAGGATATAGTCGTTCTTATCCTTGGCCTTGTCGCCGACCTTGAAGAACTTCTTGTTCAGGTCATGGGGATTGGCTTCGGTGCCTTTCTTCCCGAGCTTGGTGAAGACCTTGTTGTCGAGCCAGATCGTATCGTCCTTCACGGAGAAATCGACGATCTTGTCGGCGTGGGTTTTGCCGGGCTTGGCATCGAAGACGAAGATGTCCTCGCCTGTTCCGCCTGAGAGCGTATCCTTACCGGTCCCGCCATAGAGCTTGTCGTTGCCGTCGTTGCCCAGGAGGATGTCCTTGCCGCCGAGACCCTTCAGCACATCGGAAGCGGCCATGCCGTCATGGACGTCATTGCCGTTCGAGCCGGTCCAGACGGTCGGGGCCGGATTGCCAGGATTGCCTGGGGTTCCTGGATTTCCGGGATTGCCAGGGATACCGGGCGCAGCTGCGCCGATCACCTCGACCATGAAGCTGGCGCCCGTGCTAGACTGGCTCATCCAGCTCACGGCATAGGAATTGCCCTGAAGCGCGATCAGCGATGGATCGAACTGATCGCCTGCCGTGCTGGTGCCCACATGCGTCGTGTTGGTGAGAATCTGGCCATCCGCTTTTGCCGACGCGGTGTAAATGTTCAGATCGCCGCCATTGTCGAGCGTGAAGGCCACGGCGAAGCCGCCGCCCGCCAGTTCCGTGACCATGGGCTTTCCATCCATGGTGCCGGCAGGCTTGTTGAAAGTGATCTGGCCCGAAGCCGCGTTGCCCTCCGAGTCGAAGACCTTTGCGCGGATGACACGCGTTGCACCCTCGATGTCTTCCCACACGACTGCGAATTTGTCGTTGCCGACAGGACAGATGCCGGGCTTGGAACCGGATGTTACGCCCGATGCTTCATCAATCCGGAAGATCTTCGTGTCTCCTGCGAAGGGAAGGATGACGGCTTCCACGACCATCTTCCCCCCGCTCTCAAAGGCTGAGACATAGACCCCATCTCCGTTCTTCAAAACGGTTGCGGACCGGGCTCCGCTCGATGGGTTCGCATAGACTCCCCAAAAACCTGACACCGAGGCCCAGTCACCTTCGGAATCTCGAGCGATGTCGTTTCCAACCAGGTATGGTGCTGTACTGATGCCTCCTGAATAGAGAACCGTGAACCCGCCATTGTCGGTGGCATAAAGTTCGGGCTCCGACTCGGAGATATTGGTGGTTCCCAGCGTGGACCCTCCAAGCCTCATCGCTGCCGAAGGCACATAGGTCGTGCTGAGCACCTTGCCGACAATGGTTTGGTCGGGAGCGACCCATGCAACCGCGACTTCGCCCGTCTTCAGGACGACTGCAGTGGCATCGCCGATGCCGCCTCCCTCGTCCCTGGTTGCCGATGCGATCAGGAACTTGTCCTTCAGAACCGAGCCATCGGGATTGAAGACCTTGCCGTAGACAAAGGTCTCGCCTGCCGCAGTGAAATCGGTCCAGACGCTGATAAAGCGCCCATCGGAATACCGTGCGATGGCGCCTTGCGCGGCCGGCGTGGTAAAGTTGACGAAGCTTGAAGTTGTCGAGGCCAAGAGGCCCTCCCGTAGTTATATCGTTGCGATATAAAGTTCTAGAAAGGCTTGGCCTTAGGGAAAGTACGATGGCGCACAGTGCTGGATTCTAAGCGAACCGAAGCATCATCCGCGTGTGGATGGGAATGCTTTAAGCGCTCAAAAGCGCCTGCAACGCTGCCAGCGTCGCGCCGGGGTTCTCCTCGGCCACGAAATGGCCGGAGCTGATGCCCGTGCCATGGGCCTTGGGAGCGAAGCTGCGGCGCCAGACTTCCAGGGGCTGCTGCTCGTGGCCCACCGGCCCGCTGACGAGATAGAAGTCGCTCCAGATCACGTAGGTCGGGCACCCGATCGTCTTGCCGGCGGCGAGATCGGCTTCGTCGGCTTCCACATCGCGCGTCGCGCCGGCGCGGTAATCCTCGCAGAAGGCGTGGATGCGCGTGGGCTCGTTGCAGCTCTGCCAATAGGCTTCGAGCGCACGCGGATCGAAGGCATCGAGATCGCCCGAAGCCGACCACTTGCGCAGCAATCCTTCGAAATAGGGAATCGGATCGCGGCCGATTTCCTCTTCGGGTTTTGGGTAAGGTTGCGAGAGGTAGCCCCAATGCGCTTGGGGCACTTTGCCCGCACGCATCTGCTCCCACACGTGATAGGTCGGCAGAATGTCGAGCAGCGCGAGACGTTCCACGCGGCCGGGATGATCGAGAGCAAGACGGTAGCCGACACGCGCGCCGCGATCATGCCCGACGACCGCGAAATGCACGTGGCCGAGAGACTCCATGACGCGGATCACATCCGTCGCCATGGCGCGCTTGGAATAGGTCTCGTGTTTCGCATCGCCCTTCGGCGCGGTGGACCAGCCATAGCCGCGCATGTCCATGCACACGACCTTGTGCGTCTCGGCGAGCGCTGGAGCGATATGATGCCACATCACATGCGTCTGGGGAAAACCGTGCAACAACACAACAGGCGGACCGTCACCCTTCGAGCGGGCGAAGATGCGTCCGATATCCGTATCGATCCAGTGGCTCTCGAAGCCGTCGAAGAGTTCGTTGCTCATGGAAGGCCGCCCGTGGGTTGTGCGCAGAGACTTTCCTAAAGTTAGGGAGGGCGATCGTTTTGTCAGCCCCGCTCGCGCTCGACCGCACGCCAGCCGATATCGTTGCGGCAAAAGCCTTCCGGCCAATCGATCTTCGAGACTGCCTCGTAAGCCTTCGCCTGCGCATCCGAAATAGTTTTTCCGAGCGCGGTGACATTGAGCACGCGCCCGCCATTGGCGAGGATTTTCTCGCCATCCTGCTTCGTTCCTGCATGAAAGACGATAACGTCATTCAAGTCTTCCGCCGCATCGATGCCGCGAATTTCCGAGCCCTTCTCGACAGCACCCGGATAACCGCGCGCTGCCATCACCACAGTGAGCGCCGCGTCATCGGAAAAGCGCAGCGACACGTTATTCAATTGTCCGTCGCAGGCCGCGAGGAAGGCGGTAACGAGATCGGAGCGCAGGCGCGGCAGCAGCACCTGCGTTTCGGGATCGCCGAGGCGCGCGTTGTACTCGATCAGCTGCGGCCCATCCTTCGTGAGCATCAGGCCCGCGTAGAGGATGCCGCTATAGGGCGTGCCCCGAGCCTTCATGCCGGCCAGCGTCGGCTCGATGATCTCGCGCATGGCGCGCGCCTGCAGTTCGGGCGTCAGCACGGCGGCTGGGGAATAGGCGCCCATGCCGCCGGTGTTCGGGCCCTCGTCGCCGTCGAAGACGCGCTTGTGGTCCTGCGCCGTGCCGAAAGGAATCGCCGTGGCGCCGTCGCACAGGGCAAAGAAGCTTGCCTCCTCGCCTTCGAGAAAAGCCTCGATCACCACTTCCGCGCCGGCGGCGCCAAGGCCCCCGCCGATCATCATCTCGACAGCGGCTTCCGCATCCTCGAAGGAGGTGGCGACCACCACGCCCTTACCGGCGGCAAGACCGTCGGCCTTCACGACGATGGGCACGCCGTAGCTGCGGATATAGGCTTTCGCCGCCTCCGCATCGGTGAAGCGTCGATAGGCGGCGGTGGGAATGTTGAACTCCGCGCAGAGATCCTTGGTGAAGGCTTTCGAGCCTTCCAGTTGCGCGGCTGCCTTGGTCGGGCCGAAGGCCTTGATGCCGGCCTTCGTCAGATCATCCACGAGGCCCGCCACGAGGGGAGCCTCGGGCCCCACCACGACGAAGTTGATCGCCATGGTGCGGCAGAAATCGATGACCGCCTGATGATCGGTCACGTCCAGCACCACATTGGTGCCGTGCTGCGCCGTCCCCGGGTTGCCCGGGGCGATGAGAAGCCGATCGCAGAGGGAACTGGCCGACAGGGACCGGGCGAGGGCATGCTCGCGGCCGCCGGAACCGATCAGAAGAATGTTCATGCCGTTGCTCCCTTCAGGACGATGCCTGCGCTCTTAGAGCATCGGCCCCAAAAGTGGAATGCACTTTTGGGTTTCATCCGATACTAAGTTCGAGCAAGCGGATCGGGCGGGAAGCCGCTTCGCTTAACCTCCAGAGGAGTGGAAGCGCCCGATGGGGAGAGGGGCTAAATGACGAAGAAGTCGGAGTATTTGAGGTTGAGCTTGGCCTTCACCTTGGCGAACTCGACCGCCTTCTTGCCGCCCGAGCCGTCCGGATCGTACAGCAGAATGCCCTTGGACTTCTGGTAGATGATATAGTCGTTGCGGTCGTCCGCCTTGTCGATGGAGAAGAACTTCTTGTTCAGCTTGCCCGTCTTCTTCAGCTTGGTGAAGACCGCGTTTTCGAGGTGGATCTTGTCCTCGCGCAGCTTGAAGTCGCTGATGGTGTCGAATTTCACTTTGCGGTCGGTCTTGTAGGTGCCGAGCTTCGAGGCGAACACGAATACGTCCATGCCCTTGCCGCCGACGAGCACATCGTTGCCATAGCCGCCGTCGAGCCGGTCGTTGCCGTCCCCTCCGCCAAGGGTGTCGCGTCCCGCGCCGCCTACGAACACGTCGGCGGCGGCGGAGCCGAGAGTGTATTCCGCTGCCCCATCGGCCACGCTGATCGTGAAGGCTTTGACGTAGCTCGCGCCACGGGAATCCGTCACCTTGATCTGGATGGCGTGCGCGCTGGCCTGCTCGAAATCGAGCATGAAACCGTTCGCTCGCAGCTCGTTGCCGACGATCGTGAAGCGGCCGTCGCTCGTACCCCAGCTGCCGTCGAACCGCATGATCTGATAGGTGAATGTCTCGCCCGGGTTTCCGTCCGTCGCGGACAGGTCGCCGATCTTGACGTCCGTGCTCGACATCAATTCCTGCACAAGCGTGTTGCTCAGGCCGATATCGACAGGCACGCGGTTCGCGACCGTCGTGTGCACCTGAACCTGGGTGCTGAGCGCGGGCGCCGAGCCATGCGCCGCATCGTTAACCTCGATGGTGAAGATTGTCGTCACCACCGTGCCGGCAACAGCGCCGGGACGATCCGTCGGGTCGAACTGCAGGGCCTTCATGATATCGGCAAGCGCTCCCGGCTTGCCGGAGACGGCATAGACCTTCTTGCCATCGCTCGAAGGCACGAGCGTCACTTTTGAAAGTAGCGCCGCAGGGATGACCAGATCGCCATCCGCGCCGTTGAAGCTGATCCTCACGCTCAGCGTGTCGTCCTCGTCATCCTCGAAGGTCACGCCCGTGAATGGGCTCACATTGCCGCCGTTGTCCGTGGCCTGCGTCACCTCGCGGCCGCGCGTCACGGAGAGCTTGGGCATCTCGTTCGGCGGCGTCTCGTCCACATCGTCGAGCGTGATCGTGAAATCCTTCTCGAAGGAGAGGCCGCCCTTGTCGGTCACGCGCACGCGGATGGTATGCGATGCCGCATCCTCGTAGTCGAGACGGCTGCCGTCGCGCACGCGCAGGCGGCCGTTGAAGACTTCGAACCGGCCCTCGGCATCCTCCAACAGCTCATAGGTGAAGGTGTCGCCGACATTCCAATCTTCCGCGCCGAGCAGGCCGATCAACGTTCCGTTCTTCGCATTCTCGGCAATCTTCGCATTGGTCAGGCTCATCCCGTGAGGAGCCAGGTTGACCGGCGGCTCGGGCAGGTCGTTCAAGTGAATCGTGAAGACCCGCTCGATGCTCATGGCACCGTCATGAACCCGCACGATGATGTCGTGCGAGGTCGCGCTCTCGTAGTCGAGAAGCGATCCGTCCGCGACCAGGATCGAGCGTCCATCCGCCGACAGCTTGAAGCGCCCGCCTGCGTTGCCGACGAGTTCGTAAGTGTAGGTGCCCGTCGCGTCGCGGTCGAGAACCCCGAGCGACCCGACATAGGTGTTGTTGCCTGCGCCCTCGTCCACGGGCGCATCCGTGAACAGGATATCGAGCGGTTCCTCGTTCACGTTGTTGACGGCAATGTTGATGATCTTCGTGAACGTTCCGCCCTTGCCGTCGGAAACCTGCACCTTGATCGCATAGGATGTCGCCGACTCGAAGTCGATCAGGCTGCCATTCGCGACGAGGATCTTTGTTTTGGTCTCATCCAGCTTGAACCGGCCACCGGCATCGTCGAGAAGCTCGTATGTGAAGCTGTCGCCGGTGTCCGGGTCGAAGGCTCCGAGATCGCCGACAAGCATCTCGTCGCCGGCATTCTCGTCCACCGAGGCGTTGCCTTTCGCTCCACCCGTCAGGGTGATGTCCACCGGTGCCCGGTTGCCTGGTCCCGATGTATCAGGCTCCTCCACATCGCCGACATGGATGACGAAATCCTTCTCGAAGGACTTGCCGCCCTTGTCCGTCACCCGCACGCGGATGGTGTGGGTGGCGATGTCCTCGTAATCGAGACGGCTGCCGTCCTTCACACGGAGCTTGCCGCCGAAGACCTCGAAGCGACCATCCGCATCGTCCACGAGCGTATAGGTGAAGATCTCCCCGCTATCCTCGTCCTCTGCGCCGAGGAGGCCGATGACCGTGCCGTTCTTGGCGTTCTCGGCGACGTTGTCGAGCGACAGGGAAATATCGGTCGGGGCGTGATTGACCGGCGGTTCGGGCAGGTTGTTGAGATGGATCGTGATGACCCGCTCGATGCTCTTGGCCCCATCGGTAACGCGCACGGTAATCTGATGCGAAGTCGCGCTCTCGTAGTCGAGGAGCGATCCGTCGGCGACCAGGACCGAGCGCCCATCCGCGCCGAGCTTGAAGCGCCCGCCCGCATCATCGATGAGTTCGTAAGTGTAAGTCCCTCCGAAATCCTCGTCGATGACGCCGAGCGAGCCGACGAAGACGTTGCCGGCGGCATTCTCATCCACCGGGGAGCCGGTGAACACGATGTCGGTCGGCGCTTCGTTGACGTTGTTGACCGCGATGACGATGGTCTTGACGAAGCTGCCGCCCTTGCCGTCCGACACCTGGACCTTGACGGTATAGGACGTTGCCGCCTCGTAATCGATAAGCGAACCATCCGCCACGACGATCTTGGTGCTGGTGGCGTCGAGCTTGAAGCGTCCGCCGGCATTCTCGAGAAGCTCATAGGTGAAGCTGTCGCCGGTATCGAGGTCGAAAGCACTAAGATCGCCGACCACGGTTTCGTCGCCGGAATTCTCATCGACCGAGGCATTCCCCTTTGCACCGCCCGTCAATGTGATGTCGCTGGGCGCGCGGTTAGGCGGCGCTTCGTACAGGTCGTTGACGTGGACGACGATGGGCTTCTCGAAGGTTTTGCCGCCCTTGTCGGTCACGAGAACGCGGATCGTGTGCGACGTGGCGCTCTCGAAATCGAGTTTCCTACCATCGGCAACCACGATCTTGGTCTTGGTTTCGTCCAGCTTGAAACGCCCGCCCGCATCATCCAGGAGGGTGTAGGTGAAGGTATCGCCCGCATCCTGATCCACCGCGCCGAGATCCCCGACGACGGTTTCGTCATCCGCATTCTCGTTCACGCTCGTGGCCGAGAGGATGATGTCGGTCGGCGCATCGTTGCGGCCCTGGACGGCGACGACGATCTTCTTGACCTGGGCCATGCCCTTGGCGTCGATGACGAGAATGGTGAGTTCGTGCGTCTCGCCGTCGGCCGCCTCGAAGTCGAGGAGGGCGCCATTGGCGACGCGGATCTCCGATCCGACGATCTTGAAGCGCCCGCCCGCATTGTCGAGGAGCGCGTAGGTGATGGCATCGCCTTCCGGATCGGCTCCGGCGAGGGTCGCCACGAGCGTGCCTGTCGCCGCCCCTTCATCGACGATGAAGGCACCGTCCTCTCCCGTCCCGATGATGACCGCGTCCGGCCTCTCGTTCACGTCGGTGATGCCGATGGTGATGGTCTGCGGCGCGCTGACGCCGCCCTTGCCGTCATCAGCGATGACGACGAGCGTGTAGTACTTCGCACCTGCCGGCAGGGATTCATAATCGAGCACCGCGTCGGGAGCGAGCCTGATCTGGTTCGTCACCGGATCGATGATGAACAGGCCGCCCGCGTCGCCGCCGGGGGCGAAGGAATAGGTAGCGGTGTCGCCGTCCGCATCGGTCGCGCTCAGCACGCCGATGAAGGTGTCCGCATTCGCGTCCTCGCCGAGCGCCACGCCGAGGCCGCCATTCAGGCGGATGTTGATCGGCGCATCGTTGGTATCGTCGATGTCGTTGACGGTGATGACGACGGTCTTCGTCACCGAGTCGCCGGCCTTGTCCGTGACGGTGATCTTGATCGTGTGGGATTTCGCGGTCTCGTAATCGAGGCTCGCATCGGCCTTCAGGCGCAATTCGTTTCCGACGATCTCGAACAGGCCGCTGGCATCCTCGGCCAGGGTGTAGGTGAAGGTGTCGCCCGCATCGGCATCGACGCCTTCGAGCGTCGCGATCACGCCCGCCTCGTCTTCGTCCACATTGGCGCGGGAGAGGATCACGCCGACGGGCGCATTGTTCTCGGCCACGTTGTTGATGGTGATGGTGATGGGCTTCGTCACCGACAGGCCGGTCTGGTCCGTCACGGTGATCTTGATGATGTGCGAGGTGGCCGTTTCGTAATCGAGCTTCGCGCCGGCCTTCAGGCGCAGCTCGTTGTCCACGATCTCGAACTTGCCGCTGGCATCTTCCGTGAGCGTGAACGTGAAGGTGTCGCCCGCATTGGGATCGACGCCGGTCAGCGTCGCGATGGGGCCGGTCACGTCCTCGTCCACGCTGGTGCGAGAGAGCGTCACATCGGTGGGTGCCGCGGTTGTGACGTAGCGCTTCTGGTAGATGCCGTAGCCCGAGCCGTCCTGCGCGGCCGATTGCCAGGTCACGATCCAGCCATCTGGAAGCGCGGTGACGCTCGGCGCTTCCTGATTGCCGGCGGTGGTGGTGTTGACCAGCAGGTCCGCCAGTCCGGTCGGTTTGCCGTCCCTGTCGAAGGCCTGAAGGTAGATGCCGGTGCCGGAACCGTCCTGGTTCTGGGATTGCCACACCACCACCCAGCCGCCGTCCTTCAGAGCGGTGACGGTGGCGGGCTCCTGCAGATCGCCGGTATGCACGTTGACGCGGCGGGGCGTGGGGAAGAGGGCGACCCCATCCTTGTCGAAGCGCTGTTGAACCACGTCGCCGCCGGAACTGTAGGTCGTCCAGGTGACGACCCAGCCGCCGTCGGCGAGGGTGGTGACGCTGGGGATGATCTTGTAGTCGCCAGAGGTCGTCTCGACGGGAATGTCGGTGGTGGAGGTGGCGACGCCCGCCGCGTTGTAGCGCTGCTGGAAGATCGCGTGGCCGGTCGAGGCGTGCGATTCCCAGGTCAGCAGCCAGCCGCCATCGGGCAGGGCGGTGATGGCGGGCTTCGTCTGGCCGCCCTCGGTGAGCACGTTCACGCGGGTTTCGAGCCCGGCGGTGTCGCCGTTCTTGTCGAAGCGCTGCTGGTAGATGCCGGTGCCGGAGCCGTCCTGTCCCTCGGTCACCCAGGTGACCACCCAGCCGCCATCCTTCAGCGCCGTGACGGCGGATTGCGACTGGTCGAGGAGGACATTGGTGTTGACGAGCTTGTCGGCCGGAAACTGAGCCACGCCGTTCTTGTCGAAACGCTGCTGATAGATGCCGCCGTTCCAGCCCACATCCTGGTTCTGCGAGGTCCAGGTGACGATCCAGCCCCCATCGGGGAGCGCCGTCACGCTCGGGTCTGCCTGGTCGCTCGCCTTGGTCGAGTTGACGAGGGTATCTACCGTAGAGGAAGGGGTTCCGTTCTTGTCGTAACGCTGCTGGTAGATGCCGTAGCCTGACCCATCCTGGTTAAGTGACTGCCAGGTGACCACCCATCCCCCATCGGAAAGCCCTGTAACGCAAGGCGCTTTCTGGTCGGCGGCAGTGGTCGCGTTGACAAGGATTTCCGTGCCAACGGTGAGGGGAGGCGCTGGCATAACTATTTTCCTAAGAAAGGATCTGGTGCTACTGCCAATAACTCACTTTCATATAGGTTACAACGTATCAATAAGATGTATCGTAACTTTTCTCTTTCCGATGCAAGGCTGTGCCTTAGGGGAAGCTGAATTGAAACAGGGCAGTTTCATCGCAGGTTGCCGTAATCGGCATGCGGGGTCGGCATCAGGATCAGGGAGAAGGCGACGGGAGCAATTTCCATAGAAGATTGTCACCGCGCTCGGCAGAAGAAGGGGGAGGCAGAAGAAGCTCAAAATCGGAAAGCCCCCCGCCCATAAGAGAAGGGCTGTCCGATAAAGGTTTTCGCTTAGATTAAATGACGAAGAAGTCTGCTGCCGTCAGCTTCAGGTTTTTGTTGAGCTGGGCAAACTTTACTGCTGCGCCTTTACCTGAGCCATCCGCGTCGTAATACAGATAACCCTTGCTCTTGTCGTAGATGATATAGTCCTTCTTATCCTGGGCTTTTGGACCGATGGTAAAGTAGGCTTTCTTCAATACGCCTGTCTTCGTGAGTTTCTTGAAGATGGCGTTATCCAGGTGGATCGTGTCGTCCTTCACCTTGAAGTCCTTGATCCTGTCTACATTAGTCACCCTGCTAAGCTTCGTGTCGAACACGAATGTGTCTTTGCCTGCTCCGCCAAAGAGGGTGTCTTTGCCGACGCCACCATACAGAACATCATCGCCGGAGCCGCCACGAAGCACGTCCCTGCCGGGGCCGCCTTTGAGGGTGTCGCTGCTCGATGTTCCGATCACCCGCTCGCCAATCTGATCGAGCACGTTGATGACCAGAGCCTTCTCGAAGGCGTTTTCTCCATCGCTGACCTCAACCTTGATCGTGTGAGCAGTGGCCTGCTCGTAATCAATGAGGAGAGAGTTGGCGATGGCGATCTGCCAGGCGCCAGCGGCATTCTGCACGATCTTGAAACGGCCGCCGGCCGAATCCGTAAGCGTGTAGCTGAAGGGACCCGCATCATCCGGATCGCGTGCTTCAAGATTTCCAACCACCGTATCGACGAGCGCGTTCTCGGTAACCCTGTCATTGCTGAGAGAGATATCGGATGGGGGAGGGTTGGAGTCCGGTTCAGGGTCGGGCTCAGGTTCGGCATCCGGCGTGAAGGGTGTTGCGTGGATGATCGTTTCGCTGAACCGCCCGCCTTCATCGCTGATTGTAACCTTGATCTTGTGCGGAACGAAGTTGGAGGTTTCGAACGTGACGGATCTGAGAAAACGCTGGAGCAGGGCAGGCGATATTCCGTCATCGGCGTTCAAAGTGTATTTGCTGCCGCTGCGTATGATCGCGCCAACGGAAGATCCATCAATTTTGAGCGTATGCTGCGGGCCGGTCGGAAGGTTCTCGAAGACCACTTCCATGCCGGCGGCGGAAGCATGAATCTCGAATTTATCGCTCGCGCTATACCCCTCTATGACCTCAAATGTGATCTGCCGGATAGTGTCCCTGTCGTCATCGATGACGGCATCCTGTCCGGTATCGATGAGGAAGGGGCTGTAGGCGGAAAAGCGAATGACGGTATCGCCGAGCTTGGAGATGGTGGGAGCTGAGTTTGTACGTGTTCCGCTCGCATCCTCGATGATGTCGAAGCCCCGTCGCCAAAGGATCTTTCTCTCGTCTTCGGTGAAGGAGCCGCTCGAAAGGGTGATCTTGTCGAGAGCGCCGTTTCCGATGACCCTCATGGTGTAAACAAGAGCTTTCAAGCTCCCGTCCAGGGTCAAATGGGCGTTGTTCGTATGCAGGTACATGCTCTGGATGCCTGCGAAGGCTTTGCCACGAAGATCGACAGTATCTCCCCAAATGGCAATGTCACCAGTTCGCGCCGTGCCTTCGCTGAAATCGATGGATTCAACGCCGGCGAGCTGCGCGGCCCCGATCGACAGCCATAGTCCAAGTTCGGTATTGGCATTCAAAGTGCTGATGTGCTCGATACCAGAGAATTCCGCGAGCTTGCGAAGGTCCACTTCCCCGGACAGGTAGAGCGTGTCGCTTCCACCATCGCCGATGATGCGGTCACCTTCGTTAAGGGTGTTGCCATTGGCGACGAACGTATCCGCGCCAGTCGTTCCTCTTTTCGTCTCCGTGGATGTCGTGAGAACGAATGTGCTGTCGGGAGCGACGGTGACATGGGCTGTCGTGTCGGCAAAACGCTGGCCCTTATCCGTCAGGCGCACGATGATCTCGCGGCCGCCCATATATCCCGATGCGCCGCCTGCCTTGTATTCCAAAGCTCTGAGAAGCTCCTGCACGCGGTCGGGCGAAGCATTCTCGTTGAAATCGATTTTAAAACCGCCATCGGCTCTCGCGATGATCCGGCCGATCTCATGTCTCCCTTCATCGTCGGTCACATAGACACGGCTGCCGACATCCATCCTGGCCGAGAGTTCGACATTATCGGAATTCAGAAAGACGCCCTCGTCTGCGTGGAGGCCATCCGGTGCGACAATGCGCACCCACATGGATGAAAGGCTGCTGCTTTCATCGAAAACCCGAGCGTTTCGTTCCGCGTTCAGCGCAACCGACGCGCCGGCAGCCACGCGCGTGTAGCCGCCAAACGAGGCCGTAACGGGCGCGAAATCATAGTAGATGATGCCGTCGCCGTCCTCGATGTTGTCGATGCCGCGGTCGAAAAGCGACCTCCGCTCTTCCGCAGTGAAGACCTCGCCCCCTAGCAGTTTAATGCCGTCGCCTTGCGACCCATACCCGGTGAACAGCGAGACGAGGGACTTACCCACGATACGGGCCATGGTCGGCCCATTGAGTACGATCTCCTCTATTCCCTCTACGATTTCGGGAAAGAAATAACCGCCTTCCGTGAGCACAAGCCTGTCATAGCCCGCGCCTCCGTAAATGGCGTTGAATTCAGGAAAGGTGCTCCAATCCAGATGGATCGTGTCATCCTCGTCTGAGCCTGAGAGGACGTCGATGCCATAGTAGGTGGCGGATCTTAGGTCGAACGTTCCACCTCCAACGAGCTGAAGAGTGTCGACATCCTCGATAGTGCCCTCGAAATGGCGCCCGTAAACTTCGTCGGCACGGACGGAATGGATGACTTCCGCGAGGCTGCTGGCGTCAGGTGCGGGAGCAGGATCTGCCACTACCTTCGTTTTTGCCGACTTCATGATCGCTCCCCCAGCTCTGAAATAGAGTCATTTTGTCAAAGTTATAAAATAACTTAACAGATGTGTGAGCGAGGGATAGTTACTTTGTAATAATTATGGAGTGACTTTCCCTGTGGGAAACACGCGCCGCCCTTGGCAGAGGCGGGGCCGACCGATTAGGTTCTCATCATGTTCGCGGAAAAAGCCCCCTCCAACGCCCAGGAATGGTCCGTCTCGGATCTCGCGGGCGCTCTCAAGCGCACCCTCGAGGATGCCTTCGGTTTCGTGCGCCTGCGCGGTGAGGTCTCGGGCTATCGCGGGCCGCACTCGTCGGGCCACGCCTATTTCTGCATCAAGGACCAGAACGCCCGCATCGACGCGGTGATCTGGAAGGGCGCCTTCGCCAAGCTCAAGATCCGCCCCGAGGAGGGGATGGAGGTCATCGCCACAGGGCGCATCACCACCTTCCCGGGCTCGTCCAAGTACCAGATCGTCGTGGACAGTCTGGAGCCAGCCGGTGTCGGCGCGCTCATGGCGCTGCTGGAAGAGCGCCGCCGCAAGCTGACCGCAGAGGGGCTGTTCGCCGCCGAGCGCAAGCGCCGCCTGCCTTACCTGCCGCGCGTGGTCGGCGTCGTCACATCGCCGACGGGCGCCGTGATCCGCGATATTCTGCACCGGTTGGAGGATCGCTTTCCCCGTCATGTGCTGGTCTGGCCGGTACGCGTGCAGGGCGATACCTGCGCGGCGGAAGTGGCCGCCGCCATCCGCGGCTTCAATGCTCTTGAACCCGATGGACGCATCCCGCGCCCCGATGTGCTGATCGTCGCGCGTGGCGGCGGCTCCATCGAGGACCTGTGGGGATTCAACGAAGAGATCGTGGTGCGGGCAGCCGCCGAGAGCGACATCCCGCTCGTCTCGGCCGTGGGCCACGAGACTGATACGACGCTCATCGACTACGCGGCCGACATGCGGGCTCCGACGCCCACGGGCGCCGCCGAGATGGTGGTGCCGGTGCGCGTCGAGCTGATGGCCGGCGTCAACGATCTCGCCCGCCGCCATACGGAGGCGACGCTGCGCCTCATCGAGCGCCGCCGCTCGGACCTGCGGGCGACGGCCCGCGCCCTGCCGACGCCCGAGGCCCTGTTCTCGCCCAAGCGCCAGCGGCTCGATCTTGCCGCCACAAGGCTCTATCCGGCCTTGTCCCGTAACGCGCGCGGCCATGAGGAGCAGCTGCTGAAGGTCGCCCGCCAGCTCGCCCATGTGTCGCCGGTCGCCAATGTGGCGCGCATGCGCGCCCGTCTCGATGCGGTGGGGCCGCGCCCCTACAATGCGGTCTGCCGCTCGGTGGTGCTGCGCGAGGAAAGCCTCAAGCAGATCGGCCGCCGTCTGGTCGTCTCGCGCGAGACGCTGCTGCGTGCCGAGCGCACGCGCATTGCCCAATCCACCGAAGTGACGCAGCGCGTGGCCGAGCGCCTCGTGCCCGCCTTGCAAGGCCAGATCGCCCGCAAGGCCGACCGGCTGGAGGCGGTGTCCAAGCTCTTCGACAGCCTGAACTACAAGTCCGTGCTCAAGCGCGGCTTCGCCCTCGTGCGCGATGCGGACGGCCATCCCCTGCGATCGGCGGATGCGGTTCTCGACGGGCAGGCGCTGGTGCTCGAATTCGCCGACGGCAAGACCGATGCCACCGGCGGGCGCATCGGATCGCGGCCCAAGCCAGCGAAGCCGAAGCTCGTCGTCGCGGAAGAGCAGGGCGCTTTATTCTGAGCACCATTGAAAACAGAGTCGCTACGCACTTATGTGAAGGCTGGCGACTGGACAGCAGTGATGGCATCGATGTTGAATAAACTTGATCGCAGCAGCGGCGAGGCCGTGGTGCAATATCTCGACAGCAACCTGCGGATCGTGAAGCCGGGAGCTTTCGTGCGCTGCGCCGTCACGGGGCAGGAAATCCCCCTCGACGAGCTGAAGTACTGGAGCGTGGAGCTGCAGGAAGCTTATGCGACGCCGGAAGCCGTGATGCAGCGGATTAGTGGCAAGGTGACGGGTTAGACTCTTCAGGTTTTTTTTAACTCACCCGTCATGGCCGGGCTTGTCCCGGCTATCCCGATCGGAAGAGTGCGGCGCTTCAAATAAGCGGGATCAACGGCATAAGGCCGGTGATGACATGCGACTAAATCTTCAGCCGCCTGTCGTTGATGCGGCGTAGCAAGTAGTTGCGCAGGCCTGCCGCGTCCTCGATCTTCAGGCGCACCGGCAGCACGGACAGGCTCGTCCAGGGCTCCGATTGAGACGCGGCCGCGATGCGGACGAAATCCTTTTCCGTCGTGACCGGCATCAGGCCGCGCACGCGCGCTTCCTGCCGCAGGGTATCGAGATCGACCGCGTTGTAGGGATGGTGATCCGGAAAAGCCTTCGCCACTTCGACGATGGCTCCGCAATCGCGTAAGGTATCGAAGAACTTGTCCGGCCGTCCGATGCCTGCGAAAGCCATCACCCGCTTGCCTTCCAGAGATTTGGCGATGGTCGGATCGGGCACGAGGCTGCCCCTGAAAACGCGCTTTCCCAGAAGCCCCGCCTGCCGGGCCAGCGCCTCGCCCCGCGCGCCGTCTCCGATCAGGAGAAGGGCGTCGATGGCAGGCCATTGCGCATCCATGAAAGTGCGCAAGGGGCCAGCGGGCAGGGGCAGGCCGTTGCCGATTCCGATGGCTGCGTCGACCACGGCGATGCCGCAATCCTTCTGAAGCGATGCATTCTGCAAGCCGTCATCCATGATGACGACGGTGGCGCCCATCTCATAGGCGAGGCTCGCGCCGGCGGGGCGCTTTCGCGAGACGACGGTAGGAGCCATGCCGGCCAACAGGATCGGCTCGTCGCCCACGTCGCTGGGCGAATGATGCGGCTGAACCTGGATGGGTCCGCGCAGGCGCCCGCCATAGCCGCGCGTCAGGAAGGCGGGGCTTTCGCCGGCCGCATCGAGCAGCTCGGCGATGGCGAGGGCCGTGGGCGTCTTGCCCGCGCCGCCTGCCGTGAAATTGCCGATGCAGACGACGGGCAGATTGGCCCGCTCGCCTTTGCGGCCCATGCGGCTCCCGGCAATCGCGCCGTAGACGGCGCTGATCGGGCGGAGCAGGTTTGCCAGAATGGACGGGCTTTGCGCCCACCAGAAGCGGGGCGCGCGCATCAGCGTTGAGCCCCCAGCTTCGCCTGCACGATGAAGGGCTCGATGGATTGCATCGTGCGTTCCACCGCGCCGCCGAGAGACTGCACCGCATCGCCTGCGGCGCGGGCCATGTCGCGGGTCAGCGCCGTGTTGGTCAGAAGCTCGCTCACCGCGCGGGCGAGCGCCGCGCTGTCGTTCACCATCAGAGCGCCGCGGGCGAGATCGATGGCGGCATAGACATCCTCGAAATTATGGACGTGCGGCCCGTGCAGAATGGCTGCGCCGAGCTTCGCCGGTTCGATGGGGTTCTGCCCGCCATGAGCCACGAGCGAGCCGCCCATCACCACGATGGGGGAGAGGCGGTAGAACAGCCCCATCTCGCCCACGGTGTCGGCCACGTAGACGTCGGTCGCGCGATCCGGATGGATGCCTTCCGAGCGGCGGCTGGCGCGCAGGCCCGCCTGAGCGGCGATGGAGGCGACCTCAGGGCCGCGATGCGGATGTCGGGGTGCGATGATGGTGAGCAGATGCGGGTGGCGCTTGGCAATCGCCCGATGCACGGCGACGATCGCGCTCTCCTCGCCCGCATGGGTGCTGGCGGCAAGCCAGACCGGACGGCCCGCGACGAGGCCGGACATATGGGCCACCACGCGCGGATCGGCGGGCGGCGGAGCCGCATCGAATTTCAGGTTGCCGGTCATCACGACCCGGGGAGCCCCCAAGCGGGCCAGGCGCTCCGCATCGTCCTGGCTCTGCGCCATGCAAAGGGCGAAGCGCTCCAGAAGGGATTTGATGATGCCGGGCATCTTCTGCCAGCGCTGGAACGAGCGATCCGACATGCGCCCGTTCACCAGAACAAGCGGGATGTGCCGCTCTTCGAGCGCCATGATCGTGTTCGGCCAGATTTCGGATTCGGCGACCAGCGCGAGATCGGGCTGCCAGTGATCGAGGAAGCGGCGCACGTAGCGCGGCACGTCGAGAGGCACGAACTGATGCACCGCGCCCGGCGGCAGCCGCCGCGCGATGAGGGAGGCGGAGGTGCGCGTGCCCGAGGTCACGAGAACCGCAAGGCCGCGCTGGGTGAGCCGTTCCACGACGGGAAGAAGGGACAGGGTCTCGCCGATGCTCGCGCCGTGCACCCAGACCAGATGGCCCTTGGGGCGCTGGCGGCTGGGATAGCCCTGCCTCTCGCCCAGGCGCGTCTTGTCCTCGCGGCCCTTGTGGCGACGCCAGTAGAGCAGGCCCAGCACCGCCGGTTCGAGAACGGCGGTCGCGGTGCGATATGCCTTGAACAGAAGCGGAGTGCTCATGCCTGCGAGCCTCCTGCAAGGGCGGGGCTTGATGATTTCTTCGCGCCGGGATCCTTCGACCCCACAAGGGCATAGGCCCTCTCATGGATCCTGTCGAGTTCCCGCTCCACGGTTGCCCGATAGCCTTCGAGGGCCGCCGCATCCGCCTCGCGCGGCACATGGACAGGCTCACCCAGAACCATGGCGCCCCGGCCGAAGGGCAGGCCGATGCTGGCCTTGTCCCAGCTGTCGAAATCGATCCGCCGGCTCGTCACCACGGCGACGGGCACGATGGGCCGGCCCGACATCTGCGCCAGGGTGACGATGCCGATGCCGCAGATGCGGGAGATCTTCGGAATATCGGCGGTCATCACCACCATCTCGCCGTCCTGAAGGGCTTTCAGCATGCCGCGCATGGCCTGAACGCCGCCCTTTTTACGGATGTCGCGGCCCCGCGCGCCGGAGCCGCGAATGGCCCGGATGCCGAGATGGCGGAGCGCAATGGCGTTGAACTCGCCATCCGCCGAGCGGGAGACGAGGCTCGCCGCGCGGTCCTCGGGACGCTTGGCGAAATGGATCATGAAATGCTGCCCGTGCCACATGGCTGCGATCACGGGCATCTGCGGTCCGATGCGGTCATAGGCATCCGCCGGCTCGAAGACGAACCGGTTCGTGCGCTGCACGAGCTTGAGATAGCCCGCTACGATGAGGCCCAGGGTTTCCTGGACCGCCCGTGAGCGGATGACGCGCTTGAACAGACCCATCGGTGCTTGAGGGATCAGGATTTCTGCGGGTCGAGCAGGCGGTGCAGGTGCACCACGAAATAGCGCATCTGCGCATTGTCCACTGTCGCCTGAGCCTTCGCCTTCCATGCGGCATGGGCCGTCGCGTAATTCGGGAAAATTCCGACGATATCGAGCTTGGAAAGATCCTTGAAATCAACGGATTCGAGGCTCTCGAGCTCACCGCCGAAAACCAGGTGGAGAAGCTGTTTGCCAGGGGTGTCGGTCATGGATTCAAAACTCTTCTGACGGGTGGGGCAGGGATGGTTGTTGCGATGCAAACTCGTTACATCCTCATGGCTTCAATAGCCCGAGGATGCAACCGTGACGTAACGGCAATCATCTCGCCGTGTCTCGGTTCGGGTCTGTTATAGACAGGCCATGCTCCTGCCAAGTCCGTGAGCAGGCCGCCAGCCTCGCGCAGGATCAGGTCGGCTGCGGCGATGTCCCAGTCCTGGGCGTTGACGGAGACGAGAGCCACGTCGATGGAGCCGTCCGCAACCCGCGCCAGACGTAAGGCCAGGGAAGGCACCTTCGGCAGGCGGTCGATCTTTTCCGTGCCCCGTTCGAAGCGATCCACGAGAGGCTTGGGCCCTGCCACGCGGGCCGGACGGAGCGGGTTTTCCCCGGTAAGCACAAGCGTCTCGCCGTTGAGCCTCGCGCCGCCGCCGCCCATGGCCTCGTAGAGATGGTCATGGATCGGGGCGTGGAGGATGCCCAGCACCGGCTCCCCGTCGGTCACGAGGGCGATGGAGATCGCCCAGTCCGGATGGCCCGAGGCGAAGGCGCGGGTGCCGTCGATGGGGTCCACGACCCACACGTGGCGCCGCTTCAGGCGTTCCGGATTATCCGCCGTCTCCTCGGACAGCCAGCCGGCCTCCGGCAGCAGGGTCAGAAGCTGGTCCTTGAGAAAGCCGTCGAGGGCGATGTCCGCCTCGGTGACCGGGGAGCTATGCCCCTTGTACCAGAGCTTCGCCGCCGTCTGCTCGCCGGCACGAAAATAAGGGAGCGCAAGGGCGCCCGCGCGGCGTGCGATGTCGCTGACGGATCGGGTGAGGGCGGCTAGATCGAGAGGAGATGCCATCGCATTCAAGATGGGGCTGATCGGTGGAAGTTACCAGATTGAACTGAAGCCTGTTCATAAAGAGCCGACGCGCTCTCCTCCCCCTTGTGGGGAGGAGTTGGAGGTGGGGGTGGCGGCGATAGCCTATCAAGGTTCGCCGCCAACACCCCCACCCTTAATCCCTCCCCACAAGGGGGAGGGAAACTCGCGTCCCAAAGCTCTACGCTCAGATTTAAAGAAAACAGTCGAGCACCATGAATGCGAACAGGATCAGTCCCGCATCCCGGTTGGAGCGGAACAGCCGCAGGGCTCCGGCCCCGTCGTTTCGGTCGATCCGCGCTACCTGCCAGCCAAGATGGAGGGCGAAGAAGCCGAGACCGATGAAGGCGAAGATGCCAGCGTCCGCCAGCATGAAGGCCGGGACCAGCAGGGCCACGGTCAGGCCGTAGCAGATGGCGACGCCGAGCTTCACCTGTTCGCCGAAGAACCGGGCGGAGGATTTGATGCCGACGACCTCGTCGTCCTCGATATCCTGGAGGGCATAGATCGTGTCGTAGCCCACCACCCAGGCGATGCTCCCCGCATAGAGGAGGACCGGCGCGAGGCTCAAGGAGCCGAAGGCGGCGGCCCAGCCCATCAGAGCGCCCCAGGCGAAGGCGAGGCCCAGCACGATCTGCGGCATCCAGAAGAAGCGCTTCATGAACGGGTACAACGCGACGACGCCGAGCGAGGCGAAGCCCATCGTGATGGCGAAACCGTTGAATTGCAGGAGAACGATGAGCCCCACCACGGCCTGGAGGGCGAGGAAGGCGATGGCGCCTTTCAGGCTCACCTGGCCCGAGGGCAGGGGGCGGCCGCGGGTGCGCTCGACCCGCGTGTCCAGGTCCCGGTCCACGATGTCGTTATAGGTGCAGCCGGCGCCCCGCATCGCCACGGCGCCGATCAGGAAGAGCAGGCAATGGACAGGGTTCGGCCAGGGCTGCCCGCCCGCGATGGCGGCGAGCGCCGCCGACCACCAGCAGGGCATCAGCAGCAGCCACCAGCCGATGGGGCGCTCGATGCGGGCAAGACGCAAATAGGGACGAAGGCCGGCCGGAGCCAGCCGGTCGGCCCAATGGCCACGTACCGCATCGGGAAGGGAGGACGCCGCCTGGCGTTCCATGATCTATGGAGCGCCGGTTAGAGAGCGCCCTTCGGCACGCTCAGCGTGCCGGTCAGGCCGCCGCCCATGCGCGGCCCGCCCTGCTGTTGCTGCTGGGCAGCCTGCTTGGCGCGCTTTTCCGCCTCGGCCATCTTGGCGGCAGCGCCGCAGGCCTGGCCCTTGAAGTCCTGGGCGCGCTTGTGATCCTGCCCGAAATTCTCGACCACCTGATCGGGGATCTGGCACCAGTCCTTGTTCTCGGTCATCCACTTGGTGCCGGCAGTGCCGTTGGTCACGAGCTTGGTGAAGATCGTGCAGGCGGCGCGGGGGTCGATCTGCTTCTTCTTTCCGCCGCCGGTCAGAGTCTGGACCTGTTTGATGAGGTTCTGGCGCTCCATCAGGATCTTCTGGCCGTCCTGGCAGGCGCTCGACTGCGCGAAGGCAGGAGCGGCCGTGAAAGGAGCAGCAGTGAAGATGCCAGCGGCGGCAAGCGCGGCCATAAGGTACGGACGGAAGTGCGTCATGGCAAAACCCTTCATAAAGCCCACGACGTCTCGCGAGCCTGCGTTCTGTTAACAGGTAACGGCCCCCAAGGCCAAGGGGCGATTGGTCGCCTTAGGCCCGGAATGTGTTATTCCGTACCTGAATGTCAGGTGAGCGAAGCAAAAGTTAGGCGCTCTCCCCTTAAAGAGAAGAAGTTGATAAAGGCTTTTCTCCCTTGTTCCCAGAGCCGCTTCCACTTCCGTGGAATCTGCTCTGTTTTTGGTTTACCGCATTTCTTGACGGCGAACCGGACCCACTTCGCCGAGAAATGCTCTAGGTTCCCATGGCCGAGTACGACTTCAACGCCCCCCGTCTCTTCCTCGATGCATCCCTTCACAATGGTGCGAGGATCGCCCTCGACCGGGCACAGGCGAATTACCTGCTCAATGTTTTGCGCCTGAAGGCGGGAGAGGCGGTCCTCGTCTTCAACGGGCGGGACGGCGAGTGGCGGGCCGAGGTCTCTGTCGAAGGCCGCAAGGCCGCAGACCTCGTCTGCATGGAGCAGGTGAGGGCGCAGAGCCCGGCCCCCGATCTCATCTATGCCTTCGCGCCCCTCAAGCATGCCCGCCTGGACTACATGGTCCAGAAGGCCGTTGAGATGGGGGCGGGCGTTCTCCAGCCCGTCCTGACCCGCCGGACCCAATCGACCCGGGTGAACCTGGAACGGATGCGCGCCAATGTCGTCGAGGCCGCCGAGCAATGCGGAATTCTGACGATTCCCGAGGTCCGCGAAGAGGAGACTCTGGAGCGCTTCATCGCCGGTCTCGACAAGGGCCGAACCCTGATTTTCTGCGACGAGGATGCGCCGGTTTCAAACCCCGTGGAGGCTCTGGCCAAGCTTGGGAACAAAGTACCCTCCCTTGCCGTTGTCGTTGGCCCCGAAGGGGGGTTCACCGATCAGGAGAGAGCGCTTGTCGCCGCCCACGAGAGTTGTGTCCGCGTATCGTTGGGACCGCGAATCCTGCGTGCCGATACAGCCGCCGTTGCTGCGCTCGCCGTCGTCCAATCCGTACTCGGCGACTGGAATTAAGACGCACGGTCGACAACGACTTAAGCCGATCTAGGTATAGCCTCAGAAGCTTAGCAGTTTTATGCCGACTCGCCCCACTCGCGCCCTATTCCGGGCGAGGTTGGTGCGGGTGCGGCAAGCACACGCGCAAGGTCGTTCAGAACAATAATCAGAAGGACGTCTGGGAAATGAGCTGGGATTTCAAGTTCGGCATCGAAGAAGAGTACTTCGTCAACGATGCCGCCAAGCGCGACGTCGCGCGGGGAAAGATCAAGGAGTTCTTCGCCTCCTGCCGCGAGCAGGTCTCCGAGAGCATCCAGCCCGAAATGCTCGAGCCGCAGATCGAGATCGCCACCAGCCCGCTGGTCGATTTCTCCGAGGCGCGCACGCAACTCGCCGGGCTTCGCGCCTCCGTCGGCGCGGTCGCGCGCGACTACAACCTTTCCATCATGGCCTCCGGCACCCATCCGCTCGCCGTCTGGTCGCGGGTGCGCCCCAACGCCCAGCCGCGCTACGGCAAGGTGATGCACGACCTGCAGATGCTCGGCAGCCGCACGGTCCTGTGCGGCATGCATGTGCATGTGGAGGTGCCGGACCTGTCGGCCCGCGTCGACATCATGAACCGCATTCAGCCCTTCCTGCCGCTGCTGCTGGCGCTCTCCACCTCCTCGCCGTTCTGGCAGGCTCAGCGCACGGGTTTGCTCGGCTACCGGCTTGCTGCTTATCGCGAGTTGCCGCGCACGGGCTTCCCCGACCTGTTCGACGGGCCGGAGGATTACAAGCGCTACATCGACACCCTGGTCGCCGCCCGCGCCATCGAGAATTCCAGCTATGTGTGGTGGGTGATCCGCCCGTCCCTCAAGCATCCGACCCTCGAGCTTCGCGTCGCCGACAGCTGCACGCGGGTGGAGGATACCATTGCCATTGCGGCTCTCTACCGCTGCCTCGTGCGCCGCCTGAGCCTGGATACCAAGCTCAATGCGGGACAGACCGGCGCGTCGCGGGCAATCAACGACGAGAACGGCTGGCGCGCCCAACGCTACGGTATCCACGGCAGCTTCGTGGACGAGAAGACCCGCAGCGCCAAGCCGGTCCGCGAGATTCTCGACGAGGTGCTGGATCTGGTGGCCGACGATGCCCGTGAGCTCGGCTGCGAGCGCGAGATCGACCTCGCCCGCTGGATCGTGGCCCGTGGCACCAGCGCCGACCAGCAGCTGACCCTCTACACGGAAGCCCTCGGCCGTGGCCTTTCGAGCAGGGATGCCCTGGCCGGGGTGGTCGACTGGCTGAGCGCCGAGACCGTGGGAGAGGGTGCTCACCGGCATTGAGGGCGCAGATCTGCAAAGAGGGCATGCACCGGCCGCGTGCTGCTTTGTGCCATGCCCTCATTGCAGCTTGACCACAACCCGCCTATTTAGTCGCGATCCCTGAGTCGGCGCGCCTTGAACGCGCTTTTTGGATGATGAGGTGATCAATGGCGCGGGACGTATCCGATACGACCCCTATCGGCGCGCGGTCGGAGCTCGTGGAGTGGATCGCGTCCGGCGAGAAGCCGCGCGATGCGTGGCGGCTCGGCACGGAGCACGAGAAAGTCCCGTTCTACAAGGCGGATGCTTCCCCCGTTCCCTATGAGAACGGCAAGGGCATTCATGCGCTGCTCGACGGTGTGCAGGAGCGCACCGGCTGGGCGCCCATCATGGAGAATGGTAACCCCATCGGCCTCTTCGACGAGGCCGGAGGCGGAGCGATCTCGCTGGAGCCCGGCGGCCAGTTCGAATTGTCGGGCGCACCCCTCGAGACGCTGCACGAGACCGCCGCCGAGACCGCGCAGCACATCGCGGACGTGAAGGCGGTTGGCGAAAAGCTCGGCATCGAGTTCCTGACGCTCGGCATGAGTCCGCTCTGGACACGCGCCCAGACGCCGGTGATGCCCAAGTCGCGCTACCGCATCATGACGAACTACATGCCGAAGGTCGGCAGCTTAGGTCTCGACATGATGTACCGCACGTCCACCGTGCAGGTGAACATGGACTATGCGTCCGAGGCCGACATGGTGAAGAAGCTGCGCGTGTCGCTGGCGCTTCAGCCGGTGGCCACCGCGATCTTCGCCAACTCGCCCTTCACGGACGGCAAGCCCAACGGCTATCTCTCCATGCGGTCCAACATCTGGCTCGACACGGACAGAGACCGCACGGGCATGATGGCTTTCGCGTTCGAGGACGGTTTCGGCTACGACCGTTACGTGGAATGGGCGCTCGACGTGCCGATGTATTTCGTCAAGCGTGGCGCCACCTATCACGATGTGGCAGGCGCTTCCTTCCGCGACCTTCTCGCCGGCAAGCTCGCGCAGCTGCCGGGCGAGTTCGCAACGCATTCCGATTGGGCGAACCACGTCTCCACGCTTTTCCCGGAAGTTCGCATGAAGCGCTATCTCGAAATGCGCGGCGCGGATGTGGGCGGGCCCGAGCAGATCGTGGCGCTCTCCGCTTTCTGGGCGGGATTGCTGTATGACGAGACCGCGCTCGACGATGCGTGGGAGCTGGTGAAAGGCTGGAGCGCGGAGCAGCGCGAGCAGCTGCGCGCCGACGTGCCGAAGCTTGCGCTTAAAGCGCACGTCGCGGGACGTTCCGTGCAGGATGTCGCGCGCGATGCGCTCGCCATCGCGCATGCGGGCCTGAAGCGCCGCGCCTATCGCGATGAGGATGGCCAGGACGAGACGAAGCATCTCGCTTACGCCGAAGAGATCGCCGCGTCGGGACGCACGCCCGCCGAGCGTCTGCTGGAGCTGTATCACGGCGCATGGGGCGGCTCGGTGCTGCCGGCGTTCAAGGAATGCGTGTTCTGATTGGCGGTTGGCGCTACCTTCTTCCTCGTCATGGCCGGGCTTGTCCCGGCCATTTTCGTTTGATCTCCCCATAGCCCTCATCCTGAGGGATCGCGTCAGCGATCGTCTCGAAGGACGAGGGCGTCTCCAGAGATCCCTGGACGATCCTTCGAGACGCCTGCTCCGCAGGCTCCTCAGGATGAGGGCAGTGAGGTGGTATCGAAGTAAGACCCGACGAGCGTGCCGCTCTGGTTCTTTAAGCCGCCTTCGCGGTCGCGACGCAGTTGCGGCCGCTTTGCTTGGCGCGGTAGAGCGCCTTGTCGGCGAGGCTCACGAGGTCGGCCGGGATCATGCGCGAGCGCTCTCGCGAGGGCGAGCGGGTGACGGCGCCGATGCTGATCGTGAGGATGAAATTGGGCGGGTTCGCATCGTGGCGAAGCCTCGCGGCCTCGACCTTTTGGCGCAGGTTCTCCGCGACCGCCGCAGCACCGGCCTCTGCCGTGTCGGGCAGGAGCACGACGATTTCCTCGCCGCCGTAACGCGCCACGAGATCGCCTGGGCGGTTGACGTTGTCCGACAGAATTTTGGCGATCTGGCGCAGGCACTCGTCGCCGGCCTGATGCCCGTAGACATCGTTATAGGCCTTGAACTGATCCACATCGATCAGGAGGAGCGAGAGCGAGGTGCCGTCGCGGGATGCGCGCAGCCATTCGGTCTCGATACGCCGGTCGAAGGCGCGGCGATTGGCGAGGCCCGTCAGGCCGTCCGTGGTGGCGAGCACGGCAAGCTCCGCTTCCATCTGCTCGCGCCGCTGGAGTTCTCCCACGAGCCGCCAGCCCAGAATGCCGATGATCGCCACGAGACATGTGACGCCGATGATGCGCGACTGAAGCTCTTGCGTCCAGCGCGCGAGAGCCTGCTTTTCGCTCACGGCCGTGAGCAAAGTCACCGGGTAGACGTGGTTCTTCTGATATCCGCTCAGGCGCGTGACGCCATCGATCGGGGATTGGTAGGTATAGGTGCCGCTCGGTGCTCCGTCGGAGATCCAGGGTGCCGTCGAGTGTCGCGTGCCGACCACGCCGTCGGCATAGGGATAGCGCGCGAGGATGGCGCCGTCGGTGGAATTGAACAGAACCACCGCGCCTTGCGAGCCGAGATCGAGTCGGCTGAAGAAATTCGCGAAGTATCGCGGCGGGATGCTGGCCAGGACTACGCCCCCGAACGAGCCGTCCGGCTTGTTGACGCGCCGCGACATGGTCATCACCCAGTCGCCGCCGAGCGGGTCGCGGATGATGGGGCCGAAGAACCATCGGCGGTCGGGTGATCTCAGGTGATGCAGGAAGAACGTCTCCTGGCTCCTGTTGATCTTGTTGCTGTGTCCGGGAAGCGAGGAGCTGAGGATGAATCCGCTCTCGCCGTAGATCGAGAGAGACTTCAGCGATTGCAGGGTCTGGATTCTCTCGGCGAGGAAATCGTCCATGCGCGCGATGGTCTGCGGCGTCGCGCCCTCGCGCTCCACCCGGTCAACCATGTCCACCACGATGGCATCGGCGAGATTGAAGGTGTCCTCCGCATGCTGGGCGAGGGATTTCGCGAGGTTCTGCGTTTCGGCGGAGACGCGGCGGTATTCCTCGTCGCGTTCGCCCCAGTCGCGCCATGCCTCCAGGCCGACGATGACGAAGCACACCACTGCGACGAAGATTTTGAGCCATCGGGCCGAGGATCGGGATTTGGTCGCGTTGAAGATCATCGGCCGTCGCTGCTTCTCACGTGGGTGCGAGTTTGAGGCCGAGGATGCCGGCGACGATCAGGCCGATGCAGGCCAGGCGCATGGCGGTTGCCGGCTCGCCGAGCAGATAGATGCCGAGCAGCGCGGTGCCGACCGTGCCGATGCCGGTCCAGACGGCATAGCCGGTTCCGACCGGCAGGGTCTTCAGCGCGAGGCCGAGCAGCACGACGCTGGCCACCATGCTCAAGCCGGTCAGGATCGAAGGGACGAGCCGCGTGAAGCCTTCCGTGTATTTCAGGCCGATGGCCCAGCCGATCTCCAACAGACCGGCCAGCACGAGATATGTCCACGCCATGAAAGGCCCCCCGCCACCCTGGTGGCTTCCATCGGTTGATGGGCTCGCGCAAGTTCGCCTTGCGTCCCCTCAGATATACAGGGTGCCGATGCG
This sequence comes from Microvirga sp., assembly GCA_041913065.1. Lineage (GTDB taxonomy): Bacteria > Pseudomonadota > Alphaproteobacteria > Rhizobiales > Beijerinckiaceae > Microvirga. The sequence goes on along the minus strand of JAYSGD010000006.1, from coordinate 172,627 downwards.
TGGCTCAATAGACCGTCCCGCCTGGGAACGGGCAGTTTCAGGCTGGGAAGCCCTTATTTTTCTTGGGGCTCAGTCTTCCACCGGCTCGGAGGGGCGGGCGGCGGGCGCAAGTGACGCATAGGGGTTGAAGGGGGCGTAGATCTGGTGCTTCCAGTGGTCTCCGCAGTTCACGCAGATCGAGCGGACCATGTGGTTGCTCTGCTCCATGCGCTTGAGGAGCCGCTCCTGCCGCTGCTGCGCCTCGCTCGGCGCGGGATCGACGCCGGATGGGCGCACCCGGAGCTGCAGGGCCTTGGAGCCTCCCGCATCCTGGGCGAGAGCAGGGGCCGACAGGCCGGCAAACACGGCGGCGAAAAGAAAAAGGCGCATCGGGGTCCTCGAGCGATTTGTGCTGATCCGACTGGAATCCATGCAATAGTGTTCGTCAATCCTTTTCAGCAAGTCGGGACGTTTGGAAGCAGCGGACAAGAGGCTTTTGAGGAAGAAGCTTCGCTTTGCCGGCGGGTTGAAAAGTTCCATGAAATCCAAAAAATATTTTCCTTATCTAAGATAATTGTCCCCTCTATTTAGAGAGGTGTTGAAGTCTCCCCGGTTTCTAATTGGCTTAAGCCTAAAGCAATCCACCGGGTGGAACCATGACATCTTCAGACGGCAAACGTCACGACTTGTTTACGGCGAGAGCATCGTGCGCAAAAGTGGATCCGGTTTTGCGCGCGAACGATGCTCTGATTCAGAGAGAAAGCATCGGATCGATCCAAAAAGTGCAAATCCAATTTTTGGTCCGATGCTGTACCCGTAACATTTTTTACGCTCTCCCATTTCTCACCGTTGCTCTCACGCCGTTCGATGCGGCCGTCGCGGCATGCGTCACGACGGGAACCACCATTCACTGTTCCGGCACCACGAGCGCCACCGATGCGCCGATCGCGGAGGTGCCGAGCGGCGGCCGTGCCGTCATCGATGGCAGCGCGTCGGCGAGCGGAAGCATCGGCTATGCGGTTGTGGGAACAGGCACGGGAACCATCATCATCAACAACGGTACGCTTGCGACAAGCGGCAATTCCGTCGATGCGCTGGAGGTTCTCGGCAACAGTCACGTGATCACCAACAACGGCCGCGTCACGACCTCGGGCGATTCCGCCAGCGCGATGCACGCGGCCGGCAGCGGCAACACGCTGCTGAACGCGGGAGACATCGATACGGGATCGGGCAGCTCCGCTTTCGGTCTTCTCGCGGAAGGCGCGGAGAACACGCTGACGAACAGGGGAAGCATCGTCACCGCCGGCGGCGGTTCCGAGGCCCTGTCGGCTGTCGGCAATCGCAACACGATCGCCAACGAAGGCCGCATCAATACTTCGGGTTCAGTTGCCAACGGCATTCGGGCTCAAGGCGACGGCAACATGATCGTGAACCTCGGCACGGTCACGACATTCGGCATCGAGGCACGCGGCATCAAGGTCGATGGCGGAACCGGCAACACGGTGATCAATCGCGGCACTATCGATACCGCCGCCGCGCGCGCTTACGGCATCTGGGTCGCCAGTTCGGCGGGCGAGACGAACACGGTCGTCAATGAATCGGCGGGCATCATCCGCGCCCGGGGCGATGCGGCCCTGCAATTCGGCGCTGGCTCGGAAAGCGTTCGCAATTTCGGCGTTCTGACCACCGATACAGGCGGCGCGGCAGCCGATCTCGGCGCGGGCGACGACACGTTCCTGATCGGCTCCACATCGCGCATCACCGGCTTCGTCGATGGCAATGCGGGCACGGATACCTTCCTGCTCGGCGGAGATGTGAATGCATCCTTCGACGCGGCATCGATCGGGCCGTCGGCGCAGTACCGCTCGTTCGAGAACTACGAGAAGGTCGGCGCTTCCACCTGGATCGTGACGGGCGACAACGGCCGCACGATGCCGTGGACCGTTCGCGAAGGCGCGCTGATGGTCACCGGCGGATTGACGGCTTCGAGCGTCACCGTTCTCGACGGCGCGCTGCTCGGCGGCACGGGAACGGTCGGCAGCATCAATGCGCGTTCGGGCAGCACGCTCTCGCCCGGCATGAACGGCATCGGCTCGCTCGCCGTGACCGGCAACGTGCTCATTGCCAACGGCACGATCTATCGCATCGACCTGAACCCCGGTCTTCAGAGCGACCGCATCGTCGCGCAGGGAACCGCCACCATCGAAGGCGGCACCGTGCGCGTCACCGCGCTGCCCGGCGATTACCGCCCCGGCAGCCGCTGGACGATCCTGACGGCGCAGGGCGGCGTGAACGGCCAGTTTTCCGGCGTCACGACGGACCTCGCCTTCTTCAAGCCGGTGCTGACGAAGGACGGGCAGAACGTGTACCTGGCGCTCGCTCTTGCCGCCAACCCTGTTGCAGGCGACAGGCCCGTCATCGATCCCTTCCTGCCGGTCACGAACGAAGATCTTCCGCGCGTGCTCGATCTCACCTCGGGCGAGCCGCTCGTGAGCGCCACGACCGCGATCCTCGTGCATGACGATCTCTTCCGCGCCGCAGTGCTCTGCCGCCTGCGCTGCTCGGAAGGCATCCCCGGCTTCGCCATCGCCGACTACGCCGCCGACCTGCCCGTCGCTAAGGGAACCGCCGCGCCTGTCCCTGTCCGGCTGCCGCAGCGCGACTGGACGATGTGGGCCAAGGCCATCGGCTCCTGGGGCTCGACCGATGCGAGCGCCGCCTCGCACGGCATGGAGCGTTCGACGGCCGGCCTCGTGTTCGGCGCGGATGCCGGTCTGGGAACGCCTTATCGCCTCGGCCTCGCCGCAGGCTACTTCTCGACCGATCTCAGCATGAGTTCTCTCGGCGCCTCGGGCAATGTGGAGAGCTTTCATATCGGCGCCTATGGCTCGGCCGCGTTCGACAGGCTCAACCTGCGCGGCGGATTGGCCTATGCGCATCATGAAGTAGACATGACGCGCTCGTTCTCCTTCACCGGCTTCTCCGGCACCATGCGCTCCGGCGATGGTGTCGACTCCGTGCAGGCCTTCGGCGAGATCGGCTATGAGATCCCGCTGAGCGACAGCGTGATTCTCGAGCCGTTCGCGGGCCTTGCGCATGTACACATCGCGAGCCGCGGCGTGCTGGAGGAGGGCTCGGTGGTGGCGGTGACGGGCGACGTGCAGTCCTTCGACACGACCTACACGACGCTCGGCGCGCGGCTCATCGCCACCATGCCGACGGAGCGCGGCAACCTGACCTTCAAGGGTCTACTCGGCTGGCGCCACGCCTTCGGTGATATCGTGCCGAAAGCCAGCTTCTCCTATGTGGGCGACGGGCGCCCGTTCCTGATCTCGGGCGCGCCAATCGACAATGACAGCCTCATCGTGGAGGCGGGATTGAACTGGGAAGTGTCGCGGAACGTGACGCTGAGCGTGTCCTATGCCGGCGCCATGGGACAGCGCGATCAGGAGCATACGGTGCGCGACGGGCTCAACATCCGGTTCTGAAAACGACGAAAGGCGCAGGTTTTGCCTGCGCCTTTCGCATCCGTTCCGTCACGCGGATCAGATGAAGAAGAAGTCGTTGAACTTGAGGGTGATGCCCTTTTGGACCTTGGCGAACTCGACGGCGTTCTTCGCGCCAGATCCGTCGGAGTCGAACGAGATGACGCCCGTCTTCTTGTTGTGGATGAAGTAATCGTTCGCGTCCTTCGCCTTGGTGCCCGTGGTGAAGTACTTCTTGGAAAGGGTCACCGGGTTGTCCTCGGTCGCTTTCTTGGCGAACTTCCTCAGGGTCTTGTTGGTGAAGATCTTGAGGTCGAGCCAGATCGCATCGTCCACCGGCTTGAAATCGGTGATCGTATCGAAATTGACCTTGCGGTCGTTTCGGTAATTCCCGAGCTTGGTATCGAACACGAAAACATCCTGCCCCGCGCCGCCGGTGAGCGTGTCGTTCCCCTTGCCTCCGTAGATCCTGTCGGCGCCAGGCGCTCCGACGAGCCTGTCCTTGGCGCTGGAGCCGCTCAGGATGTCGAGCTCGTCGCGGACGGAGATGGTGAAGGTGCTGTTCGTCACGCCGCCCTGGGCGTCGGTCATGGTGACCTGGATCTGGTGCGAGGCCGCACTCTCGAAATCGAGTGCATTCGCCACGACGAGCTGGTTGTTCACGATCTTGAACACCCCGCCATCGGCAAGGCTGTAAGTGATCCCGAGGCCTTTGACATTGGTGGGGCTGAACGTGCCGACGACAGAGCCGACGGCTGCATGCTCGCCCACGGAGAGGCCGCTGAGGACAGGCGTGAAGTGAATGTCGTCGTCATCGACGATGATCGTGGTCGCGCTGTTCCTGCCCGTTTCCAGCGTGGCGCCGCCTGTCGGGTCCGAAAGGGTGACCCTGAGCAGCTGATCGGCTTCTATGATCTTGTCGGCCTTGATCTTCACGGTGATGGTGGCGGTGAGCGAGGTGCCGCTGAAGGACACCGTGCCGGTCCTCGCTTCCAGATCCGCTTCAGGGATCCCGTCTACTTGCCAGGTCGCCGTGGGACTACCCTCAGTATTGCTGCGCCTTACCGTGAAGGTGAGCGTCGTCCAGCCGCCATCGCTTCCTTCGAATGTTGAGGCGGCATCGGCCGCGATGGAGAGCTTGGGCGCCTCCGTCAGCGTCGTGAGATCGACCGTGCGGTCGCTGAATTGGATGTAGCGAATATTCTTCAATGTATCGGTTCCGTCGCGTGAAAATGTGTCGGCGATCCTGTAGCCGCCGCCGGCGAGTTCCGTGATGATGTAATCGGCTGCGGCGCCCGAGAAGGCGGCCGTATTCGTGCCCGTGTGGCCGTCGAGAACGTCGTTGCCCGCGCCGCCGATCAGCCTGTCGTGGCCGGCCCCGCCCCACAGCACGTCGTTCTCCGCGCCGCCGTCGAGAGTGTCGTTGTTGTAGCCGCCATCGAGCTTGTCCCGGCCGCCCGTTCCGTTTCGGACGATGCCGGTCACATGCTCAGGGCTCGAATAGCCCGCCTTGATGATCGCGTCGGCGGGCTTGCCCTGCGTCGTGTAATCGGTCGGCGGAATATAGGCGGGGTCAGTGGTCGTCTGGTAGCTCCAGATGAGCGCGCCATCGAGCCACTGGCCGCCATAGTTCTTCATCACGTGGTAGAGAGCCTCGTAGCAGTCCCTTTGTTCCTGCTCGTCGACGGGCTGTGTCTCTCTGAGCCAGCCGGGGCTCAGATTGGTGCCGTCATAGCTGCCGTATCCGATTTCGGTGAAGATGACCTTCTTGCCCCAGGTCTCCGAAAGGTTCTTCCACGTATCCACCACGGAGGTGGTGCCGTAGACCTCTTTCGCGTTCCAGTTGACCGGAGGCTTGATCCAGGAATCGATCAGCTCTTCGAGCGTGGGATCATAGGTGCCGTCATCCGCCATGCTGAAATAGGCATCGACGCCGATGTAATCGACCTTGTCCCAGAACTGGATTCTCAGCGCTTCGTCATCGGTTGCCGCATAGGTGACCTTGCCCGAGAAGACGGCGCGTACCGCGTCGATGATCTCGCCCCATTTCTGCGTATAGGTCTTTCCGTCCGAACAGACCTTCGTCGGGTCCGTCATGCTGCGCATCTCGGTGCCGACACAGAACATGGCCGCGCCAGCCTCCTGGGCCGCTTTGGCATACTCCACCATCATGGCCTTGTAGTTGGCGAACCACACCTTGGCATCGGAGGGCTCGATCAAGGCGCGCCAGACGCGGTTATCGGTTTCGACATGCGGCTTCACGACCACGTTGAGCCCACGGTCAACAGCATCCGCGATGGCTTGCTTCACCTGGGCGAAGGTATCGCTCTCGATCCGCCACGGCTCGCTTGGCGTGCCCAGATTGAGCTGCATCTCGTTGCTGTGCTCGTCCTTCATGAAGAAGTTCGGCACGATGCTGATGGTGTTGGCGCCGTTCGCCTTGATGAGATCCATCGCGGCCAGGCCGGTCGCCGTCTGGAAATTGCCGCCCCAATAGGAGGGAAGGCTGATGCCCTCCCAAGTGAAGATGCTCTCGTCTGCCATCGATGCCCCGAAACTATATATTACGTTATCAAGTTACGTGCGTAATGTACCCGTTGGGGGCAGCCTGCTCAAGACCCAATTCTCCCTTGACCGGCCAAGCTTCCACGCCACGAAAAAGCCCTCGGAGCAGGGCTCCGAGGGCTTTTGAAGGCTCAATCTGGTCTGACGGGTCAGATTTGCCGCACGGCGCCCTTGGCGGCGCTGGTGGCGAGCATGGCATAGGCTTTGAGAGCCGCCGAGACCTTGCGCTTGCGGGGCTGGGCGGGGTGCCAGCCCTTGGCTTCCTGGGCCTCGCGGCGCTGGGCCAGCTCGGCATCGTCGACCGCGAGGTTGATGGTGCGGTTCGGGATGTCGATCTCGATCCGGTCGCCGTCCTGCACGAGGCCGATGGTGCCGCCCTCGGCTGCTTCCGGTGAGGCGTGGCCGATGGACAGGCCCGAGGTGCCGCCGGAGAAGCGGCCGTCGGTGATGAGCGCGCAGGCCTTGCCGAGGCCCTTCGACTTCAGGTAGCTGGTCGGGTAGAGCATTTCCTGCATGCCGGGGCCGCCGCGCGGTCCCTCGTAGCGGATGACCACCACGTCGCCGGCCTTCACCTTGCCGTTGAGGATGCCGTCCACCGCCGCGTCCTGGCTCTCGAACACGATGGCGGGGCCCGAGAACTTCAGGATGCTCTCGTCTACGCCCGCCGTCTTCACGATGCAGCCGTCGAGCGCGAGGTTGCCGAAGAGCACGGCGAGGCCGCCATCCTTCGAGAAGGCGTGCTCCGCATCGCGGATGACGCCGCCTTCGCGGTCCGTATCCACGCTGTCGTAGCGGCTGGATTGGCTGAAGGCGACCTGGGTCGGCACGCCGCCGGGGGCCGCCGAGAAGAACTCGTGCACGGACTGGCTCTTGCTGCGCTTCACGTCCCAACGGTCGAGCGCGTCCTTCATGGTGGCGGCATGAACCGTGGGAACGGAGGTGTCGAGCAGGCCCGCGCGGTCGAGCTCGCCCAGGATGCCCATGATGCCGCCGGCGCGGTGCACGTCTTCCATGTGCACGTTGGCGATGGCAGGCGCGACCTTGCACAGCACCGGCACCCGGCGCGACAGGCGGTCGATGTCCGACATGGTGAAGTTCACCTCGGCCTCGCTCGCGGCGGCCAGCAGGTGCAGCACCGTGTTGCTCGATCCGCCCATGGCAATGTCGAGGGTCATGGCGTTCTCGAAGGCGGCGAAGCTGGCAATCGAGCGCGGCAGCACGGTCTCGTCGTCCTGCTCGTAATAGCGGCGGGCGAGATCCACGATCAGGTGGCCGGCCTCCACGAAGAGGCGCTTGCGGTCTGCGTGGGTCGCCAGCGTCGAGCCGTTGCCGGGGAGCGACAGGCCCAGAGCCTCGGTGAGGCAGTTCATCGAATTGGCCGTGAACATGCCCGAGCAGGAGCCGCAGGTGGGGCAGGCCGAACGCTCGATGACCTTGATGTCCTCGTCGGCGATCTTGTCGTCGGCGGCGGCGACCATGGCGTCCACCAGGTCGAGCTTCTTGGTCACGCCGTTGAGGACGACCTTGCCGGCTTCCATCGGCCCGCCGGAGACGAACACGGCCGGGATGTTGAGGCGCATGGCGGCCATCAGCATGCCGGGGGTGATCTTGTCGCAGTTCGAGATGCAGACCATGGCGTCCGCGCAATGGGCGTTGACCATGTACTCGACTGAATCCGCGATCAGCTCCCGCGAGGGCAGGGAATAGAGCATGCCGTCATGGCCCATGGCGATGCCGTCATCCACCGCGATGGTGTTGAACTCCTTGGCGACGCCGCCGGCCTGCTCGATCTCCCGGGCTACCAGCTGTCCCAGATCCTTGAGGTGGACATGGCCGGGCACGAACTGGGTGAAGGAGTTGACCACGGCGATGATCGGCTTGCCGAAGTCGGAATCCTTCATGCCCGTGGCGCGCCAAAGGCCGCGGGCGCCCGCCATGTTGCGGCCGTGGGTGGTGGTGCGAGAGCGATAGGCTGGCATGGGTTTCCTCGTAATCGTTGAAGCCTTGTTCAACCGAAATTGCGTGACTTGCAAGAAAAATTGGCATTCCTTCCGGTTCACCCAGCCGTGCCGCAAGGACATTGCGCCAACGGCATCGCACCGAGGGCCTTACACTTGGCCCCGCTTGCGGCCGGAAGCGGTTGGGCGCTACGGGCAACTGCACACTCGCTAAGAAGGGCTCCCGAACATCATGTCTCAAGAGGCTTCCGAACAGGGGCTGCGCCGGATCGTCGCGATCGTGGCCGCCTTGAATCTCGGCTATTTCGGGGTCGAATTCACGGTGGCCTTAAGCATTGGATCCGTTTCGCTCTTCGCCGACAGTATCGACTTCCTTGAGGATGCCTCGGTCAATCTCCTCATTCTCCTGGCTTTGGGCTTCACCCCGCTCATGCGGGCGCGGGTGGGAATGGTGCTCGCGGGAATCCTGCTGGTCCCCGGCCTTGCGACCCTCTGGACGGCCTGGGACAAGTTCATGGAGCCGGTTCCGCCTGACCCGCTTCCCCTGACGCTGGCCGGGGCTGGGGCCTTGGCGGTGAATATAACCTGCGCCGTGCTACTCACTCGCTATCGGCATCACAGCGGCAGCCTGACCCGGGCAGCATTTCTCTCGGCCCGGAACGACGCCATCGCCAACGTGGCGATCATCGGAGCAGGCCTCACCACCGCCGCGACCCTGTCCGCCTGGCCGGATCTGATCGTCGGCCTCGCCATCGCGGCCATGAACGCCGATGCAGCGCGGGAAGTGTGGGAGGCTGCGCGGGAAGAACATAAGGAGGCGTCGGCATAGCTCTAAAGCCAAGCTGAAACAGCCCAGCCTGCCGCGCGTTGTCCCGATCAGGTTCAACCATCAGGGCGGAAAACATCATGGTGCCGGAAACCGATTGGGATGCCCCAGCTCATCTCCAGTTCGAGACCATGGGAACGCAGAAGGGCGGCCCCGCCGCCCCGAGCGACATCACCGAGTTCAAGACGTTGCGCGAGGCCGTGCATTGGGCCATGAATAACGAGGCGCCCGCAGGCATGCATGCGGTGATCCGCACCGCATCCGGCGAGGTTCTGGAGCCGAGCCACCTGGAGGAGCTTTGGGCCAGCTATCAGGGGCCTTAAATCCACCCCAGGCTCAGGGCGCCGACCGCGAGGTAGCGCCCGGTCTTGGCAATGGCGACGAGCAGGATGAAGACGGGCAGGCGCTCGCGCATCACGCCCGCCACCACGGTCAGCGGGTCGCCGATGATCGGCGTCCAGCTCAACAGCAGCGTCCAGCGCCCATAGCGCCGATACCAGCCCTCCGCCCTTTCCATCTGCGCCCTGCTCACGGGAAACCAGCGGCGCCCTTCGAAATGCGCGAAGAAGCGGCCGAGGAACCAGTTGACGATGGATCCGAGGATATTTCCGACGCTCGCCACCGCGATCAGCACCCACCATTGGTAATGTTCGGCAACGAGCATGGCGAACAGCACCGCTTCCGACTGGAACGGGAAAATGGTGGCCGAAAGAAAGGCTGCGGCGAAAAGGCCGCCATATTCGAGCAGATGCGGCATGAGGGACGAAGGCTTCAATGAGAGGAGGCCCGGTCCCTAACACGCTTTTTCGTCATCGCCGATATGCGATGCCGCCGGCCTGCCCAAGTTGTGACCGGGTAAGAGCTTAACATGTGAAGCTCAGTGTCATCCCCGGCGAGCGCAGCGAGGGAAGGGGATCCATAGCGCTGAGCGTGCGGGTGGATTCCCTTCCCCTCCGCGTCCTCCCGGGAATGACACTGTAGGGTTGGCGTGCTGACTGGATTGGTGAAGGCGTTCTGACTTTGCGACCCCCACCCTAACCCCTCCCCGCAAGGGGGAGGGGAAAGAGCACACAGGCAATTTGTCTACATGCGCTCGCTGAACGAGCCGTGCTGGGCCTTCGCGTTGAGTTGCGCGAAGTCGGAGCCTTTCAGATGAATCAGCGTCGTGTGATCGCCGCCTTCGAAGTAGAGATCGGATTTCTGCGCGAGGCTCTCGTCGATGATGACGTTCAGGCCGTAGCAGGACCCGATGGGCGGAATGGCGCCGAATTCGCAATCGCGGAACACTTCGCCCACCTCGTCCTCCGATGCGAGGTGCATCTCATGGCCAAGCTCTTCCCTGAGGTCGGACAGGCGCAGGTGATGCGATGCGGGCAGAACGGCGAGCATGTAGTTCTGCCCATCGCTGAGCATGATGCCCTTGGCCACGCTGTCGCTGGGCACATGCCCGGCCTGGGCGGACTTGAGTGACGACATGGTTGGCTCGTGGGGGATCAGATCGTAGCTGATGCCCCGGTCGGCCAGATATTTCTCCAGTGTAGGTGAGATCGACATGGCTAACCTCCCGTGAAAAGAGGAAGCTCGCGTGCCTGAGGGCGGAGGTGCAAGACCGTCGCTTCAGACGCACGGCTGCAAGATTGAATTTTACACCCGTGCGCGAAGGGCGGCAATCGATCCGGCGAGCGGTCGTGAGGCCGACCGATCACTTTCAGGACACTTCTTCGACACTCTTCAATTTTGTTGTTACTGCCGCGCCGTTGCGGGTAGGGAAATGGCAGGGGCGGGCCTTTCAGGCTTGCAGTTTAAAATCATTTGGCTTTCAACATCCCGTCCCGCCGCGTGGGCATCTATTCAGGAATCCGTCTCTTGGACACTTTCGACGTTGTGGTCATCGGCGCCGGGGCCGCCGGCATGATGTGCGCGGCCGAGGCCGGCAAGCGCGGGCGCTCGGTCCTGATCATCGACCATGCGGCCAAGCCCGGCGAGAAGATCCGTATTTCCGGGGGAGGGCGGTGCAACTTCACCAACCTCCATGCCGCGCCCGCCAATTACATCTCGCAAAATCCCGGCTTCTGCATCTCGGCCCTGAAGCGCTACACGCAGCGCGACTTCATCGCGCTCATAGATCGCTACGGCATCGCCTATCACGAGAAGACCCTCGGCCAGCTCTTCTGCGACGGTTCCTCGCGGCAGGTGGTGGACATGATGCTCTCCGAGATGAAGCATGCGGGCGTCGAGCTTCGCCTGAGCACATCCGTCGAGCAGGTCGAGAAAAACGCGGACGGCTTTCGGCTGCGCCTGTCGAAAGGCGCCGTTCAATGCCGCTCGCTCGTGGTGGCCTCGGGCGGCAAGTCGATTCCGAAAATGGGCGCGACCGGCTTCGGCTACGATCTCGCGCAGCAATTCGGTCTCTCCATCGTCGAGACGCGCCCCGGGCTCGTACCCTTCACCCTCGAACCGTTGATGCTGGAACGGCTCAACCCGCTCTCAGGCATCGCGGTGGACGCGGTGGTGAGCCGGGCCAAGACGCGGTTCGAGGAAGCGATGCTCTTCACCCATCGCGGCCTGAGTGGACCCGCGATGCTGCAGATTTCCTCCTATTGGCGCGAGGGCGACGAGATCGTCGTGTCCATGCTGCCGGGTGTCGATGTGTTCGAGGAGCTGCGCGCGGCGCGCAAGGAAAACGGCCGGCAGGCCTTGCAGACCGCCTTGTCCAATCTTCTCCCCAAGCGCCTGGCGCAAATGATTGCTGAAAGTGAGAAAGGCCCGGCCAATCTCGCAGATCATTCGGACAAGCACCTGCGGCGTGTCGAGGAGGCTGTGAAGAGCTGGCGCTTCAAGCCGGCGGGAACGGAAGGCTACCGCACGGCCGAGGTCACGCTCGGCGGCGTCGATACGCGCGAACTCGATTCCAGGACGATGGAGGCGAAGGCCGTTCCGGGCCTGTACTTCATCGGCGAAGTGGTGGACGTGACGGGCTGGCTCGGCGGCTACAATTTCCAATGGGCCTGGTCGTCGGGGTGGTGCGCGGGGCAGGTGGCATAAAGCGCCGGCCGCTTTTGGGTGACGCCGCGGATCATGCTATCATCCCGGTCCTGGCAACCGGGGGAGGGCCTTCATGTCCTCGCAGATGATCCTCATATGGGTCGGCGTCATCCTCGTCATCGCGGGCGTGCTCTATGGGGTGGCGCAGGCCCTGTGGCGGGGCCGCCTCAGTGCTCCACGGCGGGTCGGCCCCACGGGAGCGAGCGAGAGCCTGGAGCCAACCGATTCCGTCAAAGCCTTCAGCCTGAGAACCCACTGGCCCGCGCTGGCCATGATCACCGTCGGCCTCATTCTCATCCTGACGGAAACGGCGTTCTGACCGGCCCATGAAAAAAGCCTCCCCGGCAGACCGGAGAGGCTTTTTCATGAGATCATGCCGCAAGTCTCAGATCACGAAGAAGTCCGAGGCGAAGATGGCTTTCTTCTTGCCGATATTGGCGAAGATGGTCTGCCCGCCGGCCTTGTCGCCGTTCGTGTCGTACCACACGTCGCCGGTCTTCTTGTTCACGCCGATATAGTCGTTCTTGTCTTTCGCCTTGTCGCCGAGCGTGAAGTATTTGCTCTTGAGCTTGCCCTTGGGCAGCTTCTTGAAGAAGTCCTTGTCGAGATGGATCGTGTCGTCGCGGTACTTCCAGTCGAGGATCTTGTCCTTGTTGGTGCGCTTGTTGGGCTTGGTGTCGAAGACGAACACGTCCTTGCCCGTACCGCCATAGAGCCTGTCATTGCCGAGGCCGCCATTGAGCGTGTCGTTGCCAGCGCCGCCGCGCATGATATCCATGCCCACGCCACCGACGAACGAGTCGTTTCCGTCGGTGCCGGTGATGACCTCTCCGGCCACATCGGTCAGGCCGATGGTGAAGGTTTTCTCGTAGGAAAGACCCGTATTGTCCGTGACCTTGATGGTGATGTCGTGGGACTTGGCCTGCTCGTAATCGAGCAGCAAGCCATTGGCGACCTTGAGCTGGTTGCCTTCGACCTTGAAGCGCCCGTCCGAGGTCGCGCTGCCCCAGCTGCCGTCGCTGCGCTTGATCTCATAGGTGAAGCTGCTGCCGGGCGTGTCGGTGGCGGACAGCGTGCCGATGGTCTCGCCCGTGTCCGCAAGTTCGCGGACGGAGGCGTTGCTCAATCCGATATCCGTCGGGGCGACGCTCGTCATGACCGACACGTCGGAGGTCGTCTCGCGTCCGCCGACATCCTTCACGGTGATCTTGACCGTGCGCATGCCTGGGAGGCTATTGGAGGTGGCGGTGTAGGTGAGCGCCTGGATCACTTTCTGAACGCGTGCGGTGGTCGCTTCCAGTGCAATGAACCGAATGTGCAGGTGGGCCGAGCCGCCGCTGGCCGTGCCGATGACGGTGCCGTCCACCTTGATGAGATTTTCATTGGGATCGGAAGTGCTCTGGAGCGTGACCCCTCCGATCTCCTGCACCTGGATCAGCTCACTCATGTGATGGCCGCCGATGATCGTGACAAAGATCGATTCCAGCAGCCCGGAATCCGCATGCAGGAGCGCGTTGCGTCCCGCATCCAGGAATGTTCTCGTGCCGACGGACGCGCTCACCACGTCGCCGTGCAGGCCGGCAACCTTGACGGTATGCGTCGTCGTCTTTCCGCCCGCAACGATCGTGTCGATGCCCTTCCGGTGAATGGCTAGGCGCTCATCTTCCGAGAGGGAGATGCCGGCCTTCATGACTAGAGTATCGTTCCGTGCCGACTTGCCGGTGACGATCATCGCCAGGTCGATGTCGTCGAGCAGGATCGTCGAGTTGCTGGAGTTGACGCTGATCTCCTCGAAGCCGGTCACATCGATGTTCATCAGATCGAACTCGTTGTAGGCATCGGCATGGAGTGCGAGGACATCCTCGACGCCGAGCCCGGCATCGATGCTCTTCAGCGTGGACTTCAGATGCCGGGCCGACAGGGAGATCAGGTCGCTGTTATCCGAACCGCGAATGGTCTCGATATTGGTGATATGCATCTCGGACAGGTCGAACCTGTCACCGTTCGCAAGCTGGAACGTATCGTCGCCGCCGCCGCCGTTGAGGCTGTCGCCGTCATTGAGATCGTCGGCATTGCCTTCGAAGGTCTCGTCATCGTCAGTGCCGATAACCTCATCACCGACGAAGAGGGAGACATTGGCCATCCCGCCATCGATGTCATAGAGCTCGAGCAGGATGCCGGGATTTTCCGTGAACCCCTCTTCAGCTGCCCCGCTGATGAAGGTGAGAGCTTTGAGAAGGTTCTCTACCTGAGCGTTTGTGACAGTCGGGCTGAAGGTGATCCGCAAGCCGCCGAAGTCATCGATTTCCTCAATCGTGCCGATGACGGAGGTGCCGTCCGTGATATCCTCGCCGGCGTTGAGGCCGCCCGGTAATTTGATGCTGTCCGTCTCCTGAATGCCGAACCGGTCGCCTTCTCCACGCTCCGTAAACAGAACCAGGTTCTTGAAGCGCGCTCCGCCGCCGACAAGCTGCAGGTCACCGCCTTCGTCGAGGAGCACGGGCGTGTCGCGCCTTCTGATGACGACATCGTTGTTGAGATTGAGGATCTGGGGATTGGCCACGATAACGCTCCGAGGTGTCTTTCCCTTGCGTCATGCGACAGGCGGCCTAATGCTCGGGGGATCAATTTGCGTTACGTAATAACATAAGTATGAGAGGCCGCAATCTCCTCCCCGGCAGGTGGCCGTTGAGGCCGATGAGCGCAGCTTAAGCGGCGGAAGGCGCCTTCGCCGACAGGGATTCGAGCGCACCGGCCTCGTCGATGCGCTGGACCATCTGCTCCACTTCCTCATCGGTCTGATAGATGCCGAACCCGATGCGCAGGCGGTGGCCGCGTACATCCGTCACGACGCGCAGTTGCTGCAGATCGCGATAGAGGATCTGCGCTTCCGGCAACTCGAAGGTCAGGAAATTGCCGCGGCGCATCTCGTCCTGCGGCACAAGAAGTCTTGCGCTCTGGAAGGCCGCGCTGTCCGCGACCCGCCTCAGGAAGCTCTGCTGCAGGGCCACGGCATGGGCGTGGACGATGCCGGGCGTGATGCCCTCGTCGCGAAGCCAGCGCATCACCGCGTTGAAGCGGTAGAGGCCCGACGGATCGAAGGTCGCGCCCATGAAGCGCCAACCGTCCTCGCTGTATCCCACCTGTCCGCTCTGCGCGTTCGTGAGATTGCCGAAGGCGGCGTACCAGCCGGTGTCGCGCGGGCGGGCGCCCCATCCCGGCGGGCAATGCATGAAGCACGCGCCTTCGCCCGCCATGGCGTATTTGTAGCCGCCTGCGATATAGAATGCGCGGTCCGCGATGGCGCTCAGATCCGTGGGGCGGGCCATGAAGCCGTGATAGCCGTCGATCACCACCATGGCGTCGCCGCGCGCGGCTTCGACGAGCTTGCGCACATCCGCCGCGAAGCCCGAGTTGAAAAAAACCTGGCTGATGAAGACGAGGTCGAACTTGCTGACGGATGCCGCCATCAGCCGATCCTCGAAGCTGACGAACGGCTCCACCGGCACGCGCGTCACCGCGACCGATCCATCCTCTTCCAGTCGCGCGATCTGGCGGCTGAAGGAGTGGAACTCGCCATCCGATGTCAGAATGCGGACCGGCCGGTCGCCCGGAAAGCACGAGAGAATGCGCTTGAGGAATTCATGCGTGTTCGGCGCGACCGCAATGGTGTTCGGGTCGGGCAGATTGAGATGACTCGCCACATGCGCGCGGAACTCGTCGAGGACGGGGCCGAGCATGTGCTCCCACTTGTCGTCGATCAGGCGCGCCGCATCGTCCCAAGCCTGCGCATGCGCCTCGCGCGTCACATCGGGCCAGGGATGGTGGCTGTGCGCGGCAAAGTGCAGGCGCTCCGGTTCGGAATTGAGAAAGCGTGAGAAGTGGGAACGCAAATCGAGCATGTCACAGGCCTTGATCAGAGCTTGCCGCGCACGGACCAGAGTTCGGGGAAGAAGTAGCGCTCGAGCGCCTTGCGCAGATAAGAAACGCCGGTGCTGCCGCCGGTGCCGGTGCGCATGCCGATGATGCGCTCCACGGTCTTCATGTGGCGGAAGCGCCATTGCTGGAACGCGTCTTCCAGATCAACCAGCTCCTCGGCGAGTTCGTAGAGATCGAAATGCTCGTTGGAGTGACGGTAGATTTCCTCCCACACGGCTTCGACGCCGGGATGCGCCGCATAGGGCTGCGTGACATCCCGGGTGAGAACTTCAGCCGGCACCGGATAGCCGCGACGCGCCAGCAGGCGCAAAGCCTCGTCGTAAAGGCTCGGCGCGCGATAGGCGGCGTCGAGCTGCGCCGCGAGATCGCCGCGGTGCTGGTGCGGGGCCATCTTCACCGCATCCTTTGCGCCCAGCTTGAACTCGACGAGCCGGTACTGCCAGGACTGGAAGCCGGAAGACTTGCCCAGCGACGGCCGGAAGCGCAGGTAGTCCGAGGGCGTCATGGTGGAGAGCACCGTCCAGGCCTGGATCAGCTGCTCCTGGATGCGGTTGATGCGGGCGGTGCATTTGAACGCCGGCTGCAACTGATCGGCGCGGATATGGTCGAGGGCGGTGTCGAGCTCCCGGTTGAGAAGCTTCAGCCACAGCTCCATGACCTGATGAATGGTGATGAAGAGAAGTTCGTCATGCTCGCCCGTGACGGGGATCTGGGCCGCGAGAAGGGTGTCGAGCTGGAGATAGTCGCCATAGCTCATGCCTTCCGAAAAATCGGTATGAATCCCTTCGGTCTCAGCTGTCATGCTCCCCTCCCTGACCTGACTCGTTTTTCTTGAAAAGCTTGGTTTTCAAGGTATGCCGCAACGAAACTAGGGCGCAAGCGAACAATGTCACGGTCTTAAGGTTTCCCGAATTGGCATCCGGGCCGGGAGAGGTTAGGTTGCGCCCGATTTATCATCTCGAACGGAGACCCTCTCGCATGGCCGACACGTTGCCCGACCGCCTGTCCACGAACCCGGACAGCCCCTATTACAATGAGGCCCTGCTCGCCAAGGGCGTGGGCATCCGCTTCAACGGGGTCGAAAAGACCAATGTGGACGAGTATTGCGTCAGTGAAGGCTGGGTGCGCGTCGTCGCCGGAAATGCCAAGGACCGCTTCGGCAACGCCATGACGATCAAGCTCAAGGGCAAGGTCGAGCCTTATTTTCAGTCGGCGGAGTAAAGGCAAGGCCTCACGTCATCGAGCAGGCGGGATAGCCCTATCTCGTCATGGCCGGGCCTGTCCCGGCCATTTTTTGTCCGCCGCTCCATAGCCCTCATCCTGAGGAAGTCGCGGAGCGACTGTCTCGAAGGACGAGGGCGTCTCCAGCAGTCTCTGGACGATCCTTCGAGACGCCGCTTCCAGCGGCTCCTCAGGATGAGGTCGGTGAGGTTGAAGCCGGGATTACAGGCACAAGTCCGGGGATGACGGCGAGCTATTAAATTCCCCAGCCGAGCATCCCCTGCCGCAACAGCACCACTGGACGGCGCATCCATTGCGCCCAACAATCAAGGACAAGCTATCCGTAAAGGGGCGCTCCCGGGAAAGGCTTGTCCTGCATGGCCTCAGGAAGGACATGGATCATTGTGGCCGCGGCGATCTCTCTCGCCGCCTCGCAGGCGCGGGCGCATAGCTGGTATCCGGCCTGGTGCTGCAGCGATCACGATTGCCGGGAGTTGCTGCGAGGAGAAAGCGTCACGGAAACGGCGGAGGGCTTTCGCCTCTGGGACGGGCGCTTTATCGGCCGCGAATACGCGAAGCCCTCGCCGGACATCAAGTTCCATATCTGCGAGGAGCCCGTCACCAGGGCGATCATCTGTTTCTTCGCACCGCAGGGGGAGTCATGAGAACTGTCCGCTTGCTCATGCTTTGCACTCTTCTGGCCGTGCCTGCCGCGCAGGCTCAGGAAGCGGATCAATCGGCATCGCCGCCCGGCCTGCCCAGCATCGGCAAATGGATGCTGACCGCGCAGGACGTGCCTTCCGATTGGTTGGGTGAGATCTATCATGGCCGCCATCTGCGCGAGCCGATCAACGTCATCATCGTCGATGTCGTGGCCGCCAATGCCGCCGAGGCGAGGGCGCGGCTCATCGCGGCGGCGGCCCATGCGGGCTATCCGATCAGGCTCGGGCATTCGGCGGGGTATCAGGCCCGTATCGGAGGGGAACTCTACGCGCAGCTGCCTCAAGGGTGGGACGATGCGTTCTCCAACGAGGTCTTCGAGATCAGCAACAATCACGGCCGCATCTTCGGCCCGCACCCATTCGAGAATGGGTTTGTGTTCACCGCTGCCTTCAGCCGCGAGGTAGTGGACCCGTTCCGCTGGCCGGGCCACCGCTTCGGCTCGTTCAACGCCGCGCGGGACGACTTCGCGCAGCGCATGAACAGCCGCACGGCCTATCAATCGGAGAGCGCCGTCGATCTCGACAACGCTCTCACGGATAATCCCGAACTGACGACCGGCGATCACGACGGCCGCGCGATGGTTTTGCGGGTAGGGCAGTGAGATTGCTCACAAAGCACTGCGCTTATTCCCTCCCCCTTGCGGGGAGGGCCAGGGTGGGGGTGGTGTGACCGGGTGAGAGTTTGGACCAGTTGTGTCATCCCCGGCGAGCGTCAGCGAGGGAAGGGGATCCATAGCGCGGCGCTCGTGGGTGGATCCCCTTCCCAGTCCTAAAGGACCGCCGGGGATGACACTGTAGGGGTGCCGCGCTCACTGGATTGGCGTTGTGCTCCGACTTTGCGCCCCCCACCCTCGATCCCTCCCCGCAAGGGGCAGAGAAGAGCGCGCCACATCCTGTGCGCTTCAGTCTCTCACTCAGCCATGAACTTCGCGAATGCCTTAGGGTCCACGTTGCCCCCGCTGATGACGATGCCGACGCGCTTGCCATGGCAGGGCACCACGTCCTGAAGGGCTGCCGCCGCCGCGAGGCAGCCGGTGGGCTCGACGACGATCTTCATGCGCTCGGCGAAGAAACGCATGGTGTCCACCAGCATCGGGTCGCTCACCGTCACCATGTCGTGCACCAGCGCGCTGATGATCGGAAACGTCTTCTCGCCGAGATAGGAGGTCTGCGCGCCGTCGGCGATGGTCTTGGGCACGGGAATGCGCACGATGGAGCCGGTGCGGAAGGATTGCTGGCCGTCATTGCCCGCTTCGGGCTCCACGCCGTAGACGAGGCATTCCGGCGAGAGCTCCTTCGCCGCGAGCGCCGCGCCCGCGATCAGCCCACCGCCGCCGACGGGAACAAGCAGCATGTCGAGCGGTCCGACCTCGTCGATCAGTTCCTTCACGACGGTGCCCTGGCCCGCGATCACGTCCTCATGGTCGTAAGGCGGGATCAGCGTGAGGCCACGCTCCTCGGAGAGCCTGCGCGCAATGGCGTCGCGGTCCTCGGTGTAACGGTCGAAGCTCACCACCTCGGCGCCATAGCCCTTGGTGGCGGCAACCTTCATGGCCGGCGCATCATTGGGCATGATGACGGTTGTCGGCACGCCCTGAAGCTGGCCCGCATAGGCAATCGCTTGCGCATGGTTGCCCGAAGAGAAGGTCACCACGCCGCGCTTCCGCGCCTCGGGGCTCAGGCGTGCGATGGCGTTGAATGCGCCGCGGAACTTGAATGCGCCGCCGCGCTGGAGGTTCTCAGCCTTGAAGAACAGCTTCGCGCCCGTGCGCTGATCGGCGGTGCGGGAGGTCAGCACCGGCGTGCGATGGGCCACGTCCGCGATGCGCCAGGCCGCCGTGAGCACGTCGTCATAGGTGGGCAGGCCTTCAGGGAGGGCGGGAGACAGCGGCTGCGTCGAAGATGTCATGGTCGATCCATCGCGGGATGTGCTGAGTTTTGCGAACGGGATACCACTTCCGAGAATCCGTACAAGATTACACTGCGAGGCGGCATGCCGGGGCATGGTCTTAACCGATAATTGCAAACAAAAATCTCAAGTCCCGGAGCCGGATCGACCATTGCACAGGTCTATGGCGCGACTGTGGGCGTATGCGGACAGGTAAAGTTCGGAACAGCACTCCCTCGAAAGCCGTTCTGGTGAAGCGATCTCAAGAGGAGGCCCACCATGAATCTATGGCAGATGGTGCTGTCGGATCACGCGAATATCGAGGAGCTCTGCCGCGAGGTGTTGCGGGCAAGCTCGAGCGGCCCCAACAGCCGCGCCGAGCTTTTCGCCGATCTCGAGGACGAGATCGACCGGCATTTGAGGGCGGAGCAGAACGCGCTCTACCCCGCGCTTCGCCATGACGGGCGAACGGAATCCTATCTCGCCGAGATCGAACACGAACATCATGACATTCGCCGCCGTCTCGATACGCTTGCCGCGCAGCATGACAAGAACGGGCGGCGCTGGTCTCTGGACTTCAAGGAATTCAGCAATGTCGTCCGCCATGCCTTCAGCCTGGAGGAGAACGGCATCCTGGTGGCTGCGCATGGAATACTGTCTCCGCGAGAGGCTGAAAGAGTCCGTCATTCTTATGAGCGCGAGAAGATCGCATCCTACGAGGCGAGCCGCTGGCATCTGCCCGAATCCGTGATGCCGAGCCGCTATGGCATGCCAACCGGAATGACCTTCGGCATCCTCGCGGGGCTTCTCGCGGTTGGCGGTGCCGCTCTGGCGTGGAGCATGAGCCGCGACGGCTCGGCCTCCCGGTCCAACCGTCCCCTGCATCGCGTCTCCCGCCGTCCCGAGCCGCCATTCCCGCTCAAGGCGGGCGTGGTGGATCGCGGCCTGGGCCGCACGTCGCAAGGAGCGATGAGACGCGGACAGGGCGCGGCCTCGACCATGCGCGAGACCTCGGCCGAGCGGAGGGGAAGCGATGTGCCCGAGGAGAACTGGTTCTCCTCCGCCAATCCGCCGCGCGCGCCTTCGGGCCTTTCGACACCGCTGCAGCCGGGCGGCACCGTTCCCGGCACCAGCCCCGCCGCTTCCGTGGGAACGGTGGGAACCAGCGGCGCTCAGACGGGAAGCGGCGATACGGGCTCCCTGAAGCGGGAGCCTTAGGCTTCCTTGAGGTTCGTGCCCCAGCGGCGGTGAAGGAACCGCTCCCATGGTGAGAACAGGAGGCGATCGGCCAGGAGGCCGATCACCACGATCACGATCATGATGCCGATCACCTGCTCCATGGCGTTCAGCTCCCGCCCATAGTGGAGCAGGTGGCCCAGGCCGAAGCCGGTGAGGATGGTGACGTAGATTTCCGCCGCCATCAGCGACCGCCACGCGAAGGCCCAACCCTGCTTCATGCCGCTGACGAGAAATGGCAGCGATGCGGGCAGGACCACCCTCGTCCATTTGTGAAAACCTTCCGAGCCCATGGTGCGCGCGGCCTTGGCATAGATCGGCGGAATGTTGCGTGCGCCGTGATCCGTGGCGATGATGACGGACCATACGGTGCCCATGATCACCACGAACAGCATCGCGCCTTCCGTCTGCCCGAACCATATGAGCGCGAGCGGCACCCAGCAGACGCTGGGGAGCGTCTGAAGGCCGAGCGCGAGCGAGCCGATGGTGTCTTCCAATACCTGCGAGGTGCTGGTGAGAAGTCCGAGCGGCAGGCCGATGATGACGCCCGCGACATAGCCGACGAACAGGCGCTTGAGCGTGACCCAGGTGGATTCGAGGAGCGTGCCGTCGGTGAGCGCCGTCCACATGTATTCGCCGACCAAAGTCGGCGAGGGCAGCAGCACCGCGGACCAGCGGCCGCTGCGGACCGCCAGTTCCCATACGAGCGCGATCGCAGCGAAGAACAGGAGGGCGATGGCGGTGCGCTTCATTCGGAAACCGTCCCTTGATGGATGCCTTTCAGGGCCGCCGCGATCTTGGACGTGTAGCCCGCAAGTTCCGGAGAGTTGATGTCGCGCGGACGAGGCAGGTCGATCTCGAACACTTCCGAGATCCGCCCCGGCGACGGCGACATCAGAATGACCCGATCGCCGAGGCATGCCGCCTCGCGCACGTTATGCGTGACGAACACGATAGTCTTGCGGCTCTCCATCCAGATGCGCTGGATGTCGTCGTAGAGTTGGTCGCGCGTCAGCGCATCGAGCGCGGCGAAGGGCTCGTCCATGAGCAGCACCTGCGGATCGGGCGCCAATGCACGGGCCAGCGCCACGCGCTGCTTCATTCCGCCGGACAACTCGTGCACCTGCGCGTGCTTGAACTTTTCGAGGCCCACGAGTTCGAGATAGTAATCCGCTATCTCACGGCGCTGCCTGTTCGTCAGGTCGGGACGCAGCTTCAGCCCGAACATCACGTTGCCGAAGGCATCGAGCCACGGGAACAGCGCCGATTCCTGGAACATCACGAGGCGCTGCCTGCCCGGACCGTTCACGACCTCGCCATCCGCGAGAACGCGCCCCTGATCGGGCTTCGTCAGCCCCGCAATGATGTCGAGCAAGGTGGACTTTCCGCATCCGCTCGGGCCGACGAGGCACAGGAACTCGCCCTCTGCGACCGTCAACGAGACATTGTCCAGCGCTTGCACGACGGTGCGTGAGGGGGTGAACCATTTGGTGACGCCCTCGATGATGAGCTTGGCCTTGGGAGCGGCGAGAGTGGCGTTGGGGGCAGCCTCCATCAAGGCGTCTCGATCATGCGCGACAGGTCGGGCGTGCCGCGCAGAAATCCCACGGATTGCGCGCTCGCCACGAAGGACTGGAACGCGGCGAGCGTCGTATCCGGCGTGATCGTCATGCGCGTCCAGGAGCGTGCCACGAGCTCGGCCGGCATGCCGACCCTGAACGAGGCCTGCAATTCCTCCCGCGCCAAGCGTTGCGCCTCCTCCGGATTCTTCTGGATCCATTCGGTCAGTTCGCGATGCGCCGCCACGAAACGCTTGGCCATGTCCCGGTTCTTCTCGAGAAAAGCCGCGCTGGACACGAGCACCGTTG
Organism: Microvirga sp.; assembly: GCA_041913065.1. GTDB lineage: Bacteria > Pseudomonadota > Alphaproteobacteria > Rhizobiales > Beijerinckiaceae > Microvirga. The sequence goes on along the minus strand of JAYSGD010000006.1, from coordinate 149,895 downwards.
TGATGGCGTCCTTCTCCTCCACGAGAACCTTGCCGCCCGCTTCCGATTCAAGCCGCGAAACCCAAGGCTCGACGGTCCACACCGCATCGAGCTGCCTGCTCCTGAACAGCGACAATTGATCGGGGTTGCTGGTCGGCAGCACATGCGCGTCGCCGCCTGTCTGCGTGATGCGCAACCCGCCCGCGACGAGCCATGCGCGGGCCGCAACATCCTGCGTGTTGCCGAATTGCGGCGTGGCGATCCGCTTGCCCTTGAAGTCGGCGGGCTTCGTCAGCGTCGAGTCGCCTTGCACCACGAGCGCGGACCCGCCGGTCACCGCGCCCGCGATCACGCGCACCTCATCGCCGCGCGAGCGCGCATAGGCATTGAGCGCAGGATTCGGGCCGACATAGGTGAGATCGAGCGACCTGGCGAAGATCGCCTCCATGGCGCTCGGGCCCGCATTGTAGGCGTACCATTCGATCTTCACGTCCGGCCCGAGCCGCTCCGCGAACCAGCTCTTGCCCTGCCGCTCCATGGCGCGCGCCACCAGCGCCTGCACATGGGTGATGTTGGGAAAATGCCCGACACGCAGGGTTATCCCTTGCGCCCAAGCGGAGCCTTTCGCCGCCAGCAACGAGAATGCGGCAAAGGCAAGAATTCGCCATCCATGTCGCATCGTTCGATCTCCCGTCTTGAGGAGAGAGGCTAAGCGATCCGATGGCAAGGTCAATGGAGGGAGAAATCATGCCTATATTGCAGGCACATGCCGCAGGCTTAGGCTTCGCTGGGATGGAAGGAAATGAGGACATGGATCATGGCCGCGAAGTCCGGCATGATGAGAGACGCCCAAGAGGAGCCCTGCGATGCGAAACGACGATCTCTGGCCCGAACTGCCCTATCCCGCATGGCGCGAGACCGCGCTGACGCTGCAGCTCTGGACGCAGATCGTCGGCAAGATCCGCTTGCGGCTCTCGCCGTGGCTCAATCACGGCTGGCAGGTGCCGCTCTATGTGAGCGCGCGTGGGCTGACGACATCGCCCATTCCCATCGGTCACGAAATTCTGGAGATCGAGTTCGACTTCATCGCGCATCGCCTGACTCTGCGCACCAGCCGGGGCGAGGAGCGCTCGTTACCACTGAAGCCGCGCAGCGTCGCCGATTTCTACCGTGAAACATTCAGGCTGCTGAACGAGCTTGGCGTCAGCATATCCATCAATGACAAACCGAACGAAGTGGCGGACCCTATCCGCTTTTCCGAGGACGAGGTGCATGCGGCCTACGATGCGGATGCGGCGCATCGCTTCTGGCGCGCACTGGTGCAGGTGGATCGCGTATTCAGGCTGTTCCGCAGCGGCTTTCTCGGCAAGGTCTCGCCGGTCCATTTCTTCTGGGGCAGCTTCGATCTCGCGGTGACGCGCTTTTCCGGCCGCGCTGCACCGTTGCATCCCGGCGGCGTGCCGGGCCTGCCCGACGACGTGACGCGGGAGGCCTATTCGCACGAGGTCAGCAGCGCCGGTTTCTGGCCCGGCAGCGATGCCTATCCGCACGCGGCCTTCTACTCCTACGCCTATCCCGAACCGCCGGGCTTTCGCGATGCGGCCATGCCGCCGGGTGCAAAGTTCGACACGACACTCGGCGAGTTCATTCTGTCTTACGAGGCGGTGCGCCAAGCGCAGGACCCTGATGCGCTCCTGCTCGACTTTCTCAACCGCACTTACGCCGCCGCTGCGGATGCTGCCAAGTGGGAGCGCGCATCGCTCGAATGCGCGATAGGTAAGCCTGGGAAGGTGAGGGCGGTTTAGACCAAGAACCGCAATAGGAGTTCGGTAAAGCGGGGCGGCATCTGAGATGGAAAGGTCACGTATGCGTTCTGAAAGGGCGAAACGGCTCAAAAAACATAAATGAAATGTTATTTTGTTGTTAATGTTTGATCGCCGCTCTGCTATGGCTCCCGTAGATCTTTACGGCAGGGGAGCATTTCCATGGCAGTCACAGGCACGAGAACCATCACGCAGCAGGTCAATACGAATTCGGTCGATCATGACCGCCTTACGCCCGAAGTGACTGTGCTGGCAGATAATGGGGGGTGGGTCGTCACATGGATAGCGTATGGCTCTGATCCGGCCGAGCAGGAGATCTATCAGCAGCGTTACGATGCGACAGGTGCTGCTGTGGGTGGCGAAGTTCAGGTCAGCACCCGAGCAGGCTCGGGCTTGGCCAATCCGAAAATGACAGCTCTGACGAATGGCGGTTGGGTTGTGACCTGGACGGCCAGAGGTCTCGATGGTTCCAGTGAAGGTATCTATCAGCAGCGCTTTGATCGGAATGGCCACAGGATGGGAGGCGAGACACAAGTCAATACCACCACTGATGGCCAACAACTCATGCAACATGTCAGTGCCCTTGCCGATGGTGGGTGGGTTGTTGCGTGGGCCTCTGATTCGGTGGACGGATCGGGCTACGGCATTGTCCAGCAGCGCTACAATGCCGATGGCACGGCACGTGGGCCCGAGAGCGTCGTCAATACAACGACCAACGGGTACCAGTACTACCCCAATGTCACGGCATTGAAGGATGGCGGATGGGTCGTTGCATGGGAAGACTCGGGAGGCGACGGTCTGCGTCAGCAACGCTACAATGCTGACGGCACACCCGCAGGTGCCGAGATGGAGATCACAGCGAGGGCTGCCACACGTTCGAGCCTGACCGCACTTGATACGGGTGGTTGGGTCGTAACCTGGACGTTCGTGAGCGGTGGAAGCACAGCAGATATCCATCAGCGTGTTTACGATAAAGACGGTGTCCCAAAAGGCGCCGCAGCTCAGGTTCACGAGGCCTCGACAGGTGACCAACATTGGTCTTCCGTCGTTGCGCTGAAGGATGGCGGATGGATCGTTGCCTGGATGGATGAGCGCCGCGGAGGCAGCTTTTTCCAGCGCTACCAGGAGGACGGCACCAAACGAGGAGGTGAGGAGAAGCTTGCGGACGGCATCGTGAGCCTCAAGGCCATGCCGGATGGCGGTTGGGTGGCCGTTTCGCAAGAGGGTGAAATCTACTCTCACCGCTACATACCCACGACGGAAGCCCGTCTCACCACGCATATGGAGCGCCTCGCCGGCGCCGCTGCGGCGGATGTTTTCGAGGTTGAACTCGGTGGCCTGAGCGAGGGTGATGAAATTGATGGAGGGGGCGTCACCTCCACCAACAAAGATACGCTCAGGATGGCGGCATCCGGGACGATGGATCTCACCAAACCTGCGGCTCTGGCACGTTTCGAAATTCTGGAAGCCACGAATGGTCATGACACGATCATCGCCGCTGCCGGGCGGCTCGGCGACTTCGAAACCCTGGACGGCGGCGATGGAAACGACACACTCGAATTGAAGAGCGGAAGCTATAATCTGCAATACAAGTCGATCTTGAACTTCGAGCGGCTCGAATTGCTCGAAGGGGCAGATATTCAGGTCGCATCCAAGGACCTCGCCCTGCTAAGCCACGGAACAGGCAACAGCACTCGCGTCTGGCTGCACGGGAGCAGTTTCACAACGGCGGAGATCGCACAGCTCTTCCGCCAGGGCGTGAAAACGATTACGGACGACAACGGCACCCATACCAATGCATCACCCGATCAGCTCATGCTCAGCAACTCCGCCATTAGTGAGTTCGCCGCGAAGGGCGAAAAGGTCGGCTTGCTCTCGGCCGATGACCCGAACGCCGGGGACACGTTTACCTATTCTCTCGTCGATGACGCGGGAGGCCGCTTCGCCATCGCGGGGAGTGCCCTCGTGGTCGCAAACGGCGTCCTGCTTGACCATGAGCAGTCCACGACGCACACCGTGCGCATCAAGGTCACTGACAAAGGCGGACTATCCTATGAGAAGGACTTCATCATCACCGTTGGTGACGTGACCCCCGAATACGTGGTCGGCACCGCTGCCAATGACACAATCGTTGGCGGTCTGGGCAACGATACTCTCGACGGCGGCGCCGGCGCCGACGTGATGAGAGGGGGCCTCGGCAACGACACCTATTATGTCGACAATGCCGGTGACGGGATCACGGAACTCGCCAGCGGCGGCATCGATTCTGTCTATTCGACTGTCAGCTACACACTCAGTGCAGAGGTGGAAAGTCTCATCGGCTCCGGTTCGCAGGCGCTCACGCTTACCGGCAATGTCCTGGACAATTCCATTACCGGCGCGGATGGCAAGGACCGGCTCGACGGTGGCCTCGGCAACGACACGCTGGACGGCGGCTATGGCAATGACATGCTCATCGGCGGCAAGGGCAAGGACGTGTTCGTGTTCGCATCCAAGCTCGGCACTTCAAAGACGGACCGCAAGGTGAACTTTGACACGATCAGCGACTTCAAGCTGAAGGAGGACAAAATCCACCTGGACAATGCCATCTTCACCAAGCTGAAGAAGACGGGCAAGCTCTCCAAGTCGTTCTTCTCCATCGACAAGGCGAACGACAGGAACGACTACATCGTCTACTCCAAGAGCAAGGGCGTGCTCTCATACGATGCGGATGGCTCAGGTGGGAAGTTCAAGGCCATCGAGTTCGCCAAGGTGAAGGCCAAGCTCAACCTTACGGCTGGCGATTTCCTCATCGTCTGACTGGGCTTGAGACGCGCCATCATCACCCGCCACAGCTTGGCCGTGGCGGGTTTTTTGTGTCAGCCGATGAATTGAGGTCCGCTATGAACCTCGACCTTGCGCTTTGGTGGAACTTGTGAGGAAATGGACATGGGGCGCCCTCTTGAAGTGAGGCCGTCATGCGAACCTATTACATTTTCCAATCCGGCGCGACGCCCGGACTGCGCGGCTTCGCGGACGAGCCGCGCGAGGATATTCTTCCCGTCGAGTACGGGCCCTGGGTCCTGGCACAGCAGATCGACCCCGACGAGGAGTGGACGCTCAATGTGAGCAGGGCGGTCGTGGCTGCGGGCATCATCGAAAACGGCTATTATCTCGACGGTCCGCTGAAGGAAGCATCTCCCAGGCCCGTGATCGAGAGCGATCGCGTGGAGGGAACGGCGGTCTATGACCGCAACAACAACCAGATCGGCACGATCAAGCGTCTCATCATCGAGAAGGTGAGCGGGCGCGTGCTCTACGTGGATGTGACCTTCGGCGGCTTCCTCGGCATGGGCGTGCACCATCATACTATCCCATGGAACATGCTGGCCTATGACAGGGAGCTCGAAGGCTATCGCACCGATATCACGGAAGAGCAGCTGCAAGCCGCGCCGGTTTTCGAAACGGAGCATCGCAGCTGGCTCGACAGGCGGCGCGAGCGAGAGATGCAGGATTACTGGCAGGGCTTTCCGTGAGCCCATTCGCCGGAAGGTGAGAGAGGCCTGATCGCAATCCGCAATTGACCCATTGCGCAATGCTTGCGGATGATGCTAAGCATTGCGCATTCCACAGGGGTGCTCCGTATCGTCGGGGCTGAGATGATGGCGCGAAGCCATCGGACCCTTCAGCTGATCTGGATAATACCAGCGGAGCGAGGCGGCATGTTTTCAGGAGCACAGGTCTCCCTTTATCCCATGTCCGACAATTTCGTCGGCATCATTCTCGAAGCCATCGGCGCATTGGAACCGTATCGGGCGAATTTTCGCATCGAGACGGATGATATCTCGACGCTGCTCGTCGGCCCGCCTGACCAACTGTTCCCGGCCATGCGCGATCTCTTCGCGGCAGCGGCGGGCGGCGGAACGCATTGCGTGCTCGCCGCCACCGTGTCGCGCGGCTGCCCCGGCGAGCCGGACGATCCGATCTGCACGCCGATCGAGGGTTCCGCTTTCGGCAAGCCGCTGCCGGAGCGCATCGCAGCTGCGCTCGCATTCGTCGAAGCCGCGCCGCGTGTCGGCTTGAATGTGGCTGCGCAATTCTCGCTCTATCCGCTCGGCAACGGGCATCACATGGACGAGATCTACGGCTGCATCGAGTTCCTGAAGAATTCCGGTGTCTTCGACAGATCCAAGAATTTCTGCACCAAGCTGCGCGGCGATGCAGGGCCTGTCTTCGCGACATTGAGCGAAGCCTTCCTGCGCTTCGGCGCGCCGCAGGGGCACGTGGCCCTCGATCTCAAGGTCTCGGCGAACAGCCCGAGCAAAATCTGACCACCATCACAATTCATCACCGAAAGAGGCCAACCATGTCGCATGGGCGTGTCTGGACATTGAGGGAAACCCTCATCATTGCTGTTCTCGGCGCGGTCTTCGCCGTGCTTTATCTCGGCTGGGTGCAGGTCTGGCTCATCGCGCAGGCCGTCTTCGGGCCTGTTACCATGGATGTGGTGATGGGCTTCTGGTTCATCGCGTCGATGGTCGCCGCCGCCATCATCCGCAAGCCCGGCGTCGCTTTCGCTGTGGAGGTGCTGACCGCCGGGGTTCAGATTCTGCTCGGCAGTCCCGCAGGTTTGCTCCTGCTGGTAACCGGCGCGGTGCAGGGCGCAGGCGCGGAAGTGGCGTTTGCCGCAACGCGCTGGCGCAATTATTCGCTGCCCGTGATGATGGCGGCCGGCGTGGGTGCAGCCATCTTCTCCTTCGCCTATACCTGGATCCGTTTCGATTACGGCGCATTGCAACCCGGCCTTCTCATCGCGATGTTCGCGCTGCGCTGCGTGAGCGGCGCCGTGCTCGGCGGCTGGCTCGGTCACGTGATCGTGCAGGCGCTCTACAAGACCGGCGCACTCTCAGGCCTGGCGATCGATCATGACAAGCGAGCCGCAACGGCCTGAGGCCATCGCGCAGTGGAGGGGAGTGGAGGTCCGCTATCCCTTCACGAAGGATAATGCGGCAGGCCCCGTCGATCTGACGATCCGGCGGGGCGAGCGCGTATTGCTGCTCGGGCCGTCCGGCTCGGGCAAGTCCACCTTGCTGCTGACGCTGACGGGCCTCATCCCCGCCAGCATTCCGGCGGAAGTTGACGGCGCTGTCACGCTCTTCGGCAAGGATGTGAACACGCAAAAGCCCTGGCACTGGGCGGTGCAGGTCGCGCAGTATTTTCAGGACGCGGACCAGACGCTCGCCGGCATGCGCGTGGAGGACGAGATCGCCTTCGCTCTCGAGAACCGCGCGCTGCCGCCAGCGGAAATCCAGGAGAAGATCACGCAGGCCATGCGTCGCATCGGCCTGCCGGATGCATGGCGCACCCGCCGCTCCTCCACATTGTCCGGTGGAGAAAAACAGCTCGTGGCTCTGGCGGCAACGCTCGTGCAGGACGCGGAACTCTTCATCGCCGACGAGCCCACGGCTCATCTCGCGCCGGAAGCGGCGGAGCGTCTGCATGGGTTGCTGAAGCATGACGCGCCCGGCCAAAGCATCCTCATCGTCGATCATCGACTGGAGGGCCTGATCGAATTCATCGACCGCGTGATCGTGCTCGGCAGAGGCGGCACCGTCATCGCGCAGGGCTGCCCGCGCGAGGTGTTCCGCAGGCATCACGATGAACTCGCCGCAAACGGCATCTGGCAGCCCGCCGCGAGCGTGCTCGATGCGAACTTGCGCGCGGCCGGATTGGCCGCGCCGACATCGCCGCTCTCCATGGCCGAGGCCTTGGGCCATCTCGATACGGCGGATCCTCGTGCTGTCGCGGCGGCGCGCCCGGTCGTCGAGGCATTCACCGCACGTTACGAGCCGCGCATCGCACAAATGTCCGCGCCGACTCCGGTGCTGGTTGAACTCGCGCAGGCCGCGTGTGCGCCTTTTCTTGGCCCTACCGTGCTGCGTGACGTGAACCTGACGATCCGCGAGGGCGAGGTCCTGGGGATTCTCGGGCCGAACGGCGCGGGTAAATCCACGCTGGGCTTGTGTCTTGCGGGCCTGCTGCCCTTGAAGGCTGGCATTCGTAAAGGAGAGCCGGGCGGCTATGCTTTCCAGCGGTCGGAGAGTCAGTTCACGGAAGGCACCGTCGCGGAGGAAATCGCCTCCGCCCTGCCGAAGAATTGGGCCGATGCGGAAAGGCGCTCGCGCATCGACGACATTCTCGGTGCATGGGGCCTCGACGGGCTTGAGAAACGCCATCCCTTCGAGCTGTCACAGGGCCAGAAGCGCCGGCTGTCGCTGGCCTTCCTCACCGCGTCGGATCGCTGGCCTCTTCTGGTGCTGGACGAGCCGCTCGCAGGCCTCGATGCGCGTGGAGCGGACAAGCTCATCGAGGCCATCGAGATGGTGCAGGCTCAAGGCCGCGCCATTGCCGTCATTACGCACGACATGGATTTCGCTATTCGCCTGTGCCCGCGTTCCATCGTCGTGGGGGAGGGAGGCATTCTCGCCGACGGACCGACGCCACACCTGATGGCGGATCGGAGCCTGCTGCAACGCGCCGGGCTGGTGGAGCCCGTCCATATGCCGGCCCTGCGCTGGCTGCGGCAGGTCGGCTCATGCTGAAGGCGCTTCACCCCCTCGCGAAGCTCGCCGTCTGCGTCGTCGCGCTTGTTGCTTCCATCATCGTGTTCGATGCGCGCTTTCAAGCAGCGATCTTCGCATCGGCGTTCCTGGCGCTGCTCTTGATCAACCGCACGCCGCTTCTCGCGCTGCTCGCACTCACATTGCCGTTCGCGCTGTTCGGCTTCGGCTTTCTCACCACGAGCATCCTGTTCCGGCAGGAGAGCGACTTCGCCGTGCGGATGGCGGGCGAGGCTCTGTGGCAATCAGATGGCTTCTCGGCAGGCATCGTGCTGTTCATGCGCGCGCTCGCCTGCGGCATGATCTCGGCCTTCTTCGCGCTCACCACCGATCCCGGCGCCTTCGTGCGCAGCCTCATGCTGCATGTGAAGCTGCCGCCGCGCATCGGCTATTCCCTCTTCGCCGCCATGCAGCTCGTGCCCGACCTCGCGGCGGAAGCCCAGCAGATGCGCTTGGCCCGCGCCATGAAATCGGGCCGCATGCCGCGCCGCATCCCAGGCCCCTTCGAGGCCGCCAGCCTCGTCATCCCCCTCCTTGCCTACGCCATCCGCCGCGCCGGCCGCACCGCCATCGCCATGGAGGCGAGGGGGCTCTCACCGGATGGGCCGCGCACGATTATGAACGCGCCGCGTTTCAGGGCGCGGGATGCGGTGTTTGTTATGGTGGGGATAGGGTTGATTGCGGGGTGTGGAGCGGTGTTGATGTGGTGAAGCATGGGGGCGATCTGCTGCTCGGTCTACGAGAAGACCAAGGATCAGGAGACGGTGCGGTGAGAAGCTGCGCACCTCAAGGATGACGCTCTCCTCGGGCTCAATATCATCGATTGGTGCAACGCGATCCACAACGTTTAATCAGAGTCGAGGCGTAGTGTTCATTACGCAATGATGCTGGGGTTGTGCCCAGGATAGGACTAGCTATCAGCCCGTCCAAAGCGTTAGATATTAAAGGTTTAGAGTTAAGCCACACCTGTTTTGTTGAATAGTGCTGTTGATGGTGCGGGCGGCGAGAAAGGCAACCTTGGACAATTAAAGGAGCATATTGAGAAGTCTGTTGGCTTGTGATTTGTAGCAAGTCTTGAGGTGCAAAAATGCCGTTAACAACAATCCAAATACCAACCCTCAATGGGATCCATAATCTCACTTTAGAAGCCGGGCGCTCCACATTGTTTGTGGGGGCCAATGGTGCAGGTAAGACGCGGCTCGGCGTGTTTATCGAAAACAAGCTAACTGCAGACAAGGTTCATCGTATCGCAGCCCATCGTTCTCTCGTGCTGAATGATAAGATTGCTTTTGTTGACCTCGACAGAGCATTGAATGGCTTGGTCTACGGCAACTTGGATCGACAAAGCCACAAGATAGGCCGATGGGGAACCCAGCCGGCAACTAAACTCCTCACTGACTATGATTTCCTTCTTCAGGCTCTTTTCGCAGAGCAAAATCGTGTTGCAGTCAAGCACCTTGAGGCATTACGCACCTCCCCAAATCTCCCGCCGCCCCAGACTCTTCTCTCGCGATTGAAGGCTGTTTGGGAACGGCTTCTCCCGCACCGAAAGCTTGAGCTTTTGGAGCTATCAATTCAAGTAATCCCCTCAAACACACCACAGAGCAACGGCGCTGCCTATGCAAGCTCAGAGATGAGTGATGGTGAACGGGTCATCTTTTACCTAATAGGGCAATGTTTGCTCGCTTCTAGGGACGCAGTGATAATCGTCGATGAGCCAGAGTTGCACGTTCATAAAGCAATCATCGGACAGCTCTGGGATGCAATCGAAGCCGAACGTCCAGATTGTGCGTTTGTTTATGTCACTCATGACCTGGACTTCGTTGTTGCTCGTCCAACCGCAGACAAGTTCGTGGTCAAGGGATTTAGTCCACCGACACGGTGGGACATCGAACAACTGCCCCAGAACACAGGACTACCCGACCGGGTTGTCTCAGAATTAGTTGGTAGCCGGCAGCCGGTTCTTTTTGTTGAGGGGGATCGAGGCAGCGTTGATGCGACTATTTACCGGAGCGTGTATCAAAGTTTCCTCGTTGAGCCGATCGGGTCATGTGAGGCTGTGATTCACGCCGTCGCCTCTTTTCGGAGTAACCAGACGTTACATCGCATTGGCGAAGTTCGGGGATGTGTTGATGCGGATGCAAGGGAGCCAGCCGAGGTTGGGCTTTTAAATAGTCAGGGTGTGCATGTACTCCCTGTAGCCGAGGTCGAGAATGTTCTTGTTCTTCCGTCGGTTTTTGTCGAACTCGCGAAATCTCTCGACTTTTCAGAAGTAGACGCGCGACAGCGTTTAGATCAATTAACGGACGCCATTCTTACCCAGGCTAGCAACGACCTGGATAGCGCATCAGTTCGATATGCAGCTCGCCGTTTGGATGCTGAGCTTAAAAGACTCGCTCCATCGGCAAGAACAATTGCTGACCTCACGACAAAATATAATTCTGCCGTTGCTGCCGTTGATCCGACTGCTTTAGCAAGCGCCTATAGAGCCAAGCTGGAAGCTTCTATAGTGGCAAAGGATCTGCCAGGCGTTTTGGCTCTCTATGACAATAAGGGTCTTCTAAGTCTTGGTGCGGGCTACCTTGGCTTGAAGGGAAGAAATGAACTCACGGAGTTTGCGGGCAGGCTTCTCGCAGGCACAAGAGGCGAACCCGTGCTAGAAGCGCTCAAGACCGCCTTGCCTTCCATTGCCCCCTAGCGAAAAGGTTAAAGCTCAGATAGCAAGCACTTGCTATATATGACAGACTCTTGATGAAATCGTCGCGAAAAGGCAGTTTTCTCAAATCCCCCCGCCGCCCTCGAACCACCATTCCCGCACCTCCCAGCCGTAGCCTTCCTCTTCCTGGATGCGCAGGAGGTGGGCTTCGAGTTCGGCGCGTAGCTCGTGGATGGAGCGGGCGGGTTTGGGGGCATCCCATGCGGCCTGCTGCTCGGCGATGGCGTCACGGCCTGACTTGTCCCTAGCGTCCTGGGCCGCCTGACGGGCCGCGAGCTTTTCCATGTCGGTGAGGGTGCGGGTGAGGCGGACGAGCGGCTGCAGGCCGCGCTCGGCGAGTTCGATGGGCTGGGATTCGAGGGCCTCGGCATGGCGCTCGGTGAGGGCCCAGAGCTTCTGGGTCACGCGCTCGCGCTGGTCGCCGATGCGGGCGGGCAGGGGTGCGCCGGGCGGGCGGCGCCAGTTGTTCTCGGCGGCGTAGCGCGACACGGTGGCGGTGGCCACGCCCAGTTCCTCGCCGATGCGCGCATAGGAACGGGTCGAGCCTTCCACGAGGTCGCGCATCTTTGCGATGCAGGCCGGGGAGAGTTTTTCGCGGATCGCTCGGCTGCGGGCGGTTCGGGGCTTGGGGGATCGGGTTCTGGTGCGGGGGGAAGCAGCGGGCATCTCGGCGGTTCACATTAGAACATAACATGAACAAAGTAGCAGATATGGGATAACAGTCAAGGTTCCGGTTGGATTGGCTTGCGTCGCGGTGTGACTTGAACAGGGCGAAGCGATTGCGATGGGGCGATATTCCCTCCTCCTTGCGGGGAGGGGCAGGGGTGGGGGTGGTTCGACTGGGTGAGGGCTCTCAGAATAAGGCGCGGGAAACCTCTCCCCCCTTGTGGGGGAGAGTTGGAGAGGGGGGTAACGACGAACTCCCAGAACGTAGCGCCAGCACCCCCCCTAGCACTCCCCACAAGGAGGGAGGGGACACGGGCAGTGCGCTTGGCAGGGCGGTGCTGGTTCGGCATCCGCATGCCCTCACCCCTGCCCCTCTCCCGCTCGGGAGAGGGGCTGTTTGTAGAACTCGTTGTGCTGACTGGAAGAATGAAAGCGCTCTGACTTCCCCCCGATCCCTCCCCGCAAGAGGGAGGGAAGAGCGCTCCCATCCTGCTCGCGATCCCGGATCCGCGCTGCGCTTCGTCCGGGATGACGAGGTGCAGACGGGTGGACGTGGGCGGGGCGCGGTGTATGGGAGGATGGGTAAGAGGCGAGGCGACATGCGGGCTGATGGGGGCAGGAAGAGCGGGCCGGGCTGGGTGCGGGCGTTGCTGCTTCCGTCGAGCCTGCTGGTGCTTGTCGTGGCGGCGATCCTGGCGGAGGTTGCATTCTATTCCACGCGCTCCAGCGACGACGCTGCGGATGCGGCCATCGTGCTTGGGGCTGCGGTTTATACGGACAGCCCGTCGCCGGTGTTCGAGGAGCGGATCAGGCACGGGGTTGCGCTCTACAAGGCGGGTCGGGTCAGGCTCCTCGTGATGACCGGCGGACGCGATCCTGGCGACAGGCTGTCGGAGGCGGAGTCTGCGCGGGATTGGGCGGTCAGCCAAGGCGTGCCGGCGGAGGCGATCGTGCTGGAGGATGCCTCGCGCACCACGCATGAGAACTTGAGCCTTTCGCTGCCGCTGCTGCGGAAGCACGGAGTGCGGCGGGTTCTGATCGTGAGCGATCCGCTTCACATGCGCCGGGCCATGGCGATTGCCGGAGGCCTCGGAATCGAGGCCGCGCCTTCGCCGACTCCCTCAAGCCAGTATGTGGGGTGGGCGAGCTGGTCCCGGTTCCTTGTCGGGGAGGGGTATTACCTGACGCGCTGCAGAGTGACGGGACAGTGTTGAAGAGAAATTGTTCTTTTTTGACAATGGGTTGCGGGGCGTTTCAGGGTGCTTGCTTGGAACGTTTCATCACCGTTTCAGCGGCAATCGATGACAATTCATCATTTGTGCTGATGGCTTGCCGGGCGTAACGATGATGCCAAGAAGACTCGAAGGAAACGTCATGTCGCACGCCAGCGCCACCCTGTCCGCGCCCGATATGAAGCGGCTCGATACGAGCACGCTCGGGCTCTATGCCGCCACCGTGTTCCTCTGGGGCGTGAGCTGGATCGGCATTCGCGCGCAGCTCGGGGTGGTCGCGCCGGAAATGTCGGTGCTGTGGCGCTTCGTGCTGGCGGCGCTGCTCATGTGGGGCTGGGTGCTGGCCTCGGGCCATCGGGTGCGCTTCGGGCTTGCCGATCACCTGCGCTTCATGGCGGTGGGGGTCTGCCTGTTCTCGTTCAACTTCGTCTCGTTCTATTACGGCGGCTTGAGCGTGCCCTCGGGGCTGCTATCGGTGGTGTTCTCGCTCGCCTCCGTGTTCAATCTTGCGCTCGGGTTCATCATCTTCCGGCAGAAGGTGGAGCCGCGCGTGGCGCTCGGCGGGCTCATCGGCGTCGTGGGCATCGGGCTTCTGTTCTGGCCTGAGATCACTGGCGCTGGCTTCAATGCGGACGCGCTGAAAGGCCTCGGGCTCTGCGTGATGGGCACGCTGTTCTTCTGCTCGGGCAACATGATCTCGACCGTGGTGCAGAAGCGAGGCGTGCCGCTCCTGTCGGCCACCGCCTGGGGCATGACCTATGGCTGCGTGGTGCTGACCGCCATCAACCTGTTGCGCGAGAACGCCTTCACCATCGAGCCGACGCTTAAATATGTCGGCTCGCTCGTCTACCTGTCCGTCGGCGCATCGGTGCTGGCCTTCATGGCCTATCTGACGCTGCTGCGGCGTCTCGGGGCCGCGCGGGCGGGCTATGCGACGGTGCTGTTTCCCATCGTGGCGCTCACGGTCTCGACCCTGGTCGAGGGGTATCAGTGGACGCTGCTCGCAGGCCTCGGCGTGGCGCTCGCGCTCATCGGCAACGTGCTCGTTCTGCGCAGGCCCGCCGCGAAGTAAGCCTTACTCGGCGGCGGCCGGCATGGTGCGGGTCGAGCCGAGATTGTCCAGCGACTGCTTGATGTGGAAGCCCAGGGCATCCGCCAGCGGGTTCTCCTCGCCACGCGCGCGGATCAGGCCGATCTTGCACGAGGGCAGGGCGGGGAAGCCGTCCGAGGGGCCGAGGATCCGCATGCCGGGGCGCACGGCGCTTTCCGGCAGGACGGAGACCGCGAGGCCCGCCATCACCGCCGCGCCCACGGCCGTGGAATGCCAGCTCACATAGGCGATGCGGAAGGCGCGGCTCGCGCTCTCCAGCGCCTCCGTCGCGGAGTGCCGCCAGTCGCAGTTCGGGCGGCCGAGCGCCAGCGGGATCGGGTCTTCCTCGTGCACGCCATGGCGGGCGGACGTCACCCAAAGCAGCTGCTCGATGCGCACGATCTCCGACGGGCCGCGCCGGTCCACATGGGTGATGATCGCAAGGTCGAGATCGCCGTGCTGCACGCGCTCGATCAGGTTGTGCGTCGGCTCGCACATCACCGTCACCTCGGCCTTCGGGTTCGAGCGCGAGAAGCGCGCCAGGATCTCCGGCAGGTAGCGGTCGGCGTAATCGTCGGGAAGGCCCAAGCGCACGCGGCCGGTGAGCTCGTGCTCGTTGAAGGACGCCATGCATTCCGCGTTCAGCCGCACGATCCGGCGCGCGTAATCCAGCAGCCGCTCGCCCTCGTCGGTGAGCTTCGACAGGCGCCCGTCGCGCTCGAAGATCGCCTTGCCGACCCGGTCCTCCAGCCGCTTCATCTGCATGGACACAGCGCTCTGCGTCTTATGCACGATCTCCGCCGCACGCGTGAACGACCCCGTATCCGCAATCGCCACGAATGTCCGGAGCTGGTCGATATCGAGCAGGTGCATGGCCTTGGCCTCTCATCATCAATATCGCTGATGATACATATCTCAAACAATCGCTTCAAGTGATGAAACGTTCCATGCTATATATTCCAACAAGAAATTTTATAAGAAAATTCAAATGCTTAGCGTGATCTCGGGCGCGAGGCGCAGAATTTTCTCATGAATTTCCGCTGTGAATGGAGAGCCTGTTTGCAGAGCTGATGGATCGGAATGAAAGCAAAGGAGAAACGCTATGACCCGGTCTGCAAGGATGACGACGCCCGCTTTCGGATTGGCCTTTCTGGTTCAATTCACCCGTCAGCTCGCCGCTCTCGTAAAAGCCTTCAAGGATCGCCGTGAGGTCATGAATCTCGCGGAGTTCGACGACAGGATGCTGGCGGATATCGGGCTCACCCGCGATGATGTGCGGAGCGCTCTTGAGGAGCCGATGCATCTCAGTCCGTCATGGGTGTTGGTTCGACGTGCCGATCGGCGAGCACGATTTGAGCGCGCGGCTGCTCCGGCGCGGAAGACCCGGCCTGCGGTACCCTTCGTGAAGAATGCGGCCTAGGACTTCTTGGAGCTAACCTTCCAGGCGTCCTCCAGAATGGATTGGAGGGACGTGAGATACTGCATCTGCATCTCATGTCCCTTTTCCATCATGTCCTGCCATGGAGCAGATGGTTGCGGAGTAGGCTCCGGTGGCTTCTGAGTGGGGGCCATCTGGAGAAAGACCGTCATCATGTCCTGAAAGGGATTGGCGGGCGGCGCCTGCTCGGGCGTGGCGGATTTTGCCCATGTTCCCCACAGATCCGCCCATGGATTGACGGATGACGCCTGCGTCTTCACTTCGTCGGAAGGCGCGAAGGACTGTGCCATCTGCGAATGCGCCTTCATCCATTGCGCCACGCCGCCGGCGAAAATGCCGGCGAGAAGCGGCAGAATCTGCTGCATCGTGTCGACGCCGATCCCGGCATAATCCGCCGCCTGATGCGCCACGCGCCGGCTTGCCTCGTCGGAACCGAAGAGCTGGTCGAGAATGGTATGCCCCTCTTTCTGCGCCTGCGGAAAGAAGGCGGTGCCCGGGGCCTGCCAGAACGTCTGGTAGCCACCGCTCATCAGCGATTGCAGGAAACGGCCGGCATCAGGAGAGGTCATGGCACGCTGAAGGCCCATCATGAAGGCCGGCATGAAAGCGGCCATCGCCTTCTGCTGCTGATCTCCCGAGAGCTGAAACTGCCGGGAAAGAGCATCGAAGCCTGCATTCCCTTGAGCTTGGCGGATCAGATCGAACCAGTTGAGCATGGTAGACTCCTCTAAGGCAGATCCTCGTCGCCCCGGCTCACGGGGCAGGAGCAGCTTGCCTCTCCAAACGGCGGATTGTCCAGAACGCAGTGATGATGGCCGCAATGCCGAAGGCGACGGAACCGGCGCCGATGCCGATGATGGCACCTTTCGGGCCGCCGACATGGGCGCCGTAATAGGCGAAGGGGATCATGCCCAGCGTGGCGCGGCCCCAGTTGAAGAACGTCGACAAGAGGGGATAGCCAAGGTTGTTGAACGAGGCATTGGCGACCAGGACCAGGCCGATAAAGAACCAGATGAAGCCGCTGAGCTGGCAGAAGAAGCGCACAAGTTCGGCTGTCGTCGGCGGTGCATTGAAGGCGATGACGATCGGAACCTGAAGCAGGACCAACAGCAGCCACATCGCGAATATATAGAGGATGATGAAGGCCAGCGCATCCTTGAGCGTTTTTTTCATGCGATCGTAACGATGCGCTCCCCAGTTCTGTCCGAGAACCGGGCCGATGGCGCCTGCCAATGCGAAAAGACCCGCGAAGGCGACCGGCGTGACACGGTCGATGATGGCGGAGGCCGCGATCACCTCATCGCCGAACCGCGACAGGATGCCGGTAAAGAAGCCGTTCGAGACGGGTGCTGCGATATTCGTCAGGATGGCCGGGATCGCGATGGTGAAGAAGGGCCGCGCGTCGCCGATGACGGATGACAGGGTCGGACGCATGAGGAGGCGATGCGAGCCGACCAGGAACCGATAGCCGACATAGAGATAAGCGAGGCGGGCGATGTTGATGGTATGCGCCGCGCCGTTGGCTTTCAGGTCGAGGCCGAAGATCAGGATCGGGTCGAGGAAAACCGTGACCACCGCCACGGAGAGCGTGGCATACATGCTGCGCTTGGCGTCGCCTGCGGCTCGCAGTACGGTGGAGAATGCCATGCCGAACGCCATCAGCACATTGGTCGGCAGGGCGATCCAGAGGAAGTGCAGAGCAACCTCGTATGCCTGCCCGCTTGCGCCCATGGCTCCGAGGATGACGGGCAGCAGCGGTATGGCGATGATGCTGATGGCAGCGGCGACCGCCGCCATGAGGATGCTGCCCGAGGTCGCGAGCCGCCGCGCATCGTCATAATGGCGTGCGCCCAATGCGCGGGACACGAGCGCCCCAATGGGGATCATCAGGCCGACATTGATCGAGACCGAGAAGAACATGATGACCGTGGCAAAGCCGACGCCGGCGGTCAGGCTCGGATCGTGAAGCCAGGAAATGTAGAGCAGCGACACGAGATCGACGATGAAGATGGCGATGAGGCCCGCAGCGCCCGTTCCCGTCATCACGAGAACATGGCGCATGGTCGATCCGGTGACGAAAACCGGCGTCGTCGCGCCCGTGTCGGGCGCCGCGCGTTGGGGCGGTGTGGCGTCCATCAAAGTACCTCTTCGCCCAGGATGTCGCGCGTCTCCGGGCTCAGCGCCTTGGCGCGGCTGGTCGGCGAGGTGAGGGGTTCGGGGGCGATCTTCGAACCGACCACAAGTTCCGCGCCTCCCATGGTGCCGACTTCCTTCTGGAGCACGAGGCGTGCGATGTCGCGCTTGCGCACATCCTGCGCCGCGGCGGCCGCGCTGTCGGGGTCCGAGCCAAGTTCTTCAAGGGCTGCGCGCCCGAACACGATGGCGGATTCGAAGACCTCGCGCAGCTGGTAATCCACGTCGAGATTCATCAGGCGAACCGCGTGAATGCGGTCATAGGCGCGCACGAAGCTTCGGGCGTGCCTGAAATTACCCTGGATGATTTCTGCGATCCGCACGGTCGTCTCGGGATCGTCCGTGCATATGCAGATCATCTCTGCCTTCTCGGCTCCCGCCGCGCGCAGCACGTCGAGGCGCGTTCCATCGCCATAATAGACCTTGAGGCCGAAGCGAGCCGCGTCGCGAACGCGCTCGACATCCGTGTCGATGACGGTTGCGTTGACGTTCTGCGCCAGCAGGACCTGATTGACGATCTGGCCGAAGCGCCCGAAGCCGATGACCAGCACGCGGCTCGGTCCTTCGCTCTCATGGCTCGGCAGATCGCTGTAGTCCGGTGCCGCCAGTCTTTCGGGGCGTGATCTCAGCGCTTTCTCGATCAGCGTCGAGAGCATGGGGCCGAGCAGCATCGTGATGGCGGCAAGGGCGGTCACGGGCTGCGCCTCGCTCGCCGTCATGAGCCCTAAGCCCGTTGCGACGGGCAGAAGCACGAAGGCGAATTCACCCGCCGTGCACAACAGGGCGCCGGAGCGCAGGCCGTCACGCCATGAAGAGCCGAAGATCCGCGAGAGTACGGTAATCAGAACGGTCTTGAGGACGATCACGCTAGGCGCGGCAATGGCGAGCGTCATCCATTGCTGCCGAACGAGGGCAAGATCGATGGACATGCCCACGCTCATGAAGAACAGGCCCAGCAGCATGCCGCGGAAGGGCTCGATGTCCGCTTCCAACTGATGGCGGAAGTTCGACTCGGCCAGCAGCAATCCGGCAAGGAAGGCGCCCATCGCCATGGACAGGCCGACTTCCTCCATGAGCAGGGCCGCGCCGAGCACGACGAGAAGGGCGGATGCCGTCATGACCTCCCGCGCGCCGGTTCTGGCGAGGATGCGGAAGAACGGGTTCAGCCCATAGCGGCCGATCACGATCACGAGGCCGATGGCGCCCAAGGTCTCCGCCATCGTGATCAGGCGCTCCCAAAGGGTTTCGTGCTCCACCGCGGCGCCGGAGGCGAGGAGAGGCAGGATGGCGAGAACAGGAACGACGGACAGATCCTGGAACAGAAGGATGGCGAAGGAGCGCTGCCCGTAAGGAGTCTGCAGGTCGTTGCGCTCACCGAGCATTTGAAGGGCAATGGCTGTTGCCGAGAGCGCGACGGCTATGCCCGTGACGAAGGCCGCATTCGGGGAGAAGCCCATCGCAAGCGCCGCAGCGCCGAGGCATAGGGCCGTGAGTGCAAGCTGGGCGAAGCCCAACCCGAAGATGTCGCGCTTCATCGACCAGAGATGAGAGATCTTGAGTTCGAGCCCGATGACGAAAAGCAGGAGCACCACGCCAAGCTCCGCAACCGTCGCGATGGTCCCCGGATCGCCCACGAGACCGAGCACGGACGGGCCGATGACGACGCCCGCGGCCAGATAGCCCAGAACCGCGCTCAGGCCCAGGAGGCGGAATACGGGCACGGCCACGACGGCCGCCCCGCAGAAGATCAGGACGGGCGGAAGAAAACTGACGTGGGAAACTGCGGTTGCCATCGAGCGTCTGCGAAACGGGTGAGCCGGTCACCCTTTCTAGGAGGTCTTGGATGCCAGGGCGAGCCCCTTAAGGGAAAGCTGGGCAGAAATAGAGACACCGTGACAATAGAAACCGGAGCTGACCCGCGAATTACCGTCGCTCCCGCTTGACAGGAGGGGCTTCCTCTCGCCACATCGCCCCATCATGACGAAGCCACCCCTCGACATCCTGCTCTGTGCTCCGCGCGGCTTCTGCGCGGGCGTCGTTCGCGCCATCGATGCGGTGGAGAAGGCGTTGGCGATCCATGGGGCGCCGGTCTATGTGCGCCACGAGATCGTCCATAACAAATACGTAGTGGAGAACCTGAAGCGGAAGGGCGCCGTCTTCGTGCGGGAGCTCGACGAGATTCCCGATACGGACGCCCCGGTGATCTTCTCCGCCCACGGCGTGCCGAAATCGGTTCCCGAGGCTGCGGAAGCCCGCAAGTTCTTCGCCATCGACGCCACGTGCCCCCTCGTGACCAAGGTCCACCGGGAGGCGCAGGTGCACCACAAGCGTGGCCGCCACATCATCCTGATCGGCCATGTGGGCCACCCGGAGGTCATCGGCACCATGGGGCAGCTGCCCGAGGGTGCGGTGACCCTGGTCGAGACGGTGGACGATATCGCGGGGCTCGTGCCCGCTGATCCTGACAACCTGGCCTTCGTCACGCAGACCACCCTGTCGGTGGATGATACTCAAGGTATGGTCGATGCCCTGAAGGCCCGTTTCCCGAGCATCGTCGGTCCTCACAAGGAGGACATCTGCTACGCGACCACCAACCGCCAGGGAGCGGTGAAGCGCGTGGCGCCTATGGTCGATGCGATGATCGTGGTGGGTTCCCCCAACTCCTCCAATTCCCAGCGCCTGCGTGAAGTCGCCGAGCGGGAAGGGTGCCCGCTGGTCCGCCTCATCCTGCGGGCCGACGACATCGACTGGTCCCTGTTCGGCAGCATCCGCCGCCTCGGCATCACGGCCGGCGCTTCCGCGCCCGAGATCCTGGTGGAAGAGATCATCGACGCCTTCGCCGAGCGCTACGAGGTGGCGGTGGAGAGCGTGTCCACGGCGGATGAGAGCGTGTTCTTTCCTCTGCCGCGCGAGTTGCGTGAGCAGGCGGCGGAGTAAATCGTGGCGGTCTATACGGAAGTCAGCGACGAGGAGCTTTCCGCGTTCCTCGCCACCTACGACATCGGCACGGTCCTGTCCTACAAGGGCATCGCCGAGGGCGTGGAGAATACCAACTATTTCCTCCACACGACGCAAGGCTCCTACATCCTCACGCTCTACGAGAAGCGGGTGAACGAAGCCGATCTGCCGTTCTTCCTCGGCCTCATGCAGCACCTTGCCAACAAGGGCTTGAACTGCCCTCTGCCGGTCAATAACCGCGAGGGACAGGCTCTTGGGCGTGTTGCGGGGCGTCCAGCCGTCATCATCACCTTCCTCGAAGGCATCGCCGTCCGCCGACCGACCTCCCAGCATTGCGGCTCCCTGGGTGCGGCCCTGGCCAAGCTTCACCTTGCGGGCCAGGACTTCGCCATGAGCCGGCCGAACGCCCTGTCCATGGATGCGTGGGCGCCGCTTTTCGCTCAGGCCGAGGCGCAGGCCGATACAGTCCTGCAAGGCCTTGCCGAGCGGACCCGCCGGGAGTTGGCTTTCCTTCAGGATGCGTGGCCGAAAGATCTGCCTTCGGGCATCATCCATGCCGATCTCTTTACGGACAACGTGTTCTTCATCGGCTCCGAGGTGTCGGGCCTTATCGATTTCTACTTCGCCTGCACGGATGCTTTCGCCTACGACGTCGCTATCTGCCTGAACGCCTGGTGCTTCGAGCAGGACGCGTCGTTCAACCTGACGAAGGCGAAGGCGCTGCTCGCGGGCTATCAATCCGTCCGCCCGCTGACACTGCCTGAAATCGAGGCGCTGCCCGTGCTCTGCCGCGGCTCCGCCATGCGCTTCATGCTGACCCGGCTCGTGGACTGGCTCAACGTGCCGCCGGGCGCGCTCGTGAAGCCGAAGGACCCGCTCGAATACGACCGCAAGCTTCACTTCCACCGGCACGTGAAGCATGCCCGCGAATATGGACTTGAAGCATGAGCGGAACGGAACGCGTTTTGATCTACACGGATGGCGCCTGCTCGGGCAATCCGGGCCCCGGCGGCTGGGGTGCGATCCTGTTCTTCAAGGGCACCGAGAAGGAGATTTCCGGCGGGGAGGCTCACACGACCAACAACCGCATGGAGCTTCAGGCTGCCATCGAGGGATTGAACGCCCTCAAGCGTTCCTGCGCCATCGACCTGTTCACGGATTCCCAATATGTGCGCCAAGGCATCACGCAATGGATGCACAATTGGAAGCGCCGCGGCTGGCGCACCGCCGACAACAAGCCGGTGAAGAACGAGGATCTGTGGCGCGCGCTCGATGAGGCTGCGTCCAGGCACGAGGTCGCCTGGCATTGGGTGAAGGGCCACGCGGACGATCCCACGAATATCCGCGTCGATGCCTTGGCGGTGGCCGCCATGCAGCCCTTCAAGAAAAAGGGCGGGCGACCGCTGTCAGCAGTCTGAACAGCGGCCGCGTATTCCTTAGAGATCCTTCATCAGGTTCTCGGCGCCGGAGATCTGCGCTTTTGACGGCGTGTCTTCCACGTTGAGAGCCTTCACGACGCCGTCCTCGACGACCATCGAGTAGCGCTGGGAGCGGGTGCCGAGGCCGAAGCCCGAGCCGTCCATGGTGAGCTTGAGCGCCTTGGCGAAATCGGCGTTGCCGTCGGACAGGAACTCGAGGCCGTCCGCGCCGGCCGACTTGGACCAGGCATCCATGACGAACACGTCGTTGACGGCGGTCACGAGGATGGAATCCACGCCCTTCGCCTTGATCTCGTCGGCCTTCTGCACGTAGCCCGGCAGATGATTGCGGTGGCAGGTGGGGGTGAAGGCGCCGGGAACGGCCACGAGCACGACTTTGCGGCCCTTGAAGAGATCGTCCGTGGTCTTGGCCACCGGTCCGTCCGGGGTCATAATGCGGAACGTAACCTGGGGAAGGCGTTCTCCAACCTGAATAGCCATAGGCAAGTCTCCAAACTGCACCGAGAGAAGGGGCTCTCTCCTAGCGCGGCTTGCCATTCCCGTCGAGGCTCACTTCCGTCTCAATTGCTTTGTCCCCCGCAACGAGGGTCAGGCGCAGGGGCGCAGGCCCGGCATCCTTCGGCATTTCCTCGATCGTTACGGTGAATCCATGATCGGCATCTGACAGGGACGTGGAGAGATACCAGTTCTCCGGCCCTTCGGCGAAAAGAGACGGCTTCGTGCCGGCGGGAGCCCGCACCTTGACTTGAAGCTCGGGCTTCTCCGCCTTTTCCTTCGCCGTGACGGTCAACACCGCGAGATCGCCAGCCTCGCCCAAGGGTCGAGGGCTTGGAACACGCGCCTGGAACTGTTCGATGGCGGCGCGGTCAGGGCCGGCTTCGGAGAGCGGCAGGCTCAGCTCGGCATTGGCTGGAATGCAGATGTCCTTGCAGATCCCATAATCGATGGCAAGCGCAAGCTTGACCGGCTTGCCGGCCTGCTCCGGCTTCACCAGCACGGGCAGGATGACCTTGCGGCCATAGACATAGGCCACGCCGGCGGGGTCCTCATGGCGTTTCGGCGCGGGCCACTGGATCTCGACGGAGGCGACGTTCTCCGAGCTGGACCAGTCGAAGCGGGGCGGCAGGCCGGATTCCCCAGGGTTGCGCCAATAGGTCTTGAAGCCCTGATCGAGGGTGAACTCGATGCCCGCCAGCCAGGCATCGCCCTGCTTGCCGCCCGAGAGCAGGCGCACCTGGGAGTGGAAGCCCTTGGCGCCGCTCGGGGAAGAAAGAGGCTGTGCGGCTGCCGAAAAAACGGTCAGAATCAAGAAAAGGGCGGCTGAAATGGTGCGAAACATGATTGCCATGGAACTGACGCCTCCCTGAGGCGCTTCACTTATACGTTTTATGGTCGGGTCTGCCATCCACGATCCCGTGATCGGTATGCTGGCCCAGCAAGGCAGATTTCGAATCATGAGCTTTCAATTCGCTTCTCCTGGGGATGGATCCCCCTACTTGGACGGGCAGCTTCTCGTCGCCATGCCCGGCATGGCGGATGAGCGCTTCGCCCGAGCCGTCATTTATGTTTGCGCCCATTCGCCGGAGGGCGCGATGGGGATCATCCTCAACCGCCCCGCGGCCAACGTGACCATGCCGGACCTTTTGATTCAGCTCGAGATCGTGCCTGAGCTCGAAAGGATTCAACTGCCGGAGCAGGTCAACCGGATGCCGGTGCTCATGGGCGGTCCGGTCGAGACGAGCCGTGGCTTCGTTCTCCATACGCCCGATTTCCATATCGCCCAATCCACTCTGCCCATCGACGAGGGCGTGTGCCTAACGGCCACCGTCGATATCCTGCGGGCGATTGCTCGGGGGCAGGGGCCGCAGAATGCCGTTCTGGCACTGGGTTATGCGGGCTGGGGCGCCGGCCAGCTGGAACTCGAGCTTCAGGCCAATGGATGGCTGAACTGCCCGGCTGACGCGGAACTGATCTTCAATACCGCCGTCGAGATCCGCTACGAGATGGCGCTTCGCCGGATCGGGATCGAACCCGCCATGCTGTCCATGCAGGCCGGGCACGCCTGACGGTTTAAGCCGCTTCCGTCGCCGCGCCCACGAGCTGGCGCGCCTGAAGCACGGACATCGGCTCGCCGAAGACCGGACCCTGCGCATATTCGCAGCCGAGCTGATAGAGCTCGATGGCTTCCGACTCGCTCTCCGCGCCTTCCGCCACGATCTCCATGCCGAGCTCGTGCGCCATCTTCACGATGGAGCGCAGGATGACCGGCTTACCGGCAGCCATCTGGCGCACGAAGGACTCGTCCACCTTCAGCGTGTCGAACGGGAAGCGCAGCAGGTAGGAGAGGGCGGAATAGCCGGTGCCGAAATCGTCAAGCGACAGGCCGGCACCCAGATCGCGCAAACGTGTGAGCATCTGGGCAGAGTATTCCGGATTTTCCATGACGAGGCTTTCCGTCATCTCGATCTTGAGCGAGCCGGGCAGGACACGCGTGCGAGCAATGACTGTCTTCACGTCCTGCAGCAGGTCATGGCGCAGGAGATGTTGGCTCGACATGTTGACGCTGGCGAAGATCGGCGGCTCGACTTCGAGCGCGCCTTGCCAGACCGACAATTCTCGCGCGGTCTGTTCGAGCAGGAAAACGCTGAGCTTGACGATGAGCCCCGTCTCCTCGGCGATGGACATGAAGTCCTCCGGACCGATGCGGCCGAGACGGGGATGATCCCAGCGCAGCATGGATTCGAAACCGGCGATGGTTCTGTCTTCCAGGCGCACGATGGGCTTGAACAGCACCTTCATCTCATTGCGCTCAAGGGCGTGACGCAGATCGGTTTCCATCGTGAAATGGTCGCTGCGGTCCGAGCGCATGGTGGGCCGGAACACCTCGATGCGGTCGCCGCCGTGACGGCGCGCATGAGCCATGGCGATCTCGGCGTTGCGCAGCACTTCCTCGCGCCGCGCCGCGATCTGCGGATCGTGCAGCGCGATGCCGATGGAGGCCGTGAGGAAAATTTCGCGCTCGTTGTAGGTCACCGGGGTCGTGACGATGCGGCGGACCATGTCGGCGAAAGCGATGATGCGGTCGGGCTCGCGCTCGGAAAGGAGGATGATCGCGAACTCGTCGCCCGAGATGCGTGCCAGTGTATCCTGGGGCTTGAGCAGGCGGCCGAGGCGGCGGGAAAGCGTGAGCAGGATCGCATCGCCGGCGGCATAGCCGGATTGCTCGTTGGCTTCCTTGAACTTGTCGAGGTCGATCACGAGCACCGTCGGGCGCAAGGCATCGTCCTGGCTCGCGAAGGTCAAAGCCGCCTCGAGCCGATCGTAGAAGAGCTGGCGGTTCGGCAGGCTCGTCAGGTTGTCATGCACAGCATCGTGCAGCAGGCGCTCTTCGGCGTTCTTGCTGCTCGTGACATCGGACAAGGTGCCGACGATGCGGATGACCTCGCCATCGGAGCCGATGACCGGACGC
Source organism: Microvirga sp. (assembly GCA_041913065.1). Taxonomy (GTDB): domain Bacteria; phylum Pseudomonadota; class Alphaproteobacteria; order Rhizobiales; family Beijerinckiaceae; genus Microvirga. Next base: position 124,293 of record JAYSGD010000006.1, on the reverse strand, counting down.
GCTTTCAGGCGATACCAGTGATGCGCGTTGGACGTTGAGCGCAGGCGGAAATCCTGAACGAGACGACCGCGGCGCTGTTCGATGACCGTATCGAGAGCGAGGCGGTAACGATCCTTGTCGAAGGGGTGGATCAGGTCGAGCCATGCGGAGGCCGGGCCTTCCAGCGCGCCGCGCTTCAGGCCGAGCTGATGCTCCACTTCTGGGCTGACGAAGATGTTGTCGGCCACCACATCCCAGTCGAACACGATGTCGCCCGCTCCAGCGAGAGCAAGCGCCCGGCGCTCCGTATCGTTCATGAAGCCGCGCGCGAATCCGCCGCCCGCGAAGGCATGCTGCATCACCGTGAATCCGATGAGCATGACGATGAGCACAAGGCCGCCAACCAGCGCGGAGGGCACGATATCGGACAGGAGGTGCCCCACCACCGTGAAGCTCGCCGCCACCACCCAGGCGATCAGCAGGAGCCAAGTGGGCACGAGCATGATCGCGCGGTCATAGCCGTGCGTCGCCAGATGGATCACGAGGATGAAGCCGATGCCGGCCACCGCCGCGATGGACATGCGCGCCACGCCTGCCGCCACCGGCGCATCGATGATCGCGAGGCCGATGAGCGCGCTCAGGAACGCGAGCCAGAAGGCCGTCACATGGCTGTAGCGCACGTGCCAGCGGTTGAGATTGAGATAGGCGAACAGAAACACCAGGAGCGTCGCCGCCAGCACCGCCTCGGCGCCGGCGCGGTAGATCTGCTCGGTCGACTCGGAAATGGGGAAGACGCGCTGGAAGAAGCCGAAATCGATGCAGGCATAGGCCAGCACGGCCCAGGCGAGCGCCGCCGCCGCCGGGAAGATCAGGGCGCCCTTCACCACGAAGACGATGGTGAGGAACAGGGCCATCAGGCCCGCGATGCCGATGATGATGCCCTTGTAGAGCGTCAGCCCGTTCACGCGCTCCTTGTAGGCATCCGCGTCCCACAGGTGCAGCTGGGGCAGGTTGTCGGTGCGCAGCTCCGCCACGAAGGTGACGGTGGTGCCGGGATCGAGGGTGATGAGGAACACGTCCGCATCGGGGCTGTCGTCCCGGTCGGGCCTAATGCCCTGGCTGGCCGTGACCGCCGCGATGCGGGACGAGCCGAGATCGGGCCAGAGGACGCCGGAACCGGTCAGGCGGAAGTGCGGGGCCACGAGGAGGCGGTCCACCTGCTCGTCGGTGTCGTTGGTGAGCGCGAAGACGATCCAGTCGGGGCGGGTGCCGGCTTCACGGGCCTTCACCGCGATGCGGCGCACGATGCCGTCGCGGCCGGGCGCGGTCGAAATTCGGATTTCGTCGCCGTCGGACTTGTAGCGCTCGATGGCTGGCGTGAGGTCGATCGCCTTCATCTTGGGATCGACGCGAACGGATTCCACCGCCCAGCCGCTCGATGGCCAGGCAAGCCCCAGAAATGCCGCCAGAAGAAAGGCTATGGCGAAAGATACGATCCGCAACGCTTCGGTTCTTTCGTCCGGTCCAAAACGGTGAAGCTGGATTGGTACCGGTCAGGGAGCCCGAGGGCAAGGCGAAGCCGGGAACCGGCCTGACTTGTCCGCAAGACTCGTTTGTTATCGTTAACCACGCGCATGAAGCCAGTTTGCGGCGGGATTGAGGTGAGTTGGGCATGACCTAAGGTCATGCCGTCCGATCAGCCGCGCAGGCCGGCAGCGATCTTGTCGAGGGAAGGAAGCCCTTTGATGGGGCCGATGGCGGCCAAGGTCGGCTGTCCCTGAAGGAGCTGGCGGCCTGCCTCGCGCACGTGATCCTGGTCGAGAGCATCGACTTTCCTGACGATCTCGTCGCTTCCCACGATCCGGCCCCAGGAGAGGAGCTGGCGTGCCACGCGCTCGATGCGCCCGCCGGGCGTCTCGAGGGCTGTCAGCAGGGCCACCTTCATCTGCGCCTTGGCGCGGGTCATCTCGATCTCGCTGATGTCCTGCGTCGCCTGCCGCATGCAGGCCAGCGTCACTTCCATCAGGTTCTTCACATCCGAACCCGCCGTGCCGGCGCCGATGCCGAACAGGCCGCAATCGGAGAAGGGCCAGTGGAAGGAATCGATGGAATAGGCGAGGCCCCTGGTCTCGCGGACCTCGTGCCAGAGGCGGGAGGTGAGGCCACCGCCGAGAATGTGGGCGAAGAGATGCGCGCCGTAATAGCCGGGATCCTTAAAGGAGAGGCCCGGAAGGCCGAGGACGATGTTGGCCTGTTCGAGCTTGCGTGAAATGCGCCGCTCGCCGCCCGTATAGGTGCCCGATTGCGGCTGCTGGATGTCGGCGGCGGGCATCGAGCCGAAAAGACTTTCGGCCGCATCCACGATCCGCGCGTGGTCCACGTCGCCTGCCGCCGCCAGCACCATCTTGGCCGGAATGTACTCGCGCGCCATGAAGGCGCGGATCGTATCCGCATCGAAGCTTTTGATGGTATCCGGCGTGCCGAGGATCGGGCGGCCCACGGGCTGGCCGGTGAAGGCCGTTTCCATGAAGGCATCGTAGATCAGATCGTCCGGCGTATCCTCGACGGCGGCGTATTCCTGCAGGATCACGCCCTTCTCGCGGGCAAGCTCCGCTTCGTCGAAGACCGAGTTGATGAGAATATCGCCGAGAACATCGAGCGCCACGTCAACATTCTCGCCGAGCACACGCGCGGTATAGCTCGTGTACTCGACGCTTGTGGCGGCATTGATGTCGCCGCCCACATTCTCGATGTCTTCCGCGATCTGCCGCGCGGAGCGGCGCGCCGTGCCCTTGAAGGCCATGTGCTCGATGAGATGCGACAGGCCGTGCTCATGCGCCTGCTCGTGCCGCGAGCCGGTGCCAACCCACACGCCGAGCGTCGCGGTGGCGATTTCCGGCATGCGCTCGGTAGCGACGGTGAGGCCGTTGGAGAGCCTGGTGATGTCGATCCGTTTTTCGCGAACGAAATGCTCGTTCATGCAGCGGCGCCTTTGACGGCGCGGGCGCGCTCGCGGATGAAGCGCTCGACCCCCGCCTGATCGTTGGGAAGGACCGTGAAGCTCTCGTTGCGCTCCATCAGATCGGCCATGTGCGGCGGAAGTGCAGGGCGCACGCCCGTGGCGCGTTCCACGGCATCGGGGAACTTGGCGGGATGGGCGGTGGACAGCGCCACGACCGGCACCGCGGGATTGGCCTTCAGCAATGCGCGGCCAGCGCGGGTGCCGACGGCGCTGTGCGGATCGAGCACATAGCCGGTGCTGCGATAGGTCTGCGCCATCTCGTCGAGCACGGTCTCTTCGTTGACGGCCTCGGCCGAGAACTCCTCGCGGATGCGGGCGAGCGGGCCTGCCTCGATCATGAAGGCGCGGGACTGGCTGAGGCTCGCCATCAGGCGGCGGATCGCCTCGCCGTTGCGATCATAGGCCTCGAACAGCAGGCGCTCGAAATTCGAGGAGATCTGGATGTCCATCGACGGCGAGGTCGTGGGCTCCACGCCCTTGATCTCGTAAGTGCCGCTGCCGAGCGTGCGGGCGAGAATGTCGTTGGCGTTCGTGCCGATCATCAGCCGCTCGATGGGCAGGCCCATGCGCTTGGCGGCCCAGCCGGCGAGAATGTCGCCGAAATTGCCGGTCGGCACCGAGAACGAGATCGGGCGATGCGGGGCGCCGAGCGCGACCGCTGCGGTGAAGTAATACACGGCCTGCGCCGCCACGCGCGCCCAGTTGATGGAGTTCACGCCCGAGAGCTGCAGCTCGTCGCGGAAGCGGCCATTGTTGAACATGGCCTTCACCATGTTCTGGCAATCGTCGAAATTGCCCTCGACCGCGAGCGCATGCACGTTGGGCGAGGCCACCGTGGTCATCTGGCGGCGCTGCACGTCCGACACGCGTCCATGCGGGTAGAGAATGAAGATATCGACCTGATCGAGCCCCTTGAACGCCTCGACCGCGGCGCTGCCCGTATCGCCCGAGGTGGCGCCGACGATGGTGGCGCGGGCGCCCCGCGCCTTCAGCACATGGTCCATCAGGCGGCCAAGCAGCTGCATGGCCACGTCCTTGAAGGCCAGAGTCGGACCGTGGAAGAGTTCGAGCACGAAGAGGTTGTCGTCGAGCTGGGTGAGAGGGCACACGGCCTGATGGCGGAAGGAGGCATAAGCCTCGTCGATCATGCGGCCGAGATCGGCCTCGCCGATCTCGCCATCGACCAGAGGGCCCAGGACCGCCTTCGCGACCTCCGCATAAGGTTTTCCGGCAAAGCCCTGAATCGTGGCCCCGGACAGGCTCGGCCAGCTTTCCGGCAGATAGAGGCCACCGTCCCTGGCAAGGCCGGTCAGAAGCGCATCGGAAAAGCCAAGCGCGGGGGCCTCCCCGCGGGTCGAGACATGGAGCACGGTTATTCTCCTGGAATTCGGGCGGACATTAGGGGGAGCAGCCGGTTGCGGCAAGCCGCATCCGGCCGCAGGGCTCAAGGTTTTATCCGCGCCATGGCATGGGCATCCACAAAGGAGCCGCCCCGGAACGCGAAGTCCCGGTGGGTGCCCTCGATCTCGAAGCCGTTACGCTTGTAGAGAGCAATAGCGGGTGCATTGTCCGTATAGACGGTTAGCTCGATCCGCTTCAGGTTGAGCCAGTCATCGGCCACCATCAGGACCTCTCGCAATAGCCGGGAGCCAATGCCTCGACCGCAATAATCGTCGTGCACAGCCATGCCAATATTGGCGGCATGAGTTCGACGACCTGGAAACCGGGTCAGGCCGATATGCCCTACGATCTGCTCGTTCAAGACAGCAACGAGGCTGATATTGCTGGGGCCAGCGCTTTCCAGCCATTTGCGAGTTTCTTCTGGAGTCTGATGTGGCAAGCGAAGCGTGCCCCATCGCCATCCAGGGAGATTTGCAAGCGTGGCAAGAGCCTCGCAATCGTTTGGCCGGATGGCTCGGACCACGATTTCGTCAGACGTTTTTGCAGAAGAAGTTTGAGATATATTCACGTCGCTCTCCTTGGAAAAGGCGGAGGCGAACTGAACCCGTGAAGCCCTGCTCGTCTCCGCAGGGCTTGGGGAATGCTCGACGCTTTTTAAATGCGCAAAGCCTCTCCCGCACGCCCTGCAAGGCGCGTCGTGAGATGCATTACGGTCATGATAAGCGTGAACATGCGTTCTAACGTAGCAAATAGCTGTCGGAAGGCAAGCCGGGGTGCTTCTCAGCCCCCCTTCACCCGCCGCAGCGCGAAGGCGACGAAGACGCCGATTAGGGTCAGGGCGAGGCCGAACCAGGTGACAGCGTATTGCAGATGGTTGTTGGGGAGCGTCAGCGGCGTCTGCCCGCCGCGTGGCCATCCGCCCGGGTTGGGGGTGGCGTCGGCGTCGATGAGGAAGGGAGCGACACGCTCCAGCTTGCGCGCTTCGGCGATGGCCTGAGGATCGCGGGCGAACCAGTTGTTCTTGGCCGGGTCGTCATCGGGCGTGAAGGGGTTGCGGGTTTCGGGAGCACGCACGAGGCCGGTGACTGTCACCTCGCCGGCGGGTTGCGCCTCGGCGCGGCTGGCCGGGTCTTTCAGGCCTGTGGGCACGAAGCCGCGATTGACGATGACGGTCGCGCCCGATGCGAGCTTGAGAGGCGTGAGGATGTAATAGCCCTGGATCGGCGCGCCCTGGCGCTCGCCCTGGGCCAATCCGTAAACCGGAACCTCCATGTCGTGCTGGAAGGTGCCGGTGACGCGGACCTTGCGGAACTCGTCCTGATCCGCGCGCCAGGCGGCCCATTCGGATTCGGGAAGGATCGCGCCCGGTTCGCCATAGGCCCGGGCCTCGATCTGGCCGATCAGGTCTTCCTTCCACGCTTTGCGTTGAAGCTGCCAAGTGCCGAGGCCGATGAGGATCGCGAGGGCGATCAGCGCGGCGACACTCGGCAGGATCAGCGAGCGGCCTTTATGCAGGCTGGCAACCGTCACTTGTGGAAGCGCCCTTCCTCGGCCTTGTGGTGGTATTGCAGCGCCACCAGCACGCCTTTCAGGGGACGCATCAGACCGAGGCTCATGATAACGCTCAAGGCCGACCACATGACGAGGTGGAGCCAGATCGGCGGAGAGAAGGCGAACTCGGCCCACAGCGCGAGGGCCACCACCACGATGCCGACGATGGACATGACGAAGAAGGCAGGACCATCGCCTGTATCGGCGAAGGCGAGATCGAGGCCGCAGACCTCGCATTTCGGTCGGATCGTCAAGTAGCCCTTGAACACATGTCCCTTGCCGCAGCGGGGGCACAGGCCCTTCAGGCCGGTGATGACGGGGGCGGGAGCCGATGGGTCTTGGGCCACGATGATTCTCCGTGAAAGAGCCACCCCTCAGATGGGAAGGGGAGGCCGAAAAGCGAAGGGCGGCTCAAGAGCCGCCCCCGTTGATGATCAGTCGTGAGCGGTGTGGGCTTAGTGCCCGGCTCCGCCGCCGCCGAAGCCCCATACGTAGATGGAGGCGAAGAGGAAGAGCCACACCACGTCCACGAAGTGCCAGTACCAGGCGGCGAACTCGAAGCCGAGGTGCTGCTTGGGCGTGAAGTCGCCCTGATAGACACGCAGCAGGCAGATCGCGAGGAAGATCGTGCCGATGATCACATGGAAGCCGTGGAAGCCCGTCGCCATGAAGAAGGTGGCGCCGTAGATATTGCCGCTGAAGCCGAACGTCGCGTGGCTGTACTCGTAGGCCTGCACGAGGCTGAACACGAAGCCGAGGATGACGGTCAGCCACAGGCCGGCCTTGAGGCCCTTGCGGTCGCCTTCCAGGAGCGCGTGATGCGCCCAGGTGATCGTGGTGCCCGAGGTCAGCAGGATCAGGGTGTTGAGCAGCGGCAGGTGCCAGGGATCGAAGGTCTCGATGCCCTTCGGAGGCCAAACGCCGCCGAGCGCTTCGACGCGCGAGTAGAGCTGCGGATCGCCGGCATAGAGAGCGGCGTCGAAATAGGCCCAGAACCAGGCGGCGAAGAACATCACCTCGGAGGCGATGAACATGATCATGCCGTAGCGGTGGTGAAGCTGCACCACGCGGGTATGCGAGCCCGTATTGGCCTCGCGCACCACGTCGGTCCACCAGCTGAGCATCGTGTAGAGCACGCCGATGATGCCCGCGCCGAAGATGTAGGCGCCCAGATGCATGCCGCCGAACGCGATGTCCTTCCACCAGGTCACGAAGCCGGCCGCCATCAGGAAGGCGCTGACCGCGCCGATGAGCGGCCACGGGCTCGGTTCAAGAATGTGGTAATCGTGGTTCTTGGCGTGAGCCTCGGCCATTTTAGTCGTCTCCGTGCCTCGATTGTGACTTCGCTTTAGGACGTTTCTGCCCAGCTTGTCACGTCTCTTATTGAGAGATGGTTTGGGTTGATGACGTCGCCTCCGCCACCGGCTGCCCGCCCTTGGACGGGAAGTAGGTGTAGGAGAGCGTGATGGAAGTCAGGTCCTTCACGTCGCGGTCCTCCACAAGGCGGGGATCCACGTAGAACACGACAGCCGATTCCAGGGTTTCCCCGGGCTGAAGGGTCTGTTCCGTGAAGCAGAAGCATTCGAGCTTCGAGAAATAGGTGCCGGCGAGATCCGGCTGGACGTTGTAGGTCGCAATGCCTGTGGCAGGCTTCGAGCCCGTATTGGTGACTTTGTAATAGACGGTCGTCGTTTCGCCGAGCTTCACCTTCACCTCGGGCTTCTCGGGAGAGAAGCGCCAGCTGAGGCCGGGAGCGACGTTGGAGTCGAAGCGCACCGTGATGATGCGGTTCATCACGTCGGAATTGTTGGCGTCACGCGTGATCGGCGTGCCGCCGAAGCCCGTCACCTTGCAGAACAGGTCGTAGAGCGGAACCGACGCATAGGCGAGGCCGACCATGCCCACGACGATGCCGGCGCAGGCAAAGGCAGTGCGGTGCATCTTGCGTTGGGTATGTGGTGTCTCAGCCATATCGAACTCACAACGGGCGCTGCAGGACCTGAGGTCCAAGCTTGGCGATCGTGATCGCGAAGAGAAGGGCGCAGAGAACGCCGAGCGTGATCGCCAGCGCCAGCGAGCGCTTGCGGCGGCGCTGCTTCTCCTCGGGGGTCAGGCTGTAGGAGTTCTTGGAATCCATCGCGCTCACCCGAGAACCGGCCGGAAGAAGCCGAAACCATGCTCCGCGAGCAGGGTCGCGAAGAGCAGGAAGAGATAGAGGATCGAGAAGGCGAAGAGCTGCTGCGCCACGCGCATGGCGGGCTCACCCTCGCGCAGGCGATAGACCTGGATCGCCAGGGCCAGCATGCCGAGGCCGCCGATCAGCGAGATGATCGCATAGGCCAAGCCGCCGAAGCCGAAGAAGACCGGCGCCATGCCGAGTGGCGCGAGCAGCACCGTGTAGGCGAGGATCTGGAAGCGGGTGGAATCGGGGCCGGCGACGTTCGGCATCATGGGAATGCCCGCGCGCTCGTAATCGCCCGACTTCACGAGGGCCAGCGCCCAGAAATGCGGCGGGGTCCACATGAAGATGATGGCGAAGAGAATGACGCTGTCCCAGGCCACGGAGCCGGTGACGGCCGCCTGCGCGACGATCGGGGGGAGGGCGCCCGCCGCGCCGCCGATCACGATGTTCTGCGGCGTCGTGCGCTTGAGCCACATGGAATAGATGACGACGTAGAAGAAGATGGTGAACGCGAGCAGGCCCGCGGCAAGCCAGTTGCTCGCAAGGCCGAGCACGAGCACCGATCCAGCCGAAAGCGTGAGGCCGAAGGCGAGCGCTTCGCCGGGCTGAATCTTGCCGGCGGGAATCGGGCGCTTGAGCGTGCGGGTCATGACCGCGTCGATATCCGCGTCCCACCACATGTTTAGGCAGCCGGATGCGCCGCCGCCGATGGCGATCATGAGCAGCGAGACGAAGGCCAGCACGGGGTTTACGTCCGGATGGCTGACGACCATGCCGACGAGGGCCGTAAATACGACCAGAAACATCACGCGGGGTTTAAGAAGGGCGAAGAAGTCCGACACGTCGCCCTGCGAGACGCCTACCGTGGCGAGGTTCTCGGTACGGGAATCGGTCAAGCTGTTCGACGCAGTGTTCATCAAATTGATCTTCCGAAATGCTGAAGCCTTAAAAGCCCCCAATGGCTTCATGATGTCAGCTCCTCGCCGGAAAGCTTGGACAATCCAAGCTCTCGGGGGAGGAGCGGGGCGGCGAGAAATGCCGCCCAGCTCGTATTCTCGGACATCGAAAGGGTCCCAAAAGTGCAAAACCACTTTTGGGTTCGATGCTCTTAGTGATCCGTGTCCACGATGCGCGGCAGGGTCTCGAACTGGTGGAACGGAGGCGGGGAGGACAGGGTCCATTCCAGCGTCGTTGCACCTTCGCCCCACGGGTTGCCGGCTGCCTTTTCCTTGCGGACGAAGGCGTAGATCACGCCGCCGATGAAGAAGAGGATGCCGGCGCCGAAGATGTACGAGCCGATCGAGGAAACCAAGTTCCAGCCCGCGAAGGCATCCGGATAATCCGCATAGCGGCGCGGCATGCCGGAGAGGCCGAGGAAGTGCATCGGGAAGAACAGGATGTTGGCGCCGATGAACGCGACCCAGAAGTGCACCTTACCGATCCAGTCCGGCATCACGTAGCCGGTGATCTTCGGGAACCAGTAGTAGATACCGGCGAAAATCACGAATACGGCGCCCAGCGACAGCACATAGTGGAAGTGCGCCACCACGTAGTAGGTGTCGTGCATGTAGCGGTCGATGGGAGCGTTCGCGAGCACGACGCCGGTGACGCCGCCGACCGTGAACAGGAACACGAAGCCCACAGCCCACTGCATGGCCGCCGTGAAGCGGATGGAGCCGCCCCACATGGTGGCGATCCACGAGAAGATCTTCACGCCCGTGGGAACCGCGATCACCATCGTGGCGAACACGAAGTAGGCCTGTGTCTGCAGCGAGAGGCCGACCGTGTACATGTGGTGCGCCCACACGACGAAGCCGACGACGCCGATCGCCACCATGGCGTAGGCCATGCCGAGATAGCCGAAGATCGGCTTCTTCGAGAAGGTGGAGATGATGTGCGAGACGATGCCGAAGGCCGGCAGGATCATGATGTACACTTCGGGGTGGCCGAAGAACCAGAACAGGTGCTGGTACAGAACCGGATCACCGCCGCCCGACGGATCGAAGAACGTCGTGCCGAAGTTGCGGTCGGTCAGCAGCATCGTGATCGCGCCCGCGAGAACCGGCAGCGACAGGAGCAGCAGGAACGCGGTGACCAGCATGGACCAGGCGAACAGCGGCATCTTGTGCAGCGTCATGCCAGGAGCGCGCATGTTCAGGATCGTGGTGATGAAGTTGATCGCGCCCAGGATCGAGGCCGCACCGGCGAGGTGCAGGGACAGGATGCCGAAATCGAGCGCGGGACCGGGGTGGCCCGTGGTCGAGAGCGGGGGATAAACTGTCCAGCCGCCGCCGAAGCCGAGCGAGCCCGGAGCGCCTTCGACGAAGAGCGAGCAGAGCATGAGAGCGAAGGCGGAAACGGTGAGCCAGAACGAGATGTTGTTCATCCGCGGGAAGGCCATGTCCGGCGCGCCGATCATGATCGGGATGAACCAGTTGCCGAAGCCGCCGATAAGCGTAGGCATCACCATGAAGAACACCATGATGAGGCCGTGGCCCGTCACGAAGACGTTGAACGACTGCGGGTTGGAGAAGAACTGGAGGCCCGGCTCTTGGAGCTCCATGCGCATGGCGATGGACAGAATGCCGCCGACGATGCCGGCCGTGAAGCCGAAGATGAGGTAGAGCGTGCCGATATCCTTGTGGTTCGTGGAATAGAACCACCGGCGCCAGAAGCCTGGAAGGTGATCGTGGTGATCCGCGTGAGCGGCATCAGCTGCGTGTGCCATGATGAGACCTCTGTGGTCCTTCGATTACAATTACTGAGCGTTCGCGAACTTGAGCGGGGACTGGGCGCCCGTCGAAGCATACTTCTGTTTCGACTCGGCCAGCCAGGCGGCATATTGCTGCTCGCTCACGACGCGGATTTCGATCGGCATGTAGGGATGGCCGTTGCCGCAGAGCTCGGAGCACTGGCCGTAGTAGACGCCTTCCTTTTCGGCCTTGAACCAAGTCTCGTTCAGGCGTCCGGGAATGGCATCGACCTTGATGTAGAAGGACGGAATCGCGAAGGCGTGGATCACGTCGGCCGAGGTGACCTGAACATGCACGACCTTGCCGACCGGCACGACCATGGCATTGTCGGCGCCGAGCAGGCGCGGCTGGTCGGGCTTGCGGGCCGAGTCATCGGTGATCATGTTCGAGTCGAACTTGAAGCCGGCCTGCTCGCCCGGATACTCGTAGCCCCAATACCAGGAATAGCCCGTCGCCTTCACGACGATGTCCGCCTGCGGCGGAACCAGCTGCTGGCGCAGCAGGCGGAAGGACGGGATGGCAATCGCCACGAGGATCAGAACCGGAACGATGGTCCAGGCAACCTCGAGCAGCGTATGGTGGGTGGTCTTGGAGGGAACCGGGTTCTTCCGCTCGTTGAAGCGAGCGACGATGATCAGAAGAAGCGCCAGCACGAAAAGGCAGATCGCGGCGATCAGCCAAAGAAGGTAGGTGTGGAAGTTGGACACGCTGTGTCCCAACTCGGTCACCATCTCCTGCATGCCCATTTCCCATGGGGAAGGCCTGCCTTCGGCGGCGAATGCCTCACTTATGCCCAACACAAGTGCGACCGCTGCCGTGGAGAGGGCGGTCACCGATCGACGTCCAGTCTCGATCCGCATCGGCGTTCCAAAGCTCCTAAAGATGGGGTGGCCCGGAGGCCACGAAAGCATAAAGTGAAGGCGTGGGCGTGCGAGTATCGGCGCCCCGATTGCGCCATCACTTTAGATTTGTGCCAAAGACCACAGGACGCGCTGAAGCGCAACGGTTCAGTGGACGCAATTTATGCGTCATAACCGCCAAAAAGCGCCTTAGTGCCACAATCGGGTTACCTGCGGCTTCCCTCGCTTGACATTGCGGCCCCTGCCATGGTCCCAACGGGCAACATTGATCCGAGCGGCCGGGCCGCTGCCCCAGGTGGGGTTCGAGAGAAGGAGGGGCCTATGGCCGTGTCACGCTGGGTTCGCATTGGGGCAAGGGCTTTGGGAGCAGCAGCCTTTGTGGGCCTTATGGCCCTGTCGTCCGCCAAGGGGGTCATGGCCCAGGGTATGGTCAAGAACACCTTCGGCGACTGGCAGATGCGCTGCGAGACGCCGGCGGGCGCCGCCGCCGAGCAATGCGCCCTGGTGCAGAACGTGGTGGCCGAGGATCGCCCGAACGTGACCCTCGTCATTATTGTGTTGAAAACCGCCGATGCCAAAAGCCGGCTTCTGCGCGTGGTCGCTCCCCTCGGCATCCTCCTGCCGTCGGGCCTCGGCCTGAAGATCGATCAGACCGATATCGGCCGGGCCGGGTTCGTTCGTTGCCTCGCCACGGGTTGCGTTGCCGAGGTGGTCATGGAAGATAATCTCATCAATCAGATGAAGACCGGCCAGGCCGCGACCTTCATCGTCTTCCAGACGCCCGAGGAGGGCATCGGCATCCCCGTGTCGCTGAACGGCTTCGCGCAAGGATACGATGCTCTGCCATAAGGCGGACGGCTTCAAGCATGTTGGGGTGACTTCCATGAATAAAGGATTTGGCGTGAAGGCCGGATTGGCCCTCGTGATGCTCGGCCTTGCGGGCTGCTCCACCTCCGGAGACAGCAGTTCCCCAGGGCTTGGCGAGATGCTGCTGACGGGCGGCGTGACCCGTCCGCCTCCGCAACAGGTCGCCCTTGAGGATGTCTATTGCCCGCCCGTAAGCATCGTGGACGGCGGCTCCGCCATTCAGGTCTATGCGGGCGGCCGGGCCGGCGATGCCAGCGCCCTGCGCAGCCAGGTTTCCATCAGCAATCTGGCCCGTGAATGTCAGGGCCAGCCCGACGGCTCGACCCTCGTGAAGGTCGGCGTCGAAGGCCGTGCGCTTCTGGGCGTGGGCGGCGGTGCGGGTCGCTTCAATGTCCCCGTGCAAATCGTCGTAAAGGGCGGCTCGGGCGTGATCGCGAACCGTTCGCGCCAGACATCCGTGGCGATCCCGAGCGGCGACACTCAGGCGAGCTTCGCCGTCATCGAAGGCGGCATTCTCGTGCCGGCAGCCTATGCCAACACCTTCGAGATCGAAGTGGGACTTGGCGGCCGCGCCTCCGCGGGGCGCCGCGGATAAGCCGGTCCAATTCGCCCAAAACATACCGCATATCAAAGAATTAGAGCCGGTCCACGCAAGGGGAACCGGCTCTAGACGTTTTCGGATGGTCGCTGCCCTTACGGCATAGCGGCCGAGCCGGCCCGCTGAGTCAGGGGAATCGCCAGCACCTTGTCGATGCGGCGCTCGTCCAGGTCGATCACCTCGAAGCGCCAGCCGAGGGTATCCACGTGCTCGCCCGTGCTGGGAAGGTGTTGAAGCTCGCTGATCACGAGGCCGCCGACCGTATGGTAGCTGCGCCCATCGGGAAGCGAGACGCCAAGGACCTCGGCCATTTCATCGACGGGCATGGAGCCCGCGAGCAGCCAGGATCCATCCTCGCGCCGGAGCGCGTTGGGTTCGGGCTCCTCGGTATCCGAGCGGAAAGCGCCGACGATGGCCTCGAGCGCGTCGGCCGGAGTGACGACGCCTTCGAAATGCCCGTACTCGTCATGGACGAGAGCCATGGGCACTTCCGAATCGCGTAAGGTAGCCAGCGCGTCGAGGGCGTAGAGCGTATCGGGAATCACAGGCGCGGACTGAACATAGGCGCGGATGTCGAGCGCTTCTCCAGCCAGCAGGGCCGCCAGAAGCTCGCGCGACTGTACCACGCCGATCATGTTGTCCGGTTTGCCGTCGCTGACGGGCAAGCGGGAATGGGGCGTATCGATCAGGAGTGCGCGGATCGTCTCCGGAGCGTCCGCCAGGTCGATCCAGTCCACGTCCGTGCGCGGCGTCATGAGGCCACGGACCGTGCGGTCTCCGAGGCGCAGGACGCCCGAGATCATGCGGCGTTCCTCTTCCTCGATCACGCCCGCGCTCTCGGCCTCGCCGACCAGCATCTTGATTTCTTCTTCCGTCACGGTCGAGCTGTCGTCGGAACTGGTCCCGAACAGGCTGAAGATCAGGCGGGTCGAGGCGTTGAGCAGCCAGACGGCAGGGGCCGCGACCTTGGAGACCACCAGCATCATCGGAGCGACCGCGCAGGCGATGCCTTCCGGATGCCGAAGCGCCAGCTGCTTGGGCACCAGCTCGCCGATGACGATGGACAGATAGGTGATGAAGCCGATGACGATGCCGAAGCCGAGCGGTTCGGCCGCGCCTTCGGGCATGCCCTGGCTGAGGAAGACTTGCGTGAGCCTGTCGCCCAAAGCCGCGCCGGAGAAAGCGCCCGCCAGGATGCCGACAAGGGTGATGCCGATCTGGACGGTGGAGAGGAAGCGGCCCGAATCCTCCATGAGGGCAAGGGCGACATTGGCCCCGGTACGGCCTTGTTCGGCCATGGCCTTCAGGCGTGGGCGGCGGGCGGAAACGATGGCAAGTTCAGAGAGAGCGAAGACGCCATTCAAGGCGACGAGAGCGATAGCGATGACCAGTTCGAACAACGGTGCCAGGAGCAGCCGACCGGTTCAGGCCGCGTTCTCCCCTTCTGTGGATGATGGTCCTAACATGGAGTGTCCGGAGCCTGCCGTCAAATAAAGCGGGGAGATGACGAATGCGGCAGCCTGCTTTGTTGACAGGATAGGTTTTCCTCTTCAGAGCTAAGGCAGCCGATGATCCCCGCGGAAGAGACCGGGCCAAGAGCCCGGCGCCGAAGGCGCAACCGCCCCGGAAACGCTCAGGCCAAAGGACCGCGCGGGAGCTGGCACTCTGGAAAGCGGCGACGTTCAATCGACGTCGCCCACCGACGGGCGTAACCCGAGCGTTTAGGCGCAAGGGGAAATCTCTCAGGTCTCGTGACAGAGGGGGCGCAAAGCAACGGGCCGCGAGGCCCGATGAAACGCGCACCTTTGAGGGAACACGATGGCCGAGCCTGCGCATAGCGACCAGCCGCTTCTGCAAACCCCGCTTCACGCCCAGCACGTGGCGCTTGGCGCCCGCATGGTGCCCTTCGCCGGCTACGACATGCCGGTGCAGTACCCCACCGGCATCATGACCGAGCACAACTGGACCCGCGAGCATGCGGGACTGTTCGACGTGTCCCACATGGGCCAGGCCTTCCTCGTCGCCGAGGACAAGAGCCATGAGACCGTGGCGAAGGCCCTCGAAGCCCTGATCCCCGCCGATGTGCTGAACCTGAAGCCCAACCAGCAGCGCTATTCGCAGCTGCTTGCGGACGATGGGGGCATCCTGGACGATCTCATGGTCACCCGCGTCGGCGCTGCCGGTCACGAAGGCTGGCTCTATCTCGTCGTGAACGCTTCCATGAAGGAGCAGGACTACGCCCATATCCAGGCGCGTCTGCCGAAGGGCGTGAGCCTGAACCGCAAGGACGGGCTTGGCCTGATGGCGTTGCAGGGGCCCTCCGCCGAGGCCGTGCTCGCCAAGCTCGCCCCCGAGACCGCCGGTCTTGCCTTCATGATGTCCACGGACGTGCAGATCGACGGCATCTGGTGCCACGTCTCGCGCTCCGGCTACACGGGCGAGGACGGCTACGAGATTTCCTGCAAGGGCGAAGATGCGGCGAAGCTCTGGAACAAGCTGCTCGAAAATCCGGAAGTGAAGGCCATCGGCCTCGGCGCGCGTGATTCGCTGCGTCTCGAGGCGGGGCTTTGCCTCTACGGCCACGACATCGACACCACGACGTCGCCCATCGAGGCCGGCCTGATCTGGTCGATCCAGAAGCGCCGCCGCGAAGAGGGGGGCTTCCCCGGTGCCGAGCGCGTGCAGCGCGAGATCAAGGACGGCGCTGCCCGCGTTCGCGTCGGCATCAAGCCCGAGGGCCGCGCTCCGGCCCGCGAGGGCGCCGTCATCACCACGCCCGACGGGCGCGAGGTCGGCATCGTGACGTCGGGCGGCTTCGGCCCCACCGTTAATGGCCCCGTCGCCATGGGCTATGTGTCGAAGGACGTGTCCGCTGTGGGCACGGATCTTCATCTCGTCGTTCGCGGCAAGCCGCTGCCGGCCAAGGTCGCGGCCATGCCTTTCGCTCCGCATCGCTACAAGCGCTAAAACTTCAAAGAGGGAATTGAACCATGACCACGCGCTACACCAAGGATCACGAATACATCCGCGTCGAAGGCGATGCCGGCATCGTCGGCATTTCCGATTACGCTCAGAGCCAGCTCGGCGACGTCGTGTTCGTCGAACTGCCGAGCGTCGGCAAGACATTGGCAAAGGGCGCTGAAGCTGCCGTCGTCGAAAGCGTGAAGGCTGCGAGCGAAGTCTACGCTCCGGTTTCCGGCGAAGTCGTCGAGGTCAACAGCGATCTCGAAGCCACGCCCGGCACCGTCAACGAGGACCCCGCCGGTCGCGGCTGGTTCCTGAAGATTCGCCTCACGAACCCGAGCGAGCTCGACGGCCTAATGACCGAAGAGCAATACCAGGCTTTCGTGAAGTCGATCAGCTAATCGTTAAAGGGGGGCAGCATGTCACACGAACATATAGCGACCGTCAGTTGGACACGCGGAGAAAGCGAAGCCTTCTCCGACAACAAATACAGCCGCGGCCATCGTTGGTCGTTCGACGGCGGTGTCGAAGTTCAGGCCTCGGCATCACCTTCCGTGGTGCCGCTGCCCCTGTCCCGCGAGGATGCGGTCGATCCGGAAGAGGCCTTCGTTGCAGCCGTGTCGAGCTGCCACATGCTCTTCTTCCTGTCGATTGCCGCCAAGAAGCGTTTCGTCATCGACAGCTACGTCGATCGGGCCGTAGGCGTGATGACGCCCAATGAAAACGGCAAGCTCTACGTGTCCAAGATCACTCTCGACCCCGTCATCAAATTCTCCGGCGACAAGATCCCGACGGTCGAGCAGATCGCTGAGATCCATCATATCTCGCATAAGGAATGCTACATTGCAAATTCCGTGCTCGCGGATGTGGTGGTCGCTGGCATTCCATCGCACTAACCTAAGGTTTTCAGCCGATGCGCTATTTGCCTCTATCCGACACCGACCGCGGCGAAATGCTCGCGCGCATCGGCGTCAAAACGGTGGACGAATTGTTCGCCGACGTGCCGAAGAATCTGCTTCTGAAAGATCCGGTGGATCTGCCGCGCCGCAAGGGCGAGCTGGAGGTGGAGCGCATCCTCTCCCGCATGTCCTCGAAGAACGTATCGGCGTCTTCCGTGCCGTTCTTCGTGGGTGCGGGTGCCTACAAGCACCATGTGCCGGCGACCGTCGATCACCTGATCCAGCGTTCCGAGTTCCTGACGAGCTACACGCCGTATCAGCCTGAGATCGCGCAGGGCACGCTGCAGTACCTGTTCGAGTTCCAGACTCAAGTGGCCGCGCTCACCGGCATGGAGGTGGCGAACGCCTCCATGTATGACGGCTCGACCGGCACGGGCGAAGCGGTGCTCATGGCGCATCGCGTCACCAAACGCCGCAAGGCCGTGCTCTCGGGCGGCCTGCATCCGCATTACGTCGAAGTGGTGCGCACGCTCTCCGACATGGCGAGCGACGAACTCGTCACCCTGGCGCCGGATGTCGCCGGCTCCGAGGACATTCTCGCGCAGATCGACGACACCACGTCCTGCGTCGTCGTGCAGTCGCCGGACGTGTTCGGCAATGTGCGCGATCTGAAGCCGATTGCCGATAAGGCGCACAAGCACGGCGCACTGCTGATCGCTGTCTTCACCGAAGTCGTGTCGCTCGGCCTCATGGCGTCGCCCGGCAGCCAGGGCGCCGACATCGTCGTCGGCGAAGGGCAATCGATCGGCAACGCGTTGAACTTCGGCGGGCCTTATGTGGGCCTCTTCGCCACGCAGTCAAAATTCATGCGCCAGATGCCAGGCCGTCTCTGCGGCGAGACCGTCGATGCCGACGGAAGCCGTGGCTTCGTGCTGACGCTTTCCACCCGCGAGCAGCATATCCGCCGCGACAAGGCGACCTCGAATATCTGCACCAATTCAGGGCTTTGCGCGCTGGCCTTCACCATTCACATGACGCTGCTCGGCGAGACCGGATTGAAGCGCCTCGCTCGTGTGAACCATGCGAATGCGATCAAGCTTGCCGACCAGTTGGCCGGTGTGAAGGGCGTGGAAGTTCTCAACAAGACCTTCTTCAACGAGTTCACCGTGAAGCTCTCGAAGCCTGCCGCTGAAGTCGTCGAAGCGCTTGCCAAGAAGGGCGTTCTCGCGGGCGTACCCGCCTCGCGCCTGCTGCCCGGCGCCGGCCTCGACAACCTGTTGCTCGTGGCTTCCACCGAAGTGAACACCGATGATGATCGCGCGGCCTTTGTTGCCGCCTTGAAGGAGGTTCTGTGATGTTGAACCGTCAGGGACGTCCCACCAGCGCCGGTGAAGCCGGCACCAATGCGCATCCGACCTTTACCGGCAACAAGGCGCTGGCGCAGGTCGAGCCGCTGCTCTTCGAGATCGGCCGCTATGACACCACCGGCGTCGATATCGACGAGCCGGAGGATTTCAAGCCGCGCCTCGGTGGCCTGGAACGCAAGGAGGCCATCGGCCTTCCCGGTCTCTCCGAGCCCGAGACCATGCGCCACTACGTGCGCCTCAGCCAACAGAACTACGGCATCGATACGGGCCTCTTCCCGCTCGGTTCGTGCACGATGAAGCACAATGCGCGTCTCAACGAGCGCATGGCACGCTTGCCGGGTTTCTCGGACGTGCATCCGCTGCAGCCGGTTTCCACCGTGCAGGGCGCGCTGGAGCTCATGAACGAGCTCGGCCGCTATCTCGTCACGCTCACCAACATGACCTCCGTAGCGCTTTCGCCGAAGGCCGGCGCGCATGGCGAGCTCTGCGGCATGATGGCGATCAAGGCCGCCATCGAGGCCAAGGGCGAGGGCAAGACTCGCAACGTGGTGCTGGTGCCCGATTCCGCGCACGGCACGAACCCGGCCACCGCCGCCCTCATCGGCTTCGTCGTGAAGCCGGTTCCGGCCCGCGAGGACGGATGGGTGCATGTGGAGGACGTGAAGGAGCGTCTCGGCCCCGACGTCGCCGCGATCATGCTCACGAACCCCAACACCTGCGGTCTCTTCGAGCCTCAGGTGGTGGAGATCGCCAAGGCGATCCACGATGCGGGCGCCTACTTCTACTGCGACGGCGCGAACTTCAACGCCATCGTCGGCAAGGCGAAGCCGGGCGATCTCGGCGTCGATGCCATGCACATCAACCTGCACAAGACCTTCTCGACGCCTCACGGCGGTGGCGGCCCGGGCTCCGGCCCGGTGGTGCTCTCCGAGCGCCTCGCGCCCTTCGCTCCGGTTCCGTTCGTCCGCGTTGGCAAGAACGGCTTTGAGCTGGTCGAGCAGGAGGCGGCTGCTGCCGAGAAGCCTTTCGGCCGCATGACCGCCTTCCACGGCCAGATGGGCATGTATGTGCGCGCCCTGTCCTACATGCTCTCACATGGCTCGGACGGCATGAAGCAGGCCTCGGAAGATGCCGTGCTCAACGCCAACTACATCCGCGCCGGTCTCTCCGACCTCATGTCGCTGCCCTTCGGCGACAAGCCGTGCATGCACGAGGTGCTGTTCGACGACGCGTGGCTGAAGGACACGGGCGTGACCACGCTCGATGTGGCGAAGGCCATGATCGACGAGGGCTATCACCCGATGACCATGTACTTCCCGCTGGTGGTCCATGGCGCGATGCTGATCGAGCCGACCGAGTCCGAATCGAAATCGTCCCTCGACCTCTTCATCGCGACGCTCCGCGACCTCGCCATGGCGGCCAAGAACGGCGACAAGGAGCGCTTCACCGGCGCTCCCTACCACGCCCCGCGCCGCCGCCTCGACGAGACCCGCGCCGCCCGCAACCCGGTCCTCAAATGGACCCCGCCGTCCCCGGTGGCCGAGGCGGCTGAGTAAAAACGACGCAATCGTCCTGAAATGCCGCCCTTCCGGGCGGCATTTTTATTTGAGGGTGGGGGTGTGACCGATTTGGCACAACTAAATAGAGGAAAATTTGCCAAAGCGGAGGCGTCCCCTCGGTTTGGAGGGGAGGCAAATCGGTGGCCCTGAGCTAATCAGGCGTAACGTAACGGCAATCTTGTGCGATGCCGGGTTGATGAGGCGAAGCCAGGTGCTTCCCTCGTGTGTTGGCACCGCAGGCCAGGGCTATGCCCGGCTCCCTTTGGCAAGGTGCCCCCCGGACATCGTGAATGATGAAGACAGGACGCGATGACGGCTTCGACCAAGGCAGGCTCGGCCTACCGCCTCGAGATCCAAGGCATTCGCACCATCGGCGCCCTGCTGGTGGCATGCTTCCATATCTGGGGCGGGCGCGTCTCGGGCGGCGTGGACGTCTTCTTCGTCATCTCCGGATTTCTCATCACCGGATCGCTCTACAAGGAATTCAAGAGAAGCAGGACGATCGATGTTCTGGCGTTCTGGGGAAGAATCTTAAAGCGTGTAACGCCCATGGCCTCTCTGGTGCTGGGGCTCACTCTCCTGGCCGCCCTGATTTGGATGCCCAAGAGCCGGCAGGACGCATTCCTGTCGGAGGTCTTCTACAGCGCTTTTCATCTTGAGAACATCAAGCTCATGATGACCTCGGTCGACTATCTCTCTCGAGACGAGGCTCCAAGCCCGGTCCAGCAGTTCTGGGCCTTGTCCGTTCAGATGCAGTTCTACCTGATCTGGCCTTTCATGCTTCTTGCTGTCGCCGCTGTGGCGAGGAAGCTTCGCGTTGGTATGCAGGCCTACCTTGCGGCTTTGGGCGCAATATTCCTGGCGTCTCTCATCTATTCGATTCTACAGACGCGTATCGATCCGTCGCCGACCTATTTCGATCCTTTCGCGCGAGTTTGGGAATTCGCCCTGGGCGGGGTCATCGCGATTGCGCTTCCCTCTATGACAATCCCGCCGGCATTGCGCTTCATCGCGGGATGGCTCGGACTTCTGGCCATCGTCAGTTGTGGTTTCATCTTTTCGGCTTCCGCCCATTTTCCCGGTTATGTGGCCCTATGGCCGACAATCGGCGCGGCCTTGGTTCTGCTCTCGGGCGGTGGAACGTTGAGGTTCGGCGTCGACCGCCTGCTTGGCTCGAAACCTCTGGCCTCTCTGGGCGACATTTCCTTCTCATTTTATCTCTGGCACTGGCCTGTCCTGATTTTCGCATTGCTCATCACGGGCAAAACGCAACTCGGCTTGCAGGCAGGTCTGCAGGTCATCGCGATCAGCCTGTGCGGCGCCTATGCGTCCATGCGTTGGCTCGAAAGGCCTATCCAGCAATCCTCCATCGGCAAGAGGAAGGCATGGCATGCTCATGCGATGGCGGCTGCCTTTGCCGCCCCCATCCTCTTGGGGGCAGGTGCCTGGACTATCCTCAATGAGCGCAACGAGCGTTTCGATGCCAGCTCGGTTGCGGATTATGCCGGTGGAAGCATTCCGGCATCCCTGAAAACGGCTATGAAACCGGGCGTGCCCCTGCTGCCTACACCTGCTGCCGCAAAGAAGGATAATCCCAGGGTCTATCTAGAGAAGTGCCACCAGGGGCCGAAGACTTCAAAGGTTATCCAGTGTTCTTACGGAAAGGTCGAGGGTGCAACCAGGACGATCGCCCTGGTCGGGGGATCGCACTCGGCACATTGGTTCCCTGCTTTGGAAGCGCTTGCACACGAATACGGCTGGCGACTCGTCAACATCACCAAGAGTGCCTGCCCGTTTGAGATTAATTCAGCCTATACGGCGGAGTGCAGAGAGTGGAACGAGCATGTTATCGAGGAACTGGTGAAGTGGAAACCGGATGCCGTCTTCACGACGTCGACGAGAGCTCGTAGGGTTAATCCCGCAACTGACGCGCTGGAGGGCGAAAGGGAGTATGTGCCCGAAGGTTATCTTGCTCAGTGGGCGCGCCTTGCAGAGAAGGGAATGAATGTCATCGCCATTCGGGATAATCCTCTGATGAGGGTGAACGTCCCTGACTGCGTTGAGATGGGGAAGATGGATATCACCCCGTGCATTGCACCACGCAAAGTGCTCATGGAAGAAGTCGATCCAGCTATACGTCTGAAGAACAAGCCAGCGAATGTGGCATTCATAGATCTGACAGACAGATTCTGCGACCAGTCCAAGTGCTACCCGGTCAGTGGAAATGTGCTGATCTACAAAGACACCAACCATATCACGGCAACATTCTCCCGCAGTCTTGCCGGCACTCTTGGCGAGCGAATGAAGCAGGTGCGGCCGGATCTCTTCGATCTGAATGGTCCGAAGGACGTGCTCGGTCATCAGATCGTGGAAGCAGGTCAGTAATCATCGGTATCCGCCCGCACGATCAGCGCCGGATCACCATGGGAAGTTCCGCCATCCGCTCGATCAGCGTGGTAGCGCCGACCTGAATCAGCTTCTGCGCATGGCTCGGCCCGCAATGCTCGCCGCCGATAAAGCCGATGACCTTCATGCCTGCCGCGAGGGCCGCCTGCACTCCTGCCGGTGAATCCTCGATGACGAGGCAGTCCCGCGGATCGGCATTCATCTGCCTCGCGGCGTGAAGGAAGAGATCCGGGGCCGGCTTGCCGCGTGGAACCTGTGTCGAGCTGAAGAGGTGGTCGAACAGATCGGCGAGGCCCGTGACCCGTAGCGACAGGGCAATGCGCTCCAGCACGGATGAGGAGGCGACGCAGCGGGGATAGGGCAGGGCGAGGATGGCCTCGCGCACGCCGTCTATCGGCTGCAGCTCCGTCTCGAAGCGCTTGTAGAGGGTGGTGTTCAGACGCTCCGCGAAATCTGCGGGCAGCGTGAAGTCGCGCTCAGCTTTGATTCGCGCGATCTGGTCCTTCAGGCTCACGCCGACGAAATCGCGCAGGATCTCGTCCACCGTGTAGGGCAGCCCAAGTTCCGTCAGAAGCTCCGCATCGACGCGGCAGCTCAACATTTCCGAATCGACCAGCACGCCGTCGCAATCGAAGATCAGCAGCACGATGGGCTCCTACAGCATCGGACCAGAAAGTGGATCTGCACTCTCTGGATCAATCCTATGCTTTCTCTCTGAATGAGGGCATCGTTCACGCGCAAAACCGGGTCCGCTTCTGCGCACAATGCCCGAAAGTTCGGCATCGGATCCATCCCGGGAGCGCAAGCTCACTTAGGTCCGATGCCCAGCAAAAAGGCCGCCCGATGGGCGGCCTTTGAAATCGTTGACCGTGGCTGCCGTCCTTACTGCAGCTTCGCCCGCACGTCGCCGAGACCCTGGGTCACGAGCGAGGAGGCGGTGGCGCCGGTGATCTCCTGGCGCAGCACGCGCTCGGAAGCCTTGATGGCAGCATCGACGGCGGCGGCGCGGACCTCGGCGGAAGCCTGGGCCTCGGCCTGGGCGATCTTCGCCTCGGCGGAAGCGGTGCGGCGTTTCACGAAGTCGGCCATCTTCTCCTGCGCGTCGCGGGCGAGGCGCTCGGCCTCGTCCTTGGCGCTGGAGACGATCTCGGCAGCCTCGCGCTCGGCGGCGGCACGCTTGGCTTCGAACTCCTTCAGGAGCTTCTCGGCATCCTGACGAAGGCGCTTGGCCTCGGCGAGCTCGTCGGCGATGCGCTGACCGCGCTTGTCGAGCTGGTTCATGACGTTGCCGGGCACGCCGTAATAGTACAGCAGGCCGATGAAGATGAATAAGGAGACGGCGACCCAGAAGGTGGGATTGGCCAGAAGCGCTGACATGAGGCTCTCCTTATGCCTTGGATTGATCGAGGGCGGCTTCGACCGCCTGCGGGGCAGGGGCCTTGCCGGTCAGCCGCTCGACGATGGCCGAAGCCGTCTCGGCTGCGATGCCGCGAACATGGCTCATGGCTTCCGTCTTCTTGGCGGCGATGGTGGCTTCGGACGAAGCCAGACGCTCGTTGAGATCGGCCTCGAGCGCCTTGCGCTTGGCGTCGCTTTCAGCAGCGAGCTTCGCGCGGGTCTCCTGTGCGAGCGCCTGTGCGCGGCCCTTGGCCTCGGCCAGGGCCTTCTCGTAGGCGGCGCCGGCTTCCTCCGCCCGGGTCTTCATGGCGGCGGCCTCGTCGAGATCGTTCGCGATCAGCGAGCGGCGGTTCTCGATGATGCCGGTAAGACGCGGCAGAACGACCTTCGAGAGAAGGGTGTAGAGCGCCACGAAGGTGATCGCGAGCCAGATGATCTGGCCGGCGAAGGTTTCCGTCGCGAAGGGCGGAAAGGCCGCATCCGCGGCATGGGCGCCGCCGTGTGCTTCCGTACCGGTCTGAGGAGTCTGTGCCTGAGCCTGAGCCATGGAAAAATGGTCCTGGAATGTGGAAATGACGGCGGATAGGCCGCCGTCACTGTCTCAAGCAAGGCGCATCATACGCCTTGCTCTCCCGATCACCGAAAGAAGTGGATTAGGTGAACAGCAGAAGAAGAGCGACGACGAGGCAGAAGATGCCGAGACCTTCAGCGAGCGCCGCGCCGATGAACGCGCGAGCGAACTGGCCGTCGGCAGCCGACGGGTTGCGCAGGGCGCCCGAGAGGAAGTTGCCGAAGATGTTGCCGACGCCGAGAGCGGCGAGGCCCATGCCGAAGCAGGCCAGGCCCGCGCCGAGGTACTTGAAAGCGATAGGATCCATCGTGATCTCCTAGGGGGTGATGATCGGGAGAGAGGGTAAAGGGGACGACGCCGAGCCTTAGTGTCCCGGGTGCAGGGCGTCGTTGAGGTAGATGCAGGTCAACACCGTGAAGACATAGGCCTGCAGGCCGGCGACGAGGAACTCGAGCGCCGTAAGACCAACCGCCATGATGAGCGGAAGCGGGGAAAGAAGCGCGATGCCGATGCTGGCGGTGCCCAGCGACACCACGAAGCCGCCGAACACTTTCAGGGCGATGTGGCCCGCGAGCATGTTCGCGAAAAGACGGAGGCTGAGGGAGATCGGACGCGAGAGGAAGGAGATGATCTCGATCACCGAGATGAATGGCAGAAGCCAGCCGGGCACGCCTGACGGCACGAAGAGGTGCAGGAAGTGGGTGCCATGGGCCACGAAACCGTAGACGATGACGGTGCCGATCACCAGGAGGGCGAGGGCGAAGGTCACGACGATCTGGCTGGTGACGGTGAAGAAGCCCGGAACCATGCCGAGCAGGTTCGCCACGAGGACGAACATGAAAAGCGAGAACACGAAGGGGAAGAACTTCATGCCTTCGCGGCCTGTGGTGTCGGTCAGCGTGTTGGCCACGAAATCATGAAGGATCTCGGCCACCGACTGGGCCCGGCCGGGGACCAGCGACTTCTTGCGGATCGCAATCAACAATCCGCCGACGATGACGGCGGCAGCGCCGATCATGAACAGAGACGAATTCGTGAAATTGATGACCGGAATGATGGGCTTGACCTGGAATTGCTCGATCGGGCTCGCCATGATCCGCTCTCAAAACCTGCTGTTGTGACTGGTGTCGTTTAACGTGTCGAAGCCTGGGCTCGTCATTTCTTGTCGTCATACCGGGCCGGCTTCGCCAGTCCCGCTGCTCGTAGGAGATTGAGCATCCCGGCGCAGAAGCCGAGCAGAAGACAAATAATGAGACCCCACGGGGAGGTGCCGAACAGTTGATCGACGAGCCAGCCTATGATGCCCCCTGCCGCTACTCCTGAAACGAATTCGGCCGAATACCTGAAGGCTTGGCCGATTGCACTGGAGTCCGTCTTAGGGCGTTCGCGAGGTTCGGATTCTGCCCGCTGCTCGGATGCTTGTGAGATCCGCGCGTCGAGAGACTTCAGCCTCGCCGATAGGTCGGCGTCATCGGTCCCGATCGGTTTCCGCCCATTCTCGCCGCCTCGCTCGTGAGGGTCCGCCATCGCGATCTCCTTAAAAGCGTTGCGGGATAATGGTTGGAAGCCCGGCCCCGAAAGCCGGGCGCAACATATGAGCGGGGGTGCACCCTGTCAAGGACCGTCTGAAAACGACTAAGTTAATGATTTAACGAAAGAAAGTGCGTTTTTGGACGCTCCTGCCGAGAAAGCGCACACGTTTTTGAGGCTGAAGGAAGGCGAGCCTGAAAGCCTTAGGCCACTTCAAGAATGCGCTCGGCGCTCTGCAAATCGACCGAGACGAGCTGCGAGACGCCGCGTTCCGCCATGGTGACGCCGAACAGGCGGTCCATGCGGGCCATGGTGATCGGGTTGTGGGTGATGACCACGAAACGGGTTTCCGTCTGCTTGGACATCTCTTCCAGAAGGGCGCAGTAGCGCTCCACGTTTGCGTCGTCGAGGGGCGCGTCCACCTCGTCGAGCACGCAGATCGGGGAAGGATTCGTGAGGAACACCGCGAAGATGAGCGCGGTGGCGGTCAGCGCCTGCTCGCCGCCGGAGAGCAGGGTCATGCTCTGGGGCTTCTTGCCGGGGGGGCGGGCCAGGATCTCGAGGCCTGCCTCTAGCGGATCGTCCGAATCGACCAGGGTCAATTCCGCCGTGCCGCCGCCGAAGAGGGTGGTGAAGAGGCGCTTGAAGTGGTCGTTCACCACATCGAAGGCGGCGAGCAGACGCTCGCGGCCCTCGCGGTTGAGGCTGCCGATGGCCCCGCGCAGGCGCTTGATGGCCTCGACGAGATCGTCCCGCTCGCCTGCGATGTTGCCGTGCTTGGTCTCGAGCTCCGTCAGCTCCTCGTCGGCGCGAAGGTTCACGGCGCCCAGGCGCTCACGGTCCGACTTGAGGGAGTGGAGCTTCGATTCGATCTCGGAATGCGGCGGCAGTTCGGTCACGTCGCGCAAACCCGCCATCTCGATGAGGCCGGCGGGCGTGGTTTCGAGATTCTCCGCGATGGCGCGGGTGATCTCCGCCAGACGCTGCACGGCGGCCTCGTGGCGGGCCTGGGAGCCGGCACGGGCTTCGCGGGCGGCGGCCAGAGCCTCAAGGGAGGCGCGGGCCGCGCGGTCGGACTCGGCGAGGCCGGTTTCCGCATCCGCCAGCCGATCGGCGGCTTCCTTGCGTCGGGCCTCGGCCTCTTCGACCTCGGCAATGATGGCGCGGCGACGCTGGAGATAGGTGTCGGGAGCCTCCAACAGGCGCTGATGCTCGTCCTGGGCGCGCTCCAGGCGCTCGCCCAGATCGTCGAAGGCCTTGGCGGCGCGCAGCACGCGCTCGCCCCAGAGGCGGATATCGCCGTTGAGCGATTCCTGGCGGCGTCTGCGAAGCTCCGCCTCGTGGGTGAGGGACTGAACGGCAGCGCGGGCCTCCGAGGCAGCGGCGCGGCGCTCGGCCACGCGGGTGCGCTCTTCGAGAAGGCGGCTTTCGAGATCGGGCGCGGGAGCAAGGTCCTGCAAGGCGCCTTCGGCATCCTGCGCGCGTTCCAGAGCTTCCGCCTCGCTTTCGGACAGGCGGGTGAGGCCTTCCTGAAGGGCGGAGCGGCGCTGACCCAGCTCGGCTTCCTTGCGCTCGGCAATGGAAAGACGGGTACGGGCGGCGTCGAGGGCCTGCCGGGCTTGCCGGGCGCTCTCGATGGCCTGCATCTCGCGGGAGGCGGCCTGACGCACCGCCTCGAGGGCGGCTTCGGCCTCGAGGCGCAGCTGTTCGGCCTGCTCGCGGGCTTCAGCAGCCTCGCGCTCAAGGTCGCCCAGACGGTTCTTTTCCGCCAGACGGCGGGCGGCGGGCGAGGGGGCTTCGGCCGCGGTGGTGAAGCCATCCCAGCGCCACAGGTCGCCTTCCTGCGAGACGAGGCGCTGACCGGGCTTCAGCACTCCGCGCAGCCGCAGGCCGTCTTCCTTGCTCACCACGCCGATCTGACGCAGGCGGCGCTGCATCTCGGCGGGGGCACGGGCGAGATCGGCCAGCGAGCGCACGCCGTCCGGCAGGGACGGATCGCCTTCGCCGGATCCGCTCAGCGCCCAATGGTGCGGGGCGGAAGGATTGGTGGAGGCTTCGAGATCGTCGCCGAGAGCGGCGCCCAGCGCGGTCTCATAGCCCTTCTCGACCGTGATCTGGTCGAGGGCCGGGGGCCACAGGTCGCCGGTCGCAGAGGTGACGAGCTTCGCGAGCGTCCGTACTTCGGTTTCCAGGCGTTGCGCCTTGCGCTCGGCCTCGCTGACGGGCTGGCGCAGATGGTTTTCCGCGTCTCGGGCCTGGGACAGGGCCTCGCGAGCCTCGATGACCGCCTCTTCCGCGCCCTGCGCGGCGTCCTCGGCAATCGCCATTTCCTCGCGCAGATCGTCGATGGGCGGGCCGTCGCTGTCGGTGGTGGAGGTAAGAGCCTCGATCTCGCGTTCCAGGCGCTCCTTCTCGGAGCGGAAGCGGGAGGCGCGCTCCATTTCCTCGCGCACGGCGCGCTCCAACGCGGCACGGCGGGCATTGAGGTCGGAGGTCTGGGCCTGAAGGGCGCTCAAGGCCGCTTCGGCCTCGGCCAAGGCGGCCTCGGCCTGCTGGAGGCGTTCCTCGTTCTCGGCGCGGACGTCGTCCGCGCCCTCATTGGTCTGGGCGAGTTCGGCCGCCTCGGCCTGAAGGCGCTCGATGGTCGCCTCGGCGTCCGTGCGCTGGGCCGCCTCGCGGGCGATGTCGCGATTCAGGTCGCCGATATGGCGCTCCAATTCGACCACGCGCTCCTTCGAGCGGCGCTCCTCGGATTCGAGTTCGTTGCGGGCATGGGTCAGGCGCTGCAGGGCAGCGGCCGCTTCGGCCTCGGCCTGCCGCAAGGCCGGGAGGCCATGGGAGGCGACGGCCTGGGCCGTGGCGGTCTTGGTCTGCTCCTCGGTGAGGTCGGCGACGGCCTTGAGGTTCTCGGTCACCTGCCGTTCGGCGGTGGCGGCCTGATCCCGCGCATCGGCATAGCTGATGGCGTACATCAGGGCTTCGAGGCGGCGGATCTCGGCGGAGAGGTTCTTGTAGCGGGAGGCCTGACGGCCCTGGCGCTTCAGGCTCTCGATCTGGCTTTCCAGCTCGCGGATCACGTCCTCGACGCGGACGAGGTTGTCCTCGGCGGCTTTCAGGCGAAGTTCCGCCTCATGGCGGCGGGCATGGAGGCCTGCGATGCCGGCGGCATCTTCGAGGATGCGGCGACGAGCCTGGGGCTTGGCCGAGATGATTTCGCTGATCTGCCCCTGGCGGACGAGGGCCGGGGAGCGGGCGCCAGTGGCGGCATCCGCGAACAGGATCTGCACGTCGCGGGCGCGGACTTCCTTGCCGTTGACGCGATAGGTGGAGCCTTCCTCACGCTCGATCTTGCGCGAAATTTCAAGAAGATCGCTGTCGTTGAAGGCGGCAGGGGCCGTGCGTTCGGAATTATCGATGGTGAGCATCACCTCGGCCCAGTTACGGGCCGGACGGCCGCCTGAGCCGGAGAAGATGACGTCGTCCATGCCCGTGGCGCGCATGTTCTTGTGGGAGTTTTCTCCCATCACCCAGCGCAGGGCTTCCACGAGGTTGGATTTGCCGCAGCCGTTCGGCCCGACCACGCCGGTGAGGCCCGGCTCGATCAGGAAGTCGGACGGCTCGACGAAAGTCTTGAAACCCGCAATGCGAAGGCGCGTCAGCTTCATGGACGCGCCTTTCCGGCCCGCCTCATGGAGGCGGGAGCAAGGGGCTTATTCGCCCAGCAGAGGCTTGATGACCTTTTCAATCTCATCGATCGACAGGCTTCCCGGATGACGCTGACCATTGATGAAGAAAGTCGGCGTGGAGTTGACGCTGAATTGCTCCATACCCCGGTTCTTCACCGCGTTGACTGCGTCATAAAGTTTCTGGTCCTTGAGGCAAGAGTCAAATTTTTCCTGTGAAAAACCAGCCTGCCGCATGAGCTGACGGAGCGAATCCAGGGGCTTTTCCACAAAGGCCCAGTTCTGCTGCTGCTCGAAAAGGAGGTCCGTGATCGGATAATATTTGTCGTTGCCGTCGCAGCGGGCCAGCATGAAGCCGGCGGTCGCCAGCGGATCGAGGGGGAATTCGCGCAGGATGAAGCGGACCTTGCCCGTGTCGATGTAGCGCTTCTTCAGCTCCGGCCAGGTGGTCTTGTGGAAACTGGCGCAGTGCGAGCAGGTGAGCGAGGCGTACTCGACGATGGTCACCTTGGCGTTTTCCGGGCCGAGGGCCACGTCCCCGAGGGGGCCGGGCGTCGCGAGATCCTGCACGGCGACGTTCTGAGCGAAGGCCGGAAGGCTCGTGGCGAGGTAGGCGGTAACGGCTGCGGTCCCGAGAAGCTGAAGCGTCTGACGCCGGGTGATCATGAGGGTAAGGCTCCTAAAGAGATGCTGCTTTGCGGTAGAATGAGACATGCCCCGTGGCAAGGCCCACCATGTCACGCTTTCGTGCGTGAACCGGAGCTGACTATCGCCTGGCCCAGCCGGTCGAGGGCGGCCTTTAGGCCCTCCTCCTCGATGGGATCGATGGCGGCGCTCACCTTCTCCCGGTCTTTGGGCGTGAGGGCGGGGGCAACCGGGCGCTTCTTCTCAACACGCCGCACCGGCCCTTGTTTCAGCACGAGCTTTCCGATGCAGCGCCAGCCGTAATAGGTGTTCACCCGGTCGATGATGGTGGGGGCGAGATGCTGCAGCTCCAGGGCGAAGGCGCTTTCCACCCGAATGACAAGGGTCGAGGCCTCGGGCCGCGATTCCGGATCGGCGTGGGGCGCCTTCTTCTTCCACTCGATCTTCAGCGGCTGGGTGAAGGCGGCGAGCCGCTCGCCCACGATATCCCCCCAGGCCATGATGATGTCGGACGTGGCAAAGCCTTGCGCCGCAAGGCTGGGCGAGAGGCAGACATCCAAAAATTCCGCAAGGGGTCGGGCCAAAGGCCTCGGTCGTCTCATGTTGAATGTCCAAAAGCCGCGTTGGAATATGATCGCAGGACCGTTATTCCACGTCACATGTTAACGCCCGCTTTGAGCGCGACCAAGCCCGACCCTCAGGACCTTCTCGACTGGTACGACCGTCACCGGCGCGATCTGCCGTGGCGCGCGAAGCCTCATGAGGTCGCAAACCCTTACCGTGTCTGGCTTTCAGAGGTCATGCTGCAGCAGACGACGGTCGTTGCGGTCAAACCGTACTACCTGAACTTTCTCCAGAGGTTTCCCACAGTGGAGGCCCTGGCCGAAGCGCCCACGGATTCGGTCATGCAGGCCTGGGCGGGGCTCGGCTACTATTCCCGTGCCCGCAATCTCCATGCCTGCGCCAAGGCGGTTGTGGAAAAGCACGGCGGAGAGTTTCCTCGCACCGAGGCCGAACTCCTGAAGCTCCCCGGCATCGGCGCCTATACGGCGGCGGCGGTGGCGGCCATTGCCTTCAACCAGAAGGCAGCGGCGGTGGACGGCAATGTGGAGCGGGTCATGTCCCGCCTCTTCATGGTCGAGGAGCCGCTGCCCAAGGCAAAGCCTCTCATCCGTGATTTGACGGAAGAGCTGGTGCCGGAAGACAGACCCGGCGATTTCGCGCAAGCGGTGATGGACCTCGGCGCCACCATCTGCACGCCGAAGCGCCCGGCTTGCGCTCTCTGCCCGTGGATGAAGCCGTGTCAGGCCCGCGCCGCAGGCTTGCAGGAGACGTTTCCGAAAAAGCAGAAGAAGGAGACCGGGCAACTGCGCAAAGGCGCGGCCTTCGTGGTGCTTCGCGCCGATGACACCATTCTTCTGCGCACCCGCCCGCCGACAGGCCTTCTCGGCGGCATGGCAGAACCGCCGACGAGCGATTGGGAGCCTGCCTACGAGCCCTCCCGCGCCGTGCTCGACGCGCCCATCGAGGCGCGGTGGCAGCGTTTGCCCGGCACCGTGCGCCACGTCTTCACGCATTTCCCGCTCGAACTGACGGTGCTCTTCGCGAAAGTCCCGAAGGGAACGCCCGCACCCCACGACATGCGCTGGACGCCGCGCCTCCAGCTGCATGAAGAGGCATTGCCGGGTGCCATGAAGAAAGTGCTCGCGCATGCGCTGGGCGACATGCCAGGAGCGAAAGTGAAGACAGCTTCCAAACGAACTAAGGCGTCGAACTCATCGGGATAACAACACCGCTTTCCTTTTGACGCTGGAAAGAGCGTGGTGATATGGGAATGTAATTCAGTTTCGCACCTCCCATGTCGCGAGATCTCACGATGCCCACGCAACCACATGAGTTCACGGACAGCACGAAGCCCGATGCGCGCAGGCCCATTGCCGCCCGCAGCAGCGGCTTCGCGCAGAAGCTCACGCAGGCTTTGCTCAAGACTTCCGTGACGCCGAACCAGATCTCGGTGGCGAGCATCGTGTTCGCAGGCATCGGCGCTGCGGCTCTCGTTTATGCACTCTTGCATCCGCTGCTTTACCTCGTGGCGATTGCGGGCATTCAATTGCGCCTGTTGTGCAACCTGCTCGATGGCATGGTGGCGGTGGAAGGCGGACGCGGCTCGCCGGTCGGTGCGCTCTACAACGAAGTCCCGGACCGCGTCGCGGATACGATGCTGCTGGTTGCTTTGGGCCACGCCGCAGGCTCTCAGTGGATCGGGTGGGCCTGTGCGCTCGCGGCGGCTTTGACGGCTTACATCCGCGTGTTCGGCGGCGCTCTCGGTCAGGCGCAGGATTTTCGCGGGCCGATGGCGAAGCAGCATCGCATGGCGCTGCTGACCGGGGCTTGCGCACTCGCGCTTGTCGAAGCCTTTGTCTGGCCGGAACACTATGTGCTGATCGCCGCAGCGTGGATCATCCTGCTCGGATCACTCGCCACCTGCGTGACGCGGCTCAAAGCCGTTGCGGGCCGCATCGAAGGGCAGCCATGATCGACTTTGTTCTCATCGGGCTCACGCGCTTTCTCGTCGGCGGACATTCGCGCTGGATCGGCTCCGAGCCGCATGAGCGGCAACGCATCTATTTCGCCAATCACGGCAGCCACATCGACACGCTGCTCTTGTGGTCCGCCTTACCGAAACATTTGCGCGCGACGACCCATGCGGCCGCGGCAGCGGATTACTGGGGGCAGGGAGCTGTGAAGCGCTTCATCGCGCAGAAGGGCCTCAATGCGGTTTTCATCGACAGGACCCGCTCATCCGCGCCCGGTGATGCGCTGGAGCCATTGCGCAAGGTGCTGGCCGACGGGCATTCGCTGATCCTGTTTCCCGAAGGAACGCGCAGCGCGAACCGATTGCCCGGCCCGTTCAAGAGCGGTCTCTATCGGCTGGCAAAGGAATTTCCTGCCGCCGAGCTGATCCCGGTCTATCTCGACAACCCCGCGCGGGCGATGCCGAAGGGTGCCTTCCTGCCGCTTCCTATCATCTGCTCCGCGCATTTCGGTTCCGCGCTCGAGCGGATCGAGAACGAGGAGAAGGAGCCGTTTCTCGCGCGCGCCCAGGCTTCCGTTTCCGCGCTCGCACCACCTTTGCCCGAGGCTCTGGCTTAAATGACGCTGCTTCAAAAATCCTTGATCCTCTTCGGCATCACCGGCGCCATCCTCACGGTTGCCTCCCTGGTGGGCGCGATGCTCGCGCGGCGCGTGACGTCAGAGAGCGGAGCCGTGACGGTCGATAACCTGAATGCGCGGATCAAGGCGTGGTGGGTAATGATCGCGATCTTCGCGGCCTGCTACGCGCTTGGCTTCACCGCGACTGTTCTGCTGTTCGCGCTCACATCCTTCTATACCCTGCGCGAGTTCATCTCGCTTACCCCGACGCAACGCGCGGATCACGTGCCGCTCGCCTTCGCCTTCTATGTGCTGCTGCCGCTGCAATACTGGCTGGTCTGGAGCGACTGGTACGGATTGTTCGCGATCCTGATCCCCGTCTACGGCTTCCTGCTGCTGCCGAGCCTGTCGTCGCTGCAGGGCGATCCGGTGAACTTCCTGCCGCGTGTCAGCCGCATCCAATGGGCGGTGATGCTCACCGTCTATTGCATCAGCCATGCACCCGCGCTGGTTCTGCTGCCCGTTCCCGGATACGAGGGCCAGGGCTTCCTGCTGCTCTTCTTCCTCACCGCCGTCGTGCAGTTCAGCGATGTGATGCAATACGTCTTCGGCAAGCTGATGGGAAAGACGAAGCTCGCGCCGGTCATCTCTCCGTCCAAGACCGTCGAAGGGCTGATCGGCGGCGGCCTGTCGGCCATGATCCTCGGTGCGGCCCTGTGGTGGATCACGCCGTTCTCGCCACCCGTCGCGGCAGCCATGGCGGGCATGATCGTTATCGCGGGCTTCCTCGGAGGGCTCTCGCTTTCGGCAGTCAAGCGCTCCATGGGCGCCAAGGATTGGGGCACCATGGTGCAGGGGCACGGCGGCGTTCTCGACCGCATGGACTCGGTGAGTTTCGCGGCGCCGGTCTTCTTTCACCTGACGCGCTATTTCTACACCGTGTGAGCCGTCACGCGCCGATCAGCACTTTCTGATTGCGCTTGAACAAGACCGCGAGCGCATTCGCAACCCGCGTCACGCTCGCCCGATTGCGGCTGCGCCGGTGCATGACGAGGAAGATGTCCTCGATCAGATCGCCTTCGGGCTTCATCACCTGCACGAGATCGGGATCTGAATCGCCGAGCCAGCAGGGAAGGAAGGCCGCGCCCAGGCCCGCTTTCGCGGCCTGATAGCGGATCGGCATGTCGCCGATGCGGGCGGCGATGGTGCGGCCTTGCGCGAAGCCGGCCACGTAGGCGGCCTGCTTGGAAAGGGTCGGGTCCTCCGGCGGCGCGATGACAGTCTCGGGGTTCGCCGTCGTGGCATAGATGGCGAAAGCGATCTGCCCGATGCGGCGCACGACGAGATCGTCGCTTCCTTCGGGCAGGTTGCGCATGCGCAGGCCGATATCGGCCTCGCCGGATGCGAGATCGAGCCTTTGCCGCGTCGGGATATAAGCGATTTCCACCGGAGCCGCGGCCTCGTGCAGCTCCGCCGAGTGTAACGAGAGGAACATGGCGACGGAGGAGGTCGCCGTGATCCGCACAGGCGCATCGGGATTGGGCCGATAAGCGGCAGCGGTGCGCGAGACGACGCCTGAGGCCTCGCCCATCGGGGAGGCAGCCTCGAAGACCGCCTGTCCCGCTTCCGTCAGTTCGAGGTTGTTGGGGCCGCGCTGAAACAGGTCGAGCCCCAGGGTCTCCTCCAACGCCTTGATGCGCCGGGCAATGGTCGGCTGGCTTTGGCCCAAGGCCTTCGCCGCGCTGTTCATCGATCCATGAGCCACCACGGCCAGGAAGATCTTGAGATCGTCCCACGACGGTTCGGCGTGGACGGGGCCGAGGGCAGAAGACATGTGGACAGAAGAAGGAACCATGTATCGATGTTAAAACGCTTGGGCTGGGTTGGCATAGGGAAAAGTTCGCTTTCAGGGTGCTTCGGGGACGCCGCCAACTTCGCTTGACCCCGCCTCATGTGCAGCCCCGCAGCAAAATGGGAACGTTCTTCAATCCTGATGGGGCGATGGGCTTCACAAGTCGTAAGGCTTGAGCAAGAACGGTTTCGATTTTGAATTAGGGAGCGACAGCCATGCGCGGCACCATTTCATCCGGCGGCTTCGAGCTTGCCTATTCCGTCGAGGGAGAGGGAAGGCCTGCCCTCGTCATCGGCAGCGCGGTCTATTACCCAAGAACCTTCTCGTCGGAACTGCGGAAGTCACTGCAACTGATCTTCGCGGATCACCGCGGATTCGCGCATGCATCGAAAGAATTGCAGCCATCCGACTATTCTTTCGACGTGGTGCTCGGCGACATCGAGCTCGTCCGCCGTCATCTCGGGCATGAGAAGGTGATCATCATAGGCCATTCGGGCCATGGTTACATGGCGCTCGAATACGCCAAGCGCTTCCCTCAGCATGTCTCGCATGTGGTAATGATCGGCACAGGGCCGAGCCACAGCACGGCGCATCAGGAAGCCTCGGAACGGTACTGGCAGGAATCCGTATGCCCCGAGCGAAAGGCGCAGCTCGCCAAGGATTTCGCGTTACTTCCCGCCGAGATCGAGGCGGCGCCCGAGAGGCGATTCGTCACTTTCTGCATCCGGCTCGGCGCGAAGAGCTGGTACGAGCACGCCTACAATGCGGCTCCGCTCTGGGAGGGCGTGCATGTGAACATGCCCGTCTTCGATCACCTCTGGGGCGAGACCTTCCGCGATCTCGATGTCAGGAAAGGGTTGGAACGTCTCGATGTGCCGGTCTTCCTGGGACTTGGGCGCTACGACTATCTCGTCGCTCCCTATGCGACCTGGGATGCCTATCGCGACAGCTTCAAGGATCTCACCGTCCGCGTGTTCGAGAAGAGCGGGCATACGCCGCAATTGGAAGAGCCTGCGCTCTTCGATGCCGAACTCCTCGAATGGCTTTCCTCACGCGTCGGCTAGATGCGGGATAGGTGCCTTGAAGGGGCGGGCACCGGCAGGAGAAGCGTCGGCACGGACTTTCTGTCCTGTCGAAACTTCCGTCTCGCAATGCCAGGGTAGGGCATCCGCCGGCAGATACTTGCCCAAGGCGTCGAGGATCAGCATGGCTATCGTCACGACCGCGACGATGACGACGGCGATGGCCGAGGCCTGACTCGCCAGCCCTGCTTCCTCGAGGTTGTACAGCGCCACGCCGATGGTCTCCGTGCCCGCCGACCAGAGCAGGGCCGAGACCGTCAATTCGCTGAAGGCGAGCAGGAACGCCATCAATCCGCCCGCGACCATGGCCGGAAGCAGCGAGGGCAGGATAATATCGACAAACCGCCGCGCGAGGCCCGCGCCATCGAGGGCGGCCGCTTCCTCGGGCGCGAGATCGACCTGCGTCATGGTCGCCAGAACGGGCTTGATGGCGACCGAGAGAAAGCGGGCGAGATAGGCGAAGACGATGATCCAGGGCGTGGCGTAAAGCGAGACGCCGATCAGCGGCAGCGGCTTCAGGAAGAGCAGGATGCAGGCGATGGCCAGCACGATGCCGGGCAGTACGTAGGGGATTTCGAGCAGCGCGATGACGGGCGTCCGCGCCCGTCCCATCAGCCGTACCAATCCATAAGCTGCCGGGATCGAGAGGCACGCGAGAGCGAATGCCGCGCCGCCCGAATAGATCAGTGAGTTCACGAAGGCGCGTATGGTCACATCCTGCCGCGCCAGCACTTCGATGAAGTTGTCGAGTGTCAGGTTCGAGAGGGTCAGCGGCATTCCGTAAGAGGGAACGAGCGCGGACGCCAGCAGGGACGCGAGCGGCAGGATCAACGTGACGCCAATCACGAGCGCTACGGATATCTCAACAAACCCACGCGCCTTGCCGAGATGCCAGAAGGCTTTGAGCGGCGCGTCCTCTTCCAGGCGCACATCCGAGCGGCGCATCAGCAACTGACTTGCCGCAACGCAGATCATCGCGACAGCCGCGATGAGAAGCCCCAAAGCCGCCACATCGGGCAGCATGCCGGTGCCGAAGCTCGATATGCGGCGATAGATGAGAACCGGCAGGGTCACGTAATTCACCGGGGCGCCGAGCAGCGCGGGAATGCCAAAATTGCCGATGCCCGCGACGAAGGCCAGCAGCGATGCGCTCAAGAGATGCGGACGCAGGAGAGGGAGCATGTGGTCGGTGATGATCCGCGTGGGCTGCGCTCCGTCGATCCGTGCGGCCTCGACGATCGAAAGCGGAATGCGCTTCAGGCCCGCATTGATGATGATGGTGACGAGCGGTGCGTGATGCAGGCCGAGAACTAGGATGATGCCGCCGCGCCCGAGCATGGGATTGGCGCTGCCGGCCGCAGGCGCGATACCCAATGCGTTCAGGATCGGCGAGGCCGGACCGGCGAGATGGAGAAAGGCCAGCGCGATCACCTGCGGCGAGATCATCACCGACAGGACGAACAGGAAGGACGCCAAGCGCCGCTTGCGCATGTCGGTGACGGTGAGCGCGAGCGCCATGGCGGCGCCGAGCGGCACGGCGATGAGGCTCGATGCGAGGGCGGTTTCTAGCGTGGCCCAGGTGGCGTTCACCGCCGAGCGGCTCGTGAGCGCGGCGAGTGCCGTTTCGGGATTGAAATTCCCGCCCGGCGCGAGCGCCGTAAAGAGCAGCCGCGCGGCGGGGAGGAGATCGAAGACGAAGACGACCAAAGCGACAAGAGCGAGAAGGCCGATGCCTCCTCGCTCCAGAAAGGATTTGCTCTGGTGCCTGTCGTTCACTGACCGAAGATCTCGGCGAAGGTCGCCTTGTTCCTGGTCTCGTCAGCGAGCGCCTTCGCGGCGTCGAAGCCCATGACCTTGATCTGCTCGCGCGAAGGGTAACCGGCAGGCAGCGCGACGGCGGGGTGAGCGGCAATGTAGCCCTGCTTCAAGGCAAGCTCCTGGCCTTCCTTCGACAGAACGAAATCCACGAAGGCTTTCGCCGCATCGGGGTTCTTCGTGGTCTTGAGGATCGCGACGGGCTCGGACACCGCCGACACGCCTTCCTTCGGGAAGACGAACTCGATGCCGGCGCCCTTGGCTTTCTCGCGGATCGGCATGTAATCGACGATGACGCCGTAGAGCTTCTGGCCGCCTGCCACCTGCTTCAGCACATCGCCGTTGCCGCCGCCGGCAACCGCGTCATTGGCTTTCAGGTCCTCATAATATTTCCAGCCGCCTTCGATATTGCCGGTGAGAGTCGCGGCATGGATGAGCGCCGCGCCTGAGGTGAGGGGGCTCGGCATCACGAGTTGTCCCTTGACCTCGGGCTTCGTGAGATCGAGCCACGACGTCGGCTTGAAGGAAGCCTTCGTGTTGTAGGCGATGCCCGTCGTAATGAGCTTGGTGGCGAACCAGAATTTTTGGACGTCATGCGTGCCTGCGGGATAAGCCGACACATCGGCTGCCTCGTGCGCGAGGAGGCGGCCATCTTTCTTGAGGCCTTCCATGGTCACGCTGTCGGCGATCAGCAGAACGTCGGCCTGGGGCTGTCCGGCCTCGATCTCGGCGCCAAGCTTGGCCAGGATCTTCGGCGTGCCATCACGGACGAAGGTGACGTTGACGCCCGGGTGCTTCGCCTTGAACGCGTCGATGGTCTGCTGCGCATCGGTGTTCGGCTGGCTCGTATAGAGCACCAGATTGCCGGATGCGCCTTGAGCCTGCGCGACGGCAGGCAGAAGAGCCGCGGTCAGGGTCAGAAGAATGCGTTTCATGGACACGGGGTAGTCCCTCTCGGTTGACAAGGCTACCCCGCGCTAGCGGTCTTGGGTGACGCCTATGTGACGAAAGGTTAGCGCAGGAAACGAAAAGGGCCAGCACCCAGCCAGCCCTTTCAACGTGATATATTGCAACGGTTTCGCGTTCAGGCGGCCATGTCCGCCCGAACTTTGGAACGGAACTCGTCGATGCAGACGAGGCCTTCCTTGCGCTCCGCGTGCCAGAAGGTCCAGCCGTTACAGGAGGGCAGGCCCTGGACGAGAGCGCCGACCTTGTGGATCGAGCCGATGATGGGGCCGAGCGACAGCGTGCCGTCGGCGCGCACCACGGCCTTGTAGCGACCGCGCGCATCCACCAGCGTCTCGCCGGCCTTCACATAGCCGCCTTCGATGATGGACAGGAACGGCACGCGCACTTCCGTGCGCTTCTCCGGCGGAGCGGCAATCGACACGTCGGAGAGCGGCTGCACCGCATCGATGCGGGCGCGGGCCGCCTTCGCATAGGTCGGATCGCGCTCGAGGCCGATGAAGTTGCGGCCGAGCATCTTGGCGACGGCGCCGGTGGTGCCGGAGCCGAAGAAGGGATCGAGCACCACATCGCCAGGATTGGACGACGACAGCAGCACGCGGGCCAGCAGCGCCTCGGGCTTCTGGGTCGGGTGCACTTTACGGCCCTCCGCATCCTTCAGGCGCTCATCGCCCGTGCAGATGGGAATGAACCAGTCCGAGCGCATCTGCACGTCTTCGTTGCCGGCTTTCAGCGCATCGTAATGGAAGGTGTAGCCCTTCGAATCCGAGCCCCTGGAGGCCCAGATCATGGTCTCGTGCGCGTTGGTGAAACGGCGGCCCTTGAAGTTCGGCATCGGGTTGGCCTTGCGCCATACGATGTCGTTGAGGATCCAGAAGTCGAGATCCTGCAGGGCCGCGCCGACGCGGAAAATGTTGTGATAGGAGCCGATGACCCAGAGCGTCGCGCTCTTTTTCATCACGCGGCGCACGGCGGAGAGCCACGCGCGGGTGAAGGCGTCGTATTCGGCGAAGCTCGCAAACTTGTCCCAGTCGTCGTCGACGGCATCGACGAGGCTCTGGTCCGGACGCGTGAGCGCCCCTTCGAGCTGGAGATTATACGGAGGATCCGCGAAGACCACGTCCACGCTCTCAGGGGGAAGCTTCTCGAGATTTGCGATGCAATCGCCGAGAAGGATCTCATTGAGAGGAAGAGACTTCGGCAGAACGGAGAGGGGCGTTTTACGCCCCGTCCGAGGAGCCGGCGCAGACCGCCCGGTACGCGAGACACTGATCCGGGAGGCGGCGCCGGCAGCCCCGGTACGCGAGGTACCCATGGGTGATCACCGGTTACGCAACTGACACTCAGGATCATCGTTCGTTAGGGTAAAGAACGCGTTTAAGCGGGAGAAAAAATGCGTCCTATTTTGGGTCGGCAAAACTTGCCTACCCATTGAAAATGTTGGGTTTTTTGTGTTAACGAGCGTTAAGCAGGGTTACAGGTCCAGTAACCCTTGCTTCAAAGGTGCGAAACTCAGGCGGTGATAGGGGCAGGGGCCGTCGCTTGCGAGCACTGTGAGATGGGTCTTCGTGCTGTAGCCCGCATTGCTCGCGAATCCATAAGCCGGATAAGTCTCGCTCAAGCGCGCCATCATGCGGTCGCGCACAACCTTGGCGACGATGGACGCCGCCGCGATCGACGCGATGCTCGAATCGCCCTTGATAACCGCTTCCGTGGCGCAGGGCAGGCGCGGAGGATCATTGCCGTCCACGAACGCCATGTCGGGCTTGCAGGACAGGGCGGCCAGCGCCCGGCACATGGCGAGCAGGGAGGCCTGGCGGATGTTGATGGTGTCGATCTCCGCATGGGACACGGAAGCGATGCCCACGTGGGAGGTCGCCAGGATCTCAGCGAAGAGGGTTTCGCGCTTGGCCGCCGTCAGCGCCTTCGAATCCGCGAGGCCCCGCGGAAAATTGTCGAGATCGAGCACGACCGCCGCCGACACGACCGGACCTGCCAGCGGCCCGCGCCCGACCTCGTCGAGGCCTGCGATGCAACTGTAGCCCGCCGCGCGGGCGGAAAGCTCGCGGTCGAGGCCGAGGCTGGGTTTCGGGGTGCGAATCGGTGCGGTCATGCGCGGGATCAAAGCGGCGAAGAGGTCACTTGTCATCCCATCTGCGTCGCTATGGCCTGTGACCCTTCGTTTCGTCTCAAAACAGGCTCATCTGCCCCGTCTCCTTGGCCGGAGCCCTGAACAGGTCCTTGCGCAGGGACAGGTTGCGCTTGTTGAGACCCAGCCGTTCCGTCGCTGTTTCGAACCGGCGGCCGATCATCCAGGCATAGGGGCCGACACCGGATTGGCGGGTGCTCCAATCGGCGTCGTAATCCTTGCCGCCGCGCGCTTCCTGCAGCAGCGTGAAGACGTGCTTGAGCTTGTCGGGGTAATGCTCGGCCAGCCAGTCGCGCATCAGCTCCTTGAGGTCGTGCGGCAGGCGCAGCAGCACATAGCCCGCTTCCCCTGCGCCTGCGAGCTGGGAGGCTTTCAGGATCTCCTCGATTTCATGGTCGTTGATCGCCGGGATGATGGGCGCGACGAGCACGGTCACCGGAATGCCGGCTTCGGTGAGCTTGCGCACGGTCTCCAGGCGCTTCGCAGGCGCGGCGGCGCGGGGCTCCATGCGCCGGGCGAGCTTGGGGTCGAGGGTCGTGATCGAAATCGCGACCTTGACCAGATGCTTGTCCGCCATCTCCTTGAGGATATCGATGTCGCGGGTCACCAGCGCCGATTTCGTCACGATGCCGACGGGATGGTTGGCGCGATTGAGCACTTCGAGAATGGAGCGCGTGATGCGGAACTTGCGCTCCACCGGCTGATAGGGGTCCGTGTTCGCGCCGAGCGCAATGGTGGTGGGCACATAGCCGGGTGCGCGCAGCTCCTTCTCAAGCAGTTCCGCCGCATTGGGCTTGGCGAAGATCTTGGTCTCGAAGTCGAGCCCCGACGACAACCCCTGGAAGGCATGGGTCGGCCGCGCGAAGCAATAGGAACAGCCATGCTCGCAGCCGCGATAGGGATTGATGGACTTCTCGAAGAGAATGTCCGGCGAGTCGTTCTTGGTGATGATCGTGCGCGGTTTCTCGACGATCACCTCGGTCGGCAGCGGCGGCAGGTCCTCCTCGATGCCCCAGCCGTCATCGAAGGCCTCCCGCTGCGCGGGCTCATAGCGACCGCTCGGGTTGGCGGAGGCACCCCGCCCACGGCGGCGGTCCACCTCGACGCGATAAGCCGGATCGTCCATGCGCCGCCGCGCAGCCTCGGCGGCCTCCAGCGGCGTGCGCGGGGTAGGCCGGGAGCGGAAGGGGACACGGGCATTATCCTTGGCACGAACGGTCATGGCGGCCTCAAGCGAATCTGGAAGTGAGAACGTAGTAAGAACAAAGAACAAAAAAGGAACAAGATCAAGTCATCTTGAGGGCTGCGAATTTCATCGGAATCGCTATAGTTCTCGAATGATTACCGTTCTCGTCCGCGTCACCCATGGGCCGGAAGCCCTGGCCGCCACCTTGAGTTCCCTCGTTCCCGCCGTCGCCGCCGGGCTGATTGGCGATGCCGTGATCCTCGCCGCCAAGCAGGATAACGAGCTCATGCAGGTGGCCGACGCTGCTGGTGCAAGTCTCATCGAAAGCAATGACTGGGTAGATGGCGTGAAGGCTGCCCGGCGTGAGTGGCTTCTATGTCTCGACGATGGTGATATTCCGCAGGAAGGCTGGATTCGCGTGCTTGACCGCTTCGTGAGTCTTGCGAGGCCGGAGCAGTGCCTCGCCCGCATGCGCCGTCAACGCGCGGGGTTGATCAGCATGATCTCGTCGCTGCGGGCAGACTCGTCGGTCCGCGCAGGCGATCTCGTGCATCGCCGCGTGCTGCTGAACGAGGTCAAGGCGCGCATGCCCGTGCGCTTGTCGGCAACGGTCGAGCGCGATCCGGTTTTCGGATAAGCGCGATCAGCCCTGAAGCTTCCCGCGCTTCAGATGCTCATCGAGGCGCGGCATGATCTCGACGAAGTTGCAGGGCTGGTGTCGGTAATCGAGCTGCGCTTCCAGAATGCCGTCCCACGCGTCCTTGCATGCACCGGGCGAGCCCGGCAGCACGAAGATGAACGTCGTGCCCGCAAGACCCGCCGTCGCGCGTGACTGAATCGTGGATGTGCCGATCTTGTCGTAGGAGATGCGATGAAACACGGCGGAGAAGCCGTCCATCCGTTTCTCGAACAAGGGTTCGATGGCCTCTGGCGTCACGTCGCGGCCTGTGAAGCCCGTGCCGCCCGTGGTGATGATCACGTCGATGGAGGCATCGTCGATCCAACCCATCACCTTTTTGCGGATTGCTTCGACATCGTCGGGAACGATGGCGCGGTCACCCAGACGATGTCCTACTTTCGTAATCCGCTCGGCAAGCGTCGTGCCGGACTTGTCCTCATCCAGGGAGCGCGTGT
Source organism: Microvirga sp. (assembly GCA_041913065.1). Lineage (GTDB taxonomy): Bacteria > Pseudomonadota > Alphaproteobacteria > Rhizobiales > Beijerinckiaceae > Microvirga. Next base: position 80,721 of record JAYSGD010000006.1, on the reverse strand, counting down.
CGGAGACAGTGAGCACAGCGATAGTGAGCGGGATGAAGGTCAGCGTTTCGTCGATGCCGGGCATGGGTCAGTGGCCTCAAGAGAGCGTTCACTCAACCGTCATACCCGGGCTTGTCCTGGGTATCCACGCCTTAGATGCTCTGTGATTCCCAAGAAGTGGATGGCCGCAACAAGTGCGGCCATAACGCAAGGAGCATGTGATCTTAAAGCCTGCTCGCCCTGAACGTATCGCAAGCCTGAATCTGTCCGCTCTTCAAGCCCGTGGTGAGCCAGCGCACGCGCTGCTCCGATGAGCCATGCGTGAAGCTGTCCGGCACCACGCGGCCCTGGCTCTGCTTCTGCAGGCGGTCGTCGCCGATGGCTTCGGCGGCGCGGATCGCTTCTTCGATGTCGCCTTGCTCCAGCGACTGCCAGCGCTCGTTGGAATGATGCGCCCAGACGCCGGCGAGGCAATCCGCCATCAGCTCGACGCGCACGGAGAGCTGATTGCGCTCGGCCTCGCCCACTTCCTGCTGCCGCTGCTGCACGCGGGGCAGGATGCCGAGCACGTTTTCCACATGGTGGCCGACCTCGTGCGCCAGCACATAGGCATAGGCGAAGTCGCCGCCCGCGCGGAAGCGCTGCTGCATTTCCTGGAAGAAGGAGAGGTCGATATAGACGGTCTGATCGAGCGGACAATAGAACGGCCCCATGGCCGATTGCGCGCCGCCGCAGCCGGAGCGTGTCGCGCCGGAGAAAAGCACGAGCTTCGGCTCCTGATATTGGCGGTTCGCCTGCTGCGGCAGAACCACTTTCCATACGTCCTCGGTGTTGCCGAGGATCGCTGAGGCGAAGCGGCCCATCTCGTCCTGCGGCGTGCCGGTCTGACCCTGTTGCTGCTGGTAGCCCGAGCCGCCTCCCGCGATCATCTCGGCGCCGCCGATCAGGATGCGCGGGTCGATGCCAAGCGCCCAGCCGATGAGGCCGAGCACGACGATGGCGCCGAGCCCCAGGCCACCGCCGCCCGCCATGCCCATGCCGCGACGGTCTTCCACATTGGACGAGGTTCTAAAATCTTCCCAGCGCATGATCCACCTGCCATCACGAGCACGAATAAGGTGCAGCTTCTTAAGGCGTGAGCATATGAACCGGTTCCGGGCGCCTCTCAAGGCGCTCCTTTATTCCTTGCCGTCGAGCGCGCGCCGCAGGGCCTGGAAATCGCGCCAGCCGAGCCGCTTCTGCAGCGGTTGGCGCAGGAGATAGGCCGGATGCAGGGTCGGCATGGCGCGGATCTCGCGCCCATCCTCGGTCTTGTAGCTGAGCCAGCGGCCGCGGGTGCGCAGGATGCCTTCCTTCAGGCCCAGCAGGTTCTGCGCTGCGGGGCCGCCGAGGCAGAGCACGAATTCGGGCGAAGCGAGTTCGATCTGCCGCGCGATGAACGGCTTGCAGATGGCGATTTCCTGCGGCGTCGGCGTGCGGTTGCCCGGCGGCCTCCAGGGCACGATGTTGGCCACATAGACCTGGGTGCGGTCGAGGCCGATCGTCGCCAGCATCCGGTCGAGCAATTGGCCGGAGCGGCCCATGAAGGGCTTGCCGATGCGGTCCTCGTCGGCGCCGGGGGCTTCGCCCACCAGCATCACGCGGCCTTCCGGGTTGCCGTCGGCGAAAGCGAGGTTCTTCGCAGAAAATTTCAGGGCGCAGCCTTCGAAGCCGGCCAGGATCGCCTCCAACTCCTCCAGCGACTGCGCATGGCGCGCCTGCTCGCGGGCAAGGCTGGCCACCTCCTCGGGAGCGGCGGCGGCCACCTTGGGCAAGGCGCGGGGAGGGGGTGATGCTGGCGATGAGGCCGGGCTGCCCGGTGCTCCACGCCGGGCGGCGGCAGCTCTTGCAGGTGCCTGCTCGGCCTTCGGCTCGGCAAAGCGGTCATGCGGGGTCTCGTCGAGCGCAAGGTCCACCCCCGCCTCGACATGGAAGTCGAGCAGCGCCTTCAAAGCATCCGGGTCTGAGGGGTAATCCTGCATGGGACGTATGTAAGCATTTCGGGGCTGATGAACAACTCAAAGCCCGATCCATAATCTCAGCCCTCATCCTGAGGAGCGGCGAAGCTGTGTCTCGAAGGATGCTCCAGCTATTTCTGGAGACGCCCTGATCCTTCGAGACGGTGCTAACGCACCTCCTCAGGATGAGGGCTATGGGATGCTCTCACGACATCAGGTCGAACAGCGTCGGACCCTCGTCGCGCCGAGCACCTTCGATGGCGAGAATGCGCCTTTTCGTCATGCCGCCGCCATTGGCCGAAAACCCGCCGAGCTTGCCGCCGGCCGCGACGACCCGGTGGCAGGGCACGATGATGGCGAAGGGATTCTTCCCGAGCGCCTGGCCGATCAGCCGGGCATTGGCGATCCCGAGCCGGGACGCGATCTCGCCATAGGTCATCAGCTTGCCGGGCGGGATGGAGAGGGCAACCTCATAAACGCGGCGGTGAAGCTCCGGCACGCCTTCCATATCCAATGGGACGGCCGAGAGATCGCGCGCTTCGCCTTCCAATAGGGCAATCACATCTGAAATGATGGTCTGGATGCGAGGTGGCGGCGAGGCCTCCGTACTTTTCGGAAAGCGCTTCGCGATCCGCCCGCGTGTCCTGGCGGCATCATCCTCGGGCAGTTGCACGCCGACGACGCCACGGCCATTCCAGGCGAGGCCGCAGACGCCGATGGGCGTGTCGAACAGCGTATGGAATACAGTGCCGTCGGATGGTTGATCCTGCATGAAGCCAATTTAGATCCTTCGAGAAAGGGCAACAACTCAGGATGGTCTTGTCCCCCACAATGATCGCGGGTTTTTCCATGATGCGGAATACGATGGGAAAACAGGGCCTTAAGTATCAAGCCAATGCATAACCTTATGCCGAAACAGAACTTCCCGCAGGGCAGCAATGCAGTTAGGAAAGTTTCTAGTTCAGGCTGCACTTGAGAAGTCGGACAGATGGTTCATATGCAAACCATCTGCTGAGAAACTTCGAAGTTGCGTAGGAGGAGGAACCCGATGGCCGATCTGCCCGCCCGTGAGTCGATGGAGTTTGACGTTGTCGTCGTGGGCGCGGGGCCCGCAGGCTTGGCAACCGCCATCCGGCTGAAGCAGAAGGCGGCGGAGGCCGGGGCGGAAATCTCCGTCGTGGTGGTGGAGAAGGGCTCCGAGGTCGGCGCTCATATTCTCTCGGGCGCGGTGATCGACCCTATCGGCCTCGATGGTCTTCTGCCTGAGTGGCGCAATGATTCCGACCGGCCATTGAAGACCGAAGTGACCGCCGACGAGTTCATGTATCTGGGCCATGCCGGCGGCGTGAAGATGCCCAACGTGTTCATGCCCAAGCTCATGAACAACCACGGCAACTTCGTCGGCTCCCTCGGCAATGTCGCCCGCTATCTCGGCCGCAAGGCGGAAGAGCTGGGCGTCGAGATCTATCCCGGCTTCCCGGCCTCCGAGGTCCTCATCGAGGATGGCAAGGTGGTGGGCATCGCCACCGGCGACATGGGCGTCAGCCGCGACGGCGAGCCTAATGCCAACTTCACGCGCGGCATGGAGCTTCGCGCCAAGTACACGATCTTCGGCGAGGGGGCGCGTGGCTCGCTCACCAAGCAGATGGTGGAGCGCTTCGGCCTCAACGAGGGCCGCGACCACCAGAAATACGGCATCGGCATCAAGGAACTCTGGCAGGTGAAGCCCGAGAACTTCAGGCCCGGCCTCGTGCGCCATTCCATGGGCTGGCCGCTGCCGAACAATGCCGGCGGCGGCTCCTGGCTCTATCATTTCGACGATAACCTCGTGTCCGTCGGCTTCGTGGTTCACCTGAACTACAAGAACCCGACGCTATCGCCCTTCGACGAGTTCCAGCGCTTCAAGACGCACCCGATGGTGCGCGACGTGTTCGAGGGCGCCAAGCGTATCGGCTACGGCGCACGCGCCATCATGGAGGGCGGTTGGCAATCGGTGCCGCGCCTTTCCTTCCCCGGCGGCTGCCTCGTGGGCGATTCGGCCGGCTTCGTGAACGTGCCGCGCATCAAGGGCAGCCACAACGCGATCCTGTCGGGCATGCTCTGCGCCGATCATGTGTTCGCGGCGCTCCAAGGCGGCCGGGCCAATGACGAGGTGGCGGCCTACGAGGAATCATGGCGCTCCTCGCCCATCGGCTACGATCTCAAGCGCGTGCGCAACGTGAAGCCGCTCTGGTCGAAATACGGTACGGCGGTGGGCGTGGGCCTCGGCGGTCTCGACATGTGGCTCACCGAACTGTTCGGCTGGTCGCCCTTCGGCACCATGAAGCACGGCAAGCCGGACCATGAATGCCTGCTGCCCCTCGATCAGGTGAAGCCGATCAAGTACGACCGCCCCGACGGCGTTCTGACCTTCGACAAGCTGTCCTCGGTGTTCCTGTCCAACACCAATCACGAGGAGGATCAGCCGGTCCACCTGAAGGTCAAGGACATGGGCCTGCAAAAGGCCTCCGAGCATGATGTGTTCGGCGGTCCCTCGCAGCGCTACTGCCCAGCCGGCGTCTATGAATGGGTCGAAGGCGAGGGCGGAGCGCGGTTCCAGATCAACGCGCAGAACTGCGTCCACTGCAAGACCTGCGATATCAAGGACCCGAACCAGAACATCAACTGGACTACGCCCGAGGGCGGCGGCGGGCCGAACTACGTGAATATGTAAAAGGATATATTCCACGTCATGGCCGGGCTTGTCCCGGCCATCCCGATCCCGAAAAGCGTTAGTCCCTACCAATCGGGATCACCGGCACAAGGCCGGTGATGACGGGTGGAGAGCTTATCTCATTTCTCCTCACAACGCTTTTACGTCGCCAGCGTCAATTGTCCCCTTGCCGATGGCGGAGGGAAACGCCATTCTCCGGCCTGATTTGGCGCACATCTCCCCTAAAGCCCTGAGATGTCGCGATATTGGAGCCGCACTTCGTGCCCACATTCAAATTGCCTTCGGCCCGCAAAGGCCTGCCCGTGCTCGTATTGACGGCCGCCAGCCTGCTGGTGGCGCCTGCCATGGCGAGCAATACGGACCCGAACGAGCCCCTGAAGCCCGCGCAGAGCCTGGAGGGGAACTTCCTCTCGGCCTATGTGGCCGGATCCGCCCGGGATACGGATGCCGCCTCCGTCTTCTTCCGCGAGGCGATCGCCGAGGATCCGAGCAACCAGGAGCTTCTGGAGCGCGGTTTCGTGGCGTTCCTCGCCAGCGGCGCCATGCCCGAGGCCTACCGCGCGGCGGAGCGCCTTTCGGCCCGCGACGGCTCCAACAATCTCGCCCAGTTCGCCCTCGGCGTGCGGGCCCTGAAGAACCAGAAATACGCCGATGCCCGCGCGCGCCTGGCCCGGGGCACCCGTGGCCGGCAGGCGGACCTGACCGCAACCCTTCTGACCGCCTGGGCCTATGCCGGGGCGAAAGAAGGCAAGCAGGCGCTGGCCACCGTCGACAAGCTCAAGAATGAGCGCGCCTTCAACCAGTTCCGCGAGTATCATGCGGCCCTGATCGCCGACGTGATCGGCAATGCCAAGGAAGCCGAAAAGCGCTTCAAGGCGGCTTACGAGGGCGAGCGCAACACCCTTCAGGTGGTCGATGCCTATGGCCGCTTCCTGGCCAAGCGCGGCCGCAAGGACGAGGCCGTCAAGGTCTACAAGGCCTTCGACGAGCTGGCCCCGCGCCACCCCATCGTCATGGCGGCCCTGAAGTCCCTGGAAGAGGGCAAGCCTCTCAACCCCCTCGTCACCAATGCCCAGCAGGGCGCGGCCGAGTTGCTTTATGGCCTCGGCGTCGTGGGCAATACCCAGGGCGACGAGCTGACCGCGATCATCTACCTGCGCCTCGGCCTCGATCTCGAGCCGGATCACCCGCTCGCTCTCGTTACGCTCGGCGACGTCTATGAGCGCCTCAAGCAATACGACCAGGCCAACGCCATCTTTGCCCGCGTTCCCAAGGACGCACCGGTGCGCGCCAGCGCCGACATCGCCATCGGCCAGAACTACGAGCTGATGGGACGCGGCGAGGAAGCCATGGCGCATCTGGAAAAGCTCATGAAGGAGCGCCCGGACGACGTCGAGGTCGTGATGGCGCTCGGCAACGTGCAGCGCTCGCGCAAGAAATTCGCGGAAGCCGCCGAGACCTACGGCAAGGCCATCCAGCTGGTGGGAACGCCGCAGCGCGGCCACTGGATTCTCTACTTCTATCGCGGCACGTCCTATGAGCGCTCGAAGCAATGGGACAAGGCCGAGGCCGATCTCAAGAAGGCAATGGAACTCGTGCCCGAGGGCCTCCCGGCCGCGCAGGCCCAGGTGATGAACTACCTCGCCTATTCATGGGTGGATCAGAACATCAACATCGACGAAGCCTTCAAGATGCTTCAGCGCGCGGTGGAGCTGGCGCCCCGCGACGGCATGATCATCGATTCCCTTGGCTGGGCCTATTACCGCATGGGCCGCTACGAGGAGGCCGTGCGCGAGCTCGAAAAAGCTGTGGAGCTCAAGGCCGGCGATCCGACGATCAACGACCACCTGGGCGACGCCTATTGGAAGGTCGGCCGCAAGCTCGAAGCGAAGTTCCAGTGGGACCACGCCAAGAATTCCGACCCCGAGCAGGAAGACCTCGTGAAGATCCTCAAGAAGATCGACAACGGTCTCGAGGACCCTAAGCCCGCCGCCGCTGAGAGCGCGCCCGCTCCGGCTCCTGCTCCCAACGGCGGCTGAACCAAATCACCTTAAATCTTCGTCATGGCCGGGCTTGTCCCGGCCATTTCATTTGGAAGCGTGTGCCTTTCCTATCCTCCCTAGTCATCACCGGCCTTGTGCCGGTGATCCCGATAGTGTTGAGCGCAGCGCCTTTCCCATCGGGATGGCCGGGACAAGCCCGGCCATGACGTGTGAAGGAGCATCGATCTGACTTTAAGATGAGGCCGGTGTTACCCGATACTGCTCCGCTCTTCCCATCGCTCCGTCTCTCGGGCATGGAATAACCATGTCCCAGCCTCTCGCCACACGCGCTCCCGCCAAGATCAACCTGACGCTCCATGTCCTCGGACGGCGGGCGGACGGCTATCACGCGCTGGAAAGCCTCGTGGCCTTTGCCGGCACGGGCGACGACCTTCGGCTTGAACCTGGATCGAGCCTCGCCTTGCATGTGCAGGGCCCGACAGCGCCGCTGGCGGGGGACGATGCCAACAATCTCGTGCTGAAGGCGGCAAGGCTTCTGGCCGAACGTGTTCCGGGTTTGAAGACCGGCACCTTCCATCTCACCAAACGGCTGCCGGTGGCGGCCGGAATCGGCGGGGGCTCGTCGGACGCCGCCGCGGCGTTGCGGTTGCTCGCGCGGCTCAACGGATTGTCCCTGTCCGATCCTGAGGTAATGGAAGCTGCGAGGCTTACAGGTGCCGACGTGCCGGTTTGCCTTGAACCGAAAGCCCGCATGATGCGCGGTTCTGGTGAAGAGCTTGGGCCTGCGCTCGCGTTGCCGCGTCTCTTCTCCGTGCTGGTCAATCCGCGTGTACCGGTTGAAACGCCCGCCGTGTTCAAGATGCTCGGGCTTCAGCCGGGACAGGCTTTGGAGGGTGGCATTCATCCGGTTGCGCAAGCCGGCCCATTGTCGACGCTCTTCGACACGCTGAAGTCGGCCGGCAACGATCTCGAAGCGCCTGCTCTCAAGCTGCGGCCGGTGATCGGCGATGTGATCGAATTGATGAGCGCGACGCAGGGCTGCCGACTCGCACGCATGTCGGGATCGGGCGCGACGGTGTTTGGCTTGTACGATGATTGCAATGCGGCTGCCGATGCCGCGAAATCGATTCAGCGTGCTCAGCCCGGGTGGTGGGTGAAGGCGACGAGCTTGCGTTGAGGCCGCCCGAGGGCAGCCTCAATATGCACGGGCGATGCAGAAATCCACCGTCTCCAGCAGGGCCTGCTTCATCGGGCTCGACGGGAAGAGGGCAAGCGCATCGCGGGCCATGGCGCCGTAATGACGGGCCCGCTCGACCGTGTCCTCCAGCGCCTTGTGGCGGCGCATGATGCCGATGGCCTGTTCGAGATCCGCATCCTCGATCTCGCTGCGCTCGAGCACGCGCTTCCAGAAGGCGCGCTCCTCATCCGTGCCCCGGCGGAAGGAGAGGACGACGGGCAGGGTGATCTTGCCCTCGCGGAAATCGTCGCCCACGTTCTTGCCGAGCGTCGCGGCCTTGCCGCCGTAATCGAGCGCATCGTCGACAAGCTGGAAGGCGATGCCGAGATTCATGCCGTAGGAGCGGCAGGCGGCCTGTTCGGCTTTCGGGCGTCCGGCGATGACGGGACCGACCTCGCAGGCGGCGGCGAAGAGTTCCGCCGTCTTGCCGCGAATGACGGCAAGGTATTCGTCTTCCGTGGTTTCCGTGTTCTTGGCGGCGGCGAGCTGCATCACCTCGCCCTCGGCGATCACGGTCGCGGCGGCGGAGAGAATGTCGAGGGCGCGCAGCGAGCCCACTTCCACCATCATGCGGAAGGCTTGGCCCAGCAGGAAATCGCCCACGAGCACGCTCGCCTCGTTGCCCCACTTGATGCGGGCGGCGATCTTGCCCCGGCGCATGTCGCTCTCGTCCACGACATCGTCGTGGAGGAGGGTGGCCGTGTGCATGAACTCGACGGCGGCCGCGAGCTTCACATGCCCGTCGCCCTCGTAGGCCGAGAGGCCGGCTGTCGCCAGCGTCAGCATGGGGCGCAGGCGCTTGCCGCCGGAGGAGATGAGGTGGTTGGCCACCTCGGGGATCATGGTGACCTCGGAGCCCGTGCGCGACAGGATCATCGCGTTGACCCGTTCCATGTCGGAGGCCACAAGGGAAACGAGCTTCTCGATGCTCGCATTCTTCTCGGGGTGCTTATCTTCGAACGGAACGACGACGCCCACGTGCCAAACCCGGGTTGCCGGCTCTCAAGACCGGTAGGAATATGAAGCCCGTCCCGGATCAGGTAACGAAACCTCATCACAGGGCGGGTTTTGGACTCGAACTTTTAAGTGGCATGGCACTTTCCATGCTGCAATGCAAACGCCTGACGCAGGGAAAGGGCACGAAGCCGATGGTCGAAATCGTCCGCACAAACGATCTCGTTGTGATCGGCTTCCTACAATCCTTATTGGAAGACGCCAATATCCATGTGCTGGTGGCAGACATGCATGTCAGCGCCATCGAGGGGATGATGGGGGCATTCCCCAAGCGAATCCTCGTGCTTGACGACGATGTGGAAGAGGCTCGAAGCCTGATCCGCGACGCGGGCCTCGGCGCAGAGCTGCGGCATGACTGACATCACGCAGGATTTACTGTTGGGAGGGCGCGTGCACCTCGCGCAGCCCGCCAAGGGCCATCGCGCCGGAACGGATGCGGTGCTGCTGGCAGCAAGCGCTCCTGTAAAGCCGGGCGATGTCGTGATGGATGTCGGGGCATCCACCGGCGCGGTCGGTCTGATGGCCGCGGCGAGGGAGGAGAATGCCCGGTACGTCTTCGTCGAGCGCGATTCGAGCCTTGCCGAACTCTGCCGCCGCAACTGTGCTTCCAACGGGGTCGAGGGACAGGTTGCCGTGGCGGACCTGCTGGAAAAGGAATCGCGCCGTGCTGCCGGACTGCTTCCCGAGAGCGCCGATATCGTCCTGACGAATCCGCCTTTTCTTGAGGAAGGGCAGGCCCGCATCTCGCCTGACAAGGGCAGGGCGGCGGCCCATGCCCTGCCGGCGGGAGGGTTGGAGGCTTGGCTTCGCGCTTGTCTTGGGCTTCTCAAGCCCAAGGGGCGCTTCGTGCTTATACATCGGGCGGATCGGCTGGCTGAATGCCTCGCATCGTTGAATGGGATCGGTGGGATCGAGCTCCGTTTCGTGCATCCGAGTGCCGACAAGGCTGCCATCCGTCTTCTGCTCTCAGGCACCAAAGGCAGCCGCGCCCCTTTAGGCATCCTGCCGCCTGTGATTCTGAATGGCCCTGATGGGCGCTTCACGCCCCAGGCACAGGCCCTTCATCAAGGACAGATAACACTGGCCTAATTTCCAGCCGGTTTTCATCGGCCCCACATGAACGTTATGGTGGATCGTAGCAATATCTGTATGTGGGATCTGAATTGTGACTACGCCTGTCCTGAACCTCACCGATGAAACTCCAACGCCGGAAACCTTTTGGAGTGACACCGAGCATTTCTCTGTGAGGGATGAGGATAAGGGCAGGCCGATCGAAGAGCTCATCGCGGAGGCCGAGAACCGGCTGGGGGTACGGCTTCCAGAGCATCTGAAGGCTTTGTATCGACGAGCCAACGGTGGTTACACCGACTATTGCTATTACCCGATCGTTTTGAACCCTCGCCCGGTTTATGGCGACTGGAACAATATGATTGTCGACGGTCAGCTTTTCCCGCTCAGCGAAATGGAGCTGCTGGGAGACATTGCCGATTTTACCGATAATGACGAGTTGCTGCCCGAGAACCGCGTGGCGGACACGGATCGAGTGGTCGTCCTCACCAGACATGGATGGGACGTTTTCCTTTGCCTGGACTACAGAGCCAACGGCCCACAGGGCGAGCCCGAGATTGTCTTCCTGACCGAGAGTTGGAGGGGCAAGGAAGGATATGGCGGCCTTAGAGAAATTGTTCGCGCACCGAGCTTCGAGCCGTTCTTCAACGGATTGAGGAAAGAAGCCTGACGTGAAAAAGGGCGCCCGGAGGCGCCCTCGATCGAGACGATCTGCGGTCGGCTTACCAGCGCGGGCCGGGGCCGCGAACCGTGCGGCAGACCTGGACGGAACGGTGCACATAGCGGTAGCCGTTCCAGACGCGACGGGGCTCTGCCCAGCAGCGACGAACCGCGCGAGCCGGACGATAGACCGGGGCAGGGCGGTAATAGCGGCGGTGAGGACGGCCATATTCGTGCCTGACTACGACGGGGCCGGCGCGGTATTCCACAGCCGGCGCACGATGATAGCCGGGACGGCCGTAATAGGGCTGAGCTTCGGCTTGGGAGACCGAAAGGGCGCCGAGACCCAGGGTGGCAAGGCCAAGAAGGCCGACGATCAGCTTACGCATGGTCTTTCTCTCCTCAGCACCTCTCAGGCACGGGCCTGAGACGGTGAATCGATTGGAATGTTATCCATGCTCAATCTTTAACTGACCGTAACTGAACGAAGTCCGATGCTTTCCCTAACGGTATGTTCATCTTGGGCGTAAGCCCTCAGAGCATCGTGCGCAAAAGTGGTCCCGGTTTTGCGCATGAACGATGCTCTGATTTAAAGAGAAAGCATCGGATCGATCCAAAAAGTGCCAATCCACTTTTTGGTCCGATGCTGTAGCATCGTGCTCAAAAGTGGTCCCGGTTTTGCGCGCGAACGATGCTCTGATTCAGAGCGAAAGCAGCGGATTAATCCAAAAAGTGCAGCTCAACTTTTTGGTCCGATGCTGTAGGCGCACTACATGAAGGGCATGCCGCAAACATTCCTGTCCTCCATGCTCCCAGAGCGTCTTCAGTTTCTCCTTCCCGGCCCGTACCGGAACTATGCTCACCCCATCGTCTCGGTGGTGCGCCTCTCCGGCGCCATCGGGGCCGTCGTGCCCTTCAGGCAAGGGCTCGCCATGTCCACCGTGGCGCCATTGCTGGAACGGGCCTTCTCCGTTCCCGGCGCGAAGGCTGTCGCCCTCGTCATCAATTCGCCCGGCGGATCAGCGGCCCAGTCGCATCTGATCTTCAAGCGCATCCGCGCTCTCTCGGAGGAGAAGGAGGTGCCCGTCATCGCCTTCGTGGAGGATGCGGCGGCCTCGGGCGGCTACATGATCGCGTGTGCTGCGGATGAAATCTATGCCGATCCCGCCTCCATCGTCGGCTCCATCGGCGTGGTTTCCGCGAGCTTCGGCTTCCAGGAACTGATCGCCCGCATCGGCGTGGAGCGCCGTGTGCATACGGCGGGCGAGAACAAGGCGATGCTCGACCCGTTCAAGCCGGAAAACCCGGAGGACGTGGCCCGGCTGAAAGGGCTTCAGCGCAAGATTCACGAGGTTTTCGTGGATCTCGTGAAGGCTCGCCGGGGCGAAAAGCTCAACGATTCCTATGAGGACCTTTTCTCCGGCGCCTTCTGGGTCGGGGCGGAGGCGCAGGATCTCGGCCTCGTGGACGGTCTTGGCGACATCCGGACCATTCTGCGCCAGCGCTTCGGCGACAAGGTCCAGTTCCGCATGATCGAGCCGGCCCGCCCGCCGCTCCTCGGGAGGTTGCTCGGGCGTCGGTCGCTGACCCCGAACAGCCTTATCGATCCCGGCGAGGTGGTTGGGGCTCTGGAGGAGAGGGCGGCCTGGGCGCGCTTGGGGTTGTGACCCCGCTTGTCATTCCGGGGCGCCGAAGGCGAGCCCGGAATGACAAGCGCGTGTCCCCAACGCTTGACTTAGACAGCCCATCATCCCAAGGGTTCGGCTGAAATTCTCTCACGACCGGACGCTTTTCATGACCAGCGAACCCGCGCACATGAACCCCGCGCGCTCTTTCCAGGGCCTGATCCTCACGCTCCAGCGCTATTGGGCGGAGCAGGGCTGCGTCATCCTCCAGCCTTACGACATGGAAATGGGCGCGGGCACCTTCCATCCGGCGACGACGTTGCGGGCGCTCGGTCCGAAGCCCTGGCGCGCGGCCTATGTGCAGCCCTCCCGCCGCCCGAAGGACGGGCGCTACGGCGAGAACCCGAACCGCCTGCAGCACTATTACCAGTTCCAGGTGATCCTGAAGCCGAACCCGCCGAACCTTCAGGAGCTTTACCTCGGCTCGCTCAAGGCCATCGGCATCGACACGGGCGTGCATGATATCCGCTTCGTCGAGGACGATTGGGAAAGCCCGACGCTCGGCGCCTGGGGTCTCGGCTGGGAATGCTGGTGCGACGGCATGGAAGTGTCGCAGTTCACCTACTTCCAGCAGGTGGCGGGCTTCGAATGCTCGCCGGTCGCGGGCGAGCTGACTTATGGTCTCGAGCGCCTCGCCATGTATCTGCAGGGCGTGGAGTCGATCTACGATCTCAACTTCAACGGCCTCGAAGGCGACCGGAAGGTCACCTACGCGCAGGTGTTCCAGCAGGCCGAGCAGGAATATTCGCGCCATAATTTCGAATACGCCGACACGGAAATGCTGTTCCGCCATTTCCGCGATGCGGAAGCCGCCTGCCGCAAGTATCTGGCCGATGGCGAGCCGAAGGACGGTTCCAACGACAACCGCCATCTCATGGCGCTGCCGGCCTACGATCAGTGCATCAAGGCCAGCCACATGTTCAACCTGCTCGACGCGCGCGGCGTGATCTCCGTCACCGAGCGCCAGAGCTACATCCTGCGCGTTCGCGAACTGGCGAAAGCCTGCGGCGCGGCATGGCTGAAGACCGAGGGCGGGGGCGTGGCTGCCTAAAGGCCACGCGCTCACCCGTTCCCTCAACATTGAAGTTTTAAATCTCCCATGCCCGATCTTCTCCTTGAACTCTTTTCCGAAGAAATTCCCGCCCGCATGCAGCGCCGTGCGGCTGAGGATTTGAAGAAGCTTGTCACCGATGCGCTGGTGGAGCGCGGCTTCGTCTATGAAGGCGCGCAGGCCTTCTCGACGCCGCGCCGTCTCGCGCTCACCATCGCGGGCCTGCCCGTGAAGGGACAGGATGTGCGAGAGGAGCGCAAAGGCCCGCGCGTCGGCTCGCCCGATGCGGCGATCCAGGGCTTCCTGAAGGGAGCGGGACTCGCCTCGCTCGATCAGGCGAAGATCGAGAGTGATCCGAAGAAGGGCGAGTTCTACGTCGCCGTCATCGAGAAGCCCGGTCGCGCAACGACGGATGTGTTGGCCGAGATCCTGCCGCAGATCATCAAGACGTTCCCCTGGCCGAAATCCATGCGCTGGGGCGCGGCTTCCGCGGAAGCCGGTTCGCTTCGCTGGGTGCGTCCGCTTCAATCGATCCTGTGCACCTTCGGGCCTGAGACGGAAGATCCGGAAGTGGTGCGTTTCGAGGTCGACGGCATCGCGTCCGGCGACACCACATACGGCCACCGCTTCCTCGCGCCCGACCCGATCCGCGTGAAGCGTTTCGACGATTACGTGCCGGCTCTTGAGCGTGCGAACGTCGTGCTCGATGCGGATCGCCGCAAGGACATGATCCTGCACGACGCGAAGGACCTCGCTTTCGCGCAAGGCCTCGAACTCATCGAGGATGAAGGCCTGCTCGAAGAAGTCGCCGGACTTGTCGAATGGCCCGTGGTGCTCATGGGCTCGTTCGAGGAAGCCTTCCTCGACATTCCGCCGGAAGTCATCCGCACCACCATCCGCGCGAACCAGAAATGCTTCGTGCTGCGCGATGCGAAGACCGGCAAGCTCGCCAACAAGTTCCTGCTCACCTCGAACCTCATCGCGAGCGATGGCGGCAAGACCATCATCGGCGGCAACGAGCGCGTGGTGCGTGCCCGCCTCTCCGACGCCAAGTTCTTCTGGGAGACGGACCAGAAGGTGAAGCTGGAAGATCGTCTCGAAAAGCTGAAGAACATCGTCTTCCACGAAAAGCTCGGCACGCAATACGAGCGTGTGGAGCGCATCGCGGCATTGGCGAAGGAACTCGCGCCCATCGTCGGCGCCGATCCCGCATTGGCCGAGCGCGCCGCTCGTCTCGCCAAGGCTGATCTCGTGACCGAAATGGTTGGCGAGTTTCCCGAGTTGCAGGGCCTCATGGGCCGCTACTACGCAACGCTTCAGGGTGAGCATGCATCCGTCGCGGCGGCCATCGAAGAGCACTACAAGCCGCTTGGCCCATCCGACCGCGTGCCGACCGATCCGGTGTCGGTTGCTGTCGCGCTCGCCGACAAGATCGATACGCTCGTGGGATTCTGGGCGATCGATGAAAAGCCGACGGGATCGAAGGACCCTTACGCGTTGCGTCGCGCGGCGCTGGGTGTGATCCGATTGGCACTTGAGAACAACATCAAACTGCCGCTGATCTCACTGCTCGCAAAACCATTCGCACGGGATGCGAAGGATGTTCTCTTCGAGGAATTTCTCCAGGCTAAGAAGCTTGTTGATGCCATCGACGGAAGTGCTTTTGCATCGCTCGTTTCGCATCCTGCACTTCCTGATCTCGAAGCGATCTTCCGCCAGCGCCAGTTGGGAGGTGCCGAGAATTTGGCTCGCATGATGTACATGCGTGCCCTCGATCTCCTCTCCTTCTTCGCCGACCGCTTGAAGGTCTATCTCCGCGATCAGGGAGCGCGTCACGATCTCATCGACGCCGTGTTCGCGCTCGAAGGCCAGGACGACCTCCTCATGATCGTCCGCCGCGTCGAGGCGCTGGGCCGCTTCCTCGACACCGAGGACGGCGCGAACCTGCTGGCCGGATATCGCCGCGCGGCGAACATCCTGCGCATCGAAGAGAAGAAGGATGGGCGCTCCTACACAGAGGCCCCCGATCTCGAAATCGTGAACAGCCAAGGTCAGATCGAGGAGAAGGCTCTCGCGGTCGTTCTCCATGGCGCCAAGGAAGAGGCGCGGGAGGCTGTCGAAAAGGAAGATTTCGAGGGGGCGATGCGCGCTTTGTCGCGGCTGCGCCAGCCTGTGGATGCGTTTTTCGACAAGGTGACGGTGAATGCGGACGATCCGGCCCTTCGCGCCAACCGCTTGCGGCTCCTCAACGATATTCGTGAGGCGACGCGTACCGTGGCCGATTTCTCGCGGATCGAAGGGTAATAGAGTTAATTCCCATTAAGGTGTTGCATGAGGGGCACAGCCAAAGGCCCCTCATGACTCTAGGTAGGCGGCAACACCTTCTTCGGTAGATTCATCCATGATCCGTCGCCTGCTTCTCGGCGCTCTCCTGTGCGCCTCTCTCGCCGCCTGCCAAACCGCCCAACAGCCTGCTCCCGTCGAGGTGGCGGCGACCGAGGATGCCGCCTGGTATATCGGCTCCATGCCCGACCAGCCTTTCAACGTGCCGCTGGTCGACCGCAGCCGTATGGATGCGAAATACGCCAAGCAGACGGTGAACTACGAAGGCCCCGAGAAGCCCGGTTCCATCGTGGTCGATATCGACGAGCGCATGCTCTACCTCGTGCAGCCCGACAAGAAGGCGATTCGCTACGGCGTCGGCGTCGGCAAGCAGGGCTTCTCCTGGAAGGGCGTGGCGTCGGTCGGCCGCAAGGGCGTATGGCCCGCCTGGCGCCCCACCAAGACCATGAAGGGCATCAACCCCGATCTGCCGGAGCACCGCGAGGCCGGCCTCGACAACCCGCTCGGCGCCCGTGCGCTCTATCTCTACCAGAACGGCCAGGACACCCTGTTCCGCCTGCATGGCACAAACGAGCCCTGGAGCATCGGCGAGCAGGTTTCCTCCGGCTGCGTGCGCATGCTCAACGAGGATATCGTCGATCTCTACGAGCGCGTTCCCGTGGGCGCCACGGTCTATGTGAAGCGCAACGGCCGCTACCGCGTCTGATACGGGGTTGCATAAATTCCGAAATGGCCGGGCATGTCCCGGCCATTTTTATTTGCAGAATAGTGTTTCCGGCAGGGAGCATTTCCCCTTGAGCTGCCCCATAGGTTCCTCCTTATGCAACTAAGGAACCTTGGCTGTTCAGCTTGCGTTTGGGCTCTACATGCTTCAAGCCAACACCTGCGCTGCAGCAGGGCGTGACAAGCCAAGGGGTCGAGCGATGACGCAGTGGGTTTACACCTTCGGTGACGGTAAGGCCGAGGGCCAGGCGGGAATGAAGAACCTGCTCGGAGGCAAGGGGGCGAACCTTGCCGAAATGTCCAATCTCGGATTGCCGGTTCCGCCCGGTTTCACCATCACGACGGAAGTCTGCACCTATTATTACGACCACGGCAATTCCTACCCGGATGAGCTGAAGTCCCAGGTGGAGAACGCCCTGGCCTATGTGGGCAAGCTCACGGGCCGCACTTTCGGCGACGCGGAGAACCCGCTTCTCGTCTCCGTCCGTTCCGGCGCCCGCGCCTCGATGCCCGGCATGATGGACACGGTGCTCAATCTCGGCCTCAACGACGTGACTGTCGGCGCTCTCGCCAAGGGCGCGGGCGATGAGCGCTTTGCCTATGATTCCTACCGCCGCTTCATCACCATGTATTCCAACGTGGTGCTCGACATCTCGCACCATCACTTCGAGGAAGTGCTCGACGAGTTCAAGGACCGCAAGGGCTACACCCTCGACACGGACATGACCGCAGAGGATTGGAAGGCCATTCTCCCGCGCTACAAGGCGCTGGTCGAGAAGGAACTGGGCAAGCCTTTCCCGCAGGACCCGCATGAGCAACTCTGGGGCGCCATCGGCGCTGTGTTCGGCTCCTGGATGAACAACCGCGCCATCAAGTACCGCGAGCTGCATGCCATCCCCGCGAGCTGGGGCACGGCGGTAAACGTGCAGGCCATGGTGTTCGGCAACATGGGCGAGACCTCCGCCACCGGCGTCGCCTTCACGCGCAATCCATCGACCGGCGAGAAGGAGCTTTACGGCGAGTTCCTCATCAACGCGCAGGGCGAGGATGTAGTGGCCGGCATCCGCACGCCGCAGGACATCACCGAGAAGGCGCGTATCGCATCGGGCTCCGACAAGCCTTCGATGGAAAGCGCGATGGGTGACGCTTACAACGAGCTCGTGCGCATCTACGGCATTCT
The DNA here is from genome assembly GCA_041913065.1 of Microvirga sp. Classification (GTDB taxonomy): domain Bacteria; phylum Pseudomonadota; class Alphaproteobacteria; order Rhizobiales; family Beijerinckiaceae; genus Microvirga. The sequence continues at coordinate 63,068 of JAYSGD010000006.1, read as the reverse complement.
CGAGAAGCACTACCGTGACATGCAGGACATGGAATTCACGGTCGAGAAGGGCAAGCTCTGGATGCTCCAGACGCGCAACGGCAAGCGCACCGCGAAGGCTGCGCTCCGTATCGCGGTGGAGCTCGCCTCCGAAGGACTGATCACGCAGGAAGAAGCGGTGACCCGCGTCGAGCCTGCGGCCCTCGATCAGCTGCTGCATCCCACCATCGATCCGAAGGCCGAACGCAAGATCGTCGCTTCCGGCCTGCCCGCATCGCCGGGCGCGGCTAGCGGCGAGATCGTGTTCAACTCCGACGATGCGGAGGCCGCGAAGAAGGCAGGCCGCAAGGTCATCCTCGTGCGCGTCGAAACCTCGCCTGAAGACATTCACGGCATGCACGCAGCGGAAGGCATCCTCACCACGCGCGGCGGCATGACCTCGCACGCGGCGGTGGTCGCGCGCGGCATGGGCAAGCCCTGCGTATCCGGCGCAGGCTCGATCCGCGTGGATTACGCCAAGCAGACCATGACGGTCGCAGGTCAGACGCTCAACAAGGGCGACGTTCTCACCATCGACGGCTCGAACGGCCAGGTGCTGCTCGGCCAGGTGAAGATGCTGGAGCCCGAACTCTCTGGCGAATTCGCAACACTCATGGGGTGGGCCGACAAGGTGCGCCACATGAAGGTGCGCGCCAACGCGGAAACGCCGCTCGACGCCAAGACTGCGCGCAATTTCGGCGCGGAGGGCATCGGGCTTTGCCGCACGGAGCACATGTTCTTCGAAGGTGATCGCATCGTCGCGGTTCGCGAGATGATCCTCTCCGACGACGAGGCGGGACGCCGCGCGGCGCTTGGCAAGTTGCTGCCCATGCAGCGCAAGGATTTCGTCGAGCTGTTCACGATCATGAGCGGTCTGCCTGTCACGATCCGCCTGCTCGATCCGCCGCTGCACGAGTTCCTGCCGCACTCGGAAGACGAGATGCAGGAAGTCGCCAAGGCCATGAACGCTTCCGTCGACAAGCTGAAGCGCCGCGCGGCTGAACTGCACGAGTTCAACCCGATGCTCGGTTTCCGTGGCTGCCGTCTGGCGGTCGCCTATCCGGAGATCGCCGAGATGCAGGCGCGCGCCATCTTCGAGGCAGCGGTGGAAGCCGGCAAGACGACCGGCCAGCCGGTGGTGCCGGAAGTCATGGTGCCGCTCGTCATGACGAAGGCTGAACTCGATCTGGTGAAAGACCGCATCGTCGCCATGGCAGAAGCGGTCGCCAAGGAAAGCGGCGTGAAGGTCGATTATCAGGTCGGCACGATGATCGAGCTTCCGCGCGCGGCCCTGCGGGCGGGCGAGATCGCGGAATCGGCGGAGTTCTTCTCCTTCGGCACCAACGATCTCACGCAGACCACGCTCGGCATCTCGCGCGATGACGCGGCCTCGTTCCTGGGGCCGTACACGCAGAAGGGCCTTCTGCCCGCCGATCCCTTCGTCACCATCGATCAGGAAGGCGTGGGCGAATTGGTGAAGCTCGCGGTGGAGCGCGGCAAGAAGACCCGCGGCAACATCAAGCTCGGCATCTGCGGCGAGCATGGCGGCGATCCGGCTTCGATCCACTTCTGCCAGTCGGCTGGCCTCGATTATGTGTCCTGCTCGCCTTACCGCGTGCCGATTGCCCGCCTTGCCGCAGCGCAGGCCGCGCTTGGCAACAAGGCCGCGAGCCAGGCTTGATGACGCGCATGACGATGTCGAAAAGCCGTCTCATCTACATCGGCACGGTGCTGCTCTCCGGCATCGTGATCGGCCTCCTCATGCTTCAGAAACCCGAGTGGCAGCAGATGGTCGTGCCGCCCGCGGCATGGCCGTTTGCCGTTTCCCTCATCCTCGATATGATCATCGGCCAGATGGCGGCCCAGGGGAGGGTGGAACCCCTCACCATGGGCGACAGGTTCGTGGCGGTGATCGGCGCGGGCCTGATTGTCACGGTGATGACCGCGCTCGGGTAACGAGGGCGAAAACGGGGGGGAACAATGACGCTGCACAAGGGTTCGTGCCATTGCGGCAAGGTGGCTTTCGAGGTCGAGACCGATCTTTCTCAGGTGATCGAATGCAATTGCTCGATCTGCCGCAAGAAGGGCTATCTGCTCACCTTTGCCCCGCGTAAGGCCTTGAAGGTGACGGGCGAGGAGAACCTCTCTACCTACACCTTCAACACGCACACCATCCGCCACCGCTTCTGCGCCAGCTGCGGCACGGCGACTTTCGGCGAAGGCCAGCAACCGGGCAGCGAGCCCATGGCCGCAATCAATGTGCGCTGCCTGGATACGGTGGATCTGTCCGACGTGAAGCCGATGCCGTTTAACGGGCGAGACCGGTAGGGCTTTCGCCCGTTGTCATCCCGGACGAAGCGAAGCGCAGATCCGGGATCGGGGCCGGGTAGTCACGCCCTTATGTCATTCCGGGGCGCCGCAGGCGAGCCCGGAACCCAGAGCCACGACGTTCGGGAAGTGAGCGGCGAGCTCACAATTCATTCTGAATCGTTGTCGGTTATGGGTTTCCACGCCTGCGGCGCGGCCCTTCGGGTCGGGCTCTCGCTAACACTCGCCCCGGAATGACATAAGGGCGGTGCATCGCTTTGCCGACGATCCCGGATCGGCTTTCGCCGTCCGGGATGACAGTCAGGTGTGCAGGGTATGCTGATGCGCGCTCCTCACGACGTCGCTTCCCTCGACCGGCGCAGCCCCACGAATTGAAACTCCGCATACATCAGCACCGCCAGCGCCTGCATGATCACGAAGGCATAACCTGCGGTGGTCGGCTGAACCCAGCCGCTGACGAGAAGCAGGATGCTGTCGATGACCCACAGCGCGTTCACGATCACCACGGCCCATACGAGAGGCGTCCGAACCTGCTCGCGCAGGCCGAGCCAGGCGAGAAAAGCGGCGAAGGGCAGAAGCACGAGACCCGCGATGCGCAGGAGCATCTCCGGCAATCCGAGCAGATTTCCGAACGGGCCTGCTGCAATCAGCATCAGCAAGCCGAAGGCGGCGCTGGTGGTGGCATCGGCCAGCAGAGCCTGGCGGAGAAGCGGGGAGGAATGGATCGACGTCATGGCAGGCTCCTTTTGAAAAGCTCGGTTGAAACCTTCAACCTGAACAAAGGATGCCGCGACGTGAGAGGCGGGTCGATTACCTCGGAGGTCATGATGATCGGCCAAAGAAAACGGGCCGCTTCCCAGGAAGCAGCCCGCGCAGCCGCAATCACGCTGTTTGCGTCAGATGACGAAGAAGTCCGAGTATTTGAGGTTGAGCTTGGCCTTCACCTTGGCGAACTCGACCGCCTTCTTCCCGCCCGAGCCGTCAACGTCGTAGGACAGGACGCCCTTACTCTTATTGTAGATGATGTAGTCGTTCTTATCGTTCGCCTTGTCGATCGAGAAGAACCCCTTGCTCAGTTTGCCCGTCTTCTTCAGCTTGGTGAAGATGGCGTTGTCCAGATGGATCTTGTCTTCTTGCAGCTTGAAGTCGCTGATCGTGTCGAAGTTCACCTTGCGGTCGGTCTTGGAGGTGCCGAGCTTGGAGGCGAACACGAACACATCCTTGCCCTTGCCGCCGATGAGCACGTCGTTACCGGAGCCGCCGTTGAGGGTATCGTTGCCGTCGCCGCCCTCGAGCCGGTCCTTGCCGTCCGCGCCGATGACGGCATTGTTCAGCGCATTGCCGATGAGCCGCAGCGCGCCGGAGCCGGAGCCGATGAGCTTTTCCACCTCGGCGCTCAGGGCGTAGCTGATGGTGGAGACGACTGTGTCGGTGCCGTCACCGGTGAGTTCCGTCACCTGATCGCCGGCATGGTCCACATGGAAGGTGTCGTTGCCGAGGCCGCCGATCATGGTGTCCGCGCCAGCAGCGCCGTCGATGGTATCGTCGTCGGCCCCTCCAGTGATCGTATTGGCGAGCGCATTCCCCGTAAGCCGCAGGGCTGCAGGGCCTGAACCAGCGAGGTTTTCCACCTCAATGCCGAGCGTGTAGTTGACGGAGGAGACGACCGTATCGACGCCGCCACCAACCATCTCCACTACCTGATCGTCGGCATGGTCCACGTGATACGTGTCGTTACCGAGCCCGCCGATCATCGTGTCGATGCCGGTACCTCCATTGAGGATGTCATCGCCAGCCTCGCCCACGAGCTTGTCGTTGCCGGCAGCACCGTTCAAGCTGTCGTTGAAGGCGGTGCCGTAATACTCGTCGTTGCCGTTGGTGCCCGGAAGCGAGATCGCAGTCGTGCGGCCATCTAAGATCTGACCTATCACGTTGATGTCATCAGATTCATCAAATGCAGTGGAGGTCATTACGACACGGCCATCGGCCAATTCGGAGATGCGAACAGTCGTGAAGAGCTCAAATCTGATCTGATTGATTTTAGTATTGATGCTTGTCTTGTTGCCGTTGGCATCGAAAATGGCCACACCGACATCGAATTTGTCCTCTCCATCCGCTACCGTCCCAGATACGAAGGCAACGGCAAAGCCCCCATTGGAAAGAGCCGTCACATCGATCACGAATTGAATCGGAGCATCCGATTCAATAATATTGATCTCGCCACCAAATTTACTTCCATCCGCATTGTAAATCTGCGCTTTGCTTGAAGAGATGAGTGGAGTGCTTGTACCAGACACCCAAGTGACCACGAAGCGGCCATTCGATAGTTGTGCCGCTGGCGGTGGGAGATCATCCACCACATCTATGCTGGATACTGCAAACTCTGCCGATGGCTCCCGCCCATCTGTAAAGAATGTTCTTCCGAAGAGAGATGGAGTTCCCTCGACATTAGAATGGTAGAACACTGTGTAGCCCTTGTCGGACGCAACCACGATTGGTGAAGTCCGATAACCCGTACCTTCTGGACCAACTTGAGCTTCCGCTCCAGACTGGAAGCCCAGAGCATCAAAGGCTTGAGCTTTAATCTGGCTGGTGGAGCCGCCTATATCCTGGAAGGCAATGACGAATCCTCCATTCGCCAAAGCTGCAATGGAAGGCATACTTTGTGTACCGACTTGCGAGGTGGTGTTGACCTGAAAGTCGGCGTCTCCACCTACTGCACCTGTGCGATTGAAGCCGGTGCCGTCCATATTGAAGATCCGCGCACGGATTCCAAAGCCGGATTTGTCGTCCATGCCGCTCTCGTCCGCCCAAGCGACCACAAAGCGCCCGTCACTGAGAACGGTAATATCAGGCTGCGCCTGAATGCCCTCGACTGCGGTGTTGACGACGAATTCACTGCCCCTCTTGCTGCCATCGGCGTTGAATATCTGGCCGCGAATGGCGGATCCGGATGTATCTGCACCCGTCCTACTCTCATCGACCCAAACAGCCACGAACGAGCCGTCCGCGAACGTTGCGGTTCTCATAGATGCTTGAGTACCTGTGGTCGTGCTGACGCCGAACGGATTGCCCCAAAGTGCCGGTGTGGTCATGATCTTCCCCTGCGTAATGTCTGCCACCGAATATTAACTATATAACATAATGGGATTATCTTCTGGGCTTCCTCAACGCAAGAGCCTTCCACGCTTAGAAACAGCCTTTACCTCCAAGGTCATGGAACCCGCGCGCCGCCTCCGCTATGGTCCGCCCATGAGAACGAGCAATCCTGTCCAGCATGTCGGCGATTACCTGCGCGAATGGCGGCAGCGGCGGCGCATGAGCCAGATGGATCTGGCGCTCGAAGCCGAGATCTCGACGCGGCACTTAAGCTTCCTCGAAACGGGCCGTTCGCAGCCGAGCCGCGAGATGGTGCTGCTGCTGGCGGAGAAGCTCGACATGCCGCTTCGCGAGCGCAACATCATGCTGGTAGCGGCGGGCTTCGCCCCGGTCTATTCGCAGCGCTCGCTCGACGATCCCGCGCTTGCCAGCATGCGCAACGCTGTTGATCTCGTGCTTAAAGGTCACGATCCCTATCCGGCACTCGCCGTTGATCGGCATTGGTCGCTCGTGTCGGCCAACGATGCGTTGATGTCGCTCGTGGGAGATGTCGATCCAGCGTTGCTGAAGCCGCCCGTCAATGTGCTGCGCCTCAGCATTCATCCCGCCGGCATGGCGCGGCGCATCGTGAACTTTACCGAGTGGCGCCAGCATCTGGTCGAGCGCCTGCGCCATCAGGTGGACGCGACGGGTGATGCGGTGCTTGCCGCACTTGCTGAGGAGTTGCTGTCCTATCCGACGCCCGATGCGGCGGCCCGTGCCAAGAAGCCCGCGCATGATTACGCTGGCATTGTGGTGCCCTTGCAGCTGATGACGGAGGAGGGCGCGCTGACCCTCTTCAGCACCACCACGATCTTCGGGACGCCCGTGGACGTAACACTGTCGGAACTCGCCATCGAAGCCTTCTTCCCGGCGGACGAGGAAACGGCGGAGGCCCTGAGACGCATGGCGGTGAAGCGGCAGGAGGCCGCAGCAAGGGCGGCGGAGTAGGGATGCCTTCTTAACCACCCATCAACCTTAACCCGCGATAACCATAAGGAAGCCGGGCATTCCTGTCGGATGCTCGTCGAGTTTGGTTTTGTAGGGTGTATCGCGTGCGAGTTCGGAATCGTCGCTCACGGGTGAGATGGATCTGCGCCACAACGGCGCCTTGGGCGCTCGCCACCGGGCTCCTGATCTCGTTCACCGCTTCCGCCAGCAACGACATCCAGGCGGGCGTGAGCTTCTCCCCCCGCAGCGCTGTCGCCTATCTCAACCAGTCCGCGCTCGTTCCGCCGATCACCGCTTCTATTGCCGGTGGCCGCCTCGACCTCGGACGCGACATCCTGCGGACGCTTCCGCGCTATGACCTTCCCGGCGAGTCGGCGAGTGCCGTGGTGCCGAAGGCTGACCGCAAGGTCGGCGCGGGCGCCGATCCTGCCGTGGAGCGTGCCGGCAAGGGCGATCCGCTGGTGGCACGCGTAACGCTCTCCCTCCGCGCGAGCCAGATGCGCTCCTCTCTTGAGCAGGTCGGCGAGTCGCGCCTCCTGTTCGGGCAGGACGAGCGCCTTTTGCCTCCGACCATTCTCATGGAAGGCGAGTTCGAAGCCCCCGAGATGGAGCAGGCCTTCGAGCCATGGGAGGCTCCTGAATTCACCACGACGCGCCAGGCGACATCCGTGCAATCGCCGGCAGCCGCTGCGGCCGGCTCGACAGGCGCTTCGGCGAGCCCCACGACGCCGATCGTGAAGCGCGCCGTGACGCTCTCGTCCACGACGCCCGCCCCCATGGAGGCAACACCCATCGAGATCGCGGCAGCGCCCGTCTCGCCGCGTCTCGACAAGGGATATGGCGAAAGCGTCATCTCGAAATCCGATGACGGCGAGCGTCCGCGCTATGCCGATCTCATCGACCCCGACAATATGAGCAAGGAACAGCGCTGCCTGGCCGAGGCCGTCTATTTCGAGGCACGCAGCGAGCCGGAAGCAGGGCAGGCGGCGGTCGCGCAGGTGGTGCTCAACCGCGTGAAGAGCGGGCTCTATCCGTCCTCGATCTGCGGCGTGGTCTACCAGAACCGCCACCGGCACCTGGCCTGCCAGTTCACCTTCGCCTGCGAAGGCAAGGCGTTGCGCACCACCGATACGGTCTCATGGGAGCGTGCCAAGCGCGTCGCCAGCGCGGTGCTCGAAGGCAAGACCTATCTGGCCGATGTGGGCGGGGCAACTCACTACCATGCGGACTACGTGAAGCCGTATTGGGCCCGTCGCCTGAAGAAGATGGACGTTATCGGTCGGCACATCTTCTACAAGCTGAAGCCTGGCCAGACCTAGCCTTGCGTCAATTGTGCGCGGCCGCACTTGTTGCAATGAAGTTATGTTGCATATAGCTCTCTATTGAACTGCAACTGAGGGCTTCTTGATGTCCGAACGCAAGGTCACCCAGGCCTCTCCTGCAAAGGCGCTATGGCCGACAGGGCGGATGCGTGCGTCCCATGCAAATCCTACCGGCGGACCGTTGCGATCCTCCGCCGCGACACCTCTCATCTAGACACTTCACGCCAAAACCTAGGGCGAACTGGCTCGGCCCGGAATTTACCTCATCAGAAGGAACCAAACACATGTGCTACACTTGCATATCGCAACAGGATAGCGTTGCGTCATGGTCAAGCTACCCTCATGACAGAGGGTTCGCGAGCACCAGCACGAGCTCCAGGTTCAAGGAAATTTCCGGTACCGGACACGGCAGCATCTATATCGACAGCATGATCTGGGGCGGCAAGATCTGGAACATGGATGCCGGGCCCATCAAGGTCACGATCGGTCGAAGCTGGCTCCAGGACGGAGATCTGAGCTACAGGCAGGCCGCCGCCGTGCATGGTTCCAGCGACTACATGCAGGAACACACCATGCGTTACCAATGGTATGGTGACAGCGCAGTCGATCCAGATGCTCCCAGCCTGGATTATGCGATGTCGCTGTATTCCAGTGTCGCGAAGATCGAATTCGAGGTTCTTGACCCGAGCCAAATCCGCGATGCCAACATTGTCTGGTGGAAGACCGCTCTACCACGTGGAGCTCTTGGTATTCATGAGACCCCCGACAGTATCCGCGAGGACATGCCCAACTCCGAACAGCGCTGGGGATACTTCGACCCGAACAATCACGTCTCCTGGCAGGAACAGTCACCTGGTGGTGATGGCCTCAACACCATCATCCATGAGATCGGGCATGGCCTCGGCTTGGCCCATCCTCACGACGGCGGTGCGCGCGCGGATAGAACGACATTCCCGGGTGCAAACGGCGCCCAGGTTTCCGGCGAGCATGGGCTGAACCAAAGTGTCTTCTCGATCATGTCCTATGTTCCGGGCCATGACAGCGCGAGAGGCGACTCGACCTACGGCACGCAATATGGCCTCGGCGCATTCGACATCGCTGCCCTTCAGAAGATGTACGGCGCCAACATGGATACCGCCAGGGGCAACGATACCTATGAGTTGCCGACACAGAACGGGAAGGGCACCGGCTGGTTCTCCATCTGGGATACCGGCGGAATCGACACGATCACCGCCGCGGCCTCCACCTCTTCGGTGACCATCGATCTGCGCGCTGCGACCCTGATCGATCACGATCCGAATGCAGGCGGCTTCCTCTCCCGGCAGACCGGCATCGCCGGCGGCGTGACGATCGCCAACAAGGTCGTCATCGAGAACGCCACCGGCGGCAGCGGCAACGATACGCTGATCGGCAACTCCGCCGCCAACACGCTCAACGGCGGTCTCGGCAACGACGTCTATCACATCGACGGCGCCAACGACGTCATCGTCGATGCGGGCGGCAACGATACGGTCTATGCCAACTTCAACTACTCGAACCCGGATATCGAGAACATCTATGTCAACGGCGTGCTCACGGTGGCCGGCGGCGCGACGGTGAGCGGAGGCTTCGCGGTTCATCGCGGAACGTCGGGCCGGAATACGCTTACCGGCAGCGACACCAACGACAAGATGTACGGCCTTGGCGGCAACGATACGCTCATCGGCAGCAAGGGTATAGACATCTTCGTGTTCAACACGAAGCTGAATGCGAAGACCAACAAGGACAATGTCCAGGCCTTCGTGACGAAGGAAGACAAGATCTGGCTCGACAACAAGATCTTCAAGAAGCTCGGCAAGGGCAGCGAGTCGAAGCCGGAGAAGCTGAAGAAGAGCTTCTTCAAGTTCGGCAGCAAGGCGGCTGATGCCAACGACTACATCATCCTCGACAAGAAGAAGGGCGTGATGTCCTACGATGTGGACGGCAATGGCGAGAAGAAGGCCGTGGCTTTCGCGACCTTCGACAAGAAGTCTCTGCCGAATCTCGCTGACCTCTTCGTCGTTTAAGCTGCATCCGTAAGGCAAAGCTGTCGAGGGCGGCTCCCCCTGGGAGGCCGCCCTTGATTCATCACGGGGCCTCATGACATGCGCAACAAATTTCCAATATTGCGCTCGCGGGAGTTGCGATAGTCTGCGCGCCTTGCTTCGTCCCCTGAAGGGCCCCGCCGATGTCCGCACCCTCCACCCAGTCCCGCGTCTCGCCGGAACTCATCGTCCTGTCGGGCTGCCTGATCGCCCTCATCACCTTCGGGCCGCGGGCCTCGGCAGGCCTCTTCCAGATCCCGATGACGACGGAGTTCGGGTGGGGACGCGATACGTTCAGCTTGGCCATTGCGATCCAGAACCTGCTCTGGGGCGTGGGACAGCCCTTCGCCGGCGCTGTGGCGGACCGGTTCGGAACCCTGCGGGTGCTCTGCGTCGGCGCCGTGCTCTATGCCCTGGGCCTCGTGGTGATGGCCTATGCCACCACGCCCGGCATCCTTCACATGGGCGCGGGCGTGCTCATCGGCTTCGGCCTGTCGGGCTGCTCGTTCAATCTGGTGCTCGGCGCCTTCGGCAAGCTTCTCCCCGAGAAGTGGCGGCCCATGGCCTTCGGCGCGGGAACGGCGGCGGGCTCCTTCGGCCAGTTCCTGTTCCCGCCCATCGGCAACGTGCTCATCGACGCCTATGGCTGGCAGCAGACCCTTCTCGTCTTCGCGGGCTCCATCCTCATCGTCCTGCCCCTGGCGCTTTCTCTCGCGACGCGGCCCAATGCTTCCGCCGGCACGGAGAATGGGCCTCAGCCTGTTCCGGGCCAGTCGATCACGCAAGCATTGGCGGAAGCCTTCCGGCATCGGTCCTATGTGCTGCTGGTGCTCGGCTTCTTCACCTGCGGATTCCAGCTCGCCTTCATCACCGCGCATCTTCCCGCGTACCTGCGTGACGCAGGCCTGTCCGCCTCGATCGGCGGATGGACGCTTGCCGTCATCGGTCTTGCCAATGCGTTCGGCTCGCTCACTTCGGGCTGGCTCTCCACGCGCATGTCCAAGCGCTGGCTGCTCGCCTGGATCTATCTCGGGCGCTCGGTGGCCATCGCGGCCTTCATCCTGATCCCGGCGTCGCCCGTCAGCTCCATTGCCTTCGGCATTTCCATCGGGCTGCTGTGGCTCTCCACCGTGCCGCCCACGTCGTCCCTCGTGATGCTGATGTTCGGCACGCGCTACATGGCGATGCTCTACGGCTTCGCCTTCTTCTCGCATCAGGTGGGCGGCTTCCTCGGCGTGTGGCTCGGCGGCATTCTCTACGAGGTCTACGGCAACTATGCTCTCGTCTGGTGGCTCTCGATCGCGCTCGGCATCGCCTCGGCGCTGATCAACCTGCCGATCAAGGAGCGTCCCGTGGAGCGCGGCCCGGCCCTTCAGCCTGCGGAGTAAGGCGAAGGGATAAGGCTGACGCGCTTGTCCTGAACTTCGCTTGGATTGCACAATCTAAGCCAAGATTCTGACGCGCTCTCCATAGCCCTCATCCTGAGGGATCGCGGAGCGATCGTCTCGAAGGACGAGGGCGTCTCCAGCAATCTCTGGACGATCCTTCGAGACGCAGCTCTGCTGCTCCTCAGGATGAGGGCGGAGGGTGAGAGATCAGATCAAGGGGATTCGACATGGGAAGGTTCAAAGCGCTGGTCATCGACAAGAGCGACGCGGGTCAGCAGGTCGGCTTTCGTGACTTCGATAATGCCGATCTCATGGATGGCGACGTCACCGTGCGCGTGTCGCACTCGACCCTCAATTACAAGGACGGCCTTGCGCTCACCGGCAAGGCGCCGGTCGTGCGCCGCTTTCCCATGATTCCCGGCGTCGATCTCGTCGGCGTCGTGGAGGATTCCTCGAGCTCAGAGTTCAAGCCCGGTGACGCGGTCGTCCTGAACGGGTGGGGTCTCGGCGAGACGCATCTGGGTGCTTACGCCGAGAAGGTACGCGTCAAAAGCGACTGGCTGATTCCCTTGCCGCAGGGTTTGGCCCCGCATCAGGCCATGGCCATCGGCACGGCGGGCTACACGGCGATGCTGTGCCTCATGGCTATCGAGCGGCATGGCTTGAAGCCCGAGCACGGCCCCGCCATCGTCACAGGCGCCGTCGGCGGTGTCGGCTCCGTCGCTGTCGCACTCTTCGGGAAGGCAGGCTGGCACGTCATTGCCTCGACCGGCAGGCCGGAGGAGGGCGATTACCTGAAAGGGCTGGGCGCTGTCGAGATTCTTGATCGCAGCGAACTTACGGTGCCTGTTCGTCCGTTGGCCAAGGAACGCTGGGCGGCCGGCGTCGATACCGTGGGCTCCATCCCGCTCGCCAATGTTCTATCCATGACGAAATATGGCGGCGCCATTGCCGCCTGCGGCCTTGCGGCCGGCATGGATCTGCCCACGACTGTTGCGCCCTTCATCCTGCGGAATGTGGCTCTGCTTGGCGTCGACTCCGTCATGGCCCCGAAAGCTCTGCGCATGGAGGCCTGGGGGCGTCTGGCGCGCGAACTCGATCACGGCAAGCTTGCTGCCATGACCTCCACCATCCGTCTCGACGACGTGATGGAGGCAGGCCGAAAGATCGTCGCCGGTCAAATCAAGGGGCGCGTGGTGGTGGAGATCGCCTGATCGGGCAGAGCATCGTGCGCAAAAGTGGCCCCGGTTTTGCGCGCGAACGATGCTCTGATTCAAAGAGAAAGCATCGGATCGATCCAAAAAGTGCAGATCCACTTTTTGGACCGATGCTTTACCGCTTTCCGCCGCCCTCGATCCAGCGCTTCTGCTTGCCGATCTCGGTCGCCATGAAATCCATGAAGGCGCGCACGCGCGCCGATTGGCGAAGATCGGGATGGGTGAGAAGCCACAGGCCCGCCGAGAAGTCCGGATTGACATCGGAAAGGCGCACGAGGTTCGGGCTCGCATCCGCGATGAAGCAGGGAAGGGGGCCGATTCCCGTGCCGGCTTCCACGGCTTCGGCAAGGCCGAGCACCGTGTTGACCTTGTAGACGATGTTTTCCGGCGCGACGCGTTCGCGCACGAAACGCGCAGCCTTCAGCGCCGCGAGATTGTCGCCGAGCGCGACCCAATGCCGATTGTAAATGTCGATGGAATTGATGTCGCCTGGACCTTGGTAATCCGGGAAATCAACCGCGCGTCCGTAGATCGCCCAGGCGATGGTGGCGACGCGCCGTCCGACCAGGGTCTCCGGTGGATCGTCGGTGGCGCGGATCGCCACATCCGCATCGCGCTTCGAGAGGTTGAGCGCCTGATTGGCGAGCACCACGTCGAGCCGCATCTCCGGGCAGGCGGTGATGAAGCGCGCGAAGATGTGCGTGAGCATGTGGACGAGAAGCGTGTCATTGGTTGTGACACGCAGTTCGCCCGCCGGCGCCACGGCCTGGCCTGCCAGTTTGCGGGTGAAGGAGGTGACGTTCTCCTCCATCTGCTCAGCGAGCGCCGACATCTCCTCGCCCGCCGGCGTCAGCACATAGCCCGTCCGGTGCCGTTCGAAGAGCTTGACCCCGAGGTTTTCCTCCATCTGCCCGAGCCTGCGGAAAACCGTGGAGTGGTTGACCCCTAGCCTGTCGGCCGCGCCAGCCAAGCCGTTGGCTTCGGCGATGATTTTCACGAGCTTGAAATCATCCCAGTCGAGATTCTGCTGCTTGGCCATGATGATGTCTTGCATCGGTGCAATGGAGATCCTGCATATCTAGCATTTGTTTTGCAGACTGGAAAGCTTATCTTGGGGTCGTCACAAGATTGCAGGGCAGTCGCCTCCAGATCATGATTCTGGGGCTTAGATCGCTTGCGTCACATTCGTCATGATTGGAGATCCCATGACCAAGGTTCTGGTGCTGTATTATTCGTCCTGGGGACATATCGAGCAGATGGCTTATGCCGCCGCCGAAGGCGCACGCGAAGCCGGTGCCGAAGTCGTCGTGAAGCGCGTGCCGGAGCTCGTGCCGGACGAGATCGCCAAGGCCGCTCACTACAAGACGGACCAGAAGGCCGAGATCGCCACCGTCGATGAGCTGCCCGAGTACGACGCGATCATCATCGGCACGCCGACCCGCTACGGCACGATGACCGCGCAGATGAAGAACTTCCTCGACCAGACCGGCGGTCTGTGGGCGCAGGGCAAGCTGATCGGCAAGGTGGGCTCCGTCTTCACCTCCACAGCCACCCAGCACGGCGGCCAGGAAGCCACCATCCTCACCACGATCCCGGTGCTGCTGCACCATGGCATGGTGGTTGTCGGACTGCCTTACTCGTTCCAGGGCCAGATGGGCGTCGATCAGATCCGTGGCGGTTCGCCCTACGGCGCTTCGACTATCGCCGCCGGCGACGGCTCGCGCCAGCCGAGCGAGATCGATCTCGACGGCGCCCGCTTCCAGGGCAAGCACGTGGCACAGATCGCCGCGAAGCTCGCTGCGAAGTAATCTGGCGCGTTAACACAGCCTCACCCTGAGGAGCGAGCTTGCTCGCGTCTCGAAGGGCGAGGCGTCTCCAGAGATCACTGGATGCTCCTTCGAGACGGTCGCTTTCGCGACCTCCTCAGGATGAGGGCGGTATGTGATTGGAACGTTCGCGGAGCGGATCACCGCTCCGCGGCAGCGCGCCGGAGGCGGTCGTTGATCGCCTCGCCCAGACCGGTCTCGGGAATGGGCGCAACGGCGATGGTCGGTGCGCCCGATGCGTCGAGACTTCTGAGATAAGAAAACAGATGAGCGGCGGCCTCCCTGAGGTCGCCGTTTTTGCTGAGGTTCAGTGCCGCTTGCGCATTCTCGCTGCCCGGCAGGCCTTGCGAGCCGAAGAGCATCGCGGCCTCTCCAGCTTCGATCCGCTGCGCGTTCAACCGTACCTGCGCACCCGGCGCGTAGTGCGATGCCAGCATCCCCGGCGCGAGCGGGTTCTTCTCGCCCTCCACGCCGTTTTCCAGCCGCTGCCCGATCAACTCTTCAATCGCTTCTCTCGGCACGCCACCAGGGCGCAGGAGACGTGGTGCGCCTTCGAGGCAGGACACGATGGTGGATTCGACGCCGACCTCCGTAGCGCCGCCGTCGAGCACCGCATCGATGCGTCCATCGAGGTCGCCGAGCACATGATCCGCGTCCGTTGGGCTGACCCGGCCCGAACGATTGGCGGAAGGGGCCGCGACAGGGCGGCCTGTCGCTTCCAGAAGGGCGTGGGCAAGGGGATGAGCCGGAACGCGCAGGCCCACGCTGTCGAGACCCGCGCGAGCGAGGTCGGACACGGTGCAGGTCTCTGCCACCGGCACCACGAGGGTGAGGGGGCCGGGCCAGAACGCGTCCGCGAGGCGGCGCGCGGTCTCGTTGAAGACGCCCTGCATCTTCGCGGCTTTGATGCTTGCCACATGGGCGATCAGGGGATTGAAGCTCGGGCGGTCCTTGGCGGCATAGATGCCTGCCACCGCGTCCGCATCGGTGGCGTCGGCGCCGAGGCCGTAGACTGTCTCGGTCGGGAAAGCCACGAGCCCACCGCGCCGCAGGATGGCGGACGCCTCCGCGATACCGGCTTCGCCAGCGGCAAGACGTTGCGTCATAAGCATTGACCCGCGATCGTTCACCTCTAAACTATCCTTTGCCCAGACCACAGGCCGTTTCCAGGCCCCGGATGATACCTTGGGCGGGTTTAATGGCGCGGGAGAACGCGTCAATATCAAAAACCCGAAGCTTTGAGAGGAAACATTATGACTTATCGCGCGCCCGTGTCCGACATCGTCTTCACCATGCGACACGTGGCGGGGCTCGACCGGGCCGTCGATGAGGGCCTCTACGGCGATCTTTCTCCCGATCTCGCCCAGGCTATCCTGGATGAGGCCGGGCGCTTCGCCAATGACGTGATCGCACCTCTCAATCGCGAGGGCGACAAGCACGGTGTGACGCTGAAGGATGGCGAAGTCACAACCGCACCCGGCTGGAAGGACGCGTACAAGGGTTGGACCGAGGCTGGTTGGAACGCGCTGCCCGGCCCGGTGGACTACGGCGGGCAGGGGCTGCCGACGCTGCTCAACTCGGCCTGCGTCGAGATGTGGAACTCCGCCTCAATGGCTTTCGGCATCGGGCCGGTGCTCACTCATGGCGCCATCGAGGCGCTGGATCAGCACGGCTCCGATGATCTGAAGAGCCGCTATCTCGAAAAGCTCGTTTCCGGCGAATGGACGGCGACGATGAATCTCACCGAGCCGCAGGCCGGTTCCGATCTCGCGGCGCTTCGCTCGCGTGCCGAGCCTGTCGGCGACGGCACCTATCGCATCACCGGCCAGAAGATCTTCATCACTTACGGCGAGCATGACCTGACGGACAACATCATCCATCTGGTGCTGGCGCGCCTGCCCGACGCGCCTCAGGGCACGCGCGGCATTTCATTGTTCCTCGTTCCGAAGTTCATGCCGGACGGCACGCGCAACGATCTGCGCTGCCACAGCATCGAGCACAAGCTCGGCATCCACGGCTCGCCCACCTGCACCATGATCTTCGGCGATAATGGCGGCGCCGTCGGATGGCTTTTGGGTGAAGAAAATCGCGGTCTGAACTGCATGTTCACGATGATGAACAACGCGCGTCTCGCGGTGGGCCTGCAGGGCGTTGCCATTGCGGAACGCGCCTATCAGCAGGCGTTGTCCTACGCGAATGAACGCCGCCAGGGCCGCGCCATCGGCGCGACGGAAGGCATGAGCCCGATTGCGGCGCATCCCGATGTGCAGCGCAATCTCCTCACCATGAAGGCGCTCACCGCCGCAGCACGCGCGATCTGCTACATGACGGCGGAGGCCATCGACCGGGCGCATCTGGAGCAGGATGCAACGAAGGCCAAAAAGGCCAACGAACGTGCTTCGCTCCTCACGCCGGTGGCGAAAGCCTTCTCCACCGATATCGGCGTCGAGGTCGCGTCGCTCGGCGTGCAGGTCCATGGCGGTATGGGCTTCATCGAGGAGACGGGAGCGGCGCAGCACTTCCGCGATGCGCGCATCGCGCCGATCTACGAGGGCACCAACGGCATTCAGGCTATCGATCTCGTCGCGCGCAAGCTGCCGCTTTCCGGCGGTGAGATCGTGCGGATGCAGATTGCCTCCATGCGCGGCATCGTCGCGCGCGTGCTGAAGGAGGGAACGCCCGCTTTCGGCGCGACTGCATCGCGTTTGCGGGATGCCATCGAGAGCCTGGATCGTTCAACGAGCTACATGCTGCAATCCCTCTCCTCCAATGCGCAGGGCGAGGCGTTGGCCGGCGCAACGCCCTACCTTCGCCTCTTCGGTCTCGCGCAGGGCGGCGCGGCTCTGGCGGAAGCAGCGCTTGCCGCGAATGCGCTGATGGCCGGCGGCGACAACGATCCCGCCCATGCGGGCCGCATCGCGCTCTGCCGCTTCTTCGCGGAGAATATCGCTGTCGGGGCCAAGGGCCTCGAAGACACCGTCCTCGGAGGTGCGGGCTTCCTTCAGGATGCGAACCTGGCATTGGCGAGCTGAACCCATGACACTCAAGGGCAAGACGCTTTTCATCACCGGTGCCTCTCGCGGCATCGGCCTCGCCATCGGCCTTCGCGCGGCGCGGGACGGCGCGAACGTGGTCATCGCGGCGAAGACCGCCGAGCCGCATCCCAAACTTCCCGGCACCATCTACACGGCGGCGGAGGAGATCGAGAAGGCGGGCGGCAAGGCGCTTCCGTTGGTTGTCGATGTCCGCGACGAGGCGGCGGTGAGCGGGGCTATCGACAAGGCTGTCGAGACCTTCGGCGGCCTCGACATCGTGGTCAACAACGCCAGCGCCATCAGCCTCACGCCGACGCCTATGACGGACATGAAGCGCTTCGATCTGATGCATCAGATCAACACGCGCGGCACCTACATGGTCTCGAAATATGCGATCCCGCATTTGGAAAAGGCAGAGAACCCGCACATCCTCATGCTCTCGCCTCCGCTCGACCTGAGCGAGAAGTGGTTCGCGCCGCATCTGGCCTATTCCCTGGCGAAATACGGCATGAGCCTGTGCGTGCTGGGGTTCGCGGGCGAGTTGCGGCCCAAAGGCATCGCCGTCAATGCCCTGTGGCCGCGCACGACCATCGCGACGAGCGCGGTGAAGAACCTGCTCGGCGGCGACGAGATCGTGCAGGCAAGCCGCACGCCCGAGATCCTGGCCGATGCGGCCCACGCGATCTTTCAGAAGCCCTCGAAAAACTTCTCCGGCCACTTCCTCATCGACGACGTTTTCCTGAGCGGGGAAGGCGTGAGCGATTTCGAGAAATACCGGGTCGATCCTTCGAAGCCCCTGATGCCGGACTTCTTCGTGCCGGACGACACGCCTCCTCTGTCGTCATAATGAGAAACCAAGTGACGCACTCTTCCCATCATGCCCGGACTTGATCCGGGCATCCACGTCTTTAAACCTTAGCATATCTGAAGGCGTGGACCCCCCGGGACGAGCCCTGGGATGACGGAGCGGTGCCAAAAGCCATGGACGGAGGCGTGCATGATTCTGATCCATAAACCGGCGCAGGCCCTGACGCATCTGGGCGACTCTCTCGACCGTTACGTACTGTCACCGGGAGAGCCCATTCCGGAAGACGCCATTTGGATCGACATGGTCGAGCCGACCCGGGCGGAGGACCGAATCGTCGAGGCTCACCTCAATATCGAGATTCCCACCCGTGAGGAGATGGCGGATATCGAGCCCTCGGAGATTCTCTATCGTGAGAACAACGCGAGCTACATGACCGCGCGCGTGCTGTGCAGTTCCGATACGGATAATCCCAAGCTCATCGACGTGTCCTTTATTCTGACCGACCGGGCTCTCGTGACTGTGCGTTATGGTGAGCCGCGCTCGTTCAACATGTTCATGGCTCGCGCCGGCAAGCCCGGCGGCTGCCGCCCTCAGCCGGAAGCCGTTCTGGACGGACTGATCGAGACCATCATCGACCGGGCGGCGGAAATCCTCGCCATGGTCGGCAAGCGCATCGACCGGCTCTCGCAATCGATCTTCGAAACGGAGAAGCGTGGCGCCCGGCGCACCGCCGCTTTCCGGGCGGCCCTGAAATCCATCGGTCGCAAGGGCGATGTGATCTCGAACGTGCGCGAGAGCATGGTCTCGGTCGAGCGCCTGCTCCTGTTCCTTTCCGCCACCATGCCGCGCCCGCAGAAGACGCGAGGTTATCAGGCGGAATGGCGCACGGCCCTGCGCGACGTGCAATCCATCGAGGAGCACGCGACATTCCTCTCCAACAAGGTCCAGTTTCTCCTGGATGCCACCCTCGGGCTCGTGGCCATCGAGCAGAACGACATCAACAAGATCTTCTCGGTGATGTCCGTGATCTTCCTGCCGCCGACCCTCGTGTCATCCCTTTATGGCATGAATTTCCAGAACATGCCGGAACTGGGCTGGGAGCTCGGATACCCCTGGGCGATCTTCATGATGCTTCTTGCCGCTGTCGTGCCTTATCTCATCTTCCGCTGGCGGCGGTGGCTGTAGGTTATTCATACGTCATGCCCGGCCTTGTGCCGGGTATCCCCGCCTTCTATGTGGGTTGAGACGTGAATGGCCGGGTCGCGTCCGGCCATGGCGAAAAGGGTTATCAACCATGTGCGGACGCTACGCGATCACCCTGCCTCCCGAGGCCTATCGGGATTTCTTCGGTTACCCGGAGCAGCCCAACTTTCCACCGCGCTTCAACGTGGCCCCGACGCAGCCGGTGCCCATCGTGCTCGAGGACAGGGGCGAGCGGCACTTCATGCTGGTGCGCTGGGGGTTTCTGCCGTCCTGGGTGAAGGACCCGAAGGATTTTCCGCTCGTCATCAATGCGCGCGGCGAAACGCTGGAGACGAAGCCGACCTTCAAGGCAGCGGTCAAGCGGCGGCGCTGCATCTTCCTTGCCGACGGCTTCTATGAATGGCGGCGGGACGGGCGCGAGAAGACGCCGTTCTTCATCCGCCCGCGCAACCGCAAGCCGCTGCCGATGGCGGGGTTGTGGGAGACATACAGCAGTCCGGATGGTTCCGAGATCGACACTGCCGCCATCATCACGACGGATGCCAACGGTCTCATGTCCGCCGTTCATGACCGGATGCCGGTGATCCTGGCGGAAGAGGATATCGCCGCATGGCTCGATGTACGGGACGAGCGCGCCGATGTGATGCGCCTCGTGCGGCCATGCCCGGACGATTGGCTCGATCTGGTGCCGGTCTCGAGCCGCGTGAACAAGGTCGAGAACGATGATCCCGGCCTGATCGAGCCGCTCACGGCGCCGGAGCCCGCGCCGGTGAAGGAGAAGAAGCCGAAGGCGAAAAAGCCGCTCTCCAGCGACGAGGACGACCAGGGGCAACTGCTCTTCTAGAAGAAGGCGGCAGCGCGATGCTGCCGCCTTCGGATTTAGAGGTACGCAATCGACAGGGCGGGCACCAATGCGATGATCAGCAGGCCGACGAAGAGGGCGCCGATATAGGGCCAGATCGCGCCCATGGCCTCGTCCGGCGAGACATTGCCGATCTTGCACGCGATGTAGAAGCCGACGCCGATGGGCGGCGCCATCAGGCCGATATTCATCGCGGTGACGACCACCATCGAATAGTGAATGTCGTTGATGCCGAGGTTCTTGGCGATGGGATACATGATCGGCGCCAGCAGCACGATGGCCGGCAACCCTTCCAGCACGCAGCCAAGCACCATAAACACGGCAATCGTGACCATCATGTAGGTAACCCAGCCGCCGGGAAGATCCGTGACGAGGGCCGCCATCTTGAAGGCGAAACCGGTTTGCGTCAGCGCCCAGGCCATGGCCGACGCCGTGCCGAGAATGATGAGGATCGCGCCGGAGAGAGCGGCGGTTTCCACCAGCATGTCGTAGATCTTGCCCGGACGGATGCCGCCATAGAGCACCATGCCGATGATCATCGCATAGAGAACGGCGATGGTGGAGACTTCCGTCGCCGTCGCGACGCCGCCGCCGACCGCGCTGCGGATCAGGAAGGGCAGAACGAGGGCGGGGCCCGCAACCAGAAGAGCCTTGCCGACCACTTTCATCGGAGCGCGGCGGATGCCTTCCATCGCTTCGCCGCGCGCCTTCCAGCGCGCGAGAATGGCGAGCACGGCGAGCAGCACCATCGCGATCACGAAGCCCGACGTGAACAGGCCGGCAATCGACACGCCCGCCACGGAACCGAGCACGATCAGCACGATCGAGGGCGGCACCGTGTCGGCCATGGCGGCACCCGTGGCGAGAAGCGCGATCATTTCCTTCGGCTTGTGCCCGCGCCGCTTCATCTCAGGGAAGAGGGCGGGCGCGACGGTTGCCATGTCGGAGACCTTCGAGCCCGAGATGCCTGACACGAGGAAGAGCGAGCCGAGAAGCACATAGGACATGCCGGCTTTCACGTGGCCCAGGAGCGAGGCGAGAAATTCCACGATGGCCTTGCCCATGCCCGTTGCGTCAAGGATGCAGCCGAGCAGCACGAAGATCGGAACGGATATGAGGACGAGACTCGACATGCCCTCATCGATGCGCCCGATCATGACGATGTTCGGCAGCGAGGTGGTGAAGGTCATGAAGGCCAGCGCGCCGAGGCCGAAGCAGAAGCCGATCGGCACGCCGATGGCGAGGAAGAAGGCGACGAAACCGACGAGGAAGATGAGGATATTGTAGTAGCCGAGGGAGGGGAGCGACGGCGAAAGGAGCCACAGGACGAGCAAGGCCACCGCGATCACGCCGCCGGCTGCGGCGAGGTTCGTGATGCTCGAGCTGCGCACCGCGTCGCGAAGAGCGAGCACTGCCATCAGCGCGATGCCCACGGGCAGCGCCGAGACGCGCCAGGTCATGGGAATCCCGAGGGCGGCGGCGGTGATGTAGGATTCCTCGATGGCGTAATCGATGGCAGGCCACAGCATGCCGAGCAGAAACACTGCGACGAGCAGCGGTCCGAGCGTCGAGAAGAAGCCGCGCATCCGCTCCGGCATCATCTGCAGGAACAGCGTGAGGCGCAGGTGCTCGTTGCGGTCGATGGCGATGACGGCGCCGAGCATGGCAAGCCACAGGAAGCAGATCGCCGCGGCCTCGTCGATCCACACAACGGGAAGCGAGAGCACATAGCGGGACGTCACGCCCATGAGAAGGAGGCCGACAATCGCGACCAGAAAGATCGCCGCGATAAACTCGACCGGGCGCAAGAACCGCGATCCGCTTCGAAGCCCGATCGGCGGCGCTTCGAGCGCCTCCATTTCCATACTCTCAGTGGCCATGGTCATTTGCTCCTCCCAGAATCCTTGTCAGCATGGCTGCGACATTCGTCATTGAAATCGTGCGGCGCTCGATGCGCTCTTCTTGGTTTTGCTATGCTTCGTGTCAGGGCAGGTTTTCCCTGAAAACCACCTCGACCCGCATGGAATCCGAGGCGTTCTCCACCTTCCGCCCTTCGCGCAGATCCCTGAACAGGGTCGCGCATTTGAGGATGGTGTCCTCCGCGCTCTGCGTGATGACGGCGTCCATCGTTCCATCGAGAAGGAACTCGCGCGTGTCGCTCGTCAAGCCGTGGCCGACGAAGACCACATCGCGCTCGCGCCGGGCATCCTTCAGCGCGCGACCGATGCCGGATGCGCCGCCGCCGATATTATAGATGCCGTCGAGATCGGGATGATGTGTCAGAAGCGCACGCATCTGGCGGTAGTTGAGCGCTTCATCGTCATGGCCTTCGCGCAGGCCCACCACGTTGATGTCGGGGTAGAGTTCCTGAAGGATGTCGAGGAAGCCCATCTCGCGCTCGCCATGGGCGCGGTAGCTCAGGCTTCCGGCGATCATCGCGACCTTGGCCGGGCGCTTGCTGATGAAACGCGCGAGGAGATAGCCGGCCATGCGGCCCGCCGCGCGGTTGTCGAGGCCGAAATAGGCGGTGCGGCCAGGGCTCGCCACATCGGAGATGAGCGTCGCCACCGGCGTGCCGGCGGAGGTGATGCGATTGACGGCCTCGCGCACCACCGGATGCTCGATGGCCATGAAGGCGATGCCGTCCGCCTGCTTGGCGTGGCGTTGCAGGGTCTTCGCCAGAACATCCGGATTGAAGCTCGGGATGTATTCCACATTCGGCTTGATCGAGAAGCGCTCCAGCTGCGGCGCCATCTCGGTGACCATGCGGCCGAGCATGGTAATGTAACGGTTGTTGCCTTCGGGCAGGATGAACGAGATCTGCGACAGCGGTCGCACGTCGCGGGCGCGCTCGTCGCTTTCGTCCACATAGCCGAGCTCCGCCGCAGCCTTCATCACGCGCTTGACCGTCAGCGCCTTCACGCCGGAGCGGCCGTTCAGCACGCGGTCCACGGTCGCCGTCGAGACATCGGCCAGCTTGGCGATATCCACGATGGTGACCTTGCGGCTCAAGGTAGGTGCGTTGATGAGAATGCTCATTTGTTACATCAAAAAACATCAAATTTATGATTTGACCACATCAGTAATATGACTGATTTTTGATTTCGGAAAGAGCAAAACATCTTTTCGGGAGGATTTACGCCAATGACGATCACCAGAAGGTCACTCATCAAAGGCCTCGGCGCAGCACCTGCCGCCGTCAGCCTTTTCACGATTCCGCGCTATGCCAAGGCCGCCGAAATCACCCTGCGTTACGGCAACAACCTGCCGCTCTCGCACCCGCTGAACATCCGCGCCAAAGAGGCCGCGGACCGGATCGCGAAGGAGACGGATGGCCGCGTGGAGATGCTGATCTTCCCGGCGAACCAGCTTGGCGGCGACACGGACATGCTGTCACAGGTTCGTAACGGCGCGCTCACCTTCTTCACGCCGTCCGCCCTCGTCATCGCGACCCTCGTGCCGGTGGCGGCCATCAACGCGGTGGGCTTCGCGTTCAAGGATTACGACCAGGTCTGGAAGGCCATGGACGGCCCGGTCGGCGCCTATGTGCGCAAGGCCATCGCCGATTCGCGTCTGCATGCGCTCGAGACCATGTGGGACAACGGCTTCCGCCAGATGACCACGAGCGGAGCGCCTATCGAGAGCGCGGCGGGCATGAAGGGCTTGAAGATCCGCGTGCCGGTGAGCCCGATCAGCGTGTCGATGTTCTCCGGACTCGGCGCTGCGCCCGCGAGCCTTCAGTTCAGCGAAGTCTACACCGCGCTCCAGACCAAGGTGGTGGACGCGCAGGAAAACCCGCTGCCGATCATCCAGGTCGCGAAGCTCTACGAGGTGCAGTCATCCTGCGCGCTCACCAACCACATCTGGGACGGATACTGGTTTATCGCCAACGGCCGCCAGTGGGCAGGCATGCCTGCGAACGTGCAGGAGATCGTCTCCCGCGCCATCAACGAGGCAGGCCTCAAGCAGCGTGGGGACATCAAGGCTCTCAACGACTCGGTTCAAGCCGATCTGCAGAGCAAGGGCCTCAAGTTCAATCAGTGCGACACCGAGAGCTTCCGCGCGAAGCTGCGCGAGGCAGGCTTCTACACCGAGTGGAAGCAGAAGTTCGGCGCCGAGGCCTGGGGCCATCTCGAAAGCGTCGTCGGAACGCTTGCCTAAAAGCCATCGCGAGATCCGGGTTTGCCCGGATCTCTTCTTCCCCTGCGCGGAGTTGTTCGCGCATAAGATTCCGCAGGTCGAGAATGAGCCGATTTCTGGGTGAGATCAGGCAGGCCGGTTATGTCGTCGACGACATCGAAGCCGCCATGGATTATTGGACGCGCGTGCTGGGCGTCGGCCCGTTCTTCTACAAGGAACGCGTGCCGATCGTGAACTACACCTATCGCGGCAAGGCTTACGAGCCGCACAACTCGGTGGCGCTCGCCAATTCCGGACCGTTGCAGATCGAGCTGATCCAGACGCGCAATGATGCGCCGTCGATGTATCGCGATTTCAGGCAAGCCGGTCATCGCGGCCTGCAGCACATGGCTTACTGGACGGAGAACTACGACGCCGATCTCGAACGCTTGATGACGCAGGGCTTCAAGCCTGTCATGAGCGGTGAGGTAGGAGAGCGCGGACGCTTCGTCTATTTCGACACGGAGTATCACCCCGGCACGGTCATCGAATTGTCGGAAGTGGCTGGCCCGAAGGGCAAGATGTTCCAGATGATCCGCGAAGCCTCCGAGACCTGGGACGGAAGCGATCCCGTGCGCCCGTTCCCGGATCTGTCCCAACTCTGAGAAGCGCGATGTCCGACGCACATTACGAGGCCACATATCTCGTCGAGACGCCTCTGCCGCTGGAGAAGGTCGCCG
Source organism: Microvirga sp. (assembly GCA_041913065.1). Taxonomy (GTDB): domain Bacteria; phylum Pseudomonadota; class Alphaproteobacteria; order Rhizobiales; family Beijerinckiaceae; genus Microvirga. The sequence goes on along the minus strand of JAYSGD010000006.1, from coordinate 38,050 downwards.
AGGTCATGGCCGGCGAGCAATCCTGCGGAACCTTCACCCGCGTCGAAGGGGAGACCGACGAGTTGCGGGCGCGAGCGCGCGCCACGGTCGTCTCGATCCACGACAAGGGCGAGGTCGAAGGCGCGGTGCGCAGCGCATGGCTCGACCGCAAGGGCTATCCGACCAAGTCCCACCAGGGCGAAGTCGTCGTGCGCTTTCCGGTGGCGAATGTGGGCGTCAACCTCTCGACGCTCGCTGCCACCGTTGCGGGCAATCTCTTCGATCTCGGCGAGGTCACGGGCCTGCGTCTTGAATCGATCAAGCTGCCGGGTGAGTATCGCAACCAATATGCCCTGCCGCGTCATGGCGTGCAGGGAACGCGCCGCCTGACGGGTGTTCCCACCGGTGCGCTGGTCGGCTCGATCATCAAGCCGAATGTCGGCCTGTCGGCAGAGGATACCGCATCCCTTGTTGCGCGTCTGTGCGAGGCCGGTCTCGACTTCATCAAGGATGACGAGATTTCGGCCAATCCGGCTCATGCGCCGCTTGCGAAGCGCATTCCTGCGGTGATGGCGGCTATCCGCCGTCATCAGGACAAGACCGGCAAGCACGTGATGGTCGCGTTCAACATCAGCGACGAGACCGACGCCATGCGCCGCCACGCCGACCTCGTGGCGAAGGAGGGCGGAAGCTGCGTGATGGCGAGCCTCAACTGGTGCGGCTATTCCAGCATCGAGACCTTGCGCCGCAGCACCGACCTCGTGATCCACGGCCACCGCAACGGCTACGGCGCCTTCTCGCGCCATCCCGCGCTCGGCATCGGATATCAGGCCTACCAGACGCTCTGGCGGCTGGCTGGCGTCGACCACATGCATGTGCACGGCCTCGGCGGAAAATTCGCGCAGGAAGATGCGGAAGTGGTCGCAAGCGCGCTCGACTGCCTGAACCCGATGTCCGACGTGGACGACAGAGTGATGCCTGCCTTCTCATCCGGCCAATGGGCCGGGACGGTGGAGCAGACATATCGCGCTGTGGGCACATCCGACCTGCTGTTCATGGCAGGCGGCGGCGTGATGGCGCATCCCGGCGGTCCTGCCGAGGGCGTGGCGAGCATCCGCGAGGCATGGCGCGCGGTCGAGGCGGGCGAGGATCTGGCATCCGCGCGTAAGCGGCACCGCGCACTCGACGAAGCCTACGCCTTCTTCGCAAAATAAAACGGGAGGCAGACTTGGCCCCGTCCTACGGATGGTATGGCGACGACTTCACCGGCGCGACCGATACGTTGGCCACCATCGCCCGTCGCGGCCATCGCGCTTTCCTGTTTCTCCGCGTGCCGGAGGAGCGGCATCTTTCCGAGGTGAACGATCTCGACGCCATCGGCATCGCCGGTGCGGCGCGAACCATGAATCAGGTCGAGATGCAGGCGGAGCTTGCGCCCGTCGGCGCGTTCTTCCGCAAGGTCGGCGTGCGCGTTCTGCATTACAAATGCTGCTCCACCTTCGACAGCGCGATAGAGCGCGGCAATCTCGCGGCGGCGGTCACGGTGCTGCGTGACCATGTGGAGAACACGACGACCGCCATCATCGGCGGACAGCCGTCGCTCGGGCGCTACTGCGCCTTCTCCAACCTATTCGCGACATTCGGTGCCAAGGGAGAGGCATTCCGCCTCGACCGTCATCCGACCATGAGCCGTCACCCGGCGACGCCGATGAACGAGGCCGATCTGGCGAAGCATATCGTATCGCTCGGACTGCCTGATGTCGCATCGGTTCACTGGCCGCTCATCGATCAGGGTGTTGAGGCCCTTTCCTCCGAATGGGAGCGTCTGGCGGGAAGCGCATCCGCCGTGCTGTTCGATGCGCTGACGCCGTATCACATCGCGACCATCGGGCAATTGTGCCGCGCCGTAAGCCGCAGGCAATCCCTGCTGATCGTCGGCGCTAGCAGCGTCGCGCAGGCCTTTTTCGAAGAGACGGGCGCGGCGGCTGCTCGACCCAGCGTTTCAGCCGATGGGCCTGTTCTCGCCTTCGTCGGCAGCCTGTCTCCCATGACACGCAGGCAGGTTGCCGCCGCGCAATCCTATCGCCGCATTCACGTCGATCCCGAAAGCCTCACCACGAGCGAGGCTGCTCGCGAGCAGATCATACGGCAGGCCGTGGAGGGGCTGTCTCAAGGCCTCAACGTCATGCTCTCCACCGCGCCGGAAACGGGCGAGGCGCCGAAATCCTCCATGGACAATCTGGCGGATTGCAGCGCCGCGCTCGTCGATGGCGTTCTCAAGCGCCATCGCGTCCGCCGCCTTGCCGTCGCGGGCGGCGATACGTCGAGCAAGATCGTCGGGCAGCTCGGCTTCTGGGGGCTCGGCTATCACGGCCAGATCAGCAACGGCGTCGCGGTGAGCCTTGCGCGCAGCGACGACCGGGATCGCGACAACATGCTCGTCATGCTCAAAGGCGGCCAGATGGGCCACGAGCAGTTGTTCGAGACCTTCCTGGAGAAAGACGCGGCCTGGTAGAGCCGCGTCAACGCCTGCGTTTGGGCTTTGCCTGCTCGCGCTTCAGAATGCCTACGACTTCCAGATGTGGCGAGTGCTTGAACTGGTCGACAGGGATCACCCGCTCCAGCGTGTAGCCCGCACCGATAAGGATCGCGGCATCGCGCGCGAAAGTTGCTGCATCGCAGGAGACGCTCACGATGAGCGGCACCTTCGACACGGCAATCTGCTTCACCTGCGCCTCCGCGCCTGCGCGCGGCGGATCGAGCACCACCGCATCGAAGGCGTTGAGTTCGAGCGTCAGCAACGGCCGCTTGAAAAGGTCGCGCGCTTCCGTGCTCACGCGGCGTAGGCCCGCTGTTGCACGAAATGCCTTGTCGAGAGCCGCCATGGAGGCTTTGTCGTATTCCACCGCGTGCACTTCCGATTTCTCGGCAAGCCGCAAGGAGAATGGCCCCGATCCGGCAAACAGATCGGCCACTCGCTTCGCGCGTCCGCAGGCCTCCGTGACGAAGTGTGCGAGCGTTTCCTCGCCGAGGCGCGTTGCCTGCAGGAAGGATCCGGCGGGCGGCACCACGGAGGCGCGGCCCATCACGATGGCGGGCGGGCGCCGCTCCACGATCACGTCGCCGTGCATCGACAGGCGCGAGACGTCGAGCTTGCCGGCCAGATCGATGAGGCGCAGGCGGTCCTGATCCTTGATCGGTCCGTGCCCGCGCACATCAACATCGAAGCCCGTTTGCGTGTTCGTGATCTGAATGTCGAGCGGCTTGCGGGTGCCTTTCAGATGCTCACCGATGGCTCGCGCAATCACGGGCGCGCGCTCCTTCAAGGCAGGCTCCGAGATCGGGCAGAACTCGATCTCGACGATCTTGTGGCTTCGCGGCGCCATGAAGCCCACATGCATGGCGCGGTCGGGAAAGCGCACGTGCAGCGTGACGCGGCGGCGGCCCTCGCCATGGGCATCCACCATCGCATCGATAGGCGCTTCGATGCGCGCCTGTCGCAAGGTGTGCGCGAGCGTTTCCTGTTTCCACGCCTGATAGAAGCCGTGCTTCATGTGCTGCGTCGCGCAGCCGCCGCATTCGTCGAAATAGGGACAGAAGGGCGTCTCGCGTTCCACGGAGGGAATGTCCACGCTGATCAGATGCGCGTGCGATCCGTCGCGTTCGATGGTGACGGTTTCACCCGGCAGCACCTTCGGCACGAAGACGGGACCGGATGCGCTCTCCGCGATGCCGTCAGCCTTTGCGCCGAGGCGCTTGATCGTTACCTGCTCAGCCACGGCGAGCTCCCAACAAGAATTCACGATTGCCGTCCCCGCCTTCGATGGGGGAGGGCACGATATCCAACACATTAAAACCGAGCGACGTGACGAAGGCTCTCATATCCTCGCACACGTCGCGATGCACGGCCTCGTCCCGCACGATGCCCTTCTTCACGCGGTCACGCCCGGCCTCGAATTGCGGCTTCACCAGCACGGCCAAGGCAGCACGCGGCTTCAGCAGCGCGACGGCGGCCGGCAGGACGAGCTTGAGCGAGATGAAGCTCACGTCGGAGACGAGAAGATCGGCAGGCTCGGGAATGAGCTCCGGTGTCAGCGCCCGTGCATCCGTGCCTTCGAGATTGGTCACGCGCGGATCATCCGCCACCTTCGGGTGCAGTTGGCCGTGGCCCACATCGACTGCGTAGACATGAGCAGCGTCCCGCATGAGCAGCACTTCCGTGAAACCACCGGTGGAGGCGCCGATATCGAGGCAGGTCATGCCCCTTGGGTCGATGGCGAAGGCATCGAGGGCGGCAGCGAGCTTCACGCCGCCGCGCGAGACGTAAGGGTGCGGCTGCACCGCCGTGATCACCGCATCAAGGGGCACGCTCTCCGAAGCCTTGCGGACAACAACGCCGTTCACGGTCACGAGGCCGGCCGTGATCGCCTCCTGAGCCCTTGCGCGGCTCTGGAAGAAGCCTCGCTCGACCAGAACCACGTCGGCGCGCTTGTTCGTCATGGTCGGGTTACTCCCCAAGACATCACAATTCCTTCAGGGACCGGAACCAAGGTCCGCCCTATCTCATCTCTTGTCTAACGTTCCAGTTTGGCCAAGCGGAGACCGCACCATGATGAGCCGCCGACATCTTCTTGCCGGAGCAACCCTGCTCGCGACCAGCGCTGCCATCCCGCGCGCCTGGGCGCAAGCCCCCTCGGGTCCGTTCAAGCTCGATCCCTTGCCCTATGCTCCGTCCAAGAACGAGCCGCATATCGACGCGCAGACCATGGAGCTGCACCATGGGAAGCACCATGCGGCCTATGTCAACAATCTCAACGCGGCGGTTGGCCAGGGCGGCGAGGCCGCGAACGTTCCGCTCCACGAGATGCTGGCTAATCTCGGCAAGGTGCCGGAGAGCATCCGCACCGCAGTCCGCAACAATGGTGGCGGGCACGCCAACCACACCATGTTCTGGCAGATCATGGGCGGCTCCGGCGGCGAGCCGACCGGTGATCTGAAGAGCGCCATCGACCGGGATCTAGGCGGCTTCCAGAAATTCCAGAACGATTTCAACACGGCGGGCGAAAAGCAGTTCGGCTCCGGCTGGGTCTTCGTGACGGTCGCCCGCGACGGAAAGCTCGCCATCGTCGCCAAGCCGAACCAGGATACGCCCCTCATGGACGGCCAACGCGTGCTGATGGGCAACGATGTGTGGGAGCATGCCTATTACCTGAAGTACCAGAACCGCCGGCCGGAATACCTCAAGGCGTGGTGGAACGTGCTCGATTGGGACAAGATCGGGCAGCGCTACGCGGGGGCGAAGGCCGGGACGCTGACGATTTGATAGCCATCATGCCCGGCCTTGTGCTGGGCATCCACGTCTTCACCGCGCGCCACATTCTCTGTCCTCATCCTGAGGAGGTCGCGGAGCGACCAGTCTCGAAGGATCATCCAGTGCTCTCTGGAGCCTCCTTCGAGACGCGAGCAAGCTCGCTCCTCAGGATGAGGTTTCAGGGTTGGAAACGAAGACGTGGATGGCCGCAACGAGTGCGGCCATGACGGGTAGGGAACTGCCTTTTTAAGCGCTTGCCTTGCGCGTTTCTTCCTGGCCCAACGCCGCGAATACCTTGCTCACGATCCCCGCAGCATCCAGACCCGCCTGCGCGTACATGCGCTCGGGCTTGTCCTGATCCTGATAAATGTCAGGCAACACCATGGAGCGGACTTTCAGCGTTCCGCGATCCAACGCGCCCTTGTCGGCCAGCAGCTGCATCACGAAGGAGCCGAAGCCGCCGATGGAGCCTTCCTCGATGGTGATGAGAACCTCGTGGTCGCGGGCAAGGCGAAGGATCAGCTCCTCGTCGAGGGGCTTGGCGAAGCGGGCATCGGCCACGGTGGTGGAGAGGCCGCGAGCCTCCAGCTCCTCGGCGGCTTTCAGCGCCTCGGCGAGGCGCGTGCCGAGCGAGAGCAGGGCGATACGGCTGCCTTCCTTCACCACGCGGCCTTTGCCTATTTCCAGCGGAATGCCCTTCTCGGGCATGTCGACGCCAACGCCTTCGCCGCGCGGATAGCGGAAGGCGATGGGGCCGGAATCGTGGGCAGCGGCGGTCGCCACCATATGCACCAGTTCCGCCTCGTCGGCGGCGGCCATGATGACCATGTTGGGCAGGCAGCCGAGATAGGCGATGTCGAAGGAGCCGGCATGGGTCGCGCCGTCCGCGCCGACGAGGCCCGCGCGGTCGAGGGCGAAGCGCACGGGAAGATTCTGAAGCGCGACGTCATGCACGATCTGGTCGTAGGCGCGCTGCATGAAGGTGGAATAGATGGCGCAGAACGGCTTGTAGCCTTCCGTCGCCATGCCGGCGGCGAACGTCACCGCATGCTGCTCGGCGATGCCAACGTCGAAAGTTCGGGCGGGGAATTCCTTGCCGAACATGTCGATGCCGGTGCCGGTGGGCATGGCTGCCGTGACGGCGACGATCTTGTCGTCGGCTTGCGCTTGCTTGATAAGGCTTTCGCCGAACACCTTGGTGTAGGAGGGCGCGTTAGCCTTGGCTTTCGTCTGCGCGCCGGTCACCACGTCGAAGGTGACGACGCCGTGATACTTGTCGGCGGCGGCTTCCGCAGGCGCGTAGCCCTTGCCCTTCTGCGTGACCACGTGGACGAGGATCGGCCCTGTGTCTGAATCGCGCACGTTCTTCAGGATCGGCAGCAGATGGTCGAGGTTATGGCCGTCGATGGGGCCGACGTAATAGAAGCCGAGCTCCTCGAACATCGTGCCGCCGGTCCAGAAGCCTCGGGCGAATTCCTCGGCGCGCTGGGCCTTCTCGTAGATGAATTTCGGCAGCTTCTTCGCCAGCTGCTTGGCGGTCTCGCGGATGCCGCGATAGGTGCCGCCGGACACGAGCCGGGCGAGATACGACGACATGGCGCCGGTGGGCGGCGCGATGGACATGTCGTTGTCGTTGAGAATGACGATGAGGCGCGAATGCATGGCGCCCGCGTTGTTCATGGCCTCATAGGCCATGCCCGCCGACATGGCCCCGTCGCCGATCACGGCGATCACGTTGTTCTTCCGGCCCTCCAGATCCCGCGCCACGGCCATGCCGAGGCCAGCCGAGATCGAGGTGGAGGAATGGGCCGCGCCGAAGGGGTCGTACTCGCTTTCCGAGCGCTTGGTGAAGCCCGACAGGCCATCGGCTTGGCGCAGGGTCCGGATGCGGTCGCGGCGGCCGGTGAGGATCTTGTGGGGGTAGGCCTGATGGCCCACGTCCCAGATCAGCCGGTCCCCAGGCGTGTCGAACACGTAGTGCAGGGCCACCGTCAGCTCCACGACGCCAAGGCCCGCGCCGAGATGGCCGCCGGTCACGGACACGGCGCTGATCGTCTCGGTCCGCAGCTCGTCCGCCACCTGCCTGAGCTGATTCTCAGGGAGCTGGCGGAGGTCTTCCGGGGTCTTGATGGTGTCGAGGAGGGGTGTGGACAACGTACTCTCGCGCGGATTTAAGCCCAGGGGCATGCCATGGAGATAAGGTCACACAGGGCCTGGGTCAAACGCGACACACAGGCATACCCTGGCAAGCCTGACTATTCGGCGACATCAAGCGGAGCCGTGCCGGAGGCAGCGCCGTCAGGGCCGATGGTGATCTTCTCGATACGGGCTTCCGCCTTCTTGAGAAGCTGCTCGCAATGCTTCTTCAGGGCCTCGCCGCGCTCGTAGATGGCAATCGAATCCTCCAGGGGCACGTCTCCGCGCTCCAGCCGGCGGACGATATCCTCAAGCTCGGCCAGGGCCTTCTCGAAGGGGAGGGTCTTGATGGAGGTGTTATCGGTCATGCAGTGATCCGCCAGAATTGTCGTTGCGCCGCTCTCTCACGAGATTGCGGCATTGCTCGGTCGTTGTGCGAGGAGCCTCTGATAAACGAGGCCGATGCCGATGAGAACAAGCCCGAGGCCGATAAATGACAGGGCCCGCATCACGCCTTCCAGGTTAGCGAGGTCGATGATGAACACCTTCAGAACGGCGAGCACAAGATAGACCGCCGAGGCGAGACGCGCAAAGCGGCTGTCGCGCAGAAGCCCGAAGCCGAGGAGGGCTATGCCGATGACGAGGAGCGCCACCGAATAGCTCCATTGCTCGCCCTGACTGAAGCCGCGCCAGAAAATGCCAAGGTTTGGGCCTTGGAAAATCAGGCGAATCTGCAGAGCCACATAGGCCCATTGCAGGACGAGAGCGAGGATTGCCGAGGCCATGGAATACCACCAGGGCCGGACATTCCGTTCCGCGAAGGCCAAGCTTCCAGCCAGGATCGAGGGCAGCAGATAGGCGATGATCAGGCTGTTGAAAACCACTCCTCCCACGATCTCGTCGTTGGTGAGAAGCGGGTTTTCGACGATCAGCAGCCCGATGGCGGCAAGCCCGAACGAGGCCACCTTGAAGATCAGGGAACCCCAGCGATAGACCGGATCGGCCCGTCTGACGTCCAGACGGGTGAGCAGGATCGCGAAGGCGAGGCTTTCTGTCGCAAGGAGGCCCGCCTCCAAAAGGCTGAAATCGGTGGCCAGCGGATTGCCCGCATGGAGCGCGTGGCGGATCTCGAAGAAGATCAGGAAAACCGCGAAGACGAGCCCCAGGCTCTCGGTGAGCTGGACGATGCGGTCGCGACCGGAGCGTTCCAGCAGTCGGCTCGCCAGCAGGAACGAGACGGCGGGAACCCCGTAGCCCCAGAGCAGCCAGTTGAAGATGATCGGCCCCGGATCGCCGCCGACGATAGTCGGGCTCCAGATCAGGCGGCCGAGGACGATGAGGCCGATAGCGCCCACCGCATAGCGCAGGGCCGGAATGGCGATGCGCTCCGAAATCCAGGCGGTGCCAAGGGCGGCGAGCGCGAAGGCGACTGTCAGCATGCCCTTATCGAGGGCAAAGGTGAGGCCGAGGGCCAGGGCCGCCAGCGCGGCGGAGGCGGTCGCGCCGAGCCCGAGGCGGATGGCGCCGTTCTCGCTTCGGCGCATCAGCCATTGGGAGGCCAGCACGAAGGCAAGGCCGACAACGCCTGCAACGACGGCGAATGACAGGCTGCGCTCGAAATCCGTGACCCGCCAATAGGCGGCGACAAGCGCGATCAGGGGGCCGACGCTCGCGGCACCGGCATACCAGGCGGCGACCGGCAGGCGGAGATTTCGCGATGTGGCCAGCCTCAGCAGGGACGCGCCGGCAATGAAAGCGGGCAGGAGGGCTGCCAGGATCAGATAGGTGTTCAGGGCGTAGGGCCGGACGGCGAAGAGATCGCCGGACTGATAGAAAATGTTTTCCGGCGTATCGCCGATGTCGCTTGCGAGCGGCCAGACCAGCAGCGCGCCCGCCGCCAGCAATGCCGCGCTGACCGTGGCGGAAGCGACGGAGGCGGCGCGAAAGCCCGCCGCCAGCAGCACGAGAGCCAGGGCTGCCACGAAAACCGGGCGTCCATCGCCCGTCGCAACGGCGCTCGCCACGACGATGCCCGCCCCGGCAAAGGCGGCTAGGACGACGCTTGCGAACCTGTCCGTTCGTGCCTCCTCATCCGGCACATGGCTATACGGATCGATGCCGAGGAAGAAAGCAGCTAGACCGGCCTGGAGCACGAGATGCACCATGGCGGGCAATGTGTTCGATGGCTCTATGAAGAAGATCGGGAAAGCCCATGCCAGGGCTCCGACAGCTGCGGCAAGCGCCAGCCAGCGCCAAAGGCGCAGGCGCGCCACGCCATAGGCCGGCAGCACCACGAAGGCGAGATAGACTCCGAGCGCCCAGGGCTCCGGATCGTCCGAGGAGACGAGAAGCGGGCTTCCCATCGCGCCGACGAGGCCGAGCGCCGCCAGCACCGGGCCATGGAGCGTCGCGGCGACCATGGTCAGCACGGCGATGATGCCCAGCAGCACGAAGGTCGCGGAAGGGCCGATCAGGCCATAGAGCGCGTAGGCCGTATAGGCCGTCGCGAAAGCGGTGCAGGTGCCGGCGGCTGCGAGGATGCTCGGCACATTGGCGCTGGGAATGCCCGGCAGCGCGAAGGCGCTTTCGCGACGGCGCAGCCATTCGCCGGCTCCGATGAGCGCCAGGGCAAAGAGGCCGCCGAGCGCGATGCGGGTCGCCGGCTGAAGCAGGTTCTGCTCGATCGAGTAGCGCACGAGGAAGATGCCGCCGAGCGCCAGCGCCACGCCGCCGACCCACACGGCCCAGCGGGAGCCGAGCTTTTCCTCGAAATCCTGGCGTGGGGGCACGGGCTGCGCCGGTGCTGCCGGAATGGCGGGAACAGGTGCGGTCGCGCGCGGCTCCTCCGGCTGCGCGGGAGCCGCTTCGGCGACCGAGGCCGCCTCGATCGTCTGCGCTGCTTGCTCCGGCGGAGGGGGCGTCGGTTGAGCGGCCTGCGCTTTCAGCAGGCGCAGATCGCCTTCCATCCTGTTGAGGCGGTCCTGAAGAACGATGAGGCGGTTCTTGGCGGAGACCCCGACCACGAGGGCGACGATCACGCCGACGATGATGCCAAGAGGCAGCACGCCGATGGCCAGGATGAGAAGAAGTCCGAACGCGTCCAAGGAAAGGCCTCTTGATCGTCAGGGACGGCCCGTCCTCAAGCGGAATCGGCTAGTCCCTGCTAAGCTGTAACATGAAGGGCGTGCCCTCCATAGCGTCCGCCCCACGCCCGATGGCGCGGATGGCATCGACCATGCGGCCTTTGCGGCCCAGAAGATCGTCGGCCAGCGCGACGAAGCGCGCATTCGGCGTGGCCATGGGGGATGCTGCCCTTAGGGCAGTTGCAATCTCGGCCTCGTCACGCTCCGGCTCCAGGGCGCAGGCGGCGATATAAGCGCCCGCCGTCGAACGGCTGATGCCGGCCCAGCAATGGATGACGAAGGGGCTCTCCCGATTCCAGCCGCGCACGAAGGAGAGAACCTGCTCCATATGGCTGGCCTCGGCGAGAATATGCCCCTCCATCGGCTCGACGATGTCACTGACGCCAATGAACAGGTGGCGATCCGGCGCGATGCCGGCAGGCCGCTCGATCTTCGCACCCGTTCCCATGAGGCTCAGCACATGAGAGGCGCGAGTCTCGGCGACCGTGTCGTGTAGGCGGGAGAGGGGGCAGACGTGAAGTGTGGGCATGTGATCCAGCTCGTGAGCGGTGGAGGCTTACACGATTCCGCAAAGGGGCGCACGTGTTGGGAAGCACAGGACTTGTCCCAAACACAAACCTCATCCTGAGGAAGCGCGTAGCGCTGTCTCGAAGGAGGGCTCCAGAGATTGCTGGACGATCCTTCGAGACGCCTGCTGCGCAGGCTCCTCAGGATGAGGGCGGTGTGATGGTCAGCGAGTTTTAGAAAGTGCTCACCCCTCCAGCGCCGCCAGCACATGCTGCTGAAACATCTCTTCCGCCTGTGCCACGGGCCAGGGTTCGAGAAATGTGAGCACGCTGCGGGGCAGGGGATCGGGGCGTCCGAAATACTTCAATGCCTCCTCGCGGCTGAAGCCTGCGAGATGCGTGGCTTCGAGAAACGCGGCCTGACGGTCGGCCTGCTTGATGAAGCGCTTCAGCGCGGCGCTTTGCGAGGCGGGCAATCCGAAGTGCAGATGGATTGCGCCGAGCAAGCCTGCTTCGATACTCTTGTACGCATCGCCGATCACCGCCTTGAACGGCGAGATGATGTCGCCGATCACGTATTCGGGCGCATCGTGCAAAATCACCGCGAGCCGCGTGGCGCGCGGCATCTTGGGGTCGAGGTGGTTTGCGATCGCTTCGACGAGCAGGCTGTGCTGCGCGACGGAGAAGATATGAGCGCCGATGGTCTGCCCGTTCCATCGCGCAACGCGCGCAAGGCCATGGGCGATGTCGTCGAGCTCGACATCGAGCGGCGAGGGATCGAGCAGGTTGAGGCGGCGGCCGGAGAGCATCCGCTGCCAGACGCGGGGTTCCTTGGCCATCAAAGCTTCTCGGCGAGCGCGGCGCATTCCGCGTGGCGATAGCAACCGGTGAGGTGATCGTTCGCCATGCCCACCGCCTGCATGAAGGCATAGACGATGGTCGGGCCGACGAAGTTGAAGCCCTCAGCCTTCAGCGCCTTGGAAATGCGCCGCGACACATCCGTTTCGGGCTGCACGTCGCTGCGGCTTTTCAGGTTGTTCTGGATCGGGCGACCGTCGATGAACTTCCACAGGAACTGCGAGAAGCCGCCGCGCTCCTGAATGTCGAGCCACGCGCGGGCTCCTGCAATCGTCGCTTCGATCTTGGCGCGGTTGCGCACGATGCCGGGATCGAGCATCAGCGCTTCCACTTGTGCCTGATCGAAATGGGCGATGATGGCAGGATCGAAACCGGCAAAGGCGCTGCGGAAATTCTCGCGCTTGCGCAGAATGGTGATCCACGACAATCCGGCCTGGAAGCCGTCGAGGATCAGCTTCTCGAAGAGGGCGCGGTCGTCGAATTCGGGCACGCCCCATTCGGTGTCGTGATACTCGACATAGAACGGGTCCGTGCCGGGCCACCAGCAGCGGGTCTTGTTGTCGGGATGAAGGATCAGGCCGTCGGTCATGGGCAAGGTTTATCGCCAACCGGCGCAAACGGGAAGGGGCGCATCAATGGCCACAATCACTAACCTCATTCTGAGGAGCCTGCGCAGCAGGCGTCTCGAAGGATCGTCCAGAGATTACCGGAGACGCCCTCGTCCTTCGAGACAGCGCTACGCGCTTCCTCAGGATGAGGGCTACGGGGTGAAGGAAGGTGTTACGCGCCCCGCTTGTCCACCAGCTCCGCCATGCGATGCGCGGCCTCATTGCCTGAGACGCGCAGCCCCTCCGCCACTCCACGGCGGTCGGCCTCCGGCTTGTTCTGGCTCACCTTCCACTTGCCTTCGATCCGCGTGATCTCGATCTCGATGCCGACGATGCCCTTGATCTGGCCGGCCAGGAAATCGGAAGGCGCATCGTTGACCGACCAGGGCTCGGCGCGGCTTGCCTCCTGCATATCGGTGATCGCGGTGATCTGCTGCAGGAGCCATGCGGGATCATCGACGGTCTTCATGCGGCCATAGGCCTGCACGATGGCGTAGTTCCAGGTGGGCACGACCTTGCCGTGCTCGCGCTTCCCCTCGTACCAGGACGGCGTGATGTAGGTCTCGACGCCCTGGAACACGACCAACACTTCCTGTGCGGGGTCGAAATCCTTCCATTGCGGGTTGGCTCGCGACAGATGGGCACGCAAGGTGCCAAGCGACGATGCGGAGGGGTCGAGCGCGAAGGGGATCGGATTGGCGATCAGTCCTGAGCCTCCGGTCGTGATGAGAAGTCCAAGCGGGTGGGCTTTGATGAGGGCGTGCTGAACCTCGAGGCGGTCTTCGCGGTAGTGGGGCGGCTGGTACATGGCAATCCTGCTTTTGCAGGAAAGTTAGCGCCAGGAGCGGGCCCGACGCCAATCAAATTTCCCGATCACTCCTATCACCGGAGACGATGGATTGCTTACCCCATTCGCAGCAGGCGCAGCTTGTCGGCCAACTCGGTCCAGCGATAAGGCTTGCTGATGAAGGAAACGCCGTCGTCGAAGCCCTCCGACGGCAGGGTCGACATGGGATAGCCCGAGGCGAGCAGAACCTTGATCCCGGGCCGCATCTCGCGGGCACGGCGGGACAATTCCACGCCGTTCATGCCGTTGGGCATGATCACGTCGCTGAAGAGGATGTCGATGGATCCTTCGCTGGCGAGAACGTCCAGCGCGGCGAAGGCATCGATCGCGGTCAGCACATCGTAGCCGAGACTATCGAAGATCTCCGTCGCGACATCCAGAACCGCCGGTTCATCCTCGACGATCAGCACGGTTCCGGCGCTGTCGCGCGGCACATAGGTTTCGTCCGGGGATTCGCCTTCGCTCTCTCCCGCGCCACCTTCGATGGCCGGCAGAAGCATGGTGATCGTGGTGCCGAGGCCCGGCACGCTCCCTACATCGATATGGCCGCCAGACTGGGTGATGAAGCCGTAGACCTGGCTCAGGCCGAGGCCTGTGCCCTTGCCCACCTCCTTGGTGGTGAAGAACGGCTCGAAGACCCGCGCCGCCACATCCGCCGTCATGCCGGTGCCCGTATCCTGAACCTCGATGCTCACGTAGCGTCCCACCGGCATGCCGAGCGCGCGGGCCTCGTCCGCGCCCAGATCGCGGTTGTTGGTCGCAATCGTCAGCATGCCGCCTTCCGGCATGGCGTCGCGCGCGTTGACCACGAGGTTGAGGAGGGCGGATTCGAACTGCGCTCCGTCCACGTTGATGGCGCTGACGCGCGTGCCGAGGGCCAGGTGAAGATCGACCGTCTCGCCCAATGCGCGGCGCAGCACGGACTCGAAGCCCCCGATGAGGGTATTCGCATCGTGCGCAGAAGGCTGAAGCGGCTGGCGGCGGGAAAAGGCCAGAAGCTGCTGCGTGAGCTTCGCGCCACGCTCGGCCGCGCGCTGCGCGCTCTCGATCAATCTGGTCTCGCGCTGTCCCGTCATGTTGCGGGTGAGAAGGTCGAGGCTGTTGACGATGATCGTGAGGAGATTGTTGAAGTCGTGGGCGATGCCACCCGTGAGTTGGCCGATGGTCTCCATCTTCTGAGCCTGGAACAGGGCGGCTTGCGCCTGTTCCAGCGCTTCCTGGGCCATGCGGCGCTCGGTGATGTCGCGGGTGATCTTGGCGAAGCCGATCAGCTGCTTTCGGTCATCGTAGATCGCGTCGATGATGACGCTGGCCCAGAACCGGGTTCCATCCTTTCGCACGCGCCATCCTTCCGCGTCGAACCGCCCTTCGCGCCTGGCGATTTCGAGCGCGCGGGCAGGGCGGCCGTTCGCGCGGTCTTCCTCCGTGTAGAAGCGCGAGAAGTGATGGCCGGTGATCTCGTGTTCCTGGTAGCCCTTGATGCGTTCAGCCCCGGCATTCCAGTTCGTGACGTGTCCATCCGGGTCGAGCATGTAGATGGCGTAATCGGTGACGCCCTGCACGAGCAGGCGAAAGCGCTCCTCGCTTTCCCTGAGCGCCCGTTCCGCCTGGCGGCGCTCTGTGAGATCCCGCGTGATCTTGGCGTAGCCGAGCAGGTTGCCTTTGGCATCTATGATCGGGTCGATGACGACGTGGGCCCAGAAGCGGGTGCCGTCCTTGCGGATGCGCCAGCCTTCAGATTCGAATTTGCCTTCGCGATAGGCCGTATCGAGGGCCCGCTGCGGCATGCCCGCGGCCCGGTCTTCATCCGGGTAGAAGCGGGAGAAATGCTGGCCGAGAATTTCTTTTTCAGTGTAACCCTTGAATCGCTGGGCTCCGGAATTCCAGCTTGCGATAATACCGGTCGGATCGAGCATGTAGATCGCGTAATCGGTGACAGCATCGACAAGAAGCTCGAAGCGCTCCTTGTCCGGCGCTTCATCGTGCGCTTTCTCGGCAATCATTCAAAAACCCCTTGGCCGGCCCGTCCCACGCCTTGGTTTTAGCGCATCGACAGCCCGATTAGAGCTAACGCTCAACAGTGTTTGAAGTTCCTGGGAAAGGAGTCCGTCAGCCAGGCTCTGCTTCGGTTTTGGTATCAACTTCCCCAGGGAAAGGGAAGCCGATCCAGGCCGGCTTTTCCAGCGTCACGGGGATACCCCCGGCGCGGATGGTCTGTCCGGCAGCCAGCGCATCGGAGGCGCGGTCGAGGCGGATCATGATGAGGCCGCGACCTTCGAGGCCGCTGCCGGTGGTGCCGAGCGCCTTGTCTCCCGCTGTGACTTCCACGCCCACATCCGCCGCGAAGCCGCCCTCGTAGATGGCAGGCACGATCCTGGTGCGGGCCGTGCCCCGGTGCTGCATGCGGGAGACCACCTCCTGACCCACGTAGCAGCCCTTGTCGAAATCGACCCCGTGCAGCTGGTCCATGAGGGCTTCGTGAGGGAAGGCATCGCCGAACAGGAAGTCGCGCCCGCCTTCAGGCACGCCGAGCGCGATCCGCCGCGTGTGATAATGTTGTGGTTCTTCGCCGGAGAACTCTCCGGCATCCTGCGCGGCGATGATGGCGCGCCAGCCGAGCTCGGGCAGGCGAGGGTCTTCCGCCACGAGGCCGACCTCGTCGTCGGGCTTCGGTTCACCCCAGCCGGCGACGATGGCCATGGCGTCCGACAGGTCCTCGACCGCCACCTTGGCCCGCAGCTTGTAGAAGCCGAGCCGCTTGGCCAAATCGGGGGCGAAGACCTTCAAAATATCGAGATAATAGCCGCCGCCGATCTCGTCGGGGGCCTGGAAGACGATGAAATCGAACAGGATCTTGCCCTGAGGCGTCAACAGCGCGCCGAACCGGGCCGTGTGCGGCGACACACGGTCGAGGTCGCAGGTGATCAGGTTGTCGAGAAAAGTCTTGGCGTCCTCGCCCGAAACCCTTACCACGCCCCTGTCGGCTAAATGGACTGACGGCATGTCCCGCTCCGGTTGTAATGCTTCAGAGCGAGACATATGCCCCCTTCGCTTCAGCCTCAAGGGATGAGATTGCCATGCCCCAAACCTTCGACATGATCCTCAAGGGCGGTATCGTCGTGAATCACGACGGACGCGTGGAGCGCGATGTCGGAATCAGGGGCGGCACCATCGCCGCCATCGGGGATCTGTCCCAGGCCTCCGCAGGGCGCGAGATCGATTGCCGCGGGCTGCACATCCTCCCCGGCGTCATCGACACGCAGGTCCACTTCCGCGAGCCGGGCCTCGATCACAAGGAAGATCTGGAATCCGGCTCCCGCGCCGCCGTCATGGGCGGCGTCACGGCGGTGTTCGAGATGCCCAACACCAACCCGCAGACCACGACCCCCGAGACGCTCGCCGACAAGGTGCGGCGCGGCCATCACCGCATGCATTGCGACTTCGCCTTCTGGGTCGGCGGCACGCACGAGAACGCGAAGGACGTCGCCGATCTCGAGCGCCTGCCGGGCGCTGCCGGCATCAAGGTGTTCATGGGCTCCTCCACGGGCTCGCTGCTTGTCGAGGATGACGAAGGCATCGCCACCATCCTCCGCAACACGCGCCGCCGCGCCGCCTTCCATTCGGAAGACGAGGCAATGCTGCGCGACCGGAAAGGCTTGCGCGTCGAGAATGATCCGCATTCGCATCCCGTGTGGCGCTCGGCGGAAGTGGCGCTTGCCTGCACGAAGCGCCTCGTGCGTATTTCGCGGGAGACCGGCGCGCGCATTCACGTGCTGCATGTGACGACGGCGGAGGAAATGGCTCTGCTGCGCGACTACAAGGATCTCGTTTCCGTCGAGGTCACGCCGAACCATCTGACCCTCGTTGCACCGGAAGATTACGACCGCCTTGGAACCTTCGTGCAGATGAACCCGCCCGTGCGAGACGAGCATCACCGCGCCGCAATCTGGCAGGGATTGGACGAGGGCATCGCCGACATCCTTGGCTCCGACCACGCGCCGCATACGCGTAAGGAAAAGGAGGGGGCCTATCCCAATACGCCCTCCGGCATGACAGGCGTGCAGACGCTCGTTCCCATCATGCTCGACCACGTGAACGCCAGCAGGCTCACCCTGGAGCGTTTCGTGGACATGACGAGCGCTGGCCCGAAGCGCCTCTTCGGCATCGCCCGCAAGGGCCGCATCGCCGTCGGCTACGACGCCGATTTCACCATCGTCGATCTGAAGCGCACCGAGACGATCACCAACAAGTGGATCGCATCGAAATCCCAATGGACGCCGTTCGACGGCAAGCAGGTCACCGGCTGGCCCATCGGCACCATCGTGCGCGGCAATGTAGTTATGTGGGATGGTGCGTTGGAAACGCCGTCGAAGGGTGAAGTGGTGCGGTTCGAGGAGACGATTCGCGGGTGAGGTACTGCACTCCAAGCTGAGCATCGTCACTGAGACGAGCATCACCAGCATAGCCTCATCCTAAGGAAGTCGCGCAGCGACTGTCTCGAAGGACGAGGCGTCTCCAGCAATCTCTAGACGATCCTTCGAGACGCCGCTTGCAGCGGCTCCTCAGGATGAGGCCGGTATTTGAGGCGACGGAAGAGAAATGAACGGCTGCTGGTTCTACATTCTGCGATGCGCTGACGGCAGCTACTACACAGGCACGAGCCGGGCGGACGATCTGGAAACGCGCCTAAGTCAGCACAATGCAGGCCTGTTCGGCGGCTACACCGCGAAACGACGCCCCGTCACGCTCGCATACTCGGCGCACTTCGATAAAATCACGGATGCGATTGCTTACGAACGGCAGGTTAAAGGCTGGTCGCGAGCTAAGAAGGAAGCGTTGATCAAAGGCGAGTTCGACCTACTGCAAAAGCTGTCGAAGAGATCATCCGCTAATCGCTCCTCATAACCTCCGACCTCATCCTGAGGAGCAGCCGCTAGGCTGCGTCTCGAAGGATCGTCTAGAGAATGCTGGAGACGCCTCGTCCTTCGAGACAGCGCTACGCGACTTCCTCAGGATGAGGCTGCGGTGGCGATTGTGTCAGGTTTAGTTCTAGGCCTAATGCTTCAGCGAAACCGCCATCGAGAAGGCGCCGCTGCGGATCTTGTCGGCGAGCGTGGCGGCGTACTCGGCCACCGCGTCCTCGCCGTAGGTGGTGACGAGCTCCGTGAAGGCGGCGAAGAGCGCGGCCTGGGCCATGCAGTCGGCATCGAGGCCGTCGAGCTCTGCCTCGGCGAAAGCCTCGGTCACATAGCTCAGGGCAGCCCGCTTGATGGCGCTGAGTTCGGGCAGCTCGGTGAGGGGGACGTCGTTGTCGTTCATGATCCAGGCCCCTTTATAAAGGGGCGGCGCGCGGGTTCGGTTGAATCGAACTTAAAACATCGCGCCGTCCCGAAGCCAGCATCACCTTGCAACGAGGTTAACGCGAGGGGTAATGGGCCGAAAAATGTGGATAATAAGGAGGGTGCGACGTTTTTGCCACAATCGCAAAGGCGTCCCTTAGGCATCATGCGCAAGATTGGACCCGGTTTTGCGCACGATGCTCCGATGCTTTAGCCGCCGTAGCGCCCCGTAATGTTGCGGGCGAGTTGCTCGCCCTCCTGCAGGAAGCGGGCGGAGGCCTCCTGTGCCGCGGGCGTGCAGACCCGATAGGTCAGGGCATAGGCCTGGTAGCCCTTGTTATAGGCGCCCGCGAGGCGTTCCTTGCGGCCGGGCGTCGTGCCTTCGGTGTCCAGAAGCACCTGCATGCGCCGGCTCCATTCCTTGCCGTCGGGCGCGGTGCAGAGGGGGCGCAGCATCGCGAGCGAGCCCATGATCTCGGCGAGCCGCAGCAACTCCTTCTCGTAAGGCGCCGGCGGCGGCTCGACCACGGGGGCGGGCTCGGCCTGCTGCTGGCTGGGCGCCTGTTGCTGAGGGGCCGATTGCTGGGGCCTCCGCTGCGGCTGTGGCTGCGGGCGATACTGAGGCCGCGGCCTGTATTGCGGCTGCGGCGCGGGCTGTTGCGGCACCGGCGCTCCGCGCGGCGGGCCGAAGAGGCGTTCGAAGAAGCCTTGGGCGGAAGCCGGCTCGGTGGCGAAGCCAAGCACCGCGAGGCCGGCGACGAGGAGGCGTGGCAGCGTCATGCGGCCGCGTCCTCGCGGGCGAGCTTGAAGGCTCGCTCCAGGATTCCGGAAAGGCCCTCCGTCATGGGCAGATCGACGATGTCTCGTTCCGTAACCCAACGGATATCCTTTGCTTCCGGTCCTGTCTGGGGCTCGCCGGAAACCCAGCGGGCGGCATGGGCGGCGATGACGACATGGTGCTTTATATCGCCCTTCTCATCCCTTTCAATGAACTCGACGGGAGCGATCAGGCCGATAAGCTTGGCCTCAACTCCGACCTCTTCGCGAAGTTCCCGCAGGGCCGCTTCGCTTAAAGTTTCGCCAGTCTCCACCATGCCGCCGGGAAGCGAATAAAGCCCCTCGCTCGGCGGCTTACCTCTGGCCGCAAGAAGGATGCGGCCATCACGGATCACGGCCACGGAGGCGGCGAGGATGGGACGCGAGGGATAGAGACGGTCATTGCTCATGAAGAGCGATCCCTCACGAAACAGCTTAAACGTGCTGGCCGCCGTTGATGTGTAGCTCCGCGCCGTTCACGTAGGAGCTGGCATCGGTGCAGAGGAAATAGATCGCCTTGGCGACCTCGTCGGGCGTGCCGAGGCGGCGCATGGGAATCTGCTCCACAATCTTCTCGGTGCCGGGGGAGAGGATGGACGTATCGATCTCGCCGGGCGAGATCGCGTTCACGCGAACGCCCAAGGGGCCGAAATCGGCGGCCATCTCGCGGGTCAGCGCCGCGAGCGCCGCCTTCGAGGTGGAATAGGCCGCACCCGCGAAGGGATGCACCCGGCCTCCGGCGATGGAGGTGACGTTCACCACCGATCCCTTGGCGCGGGTCAGTTCGTCCTTGAGGCCGCGGGCCAGCATGATCGAGGCGAAGAAGTTCACCTGGAACACCCGCAGCCAATCCTCGTGGGAGGTGTGGAGCGCATCCAGCCGCGAGCCGCCTTCGCCCTTGGGCGAGATGCCCGCATTGTTCACGAGCGCATGAAGGCAGCCGCCCTCGACTTCCAGACGCTCCTTCACGACCTCGATGGCGCGCAAGGTATCGGCCGCATCGGCGAGATCGACCTGAAGGTGGTCCTCCGGCCCCATCTCCCACGGGCAGTTTTCCGGAAAACCGTGGCGCGAGCAGGTGATCACGCGCCATCCGGCGGCGGAGAAACGCTTGACCGTGGCATGCCCGATCCCCCGGCTGGCTCCGGTGAGCAGCATGACGCGGCGAGTGGTGTTGGCGGAGGAGGACATGAGTTCAATCTCTGTGAGAGGGAGCGGACCCTTAGCCTGAGACAAAGGCCGGGTCCATGGGCCTACGGATACAACCGCACCTTCCGCCAGCCGCCGCCGTCGCGGCTGAAGACCACGCGGTCGTGGAGGCGGAACGGCTTGTCCTGCCAGAACTCGATGGAGACGGGCGCGATGCGGAAGCCTGTCCAATAGGCCGGGCGCGGCACTTCGCCGATGGCGTATTTGGCAGTGTTGACGGCGACTGCCTTTTCCAGCGCGAAGCGGCTTTCCAGCGGACGCGATTGCTGGCTCGCCCAGGCGCCGATGCGGCTGTCGCGCGGGCGGCTCTGGAAATAGGCGTCGGCCTCCTCGTCGCTCACGATGGTCACGGGGCCGCGTGCCCGCACCTGGCGGCGCAGGCTCTTCCAATGGAGCACGAGAGCCGCCTTCCTCTGGCCCAGCAGCTCGCGGCCCTTGTTGGACTCGGTGTTCGTGTAGAAGACGAATCCGTTCTCGTCGAAGCCCTTCAGCAGCACCATGCGGACATTCGGAAGGCCTTCCTCGTCCACGGTGGCGAGCGCCATGGCGTTGGGATCGTTCGGCTCCGAGGCCTCCGCCTCCTTCAGCCAGGAGGCGAAAAGGGTGAAAGGCTCTTCCGCTTCCGTGAAGTCACCGGTTGTTAACGGGTTCAATGTTTTATCTCGCAGTGTGACTTTTTCGTTCTGGGGGACCCGACGCGTGCCGTGGACCAATACGCGCCGTTATAGATCAGATGCATTCCTGAGCGAAGCCATCAAAATCCTGGCGGTCGGCATGATTGCCCTGTCCGCGGGCGCGTGCAGCTTCTCCTTCGGCGTGGCCGGAATGGACGAGGAGGAGCCCAAGACGACGGGGTCCGTCGTGTCCGCAGCCGCCACTGCTCTCTCTCCCGACCTGAACGAGGAAGACTGGCGCCGGGCCAAGGCCGCCCTTGCGGTCGCCCTCGATCCGCAGGGACCCGGCACCCAGGTCTCCTGGGACAACCCCGATACGAACATGAAGGGCACCTTCACGCCCACCGGCGCGCCTTTCGTGAAGAACGACGAGGTCTGCCGCGCCTTCACGGCCCATCTCAGCGGGCCGAGCCAGGCCTCCCTCCAGGGCACCGCCTGCCGCCCTTCGGGCGACGAATGGGCGATCAAGGATCTCAAGCCCGCCAAGGCGGATTCCAAGGAAACTAGCTCCAAGACGGTCAAGGTTTCTTCCAAAACCTAAGCTACCAGGCGTTGCAAGGACGCAACACTTTGCCCATATGATCGTCAATCCCGTAGGGCTTGTTCGGCCCCAATCTGACGGTTCATGGATTCCACAATGCGCAACCCTTACGACGTTCTAGGCGTAGCCCGCTCCGCGAGCGAAGCGGAGATCAAGAAGGCGTTTCGCAAGCTCGCCAAGACGTATCACCCCGACAGCAACCAGAATGACCCGAAGGCCAAGGACAAGTTCGCCGAGGTGAACTCGGCCTATGAGATCCTGGGCGATGCGGACAAGCGCGGCCAGTTCGACCGGGGCGAGATCGATGCCGAGGGCAAGCCGCGCTTTCAAGGCTTCGAGGGCTTCACGGGCGGCGGCCGTGGCGGCGCTCGCCCGGAAGACTTTGGGTTCGGCGGCGGCAACCCCTTCGGCGGGCGCCGCAGCGCGCGCGGCTTCGGCGGCGATGCGGGCGAGGACATCTTCTCTTCGCTCTTCGGAGAAGCCTTCCGCTCAGCCGGTGCCGAGGGCATGCGCCAGGGCCGCGCCCGTCAGCGGAAGGGCGAGGATGTCTCCGCGACACTCACCGTCACCCTCGAGGAGATCGGCGAGGAGGCAAAGAAGCGCCTTCGACTCTCGACCGGGCGCGAGGTGGACGTGGTGATCCCGAAGGGCGTGGCCGACGGTCAGGTGATCCGCCTGCGCGGGTTGGGGCAGGGCGGTCCGGGAATCGAGCCGGGCGACGTGATGCTCACCATCAAGATCGCGCCCCATGACCGCTTCACGCCCGAGGGATCGGACCTGCGCCTGCGGCTGCCCATCCAGCTCGAAGAGGCTATTCTCGGCGGTCCGGTGCGTATTCCCACGCTCACCGGCACGGTCAGCATGAACATTCCGCCCAAAACCGATTCCGGCCGCACCTTCCGCCTGCGCGGCAAGGGCCTGCCGACCAAGACCGGGCATGGTGATTTGCTAGTGACCACCGAGATCAAGCTGCCCGAAACGGTGGACGATGAGCTGATGGAATACGCCCGCAAGCGCCGCTCGGCCAAAGCCGAGTAACCTGTCCGGAATAACAAAAATTTACATTATTGCACCTGGATTCGGGCGCTCTGGCTCAAGAGGGCTTCCCCCTCGTTGCCGGGTCGGCTAAAGAAGCCCCTCTTTCCAATCTGTCCAGCGACGATCTAGGTGAATCATGGCGGAGACAAAGGCCCCCGGCATCCTGGCCGGTAAGCGTGGCTTGGTGATGGGCGTGGCGAACAACCGTTCGATCGCGTGGGGCATTGCGCAGGCTGCCCGCCAGCATGGCGCGGAACTCGCCTTCACGTATCAGGGCGATGCGCTCAAAAAGCGCGTCGAGCCTCTCGCGAAGGAACTCGACGCCCCTGTGGTCGGCCATTGCGACGTGACGGACGGCGCCACCATCGACGCCGTGTTCGACGAAGTGAAGCGCCTCTGGGGCTCCATCGACTTCGTCATCCACTGCATCGCCTTCTCCGACAAGGACGAGCTGACCGGCCGCTATGTCGAGACCACCGAGGGCAACTTCACCAAGTCGCTGCTCATTTCCTGCTATTCCTTCACGGCCATCGCGCAGCGCGCCGAAAAGCTGATGACGGACGGCGGCTCGATGCTGACGCTCACCTATTACGGCGCCGAGAAGTGGATGCCGCACTACAATGTCATGGGCGTGGCCAAGGCCGCTCTCGAGGCGTCGGTGCGCTACCTCGCCGCCGATCTCGGCCCCAAGAACATCCGCGTCAACGCCATCTCGGCAGGCCCGATCAAGACGCTGGCCGCCTCCGGCATCGGCGATTTCCGCTACATTCTGAAGTGGAACGAGTATAACTCGCCCCTGCGCCGCACGGTCACCATCGAGGAAGTCGGCGAGACGGCTGCCTATCTCGTCTCCGACATGTCCCGCGGCATGACCGGCGAGATCCTGCATGTGGATGCGGGCTATCACGTGGTCGGCATGAAGAACCCGGAAGCTCCGGACCTCTCCCTCGACAAAGAGTAATCCCTTCAAGAAGAGTAGCCTGACCTGCCATGACCCTGTCTCGCCCGACGATCTATTTCATTCGCCACGGCGAGACGGACTGGAATTTGGAAGGCCGGCTGCAGGGTCAGAAGGACATTCCGCTCAACGACCTCGGCCGCGTGCAGGCCGAGGAGGCGGGGCGGCGGCTCAAGGATATCGCTCCGCACTATGAGGACCTCGCCTATCTGGCGAGCCCCATGACGCGCACCCGCGAGACCATGGAAATCCTGCGCGAGACCCTTGGCCTTCATCCTGAGAGCTACAAGCTCGACGAGCGCCTGGTCGAGATCACTTTCGGTTCCTGGGAAGGCATGACCTGGAAGGAAGTCCGCAAGGCCGAGCCGCAGATGGCGGCCTTGCGCGAGCGCGACAAGTGGAACTACGCGCCTCCCGGCGGCGGCGAGAGCTACGCCATGCTCACCGACCGCCTGCGCCCCGTCATCGATGATCTGACCCGCGAGACCGTCATCGTCGCCCATGGCGGCGTCGCCCGCGCTTTCCTGGCCGTCTGCTGCGGCGTCAGTTCACGCCAGGCCGCCAGCATGGATATTTGGCAGGGCAGGGTGCTTGTGATCGAAGGGCGCAATCACCGCTGGGTGTGAGTGGGCAGCAGCCTCCTGCTGATTTTGCGCTTATCACCATGGCCGGGCTCACCCCGGCCATTCTTATGTTCCTCTCCACCCCTAGCCCTCATCCTGAGGAAGTCGCGGAGCGACTGTCTCGAAGGACGAGGGCGTCTCCAGCAATCTCTGGACGATCCTTCGAGACGCCGCTGACGCGGCCCTCAGGATGAGGTCGGTGGGGTGGATCCAAAGGCGTAGGTCACCGGCGCAGAGCCGATGATGACGCAGGAGTCTTAACTAACGGCATGTTGTCGTCATTAGGAAAATGTGCACATTAATATACGAAGTATCGTATTGCGCCTTAAAGGTTTCCCATCATGCACCGCACCCTTATCGTCCTGGCCGGGCTTACCCTTGCCGCAGGTTCCGCCGCTGCTCAAACGGCGGACCGGACCGTCAAGGCCAACACTCCCACGGCCATCGGCGGCTTCTTCGGATACGAGGTGGATACCTGCTACCCGGCCAACATCCCCGACGTGAAGATTAAGCAGGCACCGGCGAACGGCACTCTCCGGATCATTCCGCATCAGACCACCCTTGGTAAGGAGGATCGATGCGCCGGCAGGACGGTAAAGGGGCTTGCTTACGTCTATACGCCGAACAAGGGCTTCAAGGGCTCGGATGAGGTCTCCCTGAACGTGCCGTGGAGCTCCAACGACATCAGCATCCCGACGCTTCGCACATACACGTACCGCATCACGGTCCAATAAGGACTTTCACCTGCGTGATCAGGGCGGCCCTGCATATGGGGCCGCCTCTATCGTTGGAGAGATGAAGCGACCTCGATTTCCGTCGTACCTCCGGCATCGGCCTCGCGCGGCTTGGCGAAGCGCTTGGCTCCCACGACACAGAGGATGACGCCTGCGGTCACGGCGACCATCTGCCATCCGATCGTCTCCTTCAGCAGAAGAGCGGCGAGCGTGAGCCCGAGGAAGGGCTGCAGGAGCTGGAGCTGCCCCACGCCCGCGATGCCGCCGAGCACGAGGCCCCGATACCAGAACACGAAGCCGATCAGCATCGAGAACAGCGAGACATAGGCGAGGCCGAGCCATGCCGGCATTCCGATGCCGCTCCAGGTCGCGGGTAGCGTCAGAAGAGTTCCAGTAGCCATCAGCGGCAGCGTGAGGACGAGCGCCCACGAGATGACCTGCCAGCCTCCGAGCTTGTGCGACAGCTTCGCTCCTTCCGCATAGCCGAGACCGCACAGCAGGATCGCGCCGAGCATCAGGCAATCTCCCACCACTGACGCGGAGCCTCCGTTGGCCAGGGCATACCCGGTCACCAGCGCCGCGCCCAGGCCTGAGAATATCCAGAACGCCGCCCGTGGCCGCTCTCCGTTGCGGATCACCCCGAAGATCGCTGTCGTGAGGGGAAGAAGGCCGATGAACACGATGGATCGACCGGCTGCGATATATTGCAGGGCAAGCGCGGTCAGGAGCGGAAAGCCGATGACCACGCCGATGGAAACGACGGCGAGCGGGACATAATCCTCCCGGTCGGGCTTTCGTTGGCGTAGCGCGATGAGCAGGGCGACGCCCAAAAGGCCTGCGATGGTCGCCCGCGCCAGCGTGAGGAACAGCGGATCGAAATCCGCCACGGCGACGCGTGTTGCCGGAAGCGATCCGCTGAAGATGAGCACGCCCAGCAATCCGCAAACCCATCCTTCGGTTGTTCTGTCCATCGATCCATTTCCCGACTTTCCTCCTTTTTCAAAGAATCGGCATGGATTTCCCAGGTACGGCCCAGTACAGTTTGTTCGAACTGTACGGGAGCAAAGAGCAATACAGTGGATGATCTCTCGATCCGAAAGCGCGCCGAAACGCAGATAGAACGCGTCATGCGAGCCGTTCGCGGCCAGATCGCCAGCCGGGCGCTGGCTCCGGGGGCGAAGCTTCCCTCGATCCGCTCAACCGCCGAGACGTTGCAGGTATCCAAGTCCACGGTCGTGGAAGCCTATGACCGGCTGATGGCGGAAGGCATCATCCGGTCCAGGCCGGGCTCGGGCTTCTACAGTGCCGCTCAACCGTCCCCGTTGTCCCTGGCGGATATCGCTCCGCGTCTCGACCGCTCGATCGATCCGTTCTGGGTGTCGCGGCAATCGCTGGAGGCGGGCGGCGATGTTCTGAAGCCCGGTTGCGGATGGCTTCCGAGCCATTGGATGCCGGAGGATGAAATCCGGCGGTCCTTGCGTGCTCTGGCGCGGCTGGAAGACCGGACGGGCCTCACCGACTATGGCTCCCCTCTCGGGCTTGCCGCATTGCGCCAATATCTGTCGCGGCGCATGGCGGAGCAGGGGTTCGAGGCGGCTCCCGACCAGATCCTGCTGACGGATTCGGGCACGCAGGCCATCGACCTCGTGTGCCGGCTCCTGCTTCGTCCGGGCGATACGGTTCTCGTGGACGATCCCTGCTACTTCAATTTCCTGGCGCTGCTGCGTGCCCATCAGGTGAAGGTCGTCGGGGTGCCCTATACGCCCGGCGGTCCCGATATCGACCTCTTCGAAGAAGCGCTCACCGCTCATAGACCCCGCCTCTACATCACGAATTCCGGGATCCATAACCCCACCGGCGCGACGCTCTCGGGGGTGACGGCCCACAGGCTCCTCAAGCTCGCCGAGCTTCATGATCTCCTGATCATCGAGGACGACATCTTCGCGGATTTCGAGATCGATCCCGCGCCGCGGCTGGCCGCGCTGGACGGCCTCAACCGCGTGGTGCGGGTCGGCAGTTTCTCCAAGACCCTGTCGGCGGCGTTCCGCTGCGGCTACATCGCAGGCAAGGCGGATTGGATCGACAAGCTCATCGACCACCGCATCGCGACGGGCTTTTCCAGCAACCGCCTCTCAGAAGAACTGATCTTGAACGTCCTGAGCAGCGGCGCCTATCACAAGCACAAGGAAGCGCTCCGAGCGCGGCTTGCCAAGGCGAGGGCGGCCATCGTTCCACGGTTGAGGGCGCTCGGGATCGAGCCGTGGATCGTGCCCAAGGCGGGCATGCTGCTCTGGTGCCGGCTGCCCGAGGGCGTGGATGGCGCCGAGGTTGCGCGTCTTGCTCTGGCGGACGGAGCCGTTCTCGCGCCGGGCAATGTCTTCAGCCCGTCCCAGACGATGGGCGGTTTCCTTCGGTTCAACGTGGCCCAATGCGAGGACCGGCTTTTCCCCATTCTCGAGAAGGCCATGCGCCTGTCCGCCTGATGCCTGTCCATGTGGCCATGTGGGGCGTGACACTCGCTCGCTTCCGTTCTAAGACGCCTTGAACCCTGAAGAAGCGCCATGTCTCACAATACCTTCGGTCATCTTTTCCGCGTCACCACCTTCGGCGAGAGCCATGGGCCAGCGCTTGGCTGCGTCATCGACGGCTGCCCGCCCATGATCCCGATCGAGGCGGCGGAGATTCAGGCAGAGCTCGACCGCCGCCGTCCCGGCCAGTCGCGTTTCACGACGCAGCGCCAAGAGCCGGATCAGGTCGAAATCCTCTCCGGCGTGTTCATGGACGAGCGCACAGGGCAGCAGGTGACGACAGGCACGCCGATCGCCCTGCTGATCGAGAACGTGGACCAGCGCTCCAAGGATTATTCCGAGATCAAGAATTCCTACCGTCCGGGACATGCGGATTTCACCTATGACGTGAAATACGGCATCCGCGATTATCGCGGCGGCGGTCGCTCCTCGGCGCGCGAGACGGCGGCGCGGGTCGCGGCGGGCGCTGTCGCCCGCAAGGTTCTCGCCGGCGTTACCATTCGTGGCGCGCTCGTGCAGATGGGGCCGCACGCCATCGACCGGAACAACTGGGACTGGGAGGAGATCTCCCGCAACCCGTTCTTCTGCCCTGACGCAAAGGCTGCTGCCTTCTACGAGGAATATCTCGACGGCCTGCGCAAGGCCGGTTCCTCCATCGGCGCGGTGCTCGAAATCGTGGCCGAGGGCGTGCCGGCGGGTCTCGGCGCGCCGATCTACGGCAAGCTCGATTCCGATCTCGCCTCCGCGCTCATGTCCATCAATGCGGTGAAGGGCGTCGAGATCGGCGACGGGTTTGCTGCTGCGGCCCTGCGCGGCGAGGAGAATGCGGACGAGATGCGCTCCGGCAACCAGGGCGCGCCGACCTTCCTGTCCAATCATGCGGGTGGCGTTCTCGGCGGCATTTCTACCGGCCAGCCGGTCGTGTGCCGCTTTGCCGTGAAGCCCACATCATCGATCCTGACCCCGCGTTCCAGCGTGACGCGCACGGGTGCCGAGGCCGAGGTGATGACCAAGGGGCGGCATGACCCTTGCGTCGGCATCCGTGCCGTGCCGGTGGGTGAGGCAATGGTCGCTTGCGTGCTCGCAGACCACCTCTTGCGCCATCGCGGGCAGGTGGGGGCAGGCCCTTCCTGGCCGTTCCCGGCTTGAGTCTAACGCAACCCTGACCGGCGAATTTTAGTTTTACTAAAATCGCGGGGTCGGCTATTCGACCGCCATGAAGCTGGCTGAATGGTTGTCCCGCAATGGCGTCTCGCGCGTGGAATTCGCGCGCCGGATCGGCGTGACTCCCGGTGCCATCACCCAGATGTGCAATTCCGAACAGGCCTGGCTGTCCCGGGATACGGCGGAATTGATTGCCCGTGAAACCCGTGGCGCCGTCACCCCCAACGATTTCCTGCCCCAATCCGCCCAGGAGGCCTTGATGCCGAATTCCGTCAATGAAGCCATCGAGGCTTTCGCCCGTGGTGAAATCGTCATCGTCACGGACGACGACGACCGCGAGAACGAGGGCGATCTCATCGTCGCGGCTTCCCTCTGCACGCCGGAGAAGATGGCCTTCATCATCCGCAACACCTGCGGCATCGTCTGCGCCCCGCTGACCGTCGCCGAGGCGCGCCGCCTGCGGCTCGATCCGATGGTCGCCTCCAACGATGCGCCGCTCGGCACGGCCTTCACCGTCACCGTCGATGTGAAGCACGGCCTCACCACCGGCATTTCCGCCGAGCAGCGCTCGAACACGGTGCGCGCGCTCGCCAATCACAACATGGGCGCTGCCGATTTCGTCCGCCCTGGCCACGTCTTCCCGCTCATCGCCAAGGATGGCGGCGTGCTCATGCGTTCCGGCCATACGGAAGCGGCGGTCGATTTGTGCAAGCTCGCGAACCTGCCGCCGGTGGGCGTGATCTGCGAACTCGCCAATGACGACGGCACCGTCATGAAGGGCGCGCAGATCGACGCCTTCGCCGAGAAGCACGATCTCAAGCGCATCTCGGTGGCGGATCTCATCGCCTACCGTCAGTCGCGCGAAAAGCTGGTGGAGCGCATTGCCACCTTCCCGGTGGAGACGCACTGGGGTTCGTTCACGGGCTATGCCTATTCGACACCGTTCGACAGCGTGCAGCATATCGCGCTCGTGCATGGCCGCATCGGCGACGGCACGAACATTCCCGTGCGCCTGCACCGCGCCAATGCGCTCACCGATGTGTTCGAGGGCGGCAAGATGGTCAACGCCTCGCTCCAGCGTTTCGTGAAGGAGGGCAGGGGCGTGCTGGTCTATCTGCGCGACGGCACGGCCGGCGTTCCCACCATCAGCTTCAGCGATATGGACGAGACGGCGTCCGAAGCGCAGCGCCAGAGCCAATGGCGCGAAGTCGGCCTCGGCGCGCAGATCCTCAAGGATCTCGGCGTCAGCTCCATCCGCAACCTGACGAGCACATCGAGCCGCTCCTTCGTGGGCCTCAGCGGCTTCGGCATCGAGCTCGTCGGGCAGGAGCCGATTGAGGGCTGATGGTTCAACGTCATCACCGGCCTTGTGCCGGTGATCCCGATGATGTTGGGCGCCGCCCTTTTCCTAATCGGGATAGCCGGGACAAGCCCGGCCATGACGACGAAGTGTCTGAATTTGAGCGTCCCAGCTCACGCATTCACCTCGCGCCCCATCAGGGCGTCGAGATGGAAGGCGACCGATTTCGACAGTCCCTCGAGATCGTAGCCGCCTTCGAGCACGGAGACGATGCGCTGGCCGCAATGGCGGTCGGCGAGGTCCATGAGCCGCCTTGTGGCCCAGGCGAAATCCGTTTCCGTGAGATTGAGGCTGGCGAGCGGGTCGCGCCAATGGGCGTCGAAGCCGGCCGAGATGATGATGAGATCGGGCGCGAAGGCATCGATGCGCGGCAGGATGGCCTGCTCAACCGCGGCGCGGAACATCTCGCTGCCGTCGCCTGCGCTCAGCGGCGCATTGACGATGGTGTCATAGACACCGGTTTCCGAAGCCGAACCGGTGCCGGGATAGAGCGGAGCCTCATGGGTCGAGCAATAGAGCACGCTCGCGTCGCTCCAGAAGATGTCCTGCGTGCCGTTGCCGTGGTGAACGTCCCAATCGAAAATGGCCACGCGCTCGGCGCCGTATCGCTTCTGCGCATGGCGGGCGGCGATGGCGGCGTTGTTGAAGAAGCAGAAGCCCATGGCCCTGACGCGCTCGGCATGATGACCGGGCGGACGCATGGCCACGAAGGCGTTGTTAACGCGGCCTTCCATGACTTCATCGACAGCCTTCACGGCGCCGCCGGCGCCGCGCAGGGCGGCCTCGTAGGTGCCGGGGGACATGACCGTGTCCTCGTCGATCCGCACCAGGCCCTCCCGCGGGCTGACGTCACGCAGCCGAACCACATGATCCTCGGGATGCGCGAGGGTCAGGCTGTCCATCTCGGCCATCGGCGCGGCGTCGCGGATGAGCGCAGTGAAGCGCTCCTTCTCCAGCGCGCGCTCGATGGCGCGGATGCGGTCTGGACGCTCGGGATGGCCCAGGGGCGTCTGATGGTCGAGGCTGGCAGGATGGCTGATGTAGAGCGTGGACATAAAAGCCCTTGAATCGCGTGGACAAATAGTGTCGCAGCCTCTCGAGCCGTTGTCCATGTTGTTGCAATGCAACACTCATCCGGCGGCAACCGTGCCATTGTTCGGATGATTCGTTACGATGACCTTAGGGAATGTTCCCCGCATCGAAGCGCAACGTCCCAACAGCTGCTCCTAGGAGCGGCGCAGCAGAGCTCTACCAATGCGCCTTTCTCGCCTTCTCGTACTTGCCGCAACTCTGACGGTCCTGGCCGGCTGTACTTTCCAAGGAGTGCCGGAGCCCCAGGTTTCCGTCCGCGATACGGAATGGATGGCGCAGGTGCCGAAGGCCCAGGAAGAGCCGCGTTACGGCCGCTACATCGTCGAGGATCCGACCGGCGAGGCGCCCGGCACCATCGTCGTCGATAGCAAAAACCGCTTCCTCTACCTCGTGCAGGACAACAAGAAGGCCATCCGTTACGGCGTTGCCGTCGGCGACGAGGCCTATGGCTTCACCGGCACGACGCGCGTCGCCCGCAAGGCGGAGTGGCCGGATTGGAATCCGCCCGCCGAGATGAAGGCCCGCTGGCCCCACGTGCAGTTCACGAAGGGAGGCCCCAACAATCCGCTCGGCGCCCGCGCTCTCTACCTCTACGAGGGCAACAAGGACACGCTCTACCGCATCCACGGCACCAACGAGCCGGAGAAGATCGGCCTCGCCGTCTCGTCCGGCTGCATCCGCATGCGCAACATCGACGTGATCGACCTCTACAATCGCGTTGCGCTGAACACGAAGGTTATCGTCCGCTGAAAAAGCGGATCAGCTTCGCCGATGCGAAAAAAGAAAAGCGCCTCTCGGGGCGCTTTTTGTTTAGGCCTTAGCGGCCGAGCATCGCTTCCTTGCGAAGGATCGCGGGAGGGGCGGTTTCCTTCGGCTGTTGCGGCTGCTGCCGCGTGGAGCGCATGGCGGCGGCAAGAGCGGGAAGGGCGACGGGCTTGAAGGCCGGGACAACAGACGCGTCCGTGTCGCTGCTGGGTCGTTGCTCCAGGGGCTGAACTTGCTTGGTCATGGCGTATCCTCCTGTTCGGGTGCGGCTTTGATCCACCCCGATATTTTGTTCCGCCGTGGCCTCATCAGGGCATTGGGCGGTTTTTGCTCTGCTTTTCCAACAGATGCTGGATTCAAGCTTAATCCAGGATTAATGGCGTAACAATCTGTCATTCTGCAGGGGCAGACCAAATGTCTCATCTTCCGACATAGGCTCCTCCCTTGGCCGCAGGGCCAGGATCGAGACGAGGACCAGCGCGCCGATCATGCCCACATGCTCGCCGGCGGTATGGAACGCCCTGATCGCCTGCTCGCCCTCGAAGCGCCAGAAAGCATGGACGATGGGAATGGTAAGGAACGTGAAGACGCCGAGAGCACCCGCGCCGAGCCAGGTAAGGCGATTGGTGATGATGAGGGCGGAGCCCGCCAGCTGAACGAAGATCGTGAGGCTGTTGTAGAACCACGCGGGCTCCAGGCCGAAATGGCTCATCTCCGCCATGCCGCCCGAGAAGTTGAGCAGTTTCGCGAGCCCGCTTCCCCAAAACGGGAAGGTGAGGACGACGCGAGCCGCCGTTTCCGTCATGCGGCTAGAGAGCAGGGCTTCGATCCAGCGTGGTATCATTGCACGTTTCCTTGAAAGCTTACGTTACGTCAGGCGTACAGCTTTTAAGGTTACGTTTCGTCAGTCTCTGTGTGCCTGCGCACGCTTTGCGAAGGCTTCGCCGTCCTTCAAGCCCATCTCGTAGGCCTTCCTGATGCCGGTCGGGTTCGTGATGTCGAACTGCCCGACGGGGACCGGTCCGGACGGCTGGACGTAAGTCCGACCCTTCACCTGCGGAAAGGCGCGGTAGAGGCGGGAGAGAATGACCAATGTCCTGCCGCCTCCGGCCTCGACGGGCAGCAGCGGCTCGATGGGCACGTTGTCCACGAGGCCGCCATCGAGCGCCGCCATGCCGCCGATGCGGCCGATGGGCATGAAGGGCGGGACGCTGGCGCTGGCCATGAGCGCTGCCGATACTTCGGAGGGAGAGTCCAAGTCCTGCAACCTCACGAATTCAGGGCTGAAGCCGAGTACCCTGCCGCCGCGCGGATGCACGGGAGAGCGCCATTTCTTCTCGATCTGATAGGTGGCGATGCCGAGCGGAACGGCGAGGGAAAGCGGCAGGCGGCGCGGCTTGCGGGCGAGCCCGATCAAGATGTCGGGGCCGTGCTTGAGGCGTTCCAGAGCGGCGTCGTCGATGATGGTTTCGATGAGGCTGCGATACATGAAGGCGACCGGCCAGGGCGATCCCTCGCTGCGCCAGGCGCGCCATTCGAAATTGCGCCGACCCTGGCTGCACCCTTCCACCACCATGGCATTCACGCGCCGGCTAAGACCGAGCAGGCTGTAGCAGGCGGTCCATGCACCAGCGCTCACGCCGACGATCAGGCTCGGCTTGAGGCCGAGCAGGGGAGACGCTGCCTCCCAGAAGCCGCCTTGCCAGTAACAGCGGTTGCCGCCTCCCGCGAAGGCGATGGCATCGAACATGAGAGGTTAGCCCCGCAGCCGTGCGAGCGTTGCTTCCTCATCCGCGCGGGCCCGCTCGCGCCATGCGAGAATGATGCGCTCGAGATCGGCCAGGTCTTCCATGGGAAGGGTCCCGATGGTCCGCATCACGTAGGCGCGTTGAGCCGCGATGCCCTTCTCGGCAAGCTCGCGGCCCTTCTTCGTGAGGTAGAGAGCATTGGAGCGCCGATCCCCGGGGATCGCGCGCCGCTCCACGAGATCGGCCTCCACCATGCGGTCGAGCAGGCCTGAGACGTTGCCCTTGGTGACGTAGAGCCGTTCCGCCAGTTCCTGTTGGCTCATGCCCTCGCGCTCGGTCAGGGTCGAGAGCAGGTCGAATTGCGGAATCGAGAGGCCGAGCACCTTCAACTCGCTGGCGACGGTGTTGATGGCACGACGGTGCAGGCGGATGACTCGAAACCAGATACGAAGCGGGTCCGCTTCAAGGTCGAGAGAGGTCGGGGACGGGGACGTCAAAGGCAGGCTCCTGATACAGACTGACAGTTTACGTCGAAACGATCTGCCGCGTCATCCCTCGAAGTTGTGGGCCAATAGTTTGATCCCACAGGGCAAATGTCATGGAAGCGGTGAATAATGCTCCAGATTCAGGGAGCGGAATGTTTCAAAATAACACAATCGTGCTAAAGGCCTGGAAAGTCTTCCACTAGGTTAGAACCATGAACGCCCCTACAAGCTTTCCGCTTTCTGCGCCCCAGCCGTCCCGCATGTCCTTCTCGGGCGGGCGGGGTGAATTCCTGAAGATGCTGATCAAGGGAAGCCTGCTTCAGATTCCCACCTTCGGCTTCTACCGCTTCTGGCTCAACACCAAGATCCGCCGGCACCTCTGGGCCAACACCCAAGTCGAGGGCGAGTCGTTCGAATATACCGGCACCGCGAAGGAACTGCTGATTGGCTTCCTGATTGCGCTCGCCGTTCTGTCCCCGATCTACCTCGTCTATTTCATTCTCGCCTTCATGCTCGAAGAGCAGGTTGCCTTCGCGAGCATTCCGCTCGTCCTCGTCATGTATGTGCTGGCCCATTTCGGCAGCTATCGCGCCCGCAAATACCGCGCGACCCGAACGGTCTTCCGCGGCGTGCGCTTCTGGATGAAGGGCTCGGGTTGGGCCTATACAGGCCGCGCGATCCTTTGGGATTTCGCCGTCATTCTGACCCTTGGTCTTGCGCTTCCCTGGGCAAGCGCATCCCTCGAACGCTACAGGATGCGCCATACCTATTTCGGAACGATCCAGGGCGGTTTCTCCGGCACGGGTTGGACACTGTTCAAGCGCGGTTGGTGGGTCTGGGCTTTGGGAATAGCCCTTATCGCGGGTCTTTGGGTTTTCGGTTCCAGCACACTCGCTTCCCTCATCGAGGAAAACCCAGATGCAGAGGACACTGCTGGGGTATTCTTTCAAGGCGCATACGTAGCAACTCAGATTGCGGTCGGTGCTTTGCTCCTTATCTATGTCGCTCTCGTGCCTCTCGCTATGGCCATTTTCACGCGCTGGCATCTGGACGGATTACGGTTCGGAGATGTGATGGTGTCGAGCAAGCTGAGGATCGGTACGTTCTACGGCCTGTTCTTCAAGGTTCTCTTCTCGTCCATCGGCTTCATGGTTGCGTTTCTTTTGGTCGCCGGCATTCTCGCAGGCGTGATCGCCTTGTTCTTCCAGAGCTCCATGGAGGCAGTCGAGAGCGGTCAGCCGGGCCTTGCTGAACTCTTCATTGGCCTCATTGTCATGGTCTTCTATCTCGTCTTCCTCCTCGGATTCGGCGTGATCAGCCGCTACTTCTTCGGTCGTGGTCTCTGGGCCGCCGTCGTCACCTCGACGAGCGTGACGAACCTGCCGGCCCTCGATGCGGCTGTCGCTGCCGGTCAGCCTTCGGGCGTGCTGGGCGAAGGCCTCGCCGACGCGCTCGATTTCAACGCGGGCATTTAAGGACAAGTTATGGATGCGGTGTTCTATGATGGCGAGAGCGCCCGGCGCAGGACGGTCTCCCTCAAAGTCACCGCATCCAGCCTCGATATTCACGAGGGAGGCGAGTGGATCGCCTCCTGGCCCATGGGCGCCGTCCGCCGCAAGGATGCGCCCGAGGGCATGTTGCGACTGACATGCGACGGCGGTCCGTCGCTCGCCCGTCTCGATGTGACGGATCCCGCCGATCGGGCCGCCATCCGGACGCATTGCCTTCGCCTCGACAGCGGGGAATCGAAGGAGCGCACGGGCCGCATCCTGTTCTGGTCCCTTGCGGCGACGGCCTCGATCATCCTGTGCGTCGTGTTCCTGATTCCCATTTTCGCCGAGAAGCTGACGCCACTCATTCCGCCTTCGATCGAGAAGCGGTTCGGTACGGCGGTGGACAATCAGGTGAAGGCCCTGCTCGGCGACAAGGTCTGTGACGGGAAGCCCGGCGTCGCCGCCTTGCGGACGCTCACGGATCGTTTGACGAAAGCGAAGGGCATCGAGCTCGACCTCGATATCGCGGTCCTCGAATCGAAGATCCCCAACGCCATCGCGCTTCCGGGCGGCAAGATCTATGTGTTCCAGGCGCTGCTCGACAAGGCGGAATCCGCCGATGAGCTGGCGGGCGTCCTTGCTCACGAGATCGGCCACGTGGCCAATCGCGATGGACTTCGCAAGATGATCCAGTCGGGTGGAACGTCCTATCTTCTCGGCCTGCTCCTCGGCGATGTGACGGGCGGGGGCGCTATCGTCTTGGCCAGCGAATACCTCATCAACAGCGCCCATTCCCGCGATGCGGAGACGGCTGCGGACGATTTCGCGGGACAGACCATGATCGTTCTCGGGCGCCCTGCGCATCCCATGGCACAGTTGCTCAAACGCATCGAAGGCGAGGAAGATGACGAGGATGGGAACGAAAGGAAGCTTCCCGCTTTTCTGTCTACCCACCCGGTCACCGATCAGCGCCTGAAAGCTCTGGAGAAACTGGTGCCTTCCAAGCCCGGCGAGCCTCTTCTTACGCAAGGGGAGTGGCGCGCCCTCAAAGAGATCTGTAAACCCTCCTGATGCGTCGCCTCATTCTCGAAGAACCTTACTCCCGCCCAGCAAAGTGGTCGCCCAGGCTGGCGTGGTTCTCGCTCGTGGTGACGGTGATCGCGGTGCTGCTGATCCGCTTTGCGCGAACCGACTATCAATCGGGCTTCATCGTGCTCGGCGCAGGCCTCGCCGTCGCGCTGCTCGCCGTGGTTCTGTCGCTCGTCGCTTTCATCCGCATCTGGCAGGAGGGAAGACGGGGCCTCGGCAGCGCCATCAAGGGTCTCGTGCTCGCAGCCCTCGTGCTCGGCTACCCGGCCTATATGGGGCTGAAGGCCGTGACGCTGCCTGCGATCAGCGACGTCAGCACCGACACGGACGATCCGCCTCAGTTCTCCCGCTCCCGCGCCGCGCTCGACGCGCGGGCCGGCCGCGTGCCGCCCGATGTGCCGCTGGGCGCGCGCGAGTTGCAGCGCGAGGCCTATGTGCAGATCGCGCCTCTTACCCTCGATGTCGGCCCCGAGGAAGCCTTCGCCCTCGTGCAGAAGGCCGCGCAGAATTTCGGCTGGAATGTCATCGAGTCGGTGCCACCGGGCGGACGCACCGGCGCGGGGCGTCTCGATGCGGTGGACCGCACGTTCCTTCTGAAAATGCCGGAGGATGTGACGATCCGCATCCGTCCGCGCGTGGACGGCACGCGCATCGATATCCGCTCCGCCTCACGCATCGGCCCGCACGATCTGGGCACGAACGCCAAACGCATCCGCGATTTCCTGGAGGAAACCTCCAACCTCGCGCTTGCTGTGAATTAAGGCGTCAGCCGAGCCGATAAGAATATAGCGCATATTTCCCTCCCCCTTGCGGGGAGGGGTAGGGTGGGGGTCGCAAAGTCAGAGCGCTGCGCTCCATTCAGTGAGCACGACAGCCCTACCGCGTCATGGCCGGACTTGATCCGGCCATCAACGTCTTTGGCCGTGAGAGACGTGGTTCCCCGAAACAAATCGGGGGATGACGGTGAGAGAACTGGACGAGGCTCTCACCCGGTCGGACCACCCCC
>JAYSGD010000005.1:0-252258 GCA_041913065.1 Microvirga sp. | reverse complement strand
CGAGGCCGACGCCGTCAACGCCCGCGTTGTTGGAAATGAAGGTGAGGCCCTTGGCGCCCGAATCACGAATGGCTTCGATCAGGGTCTCGGGGATGCCGCACAGGCCGAACCCGCCGGCCATGATCGTCATGCCGTCCTTCACCGCACCCGAGAGCGCCGCTCGCGCGTCGCTGTAAACCTTATCCATCAACGATTCCTCCTGGGCATGTGCCTGCCCTTGAAAGGGGTGACATGCAATAGTGCCACACCCTGCAACCTGGCCTCATTTTAGACAATCCCTTCCTATGGATATATGGGAACAATTGATAAATAAGGGCTCCGCCACCCACAGGCCGTTCGCCTGGCGTCTCTTGCGAGGCGGGGGACAAGGTATCACAACAAACTCATGTCTCGCCGTATCGTCGTCGTCATCGGACTGATCGTTCTCGCCGTTCTCGGAATGGCCGCAGCTCCCTGGACCCTCAGGGAGAACGGTCTCTCGTCGGCGCTCTCCGAGCATATGAAGACGCGTTACGGGCTCGACCTCACGGTCGCCGGGCGCAGCACTTTCTCCGTCCTGCCCATTCCACGGGTGAAGTTCGAGGATGTAACGCTCCGCTTCCCGGACAAGGCGCTGACCGCCGAGGGCGGGACCCTGAGGGGGGAGCTGCGCCTCTTTCCGCTGCTCCTGGGCCGGATCGAATTGTCGGATTTCGAGCTGAGAAAGAGCCACATCAGCGCATCCTACGAGGCGCTCCAGGCCGTCAAATGGGCGGAGCTGGCCGGGAAACGCACGAAGGCCACCTATGCCCGCCGCCTGATCCTCACCCGGTCCTCGATCCAATGGACAGACCTGAAGGACGCCGATCTGGACAATCTCGACCTCGTCATCCGCTGGGTCGCCGCCGATGAGCCCATGACCGTCTCCGGCGCGGCGGACTGGCGCGGGGAGCGCATCCAGGTGGACGGAGCATCCGCTCACCCGACGCTGCTCGCCGCCGGCCGGATCAGTCCGGTTGCGCTTGACGTCTCGACCGCGTCCGGTCGGATTCGCCTGAAGGGCGAGGCGCAGCTCGGGCCCAATCCGCGCATGACGGGCGAAAGCATGATCCAGGCCCGCTCGCTCAGCAACTTCACCCGCTGGAGCGGCGTGGGCCTGCCCTTCGGATCCCTCGTGCAGGCCTTCTCCATCAGCGGCGATTTCTCCATGGACCGGCGACGCCTGTCCTGGCCATCCGTGGCGGTCACCATGGGCGACGACAAGCTCGAAGGCGCGCTGGCGGTGCGCTTCGACGCGGCTCGCCC
Source organism: Microvirga sp. (assembly GCA_041913065.1). Lineage (GTDB taxonomy): Bacteria > Pseudomonadota > Alphaproteobacteria > Rhizobiales > Beijerinckiaceae > Microvirga. Next base: position 250,974 of record JAYSGD010000005.1, on the reverse strand, counting down.
CCTCATCACCGGCACCTTGGCCGCCGATGAACTGAACCTCTCCGATCTTTTCGCGCCCTTCGCTCAGGCCAAAGGCGAGGATGGTTCTTGGAGCGCGGACGCGGTGGACCTGTCCCGCGTCACCGGCAGCGACCTCGATCTACGCCTTTCCGCCGCCGAAGCGCATCTGGGAAAGCTGCACCTGGACGACATGGCCGCGAATGTCCTCGTCCGTAAGGGCGAGATCGAAGCCTCCATCGGCCGCGCCGGTTTCCTCGACGGCACGCTCAAGGGGCGCCTGTCGCTTGCGACCGTCAACGGCCAGACGGAATTCCGCAGCCAGGGCACCTTCGCGGGCGTGGACATCGCGCCGTTTCTCGGCAGCATCGGCCAGCCCCGGTGGATTACGGGGCGGGCTAAAGGGCAGTTCGCGTTCGAGGGCAAGGGCCCGAACCCGGTCGAGGTCGTGCGCAAGGCGGAAGGCAACAGCTCTATCACGGTAACGGATGGCGAATTGATCGGCCTGTCCCTGGACGATGCCCTGCAGCGTGTCGAGAAGCACCCTCTCCTCGCCTCCCTCAACTGGAGGGGCGGCCGCACGCCGTTCCAGGAAACGCATGCTCAGATCGTGATGAAGGATGGCGTCGGCCAGGTGTCGGATGCCACCCTCACCTCCGCCGACCTGCTGGTGCGGCTGAAGGGCAAGGTGCTCATGGTCGACCGCACCCTCGACCTGAAGGCGGAGGTCTCCGCCGCCGATGCATCCCAGGATGCGCCCACCAGGATCGGCTTCGACATCGGCGGCGGCTGGGACAACGTATCCGTCATGCCCAATGCCCGCTCCCTGATCGAGCGCTCCGGCGCCGCCAAACCCCTCTTCCCGAGCCGCGCTCCCGCGGACAGTCAGGCTCCGCAGGCCGTCGCTCAGTGAGCCAAAAGCCTTCGCTCAGTGAGCATTGCGGCGTGACCGGATCACGGAGCGCTTGCTGAGAAGTGTCGCCGAGATCACGCCGAGCGTCACGAGGCCGATGAGGATGGTGGAGGCCGCATTGATCTCCGGCGACAAGCCTAAGCGCACCTGACTGTAAATCTTGATGGGCAGCGTGGTTGCGCCCGGCCCCGTGTTGAAGCTCGCGACCACGAGATCATCCAGCGAGAGCGTGAACGCCAACAGGAAGCCCGCCACGATGGACGGCGCGATCAGCGGCAGCGTCACGGCGAAGAACGTGCGCAAAGGCGGCGCGCCGAGATCCATCGCCGCCTCTTCGAGGGAACGGTCGAAGGTCATGAGGCGCGCCTGCACCACCACGGTCACGAAGCACATGGTGAGCGTGGTATGGGCGAGGGTCACCGTCCAGAAGCCGCGGTCGAGATCGATGGCGACGAAGAACAGCAGCAGCGACAAGCCGGTGATGACCTCCGGCATGACCATCGGCGCATAGACCATGCCGGTGAACAGCGTCCGCCCGAAAAAGCGTCCGTAGCGGGTCAGCGCGAGCGCCGCGAGCGTGCCGAGGACCGTTGCGATGCTCGCCGACAGAAGCGCGATGCGGAAGGTGACCCACGCCGCTTCCATGAGCGCCTGGTTGCGGAAGAGCGCCGCGTACCATTGGGTCGAGAACCCGCCCCACACGGTCACGAGGCGCGACGCGTTGAACGAATAGACCACCAGCAGCAGGATCGGCAGGTAGAGGAACGCGAAACCCAGGACCAGCGACGTGACGTTGAAGAGAGACAAACGCCTCATGGCCGCGTCTCCGCGCGCCAAGCCTCGACATCGCGGTAGATCACGATAGGCACCACGAGAATGATCAGCAGGAGGATGGCAACCGCCGAAGCGAGCGGCCAGTCACGGTTCGAGAAGAACTCGCTCCAGAGCTGACGCCCGATCATCAGCGTCTCGGACCCGCCGAGGAGATCCGGAATCACGAACTCGCCCACCGCCGGAATGAAGCACAGGAGCGAACCGGCAATGATGCCCGGCATGGCGAGCGGCACGGTGATCGTCCAGAAGGAGCGCCAGGGCGTCGAGCCGAGATCGAGCGCGGCCTCGAGCAACGTGTCGTCCATCTTTTCCAGCGTCGCGTAGAGCGGAAGCACCATGAAGGGCAGATAGGCGTAGACGATGCCGATATAGACCGCCGTTTCGGTATTGAGGATTTCGAGCGGCGTGGAAATCAGCCCGATGCCCATGAGCGCCTGGTTCAGCAGGCCCTCCGGTTTCAGGATCGCGATCCAGGCATAGATGCGGATGAGGAAGCTCGTCCAGAATGGCAGGATGACGAGCGCAACCAGCAGCGAACGGTGCCTTTCCGGCGCTCGGGCCATGGCATAGGCGATGGGGAAGCCGACAAGCAGCAGCAACAGCGTCGAGAGCCCGGCGATCCGCACCGAGGACAAGGTCGCCCGAAGGTACAGGTCGTCCTCGGTCAGCAGGCTGAAGTTCTCCAGATCCAGCGCGCCGAAGAAGCCTACGATATCGCCCCATTCGAAGACCGGCCGGTAGGGCGGCTGCGCGACGGCCGGGTCCGACAGGCTGATCTTGAGAACGATCAGGAACGGCACGAGGAAGAACACGCCGAGCCAGAGGAAAGGCACGGCGGGCACGAGGTTGTCGGTCAGCCTCTTGGTGAGCGGGCGTTCCTGCATGGCTATTCCGCCAGGATCACCGCCGCACCCGGCGCGAATGTGATGTAGACCTGCTCATCCCAGTCGATGGGACTTTCCACGAAACGCGAGACGTTGGCGCGAGTCACGCGCAGGATCTCGCCGGTGACAAGTTTGACCCGATACACGGTCCAATCGCCGAGATAGCCGATATCCCACACCTCGCCCGTGAGCACGTTGACCGCCTCCAGCCCCGGCTTCTCGCGCTGGATGGTCATCTTCTCGGGACGCACGGCAATGGCGACGGCCTGACCGGAATGCAGCACCTCGTCCGGATCGTCGATGGTGAGCGGCGTCTCGGCGGAGGGTGTCCCCACGCGCCAGAGGCCGTTCTCCTGGCCCATCACATGGCCTTCGAGAATGTTCACGTCGCCGACGAATTCCGCGATGAAGCGGGTCTTGGGCTGCTCATAGATCTCGCCGGGGTCGGCGACCTGCACGATGCGGCCATGGTTCATGACCGCGATGCGGTCCGCCATGGTCATCGCCTCCTCCTGGTCGTGGGTGACGACAATGAAGGTCATGCCCAGCTCGTGCTGGATGTCCATGAGCTCGAACTGAGTTTCCTCGCGCAGCTTCTTGTCGAGGGCGCCGAGCGGCTCGTCGAGCAGCAGTACCTTCGGCCTTTTCGCCAGAGCGCGCGCCAGCGCCACGCGCTGCCGCTGGCCGCCGGAAAGCTGGGTCGGGTAACGCTTTGCGAGATTTTCGAGCTGCACCAGACGCAGCATCTCGCCGACGCGGTCCGCGATCTCGGCCTTGGGGAGCCCGTCCTGCTTCAGGCCGAAGGCGATGTTCTTCTCGACGCTCATATGCGGGAAGAGCGCATAGGACTGGAACATCATGTTCACCGGGCGGCGGTAGGGCGGCACGCCGGCGAGGCTCTGCCCCGCCAGGGTAATGGAGCCCTCGCTCGGGTTCTCGAAACCGGCGAGCATGCGCATGAGGGTCGTCTTGCCGCAGCCGGAGGGTCCCAGCAGGCAGAAGAACTCGCCCTGGAAGATATCCAGCGACAGATGATCGACCGCCACCGCATCGCCGAACCGCTTGGTGACGTTATCGACCCGGATCAACGGCTTGGCGCCGGGATCGGTCCAGGGAGCAAAGGTGCGCCGCACGGCGCCGACGGAGGCTGACTGACGAGAAGGAGGAGGCAAGATTTTTGAACTTCACCCAAGCGAGAAAACCTGCCGCGCAAGCTATGATGTTCAGGCCGCGAGAACAACAGTTTAAAAATAGCGTCCACCGTCTCAAGGAATGTTCCCAGCCTCCAGCCCGCCACCGTTCAAGAAAAGCCCGGCCAGAGGCCGGGCTGAAGTTGCTTGGAGGTTCAGGGAAATCAGTGCCCGCCGCCACCGCCGGCAGGGGCCGCGCGCGGCTTCTTGATGAACGGCAGGGCGAAGATCAGGCCGAGGAACAGGACGGTCAGCAGCAGGAACACGTCCGCATAGGACATGACCAGAGCCTCCCGCCGCACCATGTTGGACAGCGTCTTCAACGCGGCCTGGGACGCATCGCTGCCGAGCGACTGGAAGTTCATCGTCATCGCATTCAACGTCTCGACCGCCGTCGAGCTGCCCCAGTTCACATGCTCGCGCAGGCGCTGAAGATGCAGATCCATGCGGTTGTTCACGGTGGTGTTGATGAGCGCCAGCCCCACCGCGCCACCGAGGTTGCGGGTGAGGTTATAGAGACCCGACGCGTTCTTGATGCGGTCCGGCGGCAGGGTACCCAGCGCGATGTTGTTGATCGGCACCATGCAGATCATCAAACCGACGCCGCGGAAGATCTGGGGCACGAAGAGCTCCCAGAAATCCCAATCCTTCGTCATGCCGCTCATCATCCAGGTGCCCATCGCGAAGGCGGCGAAGCCGATGCCCATCATCACGCGCGGATCGAGCTTGCGGGAGAGAACGCCCGCCACCGGCGCCATGAGGAACATGCAGGCGCCCGAGACGAACATGGTTTCGCCGATCTGCAGCGACGAATATCCCCTCACATGCCCGAGATAGAGCGGATAGAGATAGGTCAGACCGTAGAGGCCGATGCCCATGACGAAGCTGAAGGACGAGCCGGCCAGGAAGTTGCGGTCGGCGAATGCACGCAGGTCCACGATCGGCTGCTTGGCCGTGAACGCCCGATAGAAGAAACCGAATGCCCCGACCACGCAGACGATGGTCAGGATCAGCACCATCTCGTCCTGGAACCAATCGTTCAGGGGCCCTTCCTCGAGCACGTATTCGAGGCTGCCGAGGAACGCGGCCATTAATCCCAACCCCGCCCAGTCGAAGGACTTGAACAGCTCGAAGTTCGGCTCGTCGAAATCGACCAGCAGATAGGTGGAGATCGTCACGAAGATGCCGGGCACGATGTTGATGAGAAACAGCCAGTGCCAGGACATGAGATCGGTGAGATAGCCGCCGAGCGTGGGGCCGATGGTCGGCGCGAGTGTCGCGACCAAGCCGATGAGCGGCGAGATCACGGGCCGCTTCTCAGGCGGGAAGACCGTGAAGGCCGAGGCGAAGACCGTCGGGATCATGCCGCCGCCGATGAAGCCCTGCAGCGCGCGATAGACGATCATCTGATCGATGTTGGTCGCCGTCGCGCACATGAAGCTCATGAACGTGAACCCGCCGGAGGCGATCACGAACATCCAGCGCGTCGAGAGCACGCGCGAGAGCGTGCCCGACAGCGGGATCATGATGACTTCCGCGATCAGATAGCTCGTCTGCACCCAGGAGATTTCCTCCGACGAGGCGGACAGTCCGGCCTGGATTTCGGCAAGCGAGGCCGAGACGATCTGGATGTCCAGGATCGCCATGAACATGCCGAAGACCATGCAGAAGAACGCAAAGGTCCTGCGCCGGCTGACCTGCGCAGGCTGTGCGGACGGCACGGCAGCCTTCGGGCTGCCCGAGATGGCGGCGGAAGCGGCCATGGTTCCTTACTCTTTGGAGATTTACTCTTCGAGATGGGCCGTCTTGGTGTCCGAGGATGTGCGCGTATCGACATCGACGACGACCGACAGGCCGGGACGCAGGATGCCCTGCTGCACGACTTCCGGGTTGACGGAAACCCGCACGGGCACGCGCTGCACGATCTTGGTGAAGTTGCCTGTCGCGTTCTCAGGCGGCAGCAGGCTGAACACCGCGCCGGAGGCCGGCGAAACGCTCTGCACCGTGCCGACGATGTCGGCATCCGGGAAGGCATCCACCTCGATCTTCACCTTCTGGCCGACCTTCAGCGACGCGATCTGCGTCTCCTTGAAGTTCGCATCCACATGCACGTTGTCGAGCGGCACGAGTGCGGCAAGGCGCGCGCCAGGCTGCACGAAGGTGCCGACCTCGACGGCCTTGTTGCCGATCACGCCGTCCACCGGCGCGCGGATTTCCGTGAAGGAGAGATCGCGCTGCGCCTTGTCGACCGCCGTCTGCAACTCCGCCGCGCCGCGCTGAGCTTCGTCCTGCTGAGCCGCGAGCACCTGGACGTTCGCTTCGGCCGCCGCGAGCGCCGCCTGTGCGCTTTTCACATTGGCTTCGGCCCGATCCCGCTCGGCCTTGGCGGTCTCGAATGAGGCCTTGCTGGTGTAGTCGGAGCGGGCCAGCTGCTGCTGGCGGGCAAAATCGCCCCCGGCGCGCTCGGCATCGGCCTGAGCGGCCGCGATCTGCGCCTGAGCCTGGGCGACGGAAGCGCGGCCTGCCTCGACCTGACGGCCGATGCGCGCGATGGTGCTCTGCTGGGTCGCCAGCTTGTCCTTGGCCGATTGCAGGGCGAAGCGATAATCGCCCTCGTCGATCCGGGCGATCAGGTCGCCGGCCTTGACGCTCTCGTTGTTGCCGACGGCGACGGAGGACACATAGCCGGAGATCTTGGCGGACAGAATCGTGATGTCGGCCTGGACGTAAGCGTCCTCGGTCGAGATCATGAAGCGTCCATCCGTCCACCAGTGGTAGCCCTCATAGCCGCCAAAGGCCAAGGCGCCGGCGACAAGCGCCAGGATCACCGGCTTTTTGCGCGACTTCGTCTTGGGGGACGTCGCCGTGGGCGCAGCATTTCCCTGCCTCGCTTCGTGCGTGACCTTTTCAGCGCCCCCACCCGGAGCGGGCTGCCGATCTGCGACGGGCCCGGAAACGCCCTCTACGCCCTGCTCGAACTCTTCCCGGTAAGCCATGCCGATCTTCTTTCCACAGCACAGCCGCCCGAACGGAATGGTTACGCTCCGTCCTTGCGGCTTTGAACTATAATGACTAAGTGAGCTACATATGATTTGACCGAACCGTTCGGTCAATAGCCCGAAGGTGACAAAACGCACATGAGCGACCTTAATGATACCGCTCGCGCGCTGGCGCCGGTTTCCGCCCTGAAAAGCTCAGGGCAAGAGAACATGGAAAGCGCCAAGCGCCGCCAAATTCTGGACGGTGCCCGTGAGGTCTTCCTTGCGAGCGGCTTCGACGGCGCCAGCATGGGCGAGATCGCCAAGGTGGCGGGCGTCTCCAAGGGCACGCTCTATGTCTATTTCGACAGCAAGGAGAGCCTGTTCGAAGCGCTCACGACGGAAGAGAAGCGTGGCCTGGCGGAGGTCCTGTTCAAGCTCGACGCAGACGATCCGGATGTTCGCAGCGTTCTGACTAAGCTCGGACAGACCTATATCGGGCATTTCAGCAAGCCCGAGCATATCTCCTCGATCCGCATGGTGATCGGCGTCGCCGAAAAATTCCCGCGCCTGGGCCAGGCCTTCTATGAAGCAGGCCCCTGCCAGGGCATCGCGCGGCTTGCCGCCTATCTCGACCGCCAGAAAGAGGCAGGACGCCTCGCTATCGCCGACACAGCCGTCGCAGCCCAGCATTTCCTCGACCTCTGCCAATCGGGCATCCTGCGCCGCCTCCTCTTCTCCGTCGGCGAACAGCCGACCGAGGATGAGATCAAGCGCAACGTGGAGAACGCCATCAGCGTGTTCTTCGCGGCCTATGGGCCGAAGGCGTAAGACGGGCTGGTATTGCCGCTCACGGGAGTCTTTATCAGCCCCCTCGAACGGAAAAGCCCGCCGTGCTTGCGCACGGCGGGCTTCGTTGTTTGTGGCGCCTGCATCAGCGCGTGAGCGTGGCCCTTACACGTACCACTCCCAGGCCCCGCCCGACACCGCGCCGCCCTTCAGCTGCTCGGCCTTGATGCCTTCGATCAGGATCTTGCGGTCGCCGATCGTGATCTCCGTGCCGATCAGCGTGCCCCAGTTGGTGAGCGTCTTGGGCGAGTTGTAGTTCAGCCACCAATCCGACTTCGACACGCTCGTCAGCCGGATCACGTCGCCGCGCCCGAAGTCCTTCACCACGTCCGAGCCGCCGCCCGCGTCGAACACGAACTGGTCCGAATGCGCCCCGCCCCACAAGGTGTCGTTGCCGGCCCCGCCGTTGAGCACGTCGTAGCCGTCCTCGCCGAACAGCATGTCATGGCCGTCGCCGCCGAACACCGTGTCCTCGTTCCACCCGCCATACAGCGTGTCGTTGTGAGCCCCGCCAGACATCCAGTCGTTGCCCGAGCCGCCGAACAGCACGTCGTAGCCGTCCTCGCCCTGCAACAGGTCGTTGCCGTCCTCGCCGTGCAGCTGGTCCTCGTTGGCCCCGCCATAGATCGTGTCGAAGCCCGACCCACCCGTCAGGTAGTCGTTGCCGAGCCCGCCGGACAGGCGGTCGTCGCCCCACTGACCGTGCAGTTCGTCATGGCCCTCGCCGCCGTCCAGCGTGTCGTTGCCGTAGTCGCCGATCAGCACGTCGTTGCCGCCCTGGCCATAGACCACGTCATCGCCCCACTGGCCGTAGAGCCAGTCGTCGCCGTCGCCGCCCAGCAGCGTGTCCTGGCCGTCGCCGCCGATCAGCGTGTCGTTGCCGGTCCAGCCGATGATGTAATCATGGCCCTCGCCGCCCTCGACGTAATCGTTGTCCTCGCCGGCATCGAGATGGTCGTTGCCCGCCCCGCCCGACAGCCAGTCGTTGCCGAAGCGGCCATAGATCACGTCATTGCCGGTATAGCCGATCAGCGCGTCGTGGCCGTCGCCGCCGTCGAGGTGATCGTTGTCCTCGCCGCCGTCGAGATAATCGTCGCCGGTGCCGCCGTAGAGCGTGTCGTCGCCGAAGCGGCCGAACAGCTTGTCGTTGCCGTCGCCGCCGTCGAACTTGTCGTGGCCGTAGACATAGCCGGTCGAGATCATGTCGTCGATCACGTCGTTGCCGGCGCCGCCGTAGACGTGGTCGTCGCCGTCGCCGCCGCGCAGGGTGTCGTCGCCTTCGCCGCCGACCAGGATGTCATGGCCCTGGTGGCCGACGAGGGCGTCGTTGCCGGCGCCGCCGATGAGATAGTCGGAGTAGACGCCGCCCTGCACCGTGTCGTGGCCCGCCCCGGCATCGATCACCGAGCCGGAGACCTTGAAGGCGCCGGCGCGGCCCTGCGGGGCGCCGATGGTGAGCCAGTGCTCCCAGACCCAGGCATCGGACAGGTTGTGGGCCTTCTTGTAGGCGGCCACGTCCGCATTGGCGGCGAGATAGCCGGCCACGTCAAAGGCGCTGCCCCAGTCGGCGCCCGACTGCGAGCCACCGGACCAGCCGCCGGCGCGGCCCTCGAAGCGGCCCCAGGTCAGCCAGTGATGATAGGCCCAGGAGCGGTCGAGGCCGTTGGCCGCGATATGCGCTGCGACGTCGCCGTTCCTGGCCAGGTAGTCGCCGAAGTCGAAGTATTGGCCGCTGGTATTGCCGACGATGATGGTATCGTTGTGCGCGCTGCCGACGACGTTCTCGACGCCGATCAGGCGATCGTCCTGCGCCGCGCTGCCGCTGCCGCCGGCGCTGAAGCCAGATGCCAGATCGACATGAATCCAGCTGGAGCTCTTCGAGTAATCGACCGTGTCTATTCCCGCGCCACCATTGAGCGTGTCGGCACCAAGGCTGCCGAGTATGATATCGTTGCCGTTGCCGCCATTGGCCACATCGTCTCCCGACCAGCCATCGAGAACATCGTTGCCCTCGCCGCCATCCAGCACGTCGTTGCCGTCGTTGCCGAAGAGACGATCATCGCCTGCACCGCCGAGAAGCGTGTCCGCGCCTCGTCCGCCGCTTAGGAAGTCTTTGCCCTCGCCGCCATCGAGACGGTCATCGCCGTCGCCGCCGAGGAGGCTGTCGCTACCCTCGCCGCCGATCAGGGTGTCGTTGCCGAGACGGCCCTCGATCCTGTCGTTACCGTCGCCGCCATCCATGTAGTCGTTACCGGTGACGTTGACGCCATCCTTCGTGCCAGCAAGGCCGTCGTCGAGGAGATCGTCGCCGGCGCCGCCGTAGATCGTATCGTCGCCATGGCCGCCATGCAGCGCGTCCTTGCCGTCGCCGCCATCGAGCACGTCGTTGTCGTCTTCACCGGAGAGCAGATCGCTGTCGCCGCCGCCCGAGAGCGTGTCGCGGCCGGCACCGCCATAGAACACATCGAGGCCATCGGTGCCTTGCATCACGTCATGGCCGGCTCCGCCTGCCTTGAGACGGAGAGCTTTATGGACGCCTTTATGGTCACCGGTGCCCGTGAAATCGACCGACTGGCGATCAACCGTGCCGCCATTCTCCTTCCAGCCCTCCCAATCGGCATCGCCGATGGTCTGGATTTTCTCTCCAAGAACCGGGACGCCATTCAGGCTCCAGTCCAGCACGCGATCCCAAGCGTCCCGGACACCACCTTGACCATGAATGACATCCGGACGGCTTGTATCCACTTCGTCCGGATTAGTGCCGATGAAATGATGCCAATTGTCAGTTCTGATCCTCATCCTCCCGAAACTTAGTTCATCATTATACATCAAGCTTTCGTAGAACTGATGAAGTTCGCCACCGACCTGTTCAAGAGACAGGCGATACTTGTCGGTTTCCGCCCATCCAGCTTCATCCATCTGGACAACGATTTCCGAGCCATCTGCTTGGAAAGCCCTGATTCTGAACTCTCCCGTATACTGATCCCGTTCAAGTACAGGAATTCCCGCACCTTCCTTAGCCTCGATAAGCGTTCTCGATACCGTCGTGTCCGTCTGGTTGTCGTAGTACTTCAGTACAGCGCTACCATTTCGACCGAGCTCGTAGGTGCGGGTTCCCCCGCTGAATTCCAAACCCCAGGAATCCAGAGCGACATTAATCTGCGTACCGTCGGCTCTCGTCACCTTAAATATAACCGAACCCGTAGGACAGACCTCCATAGTCGGCCTGTCAGATCCCTCTGCCGCTTCTATAAGGACGAATTCCGACAAGACCGTACCATCCGCCTTCACATATCTCCTGATGACGCTTCCATCGGATCCGATCTCAAAAAGCGACCATCCGACGTCAGCACGGGCAGAGCTTTTTGAGAGATCAACATAGACCTGATTGCCATTGGGCATAGTCGACGAGGCAAAAACCCAGCCACCGCTCAGCATCTCAATGCTCGACACCTGACCCGCTTCAATCAGCGAGATAACTTCACGGGTAGACTGTTTTCCGTTCATATCAACGGAATATTCAACAACCCGACCGTCTTCGAGAATGTCGTAATCGTAATCAATGCGATTGATAAGCCCGCCATCCTCCCTGAAGGTGGCAACGGTTTTGGTGTGCTCCTCCTTAGACGTGACGCTCACAGCTGTTAATTGGCCTGTGTCATGGTCAATAAAAACTTGCGGCTTCGACTTACCCTCGCCGCCATGAACGAGCGTCACATCGCGAACGTTTCCGTCCTGGTCCGTGATGCGCTGGAAGGCGCCGCCGTCGGCCGTGTATTCCACCTTCGTGGTCTTGCCTTCGACGACCTTGCCGTCCCTGTCCAGCTTGACGACGGCAGTCGTGCCTTCTTTGGCATTGATCACCGATATGGTGATCGTGCCATCGTCGTTTTCCTTGATCTTCACGCCGGGCTTCAAGGTAATCTGAACGACCTTCACCTCATTGCCAACGGTGGACCCGCCATAACGGATTTTTGCGCCAGACCCGTCAAAATACTTGGCCATTTCCGCTTCGAGCCGCGACATGGCCGTGCCACCGGAAAAATGGATGCTGGCAGCGGCCACGCCCTGCATGTCGGTGTACTGAATGATATGGCCGTCCCATTCACTCTTCGCCATGTGACTCTCCAAGTCGGGCACTAGCCCTGAAAACTACTGAGTGCTCACGGAGCCTGCTCGACCCGCATATCACTCTGTTACGCTTGGGAGTGTTTCCAACGTCGGAGGCGTCTGACTACTCCATGATTGGAGAGGGTTTACATCTAAACAGATGTTATTTTTTGCTGGTATTGTACCAATGATTGCTTTCCCTAAGGGCACAAAACTACCTTCAGTCGAAGGACTATGACTTTTGGTCTATAGATGAACGATGTATAATCTTATTTCTTTAATCTCATATACTGAGAAATATTTGGAATATTGCACTGTAACGCAGATTACATAGCAAGGAAAAATTTCATAATATGTTTCTTTTGTTTCCAGCGCAGGTATCCGGCACCGCAAATAAAAAGGCCCTGCGGGGCGTACCGCAGGGCCTTTCCGGTTCGGCAATCAAGCCAGGTCTTAGCCAGCGTGACTTCCTCAAGGCGGTCAGTGATCCGTCCGCAGGGCCTCGGCCACGCGGGCCTTTAGCACGTCGGGCTGGCGCAGCACCAGGGCGCCGCGGGTGCGCTCGATGAGGCCTTCCTGAGTGAGCATCGTGAACTCGCGGGTGATCTGTTCGCGACGGCAGCCGATGCGGGCGGCGACGATGTGGTGGAAGGGCGGCGGGGTGATGACGCGCTCGATGCCCTTGTCGCCGCGCGGCACGGAGAGGCGCAGAAGTTCGGAGTAAAGCCGGTGCCGGAGGTCGAGCACCGTCTGCTCCATGAACTTCGCGTTCAGCTCGCGAAGACGGGACGCCATGAGGCAGAACAGGCGTTCCGCCACGGCTCTGTTGGAGAACAGCAGCTCCTTGAACACGGCGGCCGGCATCACGCAGGCCTCGCCTCTCGTGAGCGCGGTGACGTTTGCCGAGCGCTTGATGCCGTCGAGAGCGGCAAGTTCGCCGAAAACCTCTCCCGGGCGCATCTCGTTGAGGATGATCTCCTTGCCCGAGGCGGTACGCATGAGAACGCGGACCTCGCCGGTCAGAAGGAAATAGACGTCCGTGGAGAGCTCGTCGAAATCGACCAGAACCTCCTCCGGCTCGAAACGGCGCCACTTGGAGCGGGCTTCGTAAGGCGCGAGGTCGATCTCCAGGCCTTTGAACAAGTGTATTCCGGCGAGCCGTCCCATATGTCTCCCCCGACCACGACCGCTAAGCTTCAAATATAACTATATCGCATTTCGAGCCCGTCCAGACCCGATGCCGGACATTATCAGGCTTTCACGATCCGGTCATTGGCAAGCCCTGCCCTTGCAAGGCTATTCCGAGTATCGACAACGAGCCGCGCATGCTCCGCGACGAGGCGGTAATCGACATTGTCGTGGTCGGTCGCGATCAGGACCGCGTCGTAGGCCGCCAGCGTCACCGCCGTCAGGGGGACCGAGCGCCGTCCGGCGAGCGGCCCGTGCTTGCGGGTGGGCGGCAGCTCCGGAATGTGCGGATCGTGGTAGTCGACGCTCGCGCCCCGGGCCTCGATGAGCTCTATGAGCTTCAAGGAAGGGCTCTCGCGCATATCGTCCACGTTCTTCTTGTAGGCCGCGCCCAGCATGAGGATGCGCGAGCCGCTGAAGGCCCGGCCGCTCCTGTCCACTGCCTCTGCCAGCTTCTCCACCACGTAATAGGGCATGTGGGTGTTCACCTGCCCCGCCAGTTCGATGAAGCGGGTGGTGATGTCGAACTCGCGCGCCTTCCAGGTGAGGTAGAACGGATCGATGGGAATGCAGTGCCCGCCGAGGCCCGGCCCCGGATAGAACGGCATGAAGCCGAAGGGCTTGGTCTTGGCTGCGTCGATGACCTCCCACACGTCGATGCCCATGGCGGCATAGACAACCTTCAACTCGTTCACGAGGGCGATGTTCACAGCGCGGAATATGTTTTCCGTCAGCTTCACGGCCTCCGCCGTGGCGGTGGATGACACCGGCACTGTCTTCACCACAAGCTGGCTGTAGAGCGCATCCGCGAGCGCCAGAGCATCCGGCCCGTCGCCGCCGACCACCTTAGGGATAGTGGACGTGCCGAACTCCGGATTGCCCGGGTCTTCCCGCTCCGGCGAGAAGGCGAGGAAGAAGTCCTGTCCGCTCTTCAGGCCCGTGGCCTCGAAGATGGGTTTGAGCACCTCGTCCGTCGTGCCGGGATAGGTGGTGGATTCGAGCGCGATCAGCTGTCCTTTACGCAAACGCGCCGCGATGGTGCGCGCCGTATTCTCCACATAGGATAGATCCGGCTCGCGATGCCTCGTCAGGGGCGTCGGCACGCAGATGAGAATGGCGTCGGGCTCATTGAGGCGGGTGAAGTCGGTGGTGGCCTCAAGCCGCTTTTCCGCGATTGCCTCTTTAATGGGCGCCTCGGGAATATGCCTGATGTAGCTCTCGCCTCGGTTCAGGCGCTCCACATAGGACGCATTGATGTCGAAGCCGAGCACCGTGAAACCGGCCTTGGCGGCGGTCAGCGCCAGCGGCAGGCCCACATAGCCGAGCCCGATGATGCCGATCGTTGCCTGGCGCTTGGTGAAGCGCTCCAGCAGGGAGGCCCCATCGGCAGAGACATTCGGCGATTGGTCGGCTGGCATCTCGGGGCCCTTTCAGCTTCTTATCCCGCTGCGTCAGGAGTCTAGGTAGGTCAGCAGCTTGGCCGCACAACTTGCCGCAACGTCAAGTGAGAATGCCCAAAAACCTTGCCAGCGCCCTCGCCTCGCGCCAAAAGGCGGCATGCTCCACGTGAACGACCTTACCTACCGCATCGGCGACCGCCTTATCCTCGACCATGCCACCTTCAGTCTGCCCGACGGCGCGAAGGTGGGTCTCGTCGGGCGCAACGGCGCGGGCAAGACCACCCTGTTCAAGATCATCCAGGGCGACCTGCCCACGGAGAGCGGAAGCATCACCCTGCCCCGCGGCATGCGGATCGGCGCGGTGGCGCAGGAGGCACCCGGCGGTCCCGAGACCCTGATCGAGGTCGTGCTCGCCGCCGACAAGGAGCGCTCCGCCCTTCTCGCTGAAGCCGAGACCGCCGACGGCATCCGTCGGGCGGAAATCGAAATGCGGCTGACCGATATCGGCGCCCATTCAGCCCCCGCCCGCGCCGCCGCCATTCTCCACGGCCTCGGCTTCGATGCGGAGGCGCAAGGCCGCCCCTGCTCCGATTTCTCGGGCGGCTGGCGGATGCGCGTGGCGCTTGCCGCCGTGCTGTTCACCGAGCCCGACCTGCTGCTGCTCGACGAACCGACGAACTATCTCGATCTCGAAGGCACGCTCTGGCTCTACGATTATCTCGGGCGCTACCCGCACACGGTTCTGGTCATCAGCCACGACCGCGAATTGCTCGATACCTGCGTCAACCACATCCTGCATCTTGATCGCGGCAAGCTCTCGATCTATCGCGGCGGCTACACGTCGTTCGCCAAGCAATATGCGGAGAAGCGCGAACTCACCGCGAAGATGGCGGCGAAGCAGGAGGCCGAGCGCAAGCATCTCCAGGCCTTCGTGGACCGCTTCAAGGCCAAGGCCTCGAAGGCGCGCCAGGCGCAATCGCGCGTGAAGCGCCTCGCCAAGATGGAGGCCGTCACCACCATCGTCGAAGACGACGTGATGCCTTTCAACCTGCCCGGCCCCGAGCGCCCCGCAGCGCCGCCGCTGATCACGGTGGAGAGCGGCGCGGTCGGTTATGGCGAACGCATCGTACTCGATCGCCTCAACCTCACCATCGCGCCTGATGACCGCATCGCGCTGCTCGGCTCCAACGGCAATGGCAAGTCCACCTTCTGCAAGCTCATCGGCGGAAGGCTGGCTCCCATGAAGGGCGAGATGCGCACGCCCACCCGCATGGATGTGGCCTATTTCGCGCAGCACCAGCTCGATGAGCTGAACCCGAAGGCGAGCGCCTACGATCACGTGGCGGAGCGCATGCCTGACACGCCCATCGCGAAAATCCGCGCCCGCACGGCGCAGATCGGCTTTCCCGGCGCAAAGGCCGATACGCCGGTCTCCTCGCTGTCGGGCGGCGAGAAGGCGCGCCTGCTCATGGGCCTTGCGGCCTTCAACGGCCCTCACCTGCTCATCCTCGACGAGCCGACGAACCACCTCGACATCGACAGCCGCACGGCGCTGATGGAAGCGATCAACGATTACGACGGCGCCGTGATCCTGGTCAGCCACGACCGCTTCCTCATCGAAGCCTGCGCCGACCGTCTCTGGATCGTCGGCAACGGCAGCGTGAAGCCCTTCGATGGCGACATGGACGATTACCGCCAGCTCATCCTCTCCGGCGATCTCGACCCGCAGAAGCGGAACGACAAGCCGCAGGCACCGGGCGCATCGAAGGTCGACGAACGCCGCGCCGCAGCCGAGAAGCGCGTGGCGCTGGCGCCGCTTCGCAAGAAGCTGGATGCGATCGAGGCGCGCATGGCGAAACTCACCGAGGTGATCGGCAAGGTGGATTCGGCACTGGCCGATGGCACGGCGTTCCTGAAGGATGCATCGAAGGCAACCGAACTGTCGAAGATGCGCGCCGATGCGGCGGAGACGCTCGCTGCTCTGGAGGAGGAGTGGCTGATGGTGAGCGGGGAGATTGAAGAGGCGAACGTTTAGCGCGCCCTCGCCGTCATGGCCGGGCTTGTCCCGGCCATCCACGCCTTCGCTCCCAACAGATAAACCTCATCATGAGGAGCAGCAAAGCTGCGTCTCGAAGGATCGTCCAGTGTACACTGGAGACGCCCTCGTCCTTCAAGACAGCGCTACGCGCTTCCTCAGGATGAGGGCTATGGGACGGCAGTAAGACGTGGATGCCCGCATCGAGTGCGGTCATGACGCGGTGGGTAGTTAAGGCTTCGCGATCCGATCCAGCCGGTTGTTCACGAAGAAATACAGCTCGCGCCCGCCGGGCTCGGAATAGAGCACCTGCACCTCGCGCTGCCCCTTCCCGCTCTCGCCGACGAGCACGTCGGTGGCGGGCTTGCCTTTGATGCGAACGAGGTCGCACTCGGCGATGCCGGGCTCGATCACGGTGGCGGTGCTTGTCGAA
The DNA here is from genome assembly GCA_041913065.1 of Microvirga sp. Lineage (GTDB taxonomy): Bacteria > Pseudomonadota > Alphaproteobacteria > Rhizobiales > Beijerinckiaceae > Microvirga. The sequence continues at coordinate 234,163 of JAYSGD010000005.1, read as the reverse complement.
ACGCCGGTGCAGCGTCCGTCAGGGCCGAGCAGCGGGCCGTCGAAGGTCGGGCCGGTCGGCACGGATGTCATCGGCGGCGCGGGCGTATAGGCCGCAGCAGCCGGCGGCGGCGCGGAGGACGTGCTGTTGCAGGCAGCGGCGCTCATGGCGACGAGAGCCGCACCGGAAAGAACCTTTAGACGCATCGATCAATCCCCGTTGGCGGCCCTGGCCTGCAGGGCTTCTTCGAAAAGCCTCTGCGCATCGTCTTTGAAAGCCTGCCGCGACGCCTGTCGCGAATAGAACATGTGGCCGCCTTCGTAAACACTCAAAGCCACGCGGTTCTGAGGACCGATGGCCGGAAGCTGATCGAGAAGCAGCTTCGAGGCGAAATAAGGCGTCACGAGATCGGTGAAGCCGTGGGTGACTAGCACACGCATCTTGCCGTCGAGCGAGAGTGCCTGCCGCAGTTCGTCGAGATTTTCAGGGCTGTTGCGCCCGTTCCCCCAGCGCCAGTTGCCATTCACGCTGCCGTTCAGCAAGTTGTAGCGCCCTTCCGCCTTGTAGTTCAGGGTCTGGGTCAGGTGGCCGATGATGGCGCTGGACAAGGGCGCGGTCATCGCATCGAGCACCGGATCATCGAACCGCGACATCTGCGAATTGGGATTGGGGTCGGCAATCGCGATGTTCGTATCGTAGGCGCTGACGATCTCGGACGTGCTGCGCCGCAACTCGCGCTGCGCCGTGCGCATGTCGATGCGCCCCGCGAGCCGCCGCGTCAGTTCGGGATCGAGTCCCGTGAACTCGGCGACACGGTCACTTACGCGGTCCACGGCGGCTTTGTCCTGAAGCCCCTTCATGAGATCGACGAGATACTCGCCCGACGCGTAGTTCTCGGCAGCCTGCAAGGATTCGCGCGACACCTTTCCGTTTCGCGACTGCGCCGCCGCCGCGAGCGACGGCAGAAGCGCCGCATTGATCCAGGGTGCGCCGGTGCCTCCACCGAGCCAATCGAAATCGAACACGGGCGAGACAAGCACGAGGCCACTGAAGCCGACGCCCTGATCGTTCTGCAGCTTCTGCGCCAGCAGCGGCCCACGGAAGCCGCCGTAGCTTTCGCCGACGAAGAATTTCGGCGATGTCAGCCGATCCTTCTCCTTCAGCCAGCGAGCGACGAAGGCGGCGAGCCCATTGATATCGCCTTGCACGGAATAGAACTGCTCGCGCACCTGATCGCCGCCGACCACGCGGCTGTAACCGGTGCCCGGCGGATCGATGAAGACGAGATCGGTGAAGTCGAGCCAAGTCTCCGCATTGGGCGCAAGCGCGGTGGAGGCCGAGGGGCTGATGGTAGGGCCATCGAGCGGCAGAAGCCAGGGACCAATGGCGAGCAGATGAAGGTAGGCGGAGGATGCCCCCGGTCCTCCATTGATCGCGAATGTCACCGGACGCGACGCTCGATCCGCATCGTCCCGCGTATAGGCCACGAACCCGATTTCAGCCTGCGGCGCGCCCTCGGGATTCGTCAGCGCCAGATGCCCGGCGGTTGCGGTGAACTGCAAGCTGCGCCCCGGCAATTGCAGCGTATGTCGCGTCACCGATTCCGCCGGCAGAGCCGGGGCTTGAGTTTCCTGCCGCTGCCGCCGCTGTTCCTGCTGCCCCGATTCCTGCCGCTCCTGCGCCCCTGCCCCAATCGGCAGGACGAGGGAGAGGCAAAGTGCGGCATAAACTGGGCGACGGAAGGCTTGGAGCATCACGGAAATCCTTTTGGCTCCGGTGAAACTGGAGGCTTCGGCTTCCGATGCAAGCTTTGGGGCGATGAAGAAATTGTGTTCGCGTATCTCCAACCCACCGACCTCATCCTGAGGAGCCGCTGTAAGCGGCGTCTCGAAGGATCGTCCAGCTATCTCTGGAGCCTCCTTCGAGACAGCCGCTGCGCGACTTCCTCAGGATGAGGGCTATGGAAGTGTCGAAGAGAAGCCCTCACGCCTTCCGCTGCCAGCGCCCGCGCTCGTCCTGCTGCCAGTAGGTGGCGTCGTGCCCGCCTTCCTTGACCGCGCGCCATTGGTCGCGGGCGATGGCGAGCGCCTGCACGTCGTTGCCGTCGAACAGGATTGCGAGGCGCTGGTAGGAGGCGATGTCCTGCGGCAGGTCCGCGCCTTCTGTCAGAAAGCGGATCGCGGCGCCGTTGGGGTTGTCGGCGCCGAGCGTGATGAGGATGGGCTGGTCGGCCGCGTGGGCCTCGCGGTCCGTGCCGTGCGGCAGGAAGCTCTCGTCGGAGAAGGTCCAGAGATGATCGTCTAGGGCGGACAGGCGCTCATCCGTCGTTACCTGAATCACCGCGCGCCATCCGCGCTCCAGCGTCTTCTGCAGGAGTGTCGGCAGCACGGATTCCAGCGGTTGCTGCTGGAGGTGATAGAAAAGGACCTCGGCCATTCTCATCTCGTCATCCCGGACGGCGCAGCCGATCCGGGATCGTTGTCAGGATAAAGCGACAGACGCGTCGAACGCTCCCGGGTTTCGCTGACGCGATCCCGGGATGACATTTTCTCGCATCAGCCTTCGTAATGATCGCGCACGAGACGGTCGAGCAGGCGCACGCCCCAGCCTGACGCCCAGCCGCGGCTGGTCTCGGTCTGCGGTGAGCCCATGGCGGTTCCGGCGATGTCGAGATGCGCCCAGGGCGTATCGTTGACGAAGCGCTGGAGCAGAGCCGCCGCCGAGCTCGAACCGCCGAAGCGGCCGCCCGTGTTCTTCATATCGGCGAACTTGGACTCGATCATCTTGTCGAATTCCGGACCGATCGGCATGCGCCATACGCGCTCGCCCGTCGCCTTGCCGGATGCGGCAAGGCGATCCGACAATTCGTCGTTGTTGGAGAACAGGCCCGCATATTCCTGCGCGAGCGCCACGAGGATCGCGCCGGTGAGCGTTGCCAGATCGATCATGAACTTCGGTTTGAAGCGGTCCTGCACGTACCAGAGCACGTCGGCCAGCACGAGACGGCCTTCCGCATCCGTGTTGATGATCTCGATGGTTTGGCCGGACATGGTGGTCACGATGTCGCCGGGACGCTGGGCATTGCCGTCCGGCATGTTCTCCACGAGGCCGATGGCGCCGACCACGTTGGCCTTCGCCTTGCGGGCAGCCAGCGCGTGCATGAGGCCGACCACGCAGGCCGCGCCCGCCATGTCACCCTTCATGTCCTCCATGCCGGCGGCAGGCTTGATCGAGATGCCGCCGGTATCGAACACCACGCCCTTTCCGATGAAGGCGATGGGCTTGTCGTTCGCCTTGCCGCCGTTCCAGCGCATGATGGCCACGCGCGGCGGACGGGCGGAGCCCTGGGCCACGCCGAGAAGCGCCCCCATGCCGAGCTTCTTCATGGCCCGCTCGTCGAGAATTTCCACCTCGACGCCGAGCTTGGTCAGAGCCTGGGCGCGAGCGGCGAATTCCTGCGGGCCGAGCACATTCGGCGGCTCGTTCACGAGATCGCGGGCCACCGCGATGCCCTGATAAACGCCCTCGCGGCCCTTATAGGCCCGCTTCGCAGCGGCGGCATCGGCCACGTTCAGCACGAGACGGGTCGGACCCTTGGGACCGTTGTCGTCCTTCTTGGTCTTGTAGGTGTCGAAACTGTAGCGGCGCATCTGGACGCCGAGCGCGATATCGGCAGCGGCCTCGGGCGTTACGTCGATCTTCGGCAGATCGAGGACCACGGTCGTGGCCTTGCCGTTCGCCTTGCCGCCGATGAGGCCGCCAAGCTGGAGGATGTCCACGGAAGCCCTATCCTTCTCGCTGCCGACGCCGACCACGACGAGCCGGTCCACGCTCAAACCGTTCGGCACCACGATCGACATGGATGACTTCGCCTTGCCCTTGAAGCTCTCGGCCGCGGCCGCCTTGGCGATCAGGTCGACGGCCTTGGAGCCGAGCTGCTTCGCAACCGCCGGGGACGGCTTGAGATCCTCTCCGACGAAGACGATGAGATCGCCGGTTTCGACCTTGCCATGCGGCTGAAAGTCGATCTTGAAGCTGTCGGCCATGAAACCCTCGTAGTTTGATTGCATTGGGGGCGGATTCGCGGGTGCCCCGGATAGAGACTTACCCCATATAGGGCATGCGGGGCGCCGCCGTGAAATAGGCGCAAATCTCGGGCTGTTGAAAACGCCCGTCTTGCCTTAAGACGATGTGACAAGGTACCCAAGGCCTTTGGCGCCAGGGCGAAGAGCTTCATGACACTTCTCGAACGCTATATTTTGAAAATCTCGTTCAGCGCGTTCGTCGCGTGCCTGGTCGCGCTGACGGCCGTCATCTGGATCACCCAGGCCCTGCGCGAGCTTGATCTGCTCACCGGCAAGGGCCAGACGCTCTTCATCTTCCTCACGGTGACCGGCCTGTCCCTGCCCGCGCTGATCAACGTCATCGCGCCCGTGGCCCTGTTCATGGCCGTCATCTACACCCTCAACAGACTGAACGGCGACTCGGAACTGATCGTCATGAGCGCGGGCGGAATGGCGCCTCAGCGCCTGATGCGCCCCTTCATAGCGCTGTCCCTTTTCATCTGCCTCGTGGTGGGCATGATCTCGGTCTACATCATGCCGGCGAGCTTCCAGGAGCTGCGCCTGCTCTTCACGAAAATCAGGGCCGATTTCGTGGCCACCATGGCAAAGGAAGGCCAGTTCATCACCCTCGAGAACGGCATCACCTTCCATTACCGGGAGCGCTCGGGCGATGCGCTGCTCGGAATCTTCATGGAAGATCAACGGGATAAGAAGAAGCCCATCGTCTATCTGGCCGAGCGTGGCCAGACCGTCGAAACCAATGGGCAGGCCTATCTGGTCCTGGAAAAGGGCAGCGTTCAGCGCAAGGAGCCGAACAGCCGCGATTCCTCCATCGTGGCCTTCGAGCGCTATGCGGTAGACCTCTCGGCCTTCAACCGCGAGGGCGGCGAAGTGGTCTATAAACCGCGCGAGCGCAGCACCACTCAGCTGATCTTCCCGGACAAGAGCGATCCGCTCTATCAGGCCCAGCCGGGGCGCTTCCGGGCCGAGCTTCATGAGCGTCTCTCATCCTGGCTCTATCCGCTCGCCATGATGGCCATCGCCTTCGCGGCCTTGGGCGAGGCCCGCACGACCCGCCAGGGACGAGGTTTGGCCATCGCGGCCGCCATCGTGGGCGTGGTGGTATTGCGCATTCTCGGATTCGCGGCATCCAGCGCGGCCGCGCGCTCGTCGGCGGCCGTGATCGCCATCTATGCGGTTCCGATCGGAACCATTGTGATCTGCATGATGCAGATCTTTCAAGGCGCGGCTATGCGCTCGTTCAACGCCAAGATCCGTAACGCATTCCGCGCCCTGCGCCCCTCGCGCAGGCCGGCGGCCCAGGGAGCTTGAGCATGCTGATCGGACGCACCCTAGGCCTCTATTTCTCCCGCCAGTTCATCAAGACGATCTTCATCGTCTTCGCGACGGTCTTTACCCTCGTCTACACCCTGGACTTCGTGGAGCTGATGCGCCGCGCAGGCGACACGGAGAACGCCACCCCTGCCCTCATGGCCCAGCTGGCCCTGTTTCGCACCCCGGCCATCGCCGAGCAAGTTATGCCCTTCGCCGTGCTCTTCGGTAGCATGGCGGCCCTGCTCCAGCTCAGCCGCAAGCTGGAACTCGTGGTGGCCCGCGCCGCCGGCGTTTCCGCCTGGCAGTTCCTGCAGCCGGGTCTGCTGGTGGCCCTCACCCTCGGCATCGTGTCCGTGACGATTTACAATCCCGTTTCAGCTCATCTGAAACAGCAGGCTTCCGACCTGGAGGCCAAGGCCTTCGCCTCGCGAACGGCGCAGGTTTCGGAAAAACCCATCTGGCTGCGCCAGAAGAGCCAGGACGGACAGGCGGTGTTCCGGGCAGACGGAAGCCTCAACGATTCGGCGACGTTGGTCGGGGTAACGGTTTACGTCTTCGACGATTCGGGAGCCTTCGCTCATCGCATCGAATCGAAGGAAGCATCCCTTCATGAAGGGTTCTGGGAATTGAAGGACGCCCGTGTCCTTTCGGCCACAGAGGAACCCCAATCACATGATCGCTACCTGATCGCCTCGAACCTGCAGCCGACGCAGCTCCGGCAGAGCTTCATCGACCCGGATTCCGTGCCTTTCTGGGACTTGCGCGACACCATTGGCCGCCTGGAAAGCTCGGATATCAACGCCACCGCCTATCAGCTGCACTACGACCTGCTGCTGGCGCGTCCACTGCTGTTCATCGCCATGGTTTTCGTGGCTGCTTCCGTCTCGTTAAGATTCTTTCGATTTGGCGGTGTAGCAATGTTAGTTCTGGGTGGCGTTGCTGCGGGCTTCATGCTTTATGTCGCCACTGAGCTTATGGCGGAGCTTGGAGCTTCAGGCATCATCAGCTCGGGAGTTGCAGCCTGGTTCCCTGCTGTAGTAGGCAGTCTTTTAGGAACCTTGGCATTATTATACCAGGAGGACGGCTGACCCCGTTCTCATATAAGGGACGTGGGTTAAGGCGTGGGGATTCATTGGCTCAAGACATCGGTCGCAACTTCTGCGATCGCAGCGGCGCTGCTGTGTGCCGCTGGGTCAGGGCCAGCCCTTGCCCAGTCGCTGAATGACGCCCTCAGCGCGCGTGCCGCCGGGGCGCAGTCCGGGGATGATCGCCTCCTCGTCGACGCCAAGGAAATCGTCTACGACAACGACCGGAACACGATAGCCGCCTCCGGCGACGTCCAGATGAACTACCAGGGCCGGACTCTCCAGGCCGACCGCGTCACCTATGATCGCAATACCGGCCGAGTCTATGCCGAGGGCAATGCCCGGCTGACGGATGCCAGCGGCGCGGTCGTCACGGGTGATCGATTCGAGCTGACGGACGACTTCAAGAACGGCTTCATCGATTCCCTACGTGTGGTTCAGAGCACGGTCGACAATGGCCGTCCGGTCACGACACGATTCTCGGCCCCGCGCGCGGAGCGCGCCGCCGGCGAGACGACGACCTTCGAACGGGGCACCTACACGGCCTGCGAACCGTGCATGGACAACCCGGAGCGCCCCCCCCTGTGGCAGGTGAAGGCCGCCAAGATCATTCACAACAACAGCGAGCAGACGATCTATTACGAGGACGCGACCCTCGAGATACTCGGTCTGCCGGTGGCGTATCTGCCGTATTTCTGGACGCCGGACCCCACGGTCAAGCGCAAGACCGGCTTCCTCGCGCCGCGCTACGTCTATTCGAACACGCTCGGGTTCGGCCTGGGCGTTCCCTTCTTCTGGGCCATCGCACCCAACTACGACCTGACCGTGACGCCGACCGTTCTCTCGCGCCAGGGCCTCCTCGGCCTCGCCGAGTGGCGGCATCGCCTTGAGACGGGCTCCTACAACATCCGCGTGGCGGGCATTTCGCAGCTCGACCCGGACGCCTTCCTGGACAGTCCTTATGGACCTGGCGACCGTGAGTTCCGCGGCTCGCTGGAAACGACCGGCAAGTTCTACATCAACGACCGCTGGACATGGGGCTGGGATATTGCCCTCGTCTCGGACAAGTGGTTCCTGACGAACTACGATATCCGCAGCGAAAGCCTCAGCACGATCTACCTGAGGGAATCGGTATCGACCCTGTACCTGCGCGGCCAGGGCGACCGCTCCTTCTTCGATATGCGCGGCTATTATTTCCAGGGCCTGTCGACTCAGGACTGGCAGAAGCAGCTGCCCGTCGTCGCTCCGGTTCTTGACTACGACAAACGCGTCACGCCCCCCGTCATCGGCGGTGAGTTCGGCATCAACGTGAATGTCACCAGCCTGACCCGCGAGGCAACTCAGTTCGAGCCGCTGACCGCTACTAATCAGGCTACCTTCGGCATCTACCAGACCTGCGCCATCTTCGATCCGGAGCAGTGCCTCGTGCGCGGCATGAGCGGATCGAGCTCCCGCGCTTCCATCATGGCGTCCTGGCGGCGTGAATTCGTCGACCCTGCCGGTCAGGTCTGGACGCCCTTCGCCTATGTTCGCGCCGACAATTTCTGGATCGCTCCGAATTTCAGCGGCTACCAGAACGCGAATCTCGGCAACTTCATCCAGGACGAGGACGATTACCTGTTCCGGGCGATGCCGGCGGTCGGCCTCGAATACCGCTATCCCTTCGTTGCCGACTTGGGCACCTCGGGCCGTCAGGTGATCGAGCCCATCGCTCAGATCATCGCGCGCCCGAACGAGACCAAGATCGGCCACCTTCCAAATGAAGATGCGCAAAGCCTCGTCTTCGACGACACGTCCCTCTTCGACTGGGACAAGTTCTCCGGTTATGACCGTTCGGAAGGCGGTGTTCGCGCGAATCTCGGCATCCAGTATACGGTTACCGGCGCCGACAATTTCTATGCGAACGCATTGTTCGGCCAGTCTTATCAGGTTGCCGGCCGCAACTCGTTCCGCCAGCCCGATCTGGCCAATGTCGGCCTCGACTCGGGCCTGGATTCCCGCGCTTCCGATTATGTGGGCCGCTTGCAGGTCTCGCCAAACAGCAATTTCTCGTTCGTCTCCCGCGCGCGTTTCGACCAGGATGACTTCAGCCTCAATCGCGTGGAAGCCGGCATCAGGGCAAACTTCAACCCCTATCTGCCGATTTCGACCTCGCTGACTTATGCACGATATGAGGCGCAGCCGGATATCGGATTCCCGCGTCGCCGCGAAGGCCTGCTTGGCTCGGCCGTCTGGAACGTGACGCCGAACTGGTATGTTTCGGGCTCGCTGCTGCTCGATCTCGACCGCTACCTGCTTGCACGCGAAAACTACGCGATCCAGTATGCCGCCAATCCGGATACGGCCGTTTATAACCGTCAGGAGACGGCCTATCTCAGCTCCATGTCATTGGGCGTCGGCTATGTCGACGAGTGCACCACGTTCTCGGTCAACTACATCATGACCCCGCGGGATCTGACGACGACGGCCGGCGAGAAAAACCAGAACCACACGGTGATGCTGCGCCTTGAGCTGCGCACCTTGGGCGAGGCCAATTTCACTCAGCGTCTTGATGGCTCCGACTCCGGCGAAGAGGGCATTGCCAACTAGTGGCCCGGATTGAACGCCCTCTCCTGCTGACCCAGGGCGACCCCGCAGGCATTGGACCCGAGTTGACCCTCAAGGTTTGGCTCCAGCGAAACGAGACGACCCTTCCACCTTTCGCGGTCATTGCGGACCCCGCTCATCTGCAGCGGGTTGCGCAAAGCTATGCCTGGAACGTTCCCGTCGCGGCCGTCGAACCCTCCGGAATCGTCTCGGCCTTCGCGCAGGCCCTGCCCGTCATTCCCTTGAAGGCCGGCGTTGCGGCGCTTCCCGGCAAGCCGGATGCGGCCTGGGCTCCATCCGTGATCGAATCCATCGAGAGAGCGGTCGCTCTCGTGCGGAGCGGCGATGCCGCGGCGCTCGTCACCAACCCGATCGCGAAGCATGTGCTCTACGATGCCGGCTTCAGGCATCCTGGCCATACGGAGTTCCTGGCGGACCTTGCCGCTGCCGGCGGCTCTGAGAGCTATCATCCCGTCATGATGCTCTGGAGCGAGGAACTCGCCGTCGTGCCGGTGACCGTGCATATCGCGCTTTCCCGGGTGCCCACGGATCTCACGACGGATCTCATCGTTCTCACGGGACGGATCGTCGCCCGGGAGCTTCGGGAGCGTTTCGGTCTGGCCAAGCCGCGCCTTGCCCTGGCAGGGCTCAACCCTCATGCGGGCGAGAACGGCTCGATGGGCAAGGAGGATCAGGACATCATTGCGCCAGCGGTGAACATCCTTCGCGCCGAAGGAATCGAGGTCGCCGGGCCGCTGCCGGCGGACACGATGTTCCATGCCCGCGCCCGAAAGACCTACGATGCGGCTCTCGCCATGTATCACGATCAGGCGCTGATCCCGATCAAGACGATCGCCTTTGATGAGGCGGTGAACGTGACGCTCGGCCTTCCCTTCGTGCGCACCTCGCCCGACCACGGCACGGCCTTCGACATCGCGGGCAAGGGCATCGCCCGTCCCGACAGCCTCATCGCCGCCATCAAGCTTGCCGCACGTCTGGGCAAGGGCTCGACACGGAAGGGCGCGAAACCATGAGCCAGATCGACAATCTCCCTCCCTTACGCGAAGTGGTGCGAACCCACGGCCTGATGGCCAAGAAATCGCTCGGCCAGAACTTTCTGTTCGACCTCAATCTGACGAGCCGCATTGCCCGATCAGCGGGTCCACTGGAAGAAGCAACGGTGATCGAGGTCGGACCCGGCCCCGGCGGCCTCACCCGCGCCATCCTGGCTGCGGGCGCGAAGAAGGTCGTCGCCATCGAGCGCGACAGCCGCTGCCTGCCGGCCCTCGCGGAGATTGCAGATCATTACCCCGGTCGCCTCGAAGTCGTTGAGGCGGATGCGCTTGAATTCGATCCGCGCCCCATGGTCGGCGACGGGACCGTGCGCATCATCTCGAACCTCCCCTACAATGTCGGCACGGCATTGCTGACCGGCTGGCTCACGGTCGAGAAGTGGCCGCCCTGGTGGGCTTCGCTAACCCTCATGTTCCAACGTGAGGTGGCAGAGCGCATCGTAGCGACGGAAGACGATCCGAAAGACTACGGCCGGCTCGGCGTGCTCTGCGGCTGGCGCACGGATGCCCGTATCCTCTTCGACGTGCCGCCCTCCGCCTTCGTGCCGCCGCCGAAGATCACGTCGAGCATCGTACACCTGACCCCGAAAGCCTCGCCGCTTCCCTGCCGCATCGGCGCCTTGGAAGCGGTCACCCGCGCAGCCTTCGGCCAGCGCCGCAAGATGCTGCGCCAAAGCCTGAAATCGATCACGCCCGACCCTGCGGGGATCATCGCGGCAGCAGGTCTCGAGGAAACGATCCGCGCGGAAAACGTGCCGGTGGAAAGCTATGTGGCGCTTGCCAATGCCTTCGATGCCGCACGAGGCAAAACTTAATCCAGCTTTTCCGAAAGCAATCCTTCGACGAACTCGGACAGTCCAACAAGTCTGTCGCGCTTCAAGCGCTCGGCGGTCTGGATGGCCTTGAGCTTCTCGAAGGAATCGCCCAGGTCCTCGTTGACGATTACGTAATCGTACTCGACCCAGCGTTCCATCTCGACACGGGCATTGGCTAGACGCTTGGCGATGACGTCGGGAGCGTCTTCCGCGCGGCGCTCGAGACGGGCTTTCAGCTCCTTGAAGCTCGGCGGGAGTACGAACACCGTCACCACATCGTCCGGCAGCTTCTGGCGCACCTGGCGCGTGCCCTGATAGTCGATGTCGAAGACCATGTCCTGACCGGAAGCCAGAGTTTGCTCAACCGGTTCGCGAGGGGTGCCGTAATAATTGCCGTGAACTTCGGCCCATTCCAGAAGTTCGTCGCGATCTCGCATCGCTAGGAACTTCTTTTCATCGATGAAGTGATAGTGCTTGCCCTCGATCTCGGATGGGCGCTTCGGCCGCGTGGTCACGGAAATGGAGAGCTCGCCGGCTCGCTCCTGCACCAGGCTGCGGGTGAGCGTGGTCTTGCCCGCGCCGGAGGGCGAGGACAGGATGAGGATGAGGCCGCGACGGCCGACCAGAGGTTTGGAAACTTCGCTCACCGCATCACTCCACGTTCTGAACCTGCTCGCGGAATTGCTCGATAACGGCTTTCAGTTCAAGGCCAATTCGCGAGAGAGACACATCATTGGCCTTGGCGCACAGGGTATTTGCCTCGCGGCCGAATTCCTGCGCCAGGAAATCGAGGCGGCGACCCACGCCGCCGCCTTCCTGAAGCAGCGCACGAGCCGATTCCACATGGGCATAGAGGCGGTCGATCTCCTCGCGGATATCGGCGCGGGCGGCGATCAGCACGGCCTCTTGATGCAGGCGCGCGGGATCGAGCGCGGCCTTGCCGTCGATCAGCTCCGCGATCTGCGCTTCAAGCCGCGCACGGATGGCCTCAGGCTGACGGGCCGGTGAGTTCTCTGCCTCCTTAACGAGGGCTGCGATCCCATCGAGCTGCTGGTTGAGGACGGCGGCGAGCGCTTGGCCTTCCTTCAGGCGCGCTGCTTTCAGGGATTCGATGAGCTGTCCGACAGCACTCTTCAGCGCCGTGGTGAGCGCTTCGTCCTGACCCGGCTCCGTCGCATCCTCTTCGAAATCGACGACGCCGCGCACGGAGAGAAGCCCGTCAAGCGAAGCCGGCTGCACGTTGCCAGGTAGGTTCAGGTTGCCGACGGCTGAGAGAAGGGATTGAAGCACCTCCTGATTGACGCGCAGCTTCGGCGTGGAGGATGCCTTCGACAGGGAGAGGTTCAGCTGTCCCTGGCCACGGGTGAGCGCTTTGAGGATCTGGCTCCGCGCATCCTCGCCGACGGCGTCGAAGCCGGAAGGGGTTTTCACCCTCACCTCGAGCCCTCGCCCGTTGACCGTCTTGATCTCCCAGGCCCATTGATAAGGCCCCGTAACGCCGGCCTCACGGGCAAAGCCGGTCATGCTCGCAATGGACATCGAAAACCTCACCACAACATCGGGCACCTGAAATCGGCGCGACCATAATGCGCGCCGATCCTGGAGTCGATGAGCAATCCCGCGGGCTGGTCTATCGAGCCGGTGGTGCTCACACCACGTCATCACCGGCCTTGTGCCGGTGATCCCGATCATTTGAGGCGTCGCGCTTTTCCAAGCGGGATAGCCGGCACAAGGCTGGCCCTGACGGACAGGGAACGCTTGGCAGGGACTTACTGCCCAGGCGGGCGTAGGGCGGGCACGTTTTTAGGGTTCGTGAGGTCGAAAGTCTTGTTCTTGAGCGGATCCTTGTCCGTCCCCTCGCTGGCATCGAAGCCGCGAGCGCGGCCACCGCTGCCGGACCGGGGAGCCGGGAGGGCGTTGGCCGTGCCGCGCAGCTCCTGGGCCACGTTGCTCGGGCTATCGACCTGGCCACGCGTTTCCGTTTCCGGGTCCACACGATCCACCTCGGCGGGCTCGGTGGTGGCACGCGTCTTCTCGATCTGGCGCCAGCGGCTCACGTTGCGCTGGTGCTGCTCGTAGGATTCGGCGAAGGCGTGACCGCCCGACCCATCGGCGACGAAGTAGAGATCCTTCGTGCGCGAAGGGTTGGCCACCGCCTCCAGCGCGGCGCGGCCCGGGTTGGCGATGGGGCCCGGAGGCAGGCCTTCGATCACATAGGTGTTGTAGGGCGTGGCGGCCTCGATCTCACTGCGCAGGATGCCTCGGCCCAAGGTGCCCTTGCCGCCCACGAGACCGTAAACGATGGTGGGGTCGGATTGCAGCTTCATGCGGCGCATGAGGCGGTTGATGAACACGCCGGCGACGCGGGTGCGCTCATCCGCGCGGCCCGTTTCCTTCTCCACGATGGAAGCGAGGATCGTCAGCTCCTGCGGCGACTTGATGGGCAGTTCCGGCGAGCGGCGCTGCCAGATCTGCGTGAGCGCCTGGCGCTGGGCCGCCTGCATGGTGTTGATGATCTGCTGGCGGGTCGTGCCGCGCTCGAACTTGTAGGTATCGGGCAGCAGCGTGCCCTCGCGGGGCGTTTCGAGCACGTCGCCGCTGAGAATCTCGTTCTCGTAGAGGCGCGCCACGATCTGCTCGCTGGTAAGGCCTTCAGGCACCGTGACCGCGTGGAGGATAGCCTTGCCCTGGACGAGGGTGTCGATGGCTTCCTCGATGCTCGTGCCGGCCTTGAACTGGAACTCGCCCGCCTTCAGCTGGCCGCGCTGCCGGTTGATGAGGGCATAAGCCTCGAACAGGAACGGCTGGTTGATCACGCCTTCCTGCTTGAGGATGTTGGCGATCTCGCCGGTGCCCGTGTTGCGCGGGATGACGACTACCTTGTCGCTCTGAAGCGGCCCCTGGGCGGTGATCTCGCGCTCCAGGAAGGTGAAGCCGAAGATTCCCGCGATCGCCAGGGCGACGAACAGGGTCATCAGCCCGCTCATGAGCGAGAGCATGCCCCTGCGGCGGCGGCGCAGCCGAGGCGGCGGCGGCGGAGCCAGAGACGGCTTGATTGCCTCGCTGGGCGAGCGCGGGGACAGACGAGGCTGCTGGGGATCCAGCGTCTCGGCCTCGTGCTCAGCCATCAGGTTGGTTTTTTTCTTTCGTCCGAACATCACGCTGCTTTTCCGGTGCCGGCCGATTCAAACCGGCTCGTCCGACACCCTAATGGGGATTATGGCGAAAAGCCGTAACGTCGTGCCGCCTGTCCTCAGGAGACGCGACGGAAGATCAGCGAGGCGTTGGTGCCGCCGAACCCGAAGGAGTTCGACAGGGCCACGTTGACTTCCTTACGCTTGGCCACCTTGGGAACCAGATCGATCGCGGTCTCGACCGACGGGTTGTCCAGGTTGATGGTGGGCGGAATGATGCCGTCGCGCATGGCGAGGAGCGAGAAGATCGCCTCGACCGCGCCTGCGGCGCCCAGCAGGTGGCCGATGGCCGACTTGGTGGACGACATGGACAGCTTGCCCGCCGCATTGCCGACGATGCGCTCCACGGCCTTCAGTTCCAGCTCGTCGCCGAGGGGGGTCGAGGTGCCGTGGGCGTTCACATAGTCGATCTCGGAGACCGGGATGGCGGCGCGCTTGAGGGCGGCTGCCATGCAGCGATAGGCGCCGTCGCCATCCTCGGAGGGTGAGGTGATGTGATAGGCATCGCCCGAAAGGCCATAGCCGATGACCTCGCCGTAGACCTTGGCGCCGCGCGCCTTGGCATGCTCGTACTCCTCCAGCACCACGACGCCGGCGCCCTCGCCCATGACGAATCCGTCACGGTCCTTGTCGTAGGGGCGCGAGGCCTTCTCAGGCGCGTCGTTGTAGCTCGTGGAGAGAGCGCGGCAGGCGGCGAAGCCCGCGATGGAGAGGCGGTTCACCGGAGATTCCGTGCCGCCGGCCACCATCACGTCGGCATCGCCGAGCGCGATCAGGCGGGCTGCGTCGCCGATGGCGTGCGAGCCGGTGGAGCAGGCCGTGACCACCGCGTGGTTCGGGCCCTTGAGGCCGTGCTCGATGGAGACATAGCCGCCAGCGAGGTTGATGAGGCGGCCGGGAATGAAGAAGGGCGAGATTCGGCGCGGGCCGCGCTCGATGAGGGTGGCGGAGGCCTCATAGATGCCGCCGATGCCGCCGATGCCGGAGCCGATGAGCACGCCCGTGGCGCATTGCTCCTCGTAGGTCTTCGGCGCCCAGCCTGCATCGCGCAGGGCCTGGGTGGAAGCCGCCATGGCGTAAACGATAAAGGGATCGACCTTGCGCTGTTCCTTGGGCTCCATCCAATCATCGGGATTGAAGGTGCCGTTGGAGCCGTCGCCCGTGGGGATCTGGCAGGCGATCTGGCAGGCGAGATCATCGACCTGGAAGTCGGTGATCTTCTTGGCGCCGCTTTGTCCTTCCAGGAGACGCGACCACGTGGCATCGACCCCGTTGCCCAGCGGCGTGACCATGCCAAGACCCGTAACAACAACCCGGCGCATAACGTTCTACCCTATCGTTGAATAAAAATCGGGCGTCGGGTGAGTCACCCGACGCCCGTCCAGCTCTTTAGGCTGCGTTCTTCTCGAGGAAGCGGATGGCGTCGCCAACCGTGACGATGGTCTCGGCTGCATCGTCCGGGATCTCGACATTGAATTCTTCTTCGAAGGCCATCACCAGCTCGACGGTGTCGAGGCTGTCGGCGCCCAGGTCGTCGATGAAGTTGGCATTGTCGGTGACCTTGTCGGCTTCGACGCCGAGGTGCTCGACAACAATCTTCTTCACGCGATCAGCGACGTCACTCATCGTTTTTTCCTCAGTGGCTGCCGCCTCAGGTATTGGGCGGATTAGAAATCAAAAAGTAGATCAGCTGCTCAGCTGACAACGCTGAAGCGGCTACCTTGCGCCGTGCAAAGCCGTATTTTTAAGCGCCGGTCAACCCCTTTGGCTTGATCGGGCTCATGATTAACACAAGCTTATCCTCTCTGGCGAGAGGCCAGCGGCGCCTGCTCACATATTCCGCAAGCGCCGCTAAGTCCTTTTAGAACATGGCCATTCCGCCGTTCACATGCAGGGTGTGCCCCGTCACGTAGCCGGCTTCATTGGAGGCAAGATACACGACGGACGAAGCAATTTCGTCGCCGTGGCCAAGCCTTCCCATAGGAATCGTGCCCAGGATTCCCTCACGCTGCTTGTCGTTGAGAACGTCCGTCATCGGGGATTCGATGAAGCCCGGAGCGACCAGATTTACGGTGATGTTGCGGCTGGCGACTTCCGCCGCAAGGGCCTTGGTCATGCCGATGAGACCGGCCTTGGAGGCGGCATAGTTGCCCTGCCCCGGGTTGCCCGTGGAGCCCACGACCGAGCCGATATTGACGATGCGGCCATAGCGGCGGCGCATCATGCCCTTCACGGCGGCGCGGGAGAGGCGGAAGGAGGCGGTGAGATTGACGGCGATCACCGTGTCCCACTCCTCGTCCTTCATGCGCATGAACAGGTTGTCCTTGGTCACGCCGGCGTTGTTCACCAGGATGTCGAGGCCGTCCATGGCAGCTTCCGCAGCGGGAACGAGCGCTTCGACCGAATCCTTGTCGGCGAGATTCGCCTCGACCACGTGAACGCGCTCACCGAGGGATGAGGCCAGTTCATCGAGGGCCGCGCGGCGGGTGCCGGACAGGGTGACGGTTGCCCCTTGGGCATGCAGCGCGCGGGCGATAGAACCACCGATACCGCCGGTGGCACCTGTAACGAGAGCCTTGCGGCCAGTCAGATCGAACATGAAGGCTCTCCTCTTATCCCTGCAGGGAAGCTTTGAAGGCGGCGACGTCCTCAGGCGTACCGATGGCGGTGGACGTGGCGCCCGACGCGATGCGTTTCACGAGTCCGGTCAGGACCTTACCCGACCCAACCTCATAAAATGATTCAACGCCCTGGGCTGCCATATAGGCCACGCATTCGCGCCAGCGGACGGTGCCGGTGACCTGACGGACCAGCGCGTCGCGGATCGCGTTCGGGTCGGTGATGGGAGCCGCTTCCACGTTGGCGACCACCGGAACGACCGGGGCGTTCACGGTTACGCCGGCCAGGGCCTCGCGCATGGCGTCGGCGGCGGGCTGCATGAGGGCGCAATGGAAGGGGGCGGACACGGCCAGCATCACGGCGCGCTTGGCGCCTTTCTCCTGGGCGATGACCACGGCGCGCTCGACGGCGGCCTTGTGGCCGGAGACGACGACCTGAGCGCCGCCATTGTCGTTAGCCGCATCGCAGACTTCACCTTGAGCAGCCGCACGGGCCACTTCAAGCGCCGCGTCGAATTCAAGGCCGAGCAGCGCCGCCATGGCGCCCTGCCCCACGGGAACCGCGTTCTGCATGGCGTTGCCGCGAATGCGCAGGAGTCGGGCCGTATCGGCAATCGAGAGGCTGCCGGCAGCGGCAAGCGCGGAATATTCGCCAAGCGAGTGGCCGGCGACGAAGGCGGCATGTTTCGTCAGGTCGAGACCGGCCTCAGCTTCCAGCACCCGCATGGCCGCAAGGCTCACGGCCATCAGGGCCGGCTGGGTGTTGGCGGTCAGGGTCAGGTCCTCGGCCGGGCCTTCCCACATGATCGCGGACAGCTTCTGGGAAAGGGCCTCGTCCACCTCGTCGAACACGGCCTTGGCCTGGGGGAAGTTTTCGGCGAGGGCCTTGCCCATGCCCACGGCCTGGCTTCCCTGGCCCGGGAATATGAATGCGCGCTTCATCGGGAGCGGAACCTTTATTGCATCGAGTCCGGCGGAACTGGCACCCGTCAGGCCCGGAGTCAAGGCAAACCGCGTCCTCTAAAGGCTTATCCAGCCTTCAAATCAGCCGCCTCCAGCCACTTAAAAGGCTCCTGTCGAATGACCGGGATCGGAAAAGCCGTTCGGTGAGGAACTGGCTCGCCGCTTGCATGAAACTGGCCAAAGAGGCCATGAGGATACCCATATCGCCCCCAAACACGGTGACCGATACAGAGTATCTACACCAACCTCTGGGCGGCGTGCGGGGGCGCACTTGGATAACCTTCGGGATCCATCGGTGCTTAAGCCCCTGTGCGGGAACGCTTCCTCTTGTTTTCCTGCCCTATCCGGTGTATCCGGTCCCCCTTCCGCTATTTCACGAACCTGAAGAAGGAGCGCCTGCATGGCTCGCGTGACCGTCGAAGACTGCATCGACAAGGTCGATAACCGGTTTGAGCTCGTGCTGCTCGCCAGCCACCGCGCCCGCCTGATTTCCTCGGGCTCGCCGCTCACCATCGATCGCGACCGCGATAAGAACCCCGTCGTCGCCCTCCGCGAAATCGCGGACGAGACGATTGCTCCCGACGACCTGAAGGAGCAGCTCATCCACTCCATGCAGAAGTATGTCGAGGTGGACGAGCCGGAGGCCGAGACCGTTCCGATGCTCTCCAACACCGCCGCGGCCGCCTCCACCGGCAGCGACAACGATGCGGACGTCCAGTTCGACCGCATGAGCGAGGAAGACCTCCTGCGCGGCCTGGAAGGCCTCGTTCCCCCGAGCAGCAGCGCGGACGACGACGACCGCGAATAATCGCGATCTAAAAGTTTTTCTTGGAAGAGCCCGGCCATGTGCCGGGCTTTTTCGTTGTTGCTTTAACCAAGGGCGGGTTATGCCGCCTGCGGCAAGAGCATTGGACCCAAAAGTGGACCCCACTTTTGGGATCAGATCCAATGCTCTCTTTCTTTAGTTAGCGCATCGTCTTAGCGAAAAACCGGATCCACTTTTTCGCACGATGCGCTGGTATTCAGCTTGCGGTCAGAAGACGTTGTACAATATCCTAAATGCTTCTGATTTCAGCCAGATAGACCGGGTGTGAAGGAGATGGCGGCCGTATGATGCGCCAGTACGAACTTGTCGAACGGGTCAAGCGCTACAACCCGTCGGCCAACGAGGCGCTTCTCAACCAGGCCTATGTCTATGCCATGATGGCTCATGGCAACCAGAAGCGGGCCTCGGGCGACCTGTTCTTCGGCCACCCTCTCGAAGTCGCCGCCATCCTCACCGACATGAAGCTCGACGAGGCGACCATCGTCGCTGCCGTGCTTCACGACACCGTCGAGGATACCGAGGCGACGCTGGAAGAAATCAACAAGACCTTCGGCCGCCAGATCGGCGCGCTGGTGGATGGTCTCACCAAGATCAAGCGGCTCGACCTCGTGTCAAAGCGCGCGGCCCAAGGCGAGAATTTCCGCAAGTTGCTGCTCGCCATCGCGGACGACGTGCGCGTCCTGCTGGTCAAGCTTGCCGACCGCCTGCACAACATGCGCACCCTCGGCTTCATGCCGCCGGAGAAGCGCCAGCGCATCGCGCAGGAGACGCTCGAAATCTACGCGCCGCTCGCAGGCCGCATGGGTATCCAGGAGATGCGCGAGGAGTTGGAGGAACTGTCCTTCCAGAACCTCGACCCGGAAGCCTACGAGGCCATCAAGCGTCACCTGCACGAGCTGTCGACGAAGAACGAAAAGCTCGTCGAGGAGATCGAGCGCACGCTGACCACGAAGCTCGAAGCGCAAGGCATTCATGCCGAGGTCAGGGGACGCCAGAAGCGGCCCTATTCGATCTGGCAGAAGATGGAGCGCAAATCCGTTTCCTTCGAGCAATTGTCCGACATCTTCGCCTTCCGCATCATCGTCGGCACTCTCGACGAATGCTATCGCGCACTCGGCATCGTGCATACCAGCTGGCCGATGGTGCCGGGCCGCTACAAGGACTACATCTCGACGCCGAAGCAGAACGACTACCGTTCGATCCACACCACCGTGATCGGCCCCGGCAGCCAGCGCGTCGAATTGCAGATCCGCACGTCGGATATGGACCAGATCGCGGAATACGGCATCGCCGCGCATGCGCTCTACAAGGAGCGCGTCAACGACAATTCGCGCCTCGCCACCGAGAGCCGCGCCTATCAATGGCTGCGCCGCACCATCGATCTCCTGGCGGAAGGCGACAATCCGGAAGAGTTTCTGGAGCACACGAAGCTCGAACTCTTCCACGATCAGGTCTTCTGCTTCACGCCCAAAGGCCGCCTCATCGCCCTGCCACGCGGCGCGACGCCCATCGATTTTGCTTACGCGGTGCACACCGATGTCGGCAACACGGCCGTGGGCTGCAAGATCAACGGGCGCATGTCGCCCCTGCTCACCGAACTGCAGAACGGCGACGAGGTGGAGATCGTCCGCTCCGAGGGCCAGACGCCGCCCGCCGCGTGGGAGTCCCTTGTGGTCACCGGCAAGGCGCGCGCCTCGATCCGCCGCGCCACCCGCGCCGCCGTGCGCCGGCAATATACAGGCCTCGGCCATCAGATCCTGGAACGCGCCTTCGAACGCGCGGGCCGTGCCTTCTCGGACGAGAAGCTCAAAGGCGCCCTGCCCCGTCTCGCGCGCGTTTCCGTCGAGGATGTGCTGGCCGCCGTGGGTCGCGGAGAGATGTTCTCCGGCGATGTCGTGCGCGCCGTCTATCCCGATTATAAGGACGAGCGTCGCGGTGCCGAAGCTCGGGCTCCGAAGCCGGATGGCGATGCGTCCAAGACCGCCGAGGATCAGCCGGACGGCATCCCTATTCGCGGCCTCAACAGGGACATGCCGATCCGCTTCGCGCCGGAGGGCGGCGCGGTGCCAGGCGACCGCATCGTCGGCATCCTGACACCCGGCGAAGGAGTCACGATCTATCCGATCCAATCGTCGGCCCTCGCGGATTTCGACAACGAGCCCGATCGCTGGATCGACGTGCGCTGGGATCTGGAGGCTGGCTCCTCGCAGCGCTTCCCCGCGCGCATCAAGCTGCAATCCATCAACGAGCCGGGCTCACTCGCGCAGATCGCCCAGGTGATCGCGGATCACGACGGCAATATCGACAACGTCAACATGAAGCGCCGCACGCAGGACTTCACGGACGTCACCATCGATCTTACCGTGTGGGACCTGAAGCACCTCAACGCCATCATTGCGGAGCTGCGCGCAAAGCGCGTGGTGAGCCGTGTGGACCGCGTCACAGGATAAAAAGCCATGCCAATGAAGCCGCGTATCGCCGTCATCATGGATGAGAACACCAGTGTCGACGGCACGCGCTATGACATGACCAAGCGCTATTTCACTGCCATTCACGAGGCAGGCGGCCGGCCCTTCGGCATTCCCTATTTCATGGACATGGTCGAATCCATCGTGAGCGAATTCGACGGTTTCCTGAGTACCGGCGGGCGTTTCGCCTTCCCGGATGAATGGTTCATCGCAGGGCAGACATCACACGCGCCGCAATCGGAACGGCTCGAAGTGGAGATCGCGCTGATGCGCGGCTTTCTCGAACGCGGCAAGCCGGTGCTCGGCATCTGCAACGGCATGCAGGTGCTTGCCGGAATCCATGGCAGTCGCCTGTCACCGGACATCCGCTCGCTCGGCTCCCATGTAATGGAACATGACAAGCGCGGGCACCAGCATCCCGTTGCCGTGAAGCCGAACACGGCGCTGGCGCGCATTGTCGGCAAGCACGAGATCACAGTAAACACGTTCCATCGCGAAGGCGTGGTCGAGCCGGCGGATGGCGTTGTCGTGAGCGCCACCGCGCCGGACGGCATCATCGAGGCCATCGAGTTGCCCACGCATCCCTTCGCCATCGGCGTGCAATGGCATCAGGAGCTTTTCTCTGGGCAGGATCATCCCGGCAACAAGCTCTTCGAGGCTTTCGTGCAGGCGGCGAAGGACGGCCCTCATCGCACTCGATAAGGGCCGTCTCGTCATCAGATCACGAAGAAGTCTTCGGCGGTCAGAACGGGCTTGTCGGCGAACTTCATGACCTGTACGGCCTTGTGCTTCTTGCCCACGCCGTCCGCATCGTAGAACATCACGCCATTCTTGTAGGTCAGGTAGTCGTTCTTGTCCTTGGCCTTGCCGACCTTGAAGAACTTCTTGTTCAGGCTCGCAGGAGCCGCTTCCGAGCCCGCCTTGCCGAGCTTCTTGAAGATCTTGTTGTCGAGCCAGATCGCATCGTCCGTCGGATTGAAGTCGGTGATGGTGTCGTAGTTGACCTTCTTGTTGTGGTTCTTCTTCGTCGTGCCCTTGCCGAGGGCCGTGTTGAACACGAACACATCCTGCCCCGCGCCACCGGTGAGCACGTCGTTGCCCGACAGGCCGTAGAGCTTGTCGTTGCCCGCACCGCCGACCAGCGCGTCCTTCTTCCTGGTGCCGTATAGGGTAAGGCCACTACTGGAGGTGTCGGAACCACCAGAGTTGCCCGTTTCTATAGGGTTAGTGCTCAGCAGATCGGAAGCTTTCACCGTAACGTCAGAGAATTTAAAGGCTTCCACATCTGTAACGGTATCGATTCCATCGCCAATCTTGCGTTTGTCAGAGACGACGAACGATCCGTCGGCTTTCTTCACCACAGAGTAATCTGAGCGTTTGCCGGTGAAGATAACCTTATCCTCATCATCGCCTCCGTCGATGATGTCGTTGCCACCGCCACCCTCGATAAGGTCGTCCCCGTCATCGCCGTAAATTCGCTCCTGACCTGCCCCGCCAGTTGCCGTGTCATCTCCTTCGGCCAGATCGATTGATCCTACGACAGTGCCGTTGCGCCCATCGTAAACATCATCTCCATCGCCTAAGTAGATTGCATCAATGGTAGAATGGCCACTGACTTCAATATGCCCGCTATTGCGGACGACATCATCTTCGCTTGATGCAAAGATTCCATACTTCATGCCTTTAATCGTGGCACCGCTTTTGTTGGTCAGATCCAGCTTCTTGGTGCTTGAAACTGCTATTGACCGCAGAGGAAGACCTTCAGCCTTGATAGTCCCTGAGTTGGTTAGCGTCATTGCACCATAAGATCGGATTCCGTCATCCAGACCTGTTACAATCCCATCGATTGTAACTGTGCTGTCATCTGCCAACTCTATTGCGTAATCACCCTTGATACTGCCGGTCGAGCTAACCCACACTTTATCATGCCCTTCGCCATCAGGCGTATGCACTCTCAAGCCTAAGCCGAAGTTTTTGCCGATGACGTGCCCGTGAACGATCACTTCGTTAGTTCCGGCGGCCCCGCTGATTCCAATGAGCGAGCCATTCGTTGTATCGACCGTCACGTTCTCAAATACGGTAACCTTGTCCCCTTCTTCTAACCAAATAGGGGTCGAGCGGTTTTCTTTAATTTCCTGATGTTTTGCCATGTCTAGATCATCCTATGGTGGAAAGACTTTCTCTTCGCCAGGGCAAATAGAACGATATCTTGTTTCTCAAGTGCGCTTACGCACGTCGGAGATACAGAGACTTAAAAATCAACCTCTTGCCCATCGCCCCCTCTCCTGCCAAACACCCCTCACGCAGGAGAATCCGCCATGACCCCGAACGACGTCCTTGATGAATTCCGCTCAGCCGGCGCGCTGTTGGAGGGCCACTTCATTCTCTCGTCGGGGCTGCACAGCCCGGTCTTCCTGCAGAAGATGTTCGTGTTCCAGGATCCGGCGCGCACGGAGCGCGTCTGCAAGGCCCTGGCCCAGAAGATCGAGCAGACTTTCGGGAAGGTGGACTACGTGGTCTCGCCGGCGGTCGGTGGCATCGTGCCGGGTTACGAGACGGCCCGGCATCTCGGCGCCAAGGCGATCTTCGTCGAGCGGGAGAACGGCGAGTTCACGCTTCGCCGCGGTTTCACGATTCCGGAAGGGGCGCGGGTGGTCATGGTGGAGGACATCGTCACCACCGGCCTGTCCTCCCGCGAATGCCTTGCTTCCCTTAAGGAACATCCAGGGACGATACTGGGTGCCGCATGCCTGATCGATCGCTCCGGCGGCAAGGCAGACCTCGGCGTGCCGTTCGTGTCCCTGGTCCAGCTGGACATTCCGGCCTACCCGGCGGACCATCTGCCGCCCGAACTGGCGGCTCTTCCGGCGACCAAACCGGGCAGCCGCAGCCTGAAATCACAAAAATCTGTTTAATTTCGAACGAATGGGTTGACTGCCCCTATTCCGCCAACTTGACTCTTGGCGTTTACACGCCATTAAGTATTTGAAGTTGTCGCTTTATCTCGTCTGAGGGTAATAGCAGCCTGATCTCGGGCACGTCATGTTTTACCGCGCAAGTGAATTGTTAGCGTAAATATTAGATGTCGCTTTGACAAAGAAGGTTGTTATGCCACCCAGGCAGACGCAAACAGAGAATACTTATGTCCACCCAGCAGCGGATAGCGCTCTTCATTGACGGAGCCAACCTTTACGCTACGACAAAGACGCTTGGTTTCGATATCGACTACAAGCGCCTGCTGAAGGAATTTCAGGGCCGCGGCACCCTGGTTCGCGCTTTTTATTATACCGCGCTCGTGGAAGACCAGGAATATTCTTCCATCCGCCCCCTGATCGACTGGCTCGATTACAACGGCTACCGAGTGGTCACGAAGCCGACGAAAGAGTTCGTCGACTCCGCAGGCCGCCGCAAGGTCAAGGGCAACATGGATATCGAGCTCGCCATCGATGCGCTCGAGCTCTCCCCTTACATCGATCACATGGTTTTGTTCTCCGGCGACGGCGATTTCCGCTCGTTGGTCGAGGCTTTGCAGCGTCGGGGCGTGCGCGTGTCTGTGGTGTCCACCATCACCACGCAGCCTCCCATGGTGGCGGATGAACTGCGCCGCCAGGCGGACGAGTTCCTCGACCTGTCGCAGCTCGCTTCGCGCATCGGCCGCGATCCCTCAGATCGTCCGCAGCGTGCGCCCGGCGAGGGGAACGACCGCCCGGATCGTCCTCCGCGCCCGCAGCAAGGCCCGCAACCGCGCAACGGCGCCCTGGAAAGCCGCTACGGCATCCGTCAGGGCCAGGACGACGAGTTCGACGTGTAAATTTTCGCAAGAGAATGCAGCGATGGCCGGGATCAGTCCCGGCCTTTTCCGTTAAAGCTTGCTCGCCTCGACGTCGCATTCCAACGCGAGCGAGCCAGCCGTATTGCTCACGGTGGCGAGGCACAAATTCACCTGCTCTTCGGGAATGAAGACGGCAAAGCGCGTCACGTAAAGACCGCCTTCGGCCTCGGACAGCTTGCGCGCTTCCAGGCGCACGATGTTGGCATCGTACTGCTTGAAAACTTCCGCCAGCCGCGCCACGAGCCCAAGCTGATCGCCGCCGCTGATGGTGATGCGGTGCGTGATGCTGCCCGCAGGTCCCGGGCTCGGATCGAAGGCATAGGGCACCGCCCTCACCTCAGCGCCCTCAAGTTCTGGCAGCTGTTTGAGCCCCGCCTCGATCTCTCGTGCATCGAGCCCCGCCGGCAATTCGCAGATCGCTACGAATTCCGCGCCGGAGCCTAGGGCCGCAAACGTCGTGTCCCGCAGGTTCACGCCGATATCGAACAGATGCTCCGCAATCGCGGCGACAAGCCCGACCCTGTCCGGGCCGAGAACGGAAACCAATGCGACGGATGCCATGCTGCTCCTCCAGATGTCAGGAAGAGTTAGCGCGGAAAGGCGCTTCGTCAGCCCTTGTCGCGCATGAGGCGCGCCTTTTCGCGGTTCCAGGAGCGTTCCTTCTCCGTCTCGCGCTTGTCGTGAAGCTTCTTGCCTCGGCCGAGGCCGAGTTGCACCTTCGCCATGCCGCGCTCGTTGAAGTAGATCTTGAGCGGAATCACGGTGAAACCCTCGCGCTGCGTGGCGCCCAGGAGCTTGTTGATCTGGTTCCGGTGCAGCAGCAGACGACGCGGGCGCTTCGGCTCGTGGTTGAATCGGTTCGCCTGAAGGTATTCCGGAATATTGGCGTTGAAGAGGAAGAACTCCTCGCCCGACGGGCCGGCATAGGATTCCGCGATGGTGGCCTTTCCGGTGCGCAGGGATTTGACCTCCGTGCCGGTGAGCGCGATGCCGGCCTCGTAGGTATCGGTGATTTCGTAATTGAACCGCGCCTTCCTGTTGTCGGCGACGACGCGGTTCACGCTCTTGGGGTCTTTGGCCATGTTTCTCTTTATGCGTTGATCAGGCCCGCATGAACCATGGCGGAGCGCACGGCAGTCTTGGTGCTCTCGGATACCGGG
Organism: Microvirga sp.; assembly: GCA_041913065.1. Lineage (GTDB taxonomy): Bacteria > Pseudomonadota > Alphaproteobacteria > Rhizobiales > Beijerinckiaceae > Microvirga. The sequence goes on along the minus strand of JAYSGD010000005.1, from coordinate 208,165 downwards.
ATCATGGGCAGGCGGACCGTGTCTTCCATGAGGCCGAGCACGGAGGCGGCGTACTTCACGGGCGACGGATTGGTCTCGATGAACAGGTTGGTGTGCAGCGGCATCAGGCGGTCCTGCACCTTCAGGGCGCTGGCATAATCGCCCTTGAGGCAGGCTTCCTGCATTTCGGCGCAAAGGCGCGGCGCGACATTGGAGGTGACGGAGATGCAGCCATGGCCGCCATGGGCCATGAAGCCGAGGGCCGTCGCGTCCTCGCCGGAGAGCTGGATGAAGTCCGGCCCCATGAACTGGCGCTGCAGGCTGGTGCGGGCGAGATTGGCGGTGGCGTCCTTCACGCCGGCGATGTTCTTCAGCTCATAGAGCCGGGCCATCGTCTCCACCGACATGTCGATCACCGAGCGGCCGGGGATGTTGTAGATGAAGATCGGAATGCCGACGGCGTCATTGATCGCCTTGAAGTGCTGGTACAGGCCTTCCTGGGTCGGCTTGTTGTAATAGGGCGTGACGATGAGGACCGCGTCGGCCCCCACCTTCTCCGCGTGCTGGGAGAAGGCCACCGCCTCCGCCGTGCTGTTGGACCCCGCGCCCGCGATCACCGGAACCCTGCCCTTCACCTCGTTGACGCAGATCTCGATGACCCGGTCATGCTCCTTGTGGCTCAGCGTCGGGCTCTCGCCGGTGGTGCCGACGGGCACGACGCCGTTGGTGCCCTGCTCAAGCTGCCAGTTGATGAAGGAGCGGAAACCCGCCTCATCCACGGCTCCGTCCTTGAAGGGAGTCACGAGGGCGGTGATGGAGCCTTGGAAGCGGGTCATGATGATCCTCGAAAAACTGCGACAGAGCCAGGAAAGTCAGGGATTTAACACATAAGAGGTGCGGCGCATGGGCGCAAACAAACCTTTGAGGAGTTGTCCTAGCGCGGCACTTGGTGTTTCCTCAAGTGAAACGTCGCCATAAAACGAGAGGCGGCGTCCAATGAGGGGGTAGCGGGTGAGCCTCACAATGCGTCCTTCAATCCGTTTGCTGGCGACCGTCGCCTTCGTCCAGTTCTCCACCCTTGCCGTGCAGGCCAATGAGCCTCCCTCGTCTCAACCGACGACCCTTGAGGCCTTCACGCCGCCGGTGAAGGCCATGGAAGACCTGGAACAGCTCCCCCTGATCTTCAAGGCCTACCGCGAGGGCGATACGACCGAGGCCACGGTCCTCAAGTCCAAGCTCTCCGACCCGGCGGCCCAGGCGGCGGCGGAATGGTTCGCGATCCGCAGCGGCATTCCGGTCGGGTTCGAGCGCATCATGACCTTCCGCCAGGATTACCCGGACTGGCCCGTCACGAACCAGATCAGGCGGCGGCTGGAAGACACGCTCCTCGCCGAGCGCCGCTCCCCGTCCCAGATCCGCGCCTATTTCGAGAAGCAGCCGCCGGTGACGGCAACCGGGCGGATCGCCTTGGCCCTCGCGTTGAAAAGCGACGGGAAAGACCTGGAAGCCGCCGAACTGATCCGCCGGATCTGGCGCGAGGATAACTTCGGTGCAGAGACGGAAAATCGCATTCTCGACCGCTTCCCCGGCGTGCTCACCCAGGCGGATCATCGCTACCGCATGGAACGGCTGCTACTGAAGGAATCCTGGGGCGGCGCCCAGCGCGCGGCCGGTTTCGCCGGCAAGGACTATGCCTCTCTGGTGAAGGCCCGCATGGGTATCTACCAGGGCAAGAAGAAGGCCGAGAAAGCCTTCGGCGCAGTGCCCGCGTCCTTAAGGGACGATCCATCCTACCTGTTCTCCCGCGCCCTTTACCTGCGACGGGCCAAGAAATACGTGGAAGCCGCCGCCATCATCACCAAGGCGCCCCGCGATCATGAGCAGCGTGTCGACGGGGACGAATGGTGGGCCGAGCAGCGTCTGGTGACCCGAGAACTGCTCGACAAGGGCGACTTCCAGAACGCGTATAATGTCGCAAGCCACCATGCCGCCGAGTCCCCGGCCCAGCAGATCGAGGCGGAGTTCCATTCGGGCTGGATCGCCCTGCGCTTCTTGAACGATCCCGCCAAAGCAGGAGCGCATTTCGCGACCGTTGCGCAGACCGCATCGACCCCGATTTCGCTGTCGCGCGTCGCCTATTGGCAGGCCCGCGCGGCGGAAGCCGCCGGATTGGCCGCCGATGCCAGGATCTTCTATGGCAAGGCCGCTGAGCACCCGACCACTTACTACGGGCAGCTCGCCCGAGAGAAGCTCGGCGCGGCCGTGGAACTGCGCTCGGTGGAGCCGCTGAAGGACGAGGAGCGCAAAGCCTTCGAAACGCTCGTGCCGGTTCAGGCCGCGAGCCTTCTCCAGCGGATCGGCGAGAGCGATCTGGCGCTTGCCCTCTACTCCGACCTTGCGCAGACCCTCAACGATCCCGGCCAGCTCGATGCGCTCGCCGCCTTGGCAACCGGTCAGCAAAACCCGCGTGCGGTTCTCTCCATCGGCAAGATCGCCCTGCAGCGCGGCTTCCCGCTCGACCAGCATGCCTATCCGCTGGCCGCAATTCCGGATTTCGACCCGGTCGGCGACGAGGTGGAGCCCGCCATGGTCTATGCCATCGCCCGGCAGGAAAGCGCCTTCAATCCTAAGGCGATTTCAAGCGCGGGCGCTCGCGGCCTCATGCAACTCATGCCGGCCACTGCCAAGCGCACCGCCCAGCGTTTCAAGGTCGATTTCAACTTGAACCGGCTCGTGGAAGACCCCTCCTATAATGCCAAGATCGGCTCCGCCCATCTCGGAGAGCTGATGGAGGATTGGAAGGGCTCGTACATTCTCGCCTTCGCCTCCTACAACGCGGGCGGCGGCAACGTGAATAAATGGGTCAAAGCCTATGGCGACCCGCGCAAGCCCGATGTGGATCTGGTCGATTGGGTCGAGCGCATTCCATTCTACGAGACCCGCAACTACGTGCAGCGCGTGATGGAGAACCTGCATGTCTACCGGCAGCGCCTGAACGAGAAGAAGACTCCGGCGGCGCCTGAGGCCACGACAGCGGATGCGACAAAGACCGCTTATTGATGCAGGATGCTGCTCCGTTGAAGCCATTGCGTATCCCGGTTTGAAATGAGCAGCTCGTACCGTGACATTTTCGTGCAGGCCTCCGACGGCTTGCGCCTTTATGCGCGGGATTACGGCCTGAGCGACTGGAAAGCCCTCCCTATCGTCTGCCTGTCGGGCCTTGCCCGAAACTCGCGGGATTTCCATGCGCTCGCAAAGGCGCTGAGCACGGATGCAGCCAATCCTCGCCGGGTTCTCAGCCTAGATTACCGGGGGCGCGGGCGGTCGCAATGGGACAGCGATTGGCGCAAGTACGATATCGGCACCGAGGTCGGCGACACCCTGCAGGTGCTGGCAGCCGCAGGAATCGAGAAGGCGGTCTTCGTCGGCACCTCACGAGGCGGGCTGATCACGATAGCGTTGAATGCGGCGCATCCGACCTTGCTCGCCGGCGCGGTGCTCAACGATGTCGGGCCGGTGGTCGAACCGAAAGGGCTCATGCGTATCCGGAGCTATGTGGGCAAGCTGCCCCTGCCCGCGACAATCCAGGAAGGCGCCGAGATTCTGAGGCATCGGTCTGGTGATCAGTTTCCCGGCTACACCCAGCAGCAATGGGAGGACATGGCGCGGGGAACCTGGCACGAGCAGGATGGCCGGCTGGTTCTGAGCTATGACCCAAACTTGATGAAGCCGCTCGAAGCGCTCGACCTCGAAAAGCCCATGCCCGACCTCTGGCCTCTGTTCGAGGGGCTGAAGCATCTTCCGGTGCTCGTCATTCGCGGAGAGCATTCCGACCTGCTGACAGCGGATACCGTTGTGCAGATGCAGCAACGGCATCCGCGCCTCAAAGCAATCACCGTGCCAGGGCAAGGCCATGCACCGTCACTGACGGGCGATATCTTCGAGGCTATCCGCGATCTGATCGCACAAGCCGAGACAGGCGCCGCTCCTCCTTCATAAAGCTCATCGCCCCAAGCATCAGCCATTGGGCAACACGAAGGCCGCGCCTGTTGCGCGGCTTTCTCTATATTTCGCAACGCATTCGGGCCTGGCTCCAGCACAAAAGAAAAACCCCGGTGTTTCCACCGGGGTTTCCCTTTCAGATCGGATAGAACCGATTAGAAGTCGCGCTGAACGCGGACGCGGCCTTCCCAGGCATCGCCACCGCGGCGAACTGCACCGCGCGGATCCTGGTTGGCGTACAGGACTTCGACGCCGAGGTCGAGGCCGGACACCGGCTGCCAGAACACGTTCGTGCCGACGCGCCACTCGTTGAAGTCGAAGTCGTTGGCAATGTCTGAACCGTACTCGACGCGAGCATACGAACCGAAGACGTTCTGACGAACTTCAGGGGTCCAGTAGTGACGCAGGCCACCGGCAACCGACCAGCCGCGGCCGGTCTTGATGTCGCCTTCGGCGTCATAGTAAGCGTCGGCGATGTAGGTCGTCGAGGACGAACCAATCACGTTCGTGCCGCCGAAGCCGAGGTAGCCCATGGCGCCGTCAGCGTAGGTCGCGGCAATCCAGAGAGCATCGCCGGGGGCGAGCATCGGGAGGTTGACGCTACCCGAGCCCATCACAGCGAAGCCGTAATCGGTGTCCGGGATGATGCCGACGCCGGGGGTGGTGCCCGGGATAGCAGCGCTGCGCAGCTGGTGCACTGCACCGGAGAGCTGAGCCGTACCCCACGTGCCAGCGTACTTCACGTTGGCGACGACGTCGGGCATGCGCTGACCAGCTTCGTCGAACACGACGTTAGCAACGGGAGTGCCAGCCGGGCCGATGACGGTGCCGATGACATTGCCAGCGTAGCGGCCTTCTTCGAGGCCGACCGTTGCCGAGAAGCCATTACCGAAAGCGAAGGTGTACGAGAACTGGTTCACGTTCGGGGCGTCCGAGAAGCGGAGCGTGCCCATGTGACCGGTCGGCAGGTCGCCGTTGTCGAAGACCGAGATCGAGCGACCGGCGGTCAGACCACCGAACTGAACGAAGGCCTGGTCGACGTTCGGAGACGTGGACGAGAAGCCGTACGAACCGGTGTCGCGGGTCAGTTCGAAGCGGACGAACGTGCGCAGCAGGCCGTAGGCCGTGGCGGTACGAGCGTCAACCTGGATGCGGCCACGAGCGCGGAAGCCGATCGAGTCGTCGAGACGGCTGTTGGGCTCGAGGTAGCGCATTTCAGCGCGGACGCGGCCGCCGACGCGGAGGCAGGTTTCCGTGCCGGGGATGTAGAAGAAGCCTGCGCCGTAGGTGGAGCAGACGCGAACGTATTCAACAGCAGCGGCCTTCCGAGCGGGAAGATCGGCAGCTTGAGCACCGGCAACGGCAGCGAGACCCGCGACCGATCCGAGAAGAAGGCTCTTAACGAGCTTCATGGTTGACCTCCAAAGTTTTGAGACCCTTGGGGGGCCGGGTTTTTGTGCCTCGAAGACTTCAACGAAGCTCCAAACACGTCCCTTTTCCCCTAGTGACTTGGCGGCCCCGCCAGCTGGCTGAGCCTACAAATGACGACTGGGGTGCCCCCGTCGCTGGAGCCACATTAGCCAGCGCGGCCGGTCAAGCAACCGAATGAAGGCGTAAAATGGGCATCAGGCTGGGCTTTTCAGCACCATGTTGCACAAACGCAACGTTTGAACATGTTGCCGTTTACGCTTCGTTAGGAATTGAGGTCGTTTCCTAACAAATCCTTAAAATTCAACCGGTTGAAAGCCAAGTTGCGCAGCCTGGAGCGATGGCCGACTCAGCTTTATCGACCTTCACGATGCTGTGTGCCTGTGAATAAGTCTGTCCACATATTGGGCGAAACCTCGCCCTCACGGCCCCAAAAAGAAGAGGCCGGACGGATCCGGCCTCTCTCGAATCGTGGGTTTCGACGACGAGTCAGGCGACCTTCGGCTTCAGAACGCCCCTGCGAATCTGATCTTCCTCGATGGATTCGAACAGCGCCTTGAAGTTGCCCTCCCCGAATCCGTCATCGCCCTTGCGCTGAATGAACTCGAAGAAGATCGGCCCGATGGCGGTTTTGCCGAAGCGCTGGAGAAGCACCTTCGTGAAGCCTCCCTCGACCACGCCCTCGCCGTCGATGAGGATACCGTTCTTCTGCAGGCGCTCGAGCGACTCGCCGTGGCTGGGCAGGCGCTTGTCGACACGGGAGTAATAGATGTCGTTGGGCGCGGGCATGAACTCGTGCTCCCGCTCGATCAGCGTCTCGATCGTTTCATAAAGATCGAGGGAGCCCAGGGCCACGTGCTGGATGCCCTCGCCCTTATACTCCTGCAGGTACTCCTCGATCTGCCCGGTCTCGCCGGCATCCTCGTTGATCGGAATGCGAATCTTGCCGTCCGGGCTCGTCATGGCGCGGGAGTGAAGGCCGGTCAGCTTTCCTGAGATGTCGAAGTAACGGATTTGGCGGAAGTTGAAGAGGCGCTCATAGAAGCCGGCCCATTCGTTGAGGCGCCCGCGATAGACGTTATGGGTCAGGTGATCGATGTAATAGAGGCCAACGCCCGCGGGCCTCGGGTCCTTCTCGCCCAGCCACTCGAAATCCACATCGTAGATCGAGCCTTTCGCGCCGTAGCGGTCCACGAAATAGATGTGCAGGCCGCCGATGCCTTCGATGGCGGGAATCTCGAGCTCGTTCGGACCCCGCTCCGTCTGTACCGGCTTGGCGCCCATGGAGAGAGCGCGGTCATAGGCGTATTTCGCATCGACCACGCGAAAAGCCATGGCAGGGGCCGAAGGCCCGTGCTGGCTGGCGAAACGCTCGGCGAAGGAGCCGGGTTGTGCATTCACGATGAAGTTGATGTCGCCCTGCCGGTAGAGAAGGACGTTCTTGGAACGGTGCTTGGCGACCAGGGAAAAGCCCATGGTCTTGAAGAGGCGGTCGAGCGCCTCCGGGTCGGGATGGCAAAACTCGACGAACTCGAATCCGTCGGTCCCCATCGGGTTGTCTTCGGATATGGCCGGCGGCGGTGCATCGTGCGGGAACGGTCCCATGGCAATAATCCTCCTGTTATTTGTTCGGCCCGTCATGGGGCCTGCTTGACGAGACAACGCATCCGCAGGGCACCGGATGCGGCCGACGTCTCACTCACGCTGCGTCCGGCTGGTTTTCCGGAGCGGCATCCCGAAAGGCGCGATGCTCGGCACAGGCCGCATCCACCGCGACGATCTTCGGATAGGAATCGAGAGGGATCTTGAAGCGCCGGGCATTGAACACCTGCGGCACGAGATAGATGTCCGCGAGCGTGATCCGGGAGCCGAAGGCATAGGGTCCCGGCTCGATCAGGGCCTCGATGGCATCGAAACCCTCGCGAACCCAATGGGCATACCATTCATCGGCCGTTGCCTGGTCATGACCAAGCTTGTTCTTGAGGTAGCCGATGGTGCCCGAATTGTTGAGCGGATGGATATCGCTTCCGATGATGTTGGCAACCGCACGCACCTTCGCGCGGTTCACGGGCCCCATGGGAAGAAGCGGCGGCTCGGGATAAACCTCGTCGAGATATTCGAGGATCGCGCCGGATTGGATAAGCGTCACGTCGCCGATATCGAGGGACGGCACCCGCTTCTGCGGATTGACGGCACCGTAGGCCGCATCGCGATGCTCAGCCTTCAGCAGGTTCACCGGAATGGATTCGAACGGCACGCCCTTCAGATTGAGGGCAATCCGCACGCGGTAGGCCGCGGAGGAGCGGAAGTAAGTATAAAGCTTCATCCCTCGCTCTCCCCCTCGGGGGCGAGAAGCCGGGCATGGCCACTGAGGCGGTCGATGAGCGAAACGAGGACTTCCTGCTCCTCCGCCGTCAGCACGGAAATGAAGCGCTCCTCGAAGGCCAGGGCCTCAGGCGCCAGCTCCTCATAGATCTCTCGCCCCTCCTCCGTCAGCTCGAGCCACTCCTCCCGCCGGTCGTCGAGATTGGGCTTGCGGATGATGAGGCCGCGCTGCTCCAGCGCGGAAACGGCCCGCGAGACCGTGGATTTGTGCATGACGCCGTGGGCGGCGATGTCCCGCGCCGTGCGGTGCTCGTATTGTCCGAGGGTCACGATGACCCGCCAGGCCGGGATCGAGAGCCCGAAGCGCTCGGCATAGATCTGCGCCAGCGCGTTCGAGGTCAGGCTGGCCAGGACATTGAGGCGATAGGGAAGAAAGCGCTCCAACACGACCAGAGGGTCGGGCGCGTCTTCTTTCTTGAGAGCGGAACGTGGTGCCATTGGTTGACAAAAAACCGTTGCTTGTGCAACCAATATGATAAATTCGTTGCACAAGCAACTAGATTCGAGGGTCGACCCACTGCCCCCTTAAGCAGTGACCATCGGCTCCGGGCAGGGAGAACGCCGATGCTTATCCAGACATGCTCTGGGTTATGGGGTTCGGACAGGTCTGCGGCGCCAGCCGCCCTCCCGCCATACGAACGCGCCCGTCCGGATCATCGCGGCGCAGCGGAATGATGGCCGCGCATACACGTTCCCATGAAGAAAGGCCGCCCGGCGGTTGCATCGGAGAGATGACAACAGCCGAACGGCCTTCTGTGCTTTCAGTAGGCGTTTGCTCGCTTGCGGGATCAGGCCCGGCCGCGCGTGCGGATCATGAAGGTATCGAAGGCGTATTCGTTGAGCTGCCACCAGGGCAGGACGTCGTTGCGGTAGGCAACCATGGAATCGTAGGCCTTCTTGAAGTCCGCGTTCTTGGCCGAGAGCTCGGCATAGAGCTCATTGGCGGCCTTCAGGCTGGCTTCCATGACCGGCTGCGAGAAGGTGCGCAGCTCGGCGCCCGCGCCGACCATGCGGCGCAGCGCCTGGCCGTTGACGGCGTCGTACTTCGCCAGCATCCAGTTGTTCGCTGCCTCGGAAGCCTGGTTCATGATGGCCTGGTACTGCTTGGGCAGCTCGTTCCATTTCTGCTGATTGACGACAAGGTGCAGCATGGCGCCGCCCTCCCAGAAGCCGGGAGCGTAGTAGTACTTGGCGACCTTCAGGAAGCCGAGCTTCTCGTCGTCGTAGGGACCGACGAACTCGGCCGCGTCGAGCGTACCGCGCTCCAGAGCCGGGTAGACGTCGCCGGGCGCGATCTGCTGCGGCACGACGCCGAGCTTGGCGAGAACCTGACCGCCCAGGCCGCCGATGCGGAACTTGAGGCCCTTGAGGTCATCGACCGTATTGATCTCCTTGCGGAAGAAACCGCCCATCTGGGCGCCAGAGTTGCCGCAGACGAGGGAGGTGCAGTTGTATCGGCCCATCACCTCGTTGATGATTTCCTTGCCGCCGGCGAAGTGCCACCAGGAATGGAGCTGGCGCGCATTGAGGCTGAAGGGCAGGCCCGTGCCCATGCCGAGAGCGGGCTCCTTGCCGATATAGTAATAGAGAGGCGTGTGAGCGCATTCGACCGAGCCGTTCTGCACCGCGTCCATGGCCTGGAGGCCGCCGACGATCTCGCCCGGGGCGAAGACCTGGATCTGGAACTTGCCGTCGGTCGCGTCGGACATGTATTTCGCGAAGGTCTGGGCGGTGCCGAAGATCGTGTCGAGCGACTTCGGGAAGCTCGAGGTCAGGCGCCAGCGGATCTCCGGCATCGACTGCGCGATCGCCGGCGCGGCCACGGTGGTGGCGGCGGCAAGGCCTGCGCCCTTCAGAAAGTTTCTTCTCTTCATCGTCGTCATGGGCGTTTCCCGAAACTTTTCTCGTTGCAGCTCGATAAACCACATCAACAAGGTCGGTGGCTATGAAGCTTTCTTCGCTCAAACAAGGCCGTGATGGCCGACTCGTGATCGTCTCGAGGGACCTGACCCGCGCGACGGATGCATTTTTCATTGTTCCGACGCTACAGCAAGCCCTCGACGATTGGGAAAAAGTCGAGCCTCGCCTGCGCGACCTTGCGGAACAGCTGGAACACGGGTCCGTCCCCTCCTTCCGTTTTCACGAGCATGACTGCGCCTCGCCCCTGCCCCGCGCCTATCAATGGGCGGACGGCTCGGCTTATGTGAACCACGTTGAGCTGGTGCGCAAAGCACGCGGGGCCGAGATGCCGGCGTCCTTCTGGACCGATCCCCTCATCTACCAGGGCGGCTCGGATTCCTTCCTCGGCCCACGCGATCCGGTTTTCGTGATGGACGAAGCCCACGGAATCGATTTCGAGGCGGAAATCGCCGTGATCGTTGATGAAGTTCCCATGGGAGCGACCCGCGAGGAAGCGGCCGCCGCGATCCGCCTCGTAGTTCTCGTGAACGACGTTTCCCTGCGCAACCTGATCCCGAACGAGCTGGCCAAGGGCTTCGGCTTCTTCCAGTCCAAGCCCTCCTCCGCCCTCTCGCCCGTGGCCGTGACGCCGGACGAGCTGGGCGATGCCTGGGACGGCGGCAAGCTCCACCTGCCCCTGTGCTCCAGCCTGAACGGCCAGCTCATCGGCAAGCCCAATGCGGGCGTGGACATGACCTTCGACTTCCCGACCCTGATTGCCCACGCGGCCAGGACGCGTCCGCTCGGCCCCGGCACCATCATCGGTTCGGGCACCGTCTCGAACAAGGATCAAGACGGCGGCCCCGGCAAGCCCATTGCCCAAGGGGGCGTCGGCTATTCCTGCCTCGCCGAGCAGCGCACCGTGGAAACCATTCTCCACGGAGAGGCCAGAACGCCCTTCATGCGGATCGGCGACACGATCCGCATCGAGATGAAGGACAAGGCCGGGCATTCCATCTTTGGAGCCATCGAGCAGGAAGTGGCGGCGTATCGGAGCGCCCGGTAAGCCCAAAAAGAAAAGGCCGCCGGAAAAGCCCGGCGGCCGTTATCCGACCCACTAACAAACTACATGGCGCGGGCCATGCCACCGCCGCTGCTGAGAGCCTGCGCCTGTTCGAGGTGCATCTGCAGCGTCGGCAGGGTTGCTCCGGCGAACTCCTGCAACTGCGGAACATCGCCATCCGACGAATAGGAGGAGAACAGGGCCACGGCTTCCTGGTGCGCCATGAGCTGCGCGTTCACGTAAGCCGCATCGAAATCGGCTGCGCCTTCGACAGTGGCCAGCATCTGCTGGTGCTTCGGCATCATGGCGGGCGGCTGAGCCGGCAGCCCTGCGCGGCGCACAACCGTAGCCATGCGGCGCGAGGCCGTGTTGTGGTCGCGGATCATCTGCTGGGCGAAGCGGCGAACTTCCCGGTTCTGCGAGCGCTGCAGCGCCAGACGGCTCGATTCGACTTCAAACAGGTTCGAAGACGTCGCCATGGGCACGAATTCGGTCGCGCTCGTGACGGCGACCGGAGGAGGAGCCGACGTTGTCGGTGTCATGCAGCCTGCTGCACCAAAGGCCAGCGCGCTCGCGACAAGAGCAATTTTGAGGTTCATGGGAGTTTCCTTCCTGCACCCGGCGCATAAGACCGAGCCGACGGCATCCCAACGATGAGGATGGTTCTATGTTCCTGCGCCACCTACGGTTATTCGGAATAGTTCCACCGGCCCTCTTCGCCTGAAGTGGGAACGCCGCTCTTGGCATCCTTCATCCGCACTCCAAGTTCAGCTTCTCCGCAACGTATGGAGCGCCCGATGAACGATCACGTCTACAAAATCGTCGAGCTTGTCGGCTCGTCGGAAACGAGCATAGAAGACGCCATTCAAACCGCGATCGGGCGCGCCAGCCAGACGCTGCGCAACCTTCGCTGGTTCGAAGTTCTGCAGACGAGAGGGCATGTCGAGAACGGCAAGGTGCGCCACTATCAGGTGGTGCTGAAAGCCGGTTTCACCTTGGATGAAGGCGGAGAGTAAACCTCTCCTGACCTTCAGTCTTCGGCCCTCATATCGAACAGCTTGGGATATTGGTGCGGCTGTGAGCGCAGATATTGATTGGGCGCCTTCACGGATGCGCCGAAATGCGCAGCCGCGTGCCAGGGCCATCGGGGATCGTAGAGGATGGCACGCGCCAGCGCGATGAGATCGGCATCGCCCGTGGCGAGAATCGCTTCCGCCTGCACGAAATCGGTGATGAGTCCGACCGCGATGACCGGCATCTTGGTGGCCTGCTTGACCGCGCGGGCCAGCGGCACCTGATAGCTCGGACCTACCGGAATCCGCTGCGCCGGCGTCAGCCCGCCGCTTGAAACGTGGATCGCCGTGCATCCGCGCGCTTCGAGCGCCTTCGCGAATTCAACCGTCTCCTCGATGCTCCATCCGCCCTCGGCCCAGTCGGTTCCGGAGACCCGCACCGTCACAGTCTTTTCCGCTGGGAAGGCCGCGCGGACGGCATCGAACACTTCGAGCGGAAAGCGCATCCGGTTCTCCAGCGAGCCGCCATATTCATCGTCACGCCGGTTGGACAGAGGCGAGAGAAACTGATGCAGCAGATAGCCATGCGCCGCATGGATCTGCACGGCATCGATGCCGAGCCGCGCGGAGCGTCGGGCAGATTCGGCGAAGGCTTCGCGCAGCTGCGCCATGCGCTCCTTCGTCAAAGCCGTAGGGGAATTCTCACCCGCAGAATGCGCAACTGCCGAAGGTGCTTCGGTCTGCCATCCGTTGGAATGATCCGGCGCAATCTGCTTTCCGCCCTTCCAGGGCAGATCGGTAGACGCCTTGCGTCCGGCATGAGCGAGCTGAATCGCGATCGGCATGTCGGACCATCGGCGCACGCTGTCCAAGACGCGCTTCATGGCGGCTTCCGTCTCGTCCGAATAGAGGCCCACATCCGCGTAAGAGATGCGCCCTTCCGGCACGACGGCGGTGGCCTCGATGGTAAGGAGCGCGGCACCCGACAGAGCAAGCTGACCGAGATGGATCGTATGCCAGTCGGTCATGCATCCGTTTTCAGCCGAATACTGGCACATGGGCGCAATCACGATGCGATTGGCCAGTTCGAGCTTTCCCACTTGGAAGGGGGTGAACAATTTTGATTGAGCCATCGGCACTCTCTTAAGTTTTCGGTATACTCGAATCCTGCACCACTGGGCTGAAACGCGCTACCGGTCGAAAAGGTCGGCCCAGGCGCGGGCTCCGCTCGCCAGGGCCGAGGTCGCTATTTTACTTCCGCCTCGTAGATGTAAAGCGTGGACTTGTCGTCCTCCGGCATGAAGTAACCCCGGATGCCCGCGTCGCTGTTTTCCATCCAGACAGGATTGTGGGTCATGTCCATTCCGGAGTCAGCCCAGAGCAGCACCGGCGTCTGGAAGATCGGACGACCATCTGCAAGGTTGACCAAGTCGAGTCCGCCGAGGCGGAACGGGGCCGCATCGGGCTTGACCCTCATCTCGGTGACACCGGAGCACAGCATGCGCTGGCTGCCTGCGTATTTGCAGTCCTGATAGTCGAGGTAATGCGAGGTGTTCAGCGTCCGCAGCTTCTCGGGCGTCTCGTTCGCATTGGTCGGCTTGCCGTTTTCATCGAGAGCCCAACGGTAGAAGCGGCGCGAACCCCAACTGACGCCATGCAGGGCTTTGCTGTCGGTGTCGTGGACCACGCCGCCGACATGATCGGCAAACCGGAACATCTCCTCGGCCTTCATGGTCTCAGGATCGACTCGGTACACGATGGATTTGCTATTCGGCCGATACTCCGCGACAGGCACCCAGATGTAACGACCATCGTAATCAATCCCGCCAGGATGATAGATCGTTCCCTCGCCGAGCGTGATGTCCGCGATGAGATTGCCCTTCAGGTCCATCTTGAAGAGATGGCCGACGCCCGCGCCCGTGTCGCGGTCATATCCATCCACCGGCTGCGGGAAGCGCTTGGTCGGCTCCTTGATCTCCACCGACGATACGAAGAGCGTATCGCCGATCTTCACCATGCCCTGCGGATGATGGGTCAGGAAGTTGACCGGAACCTTCTCCACCGGCTTCCACTGCGTACCGCGGGACAGCTTCGTCACCCGCTCGGCCAACACATTCCGGTCAGGCTCTGCTGCCATGGAGGCTGAAGCCATGCCTCCAATGCAGAGAGCGGTCATAACAAAAGTCAGGTGACGTTTCGAAAAGCAGCGCATCTCAATCCTCCCTGGATGGACTGCTTTTACAGATTGGGCATGTCGGCTCAGTGTCGAGGGCGCATTCCCTCGATACTCCCCAGTTGCCTTTCCGCAGATGCGGCGGGGCCGCTCTATCCTTCAAGCTCCTCGCGCAGCATCTCCAACTCCAGCCAGCGCTCCTCGGCAGCGTGCAGCTCGCCTTGCAGCTGCGCGAGCATGTCCATGGCCTTCTGGAAGCGGGCAGGATCGCGGGAATAGAGCTCGGGATCGGCGAGAATTTCCTGAACCTTCCCGATCTTGGCCTCGGTCTCCTGCATCTTGGTGGGCAGGGTCTTGAGATCGTGCTGCTCGTTGAAGTTGAGCTTGCGCTTGGCCTGCTCCGCCCTCGCGGCAGCGGGCTTGTCGACCTTCGGCTTAGCGTCCTTCTCGACGCTGCGGGCCTGAACGCCCTGGCCGCGCTGGGCCACCATGTCGGAATAGCCGCCCGCATATTCGAGCCAGCGCCCCTCGCCTTCCGACACCAGGACGGAGCCGACAGTGCGGTCGAGAAAGTCGCGGTCGTGGCTCACCAGCAGGACGGTGCCGGAATAGTCCGTGATCATCTCCTGGAGGAGATCGAGGGTTTCGAGATCGAGATCGTTGGTCGGCTCGTCGAGCACCAGAAGGTTCGATGGCTGCGCCAGGGCGCGGGCCAGCATGAGGCGGTTCCGCTCGCCGCCCGAAAGCACGCCGACGGGCGTGCGCGCCTGCTCCGGCGAGAACAGGAAGTCCTTCATGTAGCCGATCACATGTTTCGTCTGCCCGCCGATTGTGACGGAATCGCCCCGCCCGCCGGTCAGCGTCTCCGCCACGGTAGCGTTTGGGTCGAGGCTCGCCCGGCGCTGGTCGAGGGTGACCATCTGGAGATTCGAGCCGAGGCGCACCCGGCCCTCGTCGGGCTCCAGATTGCCGGTGAGCATGTTGATGAGCGTGGTCTTGCCTGCGCCGTTCGGCCCGATGATGCCGAGCCTGTCGCCGCGCAGAAGACGCAGGGACAGGTTCGAGACGATGGCGCGGTCGCCATAGGACTTCGAGATGCCCTCGGCCTCCACCACGAGAGTGCCGGATTGCTCGGCCTCGGCGAGCGTCATGCTGACGGTGCCGACAGCCCGATTGCGGTCGCGGTATTGCTGGCGCATGGCGTGGAGATTGCCCAGGCGGCGCACGTTGCGCTTGCGCCGGGCCGTCACGCCGTAGCGCAGCCAATCGGCCTCGGCCACGAGCTTGCGACCGAGCTTGTGATGCTCGGCCTCTTCCTGCTCCAGCACCTGATCGCGCCATTCCTCGAAGTGGGCGAAGCCCTGGTCCATGCGGCGGGTGCGACCCCGGTCGAGCCAGATGGTGGCCTGGGACAGGCTTTCGAGGAAGCGCCGGTCGTGGCTGATGAGGACGAGGGCCGAGCGCAGGCCCTTCAGCTCCCCTTCGAGCCATTCGATGGCCGGCAGGTCGAGATGGTTCGTGGGCTCGTCGAGGAGCAGGATGTCGGGCTGCGGCGCCAGCACATGGGCGAGCGCCGCGCGGCGGGCCTCGCCGCCGGAGAGGTCGGCGGGCTTCTCCTCGCCCGTCATGCCCAGCTGCTCCAGCAGGTAGCGGGCGCGATAGGGGTCGTCGCCCGGACCGAGGCCGGATTCCACATAGGCCAGGGTATTCGGGAAGGCGCTGAGGTCAGGTTCCTGCGCCAGGTAGCGCACGGTGGCGCCCGGCTGCACGAATCGCTTGCCCTTGTCGGCCTCGATGAGGCCTGCGGCGATCTTAAGCAGCGTCGACTTGCCCGAGCCGTTGCGGCCGACAAGGCAGGCCCGCTCGCCCGGCGAGACGGAGAGTTCGGCGCTCTCGATCAACGGCGTGCCGCCGAAGGTGAGAGCGATATCCTGGAGGAGGAGAAGAGGAGGAAGCGCCATTCCTGCTCCCCTGACACCTCAGGGCCGCCAATGCAAGGCCACCTTCGCCGCAGTGGACGATGAACGCTCTTTGTGTTCCCCTGTTCAAGAATAAGCTGGACGTATGAATGACACTGGCGCGGCGCTTGCTCCTCCTGGCGTTGATCTCCGTTTTACCGGCGATCGTCATGTGGACATACACGGAGGTCTCCCTTAGGCGCGCCCGCGAAGCGGAGATCCATGAGCAGGCCATCCGCCAGGCCCAGCTCGCCGGCTCGGAGTTGGAACGGATCTTCGACGGCGTTCAAAGCCTGCTGACGGCCATCGAGGAAGCCCGGTCCATCCGGGGCTTCGATACCCCCGTCTGCAATGCGTATTTGAGCTCCCTGCAGGAGAAGATGCCCCAGGTGCGGACCTTCGTGGCGCTGGATCTCGAAGGCCAGGTTCGCTGCACCAGCGGAAGGCTCTCGAATCCCGACCTTCGGTTCACGAACCGCTATTATTTCCAGGAGGCCCTGGCGAAACAGCAATTCGTGATCGGCGACTTCACGTCGAGCTTCATCGAGAGTGGTCTTCAGGCACAACCCGTTCTTCCCCTCGCCATGCCGATCCGCGACCAGAACGACCGCATCATCGGCGTCATCGCCGGCGCCCTCGACTTGAACTGGCTCGATCGCAAGCTGAAGGAACGCACCCTCCCACCGAGCGGCGCCATGACCATTGCCGACCGGAACGGGATCATCCTTGCCAGGGAGCCGTTTCCGGAAAAGTTCGTGGGGACGAGCTTGAACCCCTCCACCATGCAGTATTTCTGGCACGAGCAAAGCGGCTCCTTCGAGGCCCGGTCCATCGACGGCATTGAGCGTGTCATCGGCTACATCCCCGTTCAGGTGCCGCCGGTCGGCATCTTCATCGCAGCCGGCCTCTCCACGCAGGCGAGCTTCCAGCCGATCAACCAAGCCTCGCGGCGAGGCTTCATGCTGATCGCGGCGGCTCTCGTACTCGCCCTTTCGCTCTCCTGGCTGGCGAGCCGCGCCTTCATCACGAAGCCGTTCGACATCATGACCAATGCCGTGCGCGATTGGCGGCGCGGCGATTACCACGCCCGCATCGACCTGCCCCGCAACGCCGGCGAGTTCAGCCTTCTGGCGAAAGGCTTCAATGACCTCATGGACGATGTAGCGGAGCGCCAGCAGGCCCTGAGGGCCAGCGAGGAGCGCGCAAGACTGGCCCTCGAAGCAGGCCATATGGGCACATGGTGGTACGATCACCAGAAAAGGACCGGAGGCTGGTCGAGCCAGGCGGCCTCGATGCTCGGCCTCCCTGAAGCCAAAACTACGGCGAGCGTCGAGGATTGGCGCGGGATCGTCCACCCCGACGACTCGGAGCGCTCTCTCGAAAACCTGCGCAAGGCGGTGCGCGGCGACGGCAACTATGAGGACGAATACAGGATCAGGCGCCCGAACGGCGAGATCCGGTGGATCAATTCGAGGGGCAGAGTCACCTTCGACGAGCAGGGCAAGCCGATGTTCTTCATCGGCATCTTCCAGGACATCACCGAGCGCAAGCAGGCGGAGGATCAACAGCGCTTCTTCCTCGACGAGCTGAACCATCGGGTGAAGAACACGCTCGCCACCGTGCAATCCATCGCGGCTCAGACGCTGCGCTCCACCAAAGATACGATGCAGTTCAAGGAAGCCTTCGAGGGCCGTCTGCTGGCGCTTTCGAAAACCCACAACCTGCTCACGCTCAAGTCGTGGCGCGAGGCGGATCTTCGCGAGATCGTCGAGCAGGAGCTGGCGCCCTATCGCAAAGCAGGAGACACCCGCGTCAGCATCGAAGGACCACGGGTGAACATGCCCGCACGCTATGCCATCAACCTGGGCCTCGTCGTGCACGAGCTCGTCACCAACGCCGCGAAATACGGCGCATTGTCCGTGCCCACGGGCCATCTCAATGTGTCGTGGTCCATCGTGCCGGCCTATGACCGCCCATCGCAATTGCGGATTCACTGGGCTGAATCGGGAGGGCCGCCCGTATCACCGCCCAAGCGCCAGGGCTTCGGATCACGCCTGATCAAGCGCAGCATCGAAGGCGAGCTGGAAGGCTACATGCTGCTCAACTTCGCGACTACTGGCGTGTCCTATGACATCTCCGTCCCGCTGCTCAGCGATCCCCGCCTCACCGAGGCGATGCATCGGTGAGCTGATGCTGTCATCGCATGAGCAGCGATAGTAGGCGGTTCATGCGGCTGCCATAGGGCGGCTTCGTCATGCCCGCCCCATTGAACCGCGCCTGCTTGAACACGGAGCGGGCATGGCTGAACGTCCTGAAACCCGCCTCGCCGTGATAGGCGCCCATTCCGCTTTGACCCACGCCGCCGAAGGGCAGTTCCTCCTGCACGCAATGAAGAAGCGTGTCGTTGATCGCGACGCCGCCGGAGAGGGTCTTTTCGAGAACGGTGTCGATGATCCGCTTGTCGTGGCTGAACAGATAGAGCGCCAGCGGATGCGGGCGGTCGCTGACGAACCGGCAGGCCTCCTCGATACTGTCGTAAACGACAACGGGAAGCGCGGGACCGAAGATTTCCTCGTGCATGATGCGCGCATGTTCCGGCACGTCGGTCAGAACGACAGGCGGCATCTTTCGCGTTGCCTCGTCAAATGTCTCGGCAGGATTGATCTCATGGATCGTCGCCCCGCTCGCCTTGGCGTCGTCGATCAGGCTGCGGATGCGTTGATAATGACGGGAGCTGACGATGGCCGTGTAGTCGGGATTGTCGATGAAGGTCGGGTAGAGCCGCGCCACCGCATCGCGATAGCTTGAGACGAATGAGGATTCCAGATGGCGCGGCACGAGCACGTAGTCGGGCGCGATGCAGGTTTGTCCGGCATTGAACAGCTTGCCCACCGCAATCCGCTCCGCTGCCTTCTCGACCGGAAAATCTGGCGCGAGAATGGTGGGAGACTTGCCGCCGAGTTCCAGCGTGACCGGCACGAGATTGTTTGCTGCCGCCTTCATGACCTCGCGACCGACCGCCGTCGATCCGGTGAAGAACAGATGATCGAAAGGCAGCTTGGCGAAAGCCTGCGCCTCGCTCACGCCGCCTTGAATCACCGCAACCTCGCCTTCGTCGAACACCTTGGCCAGAACGTCCTCCAGCAGCGCGGATGTGCGAGGCGTCAGTTCAGAAGGCTTGATCAGCACCCGATTGCCGGCGGCGAGCGCTCCCGCAAGAGGCGCCAGCGTCAGCTGCACCGGATAGTTCCACGGGCTCATGATGCCGACGACGCCGAGAGGCTGATACACGATCCGGCCCGAAGCAGGCTGGAACATCATTTGGATCGGTCGGCGGCGCGACTTCATCCAGCGGCGGAAGTTCTTTCGCGCATGGCGCAAGCCCGCAATGACGGGATAAAGATCCGACAGCTTGGTTTCATGCACTGAGCGATGGCCGAAATCTGCGCTGATGGCTTTGGCGAACTCGTCCGCGTGGCGCACCAGCGCATCGGCAAGATCGCCCAAGCCTTCGGCGCGCCGCTTCTCGGACAGCGGTCCCTGTTCCGCCCAAGCGCGCCTCTGCAGGGCAAAGCATTGCTTTAGCTTGTCCTCGCTCCGGGAAACCACATCGTGCACGGCTTGAATCACTCCCCTGTCTCCTGGTGAGCATATGGCGGAGGTAACGTCATTCTCAACATGGAGCAGACCCGGATGGATTGACGGAGCGGCAGAGATCGCGAGGATGAGCGCACATAGGAGAACATCATTGAGCGGCCCCGTCCCCGTCCTGTCGATCGAGAACCTCGCCATCGGCCTCCCTGCCCTGGCGGACCGCAAGCATGCGATCGAAAACCTGTCTCTTACGATCCAGCCGGGCGAAACGCTCTGCGTCGTAGGCGAATCCGGCTCCGGCAAATCCATGACCGCCATGGCCACTATCGGCCTTCTGCCGACGGGGGTCGATGTGCTCTCCGGTTCGATCAAGCTTGCGGGCCGCGAGTTGCTGAGCCTCGACGAGAATGGCTGGTGCGATGTTCGCGGGCGCGAGGTCGGCACGGTCTTCCAGGAGCCCATGACCTCCCTCAACCCGGTCATGCGGGTGGCGGACCAGATCTCCGAGACCTTCCGGGCCCACGGGGTCTTGAGCCCGGCGGAGCGCGAACACCGGGTGCTGGAACTCCTCTCCGAGGTTAATCTTCCGAATCCCGAGCTGATCGCGAAAGCCTATCCGCATGAATTGTCCGGCGGCCAGCGCCAGCGCGTGATGATCGCCATGGCCCTTGCGCTGGAGCCAAAGCTCCTTATCGCCGACGAACCGACGACCGCCCTCGACGTCACCACCCAGGCCCAGGTGCTGAAGCTCATCGACAACCTGCGCCGCAAGAAGGGTACGGCGGTGCTCTTCATCACCCACGATTTCGGCGTGGTGGCCGAGATCGCCGACCGGGTGGCGGTGCTCCAGCATGGCGAACTGGTGGAGGAAGGCCCGGCGGAGCAAGTGCTGCACAACCCGCAGCACCCTTATACCAAGCGTCTGCTCGCAGCCGTGCCCTCGCTGACGCCTCCTGCCCCGAAGCCGCTGGCGGGCGAGCCGATCACCCTCAAGGTCGATGCGCTGACCAAGACCTATGGCGGGCGCGGCTTTTTCACGAAGAAGCGGGAGGTTCAGGCGGCGGATGCGGTGAGCTTCGAGATCCGGCGCGGCGAGACCTTGGGCCTCGTGGGCGAATCCGGCTCCGGCAAATCGACGGTCGGGCGCTGCGTGCTGCGCCTCATCGAGCCCGACGGCGGCACCATCGAGATCGGCGACCTGCCCTTCAGCACCCTGTCCCAGCGCGACCTGCGCCCGCATCGGCGGCGCATCCAGATGGTGTTTCAGGACCCCTTCGCATCCCTCAATCCGCGCCGCGCCGTGGGACGGATCATTTCCGAAGGGCCTGTCACGCAAGGCGAGGACCCGGCCAAGGCCATGGAGGACGCCCGCATCCTGCTTCAAAAGGTCGGCCTCCCCGCCCAGGCAGTCGACCGCTACCCTCACGAGTTCTCCGGCGGCCAGCGCCAGCGCATCGGCATCGCTCGCGCACTCGCCATGAAGCCGGACGTTCTCGTCGCCGACGAGGCCGTCTCCGCCCTCGACGTGTCGGTCCAGGCCGAAATCCTGAAGCTCATCAGGAGCCTTCAGGAAGAGTTGGGCCTTGCGATCCTGTTCATCACCCACGATCTGCGGGTTGCTGCCCAGATCTGCGACCGCGTGGCTGTCATGCAAAAAGGTCGGATTGTGGAAATGGCGGAAACAGCGCAACTGTTCGCCGATCCGCGCGATGCCTATACGCGGCAGCTCCTGGCCGCCGTGCCGGGCATGCATAAGATGATTTAGGGAGAAGGCCCGTGAACGACCAAGTCAGCCCGTCCATTGCCCCCGACATGATTTTCCAGAACCTCATCGGCGGCCGTAACGTTGCAGCCTCCGACGGCATGATGCTGGATGTGCTCTCGCCCGTGGACGGCTCGCTTCTCGCCCGCATCGCCGCCGGAACGGCCCAGGATATCGACGCCGCCGTCGCCGCTGCCCGCAGGGCCTTCGAGGGCGATTGGGGCAAGCTTACCGCCACCGAGCGCGGCCGCCTGCTGATGAAGCTCGCCCAGGCCGTCGAGGCCAAGGCGGACGAGCTGGCGCTTCTCGAGAGCCGCGACAACGGCAAGCCCCTGCGCCAGTCCCGCGCCGATGCCATCGCGCTTGCCCGCTATTTCGAGTTCTACGGCAGCGCCGCCGACAAACTGCACGGCGATGTCATTCCCTATCTCCACACCCATCTCGTCAGCGTCGAGCGCGTGCCGCATGGCGTGACGGGGCATATCGTGCCCTGGAACTACCCGATGCAGATCTTCGGGCGTTCCGTGGGTGCCGCCCTTGCCGCCGGCAACGCCACCGTCGTGAAGCCCGCGGAAGATGCGTCCCTCACCATTCTTCGCGTGTCTGCCCTTGCCCGCGAGGTCGGCTTTCCCGATGGCGCGCTCAACGTGGTAACCGGCCTTGGCCGGACGGCAGGCGCGGCGCTCGCCGGCCATCCCGGCATCGACTTCCTGTCCTTCACCGGCAGCCCCGAAACCGGTACCGCCGTGCAGACCGCCGCCGCCAAGAACCATGTGGGCGTGACTCTCGAACTCGGCGGAAAATCCGCGCAGATCGTGTTCGACGATGCGGATCTCGAACGCGCCATGCCTGCGCTCGTGAACGCCATCATCCAGAACGGCGGCCAGACTTGCTCGGCGGGCAGCCGTCTTCTGATCCAGCGCGGCATCTTCAACGATGTGGTCGGCGCCATCGCCGAGCGCTTCCGCTCCCTTCGCGCAGGCCATCCGGAGCGCGAGCCCGATCTCGGCCCGATGATCAATCAGGCCCAGCAGCGCCGCGTCCTCGGCTATCTCGACCGCGCCCGTAACGAAGGCCTTGCCGTGATCGGCGAAGGCGTCGTCACGCTCGATGCGCCGGCAGGCGGCTTCTACGTGACGCCAACCTTCCTCGCTCCTGTGCCGCATGAGAGTATCCTCTCGCAGGAAGAGGTCTTCGGCCCCGTTCTCGTGGCAACGCCCTTCGATGACGAAGCCGACGCGATCCGCCTCGCCAACGGCACGGCTTACGGCCTTGCGGCAGGCGTGTGGACCCGCGACGCCATGCGCTCCACCCGCGTGGGCCGATCCATGCGCGCCGGGCAGGTTTTCGTGAACTGCTACGGGGCGGGCGGCGGCGTCGAGCTGCCCTTCGGCGGTTTCGGCCGCTCCGGCCATGGCCGCGAGAAGGGCTTCGAGGGCTTGGTCGAATTCACGACGACGCGCACGCTCGTCATCGCACACGGTTAGCTGAAGGAATTCCCCTCACCCTCATCCTGAGGAGCAGCCGTAGGTGCGTCTCGAAGGATCGTCCAGAGAACACTGGAGCCTCCTTCGAGACAGCGCTACGCGCTTCCTCAGGATGAGGTTGAGGATGAAACAGACTGGTTTTTGAAAAGGGAAGAAACATGAATCGCCTCGAAGGCAAGGTGGCGCTGGTGACCGGCGCGGGCTCCGGCTTTGGCCAGGGAATTGCGGAAACTTTCGCCCGCGAAGGCGCGAAGGTCGCCATCATCGATATTAACGAAGCCGCCGCCAAAGCGGCCGCCGAGAAAATCGGCGCATCGGCCATCGGCCTTGCTGCCGACGTGTCGAAGGCAGCCGACGTGAATGCGGCGGTCGAGAAGACGGTCGCCGCTTTCGGCAAGCTCGACATCGTGGTCAACAACGCTGGCATCAGCCACCGCAACCGCCCGATGCTGGAAGTCGAGGAAGACGAGTTCGACCGGGTCTTCGCTGTCAACGTGAAGTCGATCTATCTCTTCGCCAAGGCCGCCGTTCCGCTCATGCAGCAACAGGGCGGCGGCGCGATCATCAATGTGGGCTCGACGGCCGGCCTGCGTCCGCGCCCTGGCCTCACCTGGTACAACAGCACCAAGGGCGCCGTGCACACGATGACCAAATCCATGGCCGTGGAACTCGCGCCCAGCAAGATCCGCGTCTGCGCGCTCGCGCCGGTTGCGGGCGAGACGCCGCTGCTCGCCACCTTCATGGGCGAGGACACGCCCCAGAAGCGCGAGCTTTTCGTCAACTCGATCCCGCTCGGCCGTTTCTCGACCCCGCAGGACATCGCAAACGCCGCACTCTATCTCGCCTCGGACGAGGCCAGCATGATCACCGGGGTGGTGCTGGAGGTCGATGGCGGGCGCTGCATTTAAACTGCGCCCTCTCTCTGATGATCCCGTGATGGCCGTGCCAGTCCCGGCCATCCACGACTTATTTCCTTCGACAGGCCAACTATTCCGCCAATCTTCACGGCATTTATGGGATTGCAAGGATCATGCCCGTGAAAAAACACGAAGGAACATCTTCCATCCGGCGTGACACTGCGTAAGCTGGTCCCCCACCGCGACCTTTCGCACCCTATACCGGATGGAGTTCCGCCTAATGTCGAAGCGCTTCCTGGCCGCCGCCCTGCTCTTGTCCGTCAGCGCCCTGCCGGCCTTTGCCGCCAAGACCTCCCTCGTCGTCGGCATGCCGATCGAGCCTCCGGGCCTCGACCCGACGATTGCGGCGCCGGTCGCCATCCGCGAGGTAACGTGGGCCAATCTCTATGAAGGCCTCGTGCGCATCGACCGCGCCGGCAAGGTGCAGCCGCTTCTCGCCAAGAGCTGGGAAATCTCGCCGGACGGACTGACCTATACTTTCCGCCTTCAGGAAGGCGTGAAGTTCCATGACGGCTCGACCTTCGATTCGGCGGACGTGAAGTTCGCCTTCGACCGCGCGCGTGATCCGAAATCCACTAACGCACAGAAGCAGATTTTCGCGCCCATCACCTCCATCGAGACGCCCGATCCGGCGACCGTCGTGATCAAGCTGAAGGAGACCTCGGGCAACTTCCTCACCTATCTCGGCTGGGGCGATGCGGTGATCGTGGCGCCGGAAACGGCGGCGGGCAACGCGGCCAATCCTGTCGGCACGGGCCCCTTCAAGTTCAAATCCTGGACGCGCGGCGACCGGGTGGAACTGGTGAAGAACCCGGATTACTGGCAGAAGGACAAGACGAAGCTCGAGACTGTCACCTTCCGCTTCATCAGCGACTCGCAAGCCCAGGTCGCGGCGCTCCGCGCAGGCGACGTGGACGCGTTCCCGAATCTCGCCGCGCCCGAGCTGTTTGCAGAGTTCCAGAAGGACTCGCGCTTCAAGGCCGTCGCCGGCAACACGGAAGGCGAGATCGTCGCAGGCCTCAACAGCGGCAAGAAACCGTTCGACGACCCGCGCGTGCGCCGCGCCCTCATGCACGCGGTGGACCGCAAGGCCCTCGTGGAAGGCGCCTATTCCGGCTTCGGCCAGCCCATCGGCAGCTTCTTCTCGCCCAACAACCCGGCCTTCGTGGATATGACGAACGTCATTCCCTACGACGTGGAGAAGGCCAAGGCTCTCTTGAAGGAAGCCGGGGTCGATGGACTCTCGATCACCATCAAGACCCCGCAGATGGCCTATGCTAGCCGGTCGGCGGAACTGCTTTCCGCCATGTTCGCGGAAGCGGGCGTGGAGCTGAAGATCATCCCCACCGAATTCCCGGCCAAGTGGATCGAGGAAGTGTTCAAGGCGAAGGATTACGACGTCACCATCGTCGCCCATGCCGAACCGCTCGACATCGATATCTTCGCGCGCGACGGCTATTACTTCAATTACAAGAACGACAAGTTCAAAGCCCTCATCGCGGACGCCGCCAAGACCACGGACGAGAAGGCGCGCTACGCCAAATACGCGGAAGCGCAGAAGATCCTGGCAGAAGATGTGCCCGCGCTCTTCCTGTTCCAGCTGCCCAAGCTGGGCGTGTGGAACGCGAAGCTTCAGGGAATGTGGGAGAACTCCCCCATTCCGTCGAACGACGTGACTGAGGCGTCGTGGACGGAGTGATGGTGGGAGGTGCGAAAATCAAAGCGCCGCACATGATCAATGTCCTCGGCCGTCATCACCGGCCTTGTGCCGGTGATCCACGTCTTCGCCTCCAACACACAAGCCTCATCCTGGGAAGCGACGCAGTGGCATCTCGAAGGATCATCCAGTGATCTCTAGAACCTCCTTCGAGACGGTCGCTTCGCGACCTCCTCAGGATGAGGGCGGGGCTGGTGGATAAGGCTTAAGACGTGGATGGCCGGAACAAGTCCGACCATGACGGAGACGACGTTATCCCCGCTCCTCTCCGCGAGGAGATTGAATGCCAATTTATGAATTTGAATAGATGCTGCGTCTCATCCTATCCCGACTTGTCTCGCTGGCTGTGACGCTGCTCTGCGTCTCGCTGGCGATCTTCCTGATCCTCGAAGTGCTGCCCGGAGACCCGGCGGCGATCATGCTCGGCACTTCCGCGCGGGAGGACACGCTCGCGGCCCTGCGGCAGGAGCTAGGGCTCGATCAGCCGGCGCTGGTGCGCTACCTGCAATGGATCGGCGGATTGCTTCACGGCGATCTCGGCACCTCCATCACCTACAAGATGCCGGTCTCGACGCTGGTCGCAGAGCGCATGGACGTGACGCTGCCGCTGAGCCTTCTCGCCATTCTCATCTCGACAGCGCTCGCTCTGCCGCTCGGCGTTGCGGCGGCGGCGCGGCGCGACACCACTGTCGATCGCGCCGTGCTGGTGTTCAGCCAGCTGGGCGTGGCCGTGCCGAACTTCTGGATCGGCCTGCTGTTCATCCTGTTCTTCTCCACCCGCCTCGGATGGTTCCCGGCTGGTGGCTTTCCCGGATGGAATGCAGGTTTATGGCCCGCCTTCCAGGCGCTTCTGTTGCCTGCCATCGCGCTCGCCCTGCCTCAGGCCGCCGTGCTGACGCGCGTGACGCGCTCGGCCACGCTGGAGGTGATCGGCGCGGATTTCGTGCGCACGGCCCGCGCCAAGGGCGTCGACAAGGGCTCGACGCTTCGCCGCCACGTGGTGCCGAACGCGCTCATTCCCGTCACCACCATTCTGGGCCTCCAGCTGTCGTTCTTCTTCGGCGGCGCGATCCTGGTAGAGAACGTGTTCAACCTGCCGGGCCTCGGGCGGCTCGCCTATCAGGCGCTCAACCAGCGTGACCTCGTGGTGATCAAGGATATCGTGCTGATCTTTTCCGGACTCGTCATCGTCGTGAACTTCTTAGTCGATATCGGCTACGCCATCCTCGACCCGCGCCTGAGGGGCCGCTGATGAAACGCCCGACCATTCGCCTCAACACCGCCCTCGTGATCGGCTGCATCCTGACGGCTCTGCTGATCATCGTGGCGCTCGTCTCGCTCGTGTGGACGCCAGAGCCGCCAACGCGGGTGCGTGTGGCCCTCCGCCTGAAAGGGCCGTTGGAGACTGGCCTTCTCGGCACCGATCATTTCGGCCGCGATGTCACGTCGCTGCTGATGGTCGGCGCCTGGAACTCGCTTGCCATCGCATGGCCTGCCGTACTATTGGGCGCTGCCATCGGCACGGCCATCGGCTGCGCGGCTGCTGCGTGGAAAGGTATCGCCGATGAAATCGCCATGCGCGTCTCGGACGTGGTTTTTGCGTTTCCGGCAGTGCTCTCCGCCATCATGATCGGCGCGCTCGTGGGCTCGGGTCCACTCGCGGCGATCCTGGCGATTGCCGTGTTCAACATCCCCGTCTTCGCCCGCGTCACGCGAGGCGTCGCGCTGCAAGTGTGGACGCTCGACTACATCGCCGCCGCACGGTCCATCGGCAAGCATCCCTTGCGCATCACATGGGAAGACGTGCTGCCCAATATCGCGGGCGCCTTGATCGTGCAGGTGACGATTCAGCTGGCGCTTGCCATCCTCACCGAAGCAGGCCTGAGCTATCTCGGACTCGGCGTCCGTCCGCCTAATCCCAGTTGGGGCCGCATGCTCAGCGATGCGCAGACATATCTCTCGCAAGCACCGCACCTCGCGATTGCACCAGGCATCGCGATTGCGCTGTCGGTACTGGGTTTGAACCTGCTGGGTGATGGGTTGCGCGACGCACTTGATCCGACATTGAAGGCGCGGGGGGCAACGACTTAAAGTCGCTGATCTTTCAACGTGCTCACCTGTCATCCCCGGACTTGTTCCGGGGATCCACGCCTTAAGCCGCGTCAAGACGTGGATGGCCGGGACAAGCCCGGCCATGACGGCGAATGTAGGTCTCTTACGCCGCCTTCTTCATGCTCTCGCGCACATCCTTCAGGATCTCATACGACCGTAGGCGCGCCGCATGATCGTAGATGGCGGACGCGACGATCAGCTCATCCGCTCCCGTTTGCTCAATGAATCCTTCCAGCCCCTCGCGCACTGTCTGCGCCGAGCCGACGAACGAACAGGCCAGCATGCTCATGGCCTGCGCCTTCTCATGCGACGTCCAATAGGTCTCGATATCGTCGATGGGCGGCTGGAGCTTACCGCGCGTGCCGCGGAACATGTTGGTGAAGGCCTGCTGCGCCGAGGTGAAGAGACGAAGCGCTTCCTCGTCCGTGTCGGCTGCGATCACGTTCACGCCGACCATCGCATAAGGCTTGTCGAGCTGCGCGGATGGCTGGAAGCGCTGTCGGTAAGCTTGCAATGCGGAGAGCAGCGCGTTGGGCGCGAAATGCGAGGCGAAAGCGTAAGGCAGGCCCAGCATCCCGGCGAGCTGCGCGCCGAAAAGGCTGGAACCCAGAATCCAGATCGGCACGTTCGAATCCGTCCCCGGCACAGCCTGGATCACCTGATCCGGCTGGAGCGGCCCGAGCAGCGCCTGCAACTCGAGAACATCCTGCGGGAATGTGTCGGCGCTCATCGGATCGCGGCGCAGCGCGCGCAGGGTCCGCTGGTCGGTGCCAGGCGCGCGGCCGACGCCAAGATCGATACGGCCGGGAAAGAGCGCATCGAGCGTGCCGAACTGCTCGGCGATCACCAGGGGCGAATGGTTCGGAAGCATGATGCCGCCCGCGCCCACGCGGATCATCTTCGTGCCGCCGGCCACATGGGCAATGGCGACGCTCGTCGCGGCGCTGGCGATGCCGATCATGTTGTGATGCTCGGCCAGCCAGAAGCGGTTGTAACCCCATATCTCGGCATGCTGCGCCAGATCGAGCGAGTTGCGCAATGCATCGGAGGGGGTGGAGCCTTCCGGAACATGCGCGAGGTCGAGAATGGAGAGGACAGGCATGGCAACTCTTTGTCTGTGGCGGCGGGTTGCCTTCAGATCAGCACTCAAGCTCCCATGTGCAAGGCATAAAGCCCTCCCCTGAAGGCAGACCAGCCTTGCAGAAACAGGAAAAGCCCGGCGCAGTGCGCCGGGCTTCTCACCGTCGTACCTGAAGTCCGAGCTTAGCCGCGGGTGCGGGCGCGGATCATGTAGGTGTCGAAGGCGTACTCGGCCACTTGGAACCACAGGTACTCTTCGTTGCGGAAGGCGCGGATCGAGTCGATGACCTTCTTGAAGTCCGCGTTCTGAGCGGATATCTCGGCATAGACCTCGTTGGTCGCCTTGTAGGCGGCATCGAGGATTTCCTGCGAGAACGGACGCAGCTGAGCGCCGGCGCCGACGAGGCTGCGCAGGGCCGCCGGGTTCTTGGCATCGTATTTCGCCAGCATGTCCTGGTTGGCTGCCATACAGGCCGCTTCGAGGATAGCCTGATAGTTCTTCGGGAGCGATTCCCACTTGGCCTTGTTGAACATGAAGTGGAGCGTCAGGCCGCCTTCCCAGAAGCCGGGGTAATAGTAGTACGGCGCGACCTTCTGGAAGCCGAGCTTCTCGTCGTCGTAGGGACCGATCCACTCGGCGGCGTCGATGGTGCCGCGCTCGAGCGAGGGATAGATGTCGCCGCCGGCCACCTGCTGCGGGATGACGCCGAGCTTCTGCATGACCTGACCGGCGATGCCGGCGATGCGCATCTTCAGGCCCTGCAAGTCCTGAACGGTCTTGATCTCCTTGCGGAACCAGCCGCCCATCTGGGTGCCGGTATTGCCGCCCGGAAGAGCATAGAGGTTATGCTTCGCCATGAAGTCGTTGATGAGCTGGATGCCGCCGCCATGATACTGCCAGGCATTGAGCTGGCGGGCGTTGAGCGTGAACGGCACCGCTGCGGCGGCAGCGAAGGTCGGGTCCTTGCCGACATAGTAATAGGCAGCCGTGTGGGCCATCTCGACCGTGCCGGAGGAGACTGCATCGGCGGCCTGGAAGGTGCCGACGATTTCACCGGCCGAGAATGGCTGGATCTGGAACTTACCCTCGGTCGCCGCGGAAACGTACTTCGCCAGGAAGTCGGCGCCGCCATAGATGGTGTCGAGCGACTTCGGGAAGCCCGATGTCAGGCGCCAGCGGATTTCGGGGTTGGTTTGGGCGATGGCTGGCTTTGCGATCGCGCCAGCGGCGATGCCGGCACCAGCAGTGGCGAGAAAATTGCGGCGTTTCATGGAGGATCTACACCTATTGGAGACGTATCGATGCCCTGCAGACAGAATGCGTGACGACCCGAGTAAACCTAGACGAAAGTCGGGAGAGCCCGCAGGTGTGTGGCATCACGCGTTCGTGTTCCGCTCATGCCGTCATGTAGTGACTCATTCTAAGTGATTGTAATTGCGGGGCGTGATTTGATTGAGCTTGGCAACATGTCAGGAATTGGATGACTCACGCCGTTCAGCGGCATGATCTCCGCGCGGACGCCCCCTGCTTTTGATGCATACAGCCTTTGGCGACCAAGCTTGTCTACTCAGGGTGGGGTGCAAAGGCTTTTCGCTGGGAGTGCGCGAAGCCTATTCGCAAACGCACCGATGGACAACATATCGCTACGGGGGCTATGCCCTCCTTCGCCGGGTAAAAAAGCCCGAGGGGGATATCGACATGAGCGACATGGTTGTCAGGGACAGCAACGGGACCATCCTCAACGAGGGCGATTCCGTTCAGGTCATCAAGGACCTGAAGGTGAAGGGGTCTTCCACGACCCTCAAGCGCGGCACCGTTTTCAAGGGCATCCACCTGACGGACAATGCAGGCGAGATCGAGTGCCGTTCGGCTCAGATCAAAGGATTGGTGCTCAAGACCGAGTTCGTGAAGAAGGTTTGAGCTGACCGCTCTCCGTTCGGGCGCAGGGATGTCTTGAGGATCGCTCCATCAGGCCCCTGCCCTCGAGTTTCAATAATGCGGCGGAGGGGGTTCAGGCGCCCGTGGCGAGCCGGAATTGTCCTCGGCTTCCTGAACCCGATCGAGCAATTCGTTGAGATGGCGCCGCAGGGCGTCGATCTTCTTCCATTGGTCGATGACCGTCTGATTCAGATCCTCGATCACCTGCTCCTGGTAGGCGACGCGGATCTCCAGCGCTTCCAGGCGCCCGTTGACGTCATCGCTCATCGGATACGGCCCCCTTGTCCTGCGGCCGCTCCACAAGGCCGTGGCCGATGGAAACGCGCTCATCGAACACGAAGCAACCGCCATGCCAGCGGCTCTCGGTTTCGGGCACGTCCTCCAGATATTGCAGGATTCCGCCCTTGAGGTGATACACCTCGGCGAAGCCCTCCTTCAGCATGTAGGAGCTGGCCTTTTCGCAGCGGATGCCGCCCGTGCAGAACATGGCGACCTTCCTGTGCTTGGCCGGATCGAGTTCGTTCCGCACGAAATCCTTGAACTCGCTGAACTTCTTGATCCGTGGGTCCACCGCGCCTTCGAAGGTGCCCATCTCGACCTCGAAATCGTTGCGGGTGTCGAGCAGGATTACGTCCGGGTCTTCAAGCAGCCTGTTCCACTCGACGGTCGACACATAGGAGCCGACCTGTTTCGTCGGGTCAGCATCGGGATCGCCTAGCGTCACGATCTCCTTCTTCAGACGCACCTTCATGCGCTTGAAGGGCATCTCGGCGGCGGTCGAGAACTTCAGCTCCAGATTGTCGAGGCGTCCCTGGAAGAGCGAGCCGCCTTGCAGCTCGGCCACCAAGGCGTCGATGCCCTCCTCCAATCCGGCGACGGTGCCGTTGATGCCCTCCTTGGCGAGCAGCAACGATCCCTTGATCCCGAGGTCGGAGCAGATGGCATGGAGCGGGTCCCGCAACTCCCGGAAATCGGGCAGCGCGACGAACTGATAGAGCGCGGCAACTTTGTAGGTCATGCACGCTCTCTACCAGCACGCGGCTCGCGGGAAAACCCAGGTCTACGATCCTCGGTGTCGCTAAAGCTTCGGCCAGGGCCGTCTGTCCGGGCACATCCGCTCCCAGGCATGGGAGAGCCTGAGCACCCCCACGTCGTCGAAGCGCCGACCAATGATCTGGAGGCCGATGGGAAGCCCCGCCTTCGTGAAGCCCGCATTCACCGAGGCGGCCGGCTGGTCGGACATGTTGAAGGCGACCGTGTAGCCGATATGCTCGAAAGGCTTTTCCGGATCATGGATCGGCGAAGCCAGCTCCGCCTCGTAGGCGACATTCGGGGCCACCGGGGAGAGCACGAAATCGAAGCGATGGGTGGCGGCAACCGCCGCATGGCGCATCACCATCATCTGATTCATGCCGTTATAGACCTGGGAGCCTGTCAGCGCCTTGCCGCCCTCCGCCCATTTCAGGATATAGGGAAGAATGCGGGCGCGCCCCTCCGAAGTGAGCGGGCCGATATCCGCCCAGGCGCGCTGGCGCCAGAAATCGTCGAGCCCGTCGAGCATCTGGCGGGTGATAAAGGGCTTCACCTCCTCGACGATGGCCCCCGCATCACTGAAAGCCTTCGCAGCGCCCTCGACACAGGCCCTCACCTCGGGATCGAGGGACAAGCCGATGCCTGCCTCCATCATGACGCCGATCCTCAGCCCCTTGATATCGATGTCGAGATCGAGCCAGGGCAGGTCCTGATAAGGCAAACTCGTGGGGTCGCGCATATCGGGCCGGGTGAGGCTCGTCATCATGAGCGCGGAATCGCGGACGGTTCGCGTCATCGGGCCGGCCACGCGCCCATAATACGCGGGATCGATGGGGATGCGCCCGAAGCTGGGTTTGAGCCCGAACACGCCGCACCAGGACGCCGGGAGACGAATGGAGCCGCCGATATCCGTGCCGATATGAAACGGGCCGTAGCCTGCCGCCGCCGCCGCGCCCGCTCCCGCCGAACTGCCGCCGGGGTTCTTGGAAAGGTCCCACGGGTTGCGGGCGAGCGGATGGAAGCTCGAAAGGCCGGAGGAGAGCATGCCGTAATCCGGCATGGTGGTCTTCGCCAGGATGACCACGCCATCCTCGCGCAGGCGTGCGGCGGAAGGCGCGTCGTGCACCGCCGGGTCGAGGGGCCGCGCGGCAGTGCCCAAGGGCACGGGCGTCCCTTCGGTGGCGATGTTCTCCTTGATGGTCGCGGGAATGCCGTCAAGCGCCCTCGCCTCGCCGCGCATCCAGCGATCCTCGGACGCCTTCGCCGCGCTCAAGGCTCCTTCGGGGTCGAAGGCATAAAGCGCGCAAAGCTCCGGCTCGTAAGTCTGGATCCGCGCAATGACGGCCTTCGACACTTCGACGGGCGAAACCTGCTTCCGGGCGAAAGCCTCGAGAAGTTCTCCCCCGCTCCAATCCGCCAGATCGGCGGGTGTATCGGAGCTGCGGGCGTTCAACGATTGCGCGTTCAAAGGGTACTCCTGAGGGCGAAGGATTCGGATCAGGGCTCCATGCTGCGCCATCCCTCTTTCAGGGTAAACGGCCTTGTGTGCAACACTGCCGAACGGATGATCAATGTGCGGAAGCGCACGGCAATTCATGGGCAACCCTGGCAGATAAGCGCGAGGTTATCCGCCGAAGGTCGTTCTGGTCCCGTCTCAAAACCTGGGACAGTATTCACACAACGAACAAAACCTACGGTCGATAGTTGCATAAAGTAAGTCGGTTGTGAGTTGCTGCCCGTGACCATGGGCGCTTGGATCGGTGCACCTTGCAATGCAGCATGGTTCGAAGGCCATCATTCACCGGACCAACAGGCTCCTCGCCGCGCTGGGACCGGAGGATTTCACCGCGTTCGAGCCGCACCTCGAACTCGTGGAGTTGCCCAAGGGAAAGATCGTTTTCGACGCCGGCGAAACCATCCGGCATGCCTATTTCCCGCACAACACCATCGTCTCCTTCACGACTCTCCTGCACGATGGCGGCACGGTCGAGATGGCGGCGTTTGGACGGGAGGGCCTGTTCGGCTACGTCAGCGCGCAGGTGTCGCGCCAGTCCTTCGGCCGCTACGTGGCGCAGTTTTCCGGTACAGCATCACGTATTCCCCTCGACCGGCTCGGGGAGATCATCCGCGAGCGCATCCAGGTCCGGCAACTGATCCTGAATTTTACCGAAGCCCTTCTCATGCAGACATTGCAGGCCGTTGCGTGCAATGCGGTGCACAGCGTCGAGGCTCGCTGCTGCCGCTGGATTTTGAGCACGCGCGATCGCTTCGATTACGACGCCCTACCTCTTACCCACGAGTCTCTCGCACAAACTCTCGGCGTTCAGAGATCCACTGTCAGCAGCGTGACCCGGGCCCTTCAGACGGCGGGAATCATCAGCCAGGGGCGCGGAGTCATCACGATTACGGATAGAGAGGGCCTGGAGGAGACGGCCTGCGAGTGCTACCGGACGATTCGCGCACGATTCGAAGCCTTGCTTCCCGGGACATTCGACAAGGATTGAGGTCCTGCGCCGTCCCGCCCGATGCATGTTCGCCAGAGGCGAGGAATATCATCGGATCAAAAGGGCTATTTCAAAAAGATTTTGCAGCTCTGTCGGGTTTCCAACAGACGGAGTAACCCTACGTTAGTATCGTCTAAGCAGTTAATGCAGAGTTACTGCGAGGATGTAAATGCACGATACTGAATTGCATAACAATAAGCAGACGCGCGAAAAACATTTTGCTCGGATGTATTCGCCTACTCTACAACCCCTCCTTCAATCCCTGCTCTCAACGCTCGCAGACATCGACTTCGCCTACGACTGCGAGCGCGAGAAAATCAGCAAAACCTCTCCAGATATCAACTTGAGAATTCGCGTTCTTGAAAAATTGAAGGCTCAGCATCAGGCAAGGCGCGCGCCTTATCTTCATCAGCTTGCCAAGCTGCAAGAACAGATGATCTCAAGAAAGTAATGACATAACATCGATCTCAATCTTGAGATGCATAGACAACCAAGAGTCGACACACGATCGACTTGACGTATAAATTATGAACTACCGGGGTAAAGATACAGCAAGTACCAGATCGCGTGTTCGCCATCATAAGATCTGAGCGTTATTCCGAAATCCGAGGGAATGAAGACAATGACCGAAGAAGAAATCGAAATTGTCGCAGAAGAGCTCGCGAAAATCGGTGGCGTTGCTTGGTATCCCGGACGTGAAAAAGGGTCTATCCTGCGTGTCGTCTCGGACCGCTATCGCGACCGCGCCCGTGCCGCCATCGAAGCCATCGACCGTCACCGCGCCGCTCATCCTCCTACTGTCGTCCAGGACAATTTGGATGCGGAGCCGCCGCCGGCAGTTTCGACAGATGAGATCAAGCCTGGCTCAACGGTTGTCTATCGCCCGCCGGGAGATAGGCGTGCCTATCCGTGCCGCGTCGTGGAGATTGAAGGCAGCAGAGCTTATCTCGCCCCCATCCTGAGAGCCTGCACCGATTGGGTTTCCATCGAGCATCTCGTTCCGCATACGGAAACGGAGCGGAGTGCCGTTCAGGACTGACTTGCGCCATACCAACCCCATATGATCGGGTGCCTGATAAGGCTCCCGATTTTTTGTTGCTGGAATACCGTGAAGAGGCGGCAGGCGCGGGATGAGCGCTCGCAGCACCGCAACGAGGCTCTTGTCATGGAGCGTCTGAGAAGCCTCGTCGCCGCCGGGCATGAGCGGGAGCTCAATAGCGAAAAGGCACGCCGATGACGTGCCCCTTCGACAATCTCATAGCTCTCGGGCGTGACTACTTCGCGAGGCCGACCTCCTTGAGCACCGCGCCTGTCCGAGCCTGCTCGGTCTTGACGAACTCGTCGAGCGCGGGGCCCGTCAGGAAGATGTCATCCCAACCCTTCTGCGCCAGCATCTTCTTCCATGCCTCGGATTTGGCGAGATCCTCAAACGTCTTCGTGAGACGCGCCCGCTCTTCGGCAGAGATGCCAGGCGGTGCGACGATCATGCGCCAGTTCGAAAGTTCGAGATCGATGCCGCTCTCCTTCAGGGTCGGAGCATCGACATCGGGCAAGCGGTTCGGCGTCGAGACGGCGAGCAACCGCAGCTTGCCGGCCTTAACCTGGCTCATGAACTCGCTGAGCGAGTTGATGCCGGCCGTCACCTTGCCACCGAGAAGAGCGCCCAGCGACTCACCACCGCCCGAGAAGGCGATGTAGTTGGTCCTGCTGGGATCGGCTCCGACATTCTTGGTGATCAGGGCAGCCAGGATGTGGTCGGGCCCGCCGGCGGATCCGCCTGCCCATGAGACCTTCGCCGGATCGGCTTTGATCATCTGCGCCAGTTCGGCCATCGACTTGATGGGCGACGAAGTCGGAACCGCGATAGCCTGCCATTCGCCCGTGAGGCGCGCAATCGGCGTCACCTGATCGAGCGTGACGGGTGACTTGTTGGTGATGATCGCGCCCACCATGACGTAGCCGCTTGCCATCAACTGGGTCGCATCGCCTTTCGCGCTGTTGACGAACTGCGCGATGCCGATGGTTCCGCCGGCGCCGGGCACATTGTTCACCTGCACCGACTGAGCGAGACCCGCTTCAGTAAGCGCCTGGCCGACGGAGCGCGCCGTCTGGTCCCAGCCGCCGCCGGGGGCCGCGGGAGCCATGATCTTCAGGCTGGGAGCCTGCGCCAGGGCGGCGGATGAAAGAGCCGCACCGGCCACGAGGGCCAGTCCAACCCTTGCAAGAGCTCTGAACTTCATATGCATTTCCTTCCTGGTTCCGTCATCCCGCCTCTCGAGTCGCGACGGGTCTTTGTTGAGGATGGGCAATTTCCCGAAAGCGCGATCAGGCTCCAGCCTTCGCATCGGGAATGGCGAGAGCCTTGGCTTTCGATGGGGTCGGCTCATGAAGGGCTCTACGCTCCTTCGCGTAGCGGACGAGCGCGCCGAAACGATAGATCCCGTGCACGAACTTGCTGTAGGGCATGGTGATGAAGAAGCCGAACACGAAGCCCATGTGGAGCGCGAGCATGGTGCCCATGGCGGGCGTTGCGCGCAGAACCAGGAGCAGAAGGCCGGTCAGGCTCACCAGGAACAGCATCATGATGAAGGCCACTTCCATGCCGCGCCGGCTGTCATCCTGAAGAACGGGATCGCGCTTGAACTTCGCCCACATGAGGCCTGCCGGCCCGATCACGAGCCCGATGCCGCCAACCGTTCCGAGCACGACGGGGAGGTCGTACCAGGGATAAGGCGCCTGCAGGCCGAGCAGGTAATGGTAGAGCGTCGCCGTGCTGGTAGCGGCAAGGCACAGGAAGAACCCGTAGAAGGTCATGTGGTGGAAAAGGCGGCGGCGGTCGGTAGGCTTGTCGTCCTCGTTGAAGCAGCCGGGGCCGCCGCCATCGAGATAGCGAAGCGCCATGGTGTCCTTCATGGCCTGCCAGACCGTGACGCCGCTGGTCAGCGTCTCGCGAGACTCGCCGATATCGCGCCAGAACATCCGGAAGCCCATGATGATGGCTGCGATGGCGTAGAAGAAGGCAGCGCCGAACACGCCGGCCATCGCGTTGTGCGACATGATCCGGTAGAACGCGCCCGGCCCCGTCTGAACGCCGAACATGACGGCCGGATCGTTGATGGCCATCAGCGCGAAGAAGAACACGCCCACGCTGAGCGCGACGATGAGGCTGACGGCCAATCCGTTACGCTCGAAAAGGGGCGCGAGAGCCCGCGGCCAAACGTAGAACTTGTAGGAGTCGTTGCGCACCTTCGCCAACGTTTGCGGAACGTTGACATTGAACTCATGCGGGGGCGAGAACTGGCAGTCCGTGTAGCAGGCTCCGCAGCTGTGGCAGAGATTGGCGAGATAGTTCAGATCGCCGTCCGCGAAGGCGCGGCGCATTTCCATCGCCGGGAAGACGGCGCACAATCCCTCGCAATAGCGGCAGGAATTGCAGACCGTCATCAAACGGTCGGCTTCTTTGAGTGCTTCAGTTGCGTGCATTTTTCGCGGCCTCTCGTCCAGCGATCCGTCCGAAGACGCTTCCAATGGTCATTCCGATCCCGGCGGCATAGCCCTTGCCAAGAACATTGCCGGCCATGATCTCACCGGCTGCGAACATGTTGGCCGCAGGCGTACCGTCCGCCATCTGCATGCGAGCCTCCTTGTTCACGCGCGTGCCGAGATAGGTGAACGTGATGCCCGGGCGAACGGGATAGGCATAGAAGGGAGCCGTCTCGATCCGCCGCGCCCAGTGGGTCTTCGGCGGCGTCAGACCTTCCGTCCTGCAATCGTCCAGGATCGTGTGATCGAACGTGCCCGGACGCACGGCGCCGTTGAAGTTCTTGACGGTTGTCTCGAGCGCCTGGGGATCGAGCCCGAGCTTACCGGCAAGCTCCTGGATGCTGTCCGCCTTCACGGGCGGATAAAGCGACGGCATGAAGAGCTCGAGGGAAGGACCGTCGAAGATGATGTAGGCGATCTGATCGGGCTGAGTGGCGACGAGGCGTCCCCAGATGGCATAGCGCTTCGGCCAGATGTCCTCGCCCTCGTCATAGAAACGCTCCGCGTTCTTGTTCACCACGATGCCGAAAACGACGCAGTCGAGGCGCGTGATGATACCGCCGTCGAATCTCGGTGCGCGTGCATCGATGGCTACGAAGTGACCCTGCGTGGGATCGCCGATCTGCTGCACGCCCTTTTCCAGCAGCATCTTCAGGACCGAGCCACGATTATAGGGAGTGCCGCGAACGAGAATGTTGTCGGCGATTTCGCCCCAATACTGCTTCAGCCATTCGATGTTGGCTTCAAAGCCGCCGGAGGCCGCCACGAGGCTTGACGCATGCACCGAGTATGTCTGCCCGTGATGGCTGACTGACGCCGAATGAAACCGGCCACCGCGCACATCGAGATCGACGACCTCGGCATCATAGACGACCGAGACGCCAAGGCTCTCCGCCGTGCGGTAGAGTGCATTCAACATCGCCCGCCCGCCCCCGAGGAAGAACGAGTTCGTGCGGCCCAGGCTGAGCGTTCCGCCGAGAGACGGCTGCCAGCGAACGCCCTGCTCTACGACCCAGTGGAGGATTTCCTTGGACTCGCGGATCATGAAGCGGGCCAGCTCCTCATCCGTCTGCCCGCCCGTGACACGCAGCAGATCTTCCCAGAACTCGTCCTCCGTATAAGGACCGGTCAGGATTTCGGTTGCCGCGTCGTGAGCGCAGCGCATGTTGCGCGTGTGGCGCGTATTGCCGCCGCGGTAGAACTTCGGAGCCGCTTCGAGCACGAGCACGGATGCGCCCGAGCGGCGCGCGCTGATGGCCGCGCACAGGGCAGCATTTCCGCCGCCGATGACCACAACGTCATACATTTTTGCGAATTCGACCGGAACCGTTCTGGCCCGATCCGCCGCGCGCGCCGTGGCCAGCGACTGCTCGGGCAGCAAGTCTCTCGACGCCGTACTTCCCACCTTCATCTTTTGTCCTCAAGCACATCCGCAGGCGCTTGCTCAAAAGCTCAAGACTGCGGAATCGCTTGGCCTCCAATTCACCCCTTTGCCGAAGCTTTCGATGAATTTGAGAAACCGCCGCAGATTACACCTTGATCTTTGTACGCCTTTGTATGCAAACATATACGAGACGGTATTCTGGTCAACTCAAATGTTGAGTGCTTAATAGAAACCGTGTTGCTGTGGAGCGTGGATGGCAGACCGACCTTTAGGTGATTTGGAGCTGGTTGATCGAGATACCGGGATCCCGTTGGGAGAGTCGGTTTACCGCTCTCTCTGTCAGGCTCTACGCGATGGCGTATACCGCCCAGGTGACCGGCTTCGGGAAGAAGAGGTCGCCCAGCGCCTCAAAGTCAGCCGCACACCGGTTCGCGAAGCTCTTGGACGCCTTATGGCCCGAGGCTTTGTGGAGCCCGCCGGAGGTCGCGGCCTCACGGTTCGCCGGCTCGATATGGCCGAAATCCTTGAGCTGTATGCCATGCGCGAGATCCTGGAAGGCGCAGCCGCTCGCCTGGCAGCCCAACATGCTTCGCAATACGAAGTCGATGCCCTGACCGATCTCGAGAAAGCTTTCGAAGAGCAGGCCGACAATCCTGCGGGAATGGCCAAAATCAACCGCGCCTTTCACGAGATGATCTTCCGGTCCGCCCGCAATCGCTACCTGGATAGCGCCTTGCAGGAGCTCCAGGATGGCATTGCTCTCCTGGGGGCCACCACGTTCAGCGTCACGGAAAGGCCTTCGACAGCTGCCGAGGAGCACCGCGCTCTGATCGCAGCCATCGCCGGACGCGATGCAGACCGGGCGGAGCATCTGGCACGGCAGCATATCAGGGAAGCACTGCGGTCCCGTCTCAAGCTGCTGCAACAGCACTAGTTTTTTGCAACCCCCTACTCCGCTCAAGTTTGGACAGCGCAGGCCGCTCACGCGCTACGGCCTGATGAGCGAGAAGGTCAGCCCCCGCGATTCGTGAGCACGGAGGCTGACCGGGCAATATCAGGCCGTCACCACATTGCGTTCCGATTGAATCCTGATCCCGCGTTCGCCAGGACTTTTCACAGAGCGAGCCCACTTCTCCAGCCACCATCCATAAGGCTTGGGCCAAAGCGCGAAATCTTCGTCCAGGCCCAGATCCTGCGCGGCATGGAGCACCCAGAACGGATCGAACAGAAGCTGACGCCCGATGGCGATGAGATCGGCACTGCCCTCCTGCAGGATCTGCTCGGCCTGCGCTCCGGTGTGGATCATGCCAACGGCCATGGTCGGCACGTCGACCTCATTGCGGATGCGCTGCGCGAAGGGCACCTGATAACCGGGCCCGCGAGCCAAATTCGAGTTCGTCGCGCCACGCAGGAGGTTTCCGCCCGAAGAGCAGTCGACGAGATCGACACCGCGCTCCTTCAGTTCGCGAGCGAGAACCACGCTGTCCTCAATCGTCCATCCGCCCTCGACCCAGTCGGTCGCGGAAATACGGGCGAAGATAGGCACGTTTTCGGGCAAGGCCGAGCGCAGGTCTTCGGCGATCTCCAAAGGCAGACGCATGCGGTTCTCGAGCGAGCCTCCATAGAT
Source organism: Microvirga sp. (assembly GCA_041913065.1). Taxonomy (GTDB): domain Bacteria; phylum Pseudomonadota; class Alphaproteobacteria; order Rhizobiales; family Beijerinckiaceae; genus Microvirga. Next base: position 167,567 of record JAYSGD010000005.1, on the reverse strand, counting down.
ATCGTCCCGCTTATTGGCGAGCGGAGTCAGGAAGCTCTGAAGCAGATAGCCGTGCGCCATATGGATCTCGATAATATCGAAACCCGCCTTGAGCGCCCGTTGCGCGGTCGCCAGAAAGTTCGCGCGCAATTGAGCGATATCATCGAGCGACATGGCATCCGGCACCGGCCATCCTTCCGAGAAAGGAAGAGCGGAAGGTCCTTCCGGAACCCAAAGCTCCTCACCGCGCAGAATGTCATCTTCGGTCAGCGCGCCATTGCCCTGCCAGGCCCGCTGGGCGCTGGCCTTGCGGCCGCCGTGGTTGATCTGGATCGCAGCCTTCGCGCCGAAAGCGTGAATGCCCTTGACCAGCTCGCGCATGCCTTCGATCTGACCATCATGCCAGAGTCCCAGGCAGCCATTGGTGATGCGCCCGCGCTGCGACACGGCAGTCTGCTCCACCACCACCAAGCCTACGCCGCCCATGGCGATCTTGTGATAATGCGTCAGATGGAACTGATTGACCTCACCGTCATCGGCCACATACATGGCCATGGGAGACATGACGATGCGGTTCGCCAGCGTCACGCCGCGCATCGTGACGGGCTCGAACAATTTGATTGATTGAGACATTTAAAACCTCTGATTCAAGTCAGATTCCGCGCGTTATCGCGGCAAATTCCTCATGGATGGGTGGCAGCGCATGTAGGGCCCGGGAACGCGCATCGTTCCTTGCAGCTCGGCGGCGGCGTGCCATGCCCAGCGCGGGTTGAACAACATGCCCCGACCGATGGCCACCAGATCCGCCTGTCCCTTCATGAGGACTTCGTTCGCAAGCCGTGGATCGGAGAGCATGCCGACCGCGACAGTCGGAATGCCAACACGTTCCTTCACCGTTTCCGAGAACGGCACCTGATAGCCGGGGCCTACTGTAATCTTCTGATCGGGAGATGTGCCGCCGCTCGAAAGCGAGACGTAATCGCAGCCCAATTCCTTCAGGCGCCGTGAAAAGATTACGGTATCTTCGATATCCCAGCCACCCTCGACCCATTCGGACGCCGAGATCCGCACGCCCATCGGCTTGTGTGCAGGCCACGCGGCGCGCAGCCGGCGGAACACTTCCAGCGGATACCGCATCCGGCCCTCGATATCGCCGCCCCATTCGTCGGTTCGGGTATTGCTCAATGGCGATAGGAAGTTGTTGAGAAAATAGCCATGAGCGCAATGGAGCTCGATCAGGTCGAACCCTGCGGCCTCGGCACGGCGCAAAGCGGCGACATAGCCTTGCGCAATCTCTTCCAGCTGCTCCGCTGAGGGCGAGATAGGAGCTTCACGACCGGGATAGGCGCAATCGCTCGAGCCCCAAATATCCCAGCCGCCCTCCCCCGGGTACAAGGCCCCGCCGCCTTTCCATGGCGGCGCGACCGAGGCTTTGCGCCCCGCATGAGCCAGCTGTATGCCAACCATCCCGCCAGAAGGGCGGCGGAAGAAATCGACGACCCGCTTCATGCCCTCGATGTGACCGTCGTTCCAAAGGCCCAGGCAATTCGGGGACACGCGCCCCTCGGGCAGCACGGCCGTTGCCTCCAGGATGGTCAGCCCCGCACCTGAGACCGCGAAAGTGCCATAATGCATGACGTGCCAATCCGTGACACGCCCCTCATCGTCGGCGGAATACTGGGCCATGGGGGAGACCACGATGCGGTTCGACAACGTGATTTCACGCAGGCTGAAGGGCTCGAAAAGCAAGTCGCTCACTCAGGTATCCTCCAAATCGTTCTTGTTCATGCGATTATCCGTCCCGATCAGCCGATCAAGGCGCGGCACGAGCCTCGCAGAACGAGCTCCGTCGCTATTTCAATGCGATTTGACGGGGTCGAGGTGCCACGTCCTTCGATCTGGTCCAGCAGGGTTTCCGCAGCCACACGGCCCAGGGCCATGGCATCGTAGCGAATGGCCGTCAGAGACGGCGAGGCTATGGTTGCGAGATCCGTGTCGTTGCTGCAAATCAGCGAGACGTCCTCGGGATAGCTCTTGCCCATATTCCGCAGGGCCGAGACCACGCCCGGCAGGAGACGCACGCCCAACGAGAGAATGGCCGTCGGCGGATTAGCCATTCCCAACAGAAGCTGCGTCTGGCGATAGCCATATTCCGAGGCGAAGCTGTCGAGCCTCAGCAGATCTTCGTCGACGGAAATCCCATGACCTGCAAGGGAATCCGACATTCCCCGCAAACGGTCGCGCGCCACGCGCGTACCCCGCCCGCCGGTGATCATGGCAATGCGACGATGCCCAAGACCCAGAAGGTACTCCGTTGCCTGACGCACGCCTTGATAGTGATCCGCGCCGATGGAGACGCCGCCGATGGGCAGCTCGCGCTCCATCATCACGTAGGGAATCTCCGAGCGCGAAACCACGTCGTTGACCGAGGAGTTGTTCTCCTGCTCGACTGTCAGGATCATTCCGTCGGCCCGGCGTCGCTTGAAGAGGTCGATCAGCGCCACCTCCCTATCGGGATTGCCGTCACTGCTCGCGGTGACAAGCAGATAGCCTTTCGCGGAAAGCACCTCCTCGGCGCCCTTGGTCATGATCGCGTAAAGGGAGTTGCGGATATCCGAGAAGATGAAGCCGACCATCCTCGAGGATGAGGCCCGCATATTCTGCGCCGCGATGTTGGGACTCCAGCCCAGTTCCTTGATCGCAGCCTTCACTTTCTCTGCGACAGCCGGAGTGACGCCCGGCACGTTGTTGATCACGCGCGAAACCGTGCCGATGGAAACACCGGCATATTTTGCCACGTCCTGGGCGGTCAGCCGCCCGGTCGGGCCCTCTCCCTCTGCCGTTTTGATGCGCGGCATTTTCTCTTTTATCCCGTCCTTTTGACCGTGAGGGCAGACCGAAATCCGCCCGGCTCACAGCGCTCGTCTAAACAGCTCTTCGAAGTCGTTTTGCGACGTCCTACGCGGGTTCCACTGGTTATAGCCGGCCCGAAGGCACAGCTCAGCGAGCCCGGGAATATGATCTTCCTTGACGCCAATCTCCGCAAGATGACGTGGGATGCCTAAGTCTGCGCAAAGATCCTCAATCGCCAGCACCGCCGCATCGGCAGCTTCCATGGTGCTCAAACCCTCGACATTGCAGCCCATGGCACGGGCGACTTCGGCGTATTTGGCAGGGTCGGCGATCATATTGAACCGAGCGACGACCGGCAGGCAGAGCGCGTTCGAAAGACCGTGCGAGAGGTGATACCGAGCCCCGATGAAGCGCGCCATGCAATGGACGTTGCCGAGCCCTGTCTGCCCGAAAGCCATGCCTGCCAAGGCCGATCCGCTGAGCATGTTCAGCGCCGCCTGGGAGTTCTCAGGGTTTGCCACGAATTGCCGGATATTGCCGGCGATGAGGCGGATCGCGTGCAGGTTCACGGCATCGGTGAAGGGGTTTGCATTGCGCGAGATAAAGGACTCGAAAGCATGGACAAACGCATCCAGCCCGGAATGGCAAGCCACCAGCGAAGGCACGGTACGCAGAGCCAGCGGATCAAGGATCGCAACGCGCGCAGGGTTCAGCGACGCATGGCGGATCGACATTTTGAGCCCGCGCTCGGTGTCGGTGATGACACAGGAGCCCGAGACCTCGGAGCCGGTGCCAGCCGTGGTGGGGATTGCGATCAGAGGCAGCGGCGGGATCGAGAACTTCTCGATGCCCTCATAGTCATGAATGCGTCCGCCATTGGTGCTGACAATGGCGACCGCCTTCGCTACGTCGATCGTCGATCCGCCGCCGATGGCCAGGACGATTTCCGAGCCGAGCCTTTGGCTCACCTGCAAAGCCTGAGCCACTGAGGCGTCGCTCGGATCGGGCTCGATTTCCGAGAATGTATCGAACTGCGTGCCGGCTGCTTTGAGCATCTCCAGCACTTCCGACACGAAGGTCGTCTGCAGGAGCGCGCGATCGACGGCGAGGAAGACCTTCTTTGCGTTGTACTCCGCAAGAAAATCCTTGAGGCGCTTGTAGCTTTCCGTCCCCAAAACAATGCGTGTCGGGCAAAAATAGGACGATTGATTGAGCAACATATCGTGCCGGCCTTCTTCAAAACACTCGGAACAGGCGAAGGCTGTCCCGGGAAGCAAATACTCAGGGATTGAGAACGATCAGACGCTCAAGGGACATCTCGACCGCAGCGTAGGATGGGCCTTCCTTGCCGAAGCCGCTCTCCTTGATGCCGCCGAAGGGCATGATGTCGGCGCGTGCCGAGGAGGTCTCGTTGATCTGGACGGTGCCGAAGCGCAGCTTGCGCATGGCAAGCGTGGCGTTGTCCATGTTCTTGGTGAAGACGCCGGCGGCCAACCCGAACGGCGTATCGTTGGCGCCGTCGATGGCCTCCTGCAGCTCCTTGAACGGCCGCACGACGATGAGGGGCGCGAATGCCTCCGTGCACCATACATTGGCGCTATCCGTGACGCCCGTGAGAACCGCGGGCTGGATCACGCTGCCCTCACGGGCGCCGCCGCAATGGAGCGTCGCGCCATCGGCAACGGCCTGCTTGATCCAGGCCTCTCCCCGCTCGGCCGCGCTCTCGGTGATCATGGGACCGACCTTGGTATCGGGATCGCGCGGGTTCCCCGCCTTCAGGCCACGTGCCAGCTCGGTGAGCTTCTCGACGGCTTCCGCGTAAAGGGACTCGTGGACATAGAGGCGCTGAACCGACGTACATACCTGCCCTGCCTTCCGCAAACCGGCATTGGCAATCTTCGGCAGCGCAACCGAGAGATCCGCGTCCGAGCAGACGATGGTGGAGGCGATCGAGCCCAACTCCATCTGAGTGCGGCGCAGACCGGCATGGCTTTGGATGATCTTGCCCACACGGGTGCTGCCCGTGAAAGTATAGAACGCGATGTCCTGGTTCTGCAGCAGCAACTCGCCGATGCGTCCTTCACCCTGGATGATGTGCAGATAGCCCTTGGGCATGCCCGCCTCGATCAGCAGTTCTCCCAGCAGATTCGCGGTGAGCGGTGTCATCGACGAGGGCTTGAGAACGGTGGGATTGCCCGCGGCGAAGCTCGGACCGATCTTGTGAAGGACGGTGTTCAGGGGCGAATTGAAAGGTGTGATGGCACAGACCACGCCGATAGGATCACGGACCGTGAATCCAATCCGCCTCTCCGAGCCCGGATGCGCACCGAAGGGGACCACGTGACCGCAGATGGTCTTGGCGGTCTCTGCCGAAAGTTCCAGGGTAAGCTTCGCGCGGGAAACCTCGGTCGCTGCGTCGACAAGGGTGAAGCCTGCTTCCGCGACCATGAGATCGACGAAGCGCGACTTGTAGCCGTCCAGAAGCTGCGCCGCCTTGTAGAGCACTTCCGCGCGAACATAGGGTGCAGGCACGCCGGCTTCCAAGGCCGCCATAGAATGATCGACGGCTTCCTTGACGAGTTCGGGCGTCGCCGAGCAGACCTCGGCGATGACTTCGTTCGAGAATTTATCACGCACCGGAAAACGGTTCGTGGTTTCGATCCACTCGCCATTGATGAGGTTCTTAACGGGTTTGCCAGCTTGCGACATGTTCTTGCCTGGTTTCGTGAGGGCTTGCGACGAAGCGCGAGCGAAAGTGATAGCGTGCCTCATCAGACGGAAGCGTTGAGCGGAGGACGGGAGACCTCCCATATTCCGCTGGCGCCTTCGACGGCGGGAAAGCGCTTGCGCAATTCGGGATCGTGACCGGGAATGATGTGATCGGGGCTTTCCGCCAATTTTTCGAGGAAGCGCAGCCCATCGAGATATTGCCGGACATCCACGATCACTGGATATGGGTTCGATAGGGCGCCGTTGGCGTAGAAATGCATGGCGTCTGATGCCAGCACGACGTTTCCGCGCTCTGTTGCAACCTCGACGATCTGGAGACCCGGCGCATGGCCGCCCACGGGATAGATCGAGATTCCCGGAGCAATCTCGGAAGCCTGATCCGTGAAGCTGACCCGACCGGCATACAGCGCCCGCAGCACATCGCACACCTGCTCGACATCGTAGGGCCGGCGCAGTGTCTCATGGCACATGCAGGCACCCGTGGCGTGAGCCATTTCGGCCTTGTGAACGTGGATGCGCGCATTCGGAAATTTCTCAAGGTTGCCGAGATGGTCCCAATGCATGTGCGTTACGATGACATCGGTCACATCCTCGGCGCGCAGACCGATCTCCGCCAGCCCCTGCGTGGGGCAGCGATGGAAGATGTGGCCGCGCCGGTCGCAGGTTTCCTTGTCGCAGCCGCTGTCGATCAGGACGACACGCTTCTCCGACACCGCAACCCAGCAGTAGAAATCGAGGGGCATGGGCAGGTCGTGAAAATCGACCGCCGACATGAAATTGTGCTGGGCCCTCCGATCCTGAGGGCTTTCCGCATAAAGGATCGTGTAGAGGCGGTAGGCGTCTCCGCCCGTCTTTGTCTTGGCGTTCATAGATACTCCTCCGCCAGGGCCGCGCTGCGAAGCTCTTCCACGCGCCCTCCGCGCAGGATGGAGCCGCCGCGCATGACATAGCCGCAAGTGGCGACCTTCAACGCGGGAACAGCCATCTGCTCGGTCATGAGTACGGTGACGCCTTCCTTGCGGAAGTCGCGGATTGCATCGGAAATCTGCTGGATCCAGACAGGAGCGAGGCCAAGGAACGGCTCGTCGAGAAGCAGGAGCTTCGGCGAAGCGCTCATGGCACGGGCGATCGCAACCATCTGCTGCTGCCCTCCTGAGAGATAGCCGGCAAGATCGCTGGCCCGTGTGCCGAGCATCGGGAAAAGCGCAGCGAGCCTGTCATAGACCTGGGCCTGCGCATTGCGGCCTAGACGGGATGCGCCCGCAAGCACGTTGTCGCGCACGGTCATGGTCGGGAACACGCGGCGTCCTTCTGGCGAGTAACCGATGCCATGGCTCGCCCGGTCGGCGGGCGCCACTTTCGTGAGTTCCGCCCCGCCCATCGTCATGGTGCCGCCGGCAGTCGGCACCATGCCGATGATCGCGTTGATCAAGCTGGACTTGCCGGCGCCGTTGGCGCCGATGAGGATCACGGTTTCGCCTCGCGGCACGCTGATCGAAATCTTGTTGAGCGCGAGGATACCGCCGTAACGAACGGTGAGATCACGGACCTCAAGCATGGGCCAACTCCTCTTCGTCCGAGGTTCCCAGATAAGCCTCTATCACATCGCGGCGGGAGAGCACTTCTTCCGGCGCGCCCTCGGCGATCATACGGCCGCCATCGAGCACACAGATGCGGGGGCAGATGCGTTTGACGAGTTCCATGTCGTGCTCGACGAGAAGGACACTCGCGCCGATCTCCTTCACCGCAGCATTGACGTAATCGTCGATGAAGAACCGCTCGTCCTTTTCCAGGCCTGCGGCGGGCTCGTCCAGGAGGAGGATTTCCGGCTTGGTGACGAAACCCATGAGAAGCCCCAGCATCTTCTGCATGCCATAGGGCAGCGTATCCGAAACCTGATCGAACCGGCGGAGCAGCCCGGCGCGATCCAGGAGCGCGCGGACGAATGGCGTGTCTAGCGGCACTCCCTTGCCCGAGAACAACTGCGCACGACGCAGGTTTTCCTCAACGGATGCGGACTTGAAGGTCTTGGTCTGCTGGAATGTACGCACCAGCCCCAACTTGGCGCGGCCATGGAAGCTGGTCTTGGCGAGATCCTGACCTTTCAGGATGACCCGCCCGGCTGTGGGCTGGATCTGTCCCGAAACGACGTTGATCAATGTGGTCTTGCCTGCGCCGTTGGGACCGATGACACCGAGGATATCGGTCTTGCCCAACGAGAGGGAAACGTCGTTGAAGACCTTGTTTCCGCCGAACTGCTTGGAAACATTGACAGCCTGAAGGACAGGGCTTCCGGCGATTTCACGCTTGCTCATGCGGTTTTGCCTTCCTTGGACAGGTCGACAGCAGGGGCAGACTTCGATGACGGCACCGTCAGCAACTTCTGCAGCGTGCCCACAAGTCCTTCCTTGGCGAAGATAACGGCCAGCATCAGCAGGATGCCGAACATGCCTTGCGAGATTTCGCCGTGGAGGCTGAAGACGTTCGAAGCCCAAACCAGAAGAGCGGCGCCGACGATCGGACCCAGGATCGATCCTTGCCCGCCGACAACCGTGTAGGCTACGTAGTTCACCGACGACAGCGCGGAGAAGGAGCTGGGATGCGCGGTCATGAGCATCTCTGCCAGGGCAAAGCCCGCAAGTCCCGCGATACCGGCGGAGAAGCAGAAGCCGATGACCTTGTACTTCCACACCACCAGGCCGAGACTCTGTGCCAGCACCTCGTTCTCGCGAATGGATTCAAATTGCGGCCGGTAATAGCGGGTTAGAGCGACGGTGATCACGGTGGCCAGAAGCGCGAGCCCCGTGCACATGAGAAGAACGGAGTTGTTGTCTTCGATGGCGTGACCGAAGACGGTCACAGCGGGAAGCCCTGAGATGCCGTTCGAGCCGCCGGTCAGGCCCGGAGTCTCGAACAGGAGAAGCGGCATGATCTCCGCGATCACGAAGGTCACCAGCACGAAATACACGCCGCGCATGCGCAGCACTAGGAATCCCAAGGGTATGGCGACCAGGAACGGCAGGCCGAAGGCCACAAGCGCGAGAGTGAAGAGGTCCGTCACGTCGTGGCGCACGCTCAGGATCGCAGCCGCGTAACCGCCGACGGCCATGAAGGCGGGAACTGCGAAGATCATGAGATCCATGCGCAGCATGATATAGACGCTCAATGCGCCCATCATGCCGATCATGAACTGGGTCATGACCGAAACCGTCGCCGCACCCGTGACGAGGTAGGGCACCGCGAGGGCCGAGATCATGACCGCGAGGGCGACGAGTTCCGCGCGACCGATCCGATGGATGAGAGATTTGTTGCGCTGCATGGGATCAGGCTCCGCGTGCCGTGCGGCCATAAAGGCCGGTGGGTTTGACCAGAAGCACGATCAACACCAGGACGAAGAGCATCAGCGCGCCCTTCGAGCCGCCCAGATAGACCGCGGCATAGGCTTCCACGAGGCCGACAAGAAAGGCCGCGATGGTCGCGCCGCCCAAGCTGCCCAGACCGCCAAGGATCACGACCAGGAAGGAGGCCGCCAACACCGGATCGCCCGCATGAGGAGTAAGCGAGAGGATGGGAGTGACGAGCGCGCCGGTCATGCCCGCAAGGCCCGTCGCCAGCGCGAAAGCCAGCGGGAACATCAGACGCGCACGGATGCCAAGTGCCACCGCCACATTGCGGTCCTCGGACAGAGCGCGGAGGCTGCGGCCGAAGTTGGTGCGGTAGATCAGCCCCCACACGATGCCCATGGCAGCGAAGCAGACGCCGAAGACGATGAGGTTGGCGGTCGGCACATAGATGGCGCCGAGACGAAGAACGCTTTGAACCGGGAACTGGAACAGCGGCGCGTCCGGGCCGAAGATGAGCACCACGCTGGTGCTCATCACCAGATAGAGGCCAAGCGTCAGGATGAGGGTGGCGAGGTGATCATCCACCACCCTCTCCAGAAGCACGAGCTCGAACAGAAATCCGAGCGCGGCCGTAGCAAGCGTCGCGAGAAGGACCGCGGCCGGATAAGGCAGCCCCAAGAACGATACGCCTAGATAAGCGACATAGCCTCCCAGGAGATAGAAGCCTCCGTGCGCGAAATTCACGACACCAAGGATTCCGAAGATCAAGGTAAAGCCGAGCGCCAGCAAAGCATATTGCGCTCCCAGTGACAGGCCGATCAGGCCAGCTGAGATAAATCCGTCCACGGTCTCAAATCCCTAGCTTGAGCTGGCTTTACTCGTCGGTCGGCGCATCGACGCGCACGGCCGGCTGTTCTTTGCCGTCCTTGATCAGGCCAATGCCGAAGGGCAGCGAGAGCTCCTGCTGGATGCCGTAGCTTGCCTTGCCGATCCACTTGCCGTCGCCGAGGTTGGGATCCTTCACCTGCAGAGTCCGCAGAGCTTCGGCCACCTTCTCGGAATCCTTATAGGTTCCGGCATTGGTGATGGCCTGAGCCAGAGCGCGCCCACCTGCAACGAAGAGGTAGAAGAAGTTGTTCTCCGGCGGCTCCGCCTTCAGCAAGTTGCGATACTCGCCCTGCAGCTTGCGGACATTGTCATCGATGAAGACCGGCTCGAACCAATAGAAGTCGCGCACGACCTCCATGCCTCCCGCGATGCGCAGGATTTCTTCGGTGCCCGGACCGCCCAGACGGCCGATGACGCCCTTGTAGCCGGCCTGACGCAGCTGCTTGATCAGAATGCCGGCATCGCCCGGCGGCGTGGAAACGGTATCGACCACATCGGGGTTCGCCCCCATGATGCGGGTCACGATCGGGGCGAAGTTGGTTGTGCCGCGCTGATAGTATTCCAGCGTCACCGACACATCGTTCTTCTTGTAGACCTGAGCGGCGACTTCCGCGACGTCCGTGCCGGCCTGATCGTTCGGAGCGATGGTGAGCGCCTTCTTGATGCCGAACTTCTCCTTCGCCATCTTGACGATCGGATCACCCCAGGCAGCCGGGCCAGGACCCATGTGGAAGGTCAGCGGCCAGCGCGGGCCGATGGCGTCGCGCGCATAGCTGTCGCTGAACATGATCATCTTGTTGCGCGTGGCGATCGGCTTCATGCCGGTGACTTCGGGCGAGCCCATCGGACCGAGGATGAATTTCACTTCCTGACTGACGAAGTTGTTCGCTGCTGCTGCAGCGCCCTCTGCGGTGTACTTCGCGTCGATGGCAACGACGGTGAAATTGCAGACTTCGCCGCCGACCTTAAGACCGCCATTGGCCTTGACCTCCGCCGCAACGAAATCGGCGGCTCCCTTGATGGCCAGGCCCCATTGGGTTGCCGCACCCGACAACGGGCCGGTCGCACCGAGTTTGATCTCACAGGCTTGTGCCGCGCCGCCCAGGATCAGGGTGGCAGCCGAGGCCGTCATCAGGATAGCTGACTTAAGGCGCATTCTATTTCCTCCGGGTCAAAAACCACGCCCCATTCCGGGGTCGCATAAAACGTTAGACTTTGGTATGAAACGTTTCATTGCATACAAATTTATACAATCCCAATGAGCGAGGTCAAGCGACCTTTCTGCGGATTTCTGCGGCATCAGGCATCAATAGGTTAAAGCTGGGGCGCGACTTCCATTCGAGGGAAGCATTAAAAAATCCAATTAAATTGCCGATTTAAATAACTTAATGACGACTTTCTGCAATAGAGGCGCGCATGAACTGCTCTTGCTCGCCCCAGCGAGGAAACACTTCAAAATCGATGAAATGTTTCATCAGCAAGTCGTTAGATCGCTATAGTCTGGCTCGGGCTTGCGACCTGGGTTGAGCTTATGTCATGCATCCACGCGACCAGAGCGAGGCTGTGCCACCTGGGCCATCCTTCGTCATCTTGGGCGGGGCAGGTTCGCCAAGATGGGAGATGGGCATTGCCGCTCCCGCAGGGCCTTGCCGAACGCTTGGCAAAAGAGCCCGGCATCAAGAACGTCAATTGAAGAGGGCTATCGATAAGTCTCGCGTAGATCGAGAGTGCTATCCCGCCCGACAGCTTCGTAGTTCTCCGTGAGCCATTGGCGGGCTGCCGACCGCCCCAGATCCTTCAGCCGCTTGAAAAACTCCCAGCGCGCATCAAGGCGCGAGGAAGCCGTGAACTCATCGAGCTCCATACCGCCATGGATCCGATGCATGCGTATCCGCTTGTAGTCCTGGGTCGAGAGCTTCCCTTCATCGATAAGCCGCGTCACGAAATCGATTGCCCTGAGCTCATGCAGCAGGTTCGCATTGAACGTAACCTCGCTCAGCCGATTGCGAATTTCCTCGGCAGTCCGAGGCGTTGAGCGCCGTTCGATCGGGTTGATCTGAACCAGAAGGATGTCGTCTGTCCGAGTCTCGTAGAAAAGCGGGAAGATGGCCGGATTGCCCGTGTAACCGCCGTCCCAGTAGGGCTCGCCCTCGATTTCCACCGCCTTGAAGATCGTGGGAAGGCATGCGGAGGCCAGAACATGATCGACGGTCAGTTCGGGTCCGGTAAAGATCCGCACCTTGCCTGACCAGACGCTTGTGGCGGACACGAAGAGTTTCGTGTCTTTACAGGCCCGCACGCGATCAAAATTGATCAGCTCACTGAGAGCATCCCTTAATGGGTTGAGATCGAGCGGGTTCAGATCATAGGGATTTGCGACACCCGACCAGGCCCCCGACCAGAATGCCGTGGGAATGGGCCCGATGCTCCAGTGATGCAAAAAGCGGTCGAACAGAGACCGCTGGAGTGGCGAGAGCACGCCATCGAGGCTGACGCGCTTCCAGAACTGACGCAACTGCGCTCGCGCTCCATCGTTTCCACCCTCAAGCCACCCCTCCATAAGGACGACCGCATTCATGGCTCCAGCGCTCGCGCCGGTCATCGCCTCGATACCGAGGCGGCCATCCTCGAGAAAGTAGTCGAGGACACCCCATGTGAACGCGCCATGTGCCCCGCCGCCCTGTAGCGCCAGGGACACCATCTTCTCGGATCTAGGTCCGGTTAGCCCCTTTGCAGGGGGCTCACTCTTGTTCCGTCGGATCATCCTGGCCTCCAGAGCTTGAGGGACATTCCCACTTGTCTAGGGGAGCATAGGCATCCTGAACTTCCAAGGCCTGCCCGGTTCCAGTGACAGAGCGCTTTGCATCCTGTCGGTGCGCGCCGTCCCGCGTTTCCAAAATACGCTTGAACCGAGCGTCCTATGGCTGACGGACCTCTTCAATGACCAGCTCAAATGTGACGCAAACAGGGTTGTCTCCGCGGGCGAGCTCCCCGGACGAGATGCGGCCTTCCATATCGACCACATCGATCTGCAGGGAGGCTATTGGCCGGCCTTGTATCGTCTCTATCTTGCCTGCTTTGATCGATACCTCGGTTGCATATGAGTCTACCCGTCCGCCATCAATGAAGCGAACCTCGTTCAGGCTGCCGATGCCATAGACGTTTGCCGTTTCGATACCCCGCCTAGAACAGATGGTCTCAATGGCGACACTGATATCCTCATTAGGCCGGACCTTCGCCAGCAGCACGCGCGTATCTCCCCGCTCCTCCTCGCCCTCGTGAACACTGACCGGCTCGAATAGGGTGAAGTTCGTCTCGGGATCGGGCAGACCCTCGAAGACCGCGGCTTTCAGGCCTATCCCGGTGGCCTCGATGGCTTCCACGACCATGCTATCCGGGGCCAGCAAATGGCCCATCCGCGTGCCCTCGGGCGTATCCCAAATTCCATGGCAGTGAATGAAGGGCTTCCCATCACGCCGACCGACAATGACGCCGGCACGCTGGATCTCGACCGGCCCCGCAGGCGCGAAGGTGTCGCTGTACCATGCCGCATGCTGCGCGTTCGGTGATGCGGCCGGTATGACGAACCTGAAAGGTTCGCACTTGCCGCCTCGGAGCATCACGAAGCCCCCGAGACAGCCTGCATCCGCGAACCCTTTGGCGATGGCCGCATCGACTGCATATCCAGGCTCCAGCGCGAACCGAAGCCGAACAGGCACACCTGCAACATCGACTGTGCGATCAGGGGAAGCCGGACCAGGGTGGTTGATATATCTCATGTCAAAGGCCGATCTCTCAATCCGCGCGCATAATCTGCTGTGGGTCGGCACGAGGGTCACGGGGCCCCCATCGACCGGCTTCGACCTGAGCGATGAACTCGGCGACCATACGGTTGAACAAAGCGGGCTCCTCCAGATTCAGGGTATGGCCTGATTTCGGGAACATGGTGAGGCCGGACCGCGGCACAGTTCGCTTCAAAAAGATTCCCGGCTGAATGGAGTGATCGTCCTCATCGCCGACAACCACCAGCAGGGGGACCTGCATGGCGCTCAGTTCGTCCTTCAGATCGTAGAGGGAGGGCCGGCGCATCTGAACGCCGCGCATGGTGTTGGCGGCACCAAGAACGGAATGCTTCGCAAGCCTTTCTGCGAAAAGCTGCCAACCACGCGGATCCTTTTCCTGAAACTGAACGCGCGACGCGCTCTCGGCATAGATGGGAGCGAACCCATCCGCGCCGCGCTCTTCAAAGCCCCTCGCGACTTGCTCGGAGTTCCGGCGAAACGTTTCCTGGTGTTCCTTCTCGGAGCCATAACCTGCACCGGCGACGACGGCTGAGAGCACACGGTCCGGCTGGCGCAAGGCGGCATGCAGGCAGGCGAAAGCGCCCATGGAAAGACCTACGATATGGGCCTTCTCGATTCCGGCCGCATTCATCACGCCGACGATGTCGTCGGCGGCTCGCGCCTGTGAATACTGATCTACGCTCTCCGGAATATCCGAAGGCGAATATCCGCGAGCCGAGAACGTGACGCAGCGATGCCGACGGGAGAAATAACTGACCTGGGGCTCCCAGCTCCAGTGATTGCCGCCGAACTCATGGACGAAAACAATGGGAGCGCCCTGCCCGACCGACTCGTAGAAGAGACGAACGCCGTCGCTCGTCGTTGCAAATGCCATCACAATTCTCCGTCAATGAAACTCGGACACGGCGCAGCTCTGCCCGCCATCCACCGGCAGGCAGACGCCGGTAATGAACTGGGCGTCGTCAGAGGCCAGGAATACGGCGGCGTTGGCAATGTCCCAGGCCGTTCCCATCCTGCCGACGGGCACAGCCGCGTTACGCGCCGCCACCATCTCCTCTTTGGAAGCGTATTGCCCGGAGATCTGCTTGTAGATCAGCGGCGTGTCGATCAGGCCGGGCATGATGCAATTGGCGCGAATGCCCTGCCGGGCATATTGCATGGCGAGCGCCACGGTTGCCTGGTTCACCGCCGCCTTGGTGGCGTAATAGGCGAAGTACGGGTAGCCCGTCCAACGGATCGCCGCGAGGGACGAGATGTTGACGATGGCGCCGCCGCCCCGACGCAACATGTGCGGAATCACGGCCTTCGCCGTGCGATAGACCGGTCCGATGTTCAAGTTCAACGCCGCGTTGAACTGTTCCTCGCTGAGCTCGACTGGTCCGCCCATATGCGTGACGCCAACGTTGTTGTGCAGGATGTCGATGCCCCCGAACCTCTCTAAGACTCGTGCGACCGCGCTATCGATGGAGCCGGTATCGGCAACATCCGCCGCGACTGCGATGGCCTCGTAGCCTTCATTAGTGATGATGGCCGCGGTTTCATCCGCGGCTTCCTGAATAAGGTCGATGCAGGCGACGCGCGCGCCTTCCCGCGCATAGGCCACGGCAGCGGCCTTGCCGTTTCCCCAGCCCGGTCCCGAGGAACCCGCTCCGAACACGATGGCGGTCTTGCCCTTCAGACGATCGGTCATTGATCTCCGCTCCACTTCATGCGGCTCACTTCGCGGGGAGCCACTCTTCGAGGGTGACTTCGAATGTCATGCAGATCGGATTCAAGCCCGCGACGAAAGGGCCGCCATAGACATTCCCCTCCGGGTCCGCCACGACGCCCGTGAGCGCAGCCCTGAGAGAGCCGTCCTCGCCCGAGCGCACCTCGCCCGCCAGGCTCACGATTTCAACGGCTGGACCTTTGATCTGGAGGTACTTGCCGTCAATCGTCCCCAAGCAGGCATCGACGAGACTGCCCAGCGCACCGCGCACGAATGCGTTTCTGAACCCTTCGGCGAGGCACAACTTTTCCACGCCTTGAACGAGATCCTCGTTGGGCGCGATCCTTGCATAGGCCACGCGGCCCATCGAGCCATTCTCGACGGCGATCATCTCACCCATTGGTCGTTTCCCTATACGGCTGAAGAAGCGGAATGTTGGTTTCGGGATCGTAGGCTTGCCGGAGTTCGAACTCGTCGAGTGAGGTAACTAGAACGGGAATCGGATCACGGCTGACGATGCAGGTTTCCGTCAGGATATGACCGCCCTTGACCTCGCCGCTCTCGGTGCGGATCGCGGCATGGCAATGCACGAGTGGCGAGCCGTCCATGCTCCTTCCTATCGTGGCGTTGCCGAAAATCATGTATGTCCGGCCCGCGGGTATCGGCTTCGAATAGGCGATGACGGCCTGCCCCTGTTGATCGGGCGGCGCGACGCAATACTGAATGCCCTCGAAGTAACCGCCGAGGATCGTCGTCGAAGCACTGGTGATGCCGATTTCCGCCAGCGGCTTCACGAGACCGTCGAAAAGGCTCATGCCCGGCAGCAGCGCCAGTCGAACATGCCGTCCCTTTGAGGAGCGCGCGCTTTGGATGCGGACCGGGTTGAAACGGCCGGGGTGGATCAGGGTCCGCGGCCTGGGAATCTGTGTCGTGGCTGCCCGCTTCATCGGGCGCCTCCCGCAGCAGGCGCCAGTTCACCGGCGTAGCGGCGCCAGCGCCTGACATAAAGAGCCGCGCCCTCGGTCAAGCCCCGCATGCCGGCCTCATCGATCTCCCGAACGACGCGGCCCGGGGCGCCCATGACGAGGGAGTTATCAGGAATGACCTTGTTCTCGGTGATCAACGTGTTGGCGCCGATCAGGCAGTTCCGGCCGATCCGCGCTCCGTTGAGGATCGTCGAGTTCATGCCGATCAAGGTGTTTGCTCCGATCGTGCAGCCGTGCAGCATCACCTTGTGGCCGATTGTGCAGTCATCGCCGATCGTCAGCGGATATCCAGGATCGACATGGAGCACGCAGCCGTCCTGAACATTGCTGCGCTCGCCAATCTCGATGATGTCGTCGTCGGCCCGCACCACCGTGCCGAACCAGATGCTGGCCTCACGCTTGAGGCGAACGTCGCCGATCAGAACGGCGTCCGGAGCAATCCAGTACTCGCCTTCCGGGGGAAGGGCCGGTGTCATTGCAGCAAGAGAAAACAAATGGGCCATGTCTAAGCCTTCTATGCCGTTACAGACGCCCCGCCGATGATCCCCGCAGCCGTGAACCCGCCATCGACGCAAATCGTCTGGCCGGTGACGTAGCTGGCCTTGCGGTCGTCGAGCAGAAAGATGGTCGCTCCGGCGATCTCGGCCGGCGATCCGTAGCGCCGTTGCGGCACGGTGCTCATCCAGGCGGCGCGCACTTCCGGCGTATGAATCTCCTGCACCAGCGGCGTCTCGATTGGTCCCGGCGCAATCGCGTTGACCCGAATGCCTACGGGGGCCAGCTCGACCGCCATGACCTTGGTCATGGTGAGCACGCCGCCCTTGGATGCGCCATAGGCGACGCGCCCCTTGTTTCCTTTGATTCCAGAAACCGAAGCGATGTTGACGATCGATCCGGATCCTCGGGCGCGCATGTGCTTGGCTGCCTCTCGCGACACCACGAAGCTGCCGATCAGGTTGACCTCAAGCATCCTGCGAAAAAGATCGACGCTGGTGTCGAGCGCGGGCACGTCGCGCCCGATGCCCGCCGAATTGACGACTCCCGTCAGGGGGCCGAACTCCGCCTCGCAGGCAGCGACTGCACGGATGACAGCGTCCTCGTCCGCGACGTTCATCTGCTCATATCGCAAACGGTCACCCGAAGCGCCGAGGGCTTCCTTGCACCGGTCGAGGTTTTTTGAATCCAGATCAGCGACGACGGCGCGCCAACCCTCCGCAATTACGGCTTCGACCACCGCAAGGCCGATGCCTGACGCTCCTCCAGTCACGAGTATCGTCTGTTGTTGAGCCATGTTCATGTTCCTATTGGGCGAATGATGCGAAATCCAAGCTCAGGCCGAGACTTGAGCAGGTTTGTCGAGCGGCAGGCAGCCGCGCGTTTCGAGCTCCGCCCGGATATCTTTCTTGGTGATCTTGCCGTAACCGGACTTGGGCAGGGCATCCCAGAAGAAGACCCGCTTCGGAAGTTTGTAGCGGGACACCTTGCCGTCCAGCCACGCCAGTAGCTCCTGCTCATTGAGCACGGCCTCCGGCCTCAACACGCAGACAGCCACGCCGACTTCGCCCCAGGTGCTGTCCGGCACGCCTACGATAGCGACCTCAGCGACGGCCCCGTGCGTCAGGATCTTTTCCTCGGTTTCGCGCGGGTAGACATTCGAGCCGCCGGATATGTACATGTCGGAGGCGCGTCCGGTGATGAAGAGGAATCCTTCCTCATCGAGGTGGCCCAGATCGCCGGTCCGGAACCAGCCGTCCCGGAACGACTTCGCATTGGCTTCGGGATTGTCGTAATAGCCCGCGAACATGGCCGGACCGCAGACGCAGATCTCTCCCGTCTCACCCGCACTGAGTTCGCGCCCGTGATCGTCCTGGATCGAAACCTGCATGCCGGTGCGCTCGAAGCCACAGGTGCCAACCTTTACGCCGTCGGCATCCTCGGTCTCGTGCAGCGCTGGCGGAAGCACGGTGATGTTGCCCGTAACCTCGCCGAGCCCGAAATACTGGACAAGAACTTTCCCGAGTTTCTTGAGGGCGTGCTTCTGGTCTTCCCGGTACATGGGCGCGCCTGCGTAAATCAGGTAACGCAGGGACGAATGATCGTGCTTGTCGACGGAAGCATGCTCGGTCAGCATCTTCACGATTGTCGGAACCGTGAACATGTTGGTGATCCGCCACTGCGCGACGAGCCCCCAGGCCTCGTCGGCGTCGAAGCGGTCGCTCTTGAGCAGGACAGTCTTGACCCCTCGCGCCACCTGCACGAGCTGGTGGATGCCGGCCCCATGCGAGAGCGGGGCCAGCACCAGGGAGGAATCCTCATGCGTGGTGCCCGGCATCAGGTCGCAGAGGTGGTTCGTAATCACGAATGCCATCTGGCCATGGGTGAGAACCGCGGCCTTGGGCCGCCCCGTCGTGCCCGATGTGAAGAAGAACCAGCATGGATCGTCATACTCGACCGCCGCCATCGACACGGCCTTCCCCGCATGCTGCGCGACGAGGGCATCGTAATCCTCGCCGAACTCCGAAGCACCGATGGAGATGACGAAGCGAATGGCAGGAGAAGCCTCACGCGCCGCCGTGACATGCTCCGGAAACTCGCAATGCGAAATCATCGCGGAAGCGCCGCTCGACTGGGCGAGATAGGCCACCTCTCCCGCGGTCTGACGGAAATTCGTCGGCACCCAGACAGCACCAATTCGGAAGCAGGCGAACATCGATTCAAACATCTGATGGCAGTTCTTGGACTGCACCAGAACGCGGTCACCTTTCTTCACGCCCCGTGCGGCGAGCGCCGCCGCCATGGCGTCGACCCGACGGTCGAGCTCGGCCCAGGTCAAGGTTTCGTCTCCGCGGACGAAACCGATCTCGGTGCCATATCGCCGCGCCGTTTGACGCAGGAAATGGGAGAGATTCATGACCCGCCTGGAAACGGGCGCAACGCCGCCCGTCGGAACTTGACCGGGGCTCGTCATTTGCGTCGCTCCAGAATGGACACGTAGTTGGTGACGGCCGCGCCGCCCATGTTGAAGACGCCTGCGAGTTTCGCATCCGGAATCTGCATGTCGCCGGCCTCGTTCATAAGCTGCAGGCAGGCCATGACGTGCATCGACACGCCTGTCGCGCCAATCGGGTGCCCTTTCGACTTGAGGCCGCCGGAAGGGTTGATCGGCAGGCGACCGCCCTTCTCGGCAATTCCTTCCTGAACGACGCGGTAGCCCTCACCGGGGGCCGCCAGTCCCATCGCTTCGTACTCGATGAGCTCAGCGATGGTGAAGCAGTCATGAGTCTCGACGAGATCGAGATCGTCCAGGGTGATGCCGGCACCTGCCCGCGCCTTGTCCCAGGCCATCCGGGCGCCGGCAAAGGCCGTCGGGTCACGCCGTGAGAGCGGCAGGATGTCATTGACGTGCTGGCGGGTACGGAACGCGATGGCCTGCTGGAGCCTCTCAGCCGTCTCCTCGTCAGCTACGACAAGCGCGACCGCCCCATCGGAAATCAGGGAACAGTCGGTGCGACGCAGAGGTGCTGCCACATACGGATTTTTGTCGGAGACGGCGTTGCAGAACTCGAAGCCGAAATCGCGCCGCATCTGTGCATACGGATTTGAGACGCCGTTCCTGTGATTCTTCGCGGAGATGCGGGCGAGTTCCTCGCTGCGGTCGCCATAGCGCTGGAAGTAGTTCTGCGCGATCCGGCCGAAAACGCCGGCGAAGCCGCCCTCGATGTCGCCCTCTTCCTTTCTGTAGGATGCGCTCAGCAGGATGTCGCTGGTCTCGACCACGGGCTTGGCCGTCATCTTCTCGGCCCCGACAACCAGGGCTATACGTCCGCGCCCGCTTTCGATGAAATCGAGAGCCGTGTAGATCGCCGCCGAACCCGTCGCGCACGCATTCTCCAAGCGGGTTGCGGGAACGTAGGCGAGAGCGGGCTGGCTGAGCGCCACCTGAGCCGCCTCGAAACCCTGCTTGGAGAAGCCGTTGTTCATGACGCCGACATAGATTCCATCGACGTCTTCCGGTCCAATACCGGCATGAGCAAGGGCTTCGCCCGAAACGCGCGCCATCAGACTCTCGACATCGGGATCCTCAAGTTTGCCGAAAGGGGTGTGGGCCCAGCCAACGATACAAGCACGTGCCATGTCGCAATTCCTTCAATTTATGCTTCGAAGTAGTGTTGTCGAACGCTTACTGGTCGTTAGAGGAGCCCGATGGAAATCCAGGGCACCGTGGCGATGATGACGAGACCGACGAGCAGAGCCACCAGGTAAGGCCAGATCGCACCGATGGCTTCATCGGGCGGGACATTGCCGATCTTGCAGGCAAGGTAGAAGCCCACCCCGATCGGCGGCGCCATGAGGCCGATATTCATCGCCGTGACGATCACCATCGCGTAGTGGATGTCGTTGATCCCGAGGCTCTTTGCGATCGGGAACATGAGCGGCGCCATCAGCACGATGGCGGGCAGGCCCTCGAGCACGCTTCCCAGAACAAGGAAGACCACGATGGTCACAGCCATGAATGAGAGCCAGCCGCCCGGCAACCCCGTCATCAACGTCGCGAGACTCTGAGCGACGCCGGCCTGCGTAATCGCCCATGCCATCGCAAGGGCGGTGCCGAGGATCAGCAGGATCGATCCGGTAAGAGCAGCCGTCTCGACGAGCATGCCGTAGAAAGTGCGCCAGCTGATGCCGCCATAGAGGACGACGCCGACGAACAGCGCATAGATCACCGCGATGGTCGACACCTCGGTAGCCGTCGCCACGCCGCCGGCCACCGTGCTGCGGATCAGGAACGGCAGTACGAGAGCAGGCACGGCGACGAGGAGCGTGCGGCCGATCAGCGAGACCGGCGCTCGCCGCACGTTGACCATGCTCTCATGCCGACTCTTCCAACGGGCCAGGATCGCGAGCACGGCGAGCAGCACCATGGCGACCACGATGCCGCTGGTAAACAGGCCCGCAATGGAAACGCCTGCAACGGAACCCAGAACGATCAGCACGATGGAGGGCGGAACCGTGTCGGCCATGGCGGCGCCCGTCGCAAGAAGGGCGATCATCTCGCGCGGGCTGTGGCCGCGCCGCTTCATCTCCGGGAACAGCGCCGGGGCGACGGTCGCCATATCGGAGACCTTGGAGCCGGAAATGCCGGAGACCACGAAGAGCGAGCCGAGCAGCACATATGACATGCCCGCTTTCACATGCCCGAGCAGCGAGGCGAGAAAGTCGATGATGGCCTTGCCCATGCCGGTGGCATCGAGGATGCAGCCCAGGAGGACGAAGATCGGAACAGAGAGCAGGATGAGGCCGGACATACCCTCGTCCATGCGCCCGATCATGACGAAGCTCGGAACCTGCGTCGCGAAGGCGAGATAGCTCAGCGTGCCGATGCCGAAGCAGAATGCGATAGGGACGCCGGCGACCAGGCACGCTGCTACGAAGACGACGAGGAACAGAATGATCTTGCTGTTG
Organism: Microvirga sp.; assembly: GCA_041913065.1. Taxonomy (GTDB): domain Bacteria; phylum Pseudomonadota; class Alphaproteobacteria; order Rhizobiales; family Beijerinckiaceae; genus Microvirga. Next base: position 145,813 of record JAYSGD010000005.1, on the reverse strand, counting down.
CCGAGCCTCACAAGTGAAGGTGAGAAATACCACAGCAGACCGGCGATCAAGGCAATGACGAGGGCCGAGACGATCAGGTCTCGCCACGCCGAAGTTCGGAGGGCATAGGCGAGCACGATGCCCAGCATGGCAACCATGCCGAAGGGAATGGCGGCTGCGCGGAACGTGTTGGGAATCTCCAGTGCGGCGGTGGTGATGTACCACTCCTCCATCGCATAATCGAAAGCTGGAGCGACCAGCGCCGCGAGGAAAGCGGCGATCACCAAAAGCCCGAAGGTCTCAACGAATCGCTGCACCCGCTCCGGCATCATGTTCAGGAACAGCGTCAGCCGGAGATGTTCGTTTCTGTCGAGCGCGATCGCGGATCCGAGCATCGCGAGCCATAGGAAGCATAGCGATGCGACCTCATCGATCCACACGACCGGAAGCGAGAAAACGTATCGGGAGGTCACGCCTGCCAACAGCAGCACGACGATGGTGACCAGCAACGCGGACGCAACGACCTCGAACGGCCTGAGAAGAAGAGAGCCCGGCCGGATGCTGCTCTCGACGATCGGCACCGATTCCGGCGCGGACAATACGTGTGCGGAGGATGTCATATCCACGTTCCTTATGGAATTGCGGGATCATCCGAGGATCCGACGATCCCGCAATCTCGGCAGAAGAGGCACGCTTATTGGAACTGACGCTCTAGCGTATGGTGCAGAGCATCGAATTGATCCCAAAAGTGGAATCCACTTCTGGGTCCGATGCTCTAAGCCAGAGAGCCGACGGACTTCTCGAGGATCGCCCAAGCCTCGTCGCCGTACTTGCCTTTCCACTCGGAATAGAAGCCCGCCTTGCGAAGCTTGTCGCGGAACGGCCCCGGATCCGGCTGATTGACGGTCATGCCTTTCGAGGCGAGCTCCTGCTGAAGGCTGGCATTGAGCTTGGCGACATCCTCGCGCTCCTTCACCGCCGCGGCATTGATATGCTTTGCGACGATGGTGCGGATATCCTCAGGCAGTCGCTCCCAGGCGCGCCGGTTGCCGAGGAACCAGAAGCCATCCCACATATGGTTCGTCATCGAGAGGTACTTCTGCACCTCGTACAGCTTGGCGGTCGAGATGATCGCCAGCGGGTTCTCCTGGCCATCGACGACCTTGGTCTGAAGAGCCGTGTAAGTTTCATTGAAGTTGATCGACGTGGGCGCGGATTCGAACGCCTTGTACATCGACGTCCAGAGCGGCGAAACCGGCACTCGGATCTTGAAGCCCTTCAGGTCGTCGGGCGTGTTGATCGGCTTTGCCGAGGATGTGGTCTGGCGGAAGCCGTTATCCCAGATCTTGTCCATGACAACGAGATTCGCCTTCTGGATCTGCTGACGGACATAAGCGCCCAGGTCTCCGTCCATGGCCTTCCAGACGGAAGCGTAGTCCGGGAATGCAAAGCCCACACCGTTGATGGAGGCCGCCGGCACGAGCGTTGACAGGATCAGGCCGGAAAGGGTGAAGAACTCTACGCCGCCTGAGCGCACTTGGCTGAGCGTGTCAGTGTCGGACCCGAGCTGACTGCTGGGAAAGATTTGAAGATCGAAGCGACCGTTGGTCTCGGCCTTGATGGCCGCAGCCATCTCCTGAGCCCGCACGTTCATGGGATGCGCAGTCGGCAGATTGTTCGCGTATTTGTACGTGAACTCCGCCTGCTGGGCGCGTGCCACGAACGGCGCCCCTACAATCCCGCCTGCGAATGCGGTTGAGCCGGCGAGAAGCAGACGGCGACGAGAGATGATCATATAAACCTCCTAGTTAGGCCCGAGGGCCTTTGCGTTTCCTTGGTTCTTTCGGGGTCCATCCGATGGACCTTCTTGTTTTCTTGAGGTTAGGAAGAACTCTGGATTTCGATTTGTCAAACGCTTATCTTTTCCTCTCGGGATAACGAGCCAAGCAAGTCCCAGAGGTCCATATTATGGAATATCTCAAGAGCACATCAGCCCGGAAGGCCGTGCAGGTGATCGGCGACGCCGCTGCCGGTGGCGCTCAAAGCATCGACCGCGCAGCAACCCTGCTCCTCCTCGTCGGACGCGCGGGGCCGCACGGCGCCCGCCTCTCGGAGCTTGTCGAGCAGTGCGATCTTTCCAAGCCGACCGTCCGAAGAATGCTTCTCGCCCTCGTCCGAGCAGGCCTTCTCGACCAGGATCCGGAAACACGGCGCTATTATATTGGACCCGAGATTTATGTCCTGGGCAACATCGCAAGCGCTCGCTTCGGCATACATCCGATTTCGCTCCGTTCCCTCGTGCGGCTGAGCCAGGAGACGGGCGACACGGCGTTCCTTTCGGTTCCAAGGGGCGTGTACTCCATCTGCGTCCATCGCGAGGAAGGCCCCTACCCGATCAGGATCCATGCGCTTCATGCCGGAGACCGGCACCCGTTGGGGGTTGGAGCCGGAAGTCTTGCCTTGCTGTCCGCCTTGCCGGATCACGAGGTGGAGGAAGTCCTGGCAGCAAATGCTGAAGTCCTGGCCGAGAAATATCCCCGCCATCATCCATCGGCCCTCCGCGGGCTCGTTCAGGAAACCCGGATGAAGGGTTATGCGCTGAACCCGGGCCTGATCCTCTCCGGTTCATGGGGCGTCGGCGTTTCCATTCGCGGGACAGATGGCCGACCGGTCGGCGCACTCTCCATCGCCGCCATCGAAAGCCGGCTGAGCGAGACGCGCCAACGGGAGATCGCGGCGCTCTTGAAGAAGGAAGCGGCCTGGATCGAGATGCGCCTGGGCGAGGCCGGCACCGCAGAGAGGCAATCGAGAAAGAAGGCCAAGTAGAACAGTGCCCATCGCCTATTTCTAACACCCGTGCCGTAAAACGCGAGAAACGCACGACTGGCAAAACCCAGCATGGCCTGCCACTCTACCGGATGCCCTACAGAGCGAAAAAGGAACTGACCGATGAAGACCCGCAAACTCGGCCCTCACCTTACCGTCTCAGCAGTCGGACTTGGCTGCATGGGCATGAGTCACGCCTATGGCGGCCAGGATGAGCAGGAATCCATTCGCACGCTTCATCGAGCCGTCGAACTCGGCGTAACCTTTTTCGATACAGCCGAGGTTTATGGCCCGTTCACAAACGAGATCCTCGTCGGCAAGGCTTTGAAGCCCTATCAAAACAAGGTGGTGATCGCCACCAAGTTCGGCTTCAGGATCGACACAAGCAAAAAGGACGCCGGCGCCATGGCCGGTCTCGACAGCCGGCCGGAGCATGTCCGCGAAGTGGCCGAGGCATCGTTGAAGCGGCTCGGGGTCGAGGTGATCGACCTGCTCTACCAGCATCGCGTCGATCCTAATGTGCCGATCGAGGACACCGTCGGCGCCATGGCGGAGCTTGTGAGGGAAGGTAAAGTGCGTGCGCTGGGTCTTTCCGAGGCGGGAGCTGCCCAAATCCGCCGAGCCCACGCCGTCCATCCTATTTCCGCTCTTCAAAGTGAGTATTCGCTCTGGACCCGCGACCCGGAAGGCGAAGTCCTGGACACCTGCCGTGAGCTCGGCATCGGCTTCGTACCATTCAGCCCTCTCGGTCGTGGCTTCCTGACAGGCAAGATCCAGAAGCCGGAGGATTTCGGCACAGACGATTTTCGGCGGACGCTTCCCCGCTTCAATACCGAGAACATGGCCGCCAATGCCTCACTCGTCACCATGCTGGAGGAGATGGCGACGAAGAAAGGCGTGACGGCCGCACAGCTCGCGCTTGCCTGGGTCATCAACCAAGGAGATTTCATCGTGCCCATTCCCGGTGCACGGAAAATCCCGCACCTGGAGCAGAACGTCGCTGCAGCGGACATCACGCTTTCACCGGAGGAACTGAAGACGCTCGGCGACATGCTGGCGCCGGAAAAATTCGCCGGAAAACGCTATGGCGATGTAGCCATGTCCCTGACCAACAGGTGAGTTGGCGACCTACGGCATCGGTCCCAAAAGTGGATCTGCACTTTTTGGGACCAATCCGATGCTTTCTTTCATCAGAGCATCGTTCATGCGCGAAACCGGAGCCACTTTTGCGCGCGATGCTCTAAGGACTTATTTGATGATCCGGCATTTTGGAGGATCGACATCGAACGGGAACTTGCCCTGGGTGATGAAGAAATCGTCGAAGGCCTTCTTCACCTCGGGCCAGTGCGGATAATCATCTCCAATGAGCACGCCGCCCTGTCGGATCATGGGCCACCACTCGCGCAGATCCGACGTAACGGCGTGGTAGTCATGGCCTCCATCGATGTGGACTGCGTCGACCTGAACCTCGTGATGTCGCATGACGTTCGCTGCATTCACGGAGTCGAGCGGCAGAGGCAGGACATAATCCTGCAGTCCCTCCCCGATGATGTTCGCCGCGAATGTATGGTAGATGGAGGGATAGCCATTACTGAAATTCAGATGGGCGAACCATTCGTCACTGGTCCAGTGATCCCACGCTCCGAGCCAGGTATCGACCGCTATCACAACCGCATCGAGATCCAGCGCTTTCATCTTGGAAGCGAGAGAGATGACGGAGCCCCCTTTCCATACGCCAATTTCGACGACGATTTTCGCGCTGCGCGTCTCAACAACATCGGTGAGATATGGATGACTTGAGCCCCAGCCCTGATGATCCTGCCGGTACAATCGGCTTGGATAGTTCAGGAAAGGATCATGCCCGCGCCATATCTTGTTCAGCAGCGCCTCGCGGATGCTCGTCATTTTCCGCCTCGCTTCGTTTCCAGATGCATCGACTTGTTCGTTGCACACCGGAATAACCTTATTTCCGCCGATAAGGTTCATAGGTAGAAAGAGCCGGGAAGAAATATCGGGCAGCCAATTTGTCTAGGGCGAGGGTGGGCAACCGCGTTGCTGGCATTCGATGGATCTGATCTTGGCATCGACCAGATCGGCCAACGCACTGTCCGGCGTAAGAACCCGCAAATCCTTCGATGCTTGCTTCAGCTCAGCCAATGTGGCTCCATCGACGAGCGTTCGTTCCGCAATCCGCAAGGCCTTCTCGTAGGGCATCCGTCACAATCCTCTAGGTCCTAAAATGATCTGCGATAGGGCCTTCGGAATGCGACTTTCATGCGCTTCCCGGGAGGTCATTTGGAGGTTCCGGCGCTTGATGCCCCTCGGTAGAGGTCAGCAACCGCTGCAGATGCCTTTTGATATTGCCCGCATCTTGCGGTCGCGAGAGCGCTCCAGCGCCTCGATCTTGTCACGTGCCTCCTTGGCCATGGCATCGGATCGGGATGCCTGATCGGCGGGTGAGGTCTCCGCCGGGGCCGAGGTGCTTACACCCGTACCGGCCTTTTGCTGTGAATGTACCGCCTGGGGCAGAACCAATATGCCTAATGCGGCAGCGGCAATGAAGATTCTCAATGAAAGCTCCTCGGAGCGCTTCGCCGGCCCCAATCATACATATATGCCGTAGGCCTCTTGATAGCGAATAAAGTTTTCGAAAGCGGTCATTTGCATCAAGAACTGACCTTTTTCAGTACGCCGACTATCCATCTGAACGGCAAATGAAGGTGCATAACTTTATTCAGCTGGCCCCTGCCTTGAAATAAACTTCCATTCAGACTATATTAACTCATCGACTTTGGCCGGACATATGGTCCGTTTCGCCTTTCGCTTTCAGGCGCGCGCTCCGCTCTCTCCAAAACTTCGAGGACAACACAGTTCCGCTGTGTTGCAAGGACCCGTGCATGCTCACTTTGAAGTGCTGAAAGGTTTTCGCGATGATAAAGGGCAAAGTGCCGTCCTACGATGAAGCCGAAGGCTTCGGGTTTATTCAACCCTACGATGGCGGACAGGTTATTTTCGTCAACGCGATTCCTGTCCGGCGCGCCGGCTTGAGTAGACTTGTCGAGGGACAGCAGGTCTCGTTCGATACCTTCATCGATCGTCGGTCCAAGACGATTGCAGTCCATGATGTCGAGGCAACCTAATTCAACCTGACGAAATCTGACTTGGCGAACATCCCCCGGACCGCTCTGGAAGAAGTGTTTCTCCCATGAAGATCCATCGTCGGCAGTTAAAGCAGTAAGGATCGCATGAACATGTTTCGTAAAAGCACACCGGCAAAATCAGTGATCTTCGCGGTGAACTATGACGACGCCCGCACCGCCTATCTATGGATCGACAATCCTTCGACAGCGAACGACAACAGAGCTGTCAGCCTGATTGCACACGCCCAGCAGGAGAATGGCTCCCTGCCCAAGGGCAATATCACCAGTATCAAACGTGTCAGGTAAGCCTTAGAGCGAGCGGCACACCGCATCGCTCGCCAAACAACCAATTCGACGACTACTGGCCCAAAGAAAGCTTCAAATGTCTCACAAATTCAAACTCAAGCAGATGGTCCAGCTCAAGCAGCCGGGCATTTCCGATGCGCGGATCAGCTCCGTCAATATTTACGAAGTCGTCCGCCTGATGCCTGCCGACCAGACAGGAGAGCTTTCCTACCGCGTTAAATCCGGCGCGGTTGAGAGAGCGGTCCGGGAGAGCGAGATTCGGAGAGCCTGACACTCCGTCCGCATTTCCTTCCTACACGTCTGCCGAATAACGGGTGCAGGCATAGTTTCACTTTTAGAACGATTGGATATCCATTGCAGGTTCTCGTCCGGGACAACAACGTCGACCAGGCTCTCAGAGTGCTCAAGAAGAAGATGCAGCGCGAAGGCATGTTCCGTGAAATGAAGGCGCGGAAGGCTTACGAAAAGCCATCGGAGCGGAAGACGCGTGAAAAGGCGGAAGCCGTTCGCCGGGCACGCAAACTTGCGCGCAAGCAGGGTATTCGTGATGGGTCGATCGCGGCGCCCAAGCGGCCTGCCAAGCCTGCTCGCGGCGCTCGCCCCGGTGTACGCCCCAGTTCGCCATCCCCTACTGGAACGATGTGATTACCTCTGCTGAGGACACGCTCAACCGGAGTCAGGAAATCGGGTTTATCGCTGGCTGATCCTGGCTCCAAATAGACTGGCGTGAAAGCGGGATGGCGATGCCGCGCTTGAAGGAAGCGGCGCGGGGCGCGAGCTGATCAAGCGTGCCATCCCCTACCAGTTCGGCGCAAAGAGACCCTTTCTCATTGAAAGTGAACAAGACCGGCCAGAACGCTGGTGTTGCTTAAGGAAGCCGTTGCCAGCGCCTAATCTGCGTCCGGCTTCTTGTCGGGCGATGGGATATCGCCATCTCCATAGCCTCTTCGGCCGTCGAGCTTTACTTTCGATGGTTCTATGGACTGCCCGTCCAAGCGTCTCATGGCCTTCCAGACAGCATTCAAAACGCCTTGGACCGTTCCGAGAAAATCCTTGCTCATCCTTGGCTCACTTTCCTATGGCGGGACCGCGTTTCTGTAACGCAAGCTCGCTTTCCAATAGACAACACCTCGACCGAGAATAATGGCAGGCCAGTAGGGCGGAATAAAAGCTATCGGGTCGTCGTCCGCGTGAACGCCGGCGGATCGCTGGCCGGAAAAGACTCTTCGTCGGCCTCCTCGACAATATCGAACGGTTCCTCCGAGGCATCGGGAACTTCCACATGATCGGTGTGGCCGAAGCCCTTCCGATAGTCGAGCACGGAGATCACCTCTGGCGTAACTCGGAACAGAGCGACGCCTTGCATTCCGCCCGAGGCATACTCGGCGATGCCTTCGGGAAACTTCTGCAACAGGAGCCGCCCGGCCCTCTCATTCTCTCTGGGGTCGCTGACGGGTGCCGCACGCCCGCCCATCGACACGCCACGGATCTCGCCCCAGTTCGCGTAAGGAAGATTGATCGTGAGCGAGACCTTGCCGTTGCGCGCGAGATTTCGGGCTTTCTGCGAGTCGCTGGCGCAACCGAAATAGAGGAGCAGGCCATCATTGGCATAGCTGACCGTGGTCGCCTGCGGATAACCGTCGGTGCGGATCGTTGCGAGCGTCATGTCGTTCGCGGCGGTCAGAATGGCGAGGATTTCATCGCGAAGGACGGAGTCCATGGCAAACCTCCATTCTCATGATTTCAAAAACGGTCTCACACCTGCATCTCGGACGCTTGACTAAATTCCGCTGTCGAGCCTTTCGTGCGATTGACACCGACTATCCAACGAGACGGCCAGAAGGCGGCCGCTGTGAGGGTGAGCAGCAGGAGGGCCACCATCATCTGGGCTGCGCCGAAGTTAACGGCGTCCTTAGCCAGGAACCCAATCGTCACAATACCGGCTGCGACCATCAAGAAACGAACGGCCGAGGAGATCATGCCTCCTCCGCAATCTTGAAGACACCTTCAATATAGCACACTTTTGAGGGATCGTTTTGATCTCGATCAAGGTGAAAGCCTATCGAGCGGCTCAGTATGTATTGGCCTTGTCCGGGTCGAGAAGGAAGAACTGTCAAGCTGCCGCGGGTTCATCGAAATGCTCTGATCAACTTAAGTGAGTGATTTAGGCAGACGTCGTCCAAGATCCGGAACAACAGCGGAGGAAGCCATGTCGGTCGATGTGCAGCGCCTGCGTTCTGAGGAAGTATCAAGCAGGGACCGGGTATATTCGCCCGACACCCTACCCCGGCTCCAGTCCCTCCTGGCCATCTTGGCTGACATTGATGTCACTTACGAGAAAAAGCTCGACGCTATCGAACACAACCCAGGCGACCCGAACCTGAAGCGCAAGATGATCGCGGCGCTTTGGCAGAACCATCAGAAGCGGCGCGCACTCTACGCTGCGGAGCTGGAGGGACTGCAGGAGCAGATCAGATCGAACTTCGGCTAACGATGCTAGGCACTGAGGTCACAGGATCGAATGAGGTCCGGTCCATGAAGGCGATGGTCCTCCGCGAGGTGCGCACGCCACTCGTTGCCGAGGAGCGTCCACTTCCCTTGCCCTCGCGGGGCGAGATCCGTGTCGCGGTGGAGGCCTGCGCCGTATGCCGAACCGACCTTCATGTCGTGGACGGCGATCTTCCGGAACCCAAGCTGCCGGTCATTCCCGGCCATGAAATCGTCGGCAGAATAGAGGCGATTGGCGATGGGATCGCTCATCTCGACATCGGCGATCGCGTCGGCATCCCCTGGCTGGGCCACACTTGTGGTCACTGTCCCTACTGCGCGTCAGGCCGCGAGAACCTGTGCGATGAGCCGCTGTTCACCGGCTATACCCGCGACGGAGGGTTCGCGTCCCATGCGGTTGCGGATGCGGACTATGCCTTCAGGTTGCCGGATGACGGCGATCCCGTCGCGTTGGCTCCGCTCCTTTGCGCGGGTCTGATCGGCTGGCGTTGCCTCGTAGCGGCGGGTTCCGGTGAGACTATCGGCATCTACGGCTTCGGGGCGGCAGCGCACATCATCGCTCAGGTCTGCACTTGGCAGAAGCGACGTGTTTTCGCATTCACGCGCCCACGCGATGAGGCGGCTCAGGACTTTGCCCGCTCCCTCGGCGCGGTCTGGACCGGAAGCTCGGCTGAGACGCCGCCGGAGAAGCTTGACGCCGCCATCATCTTTGCGCCCGTCGGCGATCTCGTGCCCTTGGCGTTGCAAGCGGTGCGCAAAGGCGGGCGGGTCGTCTGCGCCGGTATCCACATGAGCGACATCCCGCAATTCCCCTATCGGATTTTGTGGGAGGAGCGGCAGATCGTATCCGTCGCCAACCTGACCCGGCGGGATGCCATCGACTTCCTGTCGGTCGCTACCGAGGCCAAGGTCAGAACGCAAACGGTGCGATACCCCCTGGAAGCCCTAAACGAGGCGCTGGACGATTTTCGGTCAGGGCGCCTGCAGGGCGCAGCCGTTCTCATCCCTGGCGCAGAAGCAGCCGCACGAGATACGCACCCCTAACAGTAACTTCTGGAGAAGGACCACCATGCTGCAGAACATCCAAAGCATTCTGATCGGGCTTACGGAGGAAGGCGACGCCGAGGAGAAGTCCTCCGCCCTGGCTTACGGGCTCTCGCTTGCCCGTGCCGCCAGCGCCCATGTGACCGTTCAAGCGGCCTCGCTGAAGCTGAATCTCACTCATGCTTTCATCAGCAACTTCGCCGAACACCTTGTTGCAGCGGAAAACCAGCGCCTTGACGCCCTTGCTCAGGCTGTTGCCGACTCAACCCAACGCGCCGCGGCGTCATCGGGCGTCGCCTGCACCACGATCGCACCGCAGCTGGCCTATCCGGATCTGGTCAGAAGCTTCACCGCACTCGCCAGGCTCCATGACTTGACCGTGCTGGATGCCGAGCCCGTTGCCGCCGCAGTGGACCGAGGGCTTATCGAGGCTGTTTTGACGGAGAGCGGTCGCCCGCTGATCATCGTTCCACCCGATCGGGAGGCCTTTGCCGGGACGCGGATCATGGTGGCGTGGGACGGCAGCGCCAAAGCGGCGCGCGCGCTCAACGACGCCCTGCCCTTCCTGCGGGAAGCCGAGTTGGTAGATCTGATCACTGTCACAGGGGAGAAGGATCTGAAAAACATCGTGTCGGGCGCGGATATTGGTCCGCATTTGGCTCGGCATGGCGTCAATGTCACTGTTCTGGACCTACCGGCCTTGGACGGCGACGTTGCCGAGACATTACGCAATCACGCCAGGCTCACGCGAGCCGACATGATCGTGATGGGAGCTTTCGTGCATTCGCGCTTGCGTCAAATGGTGCTCGGCGGCACGACACAATCGCTGCTGAAGAACTGTCCCGTTCCGCTGTTCCTGTCATACTGAGAAAAGAGGCCGCGGCGTGATGCAAAGCGCCTCGGCCGAAATACCCTAGAGCTGTTTCCATTTTCATGGAATCAGCTCTCTTCTTTGCTGTGCCGCATTTTTGACGGTGAACCGGATCCACTTCACCGAAAAATGCTCTAGCCCTGAATGGACTCCAGGTAGGCGAGCAGATCGTTGATCTGCGCGGGATCGAGTTCGAACTGGGGCATGGACGGATGTCCCGTTGTGATCCCCTCCGCGAATGCCTCTGCAAGATCCTCGATGGGATAGCGTGTGTGCAACGTCCGGAACGGTGGCGCCTCAGGGATTGGGCTTTCGCCGAAGCGTCCGATGGCGTGGCATTGGGAGCAATTCGTCTGCGCGAAGGTCTGCCCCCGCTGAGCACGTCCGGACTGGGCCATGGCCATCGACGAACACAGGGCAAGCGCAACGCCGAGGAGAACGAGCCGTTTCATGAGCGATGCTCCTCGCCTTTTGAAGGCTCGGCCGGCTTCACGGAGACGACCTGGAATGTATAGGGCTTCTCGTCGTCATCCTCGATGGTGACGTACTCACCTTGCGCGAACCGATGCTCGTTGAGCCGGAAGCCGGCCTCCTCGTCCCCCAGCCGATCCTGGTTGTAGTCGATCATCCAGGTCGCGCCGCCGGCTCCGCCCGATCGATGGATGAGAACGCCCTGACGATCCCCCTCGCCGGCCCAGAAGCGGCGGACCCGGCAATAGGCCCGTTTTTCGGCCCATTCCTCTTGGTCCAGATGTCCCTGCTCATCGAGAGGCGCGGTGATATCATAGCCGTAGCGAGGGCTGCCCTCAGGAAATTCCCTGCTACGGGCCAGGTGAAGCGTGACGTGATAAAGCACTGTTTCCTCCCAGATTCAGGGCATGCCTCAAGCAAACCCCGCCATTGTGGCAAAGCTTAGGGGCACGCCGCTCGACAGCCTTGATCCGGATCAATCCATCGCCAGCCAGGAGGCAGAAAGCTCAGCTGCGTTTATTCCTTGGGCCGATCCTTCAAAGCCTCCCGGATACGCCGGATGATGACGCCCTTCCCCCTCCTGTCGGCGGCAGCCTCGACGGCATCGTTTATTTCGAGAAGCAGCTCCGCATAATCGTTGTGCCAATCCCGGTGCCCCGCGCTCGAGCCCGGCATCCTCGGCTGACGGCTGTCGACACGAACGGCTCTGTCGCCTGCAAGCTCATAGATGTCATCGATTTCAGGGATCAGCGCATCGGGCGTTTGCGCCATGCCGGCCAGAGAAGATTGCAGCGCCTTCAGAGCCGGGTCCTCGCCGTGCACGAGGAAAACCCCGCGCCGGACAGGCAGGCGCTCGGAAAGCCACGCTTTCAACTCAGGTCCATCCGCGTGGCCCGAATAGAGATCGAGCGTTCGCATGCGAGCGCGAACCTTGATCTCCTCACCATGGATCCTGACCTTGGATGCTCCATCCTGCAGGATGCGCCCGAGCGTGCCTTGCGCCTGGAATCCGACGAACAGAACCGTCGCCTCGTCCCGCCACAGCCAAGCCTTCAGATGGTGCCGGATGCGGCCTGCCTCGCACATGCCGCTTGCGGCGATGATGATGTGGAAGCTGTGAATGCGGTCGATGGACTTGCTCTGCTCGACGCTTTCGGTGAAGCGGACCCATCGCGATTCAAGGGCCTGAACCAGATCGGAGCCGTTCTCGAGTTCCTTGGCGTGACGCTTGAAAATCGCACTGGCCTTCGACGCCAGAGGAGAATCGATGAAGATCGGGATATCGGGTAGTTCGCCCGCTTCCATCAGCTCCATGAGGTCGACGAGCAGTTCCTGGGTTCTCTCCACCGCGAAGGAAGGAATGAGAAGGGCCCCGCTCGGGCGCATGGCTGCGCGCACCTCGTCCCGCAGCATTTTCCTGCGGCGTTCGATGGTGGTGCCCTCGCGATCCGTATCGCCATAAGTGGATTCGAGAATGACGTAATCGAGATCGCTCGGCCCGTCAGGATCGGGCTGAAGCAGCTTGTGGGCAGGGCCGACATCGCCGGAGAACAAAAGGCGTAACGGCTTCTCGCCGCCGCCTGATGTCACCTCCATCTCAATGGAAGCCGAGCCCAACAGGTGCCCTGCATTCCAGTAGCGAACCTTGAAACCGGGCGCGACGTCCTGCCATTGTCCGTAGGTCACTGGCCGGAACTGATCGAGGGACGCAAGCGCATCCGCTTCCGTGTAGATCGGAGATAGTGTCTCCTGCCCTCTGCGCCTGTTGCGGCGGTTGAGCTGATCGACCTCCATCTCCTGGATGTAACCTGAATCCGGGAGCATGATGGATGCGAGGTCAGCCGTTCCGGCCGTCGCGTAGACGGGTCCGTCGAAGCCTGCCTTCACGAGCTTCGGGACGAGACCGCTGTGGTCGATATGAGCATGGGTAAGGCAGAGAGCATTGATGCCTGCGGCCCGGAACGGAAAGTGCTCATAGTTCAACTCCCGCTCGGTCTTGGAGCCCTGAAACATCCCGCAATCGACGAGGACGCGGGCGTTTTCCGTCTCGATCAAGAAGCAGGAGCCCGTCACGGTACGGGCGGCACCATAGAAGTGAAGACGCAGCGACAAAAGAACCTCCTGAGTCCGAAGGACCGTCGAGGGAAAATAATCGCACCTTGGTACACGCTCGTCGAGCCGTTACGTTTGATCCATGCCAACCGAATGGACCGGCTACCATGACTTCCCACAACACATCATCCGCCACCACCTGCCCCATCACTGGAAAGGAGTACCCCGCGAGGGACTTCAGCCTGATCGATCAGCTCCATCCCGCGCTCGCGGACAGGATAAGGCAGGACCATCCGGATCTCGCCGCTCACAGCCGGATCAGCCGTGAAGCAATCAATCAGTATCGCCTGCTCTACGTCGAGGAGCTATTGCGCCAGGAGCGCGGTGAACTGAGTAGGCTCGATAAGGAGGTGGCTCACAGCCTCGCTGCCGGCCTGCCTGTGACCGCCAATGTCGAGGAAAATTATGACGAGGGCCGCACCTTCGGGGAACGTCTCTCCGACGGGCTTGCCACATTCGGCGGCAGCTGGCCGTTCCTGATCTTCTTTGCCCTTGGGCTTGGCGTGTGGATCATCATCAATGCCGCGAGCGGAACAGAGGCTTTCGATCCCTACCCCTACATCCTCCTGAACCTGCTTCTGTCCTGCTTGGCTGCCGTTCAGGCCCCGATCATCATGATGAGCCAGAGGCGTCAGGAGGCAAAGGACCGGCTACGCTCGCTCAACGATTACCGCGTCAACCTGAAAGCCGAACTCGAAATCCGGCACCTGCACGAGAAGATGGACCATCTGATCACGCGCCAGTGGGAGCGGCTTGCGGAGATTCAGGAACTCCAAATCGAGTTGCTGCAGGAACGCCGCTAGAAAAAGGCAATTATCGGGCTCTTCTGCCCAAGCCCCTCATGGCATCGAGCCACTTTGTCCGTTTGGCTTCGCTCAGGCTCTCGATCATGCCGATGAGCGTGTCTCGATTCGGGCCTATGCCAACCAGATGCAGGATGCTTCGCTTGAGGCTCTTGAGACTGTGGGCTCCGAAGTACCACCGATACACGAAGGCTGGCATGCCCATCGTGACGATGATGCGCGAGGAACGTCCCTTGAGCGCGGTTTTCCAACTGCTTCCTGCTTGAGCGCCTGTCATGAAGGCCGGTCGCAGGGCCTGTTCCAGGAATCCTTTGAGGAGAGCCGGCATCCCTCCGAGCCACAGCGGGTAAATGATGACGATGTGTTCCGCCCAGACCATCGTCCGCTGGGCTTCTGCGATAGTGGATGGAGGTGGGGAGCCCTCCCAATCGGTTTTCGCGCGCAAGAGAGGGAAATCGAGTTCGGCCACAGGGATCAACCTGACCTCATGGCCGCCATCCGCGGCTCCTCGCGCATAGCCGGTCGCCAAGGCGTGGCAGAAGTGTCCATCGCCGGAAGCGGGATGTCCCTGGATGATCACGATGCGTGTCATGCGAGCGTCCCCTGCTTGCCTCTGGACGCTATTGCCGCTCGGAACCGCTTGGCGAATCCATACCAGCCACCCGCCACAACAGCGATCAGCAGCGTGACAGCCAGCCATGGCAGGCTCGGCGGCGACACACGAAGGATTTCGGCGAGCGGTGGGACATAGAGGGCCGTGGCTATGATGAGGATCGCTGCCGCACCGATCCCCCAGAACGCCAGCCTCCTCTTGTCGAAGAAGGATGTTCCCGGCTCGGCAGCATCCGCGAAGGCGAGAACCAGGTTGCCGGCTACGAGCGCGACGAAGCTTGCGGCTCGCGCCTCTGTTTCAGGAATTCCCGCATTCAGCGTCGCCAGGTAGAGGCCGAAAACAGCTGCAAGGATGATGGCTCCTTGCAGGAACCCGAATGCGATCTGGGTGGCACCGAAGAGCGTCTCGTTGGCGGGACGCGGCGGCTTCTCCATGGCGTTGCGTTCGCTGGGCTCTCCCTCGAAGGCAAGGGAGCAGACAGGATCGACCACGAGTTCCAGCAGGATCACATGCATCGGGTACAGGATCGGCGGCAGGCCCATGAGGATGGGGAACAGGGCCAGCCCGGCGATGGGCACATGGATCGCCGTCACATAGATCAGCGCCTTGCGCAGGTTCGCGAAGATGCGCCGTCCGAGCCGCACACCGCCGATGATCGAGACGAAGCGGTCGTCGAGCAGTACGATGTCGGAGGCCTCCCGTGCGACGTCCGTGCCGCGCCGGCCCATGGCGATGCCGATATGCGCGGCCTCCAGGGCCGGCGCGTCGTTGACCCCGTCGCCCGTCATGGCGACGACTTCGCCGTTCGCCTTCAGCGCTTCCACCAGGGCGAGCTTCTGCTCCGGCATGATCCGCGCGAACACGCGTATATGCTGGACATGCCTGCGCAACCCATCGGCGTCGTATTCGGCCAATTCCTTTCCGGTGAGTATGCCGGCACTGGTATCGATCCCGGCCTGACGGGCGATCTCAAGGGCTGTCGCCGGATAATCGCCAGTGATCATCGCCACCGCGATCCCTGCCCGCTTCGCCTCGGCAACCGCTTGCGGCACGTCGGCACGAACCGGGTCTGCGAATCCGATCAGGCCCTCGAACTGAAACGTCAGCGCCTCGGGAGGCGTCTCACGGTCCAAGTCGTCGCGAGCGGAAGCCACACCCAGTACCCGCATGCCGCGACCGGCGAGGCCGGCAACCGCATCCTCGATCGCCGCGCGTTCGGCATCGTCCATGCGGCAAAGACGGAGAATGGCCTCAGGGGCTCCTTTAGCCGCGTATAGCGCACGGCCCGAAGGGGCTGCCCAGACCTGGATGAACGCAAGGAGTTCCGGACGCAGCGGGTAGGAGCGAAGCGGATTTGAAACGTGGTCATCATGCGCCGGCAAGCGTGGGGCCAATGCGCGTACCGCCCGATCCATAGGATCCACAGGATGGACAATGGAGGCGAGTGCGGCGGTGTGCAGAAGGTGAGCTGTGCGGCCCGCAAATGCTTGGCCATCACCAACCTCCTGAACCGTTCCATCACGCCATGTCGTCGTGAGGCGCATCCGGTTTTCGGTGAGGGTTCCCGTCTTGTCGACACACAGGACAGTGGTTGCCCCGAGTGTTTCTATGACCGCCGCGCGGCGCACGAGCACTTGATGGCGCGCCAGGCGAAAAGCCCCGAGCGCCAGGAAGATCGCCAGCACCATGGGAAACTCTTCCGGCAGCAAGGCTATGGCCAAGGTGATCCCGGACAAGGCGCCACCGATCCAATCATCTCGCAGCGCCCCATAGGCGATCACGACGATCCCGCAGAAACCGAGCGAGAGGACGCCGAGCTTCGCGACAAGGGCACCTGTCGATCTCTGCAGCAGAGTCGGCTCGCTCTCGATCGAGGCAAGAGAAGCGCCGATGCGCCCAAGCCGGGTTGAGGGACCTGTCCGGGCGGCACGAACAACGCCCTGTCCGCGCACGTTCAGGGTGCCGGCGAACAGATAGGGGGTGTCGTCCCCTCCAGGCTCCGGATCGTCCGATTCCAAGACCTGCTCTGAACTTGGGCGCTTGATGACTGGACCGGACTCGCCCGTGAGGGCGGATTCATCGACCGTCAACGCATCGCCTGCGATCAGCAGACCGTCGACAGGCAAGCGTTCCCCTTCGCCGATCAGGATGACATCGCCCGGCACCAGCTCAAGCACCGGGATACGGCGCTCCGCTCCTTCGCGGATCACGCGGGCGAAGGGCTCCGCGAGCTGGCGAAGGGCGGCCAGGGCTCGCTCGCTCCGGCCCTCCTGCAGCACCACGAGCCCGATCGTCACAACGGCCCCGGCCACCATGAACAGACCCTCGCCGACATCGCCGAGGGTCAGATAGAGGCCCGCCGCTGCGAGCAGAAGCAGAAACATGGGTTCGCGCAGCACCCCCCGCAGGATGTCGAGGATGCTCCGGGAACGCTCACGGTGCAGCGCATTCGGACCGAATTTCAGAAGCCGACGTTCGGCCTCGGCCTCATTGAGCCCAACCGGTCCAGCTGGACCGGTTGGGTCGACAAGAGGAGACGCCCGTTGGCTGCGCGCACTCAATGGGCGACCAGGATAGGGCTACCAGAGGCAGCGAGCATGTCCCGGGTCGCACCGCCGAAAATCTGCTCCCTCAGGCGGGTATGCCCGTAGGCTCCCATCACGATGAGATCGGCCGAGATATTGCGCGCCTCATCGAGAATGACATCCGCGACGCGACGGTCATCGCTATCGGCCGTGGCGATCTCCGCAACGATGCCATGGTGGGCCAGATGGGCCTTCACCGAAGCTGCTGTGCCGGGTGAAGGATCGACGATGAGAACGACCGTGCGCGTGGCCTCACCCATCAGATCCAGGCCCTCGCGCAGCGCGCGGGCGGATTCACGGCTTCCGTTCCAGGCGATCAGCACGGTTCTGATCGAGCCTGGCCTACGATGGCCGGGAGGCACCAGTAGAAGCGCTCGCCCGCTGCCGAAGATGATCGCTTCGACGAGATCGGTCCAGTCAGGTGCTTCGGTTCTCCCGTCGGGCCGCGATGCAATGAACAGATCGGCGCACCGCGCCTGCCCGACGACCGTTGCGGACAAGGCATTGTATGCCTCATCCAGCCGGCGCAATTCGCTGGGCACCTGAAGGCCGGCAAGCCGTTCCGTCAGCCGCTTGGCGATGGCGTCGCCGTCCTGGCGGGCCTTTTCCTCAAGCTCGGTCAGAACCTGGATTGCGGCCGCACCGCCATCCATCGGCGTGGCGATGGTGAGTTCAGGCAAAAGGTTGGTGTAAACCCCGATCAGATGCGCCCGCCCAGCTGACGCGAGGGCCAGCCCGTGCTCCAGCCGGATCTCGTCTTCAGGACTTCCATCGAGATGCACCATGATGTCCTTGATCATCGCTCTCTTCCTCCATGTGCCCTGACAAAGCGGTCGTGCCGAGGCAACTATCGATCATCATGTGGCCGAAATCGGGGTGAAAGCTTTGATCTGAAGCAACTTGCCCGAGAGCGGCCTGGGTTAGCATCGCCCCTGCCGATATCGGCGAGTGGAAAGCCCTGGAGGCATCGATGCCGCCCAAACAAACCGGCGCACGCGAACGCGCTCTGAAAGCCATACCGGTCCCGGCTCTCAGGCATGAGCCGGGTCTGCCCTCCTCCCCTGCGGCCTCGTCCGTTCAGCTTGACCAACTGCGCGACGACACCGAGTTTCACCACCTCCGGGACGCCCTCGATCATGCCGCCCATGCGGGCCTCGCCCGCCTCACGGGCGGCCTGTCTCCGGCGGCGCTTGCCGCAGCTTATACGGATTGGGCGGTCCACCTTGCCGTGTCGCCCGGCAAGCAGGTCGAAGTCTCCGCAAAGGCAGCCCGCAAATGGGCACGCCTGGCGCAGTTTGCCGCTCATTGCGCCGTGAATGGCGGCACTGCGCATCCCTGCATCTCGCCGCTGCCTCAGGATCGCCGCTTCGCGGGAAGCGAGTGGCAGCGTTGGCCGTTCAACATCATCCAGCAGGCCTTTCTGCTGCAGCAGCAATGGTGGCACAACGCGACGACCGATATCGATGGCGTCACCAGGCAGCATGAGGCCGTGGTCGAGTTTGTCTCGCGCCAGTTCCTCGACATGGCATCCCCTTCGAACTTCATCGCCACGAATCCGGTGGTGCAGCGGCGCATTCTGGAAACGGGCGGACAGAATCTCGTGCAGGGCCTGCGCAACTTTATCGATGATTGGGAGCGGATCGTTCGCTCGAAACCTGCGGCTGGAACAGAAGCCTTTCAGGTTGGCCGTGATGTGGCCGTCACGCCAGGCAAGGTGATCTACCGCAACCATCTCATGGAGCTGATCCAGTACGAGCCGACCACCAGCAAGGTCAGCCCGGAGCCGATCCTGATCGTTCCCGCCTGGATCATGAAATATTACATTCTCGATCTCTCGCCCGAGAACTCGCTCGTCCGGTATCTGACCGAGCAAGGATACACGGTGTTCGTGATCTCTTGGAAGAACCCGACGGCAGCGGATCGGGATTTGGGCATGAACGACTATCGGGCGCTCGGCGTGATGGCGGCTCTCGACGCGGTCAATGCCATTGTCCCCGAGCGCAAGGTTCATGCGGTCGGCTATTGCCTTGGCGGCACGCTTTTGTCGATTGCGGCTGCGGCCATGGCGCGCGACGGCGACGAGCGCCTGCAGACCATTTCGCTGCTGGCGGCACAGGCCGATTTCCGGGAGGCCGGAGAGCTCACGCTTTTCATCAACGACAGCCAGGTCCATTTCCTGGAAGACCTGATGCGCAGCCAGGGCTATCTCGATACGCGGCAGATGGCAGGCGCCTTTCAACTCCTGCGCTCCAACGACCTCATCTGGTCAAGGCTGGTCCGGCACTACCTGCTAGGCGAGCGCACGCCGCTTAACGATCTCATGGCGTGGAATGCCGACGCCACCCGCATGCCCTACCGCATGCACACGGACTATCTGGAGAAGCTCTTTCTGCACAACGATCTCGCAGAGGGCCGCTTCCTGGTTGACGGTCAGCCTATCGCCATCAGCGATATCCGAGCGCCGATCTTCGCCGTCGGCACGGAGCGCGATCACGTGGCACCGTGGCGCTCGGCGTTCAAGATCCATCTCCTGGCGGACACCGACGTGACGTTCCTGCTCACGTCCGGAGGCCATAATGCCGGCATCGTGGCAGGCCCCGACCAGCCGGGAGGGCGCTTTCAGGTTCTGACTAAGTTCGGCGCGGACCGTTACCTGGACCCCGACGCTTGGACCCGGATCGCCCCTTGGCATGAGGGCTCCTGGTGGCAGGAATGGACACGGTGGCTCGCCACGCACTCTGGCAAGCCTGTGCAGCCTCCTTCCATGGGAGCGCCAGCGCAGGGCTATGCCGCGCTGTGCGATGCCCCGGGCACCTATGTGCTGCAAACCTGATTGCTGCCGGAACCAGCGGCTGGCTATGGGGTGATGGCCACCTTCAGCACACCGTCGCGCTGGTGCGCGAACAGGTCGTAGGCCTCCTCGATCTGATCGAGCTTGAAGCGGTGCGTCACCAGGGGGCGCGTATCGACGCGACCGGATGCGACCACCTCCATGAGCCGCCGCATGCGCTCCTTGCCGCCCGGGCAGAGTGTCGTCCGAATGGTGTGATCGCCTAGCCCGGCCAGGAAGCCGTCGAGCGGGATTTTCAGATCGCCGGAATAAACCCCGAGCGACGACAACGTGCCGCCGGGTCGAAGCACGCGCAGCGCTGCCTCGAACGTCTCCTGACGCCCGAGCGCCTCTATGGAAACATCGACGCCCCGCCCGTCCGTGATGCGACTGATCTCCTCGACCGGATCGACCTTCGTTAAGTCGACCACATGGTCCGCCCCCATCTTGCGTGCGACTTCCATGCGTTCCGGAACGCTCTCGACCGCGATGATCGTGGAGGCACCCATCAGCCGAGCGCCAGCCGTGGCGCAGAGCCCGATGGGACCTTGCGCGAACACGGCAACCGTGTCGCCGATGCGAATGCGCCCGCTCTCCGCCCCTGAGAAACCCGTCGACATGATGTCGGGGCACATGAGCACCTGCTCGTCGGTAAGCCTATCCGGCACCGGCGCCAGGTTTGCCATCGCGTCGGGCACGAGCACGTATTCCGCTTGGCAGCCGTCGATGGTGTTGCCGAAGCGCCAGCCGCCGAGCGGCTTCCAGCCGTGTTTCGTGCCGGCCCCATCCTGCGAATGGCAGCCGCAGAGGCAGGCTGCGCTATGGCCGCTCGGAGTGATAGCTCCGGCAATGACCCGCTGTCCCTCGCGGTAGCCCTGCACAGCCGAGCCGAGCTTCTCGATGATGCCGACAGGCTCATGGCCGATGGTCAGCCCCCGGGCCACGGGGTACTCGCCCTTGAGGATATGCACGTCGGTGCCGCAGATCGTCGTGGTGGTGATGCGGATCAATGCATCGAGAGGTCCGACGTCGGGGATCGGCTTCTCATCGAGGACGATGCGTCCAGGCTCAACGAAGATGGCGACTTTCATCTTGGGCATGGGGATTTCTCCCAAAGATCATTCCTGCAAAAGGATATCACGACATGGTCAGTTGAACAGAGCTGCGCTTCCGCAAACAAACATGTCCCGGCCGAGTACCCCCGAGTTCCCGCAGCGCGGCTGGTCGGCCTGAGGTCGCTTGGCGATAGAGCGTCATCGCACGCACAGGTCAGTGACCCTCGCAAACGGGCTTTCCTGCAACGTGTCCTGCTGGAAATCGGCAACGGGGCATTTCCATTTTGACGATTGTCAATCCGGCTTACTGAAACTGAGCCAATGTTATGCTCGACGGGAGAGGAATATGATCCAGAATCTCAAGAGCATTCTCATCGGCTTCAATCAGGAGGAAAGAGCGCGGCCTTCGGCTTTGCACTATGCCCTCTCCCTGGCGCGCCAAGCCGAGGCCCATGTCTCTGTTGCCGCCCTGTCTCCCGAACTGACGATCACTCACGCCTTCATCAGCGAGGTGGCGACGACGCTGGTTGAAGAAGAGAACAGGCGCCTCGAGAACATCGCCAGCGAGCTTGCCGAGCAGGCGCGCCAGGATGCTCAGGCGCAGGGCGTCTCCTGCACGGCCGAGGCCGTTCATCGATCCTATCCCGTGCTGGCTGCCGAGTTTGCAAAGAGGGCAAGGGTGCACGATCTCGCCGTTTTCGATGCGCATCCCGATGCTCTGAGTTTCAATCGAGGGATCATCGAGGAGGCATTGTTCAACAGTGGGCGTCCTCTCGTCCTGGTCCCACCCGGCTTCGACAGGTTCAAGATCGGCACTGCGATCATCGCTTGGGATGGAAGCTCGAAGGCGGCCAGCGCTGTCGCCGATGCTCTCCCGCTTCTTAAAGCGGCACAGAAGGTCGAGATCGTCTGCATATCCGGAGAAAAGGATCTGTCCGCATCCGTGCCTGGGGCAGAGTTGGCTCCCAACCTCAGCCGGCATGAAATCAACTGCACGGTCACGGAACTTACCGCTCACGATGGAGATGCGGGTGAGGCCCTGCGGTCTCACGCGAGCCATATCCGGGCGGATCTCGTCGTCATGGGCGCTTTCGTCCACTCGCGTCTGCGCCAGCTCGTTCTGGGCGGAGTCACGCAGTCCATGTTGAAGAAGAGTCCCGTTCCAGTTCTGCTCTCGCACTGAGGAACGAGACATCCTGAGCGGCGATCAGTTCCATGATCCAATGAGGTGGTTCGAATGTACAAGCACATTCTGATTGCAACGGACGGTTCTTCCCTGGCCTCACGCGGCGTTGAACATGGCGTGAAACTGGCTAAGGCCATGAGCGCCAGCGTTACCTTGCTGACCGTATCGGAACGGTTTCATACCTTTAGCCTTGCGCCCTCCCAGCTTGAGGAAACGGTGTCCTCCTTCAAGGATCATATGGCAAAAGAAGCCTCTAAGATCCTTGGCGATGCGAGTAGGCTAGCCGAGGCCTCCGGCGTTGAAGCAACTCCTATCCACAAGGAAAGCGACGAGCCCTACCAAGCCATCATTCGCACCGCGGAGGCGCAAGGCTGCGACCTGATCGTGATGGCCTCTCATGGCCGCGGCGGTGTTTCGGCCATGTTTCTTGGAAGCCAGACCCTGAAAGTTCTCTCTCATTCGAAGCTGCCGGTTCTCGTGATCCGCTGAAGCACCCTGCCGAGGCCGTGAGGTGCCACATGGCGTCAGAATATCGCTACATCCGGTTCTTCAAGGATATCAGCCTTGAGGACGTTGCCTTGGTTGGCGGCAAGAATGCTTCTCTCGGCGAGCTCTATCGGGAGCTCACGCCCAAAGGCCTTCTGGTGCCGAACGGGTTTGCCGTGACCGCGGAGGCATACCGGGCAACCTTGCAGCAGGCAGGTGCAGGGCCCCGCTTGCATACGATCCTCGATCCTGTCGATCCCAGCGATGTCGCAGATCTGGCGGAACGGGCGCACCAAGCGCGCGAGCTCGTCTCCAGTTCCCCTCTGCCCTCCGATCTCTCGGCTGAAATCTGCCGGGCCTATCAGGAGCTGAGGCACGAGTATGGCGCCGGGCTGACGGCTGCCGTGCGCAGCTCTGCGACAGCAGAGGATCTGCCGAATGCGAGCTTTGCGGGCCAACATGAAAGCTATCTCAACATAAGCGGTGAGCAGCAGGTGCTGGATGCCGTGCGTCGCTGTTTCGCCAGCCTGTTCACGGACAGGGCGATCCGCTACCGCATCAACAACGGGTTCGATCACTACAAGGTCTTGAACTCCGTCGGCGTCATGAAGATGGTACGTTCGGATTTGGCCGCTTCCGGCGTCGCCTTCTCCATCGACACCGAAAGCGGATTTCCCGATGTCGTCTTCATCACCGGCTCCTACGGTCTGGGCGAGAATGTGGTGCAAGGCGCCGTAGACCCCGATGAGTTCTATGTCTTCAAGCCTACATTGAAGGAAGGCAAGCGCAGTGTCCTGCGCCGCGCTCTGGGAACCAAGAAAATCAAGATGATCTATGCGGGCGGCGGGTCACGCAACCACACCCGCAACATCCCGACAGACAAGAAAGATCGGGCGCGTTACTGCCTGCAGGATGAGGAAGTCCTCCTCCTCGCCGATCATGCCATTCAGATTGAGGAACACTACAGCGCGAGAGCAGGCGCGAGACGCCCAATGGATGTCGAGTGGGCGAAGGATGGGATCGACGGAAGGATCTATATCGTCCAGGCGCGCCCCGAGACCGCTGCATCCAGGGTCGATCGCAGCAAATACGAGGAATATCGACTGCTGGGCAAAGGGCCTGTGTTGGTGACGGGCCGTGCGGTCGGAACCAAGATCGCCTCGGGACGAGCCCGCGTGATCGCCCACTCATCGGATCTCGCCAAATTCCAACCCGGGGAAGTGCTGATTTCGGATACGACTTCTCCTGATTGGGGCACCGTCATGAAGTCCGCAGCGGCCATCGTTACCAACCGGGGTGGACGCACATGCCATGCCGCCATTGTCGCCCGAGAACTGGGACTGCCCGCAGTGGTGGGAACCGACAATGCCACGGCGGCGATCCGCACGGGCGACGTGGTGACCGTCTCCTGCGCCGAGGGCATCACCGGGAAAATCTATGAAGGCTTGATCCCCTTCGATGTGGAGAAGACCGATCTTGCTGCCATGCCCCGCCCAGCAACAAAGATCATGATGAATGTCGGCGATCCCGACAGCGCATTTTCCTTGAGTTTTCTGCCGAATGACGGTGTCGGCCTTGCGCGCATGGAGTTCATCATCTCCAATGCAATCAAGATTCACCCGATGGCCCTGATCGATCAGGGCCGCCTCGACCCGGCTGAGCGCGCCGAGATCGCGCGTCTGACGCAGGGCTATAAGAAGCCCTCCGACTTTTTCGTCGAGCGTCTGTCGGAGGGGATCGGCACCATTGCGGCCGCATTCCATCCCAAGCCCGTGATCGTGCGACTGTCCGATTTCAAGACGAATGAATATGCAAGCCTCATCGGCGGCAGGGCCTTCGAGCAGGAAGAAGCCAACCCGATGATCGGCTTTCGGGGCGCATCCCGCTACGCCCATCCGGCTTATGAGCAAGGCTTTGCGCTCGAATGCGCGGCACTGAAGCGGGCTCGCGACGAGATGGGCCTGACGAATATCGTGGTGATGGTTCCGTTTTGCCGCCGCATCGAAGAGGCCGAGCGCGTGATTGCGAAGATGAGCGCGTTCGGGCTCACCCGCGGGGAGAACGGGCTGGAGATCTATGTGATGTGCGAGATCCCCAACAACGTCATCCTGATCGATGAATTTTCCCGGTGCTTTGATGGCTTTTCGATCGGCTCGAACGATCTCACGCAATTGACCCTCGGTGTGGACAGGGATTCGGAGATCGTGGCCTTCGATTTCGACGAGCGGGATCCCGGCGTCATGAAAATGATTGCCCTTGCCGTCGAGGGGGCGCGCCGGAACAACCGCCATTCAGGCATTTGTGGCCAAGCGCCCTCCGATTACCCGGAAGTTGCCGAATATCTTGTCCGTCTCGGTATAGATTCGATCAGCCTCAATCCAGACTCAGTCTTGAAGACCACTTTGCGTGTGCTCGATATAGAGCGCCAGGTGGGAAGAAGCACCAACTCAAAACAATAGGACATCCCCACACCGCTGGAGATGTCCATTTCTCGGCTTCCATTATGCACTGGTTCGTCCAGGCTAGTGAGAGAGAAGACAGCATTTGGGGCTGTGCTTCAGCAGGTCACCCGTCACGCCGCCGAGCACCCACTCCCTCAGACGTGTATGCCCATAGCCTCCAACGACGATGAGATCGGAATCGATCTGCTCCGCAACCAGCAACAATTCGTCGGCGACCGATCGCTCACGCTGGGTCCTGACCTCCGCGTCGGCTTTCACGCCGTGCCGCTCAAGATACGAGACGATCGCATCCCCTTGCTTGACGGCGGCATCAATATTCTCCGTCTCGACGACTTCGACCACTTTGACATGGCGCGCTCGCACGAGAAAAGGCAAAGCATCCCACACGGCCCGGCGGGCCTCGCGCGTATCCTTCCAACCGATCACGATATGCTGAGCCTCCAGATGGTCCGTTCCCGGCGGAACGACGAGCAGAGGCCGACCCAACCGCATCAGGAGGTCGCCGGGATCGACGGCTTGATACGGCGCGTCTCTGAGACGCTGAAGGTCACGCCCTGCAATCACCACATCCGCCGCCCTGGCTTCCTGGGCCACGATCTTGGATGGCGTTCCAATGGCCGAGCGCCAGGCGGCCGGCAATTTCTTGCAAACCGGCTGCTCCCAGAACTTGGTCTCGGCGACTTGCAAGCTCTTCCTGAGATCATCCTCCTCCACCTGCAGGATCTCTCCATCGATGTTGACCCCGTAGGGGTCTGCCATCGGCAGAGGCGGCATTTCGCCGGCGGACACGCCGATCAATGCTGCATTGTATTTCTCCGCCAGAGCCCCTGCGAGGACAAGGCGGGCATCCGAAGAGGTACTGTCAGCCTCAACATGAACGAGAAATGCTCGGTAATCCATCGTGCGCTCCGTGCCAGAGCCGTACCCTTGCAGCGTGCCCATCGCTGCCATCCGATTGAATCGACCGGCTCATTGACCGTCACAAGGGGAATCTACTGGCTGGGGAGAGGCGAAGCAGCCTCTCCCGCAGCTCGGTGAACAGAGGTCAAGCGGCCTTGACGTCAATCTTGGTTTCCTTCTTGGCATCCTCCGTCTTCGGAAGCGCGACGGTCAGGACGCCCTTCGTGAACGTCGCAGTGACCTTGCTGGGATCGATGGCGTCAGGCAACGGAAAGGACCGTTGAAAGGAACCGTAGCGCCGCTCGGACATATAGTAATTCGCGTCTTTCTCTTCCTTTTCCTCGCGCTTCTCGCCCGAGACGATCAGATTCCCGCCGGCAAGCCTCACTTCGACGTTCTTCTCGTCCATGCCGGGAAGCTCGGCTGTGATCTCGTATCTGTCGGGGCGCTCGACGAAGTCGACGACCGGCTCCAGTTCACGCTCCATTCTCTGCCAGAGCGGCCCCAGGTCCGGCATACTCAGCCGTGCCGGGGATTGAAAGAACCCTCGTCCAAGCTCGTTGAACAGCCGGTCCATTTCCCGGCGCATGCGATTGAATGAACCTGATCCTGTATCGAGAAAATTTTCTTTTTCTCTTTGAATCGGAAGTTTCGTCGTTTCAACCATTCTGAACCTCCCATGGTCCTTTCGAATGACGCGTCGAGCATGCCACAGGCACCGATCGGGAAATTGCGTTTGATCAATCACGCCGGCTCTTTTTCAGGCCATCGTGCGGAGGGAACAGGCTGAAGTCAGCCGGCGACGTGAAGGAGGAAGGCATGGCCCTGAAGGATCTGTTGGTTCTCGGAGGTGCAGGCACGAAAGCCGCCGTTACCTATGGCGTTTGGCTCTCAGGCGTAACCGAGGCTTTCCTGACAGGGGCGATCCCGGTGGTCGAGCCCTCGTTCCCGCCCGGTCTGGCTGCCGAATTACCCGACAACCTCATTTCCCGTATCCGGGATGAGGCCGCAGATGCAGCAACCCGAGCAACCCAAGAGTTTGCCGATGCCGCGAGAGGCAGCGCAGTTCAAACAGATGTCATCAAGTTTGCTGCGGTAGCCGGCGACATCGGCTATTCCTTCAGTCGCCTGGCGCGGTGCTTCGACGCCTGCATTCTCCCACAGCCCGATCCCAATGGACAGGACACCACTTCCATCATTGAAGCTGCCCTGTTCGGATCGGGGCGCCCGCTTCTTGTGGTGCCGTATATCAACGTGGGTCAACGCATCAGAACGGTTCTGATTGCCTGGGACGGCGGCGTCCAGGCTGCCCGTGCTGCCTCCGATGCCATTCCGCTTCTGAAATATGCCGAACAGGTGCAGATCCTTACCGTGGGCGTGGAAGAGAAGAGGCCTCATCACTTAGGAAGAGACCTTTCCCGCCATCTGGAGCGGCATAACATCGACACGACGGTCAGGGCCCTTCCGGACAAAGAGATCGATGTTGCCAACATGCTTCTCTCGCATGCCGCAGATCACGGCGCCGATCTGATCGTCATGGGAGGCTATGGCCATTCGCGTCTGCGAGAGTTGGTTCTAGGCGGGACAACGCGTGAGATCCTCCGCTCCATGACGGTGCCTGTGTTCATGGCGCACTAGATTGGAGAGAAAGAGGATCTCCATGACCGCCGATACTGCCGCCTCGATCCACAACGGCCAGCAGGACACGTCATCACCATCTCCTCACTGGCAGCTCCTGAGGCAGGGTGAAGACGCCCTTGTGACCATCGGAGGTTGCTGGACCGCGGAACAGGCCTCCTCCATGGAAGCCGTCATCGCTGATATGGCTTCCGCGATCAGCACGAGCCCACGGATCGAATTCGACCTTCTGCATCTTGAGCACCTCGACACGGCAGGCGCATGGCTTCTGGACCGCACATGCCATGAACTCAAAGCTCAGGGCCATGTGATCGCCTTATCGAATGTGCGGGAAGAGCACAAAATTCTTCTCGACGAGGTCGACCATTATGAGCTTCCGCAGAAGGCTGAAGCAAAGCATGCCTCCCCGTTCGATCTTCTTGTCGGACTTGGCCATGGCGTTTCGGACTTAGGCAAGGATGTCATCTCCGGTTTCGGTTTTCTTGGCGAGTTCATGACAGCCCTGGGTCGTGTGCTCGCCAAACCGCGCCTGTTTCGTGCAACCTCCCTTGTGAATCAGCTTGATCTGATCGCTTTCAAAGGCGTGGCGATCATTGTGCTGATCTCTTTTCTGGTAGGCGGCATCATCGCTCAACAAGGTATTTTTCAGCTGCGGCAGTTCGGCGCGAGTTCCCTGGTCGTCGATCTCGTGGGCATCCTCACTCTGCGTGAATTGGGCGTGCTCCTGACCTCGATCATGGTCGCGGGCCGATCCGGTTCGGCCTTCACGGCGGAAATCGGTTCCATGAAGATGCGTGAGGAGATCGACGCGATCCGCGTGATGGGGCTGGATCCGATGGAAGTGCTCATCGTCCCTCGCCTTCTTGCCTTGATCCTCGCCCTTCCGATGCTGACCTTCCTATCGGATATCTCGGCTCTTCTCGGGGGCGGCATGGTGGCCTGGATCTATGAAGGCATCAGCCCTCATGCTTTCGTTGCGCATCTGAAGGAAGCCATCGCCTTGAACACGTTTCTGGTGGGCATCATCAAGGCACCCTTCATGGCGCTAGTCATCGGCCTGATTGCGTGTATCGAAGGCTTTGCGGTTCAAGGGTCCGCAGAGTCCCTCGGAAGGCATGTCACGTCATCGGTCGTAAAGGCGATCTTCATGGTGATCGTTCTCGACGGATTGTTCGCCATGTTCTTCGCGGCGATCGAATACTGATGCAGGGGATTGCTTGGGCACCACGGTCCAATGCCTGCCAACCACGCGCTATTCGAAGGAGGCGAGTGCCTTCTCCGCGAGCGCGAGATAACGCCATGCGAGCGGCGCCCACTTCTGGGGTTCGCGTGGAACAGGATCGAGAAGGTGAGCCAAAGAGAGACGCGCTCTCAAAGCTGCGTGAAGCGCCGTATAGACTGTAACGATGCGATGAGGAACGCTCTCGCCCAGAAGATCCGCGACGCGCGCGATCAACTCACGTCCAAACCAGGCTGCGTCGAGGCGAGCGCATTCCATGGCAAGAAATGTCAGCTCGTCGAACGGATCGAGCAGTCTGAGATCACGATTGAACTCAAGGCAGTCGAAGATCACTACCGGCTCCGTCAAGCACACATGCTCCGGCCGCAGGTCACCATGCCCTTCGACGATATGCCCCGCGATAACTCTGGCCCGCAGCGGCTCCCTGATCTGCTGCAAAGCGGCCTCGATCCTGTCAAGCAGGATGGACGCCTTTGGGGTATCCGGCAGGAGGCCAGAGGTCAGAAGCACGGACCTGTTCTCGGCCAGCTCACCTGTGAAATGCTTGAAAGGCGTTTCGGGATCGACGGCGGGACGCTCCGCATTCCGATAGAATTCCGCGAGCACATGCGCAACGCGGATTACATCACCTTCACGAACACTTCCGGCGCGCAGCCGCACGTCCAGCATATCGTCCGCCGGCAGGCGCCTCATCTCGACAAGCCAATCGACGGTCTCGCCCTCCCCCGTCAATGTGAGCTCCCCTGTTGCTGAGCGCTTCAAGGGGATTAGCCCTCGGTAAATCCCAGGGGCGAGACGGGAATTGAGCCGAACCTCCTCGCGGCAATATTGCTCGCGAGCCTCCAGGGTCGTGAAATCGAGATAGGAATAGCGAACAGGCTTCTTGAGCTTGAACACCGTATCGTCGGTCAGGAAGACCCAGGACATGTGTGTCTCCTTGGCGGAGACGAGGCCCGTTCCCTGCAGAGACAGCAATGCGCTGCGGAGAAAGGCAACCTTCCCTTCCAAGGCGTCAAGATCCGAGTGGACCAGCCTTGGCTCGCTTCCGGATGGATCAGCGTTCTTGAATGGCATGCATGTAAGAGAAACCAGGACCGATCCCGCGACCTTGATTATCGTCAATATGACCTGTCTCAGAGTTGGTAAAAAATAAAAAGAGAGCTTCGCGCACTTCGTAGAAACGTGCCCCGGAGAGGCCCCTCGCTCATATTCGGAGGTCTTGCTCCATGGATGAGTTTCAGGACCGTGAGACTGCCGGTCGCCTTCTCGCCAATGAGCTTGTCGGGATGGAACTCGCAGACCCGGTTGTGCTTGCGCTCCCGCGAGGAGGAATCCCGGTTGCAGCCGAGATTGCGCGCGCGTTGAAGGCTCCTCTCGATCTCGTGATGGTGCGCAAGATCGGCCTCCCCTCGCAGCCCGAGCTGGCAGCCGCTGCCGTCGTCGATGGGGAACAGGCGGATATCATTCTCAATGAGGAGGTTCTGCGCTGGTCGGGACTGAGCGAGGAGGCGCTCCAAGCTTTGGCGCGCGAACAGCTCAAGGAAATCGAGCGGCGGCGTAAAGTCTATCTCTCGGGTCGCCTGCCGGTCTCCGTGGCTGGCAGAACAGCCATCTTGGTCGACGACGGAATTGCCACAGGGACCACCGTCCGCGCGGCCTTGAAGGCGCTCTCCCGGCGTCGCGCCGGGCGCATCGTGTTGGCTGTTCCGGTTGCGCCCGCGGATACGCTTTCAGCCCTTCGGGAGCTGGTCGATGACGTCATCTGCCTTATTCCCGCTACGGCTTTTCTCGGCATCGGCTCATT
The DNA here is from genome assembly GCA_041913065.1 of Microvirga sp. GTDB lineage: Bacteria > Pseudomonadota > Alphaproteobacteria > Rhizobiales > Beijerinckiaceae > Microvirga. The sequence continues at coordinate 114,954 of JAYSGD010000005.1, read as the reverse complement.
CTACCGCGACTTTCATCAACTCACCGATTCTGAAGTCATCCGAACGCTACAGGCAACTTCCTCATCGAATGCCTGGACCGCTCCCGAGCCACCCAGTGGATTGCAAACTCCGCCCTGATGAGCAGCCATCCGCGACATGATGGAGAAGAGGACAGAGATGTCCTTAACGAGGTAGGCCATGACGACGCTAGCCATGACGGAGCCGGCACTTCGAAGGCTGTTCGACCGGCTGGACTTCGCCCCTCAGCCTAAGGACGAGGCGCTTTCCGCCCTGTTCGAATACTGGAAGGAGCAGCGAGGCAGCCATGTGGCTCCCGCGCCTCACGATCTGCAGCGCTCCGAGTTCAAGGATTTTGCCGCGAATGCTTTCATACTCCAATGGGACCCGCATGGGCAGGCCCCGGCGTTGATATTCAGCGGGGCAATCTTCGAAACCTTGATTGGAAGCTGCGACCCCGGCGCGATGCTTCTCACGGAAGCACCGCAGCAACGCGGCCTTGTCAGATTGCGGAGGCTTTCCCGCCTCGTTCGCCAGCGCGCGGAGCCTCTTCTGGCTGAGTTCGGAATGCGAACCGCCGAGGGAGAGAGGCTGAGAGCGGAAATCATTCTCGCCCCGCTCTCCGAAACCGGGCACCTAGTCGATGGAATCTTCGGTGGTCTGGCGCTGCGGCACACCGGCTTTGCTCACCCTGCCCCCTCTCCCGTTGGACGCACTCAACCCAGGCCAAAATCACCTCTGCTATTCGCCTTGAACTCAGCCCGCGTCATCGGGGATCAAATCGCACGTCATCTTAACCAGCCGCTTCAGCGCCATGAAGAGCGGGAATTCGAGGATGGGGAGCATAAGGCAAGGCCTCTGGTTGATGTTCACGGCAGAAGCATCCACCTGATCGCCGGCCTTCACGGTGACGGGACGCAAAGCGTGAATGACCGTTTATGCCGCCTGCTCTTCTTCATTGCGGCCCTGAAGGATGGGGGCGCCGCACAGGTTACCGCGATCGCACCCTATCTTTGCTATGCCCGCAAGGACAGGCAAACTAAACCGCACGACCCTGTCACGCTGCGATATGTAGGGCAGCTTTTCGAGACTGTCGGAACCGACCGCTTGATCACGATGGAGGTGCATAATCTTGCTGCGTTTCAGAACGCATTCCGCTGCAGCACGACCCATTTGACCCCGTATGCGGCCTTCTGCCGATATATCGCCGGCATCGCAGCCGATGAACCTTTGGCCGTTGTCTCGCCGGATATCGGAGGCGCAAAGCGCGCGGAGAGCTTCCGGCAGGACCTTGAACGGCGGCTCCGCCGACCGATCTCCAAGGGCGTGGCCGACAAGCAGCGCAGCATGGGCCAAGTTTCGGGCGATCTCTTCATGGGCGACGTCTCCGGCGCCACCGCGATCATTCTCGATGATCTCATCAGCACGGGCACGACAATGGTCCGGGTCGCACAGCAATGCCGCGACCGCGGCGCAAAGCGGGTTATCGTCGCGGCTACTCACGGCGTCGGTGGAACGAACGCGCTCCTGAACTTAACACATCCTTCCATCGATACGGTGCTCCTGACCAACACGATCCCCCAGCCGCCCGAGTTCATGAATGCCCTTTCTGATCGCCTCGTGATCCTGGACATATCGGAGATCCTCGCGCGGGCGCTGAACGACAGCATTCAAAAACAAGGTCCATAGGATTGCGAATAATCAACCACGGTTCGTATCCGTCAGCACATTCTACCGACGCTCAACCCGGAACACCGACGAGGGGATAGGCAATGCGTCATATATTGCCCGGATTGATCTTTCTGAGTGGATTCCTGTTCGCCAGCCCGGCCACGTCGGATTTTCTTGGGACCTCACCTTACCAATTCGGACGCCTGGTCAACGAGGTTATGGAACAGGTTGGATCGGAGATACGCTTTCAACGGCGTAGCTGTACGAAGCGCTTCAATATCGCTTGTCGCTTCGATACGGAACGGGTCGGCATTCTGGTTGAAGGGCAATCAAGCCCACCTCGCATAGGCAAGGTCGTGATCGAGGCGGATCTTTTGCAGGATAAAGCCGGTGCCGGCCCTCTCCAAGTAGTGGCTGATTGCGTGATGACACTTGGCGCGACCATGGTGATCATGGATCCCCGGCTTCCCGCGGAGCGACGTGTCCAGCTTCTTTCAGAGCTGATGACGGAAGTGCTCAACACGGGATCGAGCAGGGACAAAGGGATAGATGCCGACTATGCCCTTGTCTTTGACGAGGCCGCGAGCGGAATGCTGGCCATCACGATAACGCCGCTCGGCTCGGGCCAGCGCGACAGCTTAGCCTCCAGGAACGGCATTGGGCTTGGTACAATCGGCTACTGGCATGAGGCCCATCCATGATCCGCATTCTGATTGCTTTCCCTCTGTTGGCGGTTCCTACACTTCTGCATGCTCAGGAGTCCGGAGACCCGCGTTCAGGGCAACGTCTGGCTCGTGAAGTCTGCGCGGCCTGCCATGCCGTCGAAGCTGGCGAGAACCATTCGCCTCATGCGTTGGCGCCCGCCTTCATGCGGATCGCTCAGGTTCCCGGCATGACCACGACCGCTCTGACGGTCGCGTTGAGGACATCGCATGAAACAATGCCGAACATCATGTTAGAGCCCAAAGAACTCCGGGATATTACGGCCTACATCGTGCGGTTAAGAAAAAACCCCTGAAGCTCTGCAATCCAGATCGAGGATTGCCGCAGAAACCGCTCGGGTCGGTTCGTGCACTCTCCGATATTGGCTGTGAGATTTCACTCCCTCGCATAGCGCCGCTGATTGCGCACTGATGAGAGCAATTGATGCGGCATGAGGTGAATGTTCTCGATTTTGACTTTGGTCATAACCCCACGCCTTAAAACGGCGGAATCTCCGATTGGCGAAAAGCCGGAGATGATCGCTTAGCCGATCAACGTCCGCTGCGATTGAACTTGCTGGCATTCGGGAGGTGGCGATGGAGCAGAGGTTCCGTATCGGGCAACTTGTCCGCTTAATCGGAACAACGCCCGGTTCCGCGGATCAACATAGACATCGTATCATTGATGTCATTTCATGCGATCCGGCGGGAGGCTTATCCTACCGGGTCAGGAACATGAATGGGGTCGAGGGGGTGGTGCGCCCATACGACATCAAGGAGGCCCCGGCCGATGCCATACCTCAGTAGGCTCATAGGCATGGTTTCATCAAACGGCTATCGTGCTCGCCTGCTGCTCTTTGCGGACCAGTTCCTGGGAGTTCCCGCCGAGATGAGGGAAAACGTCGGAGGTAGAGAAGGCGACAGGCGAGAACGTCCCGCCGCGTTTCAGGCTGCCGCCGGCGCCAGCTCCCCCTCCCCACCTGAGGCAGGATGGGTTCGCTCTACGTGGTCACACCTGCTGACTTTCGGGCTCGCGCTCCTCATGCCTGTCATTCTGTTCGCAGGCATCTTGGCCTGGTTCTATGTCGATTCCGAGCGGGAGCGTGCGAATGAGCAGGCGCGCCTATCGGCAAGGGAGATCGTCGTTGCCGTTGAGCGTGAGCTGGCGGGACCGCGCCTGATGCTCCAAGCTCTGGCAACATCGCCCCTTCTCCGGTCCGGTGATCTGCAAAGCTTCCATTCGCAGGCCAGAGACGTTTCAGAGGCGCTGGGATCCCCGATCTCCCTTCATGCGCCGGGGCAATCGCAGGAGCTGTTGAACACATCGATTCCATGGGGGGGACCTCCGCCTGAGGATAATCCGCAGCTTTCCGCATACGTGCAGGCGGCAACCCGTTCGAAGCAGGCGGTCACGACAGGGTTGATCAAGGCGCCTTTTCAGCAAAGCCCCTCCATTGTTATGCTGGTTCCCGTCTTTCTGGACGGAGAGGTCGTCTATATTCTCTCTTTTGACATCCCCGCCTCTCGTCTCGCCGAGATCCTTCGGCAGGTTGAAATCGCTCCCGAATGGATTTCAGCCGTTGTCGATCAACATGACATCATCGTAGCACGATCAGCGGATCACGATCGTTTCGTGGGCAGATCCGTTCCCGACGACTGGATCTCGCACACGACAGGTCCGGAAGGCATGTGGGCCGGCCGCAATCTGGAAGGCGTCGAAATGCGCACGGCGCATGTGCGTTCGCCTCAAACCGGCTGGACAGTGGCCGTTGCCATACCAGAAAGGATCTTCAACGCGCCTTTGCATCGTGCGTCGATTGCATTGGTCTCCGTCGGCGCGTTGTTGTTGTGCCTCGCCACGGCCCTTGCGTATTGGGCAGGCTCACGCCTGTCACGTGCCATCCGGAGCCTAAAGGATGCGGGAAGCGCCGTCGCCCATGGCGGAAACATTCCCGCCGTGAAAACTTCGGTCCTTGAGGTCAATGAAGTGGGGCATGCGCTCTCCTTTGCGTCGGACAAGGTCCGCAACCGAGAGGCCCATCTTCGTTCCATTCTCCAGACGGTGCCAAGCGCGATGGTCGTCATCGACGAGCGCGGAATCATTCAATCATTCAGCAGCGCGGCCGAGAGGCTGTTCGACTTCACAGCCGACGAGGTTATCGGACGCAATGTAAGTATCCTCATGCCGGAGCCGGACCGAAGCGCTCACGACGGATATATGGCGCACTATCTCAGAACGGGAGAGCGTCGGATCATCGGATTGGGCCGGGTCGTGACCGGATCGCGCAAGGACGGTTCGACTTTCCCCATGGAACTGAATGTGGGCGAGGCGAATACGAATGGAGAGCGAGTCTTCACGGGCTTCATCCGCGACCTCACCGAGATGCGACGGATCGAACATGAGTTGCGGCATTCTCAAAAGATCGAAGCTATCGGCAAGCTGACCGGTGGCGTCGCCCATGACTTCAACAATCTCCTGACCGTCATCAAAGGCAATCTCGAGATGATCGAGGCACGACTTCCCGATGACGATGCCAAGGACCTACTGTTGGAGGCACAGGAGGCGGCAGATCTCGCGGCGCAGTTGACCGCAAGCCTGCTGGCCTTCGGCCGCCGCATGCCGCTCAGTCCGAAGCTTGCGGATATCGGCCAGCTCGTATCGAGCACCAGCGATCTTCTGCGTCGCACCCTCGGCGAGACGATCACGGTTCGGACCGTCATCGAGAGTCGAGCCCAGGCGCTGGTCGATCCCGCGCAGCTCCAAAATGCTTTGTTGAACCTGGGGATTAACGCCCGCGATGCCATGCTCCAGGGAGGGAAGCTTACCATCGAAGTCTCCGACGCGGAACTTGATGCCGACTACGTGGAAACCCATGGTGATGTAGAGCCTGGCGAGTATGTCCTGATCTCTGTGACCGACACCGGGAGCGGTATGTCCCAGGAGGTGCAGGAGCGCGCTTTCGAGCCGTTCTTCACCACTAAGCCGACGGGCTCGGGAACCGGCCTCGGCCTGAGCAGCGTCTACGGGTTCGTGAAACAATCCGGCGGCCATGTGACTCTCTACAGCGAAATGGGCCGTGGAACGACGATCAGGATTTACCTGCCCCGCGATCAGGACGATGACTCAGGAGCGAAGACCGGGGACGGCCGCGGGGTATCCCCGCCCCGCGCGAAAGGCGAGACCATCCTCGTCGTCGAAGATGAGGAGCGGGTCCGCCGGGTCACGACTGCTCGGCTCGTAAGCCTTGGATACCGCGTTCTGGAGGCCGGGAGCGGCCCCGAGGCCCTTGCGCTCCTCGCCGGGAACCGCGATGTGGATCTTCTGTTCACGGATATGGTGATGCCCGGCGGACTTTCAGGCGCCCAACTGGCTGCGGAGGTGCACCGGATTCACCCGAATATGCGAGTGCTCTTTACCTCGGGCTATGCGGAGCCGGACGTGATCAAGCAAGCCGAGGCCGAAAGCGGCAACTGGATCAGGAAGCCATACACGGCCTCTGAGCTTGCATATAAGCTGCGCCTGGTCCTCGAGATGCGCCTGGACGGAGATCAGAAGCGCTCGGGCGTAGAGCGCGGTTGAGAGCCCGATGAACCGCGTTCGACCTTGGCTGTAAAGACATAACCAACTCCCCGGACGGACTGGAGGAGTTTCGGACGCTGCACGTTCTGCTCGATCTTGCGCCTCAGCCGTGAAACCTGAGCGTCAATCGTTCGATCGAAAACCTCCCAGACCCGCCCTCTGGTTTGGTCCATCAGATAATCCCGCGTGAGCACGCGACCGGTGTGATCGAGAAATACGGTCAGGAGATCATACTCGCCTGTGGTGAGGGGTATGTCCTCGCCTGTGGGGGATGTCAGTTGGCGCCGTCCCCGGTCCAATATCCAGCCGTCGAATCTCAGTACATCCGTGTCTCCGGTATCCTGGACAGAGGAGAGAGGCGAAGCCGGTTGCAGGCGCCGAAGCACGCTCTTCACTCTGGCCAGCACCTCGCGCAGGTTGAACGGCTTCGCAATGTAGTCATCGGCGCCGATTTCCAAACCCACCACACGATCCACATCATCGCCGCGCCCCGTCAGCATGATAATGCCCAGATCTGAATGAGACCGAACCTCCCGCGCGATGGACAAACCATCTTCATCTGGAAGTCCAAGATCGAGAAGGATCAGATCTACATGAGATGCTGCCAGACATTGGCGCATCTGCGCCCCGCTTCCGGCCAGGCTCACACGGAAGCCCTCACCCTCGAAGTAACGTAGGAGCATGGAACGGATTCGAGGGTCGTCATCGACCACAAGCAGATGTGCCCGGGGAGAAAGCTCTTCAGCGGTTTGCTTCGTTCGAGCAGAGGAATCCCCAGCGAGCATGCAAACACCCCAGGCGAAGAAACCGCCACGATGGCGGCATGAACTCGGCAATCACAAGCTTGAGCTGTCAAGATACCGTCCAAAATGGGACCAAAAGATGTCATTGGCCCATTCGCTAGGCCTTAGCGCTTGGGAGATGAATTGCAACCACGACGCCAACGACGAGCGGCATGTTACGGCTAAGATCCCTGCCGGACGCTTGCGATGAGGAGAGTTGATTGCTCCCGAGAAGACTGAAACCACCCTGAAGCGGATCGTGCAACGGCCGCATCACGACGATGGACTCTCGATTGTCATTACAAGCTCTTCCGAGGGAAGACATCATGGTCGTCCTCCCTGTCTTTCATTGCCGCATCGTTTTTGGAGAACGCATCACACCAAAGCTACTGCAAGCGGTGAGAGCAGCTGTCAGCGGCGTGCCGCCCCGAGGTCTCGCCAAATCCATCGAGCCGAGCGCTGACATCGATCATCTCGCCGACACGATGCAGCACGATCCCGTGGCGTCCCTGCAATGTGATTGTGCCGCGCCTTTTGAGTTTGGATAGAGTCCGGCAAACGGTTTCGATCGTTAGTCCCAGATAATCGGCGATATCGAGCCGGGTCATCGGTAAATCGATGACGACCGGCCTCATCAGGTCCGCGCCCGTCCGATGCGCCACGGACACGAGAAAGTCGATCACCCTTTCCTCTGCTCCAAGCTGGCCGAGCACGATGATGTGCCGTTGAGCCGCCCTCATTTCGTCGACCATTTTTGCCATCAGGAGCCGGTTCACTCCGGTCTCTCCATCAGTCATCGCCTGAATGCGGCTGCGACTGATACGGCGCAGCCGCACGGGCGTAACGGCTTCAGCCGTGTAGGTGTATGTCTCCTGGCAGCAGTCGCCGAGTGTTTCACCTGCGAAACGGAAGCCCATGATGGCCCGCCGCCCATCGACGAGAATCCGATAGAGGCGCAGGCAGCCTTCGACAATCTGGAACAGGTGGGAGGCCTGATCGCCTTCCCAAAACGCGGCGGCTCCGGCAGTAAGCTTTTCGACAGGCTGAGCCGAGAGTAGTCCTTCAAGTGTCGAGGGTCTGGGTGGGGGGCTTGCGTCAGAGGCAATCGCGAGGTTTGCAGGCGCGGCGAACTGGGAAGCGTACATCGAAGAGCTCCACTCGGCGTATTGCGTCTGCCCATCAAACCACATGACCGTTACTGCCGTATTGGATTTCAGTAACAATCCGTGCGGATTTGTGACAAACTGTAACAGGAGCCCTTACTCGCCTCCGAGCCGCTGCAAATGCAGCCTCCAGAAGAATTCAGCCGACTAGCGTTCACTCGCGATGCTTATGCTGCGGGTTTCATCAGCGTTCGGCGGTCAGGTGCCGCTCGATCTCGTGAACCGGAAACTTCGTCAGATCCTTGTCGATCTCCGCCACCACCTGCCGATGGAGGGAAGCCGGCAGCGCCCCTCTCAATATGGCGAGCGTCCGCGGCGGCGCGACGATCACGATGGCTCTGGCCGGACCTTGCCTGCACATTTCCTCCAGCGCCGAAGCAAGCTCTTTCGCGAATTCAGCCTCTGCCCGATCATGCATGTCAGTCTGTTCGATTCCGCTTCTGCGCCCCCCGGCGACCACACGCGGGGCCCTGTCGCTGCCTTGCAGACGCGACGGAGGATTCGGAGGAGCTTCAAGCAAGTGTTCGAGCTGCAATTTAGGTTGATTCTCGCTGCCCGTATTCCTGAGCAGAAGCCCCTTTCGTCCGTCGCCGACCAGAACGCAGGCATCAGATGGAATTCGGATCTGTGACTTCACGGTTCTTGCCTTTCATGGATCTTTCCCGATCCAGCCGAAATTCTATCTCCTTCGGCCGCGCAGAATTTGACGAAAGTCATCTTGTAGAGGGAAAGGCCCGAACCCATTGCAGGGGCGCCTCCGAAACCGGACAATCGCCCTGACCCTTCGGGTTTGAGAAATGTCAACGCTGCAGTACCGGAGGCTTGTAGCGTTACTGGGCATATTCCGATGCGGATCGGTGATCGAGATGGATCGCGTGAAAGGCAAGGTTGCGATCGTAACTGGCGCGTCCCTGGGGATCGGCAGGGCATCGGCCCTGATGCTCGCACGTGAGGGATCTCATGTCGTACTGACCGACATCAAGGATGCCGAGGGCGAAGCCGTGGCACGATCCATTCAGGAAGCGGGAGGGCAAGCGCTCTACCAACATCACGATGTTGCGGACGAAGCGCAGTGGGAACACACAATCGATGCCACTTTGCAAAGGTTTGGACGGCTCGATGTCCTCGTCAACAATGCCGGCGTCGTTGATGCCGGTCCGCCCGAGGATGAGACCCTGGAGCATTGGCGTTGGCTGATGAGCATCAATTTGGACGGTGTCTTTCTGGGGACGAAGCATGCGATCCGTGCGATGAAGCGGAATGCGCCGGCAGGCGGCTCCATCATCAACCTTTCCTCTATTGCAGGCATGATCGGGATCCCCGACTTAGGCGCCTACAACACTTCGAAAGGAGGGGTGCGTCTCTATACAAAGTCGGTCGCCCTCTATTGCGCGAAAGCTGGATTGAACATCAGGGTCAACTCCATTCATCCGGGCTACATATGGACGCCCATGGTCGAGCACTATCTCGCGCAGCATGGCGACATCGAGAAAGGCCGTCAGGAGGCCGGCGCTCTTCATCCGCTCGGGCATGTGGGAGAGCCGGACGACATCGCCTATGGTGTCGTCTATCTTGCTTCGGAGGAGTCAAAGTTCATGACAGGCGCGGAGCTTGTCATCGACGGAGGCTATACCGCTCAGTAGCGCGAACGGGCCGCTTTTGCGAACGATGCTCTAGCCGTGGAGCGCCCGCAAAGCGTTGAGGATGACGGCGACATCGATCGCCTCTTGGATCAGAGCGCCCTCCACGGGGGTCAGATAGCCCAATGCGGCAACTACCATCCCCGCAGTGGACAATCCGATCCCGGCATAGACGCTTTGCAGGGCGATGCGCCGGGACCGGCGCGCTGCCTGAACCGCCCCGAGGATCTTGTCCAACTGATCCACCAGCAGCACCACATCGGCTGCCTCCGCGGAAGCAGCCGCGCCCTTCGCGCCCATGGCGACCCCCAGGTCTGCTGCGGCAAGAGCCGGAGCATCGTTGACGCCGTCGCCGATCATCATCACAGGCCCATATTGCCGTTCGTCCTGCACGACGGCGATCTTACGGTCAGGCGTCAGATCGGCATGGACGGCCTCGAAGTTCAGTCCCGCCGTGACCTCCTCGGCAACGTCCCGGCGGTCTCCCGTGGCCAGAACCATCCGGTCAATTCCCAACCGGCGCAGGTCCTTGATCAGTTCGGCCGTTCCGGCCCGAAGGCGGTCGGCGAGGACCAGAAGGCCGGCGGCGCGCCCGTCAACGGCCACGGCAACGAGCACCGCCCCCACGGGATGATCGCCGTTGATGAAGGCTCCCCTGGCGCTCGGGACAAGCTCGGCCACGTAATGGATGCCGCCGACCGCCACTTGCCGGCCCTCGACATTCCCCTCGACCCCCTCGCCCGGGACCTCCTGCACGTCCGCAGGCACAAAGAGGTCGAGGCTGCGGGCCTTCGCCTCACGCACGAGGGCGCGGGCAATGACATGCTTGGAGGCTTGTTCCAGCGATGCGGCGAATTGAAGAATTTCGCCGGGAGTTAGATCGCCAAGCGAACGGATCTCGACCACCTCGGCCTGTCCGTGCGTGAGGGTCCCGGTCTTGTCGATGACCAAAGTCCGCACGCGGGCGAGCGCTTCCAGCGCCTTTCCGCCCTTCACCAGCACCCCAGCCTTGGCCGCGCGCGACACGCCCGAAACGATGGCGACCGGCACCGCGAGAATGAGCGGGCACGGGGTTGCGATCACCAGAACGGCCAGCGCGCGGATCGGGTCCCCGCTCCAGAGCCAGGCCGAGCTAGAGATCACAACGGTCAGCGCCAGAAACCAGATGGCGAACCGGTCGGCCATGCGGGACATCGGCGCCTTCGAGCGCTGTGCCGCCTCGATGAGCCGGACAATGCCGGCATAGGTGCTATCCGCCGCGCGGTGCGTGACCACCAGACTGAAGGCACCGCCGACATTCGTCACCCCGCTCAGGACGGGCTCCCCGGCCTCCCTCTGCACAGGAAGCGACTCGCCGGTGAGTGCCGCCTGGTCGAGGACCGCAACGCCATCGGCAACCACCCCGTCCACGGGCACCACATCACCCTGTCGGACGAGCAGGCGATCCTGGGGCGCGACGGCGTCGAGAGGAACGTCTTCCAGCTTGCCGTTGCGATGGCGGACGGCGGTCCGCGGGACGCGGGAAAGGAGAGCCGTCATTTCTCGATTGGCCCGGCGCTCGGCAAAGCTCTCCAGGTACTGGCCGCCCGCGTACATGAGCGCGACCACGACGGCCGCAAGGTGCTCCCCGAATATAAGGGCGCCCGTCATCGAGAGGGCGGCGACGATGTCGAGCCCCACATCTCCGCGCCTGAGGCTTGCCACGATCTCGATCAGCAAGGCGCCGAGGACCGGAAGGGTCGCCACGGCCCAGATCGGCCCGGACCATGAGCCGGCCCCTGCAAGCCGTGCTCCGAACCCGGCAAGCAGCCCCAGCGCGGGCAGGATCACCAGGACCGGTCGGATCACCCGGTGGAGCTTCTGTAGTGAGGGCACGGCAGAAGCATTTGGAAGCCGCAGCCTGTCGGGGACTGGCGGTTGGATTTTCTCAGAGCCGAGCATCAGCGATGTCCATGATGCAGCAGAGCAGGAGGATACTCATCCAGTGCGTCCATTTCCAATACCTTCCTTGATGACCCTGAGGAGTAGGTCGCGGCAGAGTGGATATGGTGGCATCATGGTTCACGGGCGGATCGGGTCCATGACCTCGATCAAGGACGGGCGGCGATCCAACGGCTTCACTATGGATTGCAGCCGGCCCGAGGCGGCGGGCCGGTCCGGGCCCTGAGAAGGGCGAATGAAAGGGAGGTGCCAGGGTGTCCTCGATACCCGCCTCTGTCGGCAAGGAGGCATCGATCAGGGAGGCCGTACCCCAAAGCGCGACGGCGCCGGTCTTTGTCGCCCGCGGCCTTTGCAAGGCCTACGGCGCCGGCGAGACTCTCGTCTATGCCTTGCGTGACGTGGATCTTGATATCTATCAGGGTGAGTTCGTCGTCCTGCTTGGCCCGTCCGGCTCCGGCAAGTCGACTCTTCTCAACATTCTCGGCGGGCTCGACGCCCCCTCCTCCGGCAAGGCCACCTGGCGCGATCACGAGCTGACTGGGGCCTCCGAAGCCCAGCTGACCGAGTATCGCCGTGAGCATGTCGGCTTCGTGTTCCAGTTCTACAATCTGATCCCCAGCCTCACCGTGCGCGAGAACGTGCAGCTCGTCACCGAGATCGCCGACAACCCGATGAAGCCGGAGGAAGCACTTGCTCTGGTCGGCCTGACACACCGGCTCGACCATTTCCCGTCCCAGTTATCCGGTGGCGAGCAGCAGCGGGTTGCCGTTGCCCGCGCCATCGTGAAGCGTCCGGACGCTCTGCTCTGCGACGAACCGACCGGCGCCCTCGATGTCGAGACCGGTAAGCTGGTGCTCGCCGCCATCGCCCGCGCCAATGAGGAGGTTGGCGCGACCACGATTGTCATCACGCACAACACGGCTATCGCCGGCATGGCGCACCGCGTCCTGCGCCTCAGCGGCGGACGCATCGTCGGCGTCGAAGTGAACCAGCGCCGTCTCTCATCCGAGGAGCTGACGTGGTGAGCATGCTCGACCGCAAGGTGCTGCGCGACCTCTGGAGCCTGCGGAGCCAGGTCTTCACCATCGTCCTGCTCGTCGCCACCGGCGTGACCGTCCTGGTGGGTTCGGTCAGCACCTACGTGTCGCTCCTGAGCACGCAGGAAGCCTATTACCGGGACAGCCGCTTCGCTGAGCTCTGGGCCGATGTGAAGCGTGCACCGAAGAGCCTTCTCCAGGGCCTGTCCGAGATTCCGGGAGCAGCTCTCGTCGAAGCGCGCGTCATCAAGGATGTGCGTGTCGTCTGGCCCCAGTCCGACCTCTCGGTCGCGGGCCGCATCATCTCGATACCGGCCAACGCGCAACCGCAGCTCAATCAGCTTCATCTGGTGAAGGGGCGCTGGATCGATCCACTCCGGCGGGACGATGTTCTCATCAATGCAGGTTTCGCCGAAACGTGGGCCGTCGTGCCTGGAGATTCCATCGACATCATCATGAACGGGCGCATGCAGACCTTCCGCGTGGCCGGCATCGCCCATTCGCCGGAATTCGTCTATGCGTCGCGTCCCGGCAACCCGCTGCCGGACGATCGGACCTTTGTGGTGCTTTGGGCCGGTGAGGACGCTGTCGCGGCGGCGTTCGACATGGAAGGAGCGTTCAACAATCTTGCCGTGTCACTCGCGCCCGGCGCATCGGCCGATGCGGTCATGGCAGCGCTGGACGAGCAACTGGATCCTTATGGAGCACCCGGCGCCTACGAGCGCCGGGATCAGCCGTCTCACCGTTTTCTCTCCGATGAACTCGCCGAACAGAGGACGCTCGCCATCACCGTCCCGGTGGTGTTCTTCGGCATCGCGGCCTTCCTCCTCAACGTGGTGCTCGGCCGCCTCGCCGAGGCTCAACGCGAGCAGATCGCAGCACTCAAGGCGCTCGGCTTCCCGACGCTTCCCATCGGTCTGCACTATGTGAAATTCGTCGCCTTCGTCTGCATCCTCGGCTGTCTCGCCGGTGTTCTCGCCGGCATCTGGTACGGCCATGGCATGCTCAACAACTACCGTCCCTTCTTCCGTTTCCCGGAGATGGTCTACACATTCCCACTCTGGCTGCCCCTTGCGGCCCTGGCGGTAAGTTTCGGGGCGGCCGTCTCCGGGGTGCTGGCGGCGGTCCGACGCGTGCTGCGCCTCACGCCCGCCGAAGCCATGCGACCTCCCGCGCCCGCCGCCTTCAGCCGGACCCTCACGGGCGGAAGGCTGAGGCCCGGCACCAAGATGGTTCTGCGGAGAATTATCGGACGCCCGCTCCGCTCGCTGCTGACCATCATCGGCTTGGCTTTCGCTGTTCCGATGATTGTGCTCGGCCTCTTCTGGTGGGACGCTCTCGACTACATGGTGGCAACGCAGTTCGACGGCATTGAACGCGGCGATGCCTTCGTCACCTTCACGGATCCGGTCCCGAGCCGTGCGATCCGCGAAATCGCGCATATTCCAGGCGTCCTCGCCGTGGAGGGGCAGAGGATCGTGCCGGTCCGGCTCCGCGCCGGACACCGCACGTACCGGATCGGCCTCACGGGCTTGACTGAGGGATCGGAATTGCGGGTGCCGCGCGACAGCAGCCTGGCGGCTCTCCCGTTGCCGCGCGACGGCGTGATGATCAGCGTCGGGCTGGCGCTGAGGCTCGGCGTGGAAATCGGCTCGGATCTGACAGTCGAAGTTCTCGAGGGCGAGAGGCCGATCCGTCAGCTCCCGGTGACCGCCCTCGTCGACGAGATGCTCGGCTACAGCGCCTATATGGAGATCGGGAGCCTCAATCGCTTCATGCGCGAAGGAGACCTAGTCTCCCATGCCGCTTTGCGGGTGGACCCGGCCCAGGCCCGCGAGGTGTGGTCTCGTCTGTCCGAGTATCCACGGGTCGTTTCCACATCCGTGAAGAACGTGTGGCTGCGCGTATTCGACGAGAGGATCGCCCGCATGGTGGTGATCTCCGCCGCCGTGCTCACAGCCTTCGGCCTCATCATAGCGGTCGGCGTCGTCTACAACAGCGCTCGAATTGCCATGCAGGAGCGCGCCTGGGAACTCGCGAGCCTACGCATTCTGGGTTTCAGTCGGGCGGAAGTATCTCGCATCCTCCTGACCGAACTCGGCATCGAGATGCTCATTGCGATCCCACTTGGACTCGCCATGGGGCATGGCACCGTCAGCCTCATTCTTGGGCTGCGTGACACCGAGACGTTTCGGATACCGGCGGTGATCAGCGCGGCGACGTTCGCAACCGCCGCCCTCACAGTTTTGGCTGCCGGCGTGGCGAGCGCCCTCCTAGTGCGTCGTCGGATCGACCGTCTCGATCTCGTCGCCGTCCTCAAGACGCGAGACTGACATGCGATGGTTCAAGCGGATCCTGATTTCGGCGACTCTGGTGGCGGTTCTGGGTGGCACCCTCTTCTGGGCGTTCAGGCCCAAGCCCGTACTGGTCGAAATCGGGACCGTGACCGAAGGCCCCTTCCGTGCCACGACGGAGGAGGACGGCCGGACCCGAGTGCGCGACCGCTATGTCATTTCGGCGCCGCTGGCCGGGCGTCTGCTGCGCCTGGAGGTCAAGGCAGGCGATCCTGTTGAAGTCAATGGACGCATTGCGACCCTCCTGCCCTCCCTGCCGCAGCTGCTCGACCCCAGAACCCGCCGCGAACTCGAAGAACGCATGGGCGCAGCCGAAGCAGCCATTCAGGAAGCAGACGCCCGCAGGGAACGGGCGGAGGCGCAACTCCTGCAAGCCCGGAACGATGTCCAGCGCATCCGAACGCTGCAGCAGCGAGGGGTATCCACGATTCAACAGCTGGAACGGGAGGAACTCAGTCTCCGCTTCGCGGAACGCGATCTGCAGGCCGCCGAGCTCCGCAAGCACGCGGCCGAACATGAACTCAATCAGGCACAGGTCGCATTACAACGCTACGACCAACCCGAGCAGGAACAGGGTTGGGACATTACAGCGCCGGTGAGTGGCCGCATCCTGCGCGTTCTTCAGGAGAGCGAAGCAGTCGTTGCCGCGGGCGCGCCCGTCGTGGAGATCGGAGACCCTAATGGCCTCGAGGTGATCGTCGACGTGCTCACGACGGATGCGGTCGCCATCCGGCCGGGCGCGCCGGTCGAGATCACGCGCTGGGGCGGACCCGAGGATCTCCAGGGCCGAGTTCGCCTGGTCGAGCCGTCTGCCTTCACCAAGGTGTCGGCGCTGGGCGTGGAGGAGCAGCGCGTCTGGGTGGTGATCGACATCACCTCGCCACGACAGGATTGGGCAACGCTAGGTGACGGCTACCGGGTCGATGTCCGCATCATCGTGGACGAGATCCCAAAGGCCATGCTCGTCCCGGCCAGCGCCCTCTTTCGGCGGGGTGATGGTTGGGCAACCTTCGTCGTCGGCGATGGTATCGCACGGGAGCGACCGGTCGTGGTGGCGCACCGCTCAGGCAAGCTGGCCGCTATCGCAAGCGGGCTGCAACCCGGTGATCAAATCGTGTTGTTCCCGCCAAGCATTTTGTCGGACGGTGCGAAGGTCCGCCTCCGGTAACGTCGGCAAAAGGCCAGCCCCTTCCGCCACGCTTTTGCTTGGCGGGCGCATCAAGAGGAAAAGCAGCGCCATTACTATCGAGCGTTCCCGATGCGGCCTCGCCTCTCAAGCCGTGGCCTCAATCCCTCGAGGTCATAACCCGCCGCTGCCGCCGCCTTCAGGATCGTTTCCGGATCGAGGCGACCAGCTTCGGCCAGGGCCCACAGCGTAGTTGAACGCGTGCCGGTTCGGCAGAAGGCCAGCGTAGGGCCTCTTACTTCGCCCATTGCCCTCGCAAACGTATCGACATCGTCATCCGTGACATTGCCGGACATCACCGGAATGTGCCGGTAGTCAAGCCCCAACCGCGCGGCCACAGCCGCGAGGGCTTCGCTGCGCGGCTGGTCGGCCGCCTCGCCGTCCGGACGGTTGTTGATGATGGACCTGAACCCCTGAGCCGCCGCACTCTCGAGATCCTGTTCAGTGACTTGGCCGGAAACAGACAAGACGTGATCGATCTTCTCAGGCTTCATGGTTTCATCCTCATAAGCTCAAGGGAAGTAGCGTCGGCCAGGGGAAGACCGACGCTAGAATAGCTTAGACAACCGTCCCGGCACCGCCTTTCAGCTTCACAGGAATCCTCAGGTAGCGGACGCCGTTCGCTTCGGCTGGCGGGAACTTGCCGGCGCGGATGTTGGTCTGGATCGAGGGCAGAAGCAGCCGCGGCGCTGCGAGCTTCGCATCGCGCGCCATACGCATGGTCACGAACTCTTCCTCTGTAACGCCATCCTTCAGATGCACGTTGTTCCTCTCTTCGGCGACTGTGGTCTCCCAGGCATAGCTGTCGCGTCCAGGCGCCTTGTAGTCGTGGCACATGAACAGCCGCGTCTCCGGCGGCAAGGTCAGAAGACGCTTGATCGAGCGGTAGAGCTTGTGTGCATCGCCGCCTGGAAAGTCGGCGCGGGCGGTGCCGTAATCGGGCATGAACAGCGTGTCCCCTACGAATACCGCGTCCTCGATCTTGTACGATATGTCAGCCGGGGTATGGCCTGGCGTATGAAGCGCTTCGACTTCGAGATCGCCTATCGTGAAGCGCTCGTTATCCTTGAACAGGTGGTCGAAATCTCTGCCTTCGGTGTCGAGGTCGGTGGCATCGAAGATCGGGCGGAAGATCCGCTGCACCTCGACGATGTGCTCGCCGATGCCGATCTTTGCGCCGGTCTTGGCCTTGATGTAAGGCGCCCCGGAGAGATGATCGGCATGAGCATGCGTCTCGAGCACCCACTCGACCGTATATCCTTCCGCCTCTGCGGCATTCAGCATCGCCTCGACGGACCGCGTATCGACCGTGCCGGAATTATGATCGTAGTCAAAGACCGGGTCGATGATCGCTGCTTTCCTGGTCGCCGGATCGGCCACGAGATAGCTGATCGTATTGGTGGGCTCATCGAAGAACGATCGGATGATGGGACGTCCTGACATTGTCTGCACCTCCTCTTGGCACTTTCCTGCCGTTGATATTGACTATATATTAGAAATAACTAAATCAGCAATACCTAATAATACGGCGATCAGCTTGACAGGTTGCCGCACGGTTCGCAGGTCCAGGAGAAATCACTCATGCTGTCCCTTACACAAAGCGCTCTCAGCCTCGGCTCCGGCTCGCTTGTTGGCTTCTCCCTAGGCCTAGTGGGCGGCGGAGGATCCATCCTGGCCGTACCGCTTCTCGTCTATCTGGTCGGTGTGACGAACCCGCACATCGCCATCGGCACGAGCGCAGTCGCAGTGGCGGCCAATGCCGCCGCCAATCTCGCCAACCATGCGCGCGCGAAAAATGTGAAGTGGCGGTGCGCTCTGGTCTTCACCGTGGCGGGGATAATCGGCGCCTTCGGCGGCTCGACATTCGGCAAGATGGTGGATGGCCAGAAGCTTCTCGCCCTCTTCGCCATGCTGATGATGGTGGTCGGCGGACTTATGCTGCGCAAGCGCTCCGCCGAAGGCAGCAAGAATGTTCGCCTCGGCCGGGAGAATTTTTTCAAACTGGTCGGCATTGGCTTGGCGACCGGCGCGCTCTCCGGTTTCTTCGGGATTGGCGGGGGCTTTCTCATCGTCCCGGGCCTTGTCCTGGCGACCGGCATGCCGATCCTGTATGCCGTCGGATCCTCGCTGGTAGCGGTGACAGGCTTTGGCCTTGCCACCGCGGCGAATTACGCATTCTCCGGATTGGTCGATTGGGTTCTGGCGGCGCTCTTTATCGCTGGCGGCGTCCTCGGCGGGCTATTTGGCGCAAAGCTGTCGACGACGCTTGGAAGCAAAAAGGGCATGCTCAATACGGTGTTCGCCGCTCTGATCTTCGTAGTCGCGATCTACATGCTGGTCCGCAGCCTCAACCTGATCTGAATCTCGAACGCTTAGTTGTCCGTCCCAATCCGAACGACGCTCGCATCACCTCAAGCTGTGCCGGCGGCAAGCTCGCAGATGTGGAAATGCGGAATAGCTCGAGGCTTCGGGCGCTCTCGATGCGACCGGCGGCCAGGCCATCACCGAATAGCCGAGCCCGCCCTACTCGGCCTAGCCATCGACGCGAGATGCTTCACCCCGGAAGGTGATCCGCGGCCAATCGGCAGGTACGGCGCGGAAGAGCGCCATGCCAGCGATCATGGCAGCGACAAAGACGAAAACCTGCCACGGACCGAAGGTCATTCCCACCAAGGCTGGTCCAGGGCATAGACCGACGAGGCCCCAGCCGATGCCGAACAGGGCCGCTCCGCCGATCACCCGAGGATCGAGATCGCGACGTGTCGGAATCTCCAGGCGCCGCGCCAGGACGGGAGCGCCGCGGCGCTTGGCAATGATGGTGCCGAGAGCCGATACCGCGACGGCGCCACCCATGACGAAAGCGAGGCTCGGATCCCAGTTGCCGAAGATATCGAGAAAGCCGAGCACTTTGGCCGGATTGACCATCTCCGAGACGATCAGCCCGAGACCGAACAGGAGACCTGATGCAAAAGCGGAGAGGATCAAGGGCATGGCTCACATCCCGATGACATGACGGGTGACGAAGACGGTGGCGATAGCGGTCGCCATGAAGACGAGAGTGGCCACAATGGAGCGCGGCGACAACCGAGCGATGCCGCAGACGCCGTGGCCGCTGGTGCAACCGGCCCCGAGACGCGTACCGAAACCGACGATCAGGCCGGCCGCGATCAGCAGGGGCAGAGACGCATCGAGTGCAACAGCAGGCAAGGCGCCGCCGAAGGCGACATAAATCAGGGGCGCCACGAACATCCCGGCTAGAAACGCCATGCGCCAGCCGACCTCACCGCGGACGGGAGCAAGAAGACCGCCGAGAATGCCGCTGATACCGGCGATTCGACCGTTCAGCAGAAGGAACATTGCGGCCGAGGCCCCGATCATCAGGCCTCAGGCAAGGGCGGACATAGGGGTGAAGTTTTCCATGATGAACACCGCTTAAGCCAATTTGCCTTTCTTTGCCGGCTTGCAGAACAAACCATAAAGCGTGGCAAAGAGCTGCTCGATGCGCGGATCGGCGATGCGATACCAGACGGTCTGACTCTCTCGCCGGGTCGCGACGACGCCCTCCTCCCGCATCTTGGCCAAGTGCTGCGACAGGGCCGATTGCGACAGGCCTACCGCCTCGCTCAGAGTGGTGACATTGGCCTCTCCCCACTCCACGAGCTTGCACAAGATCATCAGCCTGCGCTCGTTGGCGAGCGTTCGAAGGATGTCGGCCACCTCCGTCGCCTTCCTCTCAAACATCTCAAGGTCGAGTTTCGAACCGTGCATGCATACACCCACTTTATAAGGCCTACCTAATTTAGTAATTTCTTATTCAAATGCAAGGTAATTAGGACGCCGAGCGATGACGCAGGCGACCGCGTCAACCCTGGCTTTCACCAGCATGGTGTTCGGCGTGATCGTGAACAAGCGTTGGCTGGGAGTGCCGCCTTGGTGACGGCATCTCTGTTCTGGCACGCTTCGCGCGCGACGCCTGCAACCGCCTTGTCTTCATGCACGAAGGGGGGCATTAATGAGGAAGGCGGCCGTTCTCGACTAATCGGGAGCCATGATCAAGGTGGCCACGAGCAGCCCCATGCTCCGCCGCATCGCTCACCTGCCGCTGTTCTCAAATGGGTCCTTAGGGCAAGAGCAATGACGCACCCATCGTTCGGCGGCTCTCGAGGCTTTTGTGAGCCTCCACCACATCCTTGAGTGCAAATGTCTGCCCGACCTCGATCTTGACGATGCCGTTCGCCACCACGTCGAAGAACTCCCGCGCCATCGCAAGCAGATCCTCCCTTTTTGCTGTGAAGGTGCCGAGCGTCGGCCTCGTTACATAGAGGGATCCTCTCGGCGCGAGCAGCAGGAGATCGAAGTTTGTGATCGGTCCGGATGCATTGCCGAAGACGCAGAGGAGGCCTCGCGGCCTGATGCAGTCCAGCGATGCCGGATAGGTCGCCTGCCCGACGCCATCGTATACGACATCGCAGAGGCGGCCCTGCGTGATCTCCTTCACGGCGGCCGGAAAATCCGTCTCGCTGTAAACGATGACGTGATCGCACCCTGCCGCCTCGGCAGTAGCGACCTTCTCTCTTGAGCCGACAGTGCCGATGACGGTCGCGCCGAGGTGCTTGGCCCATTGGCACAGGATCTGTCCGACACCACCTGCCGCCGCATGAACCAGGATGGTTTGCCCAGCCTCAACACGAAACGACTGTCGCAGAAGATACTGCGCGGTCAGCCCCCGGAGGGTGCTGGCTGCGGCGGTCCGGTCATCGATCGTGTCCGGCAGCGGGATCAGATGCTTCGCATCGATGTTCCGCATTTCAGCATAGCCGCCTCCCGCCGCTGTGCCATAAGCAACTCTGTCGCCCACATCGAAGCCGGAGACGTCGGGGCCAACCATCGTGACGACACCCGCCGCCTCGTTTCCTGGAACGAACGGGAGCTGAGCCGGCTTATTGACCCCGCTGCGGAAGTAAATATCAACGAAATTAAGGCCGATGGCGCTGTGCCTGATCTGCACCTGCCCAGGTCCCGGCGGCGGAAGTTCCTCGTTCTCGATCTTCACCACTTCCGGTGAGCCGGTCTCGTATAAGCGAACGACAGCATTCATGAGGCATCCTCCCTCTACGAACAGCTCGATGCGGCGAGGGCTATCCCGGCAGGTGCCGGGCGCGGTTACTCCCGATAGAGCGTCAAAGCATACGGTCCTTCAGCTCTTGCCCACATAGGGCCAAAACCACCATTTTCGATCAATCACCCAGTCGGCGACATCCTGGCGAAATGCGAGGTAGTGCGCCGCCTCCCGGTGCGCCGCGAGAGCGGCCTCGTCCGCATAGATCTCGATGAGCAGGAACAACGTGGGATCGTCTCGCTCCTGAAAGAAGTCGAAGCGGAGACACCCCTCCTCGCGCTCCAGGCTCGTCGCTGCATGTCGCGTCAGGCGCTCGCGGAATACCTCGACGACATCCTCTCCCACCCTGAGATGGGCTGTGTGAAGAAGCGGCATGGCAGGCCTAGAGGTTGAAGAGCATCAGGCGCTCTTCCGTCATGTCGCGAATGGCATAGCGCGGGCCTTCGCGCCCGATACCACTGTCCTTCACGCCACCATAGGCCAACTGATCGGTCCGCCACGTCGAGCTGCCGTTGATGATGACGCCGCCGGTGCGGATCGTGCGGACAGCGCGGATCGCCAAGTCCATGGACTTGGTGAAGACGCCGCACTGCAATCCGAAGCGGCTTTCGCTGATCGTGCGGCAGACCTCATCGAAATCCTTGTAGGGCACGATACTGACGACGGGTCCGAAGACCTCGTCGCAGACGACCTTCATGGTCGGCTTCACATCCACCAGAACGGTAGGCTGAAGCTGCGCGCCCTTGCGCTCGCCGCCGGTAAGGATGCGGGCGCCATCCGCAGCGGCTTCCTTCACCCAGGATTCGATGCGCTGCGCCGTGCGCTCGTCGATCAGAGTTCCGACATCGGTCGCGGCGTCCATGGGATCGCCAACCTTGAGCTTGGAGACTTCGGAGACGACTCCCTCGACGAAGGCGCTATAGACGTCCTCATGCACGTAGACTGTCTGCACGGAGATGCAGCTTTGCCCTGCAAGCCGCATGGAGTTGCGCGCGCAGACTTCAGAGGCTTCCTTGATGTCCGCATCCTTGTGAACGATCGTCTGCCCCGCGCCGCCGAGTTCGAGAGCAACCCGGCGCAAGCCGGTAGCGGCCTTGATCTCGGCGCCGACGCGGGTCGAGCCCGTGAAAGTCACGAAATCGACCCGAGGATCGCGGACGAGGGCTGGACCGACATCGGGGCCGTAGAGCGTGTTGAGAACACCTGCCGGTGTTCCGGCATCCACGAAGAGGCGCGTCAGCTCGTGCACGACCCCTGGCGCCTGCGGCGGTCCCTTGAGGATGATGGCATTTCCAGCCGCTATGGCAGGGGCGACCTTGTGGCAGGCCAGGTTGAAAGGAGCGTTGAAGGGCGTAATCCCAGCGACGACGCCGACCGGAAAGCGCAGCATCACGGCAATCTTGCCGGCGCCCATCGCGCTGCCATCCAGCGGGATATGCTCGCCCTCGATCCGAATGGCCTCCTCGGCGGAGAGATTGATGGTGTCCTGGGAACGCACGACTTCACCACGCGCGTCCTTGAGCGCCTTGCCCGTCTCGCGGGACATGATCTCCGCAATCATATCGGCCCGCTCCACAAGAAGCGCGGAGACGCGCCGCAAGAGCGCCGCGCGCTCATATCCAGGCATCGCGGCAATGACGGACTTCGCGGCCACGGCGGCGCTCAGCGCCGCATCGAGATCCTGCAGCGTCGAGCGCGGCTGGTAGGCCACGACCTCATTGCGGTAAGGATCGTTTACAGGATCGGTCTGTGCACCCTCCCGCCACTCGCCGCCGATCAGCATCGGAATGGTAGGGACCTCGGTGCGGGCGTTCTTGGCCGTCGACGCGATGCTGGACATGCTCATTCTCCTTCAATCGGTTCTTCCGCCGGAATGCGCGGACCTGCGAGGCCATGAATTCCGGTCGTGATGGACGGCATCATCCGTCTAGTGATGGCTCCAGGCCGGGAAGGATCCTGGCCCTGCGGTAGGCTTCAAACTGGCCCTCGAACATCTGAGCCGTATCCACGGATGCAGCGAAGCCTGTCTGGCGAAGCCGCGTCAGGTTGGAAAGCAAATCCCAATCCTGCCGGAACACGAAATCGCCGAAGGCCCATAGCGCCACAGAATCCAAGGTGCGCGGCGCAAGCCCATGTTTGGCGACGATCCGATCCCAGACCGGCCCCTTGTCGCTCATCCACGCCGAGAGGCGGATGTCCCGCGGCACGCCGCACCGAACGCCCAGCATCTCCGCCAGGCGCGGCCACATGTAGCGCCATCGGAAGGCATCGCCGTTGGTGATGTTGAAGGCACGGTTCGTGCCCTCCTGCCGCGTCGAGAGCCAGAGGATCGCATCCGCCAGATGGTTGGCATCCGTGATTTCGGTCAGCGTCTCGTAGCCTTTGTCCGTACCGGGGAAGTCGAACGGAACATTCAGTTCGCGGCAGATCGCGGCATAGGCCCCGATGATACTCGTGAGATTTCGCGCCCGCTCAGGCGCAAAATCGCAGACTGCGTTGGGACGGCAGGCAGACCATGTCCACCGCCTTCCACTTTGCATCTCGCTTAAGGAATCTTCCTGATCGTAGTAAAAATTGGGCGGCATGTGCCGAGGATCGTCTTCATGCGCCGGCGTGCGGTGAGGACCGAGATGGACGCCATACCATTTCGTGCCCTCCACGAGGTGGACATGGGCCAGCTCGGTCGAATGCGCATCGGTGGCCTCGACCACGTTCACGAGCATTTGCACATTGGACTTGACGTCCTCGATGCCTCCTTCGCCGTGCGGAGCACGAGCCGCATAGAAGACATGGCTGATTGGCCCGGCCTTGGAGATCGCCCGGCTCACGGAGGCGGAATCGAGGAGATCTGCGGCGACATGCATGAACTCGGCACCTTCAGGTGGTGCCGAGCGCGACATTCCGTAGATCGTCCAGTCACCCTGCCGTGCCATTGCCGCGACCAGGGCGGTGCCGATGGCACCAGTCGGGCCGACGACCAGGGCGCTTCGACGGGCCATCGTTTAGGCCCTCGCCGTATAGCCGAGCTCAGCCAGCCTTTTTGCGCTGTCCATGGTGTCGGCATCCGCGTTGCGCGAGATCACCTCGAGAACCGGAAGCTCGGAGTATCCAATCTCGGCCAGCACGGGGGGTACGTCGCCGAACGGTACGTCGCCAAGCCCCACGGTATCATGCCGGTAGACAGACCTGCCCGTGTCGGAGAAATGGACGAGCCCAAGACGCTTCTGCACCGTGCGCAGTCCCTCGCGAGGGTCCTCCCCGATGAAGTGCCCGTTGGCGACATCGTAGATGATGCCGACATCGTCATTGCCATACTCATCCAGGGTTTGCACCAGCGACGCTGCGTCCGGCAGGAATGCGAAAGGCATGTTCTCGACGAGGAGGCGCACGCCGCTCTTCTTGGCGATTGGAGCGAGATGGTCGAGAGCATTGAAGAAATGCCCGACAAGAAACTCGCGGCCCGGCGAGAAGAGAGGGTTCGCCTTTCCCGGGCCGATCACGATGGCGGGCGCCCCGACCTCACCGGCGAGAGTCACGAACTGTGACAGAAGTCCCAGCGAATACTGGCGCATTTCCGGCGAAGCGCCGACGATGTTGAGGTCGATATTGGGCATATTGAACGAGACAATCCGCGTCCCGGTTTCCTCATAGGCCCGGACGATGTCGCGCTTGGCTGCGGCGTCGACTTCGGATGGCCAGAGATGACCGGGATACATCATCAACTCGAAGCCTGGATAACCTTGGTCAGCGAGATGCCGAATGCAATCGGCGGCGGTCCGGTCGAAGGTATATGAATAGGTATTGACGGCGAAGATCTTAGCGGCGTCTGACATAAGGGTAATCCATCTCGGTAAGTGTCCAGTGCAGTGTGCGTCAGGCGCAGATCATTTCGCCCGGAAGTCGCGCCACGTGTATTGCGGCGCGTATCCAAGCTTTTCTTGCGCATGCGTGATGTCGAAAATTCCCGCACGAGGATTCTTGGCATAAACGTCGCGGCGAACCTCTGGCGTCGTTCCGAAACGTTCCTCGAACAGCTCAAGCGTCGGGCGCTCGTTGAGCCCATCGGCGGCGCCGAGAAAGATGCAGTCGTAACTGCCGTCCGGGTGCTCCATGGCAAGCTGGATTCCCTGCGCGACATCCTGCGGCGCGACATAGCCCCAGAGATGATAGTTATTGACGTCGGAGCCGCGCGCGTTCAACTCCGGATATTCCGGTTCGAACACGATGTGCCCCGGGCGGACGACGACGACCTCCGTCTTACCGCGCACGGAGAAGCAACGAGCAATGGACTCGGTGACTTCCTTCGACAGCGAGTAGACCTCGCTCGGCCGGATGGGATGCTTCTCGTCGACAGGAAGATATTGCGGCTTCCAATCCTTAGGATTGTAATGCAGCCCTGTCGCAGCATCGCTCGAGATGACAATGACGCGCTTCACGCCCGCGTCCTCGGCCGCCTGCAACGCCGTCCACGTACCCTGGGTGTTGACACGGAAACAGGCTTCCGGGCTGCTTGTTCTGGGATTTGGCACTGCAGCCAAGTGAATGACCGCATCGACGCCTTCAAAGGCCTTTGTCAATCCTGCGAGATCCGTGATGTCCACGTTCTCGTAGCCGACGCCCGCCACATCCGACGGCTTCATGTCGATCACGGAGACTTCGTACTTATCCTTCAGACGCTCGACCACGTAACGACCGAGACGTCCGCTGCCGCCCGTTACGACAACCTTTTTGTAGCTCATTCGGCATCCTCCCAATATGCGAGCTTTATGCTCTTGTTACGTGAGATCGATCCAACGGCGCTCGTGATGCGAGCGGTAGATCGCCTCTTCGACACGCAAGGCCTTCAAGTATTCGGACGCTACGTTCTCGACCAGGGTTCCCTCTCGCAGGTGGCGCACGACGTGCTCCTGCAGGGCATGGACGGAGTCGCCCGCGTAGCCTTTGTTCTCCCAGGCATAGGCATGCTCGGCTTCGCTGCCTTTGCGTTCGCGCCGCCAAATTCTGCCGAGCCCATCGACACGCAGGCTTCCATCCGAACCTTCGATGAGCATTTCGCCCATGGTCAGGCGCGGATTGTCGGCCTGGAAATCGAGCAGCCGGTTGCCGTCGAGGACACCGGCTGCGCCGGAAGCGAAACCGAAAGTCACGTAGCCGGAATCTTCGCCCGCAATCGCCGGATTGAGACGTCGCAGATGCGCGAAAACTCCTGTGATATCGCCCATCAGGTAGCGAAACACATCGATCGAATGGATGCCGGTTTCATGGATGAGAAAACGCGGCATCTTCTGAAAATACGGCTGGCGGTCCAGATAGGCCGATGGCCCCTGCCCGTCTCCCGGGCGCATTCTGAACATGATGTTGTATGGCTCGCCGATCGCGCCGTCGCGGATCAGCCGTCCCGCCTCGCGATTCCACGGCCGGAAGCGCCAATTCTCATGAGCCACAACGAGGGTGCCCGCGCGCTCGGCGGTTTGAACCAGCGCCTGCGCCTCCTCATATGTGGGCGCCAGCGGCTTCTGGCAGATCATGGGAATACCGCGTGATGCCGAAAGCGACACGAGGTCTGCATGACTTTCCGGAGTGGTGATGATGTCGACGAGGTCCGGACGCGTCTTGTCCAGCATCTCTTCCGGATTGGTGAATACGGCTTTTGCACCGTAGCGGGCAGCGAACTCCTCCGCGCGAGCAGTGTTGGAATGGACGCAGATGCCAACCAGCTCGACACCGGGGATGCGGCTCCAGCTTTCGTAATGATAGGCGCTGAAGAAACCCGTCCCGAAGGCAGCAACCCGCATCTCGAACCCCTGTCTAATGCCACAATGGCAATAGATATCTCACTATATCGAATGTCAATTCACAGTGGCGAATTTTGCGCAAAGAATTCGAGGCTGTAGATTGCGCCCTGCGCCGCCGCTCTCACGGATTCGGGCAACGTGGCCTGCAAGCTGTGCAGAGCGTGCTCTGCGGAGGCCTGATCGGTCGCGTGAACGACAAGCACGGAGGCGACATAGCGATCCTCACCGCCTCGCAACTGCTTCTCCTTCGTTGCAATCGTTGAGCGCTCGCGATCGGCCTCCCAAAGCTCGGCGCCGACTATTCCCCGGCTGTTGGTGAGGACTTCCAACGCTGCGGTCCAATCCCACGCGATGGTATCGCTACTTTCCCCATTCGCCTCGATGCGAACGGTGACAGCAAATCCGCCTTCGGCGTGACCTGCACTGCTCTTCCGTATGCAGACCGTGCGCGAATTGTTACGGAACTGAGGTTGTGACTGCAGCGTCCAAGGCGTCGGATTATTGAGACGGGCGAGATAGCTCTCGGACGAGAGGACACCGGCATCTTGCGTCTCATAGCGAATAAAGAGTTCGGGATTGCCTTGAACGGCACGGTAACGCCGAACATTCAGGAATCCGGGCACGTCCAAGCGCTCGAAGTGATGCTCCCGATTGTACCAGTCAAGAACATCTGCCGCATGCTCTGGGACAATATCGTGCCAGATTGCCAATATGCCGCTACGCCGAGCTTCCATGTCTCACACCCCGCCTGCCTTGCGATGATGAGAGTTAATCTTTCAAATTATGAAAAAGCAATGCTTTTGCGCCAAGTCCCGGCAGTTTCTTGCATGCGCCAAGGAGAAATTGATAGCTTTTCGATCCCGGGCGGATGCGCGGCGGCGCCGCAGAGGCGCCTGCCGCGTACTATGGACTCACGCAGAGCGGTAACCGAGCTCTTCCGACAGTTCCGCCGCAATGTCACGGACCTGCTGCGTGATTTGCTCCATCCGCTGTAGATTCATGCGCCAAACCGGGCCGGAAACGCCGACCGCTCCAAGGGCTTGTCCCGTGAAGTCATAAACCGGGGCCGCGACGCAGCGCACTTCCTCATTGAATTCAGCGTCGTCGAATCCCACACCCGCCTGCCGGACCCGCTCGATTTCGGCACGCAGCTGGTTCTTGTCCGTAATGGACTTCGGCGTCCAAGGCTGCAGGGTGGCCGATGCGAGATAGGCCTCGAACTGCGTCTCCGGCAGAGCCGCGAGCAGCACCTTGCCGAGGCCCGTGCAATGCGCGGGGCGCACCGCGCCGGAACGCTCGACGAGTTGGAAGGCGCCCGATCCGGCGACACGCGCCGCGACAACCACGTCGTTGCCCGAGCGTAACGCAAAGTGACTGCTTTCTCCGGTCACCCGCGCCAAGGTTTCCAGGAACGGTGTTGCCGTCGCAATGAGATCTACCTCGCTCGAGGAACTCGCCGCAAGGCTGAAAATGGTCCGGCCCAAATGGTAACGCTTGGTGGTCTTGACCTGCCTTACGACCCCGAGCTCGACCATGGTCCGCACGAGGTGGAAGGTTGTGCTGGTATGCAGTCCGACGCATTTCGACAGCTCGGCCAGACTGATCCCGTCCTGACGCTGAGCGATGTGGCTCAGGATAGTGAAAGCCCGCTCGATGGATTGGACTCCGCTCCGCTCCCGCCCCGGCTCGGCATCGGTTTTCTCTATATCCTGAACGGGCACAGCCTGTGCCATGGTGCAAACTCCAATTTTATTGCGGTGAAAACAAAGCCTTACTTAGGGGAACCTGTCGCTCCGCCCAGTGAGGTGCCCCACCTCTCCGCTATAACGGAACTTTAAATCAAACTCCATACGTCTCTTCGATATAGCCGGAACCGCTTTCATTATAATGCGACCCATCGCCCAATATTCAAAGCAACCCGACAGAGGGGACGGCCCGAACGCTCCCGCCGCAGCATCTGTCGTGCGATGGGTACCGCACCCCAAAACGGACAAGCTACTGCATCATTTCTACGCCTCCGCACACGCTGATCGCCTGCCCGGAAATCGCCATTCCGAATGGTGAGCAAAGGTACAAGGCCATGTTCGCGATGTCCTCGCGCTCCACCGTGGTCCCAAGGGCCACCTGCTCAAGCACCCTCCGCTCCATTTCCTCCGGGGAGATCCCCAGGCTCTCGGCCCGGCGCACGCACACCTGCCGGAAGCGCGGCGTATTCACATGGCCCGGCAGAATGGCGTTCACACGAATTCCATCCCGCCCCACCTCCAGTGCCAGGCTCTTGGTGAACCCGACAACACCCCACTTCGCGGCAGCATAAGGGGTACGGTTCGCGTATGAGAGACGCCCCGCTACGGAAGCCAGGTTGATCACGTGCCCGGCGCCTGCCTTGCGCATCATTGGAATGGCTCGCCGGGAACAATGGAACATGCTCTCCACATCGATAGCGAGCGTATTCCGAAGCGCCTCGACGCTCACATCGGCGATGCCTGCGGTCGGTCCTGCGATGCCGGCGTTGTTGACGAGGATGTCGATGCCACCGAGTTCGCGCTCCAGCTCATCGAACATGGCATCGACGGCAGCCGCATCGGCGACGTTCGTGTGCATGACCGATATCTCCGGGACTTCCGACGCGATCTGGGCAATCGCCTCAGGCGATACGTCACAGACATGGACCCGGGCACCCGCCTTGAGAAAGCCCTCGGCGATGGTGCGGCCGATTCCTGCGGCCGCGCCCGTGACCAGAACGCGCTTGCCCGACATATCGACGGGAAGAAAACGTTGCTCGCTCATGGTTTTCCTTTTCCTTTCGCCGTCACATCGGCCTCTCAGACAGCTTCATTGAGCAGGGACACGGAGCGGGCATCGTATTGCGCATCGAAGCCGAGAACCTCACGGCTGCGCGTGAGATCATAGAGTGGCGCGAAGGGATTCTTCTCGTAGATCTCGGGGCGCCGCACCTCCGGCCGATGCCCGAGAATCCGCGCAAGGCGCTCGATCGTCGGCTCAGGCGAGAGCGTGACGTTGGCGGAGACGAAGAAGCGGTCGAAGCCCGTGTAGTTCATCTCAAGTCCGAGCCGGAAAGCGCGGGCCGCGTCGCGCGGATCGACATGGTGCCAGCATGGGCCGCCGCCCGCCGATGACGGACCGCCTGCCGGCGTACCCTTGTAGGTTTCGGGAGACATCGAACGTGCCCGGATCTCGCCGTACATTTCGGGATAGGCCACGAAGACGGGCCGGAGGACGATCACCTCCAACTTGCCTCGGAGGGCGAAGCTTCGGCCCAAGTCCTCGCCGAGCACTTTGCTGACACCGTAGGGATCCGTCGCGTCGAGCGGGTGCTCCAGATCGACCGGCATGTATTGCGGCGGCCGCATCGCGCCCTCGCGCACCGTGAATCCGACAACGGAGTCGCTGGAACAGATCACGACACGCTTCACCCCCGCCTCCTCGGCGGCGGCGAGAAGCAGGTAGAGCCCCACCACGTTTACCTTCATTGTGGTCTCACCGGTGCCCGACCAGATATTCGGTATCGCAGCGACCTGGATGATGGCGTCCTGCCCCCTCACCGCCTCCGCCACGGCGGCGGGATCGGTCAGGTTGCCGACACGCCAATCGATGGGCGCGCTGCCTTGCTTGAGATCGAATCCGGTAACCTTGCAGCGCTCGCTCATTTCACGAACGATGTACTGCCCGAGGAGCCCTCCGGCACCCGTAACCAGGACGTTTTCATACTTCATCTTTTTTCTCCCGAGAGGTGTCAGGCCTCCCATTGTTCGTGCATAGCGAAATGACTGTATCGGCACTGTCACCGTTGCAGCCGCTCCATGTTGTCCTTCATCCAGGCGGCGAACGCAGCGACGCCCTTGTTCAGTGGCAGCGAAGGCACGAAACCCGTGTCGTCCTTCAGACGCGTTCCTGCGAGCGGGCCGCGCATACGGTTGTAAGTCGTCCAGGGCATCGTCCCCGGACCGATCTCGACAACTGCGCCAGGAACGGCGTCCCTCACCGCATCGGCGACCTCGAAGGTCGTCCAGTTTCTTCCATGTCCGAGATGGTAGACATCGTGATTAAGGGCCGGCGCGTTATAGGCCGCCAATAGTCCTTCCGCGACATCGTCAATATGCGTGAAGCTCGCGACGAACTCGCCGCCCGCCTCTTCCCGGATCGGAATGCCGAGAATCGCTTCACGCAGGAACGCGACGATCGGCCCGCGCGGAAGATCGCGCACGGACGGAACCAGTGGCGGGCCGTAAACGAACGAGATCCGCACCGTCGATGCGGAAAGCCCATACTGCTTCCTGTACATCCCGACGAAAAGCTCGCCGGCGGCTTTCGTGGAACCGTAGAGAGAAGATGGAGAGAGCGGGTGGTCCTCCAGAACAGGCTGGTCCAGATCCATGTCCTTCTGAAAAACCGACCCAGTGCTCACGTAGACGAAGCGCCTCCAGTTCTGGCGCCGTGCCAATTCCAGCAGCGCCGCAGTCGCCATCGCGTTGGTTTGCACGGTCTCCCACGGATTGTGATGCGCCACCCGGTCGTTCGGCACCGCCGCTGTGTGTATGCAACCTTCGATTTGATGTTGGGAGAGGGCTGCGGACAGGGAAAACGCATCGTCGAGGTCGCATTGCATCCAGCGAACGCGGTCTCCGAACCGCTCAACAAGCTTCTCCGGCACGGGAGAACGGTGTTGCGCGACCACATCGAGCCCGGCTGCACTCGCAAGACCCACGAGGGTCAGCCCTACATGTCCCATCGCACCGGTGATCAGGAGCGCCATTTCCGTCCGCTCCCTTCCGACCTGAATTCGTCTCTCATCTGGGTTGCCTCCCATTTTCGCGGCCTCGCCGCTGCATGAAACGTGCCGAAAGCTACTCGTCGCGGATCGGCGAAGTGATCACCAGAAAGACGAGGTTCTCGAGGCCCGTATTCGTGAATGCATGCTCCACGCCCGGCGGAATGAAGATCACGTCATGAGTCCGCACGACCGTTTTCTCTTCGCCGTGCTCGAAGAGGCCTTCGCCGGAGAGCACGTGATAAATCTGCTCCTGCACGTTGTGCTTATGCCGGGCAACGAAAGCCATTGGTGCATAGGACGAAATCCGGTGATCGATTTGCTTCGCTCCCAACCCTTCTTCGTCGACGAGAGGCTTGGAGAGCGCCCCGCCGAAATGATTGGGAAACTCCCGCCACGGCACTTCGGCAATGTTGCGGATCACGGATTTTCGTTCGGTCATTGTCTTACTCCCTTGAGCTTTCGGAAATTCGGCTATCATTTCTCTATGTGAAGTCTATTCTGTCAATGTAAAATATGAAACTCTCAATGCGGACAAGCCAATGCATGCCGCGCGGGATCGGCCAACCTTCTCCGCAGCACCCATCGCGGTGCGGATTTCACGTGAATGAGGACCATGATGCAGGAAACGAAACGCTGGAAAATCCTGATACTTCAGGGCGCCAACATGAATTACCTGGGGCGCAGAGAGCCTGAGCGCTACGGAACGACCACCGCGGCGGAAGTCGACGCTATGATGATGGCCTATGCGGTCGAGCGTGGCGTGGATCTGGAGATCTTCTACACCAACGTCGAAGGCGAGGCGATCAACAGGATCTACGCCGCCGCCGATGCGGGCATCGATGGATTGCTGATGAACCCCGCTGGTTTCCAATATGCCGGTTTCGCCCTGCGTGACTGCCTTGCCGCCGTGAAGCCGATCCTGCCATACGTGGAGGTTCACATCACGCATCGCTCCATCGAAGGCGGATTGAGAACGCTGACGGCGGAGATGTGCCAAGGCATGGTTCTTGGATTCGGTGTCGATTCCTACCTGCTTGGGTTCGACGGCCTGCTGCGTATCCTGCGACGGCGGCGGGAGTGATCCCGCCCACCGCATGTCGAGCGCACTGAAATCACCGGGCCGTCGCATGCCGTGCCGCGATATAGCCGAAGGTCAGAGCGGGGCCCAAGGTGATCCCCGGTCCGGGATAGGCCCCGTGCATGACTGAATTCATGTCGTTGCCGCAGGCGTACAAGCCCGCGATCGGCGCGCCGGTCTCGGATATGACTCGCGCATGTTCATCGGTCTTCAGACCCACCGCCGTGCCAAGATCGGCCGGATAAACCGCGATTGCGTAATAGGGAGGCTTGCAAAGCGGCGCGACGCACGGATTGGGCTTCACCTCAGCATCGCCCAGATGCCGCTGATAGATGTCGCCTCCCCTGCCGAACTCGGGATCCTCGCCCCGCTCCGCTCCCTTGTTGTAGCGATCGACAGTTTCTTCCAGGGATCTCTGCGGGACGCCGATCTTCGACGCAAGCTCTCCGATCGTATCCGCGCGGTGAAGATACCCGCTCGCGATATCGGCCTTTGTCGAGACGCTGAACGGCTTGATGCGGCCAAGTCCGTACTTCCAGAGGAAGACGCTGTCGCAAATGAGATAGGACGGAACGGCGCTGTTGGCATTGCGCAGCATCCCCAGGACGAACTCATGGTAGGAGCGAGCCTCGTTCTGGAAGCGCTTGCCGCTGCCGTCAACGGCGATGAGCCCAGGCTTGCCCCGATCCGTCACCGTGTGAGGGAAAACGCCTGTCGAGCCATCCTTTCGCTTGAAGACGGATCCAGGCACCCAGAAGGCGCGGTTCTCTGCGCTTTCGTCGATACGGCCTCCGGCGGCAACGGCGAGTTTTGCCCCGGGCGTCGCATCAGACCGAACGGCGGCGGATACATCTTGAGCTGCAGGCGGCAGATAGGCTTTGCGCAGTTCCGCATCATGCGAGAAGCCGCCCGTTGCGAGGATGACCGCCCTTGAAGCCTCTATTCGGGTTTTCTTTCCGTCGCGCGAGATTGTCTCCACACCGCGAACACGGTCTTGCTCGACGAGCAGCC
This sequence comes from Microvirga sp., assembly GCA_041913065.1. Classification (GTDB taxonomy): domain Bacteria; phylum Pseudomonadota; class Alphaproteobacteria; order Rhizobiales; family Beijerinckiaceae; genus Microvirga. The sequence goes on along the minus strand of JAYSGD010000005.1, from coordinate 81,103 downwards.
GCCCGACCGGGACACCGGTGCGGATCTCGACGCCGAGATCGAGAGCCGACTTGAGGAGCCGTCCGGTCAAGGCATTGCCGAGGTAGAGTGTCGTGCCGCGTCTTGCCCATAGCCTCTGCCTGGCATGGCGGGCGAGGAGCTTCATGACCTTCCACGTGGAGGAAGGCCGACGGAAAACCTTACGGAAATGAGGAATGTCCGCCCGGCTGATCATCATGCCGCCGAACATCGTGAATTCGGGCAGCGGAGACCGCAGCAGGGAGAAATGCTTTCCAAGCTCCATCCCGTCGAAGGGCAGCGCCTCAAGGACGCGACCGCCGGATGTCGCCCCCGGCAGATCGGGATAGTAGTCTGGATAGACCGGAACTGGCTGGAGCTTCAGGCTCGTCCGGCTTTCGAGATAATCGACGGCCTCCCCGGCCCGCGCCAGGAAAGCCTCGCGAACGCTCGCCTCCACGATACCCGGCGCCGCTTTCTGGAGATAAAGGCGGGCGGCTGCGATCGTATCGCCTTTGGCTTTGCTGTTTGCCGGCATCCATACCATGCCGCCGGAGACGGCGCTGGTGCCGCCGATGGCATCCGCCGCCTCCAGAAGAAGGACACGGCAGTTTTCCGCCGCAGCAACGATCGCAGCCGTGAGCCCCGCCGCTCCCCCTCCCACGACGACGATATCGTACTCGGCTTCACTCATCGCCCTGCCCTTGGCTTCATGTCCGCTCAGCGGGCGCGCTTGGCCGCGATATAGGCGGCGAGCCCGTCTCGCATCGGGAAGCGCGGCGAGTAGTCGAACGCCCTGCGGGCACGGCTGCAATCCAGCGCCCCCTTACGAACGGCGACGATCCCGGGCGCAACCTGATAAGGTCCCGGCGTGATGGCGATATCCGCACCGGGCACGATGTCTCGGATCATCTCGACCATCTCGCCGAGGCTTCGGGCCTCGCCGGTCGTGATGTGGTACACGTCGTGCTCATGATCACCGTGATCCAGCGCCTTCACGATCCCCTGAACGAGATCGTCGATGTAGATCTGATCGACGCGATAATCGGCTCCGCCTTCCACATGAAGCCGGCGACCTTCGATAGCCGCGTCGAGAAAGGTCTTTGGAATCCGTGGCCGCGGCAATCCTGGCCCATAGACCCAGCATGTGCGGATGTGGATGACGCTCAGGTCATTGTCCAGGGCGAAATCGCGCGCAAGCTGCTCGACCGCGAACTTGGAGATTCCGTAAGGCTTCACCGGAAGGCAAGGATGGCTTTCATCGATGACGTCCGTGCGGAATGCGCCATAGACCTCTTCCGAAGACAGGTTGATCATTCGCGGCACGTCGAACAGCCGCATGGCCGACAGCACGTTGAGCGAGCCCTCCACATTCACGCGCATGGTGTAGAGTGGGCTCGCGAGTGAATTGACGACACCGACGACGGCTGCGCAATGAATCACCGCATCGGGCCGGAACGCCTTCATGGCCTCGGCGAGCTGCGGCCATTCCGTCAGTTCGCCCGGCGCGAAGGACACATTCCGATATTTGTCCCTCAGCTGCGCCAATGCCGGGCTCTCGGCGATATCGAAGGCCGCGACCTCGTCACCACGGGCTGCAAGTCTTTCAACGATGGCGGCTCCGATGAAGCCGCCACCTCCTGTCACGAATACTCTGGCCATGGCGCTTGTATCCTTCCCACAGGCGCTCAGGCCAGGACCGGCGGCAAAATGCGCTGGCCGAAGACAGGCTCCTTGTGGGGAATCGGAGGCAGAGCCCATGAGCCAGTTCCCGGCGGACGGATATCCGCATCGACATGGACGTCGATCAGGTAAGGCTTGTTGCTGCGGATCGCCTTCTCCACGGCACCCGCGAAATCCTCCGACCGTGTCACCGTGACCGCATCGACGCCGGCGGCTTTTGCCCACATGGCAAAATCGGGATTGTACGGCTCGCCGTTCGGACCCGCATAGAAAGCCGTTCCGATTTCGCGCCCGCCGAACATGCCATACTGGAGATCGCGAATGGCGCCCCAGGCGAAGTTGTTCCACACGATCCAGACCACGGGAATGTTGAATTCCACCGCCGTGCACAGGACGTGAGGCACCATGGCAAAACCGCCGTCGCCGCATACGGAGATCACGGGACGATCAGGAGCGGCCAGCTTCGCACCCAGCGCGCTCGCCGGTCCGAAGCCCATGCCCGAGAAGCCCCAGCTGTTCAGCATCGTCTGAGGGCGTCGGGCCTTCCAGAATTGCATGAACCAGTTGTGATGGACGCCCGCATCGAATGTCATGATGGCGTCGTCCGGCAGAACCGCCTGGAGATCCGCCACGATGCGCTCGGGGCGGATCGGCTTTGCGTGAATTTCGAAGTTGGGCTTCGTGAAGGCGTCCCATTCAGTCTGCCAGTCCTGAACCTGGCCGAGCCACTCCTTGTTGCGCGGCTCTGCCGTGACGCCACGCTCGTCCAACTCGCCGAGGATCTGACGCAGGAAGCTGCGCGCATCGGCGAGAATAGGCAGATCGGGAGCATAGTTGCGCCCGAGCTCGGCGTGATCGACGTCCACATGGATCAGCTTGGTGGTTGGGAAGTTCCAGGAATAGCCGGGCATCCACGAAGAGGAAGAGCGATCGTCGAACCGTGCGCCGACAGCGAGGACGAGATCGCTGAGGCGGCCCGCCTGGTTGGCGGGATAAGCGCCGTTGCGTCCGATGAAGCCCAGCGAGAGCGCATCCTCCATATCGAATGCGCCCATGCCGTTCGGCGAGCTGATGACCGGGATCGACAGGCGATGCGCCAGGGCCGTCAATTCTTCGCCGGCTTCCGAGATCGCAACGCCATGCCCGATGAAAAGTACCGGGCGGCGGGCTTCGAGCAGCATGTCCACAGCCTGCGCGATATCCTCGGGAGAGGCAGCGCTGCGCCGCTCGTTGAGGATAACGCGGGTGCCGTGCTCAAGGCTGATGTCGGCCTCTTCCTGGAAGACGTTGAAAGGCACATCGAGATTGACCGGGCCCGGGCGGCCCGAGAGCATGGTCGACATGGATTGGCGCAGGGCCAATGGCAGCATGTCGACGCGCGTAGGCTGGAAGCTGCGCTTCACGATCGGCCGCATCACATTCGCGAAATCGGCCTGATTGTGCCGGTTGATTTCCTGGAAGGGGCTGCGGTTGAACTGCGATGTGGGAACATTGGCCGTGATGGCGAGGAACGCCGAGGAATCGGTGAGTGCCAAGGCTGTTCCCATGACCATGTTCGCAGAGCCGGGTCCGCATGACGTCAGAGTAGCCACAGCCTCGTGCTTCACGCGGAAGTAGCCATCGGCCATGTGTGCCGCGACTTGCTCGTGACGGGGCGAAATGAGCGTGATGTCGCCGCGCGCCTCATAGAGAGCGTCGAGCATGCCTACGTTGCCGTGGCCGCAAATGCCGAAGACGTAGGGGACTTTTTCTTTCACCAGAAATTCTGTGATCAGTTCTGCGCCTTTAGGCATCGAAGCATTCCTCTTGTATTCCCGACAACGATCGGGTCGTAGGATCATACAACTTTCTACATTGCAGAATGTCAACTCATAATGTGAGAAGACTTTTCGGATCGCAGGAAGATTTTGGGCTTCTAGGTCCCTGCAGACACCCGCTTATGGAGTCCTATGTGCTCGGGAGCTTATGCCCGTGCTCTTACGCTGATGCTCATCGCGAGTTGAATGGAGCTGCGGCCAGCCACATGGGCTGGCCGCCGCCGCCTGATCATGCTGCCGATTGCCGGAAGCGAAGCCCCCTGAACAGCTTGTCCCATCCCCGTGCAAGTCCGCGCTTGAACGTCTCATTCTGGAGGCAGAGCGAGATGACGATCAAGACCAGCAGGATCAGCGCTACGGGCCGCGAGACGAAGGGCTCGATGCTGCCGGTCGAGCCCAGAAGCGCGCGGCGCAGGCTGACGTCCGCCATTGCACCGAGAAGCACGCCGATCACGAGAGGAGCCACCGGGTAGCCGATCTCCTCGAGAAGATAGACCACAAGCCCAAAGCCCAACATCATATAAATGTTGAACAAGTTGAGACCGAGCGCCCAGGAACCCAGCACCGCCAGGAAGGCCACGATCGGCATGAGAATTGCGATTGGCAGACGCAGTACGAGGCCGGACACGCGTGCCATGGCAAGACCGAACACGAAAATGCCGATGGCTGCCCAAAACAGCATCGCGGCCATTTGCGCGATGAAGTTCGGGAACTCGAATGTGAGCATTGGGCCTGGGCGGACGCCATGCAGATTTAGCGCGCCAAGCAGCATGGCGGCCGGAGGAGAACCGGGAACTCCGAGAGACAGAACCGGAATGATCGCTCCACCGATACACGCATTGTTGGCCACTTCCGCAGCAACGACACCCGAGACATTTCCTTTGCCAAAGCTTTCCGGCTCCGGATCGACTTTCCTGGCCGCATCATAAGATGCCCATGCGGCGATATCCTCTCCGACACCTGGGATGACACCGATACCGACGCCGATCGCTCCGGAACGCGCGATTCCGAATTTCCGCTTCCAGATCTCTCCCCAGCGAGGCCAAAGGTTTTTGACGGATCTGACAGCATTCGTTTGAGTGTCGAGATCGCGCAACACACGGATCACCTGTGGGATCGCGAAGCCGCCCAGGATAACCGGAACGATGTCAACACCACCCGCCAATTCAGGAAGGCCGAAGGTAAAGCGGGGGAAGCCTTGGATGGTCTCCATGCCAACCGAGGCTACGAGCAGACCCAGGATGCCGGCGATCCAACCCTTAGCCGGCATGTCTGGCGAGGTCAGCGAACCACAGATGAGCACGCCGAACAGGGCGAGCAGGAAAAACTCCGCGGATGTGAACTGAAGCGCAAGCTCGATCAAAAGCGGGGAAAGTGCGATCAGGGCAAACAGCCCGAATATCGTGCCTATGGCAGATGCAACGGTCGCCATCGATATTGCTTCGCCCGCGTGCCCCTGCCTCGCCATGGTGTATCCGTCGAGCGCGGTTGCTGCGCCGGCGGCACTGCCTGGGATGCCCAGAAGAATCGAGGCATGGGATGGACCATAGATCGCACCGACATATGAGCCGATCAGGGCGACCATCGCGATATCCACGGGAAGCCCGAAGGTGACTGTGCTGAGAAGGGCGACGGCAAGCGTCGCAGTCAATCCGGGCAATGCTCCGAAGATGATGCCCAGGATGACGGCCCCGGACATGACCACCAGGTTGAGTGGCGTTGCCAGAGCTATGATTTCATGAATGAAAGACGACATCATTTTTTGTTACCACGCTTCAAATGGCGAGACGCTCAAGGCATCGGGACGAAAAGGAAGGTGGTGAACAGAGATGAGAGAACGTATGGAACGACAATCGATACGGCTAGCGTGATGCCAATCGTCCGGGCCAAGTGCCCGCCCGCTTCTCTCCACCAGAAGATTGCAATCGATACGAAGAGAAATATGCTGCTCGCCACGAGAAAGTTGATCCTGCCGATGCCGAGGAAGACATAGGCTCCCATCAACAGAATGATGATGATGGCACGATGGATGCGGCTGTTACCTGGCAGATTGCGAAGCCATTCAGCCGTGGCTTTTCCGATGCCCTCTGTTCCGCCTTCCTTGATGGCCGTGATCAGAACGCGCAGGCTGAAGAGAATGAGAAGCGCGCCGATGATGGTCGGAAAGAGGCCCGGCGACAGATACCATTGTGCCGAGCCGCCCGTAAGCGAACTCGTCCAAGGCATTTGCGATCCGGCATATATGACTAAGGCGCCGAGGCCGATCATCGCGCTCGATGCAACGACGTCCGCGCGGCGAAGTGACTTGTGCGGCAGCATGACTTTCTCCCTAAACCTGACGAAGGTTGTGCCGGCGCCATCGAGGGCGCCGGCACGTCCAATCGGATCAAGGCTTCTCGATGCCGAGCTTATCGGGTGAGGTCTTCGCTACGCCGAGTTCGTGAAGCTTCCAGCTCATGGCATTCTCCATTTTCTGGAGCGTCGCTTCGGCCTCATCGCCATACTGACCCAAGAGAACGAACATGCGCTCCGTCTCGAGCGACTTCACCTTGGGATCGTCCATCGCCTTCACGAAAGCCTCGTCGATCTTCTTGACGATTTCGGGAGGAGTGTCCTTCGGAATTGCCATGCCGAGCCACTGAACGGCCGGGATCTTCTGGATGTCGGGGTACTTCTCGCCGGCGGCCGGAATAGTGCCGACCTTCGGGAACTCGAAGGGCTTCATTTCGATCATGGCGAGCGCGCGCAGCTTGCCTGCCCGGAGGAACTCGGTCTGTTCCGCAATACCCGAGACGACCGCATCGACTTCGCCGGTGAGGCTGGCCATGTGAGCCGGGCCGCTGCCGTCGAAGGGAATATAGTTCAGATCGGCATTTGCCGCCTGGCCAAGAGCGATGGCCCTCATATGCCAAACGCAGCCGACGGCGCAGTGCCCCACCCTGACGGACTTGGGATTGGCCTTAGCCGCTTGGATCAGATCGTCCAGCGTCTTGAACTTCGAGTCCGCCCTGACGGAGATCACGCCCGGTGCGCCTGCCACCATGTACCAGCGCCAATCCTTCGTTCCGGTCTTGTGGAACTCCATGGCCTTCACGATCTGCTGCGCTTCCGACGCACCAAGCCAGGTGTAGCCGTCGCGCGGCTGAGACCAGACATGGTTCATGGCGATGCCGCCGCCGCCGCCCGTGCGGTTCGAGACGTTGATCTTACCGCCGAGATGCTTCTCCATTGCCTGCGCAAGATAGCGGTTGGTCGTGTCCGTGCCGCCGCCTGCAGCAGCCCACACAGACAGGTCAATGGGGCGCGCAGGATAGTCCTGTGCGAAAGCCGGCGATGCCAGCGCAATCGCGCCGGCGACAAGTAATGCCTTCTTGAGCAGTTTCCCGGATTGCATCGTTTTCTCCCGTGGCACTGAGTGCGTGTTTTTCTGTGAGACGATTGTCCCTTTTCTTGGTCTACGTTGCGGATAACCCGGGCTCATGCCGGCTTGCCTCCACACCGCATCGAAGTCGAGGCCGATGTCGGAGCGGGAGATATCCAAGGCTTCAGTAAGAGATCAGATCGGCACCGATTAAGGGAGATGCGATCTGCCAGTCTGTGCCGGTCTCTTTGAAAACCCTGGAGTTACCTCCCAAAGAACAAAGGTCGCGAATTCGAAAGCCAATAACGGAAGCCTAGTTTTTATTGTCCTGGCAAGTCAACTCTCATTATGGAATTTAATGATCCAGACACCAAATTTCCCTCGACAGGGTCTCGGACCTCAACAAAAGTCCAATCAAATCAAACGCTAAATCGACTTCCCAGCGGGCGATACCAGCAGCACACAACCCCTACTTTCGCGCTATCCCACGACGCATCGGGACACATTCTCTCGACTGAACAGCCAATCTTGCCACAAAATGAATAGACATTTCTAATTGTGAGAAGATAGGGTTCTCTCTATGTGAAGGCATTGCTTGGGCAATTTCTCAGCGCCACAGCTCGACCGGTCCAGCCGTCGATACCCGAGATGTCTCGGCTGCGAAGTGGCATCGGCTCAGTCCCTCTCAGAGGAAGAGCGTGGCGTCGCAGAAGGACCATCGTAGGCCAAAGGTTTTGCCAGGCCTAGCCCCGATTGCAGGAAATGCCGGATGAACAGGAAGACACCATGAAAAGGCCTCTTGCCGTCAACTGCTACTCCTATATCTGGCGACTTTCGGCCTATGAAACGATCCAGCACCTCTCCGAGCACGGATATCGTCAGTTCGAGCTAATGGTAAACTGGCCGCACCTCTGGCCCTCAGCCTTGGGGCCTGCTGCCCGCCGAAAGGTGGCGCGCCTTTTAGCGGCGGAGAGTCTTCAGGTCCTTTCGCTAGCGCCGCCGATGCTCGATCTCAATCTCGTCAGCAACTCTCCCGAAGTGCGGCGCTACAGCATCGATCATTACATCGACGTCATTCGCCTCGCGGGGGAATGGTCCACGCCTTGGGTGGTCGTAGTGCCCGGCAAGATCCACCCTTTGCTGCCGCTTCCATCACATTTCAGGGATCGGTGGTTCGAGGAGGCGCTCGAGGAAATGGACCGCGCTGCGGAAGCAGAGGGCGTCAGGCTGTCCATCGAGAACGTGCCGTCTTCCTATCTTCCGCACGCCATTGATCTCATGCGCCGCATCGACGAGATTGGGAATAAGCGGCTTGGCATCACTTACGACGTCGCGAATGCGGTCTTTGCCGGAGAAGATCCTGCAGAAGGCCTACGCACAGTCGCACCGAGACTTGATTTGGTACACCTGTCGGATACAGGGCTCGAAGCATGGGCGCATGCAACCATCGGCACGGGCATCGTCCCCTTCGACAGGATCGCAGCCGCTCTGGAGGCGATCAGCTTCACAGGCCCTTCGACCTTGGAGGTGATCTCTCAGGATCCGGACAAGGACATCGCCGATAGCTGTCGTGCGCTGGAGGCCTTCGGCTGGAGCGCCCTGAGCACCGCCGAAGGAGCATAGAGCACTCATCGCCGCCCTTGCCGCGAAGGATTCCGGTAAGCTCGAGAAGGCTGAAAGATCATTCATACCGGAAGCGCTGAGCGGGACGTACCGACAGACCTCAGCGCTTCCAGTTTCATGACGATCAAGGTCAGATCAGGCCGCCATTGGGCTGTACGATCTGCCCATGCACCCATGATGCCTTGTCGGACGCAAGAAAGCTGACGACGTTCGCCACTTCCTCTGGACGTCCGACACGATTGAACGGGCTCATGGCTGCGGAGCGCTTGATTGCCTCCTCATTCTTGCCCGAGCGGAAAAGATCCGTATCGACAGGACCGGGTGCTATGGCATTGACGCGGACACCACGCCCCGCAAGCTCCTTCGCCATTGAACGAACGAGGCTCTCGACGGCTGCCTTCGTTGCGCTGTAGGGGCCGACGCCCGGCACCGCATGCCGCACCAGTGATGTGGTGACCGCAATGATGCTGCCGTTGTCTTCGACCTTCTGGGCAGCCTCATGCAGAATATTGAAGGCGCCGATGAGATTGACCTCCACGAGCCGCCGAAAGTTGTCCGGATCGAACTGGGCCATTGGGGCCGGCGGCACGTTGATGCCGGCATTGGCGACGACGCAGTGCGGCATCTGGCCGAAATCCGCTGCGACGTCGGAAAAGACCTTCGCCACTGCCGAGGGCTCTCTGATCTCCGCTTGATATCCCTTGATCTTAACGTCGTGAACCTGGGGCATTTCAGCCGGCGGGTTGCTGACATAAGTGAATGCCACATCGAACCCGTCCTGAGCCAGTGCATCGACACAGGCAGCACCGATACCGCGCGAACCTCCGAAAACAAGAGCAACTTTCCGTTTCATTCGTATCCTCGATAGTAAGGCCTCCTGGATCGGCGGAGGCAATGTGAATGATCCCTTGCGCAAACCGACACTGCGGTCAGCCTGCTAGCAAATCGCGTTACACAGCCCTCCCCGCTGCAGCCTCGCCACTCGTCCTATGTTCAATCACAACAAGCATTCTCTCGTCCGCCAGCGTCAATGGTTCAACAGATTAGGCAGCATGAGGCTGACCTGGGGAATGGCCGTGACGATACCGAGAACCGCGACAAGACCTAAGAAGAACGGAAGGATCGCCTTGAAAACAGCTGTTGCATCGGCCTCTCCGATCCGGGCGGCCACATAGACCACGATGCCCATGGGAGGAGTGATCGTTCCGACTACGAGATTGAGGACAATGATGATGCCGAAATGGACCGGATCAATTCCTGCCGCCAGGACGATCGGCATAAGGATCGGCACCAGGATGACCATGCTGGCGATCATGTCCATGAACAGACCGACAATCAGCAGGAAGAGATTGATGACCAGCAGGAGCACGAGAGGCGAATCCGTCAGGCCTCCGATGGTCGCGGCAATGGTCTGCGGAATCTGCTGCGTCGTCAGAACCCATGCGACTGGCGTCGCGGCAGCCACGACGAACATGACGACGATGGTATCGATAAGCGACACGCGCAATGTGGCAACGAACCTTTGCCACTTCATCTCGCGGAAGACAAACACACCGATCAGCAGCGCATAAAGAGCCGCCATCGCACCGGCTTCGGTTGCAGTATAGGCACCGATCCTGAGACCGCCGACGATGGCCGCCGGAAGAGCAAGAGCCGGCAAGGCCTTCACGAAAGCAACCGATATCCAGGTTCTCGGCGCTGCACTTCCCACCACGCTTCCGGAAGGCGACAACGCGACCATGTTTCTGGATGTCATGAAAACGACCGCGAACAGGCTGACGGCGACCAGAAGCCCTGGAATGATACCGGCAACGAACAGATCGCCGACCGACGTCATGGCCAATGCGCCGTAGACGATGAGGCCCAGGCTCGGTGGCACCAGATGGGCCATGGTGCTTGAGGCCGCCGTCAGCGCGCAGGAATACTCCCTGGAGAATCCCTGTCGTTCCATCGAGGGGACCAGCATCTTTGCCGTTCCGGCAGCATCGGCAATGGACGAACCCGAAACGCCCGCCATCATCGTGTTGGTCAGAACGTTCACATAGGCTAGCCCGCCCCTGAATCTCCCGACGAGGCTTTGCGCCAGATCGATCAAGCGCTGCGTCACGCCACCGATGTTCATGAGGGCCGCGGCCAGAATGAAGAAAGGCACAGACAGCAGAATGAAGGAATCAAGGGCACCGGTCAGGTTCTGCGACACTGTCAGCATCATCAGATCGCCGACGGGAACATACGCAGCGTACACAGCGAAAACCATCGCGAACCCGATCGGGACACCGAGCAGGATCAATGCGAGAGAGATGCCCGCGAGAGCTGTTGACACGGAGCCGCCGAGAATGAAGTCAGCGCCGCCGGCATTGATGAACAAGTAAAGAAGCCAGCCGAGCCCGACACCCAGGACATTGATGATGAATTGCTGCAGCTTGCTGATCCTCCCGCGAAGTGCCGGCGAGCTCTGGAAGAGAAGGAAGAACAGCGTCAACCCAGCTCCTGTCGGAACAGCGGAATAAAGAAACCAGAAGGGAAGCTGCAAGGCGGCGGTGTAGTTGGTTCCCATCGGAACCAGGTTGAGGCCATGTTGAATCAGCCACAGGCATGTCGTGGCGATGATCGCGCTGACAAAGACATGATGCACAGCGCGCGAGATGGTTTTCCTCAGGAATGTATCGACGATGATATCGATCGAAATATGCGCCTGCTCGCGCTGCCCGATTGCGATGCCGAGAAAAACCAGCCAGACGAAACCCCACCTTGCCACCTCCTCAGGCCAGTCAAGGGCATGGTCAAGAATGTAGCGAAAGAAGACTTGCAGGACGGTGACGGCAACCAAACCGACGAGAACGGCACCGAGAACGCTGTCGATAGCGACGTTGAGCTGTCGCCAGAGTCTCTCGAGGGTCGTCTCGATGCGGGGCGACCCGTGCTCTGCAACCAGCTCCAGTGCTTCACTATTCACCGCCGCCCCCCCGTCGTCACGCGGATGGATACTCGAGAAGGTTTTTCCTGAAGTTGCCGGAGGCTTGGCATCCGTCGAGCCTCCGGCTGGAGACCGGTTAGACCGCGGCTTCTCGGATCGCGTCGATGAAGACCTTCGAGTCCGGGAAGCGCTTCACGTAGTCGTCCTGAACCGGGATTGCCCTCTTGCGCCACTCTTCGATATCGGTCACTTCGTGCACCGTGACGCCGTCGGCCTTCATCTTATCGACGGCAGCCGCATATTCAGACCGGTTCTGTTTACGCTGCTCGGCGAAGGCCTCCTCGAAACTTGTCCTGACGACATTCTGCAACTCTGCAGGCAGGCTCTGCATCCATTTGTCGTTGAGGCGAACGCACTTGATCAGATACCAGTGGCTCGTCAGGGTGAAGTGCTTGGCCTTCTCATGCCATTTGTAGCCAAGGACATTGAACGGATCCGAGTCCAATCCCTGGATAATGCCCGTCGACAGGGCGTTGTACTGCTCGCCGTAGGGCAAAGGTGTCGGCGCCGCATTGACGGCCTTGAAGTAGTCGAGCCAGCTCTTGATTTCGGGCACGCGCAGCTTCAGACCTGCAACCTCGCCGATATTCGTGACAGGCCGGCTCGAAAGCAGATGACGGAACCCGACCTCGCCATATGTCACGTAGTCCGTCCCGGTTTTGGCACGGGCTACTTCGGCCATCTTCTTTCCGAGGTCTCCGAGAATGACGCGGTCAACATGGGCCTCGTCCTTGAGAATGTATGGCAGCTGCCCTGCCCCGATCTCGGGCACGCGATCCTCATCGGCGTCAAAGCCCGCCGCCGTGCATTGCAGGGTGCCTGCACGCGCAAGGTTGGTCAGCTGTACCACGCTGCCGAGCTGCGATGCGGGGTAGTGCTCGACCTTGATCTTACCGTCGCTGCGTTCCTTGATGAGCGCGGCAACTTTATCGAAAGCGATCGTCATGGGAGAGCCGACAGCTTCGATGGTGCCGATGCGCAATGTGGCTGTGCTCTGTGCTCTGGCGATCCCCGGCATTGCGACACCGGCAGCTCCCGCCGCGGCACCCAACGACAATTTCAGGAACTGTCGACGGTCTGCCAATGGCAAGTTTTTGCTATCCATTGATACTTTCCTCCGAGCCGCGGGGGCATTTTTCACGGCAAGGCCGTTCAACCCCTCTATCTGAGCAGAACCCACCGGGCGAACGCCGCTGTCGCTCATTCTCAATGTAAGCTTAGATTTTATATTGCCGCAACTGCTTTCATCACGCAGAAAAACTTGCTCTTGGCACCCTGGGTACCGAAGCAACCCAATGACCTTCTTCAGGGCTTCTGCTGGATAAGGTGGGCTTCTCGGCCGATCTGCGAATTATAGATCGGGCTTTCGCATGAGCACAGTTTTTGCAATGCAAAAATAGATTTCATACTGCGGCCGGCTCACTTCCTGCTCGATGCTATAACGGCGCAGTAGCGTAACGATCTATCGCCGACACCTGCTCAGCGCGGTGGTACTGTCGCACCCTCCTCTGCGGTCTCCACACTTATCGTGAAGCGCTACTTAGCCGGCTCAATGAGAAAAGGCATCCGAGATGCGGGAGATGTCGGCTTTCTTCCTAACCCAAGTAGGACAATTTGACGCACGATCGGGAGCGCTCCTGTCGCAAGATGTCAAGTCATCGTCCCACCGGGTCAAGCGATCCCTCACGAAGCATGGCCTTATTGGTCATTCATGCTGCAGCTATTCGTCCTGGCAGCGGGAGTGACCTATGTCGGATGCCGTCAATATCCGCACGCCGATCCGAGAACTTTTAAAGCCAAGACTGGAGTCCTTGCGCGTGAGATGGAGCCGGATTATCGCGCTCGGCATCATTCTCCTGATCGCCGGCTTCGCAGCGCCTCTCCTGCTTGGTCCGTCCCCCGCCAGGGCGGCGGTTCCTGGCTCTCCCGGCGGACTGCTCAACGACCTCCGCGAGCCGATCGCATCGCTGGTTAAGCCTGCTCACTGCCGCGCGGTCTGGCACACGCACCGGCGCTGCGTAAGATGGTCACGTGGCGGCGTCTGCCGCACCTGGCGGACATGGCGCCATCGGTGCTGAGGCAGTGCATTTCCTGACAATGTCACCAGCAGATAAGTCGGTATCGAGGATGTACTGCTCTTCCCAGTTCTTCAACAGGCGCTCATCGGAGGATATCCGTGACCCATTCTCCCATGGCTGCATACGCAGCCCACGCATCGTGGTCAGAGTTGTGTTCTCCGGAGGACGTTCGGCGTCCATATCCGTTCCGAAATTGGCCCGCCTCTATCACTGATCTGATTGATCTTGTGCCGTCGCCGGATATGAGCAGCGCTCGATCGGCCGAACTGTCCTCCTGGAAGCTTGGAGACATAACATTCAGGCGGATGTTTTTTCCGGGCGCCACGGTGCATCAAAGGCGGTATCGGCCGAGATCCTTCCTGGACGATTGGTATGTCGTGCTGACGCGAAGCACTTCATCTGATCAGGCCGAACTCACGCTGTCGACTTCCTTCGCCAGAAATATTGATTGCTGCTCGCTGGAGATGCCTTTCGACGAAGAATCGGACGGCAGCGAGGTCCTTATGCTCATTCTCCCCCGAGACCTCTGCGAGGCCGGCATGGGCAATCTCGATAGGGCCTTCGGCCTGAATCTCGATCCGGCGCTTGCGATCCTGCTGGCGAACTACATGGATGGGCTTGCTCAACAGTTCTCGCAGCTTTCAGGCGAGCACGCACGGCGGCTTACATCGGTGACATGCTCGCTGGTGATTGCGTGTGTCGCACCAAACTCCCATCGCGTGGAGGCGGCGGCAGGCTCGGGTGCGTCTCCGCTGATCGACAGGGCATTGCATATCGTGCGACTCAATATGGCATCTCCGGATTTCGATTCAGAGCAGCTATGCCGTCTTCTGGCAGTGTCCCGTTCCAAGCTTTATCGAATATTCGAATGCGCTGGCGGCGTGGCACGCATCATCAACCGAGAGCGACTAAGGGATGCGCATCGCCGGCTCAGCGATCCGGTCAGAATGCAATCGATCCATACGATCGCACACGATGTAGGATTCGAAGATCACTCCACCTTCAGTCGAGCTTTCCGAAGGGAATTTGGGTACAGTCCGAGCGAAGCGCGTGCCAAAGCTCTGGCCCGGTTCTCACATGCCGACCATTGCCATTCGGGAGGTGACGGCAAGGTACGGGATGCGCGCACACACCCGCCATAGACGCTTTTACTTGGCAACTGGCGTACAACTTATCCTCCCGGATCCGAGGCGCGAGGGCGCCATCGAGCCAGTTGCGCAATGGTCGAACGAGACACTAGAGCTGTTTCCATTTTCATGGAATCAGCTCTCTTCTTTGCTGTGCCGCATTTTTTGACGGTGAACCGGATCCACTTCACCGAAAAATGCTCTAAGGCATCGGACCAAAAAGTGGATTGGCACTTTTTGGATCGATCCGATGCTTTCTCTTTGGATCAGAGCATCGTGCGCGAAACCGGGGCCACTTTTGCGCACGATGCTCTAGCGGGCCACCACCCACCTCGTCGCAAGGCACCTCAGAAGCGCCAGATCAATGGTACGATGAGCACCGACACCACAAAGAACCAGACTAAAAGCGGCAGGCCGAGCTTCCAGTAATCGCCAAAGGCGTAACCGCCCGGTCCCATCACCATCAGATTCGTCGGTGTGGCGATCGGAGTGAGGAAGGATGCTGCCGCCGCGATGGCTGTCGACATCAGTACAGGCTGCGGCGAGACGCCCATACTCGTGGCCGCCGCGACGCCGATGGGGATGACGATGAGCGCCGTCGCCGTATTGCTGATCAACTGGCCCATGACGGCGGTCAGCACGAAGAGGCCGGCCAACAGCGCAATGGGTCCGGCATCGCCAACGATTGAAACGAGTTGCTCTGCCATCAGCTTCGCCGCCCCCGTTTCGGTCATTGCCGTAGAGAGCGGCATCATGGCCCCGACCAGGATCACCGTGGTCCAACTGATCGCGCGGTAGGATTGCTCGACGCTCATGATGCCGGAGAGAATGACAGCGCCGGCGGCGAGGAGGCCGGCGACCGCCGGGGGAACGATACCGGTGGCAAGCAGGATGACCATACCGATCAGTATCGCGACGGCTTGCTTTGCACCGGGTCCCATCGGGACTGCCTGGCGGCGAACCAGCTCGGGTGAACTCACGACCAGGACGTCGGGATCGTTCAGATGGACATCGAGGGCTTTCCAGGTGCCCTGCAGGAGCATGGTATCGCCAGCCTGCAAAACGACGCCGCCGGCTTGCTTGGCCACATTACCGGCTTGAGCCTCGGCACCGCCACGCTGCACGGCAAGGATGATCAGATCCCCGCTCTCCGTCACCATACCGGGAAATACGCGCTGGCCGATCAGGCCCGAACGCGGCGGAATCACAACCTCGGCCAATCCGGAACGACGGTTGAACAGCGTCTCTTCTCCTTGACCAGCCTTTGCTTCCTCGCGGAATGCGAGATGGGCCTCGGCCGCCAACGCCGCCGCCGCATCTGCGTCGCCCCGCAGCAGCAGGTGATCCCCCTCGGCTATCGCCGTCCGACGCAGTGGACCCGTCGAGCCGCCGTCCTGAATGGCGACAAGCTTCAGCTCCGGGTAGGCCGTCAAGTCGATCTCCGCCGGCGCTCGGCCGACAAAGGGTGAGCTCGCACGAACGCGCAGCTGATAGATGCCGCTGGCGAGCCCGTATTGCTCGACCAGCGTCTTGGCGTGACGGCTGAAATCAGCGGGCATGGCTGCACCGTTGCGGTGCGGCAGAAGACGCTGCCCGAATAGGATAATGATCACCATGGTGCCGGCGAGCAGCGGCACGCCGACAAGCGCAAACTCAAAGAACCCGAATTCGCCCACTCCAGCCTCGGCGCCGGCTTCCGAGACCAGCACGTTGACGGGCGTACCGGTCAAGGCGAGCATCGAGCCGGCATGGGCCGCAAAAACCAACGGCATGAGCAATTGCGATGACTTGCGCCTGAGCCGGACCGCGATAACGACAACAACCGGCAGCAGGGCCGCGACGGCGCCGTTCACGCTGATCAGAGCCGTGAGCAGCGCGACAAGGAGCATCGTCAGGAGAAGGAGGCGGGTACGGCTCTCCTCTCCGGCTCCCTTGATCAGGAGCTGGCCCGCCCAGGCAGTGACGCCGGTCACCTCTAGGCCAGAACTGATCACGAAGAGCGATGCGATGAAGATCACGGCCGGATCGCCAAGACCGGCAAGAGCCTGGGACAAAGTCAGGACCCCGGTCGCCCATAGAGCCAGCGCCGTCATCACGGCGACGAGGACGACCGGAATCTTGTTCCAGACGAACAGGACAACGGCAACGGCGATGATGGTGCCGGTATACGCTATCGGGCTCAATCGCGTAGCTCCCTACAGCATCGGACCAAAAAGTGGATTGGCACTTTTTGGATCGATCCGATGCTTTATCTTTGAATCAGAGCGCCATCTCGGTCGCCGAAACCGTTCGCATAATTCCTGCTCGACCGTGCCCAGCGGAGGCATCAATCCTCCAGCGTCGCCATCAGCACGCCAAGGCGGCAACCTTTCTCGTATTCGGCAAGGTTCACATATTCCTTGATGGTATGGATCTCGGCTTGACCCGCCCCGATGGTGATGGTCGGAATGCCGTGCTTGTCGAGCCAATTGGCGTCGAGCCCGCCATTGGAGAACAGATAATTCGGCTCGATACCGAGCATCGCCAGAGCCCTTGTCGCACGCTGGACGACGGCGCTGTCCTTGGCGAGCTCGAAGGGCGGGTAGGACGGTTGGTGGCTGAATTTCACTTCAGCGGTGCCACCCTCGTGGTCCTTCACCTCCGCCTTGGCCTTTGCGAAGGCTTCCTTGAAGCCATTGGCGATCTTGGTTGCGAAAGCGGCCTCGGGGCTGCGGGCCTCGCCACGGATATAGGCATAATCGGTCACGACATTGGTCGCATCTCCTGCGGATTTGCCGTCCTTACCGCCGAAGATGCCGACGTTGCTGCTGCCGCGGCCGTCAGGCTTGACCACCTTGCCGAACCACCCGGCGCGCTGCGCTTCGGTGAGCGCGATGGCGCCGACCAGCGTCGCTGAAATGCCTTTCTCGGGCGCGACGCCGGCATGGGAGGCGCGGCCCGTGATCTCGACCTCCCAATTTTCCTGACCGACCGCACCTATGATGAGTTCCGAGGCGAGTTGGCCGTCGACATTGATGCACATGACCGGGCCGCCGAGATCCGCAGGCTTCAACTCGCGGGCGCCGTGCAGGCCACTCTCCTCGCGCACGGTGAAGAGCAGAGTGATCGGCGGGTGGGGAAGCTTGTTCCTGATCAGCGTCTCGGCCAGAACAACGAGAAGGGCAACGCCGGTGCGGGCATCGCCGCCGAGCGCCGTGGTGCCGTCCGACACGATGCGATCGCCTTCACGCCTCGGCTTGGCGCCAGCGCATAGCGGTACGGTGTCGAGATGGGTCGAGAACAGCAGGTGCGGGCCCGGTCGGGTTCCCGGCAGATCGACGATGAGGTTGCCGGTCTCGGTCGGAAGCGGGATGCGCGTGTTGACGTCATCGAAACGGATGGCCGAGGCAGGTACGCCGATTTTCTTAAGCGCGTCGCTGACCGCGGCTGCGATGTTGGCCTCCTTGCCGGTCACTCCCTCGACCGAAAGAAACATCATCAGATGATCGATCGCAGCGTTAACGTCGAGAGGAATGGAGGGGGTGCTCTTGGTATCCATCATTTCCATCCGATGAGGTAAGAGTTGCGTTGCGCTGACATGAAGACCGGAGTCAGAGCCCCCACGGCAGACCGAGCATCTTCCAGACGGCGAAGAGAGCGGTCCACAGCACGAACATCCAGACGACGTAGGGAAGCATCAGTGACACGACCGTGCCGACGCCCGCAGAACGATCGTATTTTTGCGCAAATCCAACGACGAGCGCGAAATAGGCGTTTAACGGAGTGATTGCGTTCATCGGCGAGTCGCCGACGCGATAGGCTGCCAGCACCGCCTCCGGCTCGACCCCGAGCTTCATCAGCAACGGCACGAAAACCGGGGCGAAGATGGCCCATTTGGCTATCGCACCGGTCAGCAGCAGGTCGATGATCGCAACGACGACGATGAATCCGAGCAGCAGCGGCAGCGCGCCTATATTGGCCGACTGCAGAGCGCTCGACAGGCTGAGCGCCATCACGGTTCCCATATTGGTATAGGTGAAATAGGCGACGAACTGGCTCAGCACGAAGAACAGGAAGATCGTGCCGCCGAGGCTCTTGATCGACTTCTCGATTGCCGCAATGACCTCGGGCAGTGTCTTCAAGGTCCCGGCGCCGATGCCGTAGGTCCAGCCCGTCACGAGAAACATCAGCATGATCAGCGCGATGAGGCCGTTCATGAAGGGCGAGTTGCCGATAAGTTCCCGGGTGTCCGGGTTCCGCAACGGCGCACCGGACGGAATTGTCAGGAGGCAGAAAACCGCGATCAGCGCGAGCAATCCGATCCCGGCGAAACGCAGGCCGCGAGCCTCTTGCTCCGAGAGTACGGCGCCCTGCTCCGTCGTGGTTCCTTCCGCCGCCAGTTTCGGATTGTACGCGCCCAAGCGAGGCGCAATCATGCGGTCGGTGATGAAGGCGATGACGACGGTGAGGAACAGCACCGAGGCGATTGAGAACCAGACATTCGAGGCGAGGCCAATGGAGCGGTTGGGATCGACCAGATGAGCCGCGTCGTTCGTGAATTCAACAAGCACGGCATCGAGCGGCTTGATCAGCATATTGACGGTGAAAGCGCCTGCCACTGCCGCAAAGCCAAGCGCAAGACCGGCCAGAGGATGACGCCCGACGGCCAGATAGGCGATACCTGCGAGCGGGATCAAAACGAGATAGCCGGCATCCGCCGCGATGCTGGCGATGATGCCGACGAACGATAGAATGTAGGTCAGTGCCCAGCGAGGCGAGATGATCACCAGTTTACGGATCAGGGCGGTGACAAGCCCGGACTCCTCCGCAACCCCTGCGCCGATCATGGCGACGATCATGAGTCCGACTGCGGTAAAACTCATGAAATTGGGTATCAGCGACGAATACATGAAGCGGATGCCATCCGTCGTCAGCAGGCTGCGTATCGCGGTGGTGTCGGTCTCCACCTGGTGCGTATCCGGGTTGATGCGCTCGAAGGAAACGGATGTTCCGAACAGGCTGAGCACTGCCGAGAGCGCGATGACGATGCCGATCAGGATCAGGAAAATGACCACGGGATGGGGCACCATGTTCCCCACCTTCTCGACGGTATCCAGAAATCTCTGCATCACCGTCTTCGAGGTAGCGGTAGTGGTAGCAGTGGACATGTCCTGTCTCCCATGAACCCGAGCTCTCGAGCCAAGACGCAGCCAGCCATTCCATTCCCATGCAAAGGCTCAGGTCGCCACTTCGGAACATAATTCGTTGCGCGGCGAGGACATCGGCGCAGAATCCCAAATCTAGGCCGGCTGTCCCAAAATTCGTGGCTGAGCCGGCAGCCCGGCGCCGCGCAACCCCGCCGGGCGTGTCCGAGATCACGAAGAAATTGGGATAACCAGCGCAGAATTGGGATTCTGAGCTCATCCTTGCCCCCCACGCTGTTGCTAGCCTCCACATGTCGTCCGGAAAGTGCCGACACGACGGATGCTCGTCCCTTGCGGAGTTGCATCATCTCTATCTTGCGCCCGCCAGAGGAAGGGGATGATCGGTTTGAACCGCTTGCGCATGAGGTCCGCCCTATCGGGACCGTCGTGGCGATCCAGAGGCTGCTGGTCGATGGCCATGATGCGCGGCGTGGCCATTCGGGTTCCGCACGCCGCGACGCTAGCCTTAGTCGCCCTTGCGGCAGCATCCTGTCAACGCGACGAGGTTGACGCTCCCCCGCCGATCCGGATCGTTCGCACGATCACCGTGGAGCCGCCGCGCGAGGCGGCCGATATCGGATTCACCGGCCATATCGAGGCACAGGATCAGGCCTCGCTCGCCTTCCGCATCGGGGGAAGGGTCGCCGAGCGCAGCGTCGGGATCGGCGCCGCCGTCCGCGAGGGCGAGACGGTCGCTCGGCTCGACCCCGAGGACGAGCTCAACGATCTGCGGTCCGCCAGGGCGGCGCTCGCCGCCGCACAAAGCGATCTCAGAAAGGCGGAGAACCAGTTCGAAAGGCAGAGCCACCTGCTCGAACGCAACATCACGACGCGGGCGGATTTCGAAGCGGCCGAGCAGGCGCGCACGGCCGCCCGCGCCCAAGCCGACGCCGCGCAGTCCCGGGTCAGGACGGCTGAAGACGTCGTCGGCTTCACCGTATTGAAGGCGGATGCGCCGGGCATTGTCACAAGGGTCGGAGCCGAGCCGGCGGAGGTGGTTCGGGCTGGGCAGATGATCGTTCAACTGGCGAGGCGCGACGGCCGCGATGCGGTCTTCGAGCTTCCGGCCGATCTCATCCGCCGGATTTCTCCCGACGCCGGCATGGTCGTGACCCTGGCCAGCGATCCCGCCGTTGCGGCATACGGGCGTGTGCGCGAGGTCGCGCCCCAGGCCGATCCGGTGACGCGCACCTTCCGCGTTCGGATCGGGTTGACCGATCCGCCGCCGAGCTTTCGGCTCGGAACCGCCGTTACGGGAACGATCCGCGCCAGCGACACGGCCGCGATCGCGATCCCCGCGACCGCTCTGACGCGGCTCGATCAGGACATGGGAGCCTGGATCGTCAACCCGGAGACGCTGACAGTCTCCCAGCGCAAGATCGACGTCCTCAGCAGCAACCCGGCGACGGCGCTCGTGTCTCAGGGCCTCAATCTCGGCGACATCGTCGTCACCGCCGGCACGAGCCTTCTGCGAGAAGGCCAGCAGGTCCGGCTGATCGGGGCGGATACGCGATGACTTTCAACCTCTCAGAATGGGCGATCAGGAACCGCTCGGTCGTGATCTACCTCATGATCGTGGCTGTCGCCGCAGGCATGTTCGCCTTCCTTCGCCTCGGCCGCAACGAGGACCCCGCCTTCGTCATCAAGACCATGGTCGTCTCGGCTGCCTGGCCGGGCGCGACCATGGAGGACACGCTCAGCCAGGTCACCGAGAGGCTGGAACGCCAGCTTGAGGAGACGCCGGGCCTCGACAGGGTTCGCAGTTATACCACGCCCGGCGTGACGACGATCTTCGTCGACCTCAAGCAATCGGTGCCGGGGCGCAACGTACAGGACACCTGGTACAGGGTGCGCAATCTCGTCACCGACATGCGCCATACGTTGCCGATGGGCGCGCTGGGGCCATTCTTCAACGACCGCTTCGGCGACACGTTCGGCATCATCTACGGCTTCACCGCCGACGGTTTCACCGGTCGGGAGCTGCGCGATTATGTCGAGGTCGCCCGCTCGCGACTGCTGCTCGTTCCGGACGTCTCGAAGATCGAGATCATCGGGGCGCAGGACGAGCGCATTTTCGTCGAGTTCTCCGTGCGCGAACTCGCCAATCTCGGCATCGACCGCGGGGCGTTGCTGGCGGCATTGCAGAGCCAGAATGCCGTGCGGCCCGCCGGAACCATCCAGACCCAGGACGAAACGTTCTCCGTGCGCGTCTCCGGCGCCTTTCAGTCGGAGGCCGATCTCCTCAACATCAACTTTCCGGTAGGCGACCGCATGGTCCGCCTGATGGACATCGCCACCGTGCGGCGCGGACATGCCGATCCGCCGCAGCCGATGTTCCGGGTCAACGGGCGGGAAGCGATCGGACTCGGCATCGCGATGCGTGACGGCGGGGACATCCTTGCCCTCGGAGAGAACATCAAGACGGCCATGGCAGAGCTGACCGCGAACCTGCCGCTCGGTATCGAGCCCACGCTTGTCGCCGATCAGGCCGTGACTGTGGAGCATGCCATCGACGACTTCATGACCTCGCTGTGGCAGGCGGTGGCCATCATCATGGTCGTGAGTTTCATCAGCCTCGGCGTGCGGCCCGGCCTTGTCGTCGCCCTGTCGATCCCGTTGACCCTCGCCATTGTCTTCGCATGCATGCTCGTTTCCGGAATCGACATGCAACGCATCTCGCTCGGCGCGCTGATCATCGCGCTGGCGCTGCTGGTCGATGACGCCATGACGACGACCGACGCGATGGTGACGCGTCTTGCGGCAGGCGACGAGAAGGTCAAGGCCGCGACCTATGCGTTCAAGAAGTATTCGACCGCGATGCTGGCCGGCACGCTGGTGACGATCGCCGGTTTCGTGCCGATCGGCTTCGCTGCGAGTTCGGCCGGCGAATACACTTTCTCGCTCTTCGCGGTGGTGACGATCGCGCTCGTGGTTTCCTGGTTCGTGGCCGTCGTCTTCGCTCCCGTCCTCGGTGTCGCGATGCTGTCGGCTCCGAAAGGGCAGGTCTCGGATTCCGGTCCGGGACGCACCGTCCGGACCTTCCGAACGCTGCTCTCCGGCGCGATCAGGCGGCGCTGGTTGACGATTGCCGTGACAGGCGCTCTCTTCGCGGTCTCCGTTCTCGCCCTGCCTCTGGTGCCGCGGCAGTTCTTCCCGGCTTCTGACCGCCCCGAGCTGTTGGTCGACCTGACGCTTCCGCAGAATGCCTCGATCTATACAAGCGAGGAGATATCGGGGCGCTTCGATGCGGCGTTGAAGGGAGATCCGGACGTCGATCGCTGGAGCACCTATGTCGGGCGCGGTGCGATCCGCTTCTACTTGCCTCTGAACGCGCAGCTCCCGAACGATTTCTTCAGCCAAGCCGTGATCGTCGCAAAGGACGTGGCCGCGCGAGACCGTCTTCAGAAGAAGCTCGAGGAATTGCTGGCAAAGGAATTTCCGAACGTCGTCGCAAGGGTCTATCCGCTGGAGCTCGGCCCACCCGTCGGCTGGCCGTTGCAGTATCGCGTGAGCGGGCCGGACATCGCAGAGGTTCGCTCGATCGCCATGAGGCTCGCCCAGGTGGTCGCGGCCAATCCCAAGGCCGAGCAGGTCAATTTCGACTGGATCGAGCCCGCGCGCGAGTTGCGCCTGAGGGTCGACCAGGACGAAGCCCGGCGCCTCGGCCTGAGTTCGCAGGCACTCGCCGCGATCCTTAACACTGTTGTCTCCGGCACGGTCGTGACGCAGGTGCGGGACGCCATTTATCTCGTCGACGTCGTGGTGCGAGCTCAGGACGCCGATCGTGTTTCACTGGAAACCCTGCGCAGCATGCAGGTCGCGCTTCCCGGCGGCCGCTCCGTGCCGATCTCGCAGTTCGTGACCTTTAGCTACGGGCTCGACGCGCCAATGATCTGGCGGCGCAACCGGATCCCGACCCTGACCGTCGCGGCCGACGTCTCCCCCGGCACCCTGCCCGAGACGGTGGTGTCCGGCCTCCAAGCCCCCATCGAGGAACTCGGAAAGACCCTGCCGGCCGGCTACAACATCGCCGTGGGCGGGACTGTGGAGGAGAGCGCCACGTCGCAGGCTTCGGTCATCGCCGTGATCCCGGTGATGGTGCTCATCATGTTCACCGTGCTGATGGCGCAACTCAGAAGTTTCCGCCTCCTGGCCATCGTCCTCTGCATCGCTCCGCTCGGCTTGATCGGCGTCGTCGGCGCGCTACTGCTGTCCGGCAAGCCGCTCGGTTTCGTCGCCCTGCTCGGCATCCTTGCGTTGATCGGCATCATCACGAAGAACGCGGTGATCCTGGTCGGGCAGATCGAGGCCGAGCGCGCCGCCGGGAAAGGCGTGGTCGAGGCGGCGCTGGACGCCAGCAGCACCCGCTTTCGGCCTATCGTGCTGACGGCTATCTCGACCGTGCTCGGCATGATCCCCATCGCACCGACGGTGTTCTGGGGACCCATGGCATTCGCCATTATGGGCGGATTGCTAACGGCGACCCTGCTCACTCTCATTCTTCTGCCCGTGCTTTACGTCACGGTGTTCGGCTCCGGCTCGTCCGAGGTGGACATGGCGAACGAGCGCGAGGTCGCGCCCACGGGAGTGGCTGCATGATGATAGCGATCTCAGCGACACGGTTCCGCAATGCGGGTGCGCGATTCACCGGGATAGCGATAGGCTCGGCTCTCGCCGTCATGGTCGCCGGTTGCCAGAACGAGCAGGCCGCCTCCCCCGATGCGCGCATGGTCGGTGTCGTCACGGTCCAGTCGGAAAAGCTCGTCAACGATCTCAAGCTCAGTGGCGAGATCCAGGCCAAGAAGGATATCGGACTGGCCTTCCGGATTGGCGGAAAGGTGACTGAGCGGCCCGTCAATGTTGGGGATCGCGTCACCGCAGGCCAGATCGTCGCCCGTCTCGACCCGGCCATCGAGCGGAATGCGCTCACGGCCGCGGAGGCTGCGCTGGAAGCAGCCAGGGGCGAGGTCAGCACAACGCGCAACACCTTCGAACGCCAGGAGCAATTGATGGCTCAGGGGTTCACCACCAGACCGCGCTTCGATCAGGCGCTCAGGGCGCAGGAAACCGCGCAGGCGCAGCTTGAGAATGCTGAGACGAATGTCGAGCTGGCGCGTGACCGCCTTGGGTTCACCGAGTTGCGTGCCGATGTCGCCGGAGTCGTAACGGCGCGCAGTATCGAGCCCGGTGAGGTCGTGCAGGCCGGCCAGGTGGTGGTCCAGCTTGCCCGCGACGATGCCAGGGATGCTGTTTTCGATGTTCCTGCCCGAGTGCTGGAAACGCAGGGTGGCGACGCGACGATCCGCGTCGCGCTCGCGGACGCCCCCGAGGTGACGGCTTTCGGCAAGGTGCGCGAGATCGCGCCACAGGCCGATCCGGTGACACGCACCTTCTCGGTCAGGGTTGGACTCGATAATCCGCCGGAGGAGATGCGGCTCGGTTCCACCGTGGTCGGCACGCTGGAGCTCTCGTCCGCGGCGATCGTCTCCATTCCGGCAAGCGCCCTGGTCCAACGCGGGCTCTCCCCCGCGGTCTGGGTCGTAGATCCGGCGGAGTCGACGGTTTCCCTGCGCGATGTGGATGTGCTGCGCTTCGACCCTGGAAAAGTGATCCTCGCGCAGGGGCTGCAGCCCGGCGAAGTGATCGTCTCTGCGGGCGTCCAGGCGCTCCATCCCGGTCAGCGCGTCAGGCCTCTCCGCGGAGACGCCAATGCTTTCTCTCCGATGGGCCGCTCGGCCGTACCGCCTGCCTGATTGGAGGAGCCCGGCACCCGCTCGCGCACGGTGCCAGACAGACCTTCTGACGGAACAGCCGTGTTCCGCAGCCTCTCACCCCGTCGCCAGTGGAGCTATAACCATGAGCGAACCGGCCTCCCTGATCTTCACGGCTGATGTCGAGAGCATCGACGAAGTCGCACTGCTGGGGACGCCGGCGGCCTGCGCGACGGGCAGAATCCCTGCCCTGAGAGTCCCTGCCCCGGTTGTCTCATGACGCTGGAATCGCGCTTAGGGGCTGAGGCGGAAAGGGCTGCCTGGGCTATCGCCACAGCCCGCCTCGACGATTTCCGTCCGCTGCTGCCGGCGGAGGAAGAGGTCGTCGCCACGCTAACTTCCGGCAACTTCGATCGGCTGGGGGATGGCTCGCGCCCGGTAAAACCTGATCCGACACGAGTCATCCGCGCTCCTTTCCTGCGCTTCCTCATGCTCGGAGGCGAGGAAGGATGCAGACCGCATGAGAAGGGCATTCGAATTCGAGGCGCCTGGATCAAGGACGTCCTCGATCTCGAAGCCTGTCGCGTCTTTCGCGACATCGGCCTGAACGACTGTCACTTCGAGATGACCCCGATCCTGCGAGCGGCGATCATCAACCGCCTCTTTCTCGACGGCTCACGTCTTCCAGGTCTTCAAGCAGAACGGCTTGAAGCGCGCGGCGGTGTCTACCTGCGCTGGGCAGAGGTCGATGGCGAGGTCAACCTCGAGCAATCGCGCCTCGGCGGAAACCTCGAGTGCGACAGCGCAACGATTTCAAACCTGAGCGGACATGCGCTGCGCGCCCAGAGCTTGGAAGTGCGCAACGTGCTCCTGCGCAGAGCGACGCTTCGCGGCGTTGCGGCCTTCACCGGCGCACGGCTCTCCGCAGATCTCGACGCTGCCGGAGCAACTGCTACGCATCGAAAAGGAGTGGCTATCGAGGCGAACGAAGTCGAATGTCGTGGCAGCGTCGTGTTGCGCAACGCCCGGATCGAAGGGGCTGTGCGGCTGATGGCCTCCCAGATTGCCGGTGATGTGGATATCTCCGGCACGGCTATCGAGAATCCTGGTGCCGATGCGCTCGATCTGAGCCGCACCACTGTAAAAGGCGCTTTCTTCCTGCGGCGCGGGGCCAACCTCGCTGGCACCCTGTCTTTGACCGGAGCTTTGATCGGCACCATTCACGACGAAGCCGCATGCTGGCCGGAGCCCGGAGATCTGCTGCTGAACCGCTGTCGCTATGGCGCCTTCATCGATGGGCCGGTCGATGCCGAAAGCCGGCTCGATTGGCTGGCGCGCCAGACACCGCAGCGCTGGAACGAGGATTTCTGGCCGCAACCCTATGAGCAGCTGGCTACGGTCTTCCGCGAGATGGGCCACGGCGAGGATGCCCGCGCCGTCCTCGTCATGAAGGAGCGACTGCAGCGGCGTGCAAGGCGCGCGCGTGCCCGGAACCCGGTTTGGCGCGCTCTGTTGGCAGCTGCAGACTTGATCCTGGGGCTGACCCTCGCTTATGGGCGCCAGCCCCTGTTGGCATTCGTCTGGCTCTTCTTCTTCTGGATCCTCGGCGTCGCCGTCTACGGTCATGCGGAACGGCAGGGAGCGGTGATGCCCAACAGTGCGGTTGTGCTGCGCGCGCCCGAGTGGACGCTGTGCGGCATCGAGACGACCGCACAGCGCCCGCTCATCGCCACTGACCGGACACAGGGGCTCGCCATGCCGGGACAGAACCAGCTGGCCTGTTTCCGCGAACGATGGGAAGCGTCGAGCTACCCGGCTTTCAGTCCTTGGATGTACTCTCTCGATACGCTGCTGCCTGTCCTCGACATGGGACAGAGAACCTTCTGGCGACCCAACCCGTCCGAACCGGGCGGCCGCCTCGCCATCAATTACTTCTATTTTCAATCTGTCGTCGGCTGGGCCTTGAGCCTCTTGGCAATCGCCGGCTTTTCGGGGCTGGTGAAGTCGTCATGACGCGTTCGCTCCGCAGCCAGAAGCACGATCTCGACAAGCGGTCGCCACTCGACCTCGACCATCTGACCGAAGGCGTTCGACGCGATCCGCCGAGAATGGGACGCCGCGCACAGGAGTGAGACGGGCGGCTGATGGCGGCGAAAACAGCGGCTGCTACTTTGCTGCTGAATGATTGGGTGGAGTGTCGGCTTGTGCGGCTTGTTTCGGGGCGCCGGACTCGAGCAGATCCGCGCGGAAGCGCGGCTCGGATGGATATGCACCGGGCATCTCGCGATCGCGTGCCATCCTGACCGAAGTCGTTTGCGCAGGGGATGTCGTGATGACAGCCGGAACAGCCTCTCGCCCCAAAGGCTCGCTCTCTACGCTGCTTCTGCGCACCCTCGGTTTCATGATGTTCTGGCTGATCCTGATGGGCCCCGCCCCTGCTGATCTCCCGGTGGGCTTTGCTGCGGCCGTGGCTGGGACCTGGGCAAGCACCCTGCTCTGGCCGCCGGACGGCAGGATCTCGTTTCCCGGCCTTGTGCGTTTCCTGGTTCGCTTCCTGCCGCAATCGGTCCTTGCCGGTGTCGATGTCGCGCGCCGCGCCTTTGCTCCGCGCCCCTCGCTGCATCCCGGCTTCGCGATCCATCGTTCATCGCTTCCAGCCGGCATGGCACGCGAGGCCGCATGCGCCGTCATGAGCCTGCAACCCGGCAGGCTTCCGATAGGCGCGGACGCAGACGGCACGCTGCATTTTCATTGCCTCGACCGGCGCGAACCCGTCGAGGACCAGATCGCAGCCGATGAGGCGGCCTTCTGCGAAATCCTTTCCGGCGAGCCGCGCCATGGCTGATCTGTTGGTCGGAGCAGCGTTCTTCATTCTGGCCGTCACCGCCCTCGGCCTGTTCAAGATATTGCGGGCCGGAACAGCCGCCGAGCGGATGATGGCGGTGCAATTGCTTGGATCGGGCGGCGCCGGCGCCCTGCTGCTGCTCGGCGCGGCCTCGGGCGAGGCGGGCATGAGCGATGTCGCCTTGCTGCTGACGCTGTTCGCGGCGTTTTCCTGTGCCGCCTTCGCCCTCGGAGAAGCGCCCCCCGACGTGGGGATCTCCGAACAGAGTGAGGATGAGGCATGAACGCGCTCGTCAATGCCTTCACGATCTTCAATGTCGGGGCTGGCATGCTTCTGTTTCTCGCAGGCACGCTCGGCCTGCTGCGGTTTCCCGATCCGCTGAGTCGCCTTCATGCCCTCAGCAAGGCCGACAATCTTGGACTCGGGCTGATCGTGGCAGGCCTCCTGCCGCACGCCGACGGCCTTGCGGGTGGCCTCAAGCTCATCTGCGTCTGGCTGCTGGCGCAGCTTTCAGCCGCAGCCGCGAGCCAGCTCATCGCCGGCGCCGTCCACCGTCGCAAGCCCGGCTCATGATGGCGCTGCTCGACCTTGCCCTGATTGTCTGGCTGCTGGCGCTGGCCGCCCACATCGCGACGACGCGTGAAGACCGGAACGCGATCATCGCCTTCATCGCCTTCGGCCTGCTGATCGGGCTCGGCTGGACGCGGCTGTCGGCGGTTGATGTGGCGCTGACCGAGGTGGCGATCGGCGGCGGCGCGACAGGCCTCGTCCTGCTGGGAGCCGAGGCGCACCTGCGCAGGCATGCAACGCCCGCCAAACCGATCCGAAAGACAGCCAGGATCGTCGCGGCGTTGACCTGTGCGGCGATTACCGCCGGGCTGGCGCTCGCGGTTCTCGCATTCCCGTCGCCTGCGCCGACGCTTGCGCCGGCAAGTGCCGCGGCGCTTGGGGCGACGGGCCTCGGCAATCCCGTGACAGCGGTCCTCCTGGCCTATCGCGCCCTCGACACCCTGCTGGAGAAAATCGTGCTGCTGCTGGCGCTGATCGGCATCTGGTCGCTTGCGCCCGACCGGGTTTGGGGCGGGGCGCCCGAACTGCGCGCGGCCGTCGTGCCAGCGCCGCTCCTCTTTCTCGCCCGCATGCTGCCGCCCTTCGGCGTGATTGTCGGCATCTACATGTTTTGGGTCGGCGCCGATGCTCCGGGCGGGACCTTTCAGGCCGGTACGGTGCTCGCCGCCATGTGGCTGCTCGCGATGCTGGCCGGCTTGCTGCCGCCCCCCGATACCGGCCATCGGATGCTGCGCCTGCTCCTGGTCGGCGGCCCCGCGCTGTTCCTGGCCATCGGATTCCTCGGGTTCGCGATGGCCGCCGGTTTCCTTGCCTATCCGGACGGCGCGGCAAAGCCGCTGATCATCGCCATCGAAGCGGCATTGACGCTCTCCGTCGCCGTGACATTGGCGATGCTGATTGCAGGCCCTGCCCGGAAGGCGCCTGCACCATGACCGCGGATCTTGGCCCGGGTGTCCTGTTTGGCCTTTGCGGCGCGGCTCTCGTCGGAATCGGCCTGTTCGTCGTGATCACGCATCCGAGCCTGCTGCGGCGCGTCATTGCCTTCAACATCCTCGGCGCAGGCATTTTCCTCGTCTTCGGCGCCATCGCCCGGCGCGGCGCAGGTGCTGGCTTCGGAGGCGATCCGGTGCCTCAGGCACTGGTGATCACGGGCATCGTGGTTGCCTTTTCCGCCACGGCGCTCGCCGTCGCCCTGTTGCGGCGCCTGTTCGAACTGACCGGCCGCGAGACACTCGAAATGGCTCCGCCCGATCCGGAGCAAGGGAGCGGGTCATGACCGCGCTCGCGACCATGCCGACCCATGTCACGACGCCGGGCGGATTCCTGCTCGTGCTGAGCGTCATCCTGCCGGTCTGCGCCGTGCTGGCGATGGTCGCACTCGGCCCGCGCTTCGCGGCCCGCATCGCCCTGGCGACGCTGTCGGCAGGGCTCGCTACCGCCGTGGCGATCGTGATTGAGCTGGCCCGAAGCGGGGCCGCGCTCACCTACGTGGTCGGTGCGTGGCAGCCACCGCTCGGGATCGCGCTGCGGGCCGATGGGCTTTCGGCCACGATGCTTGCCATGACGGCGCTGGTGGTCACGGCGGTGG
This sequence comes from Microvirga sp., assembly GCA_041913065.1. GTDB lineage: Bacteria > Pseudomonadota > Alphaproteobacteria > Rhizobiales > Beijerinckiaceae > Microvirga. The sequence continues at coordinate 50,543 of JAYSGD010000005.1, read as the reverse complement.
GCCTGTTCGCGCAGATGCAGCACGGGCTCGATCCTGCCGGCCGCAAGGCGCGCGCGCCCGCGACGTTCTGGGCGCTGCTGCTGGCGACCTGGAGCGCGCTCAATGCCGTCTTCGTCGGCGAAGACCTCTTCAACCTCTACGTGGCGCTGGAACTGCTCACCTTCGCGGCGGTGCCGCTCGTCTGCCTCGACGGCCGGGCCGAGACCGTGGCGGCTGCGTTGCGCTATCTCATGTTCGCGCTTCTCGGCTCGCTGCTCTACCTGCTCGGTGTGGTGATGCTCTACGGCCAGTTTGGGACGCTCGACCTGCTCGCGCTGTCGCGCATGACCGGAGGAGGCCCGGCCGTCTCCGCCGCGCTGGCATTGATGATCACGGGGCTTCTCGCCAAGGCTGCCCTGTTTCCCCTGCATCTGTGGCTTCCGCCCGCCCATGCGGGCGCACCGGCCGCTGCCAGCGCCGTGCTGTCGGCCCTGGTCGTCAAGGCGCCGATCTTCCTGATCCTGCGGCTCGTTCTCGATGTCGCGCCCTCCGATGCAGCCAAACTGTCGGGGCAATTCCTTGCCGTTCTCGGCGCGGCCTCGATCCTGTTCTGCAGCGTGATGGCGCTGAGGCAGGCGCGTCTCAAACTGATGATCGCCTATTCGACCGTTGCGCAGATCGGGTATCTGTTCATCGTCTTCCCGCTCGCTGCCGGCAGCGAGGCGGTCCCTGCATGGGCTACGATCGCCTGGACCGGCGGCACGCTTCAGCTCGTCTCGCACGCGTTGGCCAAGGCGGCAATGTTCCTTGCGGCGGGCGTGGTGGCCGAGATGTTCGGCCATGACCGCATCTCCGATCTCGGCGGATTCGGACGCGTGCTGCCCATCAGCGCGGCGGCATTCGGGCTTGCCGGTCTCTCGCTGATGGGGATCCCTCCAAGCGGCGGCTTCGTGGCGAAATGTCTGCTTCTGACGGCGGCTGTCGTCAACGGCAATCCCTGGCTCGCGGCGACCATCCTGGCCGGAGGACTGCTCGCGGGTGCTTATGTCTTCCGCGTGATCGACCGCGCCCTGGCAAGGCCCACGGCAATGCCGGCGATGCGCAAGGCAGTCCCGCGCCGCCTCGAATTGGCGGCTCTCTTCCTGGCGGTCTGCGCGGTGCTGCTCGGCTTCGTGCCGCTACAGCCTTTTGCCTTCCTGCAGATCGGCCGTGCCGATCTCGCCCGCGAGGGGTTGCCATGATCGTGGAGGGAGCGCTTCTCGTCGCGGGGCTCTTCGTGCCACTTCTGATGGCGGCCTGTTGTCTCTCGACCCACTTTCGCACGCAGGCTTTGTCCCTGCTCGTCCTGGCCCCGCTTCCTGCGTTTCTGGCGGCCCTGGTCTCGTCGGACGGACGCTTCGTTTTCTTTCCCCCGCCGTTCCGGCTGACGCTCGTGCTCGACCGCCCGGGCGCTATCCTGCTCGGAGGCTCCGCGCTGCTCTGGAGCGCGGCGGGCGCTTATGCGGCGTCCTACCTGCGGCGCGACCCCGCCGCGCCCCGGTTCGCCGTCTGGTGGCTGCTGACGCTCAGTGGCAGCCTCGGCCTCTTCATCGTCGGCGATGTAGTGAACTTTTATCTGCTCTTCACGCTGGCGAGTCTCGCGGCCTACGGGCTGATCGTACATGAGCAAACAGTCCCGGCCTGTCGGGCCGGGGTCATCTATGTCGTGCTGGCGTTGCTCGCGGAGGCGTTTCTCCTTCTCGCTCTCGTGATGCTTGCCGCCGGCCATCCCGAAGCCAATCCGCAGATCCGGGAGATCGTCGCCAGCCTTCCGTCGTCACCCATGCGCGACGGCATCGTCGGCCTGTTCATCCTCGCTTTCGCGCTGAAGATGGGATTGTTTCCGCTGCATGTCTGGCTGCCGCTTGCGCACCCCGCCGCTCCCGCGCCGGCCTCCGCCGTGCTCAGCGGTGTCGTGGTCAAGGCGGGAGTGATCGGCCTCATCCGTTTCCTGCCCCTCGATGCCGGCCTGCCGGTCTGGGGCAGCGTGCTGATCGGGGCCGGAATCGTGACCGCCTATTACGGCGTCATCGTCGGCGTTACCCAGGTTCGTTCCAAGACGATCCTGGCCTATTCAACCGTCAGCCAGATGGGCCTGGTCGCCGTCCTGCTCGGCGTCGGGCTTGAGAATGCCGATGCCGGGACAACCAATCTCGTCGCCTACTATGGCGTGCACCACATGCTGGTGAAGGGCGCTCTGTTTCTCGCGGTCGGAATCCTGGCCACCGCCAGCGGAGCGCGTCGGCCCCTCCTGCTGCTGACGGGAATCCTTGCTTTGAGTCTCGGCGGCATGCCGCTGACGAGCGGCGCCCTCGCGAAGCTCGCGACGAAACCGATGCTGGGTGATGGGCTCGTCGAATACGCTGTGGTGCTTGCCGGTGCCGGCAGCACGCTGCTGATGCTGCATTTCATCATGACTGTCGCGCGTGATGCGCGGCAGCTGCCGCAAGCTTCCGCATCGCTCGTACAGATCGTCTCCTGGCTCGTCGTCGCGGCTGCCTCGCTGACGGTTCCATGGTCGCTTTATCCGGAAATCGCTGGCGAGAGCGTGGCGAGCCTGCTGGCGCCGGATGCGCTCTGGAAAGTGGCTTGGCCCATGCTCGTCGGCGCACTTGCGTTCTTCGCCGTTCGCCGCATGACGCGCTTGCCGGGCTCCATTCCGGAAGGCGATATCATCATCCTGGCGGAAGCGGGCAACCCGCTCGTGCACTGGCTTACGGCCAGCATCGAGAAGGCCGATACGCGCTTGCGCCGCTGGCCGATCGCAGGTCTGTGGCTAATAGGACTCGCCGTGGTGCTGGGCGGGGCAATGATGCTGCGGGCCTGATCGAGAGCTGCATTTCTAATAACTCATAAGAACGAACTCTTCCGGATGGCCAAGGCAACACGCAAGGCAACGGGAGTGAGGCCGCGTCATGCGATGGCGTCCGTCAGCATTCCATAGCGCACCAGAACCGTGCTCAGAGAACGATAGAACTTGACCAGATTCTTCAAGGGACGGTCGATGCGACTCATCCCGGTCAAGGCCGCCACCACGGTCCCGACGTCGGTCTCGCCCTGGAGTACGAGCCAGCCGCCCAGCACGATGACTCCGACGACGCCGAGGGCGGCCAGCGCGTTCAATGCGGCTTTCGAGGACAGCTTGAGAATGTGGATCCGGCGGCGAGTGTGGAGAACGTTGTCGAAGCCGTCGAGGATCGTTGCCTCGGGCCATGTGTTTGCCGCATCGACCGTTTGGTCCGCGGCCGTTCGCAGGAGCTGCAGACGCTTCTTCACCAGAGGGTTCACCGGGCGCTGGGCTGCGATCACGATCACGACCTGCGGCAACGCGACCGCGACGATGAACGCGCCAAGGAGCGGCTCGCTCGCTGTGATGTAGATAAGGACGCTGAAAAGGGTTCCAAATTCCAGGAGCGGCGTCGTGATTGCCTCGCCGGCAAAAAGTCCGACATATTCGGCCTCGGCTGTCAGCATGGTGACGATGGTACCGTCGGCTTCCCGGCTTGCGTCCCCGGCTTTGCGCTTGCGGGCGTGAGTGGCCAGGATGCGGCCTCGGATGCGGCGGACGATGTTTTCGCCGAGCATCGCACCGCGGTACTGCAGCCAAAGCTTGAGAGAGATCGTGAGCAGGGAAGCAGCCGCATAGGCCGCACCGAGCCACAACACCTGCTGCAACGTGGTTCCGTAAGCGAGCCCATTAATGATCTTCTGCTGGAAGAACAGGGGCGCGGCAGCTAGCACGGTAATGGCTAGAGAAAGGCCTATGAGCAGGAGTTGCGTCTGCCCCGTCAGGCTCCAGAGTTGCCGATAGAGCTTGGACAACCGCCCAACCGCTGCGCCGCTTCCATCAGGATTGGAATCCGACCGAGGCATTACCGGCTCTCCGAGGTTCAGTAAGGACCGCAGACTCTCTGGGGTGAAGACGCTCGATGATTGTCAGTCTTGTTGGGGAACACGGCACATTTGTGAGCCCATCCCCTTAAGGTGGCATCGGGATCGCTTCGGCAGTCCCCGCCAACGCCCGCTTGGGCTCAAAGCATTCTTTTGCACAACAGCGCCGAAGCCAACGGCGGCCTCAAAAGCCATAAATTTTTCAGACACTTGGGATAAAAGTGGCGGAGACGGAGGGATTCGAACCCTCGATACCCTTTTGGGGTATGCTCATTTAGCAAACGAGTGCCTTCAGCCTCTCGGCCACGTCTCCGCAACGCGAAGGTGGTGGCTGCTGGCAGCCGCTTCGCGCAGGTGGCGCAATAGACGCGAATGGGGGTGGTTCGTCAAGGTCAAAATCGGCGTTTTAGCGGGGAACGAACATGAGGCTTCGCGGCAGGCCCTGCTCTGTGGTAACGGACCGGGTCATCGAGGAAATCTGGGAGATTGTCAGTGACGAGCATCAACCGCGTTGGCGTGGCCGCCCGCTACAGCGATCTCGTGATCCATGGGGACAAGGCCTATTTTTCCGGCTACGTGCCGGAGACCAGCATCGGCCAGTCCGTCACGGAGCAGACCCGCGATATCCTCGGCCAGATCGAGCAGTCGCTGGCTGAGATCGGCAGCGACAAATCCCGGCTGCTCCAGGCCACGATCTGGCTGAAGGACATGAGTTCCTACGACGAGATGAACGCGGTCTGGGACGCCTGGGTCGTGAAGGGCGAGACCCCTGCCCGTGCCTGCGTGGAATCCAAGCTGGCCGATCCGGATTACGCGCTCGAAATCCAGGTCATTGCGGCGCTTCGCTAACGTTCAGGCTTTCTTCGAGCGGACTTTCTGCAGCGCCGCCATCCGCTTTCTCTCATAGTGCTTAGCCAGCCGCAGGTGGCGCGAGATCGCGTAGTTCATGGCGGTCAGGAAACCGTAGGTACCGCGCAGGAAATGGCGGCGGCCGAAATAGGCCTTCAGGAACGCGGCCGGCAGCTCGAAGAACAGCCGCCATGTGGGAATCGAGACGCCCCGGATCTCCAGGTCCACGGCCTGCTGGTCCGAATAGCGGTTCAGCTTGGCGATCTGGTCGCCGAGCGAGCGCACGGAGCGGTGATGGACGACCCCTTTCAGGCGGCTGATCTTGGCTTCCGGTTTCAGCTCAACCCGGTCATGGACCAGGGACGGCGAATAACGCCCGTAATCCTTCCGGTAGAGCCTGACGGGGGCCAGCTCGTAGGCCATGGGGTGCGGGCCTTCCTCGCCTGGGAATATCTCGGCGATGCGTAGCTCATAGGCCTGGGAGGCGGGCTCGCCGGCCGAGAACAGAGACCTGATCTCGGCGGCCAGATCCGCCGGCACCATTTCGTCCGCATCCAGATTCAGAAGCCAGGTATGGCGGCATTGCTCCTCGGCGAAGCGCTTCTGGGGTCCGTATCCGGGCCATTCGTTGTAGATGACCCGCGCGCCGAGCTGCTCGGCGACGGACTGCGTGCCGTCCGTCGAGCCGGAATCGACAACGATCAGGTCATCGGTGAGATCGCGCACGGCGCGAATGGTCTCACCGATCCGGTCGGCCTCGTTCTTGGCAATGATGAAGACGGAAACAGGAAGCATGGCAACGGGTGCCTAGCCGCCCGTAACGCGTTAGGCAAGAGGCCCGGCCCTCCAAGCTTGGCCTCGGCGATTGCCCTCCCTCAGGCGGCCCTCACGAGTCCTTCGGCCTGCAGCGCCCTTTGGACCATGGGCCTTTCCGCGACGGCGCGCATGAAGCTCTCGACGGCGGCGTATTCCGAAAGGTCGATCCGGTGAAAGCGGGCCCAGTTCAGAACCGTGAAGCAATAAGCGTCCGCGACCGTAAACTCCTGGCCCATCAGGTAGGAGCGGCCCGACAGACAACTATCGAGATAGGACAGGTGCCGCTGAAGATGCTGGACCGCCAGTTGGCGAGCGGCATCCGGCATCGGGCCATCCCAGAGCGGATCGAAGCCTTTGTGAAGCTCGGTGCTGATGAAGCCGAGCCATTCCCGGACCCGATATCGCTCCAGGGAGCCCAGTTCCGGCAGGAGGCGCTGGTCGGGCACCCGGTCGGCCAGGTACTCGAGAATGACGGTCACCTCGGTCAACACCTCACCGCATTGAAGCGCGAGCGCCGGCACATAGCCCCTCGGGTTGATCTTGCTGAAATTCCGGCCGGAAGCGGTCGTGCGCGTGTTCAGGTCGACACGGTCGAACTCGATCTCAAGGCCCGCCTCGTAAGCGATGATATGCGGCGCAAGGGAACTTGCCCCGGGGCTGTAATACAGCTTCATTTAAAAAATCCCTTTTCCCTGCCCCCGCGGGAATCGAAAGTTTACGCAACGTTATGTCGTATAATGCGGGAGCCTTGCGCAATTTCAAGGCCAGCATCTTCATATGTTACACCATTATGTCGAATTGTGGACAGCGTGGCCGCTCAAAGCGTTACGCTCATTGGGTTTGCCGCTTCATCGGCGTCAAGCGCCGGCGACAGGTTTCGGACACGCAACTCGGCCAGAAGGGGGAAATGGTCTGAGGCCACGCGGGTAAGCATGTTCCGGACCGGGGCCGCATTCACCACCTCGACGGATTTGGTGACGAAGACGTGATCCAGGCGAAGAATGGGCGCCCTGGTGTGAAAGGTCGGCTGCGGCTCGCCGTGAGAATTGGACAGCTGCGCATCGACCATGCGGTTGGCGATCATGCGGTAGGACCGGGAGTATGGCGGCGCGTTGAAATCGCCGAGCAGGATGGCCGGATCCGCGCAATCGGGATGACCGATCCAGTCCGACCCGACCAGGGCCGCTGCCTGCGCCCTGCGCTCGCCCGAGCGGAGAGACAGATGGGCATTGATCACATTGATCTTGTGCCCATCGATCTCGGTGGCGACCCAGAGCGCGCTACGCTTCTCGAAGGACGGCCGTGTGGATTGGGTGGGAAGCCGGCCCGATTTCACGACGCCCGAGCTGTGACGGCTCAGGACCGCGATGCCGTACTGCTCGCCCAGAATCTTGATGGTGGGCTGGAAATGCAGGTCCATTCCCAAAGCGGAAGCAAGGCTTGCCGCCTGGTCCTTCTCTCCGGGCCTGGAACGCCCGACCCGCACCTCCTGCAAGGCCACGATATCCGGCTCGCACGAGGCGATCACCTCTGCAATGCGCATGGGTGAAATCTTCCTGTCCGTGCCAAGCCAGCGGTGTACGTTGTAGGTGAGGATCCGAAAGCTTCGTCCTGGTTTGTCGCTATGCTTCAAGGTGGGTACCGGCTCGAACAACATAAGGTAAGACAGGCAGCAGCCTGATCGGTGAAGTCTGAATTCGCGACCTATGGCGCAAACATGTCGGATCAATGGCTCATCTTCGCCTCGGTTCCGCTTCTGAGCAATTGGTTTAAGGCGCTTGACCTTCCCATGATTGGAAGGTCCATACCCTGACACCATATGATGAATCAGGAGATTCACGATGGCTGCGCCCAAGCTTTCCCCCGAACTGCAAACCCTCGACATCCCCGTCGAGGGCATGAGCTGTGCGTCCTGCGTGGGACGTGTCGAGAAGGCGATCCGGTCCGTGAGCGGCGTCACCGCCGCGAATGTGAACCTCGCCACCGAGCGGGCTCATGTGTCGTTCGCCACCGGCGAGGCCGATCCCAAGGCCGTTTCCGAGGCGATCAGGGCGGCCGGCTACGAACCCGCCGAGAACCACGCTGACCTCAAGATCGAGGGCATGACCTGCGCTTCCTGCGTGGCGCGGGTGGAGAAGGCGCTCAAGCGTGTCCCCGGCGTGCTCGATGCGAATGTCAATCTGGCGACCGAGCGTGCCTCGGTGCGCTATCTCGGCAGCCCCGATGTCGTGGAGCGGATGCGCGAGGCGGTCGAGGCGACCGGCTATGCGGCAAGCGAGATCAAGAAAGGCGCCGATCGGACGGACCGCGAGCGTGACGCGCGAGAGGCCGAGGCCTTGAGCCTGTGGCGTTCGTTCTTGACTGCCGCCCTCCTGACCCTGCCGGTTTTCGTGCTGGAGATGGGCTCGCATACCATCGACGCCATCCATGATTGGGTGATGAACACGCTCGGCCACGGCACGAGCTGGTACCTTCAGTTCGCGTTGACCACGCTCGTGCTCTTCGGTCCGGGCCTGCGCTTCTTCAGGAAAGGCGTGCCTGCCCTGCTGCGCTTCGCGCCGGACATGAACTCGCTCGTGGTGCTCGGAACCAGCGCGGCCTATGCCTACTCCGTCGTTGCGACGTTCCTGCCCGGCCTCATGCCGGCGGGCATGGACAATGTCTATTACGAAGCCGCCGCCGTGATCGTGACGCTGATCCTGCTCGGGCGCTATCTCGAAGCCAAGGCCAAGGGCCGCACATCGGAAGCGATCAAGCGTCTCATGGGATTGAGCCCAAAGACGGCCCGCGTGATACGCGATGGCGGCCTCACGGAAATCGCGCTCGATCAGGTGCTGATCGGTGATGTGGTGCAGGTGCGACCGGGCGAGAAAGTTCCCGTCGACGGCGAGGTGATCGAAGGTTCGTCCTATGTCGATGAATCCATGATCACCGGCGAGCCTGTGCCTGTCCAGAAGCTGGCAGGCTCCGAGGTTGTCGGCGGTACGATCAACAAGACCGGCGGCTTCACCTTCCGCGCCACGCGCATCGGCGCCGACACGGTTCTCTCGCAGATCATCCGCATGGTGGAGCAGGCTCAAGGCTCGAAGCTGCCGATCCAGGCGCTCGTGGACAAGGTGACCGCATGGTTCGTCCCCGCCGTCATGGCGGCTGCCGCCCTCACTTTTCTGGTCTGGCTGATCCTCGGGCCTGAGCCCGCGCTGACCTTCGCGCTCGTGAATGCGGTCGCGGTGCTCATCATCGCCTGTCCCTGCGCCATGGGACTCGCCACGCCGACATCGATCATGGTGGGAACGGGCCGCGCCGCCGAACTCGGCGTGCTGTTTCGCCAGGGCGAGGCCTTGCAAAGTCTGAAGGAAGTCGGCGTGGTCGCGCTCGACAAGACCGGCACGCTCACGCAAGGCCGACCGGAGCTGACGGATTTCGTTACCGCGACAGGGAATTCAGAAACCGAAATCCTGCGCCTCGTCGCCTCCGTCGAGGCCCGTTCTGAACATCCGATTGCTCAAGCCATCGTTGCGGCCGCCGAGCGAAAGGGCGTTTCGCTTGCTGCAACCGATAGCTTCGAAGCCATCCCCGGCTTCGGCGTGTCGGCCATGGTCGAAGGCCGCAAGGTTGAAGTCGGAGCGGATCGCTTCATGCTGAAGCTCGGACTCGAGCCGATGCATTTCCAGGACGTCGCCGCGCGACTCGGCGCGGAAGGCAAGAGTCCGCTCTACGCGGCTATCGATGGACGGCTTGCGGCGATCATCGCCGTCGCCGATCCGATCAAGTCTTCGACGCCGGAAGCGATTGCAGCCCTGCACGCACTCGGTTTGAAGGTCGCCATGATCACCGGTGACAACCGCCGCACGGCGGAAGCGATCGCGCGCAGCATCGGCATCGACGAAGTGGTTGCCGAGGTTCTGCCCGAAGGCAAGGTCGATGTTGTGAAGCGTCTTCGCCAAGCGCACGGCCCCATCGCCTTCGTTGGCGACGGTATCAACGATGCGCCGGCCCTGGCGGAAGCCGATATCGGCATCGCCATCGGCACAGGCACGGATATCGCCATCGAAAGCGCGGATGTGGTGCTCATGTCCGGCGATGTGCGTGGCGTGGTCAACGCTATCGCCCTGTCGAAAGCGACCATCCGCAACATAGGGCAGAACCTGTTCTGGGCCTTCGCCTATAACGTGGTGCTGATCCCGGTTGCTGCGGGTGTGCTCTACCCCTTCGACGGCACCCTGCTCTCGCCGGTCGCCGCCGCTGCGGCGATGGCGCTCTCAAGCGTGTTCGTGGTCGGCAATGCCCTGCGGCTTCGCCGCTTCAAGGCGCCCATCGCGCACAAGGACATCACATCGGACCTGAAGACAGTGGAAGGTGCGGCATGAACATCGGACAAGCGGCAACGGCCTCGGGCGTTTCAGCGAAGATGATCCGTTACTACGAGTCCATCGGACTGATCCCGAAGACCGTTCGCACGGAAGCGGGCTATCGCGTCTACTCGGATCACGACGTGCATACCCTGCGCTTCATCCGCCGCGCGCGGGATCTCGGCTTCTCGGTCGAGCAGATCGCGGATCTGGTTTCGCTGTGGCGCGACAGGGAGCGCGCCAGCAAGGATGTGAAGACCATTGCGCTCGAACATGTCGGCACGCTGGAACGCAAAATCCGCGAGTTGCAGGAAATGGCTTCGACGCTCAAGCATCTCGCCAGGAACTGCCATGGCGATACGCGCCCGCATTGTCCCATTCTCGAAGAGCTTGCGAGCGACGATCCCTTATCTGTTAACACTAAACCGGATGCGAAATTCGGCGCCCTGGGCAAACCCTCAGCGAGCTGACAGACGACAGCTTAGATCGCCATTTCCACTTCACGGCTGCGGTCGAGATCGCGCATCAGCTGGCCGTAATGCGGCAGGCGCTGGAGCTGGCGCCCGTAATGCCGGCGGAGCGCTTCGACGAGGCGTCCGTTGCGCGACAGCATGTCGTCGGCGAAAGCGATCATGCGGGAATTGGGCCAGGCCTGGGAGCGGATCTCGGCGAGGCGCTCGAACAGGCGGTCTTCATCCTCACTCGGGTTTTCCTGCGCCATGAGGGTCAGCATCGCCGCCGTCGAACGCGAGACGCCCATGTGGCAATGGACGAGCAGATGCCCTTCCGTTCGCTCACCGCGCCCCTCGGTCACATCGTCGCCGAAGCGCAGAACGGCTTCCACGTGCTCGGGCTGGGGAAGGAGCATGCCTTCCCTCGGATTGATGATGTCGTGGAAACGCAGGATCGTCCGGTGATGACGCTCATAGGCTCCGAAGGCCTCGGGGTCCGGATGATCCGGGTCGAGAATCGAGAGAACGTGGGTCACCGCGCGCTCGCGCTGATCCGGCAGCTCGGAAATGCCGCAGATGGTCAGCAGAGAAATAGAACTGGATTGCATCGGAAACCTCGGCTGGACGTCGGGCGCTTGCCCTGGACTCACGTGTGAAGGTTCTACTCGGCATGAGCGAATAGGTTCAACACAAACAAGTGATTGTGGCCTCTAAACCACAGCCATTCGCCGCCACATTTTTGCCACGCGGTATCCACCTTGTCGTCACGGCTGAGTTTATCAACTCACCTTCAGAGTACCGCAGCCACCATCAAGTGTCGGCGGATGAAGTAAAAATCAATAACTGTGAGCCTCCCCACTGATGTCTGTGATCCTGGCCCCTCGCCTGTCCCTGCTGCAGAAGGTTTTGCGCCTTACCGTCCTGCTTGTCCCCGTGGCGCTTGCCGCCTGCGTGCCGCCCGCGCCGCAGCAGCAGGTCACCCGCTACATCGATCCCACCTACATGGCGATGTACGGCGCGCGCCCGGATGAAGCCCATCCTCTGCCGGCGACGGACATCTCCGAGGTCGATCCGCGCTTCCTGCGTCGTGAAGTGGCCTATTACGGCCGCGAGGAGCCGGGCACCATCGTCGTCGATACGGCCGCCCGCTATCTCTATCTCGTCCGCGAAGGCGGACGCGCCATCCGCTACGGCATCGGCGTCGGCAAGGAAGGCCTTGCCTGGTCGGGCCGTGCCCGTATCGGACGCAAGGCGAGTTGGCCCGGCTGGACGCCCACCGCCAACATGATCCGCCGCGAGCCGGAGCGGAACGCGAAATGGGCCGGCGGCATGCCGGGCGGTTTGTCGAACCCGCTCGGCGCCCGCGCCCTCTATCTCTACGACAACGGCGTGGACACCATGTACCGCATCCACGGCACCACCGAGCCGTGGTCCATCGGCCAGTCGGTGTCGAGCGGCTGCATCCGCCTGTTCAACCAGGACATCATCGATCTCCACAGCCGCGTGCCCGTCGGCTCGCCGGTGGTGGTGCTGAACGGGCGCAGCCCCTTCATGGATGTGGAACAAGACGAGACGCGGGTTTCCGTGATCAGGTAATGCGAAAGGGCTGGCCGTTTGGCCGGCCCTTTCCTTTTCGCCTCCCCTTCGATCGGGTATGATCGGCCTGTCTCTGCTGGAGGCACGGCCATGACCGTAGAACGCGCGATCCTTCTTACCGTCGGCGGGCTGATCATCCTCAGCGTCCTGCTCGCCGTTTACGTCAATCTCAACTGGCTCTGGCTGACCGGACTGCTCGGCGCCCATCTCGTTCAGGCATCCTTCACCGGCATGTGCCCGGTCGTGATGATGTTCAAGCGGATGGGGCTTCCGAGCAAAGCAGGGTTCACCTGACTGATGCCCTCTGGTGATCGCGCCCGACCGTCCTATGAATCAATCTCCATGGCTGTTGCGAAGGGCGTTTCATGGACGATTGGTTTCCGCAGGCGTTGAAGCTGATAACGCGCATGATCGAGGTGGGCGGCATCGCCGTCATCGTCCTTGGGACCCTGGGAGCATCGGTCGTCATCACCCGGCAGCTGCTGAGGGGCGAGGCCCCTTCGGACGCTTTCAATCTCTACCGGTCCAATATCGGACGGGCGATTTTGCTCGGGCTGGAATTCCTCGTGGCCGCCGACATCATCAACACGGTCGCCATCGAACCGACCCTTGAGAGCTTGATGATCCTCGGCGGCATCGTGCTCATCCGAACTTTCCTGAGCTTCTCGCTCGAAGTGGAAATCGAAGGCCGCTGGCCCTGGAAAAGATACAAGGCCGAGCAACCCATCCCGACTGCCACCCCGATCCGAAGCGATTGACGAAGCGACACGCAGCTTTTAGGACAGAAGTCAGGGCCGCCAGCCGCCGCCGCTCTTCCAGCGTCCGCCGGCTTCACAACCTGCCAAATTTCTTTCGCGTCATCCGCATGGATGACGTGTGATCGCGCACATCACGCGACGATCCTCTTGGGCAGGTTCTCAATCTCAAGTTCGAAGCAGCCACTCAGAACCTGAAAACGCGCGTGTCGCATCGGGTCGGCTGCGGCAATGACCGGCAATCGTCATGATTTATGAAACAGGTCTTTTCCTGAACAGGCTTCCTTTCGCGAAGATCGGCTCAGGCCCCAACCCCATCGTCGTCCTCAACGGAGGACAGGCCTTCGTGCGGCGTCCCAGTCCGGCGCGGACCGAGCGGGACGCCAAGCGGATCGCGCGTCTCCTGCCGAACGGCCGCCCCATTTACATCATGGGCTACGATTCAGCCCCGCCGCCGGGCTACAGCATCGACATGATCGTGAGCGACATGGCGGCGATCCTGCGCGACGAGATCGGCCCCGCCAGCGTCACGGGCATTTCCTTCGGCGGCTTCGTCGCGACAAGGCTCGCGGCGGATCACCCCGACCTCGTGAAAGACCTGATCGTGCTGGTGGGCGCCCATCGCTTCTCAGCCGATGGGCGCCGCAGCATCGACCGGCAGATCGAATGCGCCTGGCGAGGCGATTTCGAGGGCTTTCTGGATGAGTTCGGTCTCGTCTTCCGCCGCCCATGGCTCAACTGGCTGCTGCGCCTGCGTTTCCGGCAGGAGCGCAAGAATCTGCATGAGAAGATGAACGACCCTGCCATCATCGTGCGCGGCCTTCACGCCGTCGCGGGCGAGGATTTCGGGAACGATCCCGACTGGCTGCGCCGCATCCGGGCCCGCACGCTGATCGTCGGCGGAACGCGTGATCCATTCTTCGACGTGGAAGCGATGGAGGAAACCGCACGCCTGATCCCGCAGACGCAGCTCAAGCTGTTCGAAGGCGAAACACATATGCTGCCCGTCGAGAGGGCAAGGGACGTGGCGAAGGTGGCGAAGGCGTTTCTCTGGTAACCGTCAGGCTTCGGTGGGCGCATCATGCAATCCCGCCGCAGCCCGATCTCACGTCGTCAGAAATACCGAGACAGATTCCCGCGGATGCGCTCCAGCACCGGCACGTTTGCATCCGGTAGCGCAAAGGGCTGGCCGGTGATGCGCTCGAAGGCGTCGATATAGACCTTCGAGGTTTCGAGGATCACGTCCGCCGGGATCGGCGGAATCTCATCTTTGTAGGGATCGCAGCGGGCGACAACCCAGCTGCGCACGAAATCCTTGTCGAAGCTGTCGGGCCTCTCGCCAGCCTCGAAGCGCTTCTCGTAGCTTTCGGCGAACCAGTAGCGGCTGCTGTCCGGCGTGTGGATCTCGTCGGCGATCATGATGCGGCCCGCCTCGTCGATGCCGAATTCGTATTTGGTATCGACGAGGATCAGCCCCCTCGCCGCTGCCATCTCGCGGCCTTTGGCGAAGAGCGCGAGCGCGTAATCGGTCACCGTCTTCCATTGCTCCGCGGTGAGAAGGCCCTGCGAGACGATCTCGTCCGAAGTCAGCGGCTCGTCATGGCCGCCGTCGAAGGCTTTCGAGGTGGGTGTGATGATGGTGTACGGCAGCTTTTGATTATCGCGCATGCCGTCCGGCAGCGTGATGCCGTACATTTCGCGCTGCCCGGCCTTGTAAAGCGACAGGATCGAAGTGCCCGTGGTGCCGGCGAGATAATCGCGCACCACCACTTCGACCGGCAGGATCGTCAGCTTCTTGCAGACGGCAACATTCGGGTCGGGATATTCGATGATATGATTGGGGCAGATATCGGCGGTCGCCTCGAACCAGAAGCGCGCCGTCTGGGTAAGCACCTGACCCTTCAGCGGGATGGCCGCGAGGTTGCGGTCGAAGGCGCTGATGCGGTCGGACGCGATGATGATCCGCCGTCCATCCGGCAGATCGTAATTGTCGCGCACCTTGCCCCGGTAATGGTTGGGCAGCTCGGGGATCGTCGCGTCCTCGAGGACGTAACCGGCGTAACGGTTTAGGGCTGCCTGATCCACCATGCTCACCTGCCACGAATGTTCGTTGCCGCCTCTCCGGGGAGGCATGCCGACTTCTAGACGGATTTCAGAGGCAGGCCAGAGCTTTTTTCGCAGAGCCCTCAATTGGAGGCGGCGCTGGCGTTCCGCTTCTGCACCACGTTGAGGCCGGACAGGGTGACGGATGTCTCGTAGCCCTGGCCGTCGATGATGGTCCACTGCCGCAGCGCATTGGCCCGGCTGTCGAAGCGCAGCGTGATCTTCGAGGTGCCGCCCAAGGTCGCGCTGTCGTCGAAGCGCACGATCACCATGCCGTCGCGGCCGACCTGCACATCCTGCACCTTGGTATCGCGGGCGAGGTCCACATTGTCCTGAAGCAGGAACTTCAGGGGCGTCTGGCCGACGGGATAGACATCGTTCGTGCCCAGCTTCTTGTCGCGGATCGCCACGTTGCGGCCGTCTGACACGATCTCGAGCGTGCTCGGCGGCGCGTAGGCGAAATGCAGCTGGCCCGGACGGCGGACGGAAAGCGTGCCCTCCACCTGCTGGCCGTTGGGGTTCTTCTGCACGAAATAGGCCGACATCTGGTCGATGGCGTTGAAATAGGAATTCACCCGGTCGAGCGCGGCCGCTGGCGACGTCGGGTTGGGGGGAGAGGTCGGCGTCGGCGGCGCGGAGGGGGCTGCGACCGACGTGACAGCGGGAGCGGCCTGAGCGGGAGTCGCACGGGCCGGCTTCGGCGGCTCGGCCACCTTGGCGGGCGCAGGCGTCTCGGCGGCTTTGGGCTTCTCGGCTGGCGCAGGCTCGCTTACGGCTCGTGCCGGTGCAGGCGCGGCGGGCTTGGCCTCCTGGAGAGCGGGAGCTGCCGGCTTGGGAGCTGCCACGGGCTTCGGCGCGGGCTGCTGAGCCGTCTGAGGCTTCGGGGCTGCGGCAGGCCTCGGTGCAGGCTGGGCTGCCGCGCGAGGCTGCGGCGCTGCAGGTGCCGGCTGCGGCGCGGGTGCGGCCTGCGGAGCAGGTTCCGGCGCGGGCTGAGCCTGGTTGGGCTTGAATATGCCGTCGAGAAAGCGCGTCAGCGGATCGGGATTCCGCTGCTGGGCTGCGGCGGGAGCGGCGCCGGCGAGAGCCACGGAAATACCGAGGATGCAACGCAATGACAATTTGAGCATGGCTCGACCGCAACCCTGAGAAAACACACTGAAGCCTGCCCCGGCCGGAGCACGGCTTGAGCGCCTTATGGCTTCGATTAGAGGCTTAATGAAGGCAGGACCTTTGCAGGGGAAAGCGAGTCGTGTCCAGGCACTTAGCTTCGAGTTTTCACGGGTTTAGCGAGCTAACTCTTTAGGCGGCGTCCCTGTATTCGTCCTCTTCGTCGTCCATCGTCTGCACCGGAGCAGGCTTTGGCTTCGGAGCCCGAGGCTTCGACTGACGCTTCTTCTTGGCAGGCTTCTTAGGCGCCGCCAGCCCTCGCCACCAGCCCTGCCAGCTCCATGCGCCGGGGCCCGTGAGCGCATAGAACAGGAGACCTGCGAGAACGCCGAGATTGGCGAGGAACAGGGCCTGCTCGGTGGCCCGGGTCAGCCCGCCGTAATCCCAGAAACGATGCAAAGCGCCGGTGGTGATCGCCAGCGAGCCGATGAGGGCGGCGGCGCTCAGGCGCGGCGCGAGGCCGAGGATCAAAGCCAATGGGCCGAAGATCTCGGCCAGCACGATCACCGTCGCCACGATATCCCCATAGGGGATGCCTTTCATGGTGAGCGATGCGGCAAAGCCGGAAATGTTGGTGAGCCGCATGACCGCGGCAGGCAGGAAGCAGGCCGCCAGCAGAAGCCGGTTCAGCAGCAGAATTCCATTGGTTGCCCCCATACCCATGCGTCAGCCCCTCTTCTCGTCAGCACATGCAGGGAATCGCTCCCTGCCCCGCGTATTTGACGGAGAGGTTCTTAATCATCCCTCAAAGCTTCAGATTTCTCTCTCGCAGCATGCTCTCCCAGCGGAGCGTATGCTCGACGATGGTCGCGAGATCGTCGAACCGAGGATTCCATGCGAGCCTTGAGCGGATCCGCGTCGAATCCGCCACGATCGTCGAGGGATCGCCCTCGCGGCGGGAGACATAGCGGGCCTCGATGGGCCGGCCCGATACCTTGCGCACCGTATCGACCACCTCGGACACGGAATAGCCGTGGCCATAGCCGCAATTCACCACGAGGCTCTCGCCGCCATTCCGAAGGTGCTCCAGCGCCTGCATGTGCGCGGCGATCAGGTCGGTGACGTGGATGTAGTCCCGAATGCAGGTGCCGTCCGGCGTCGGATAATCCGTGCCGTAGACATCCATGTAAGGCCGCATGCCGAGCGCCGTCTGCACGGCGACTTTGATGAGGTGCGTCGCATTCGCTGTGGATTGCCCATGGCGCATGGAGGGGTCAGCGCCAGCCACGTTGAAATAGCGCAGGGTCACAAAGCGCATGCCGTGGGCCGCCGCCACATCGCGCAACATGACCTCGGTAAGCTGCTTCGAGCTGCCATAAGGGGAGAGCGGCGAGAGCGGCGCATCCTCGGCGAGCGGCCTGTCGGATGCATCGCCATAGACCGCGGCGGTGGAGGAGAAGACGAAGGTTTCGATGCCCGCCGCCACGGCAGCGGCAAGCAGCGCGCGGCTCTTCACCGTGTTGTTGAGATAATAGCCGAGCGGATCGCGCACCGATTCCGGCACCACGAGTTTGGCCGCGAAATGTACGATGGCGTCGACCCTGTGGGTTTGAAGCGTCTGGAGAACCAGCTCGTAATCGCCCACGTCGCCCACGACCAGCGGCACGCCATCCGGCACGGACCAGCGGAAGCCCGTCGAGAGATTGTCGAAGACCACGGGCTTATGCCCTGCATCGAGCAGCGCCAGCACCATGTGGCCGCCGATATAGCCGGCCCCACCCGTCACGAGCACATTCATGGCATCCCTCA
Source organism: Microvirga sp. (assembly GCA_041913065.1). Taxonomy (GTDB): domain Bacteria; phylum Pseudomonadota; class Alphaproteobacteria; order Rhizobiales; family Beijerinckiaceae; genus Microvirga. The sequence goes on along the minus strand of JAYSGD010000005.1, from coordinate 32,795 downwards.
ATAATTTGGCGCATCGTTGGACCGAATAACCGGTGACCACTTTTTCACTTTCGTGGCCCTTCGGGTCGCACGATGCGCTAGGGTCGTTATTATTTCTCCATGCATACGGGATCAGCTCTGGATTTCCAGTCCAACCTGTTGCCAATACCGTTAGAGTACCCGGTCAGGAATGAGAGGATGCCCGATGAGCGAACGCGCGGAATATTGGTGGGTCCGCCATGACACGCAGGTTCAGCCGGCCGAAGTCGGGTTCGTCGGCGGCATTCCCGTGCGATTTCGATTCATCGGAACGGCAGGAAGCATTCCGGCGGAGGGCGCGGAGTTGATCGAGCGTCTGCCCGCGCCCCCGGTCTCGGTTTTCGAAAAGCCGCATCCAGCTCCCACCGCAGCGCCACCGCAGCCGGACCGTCGAAAAGGCTCCTGGCTCTGGCTGATCGGCATCCTGCTGCTGATCTTCGTGGCCCAATGCTCAGGCAAGATCTTCGACGCGATCAAGTGACCCTTGGCGGGGAGCCCTATGCTGCGCGGGACGCGTCATGGGATCCAGCTCCGCGACGACGGGATGGCTCCAGAAACTTTCCTCGCATTTTTGTCGCCCAAGCCGCTAGACAGGCGGCTCAGGTCTGACTATACACCCCTCCACGACGCGCACGGCCTTGCCGCGCATCGGATGCCCAGGTAGCTCAGTTGGTAGAGCATGCGACTGAAAATCGCAGTGTCGGCGGTTCGATTCCGTCCCTGGGCACCACTTATCCCGCTGAAATTCTGACATCTCAGAGAAGGCCTTAGCCCTTATTGCTGAGGCGAGCGCGTCAGCGATCCTCCTGGTCTTCCTCGTCCCTGTCCTCGGCGTCTTCGACGGCCGGGATGGCGTAGCTGCCGGAGAGCCAGCGGTTCAGGTCCACGTCGGCGCAGCGCTTGGAGCAGAAGGGCTTGAACTCCTCCTTCGCAGGCTTGCCGCAGATCGGGCATTTGCCGAGGGATGCCAAGGGCTTGTTCTCGTTGGCGGGGTCCATCATGCCCTCCTCTCCCCGGAATCAGGCCGCATCGAGCCAATTGGAGCGCACGGGGAAGCCTTCTCCGTCGAGCAGGGCCACGCTCTCGTAGAGCGGCAGGCCGACGACGTTTGTGTAGGAACCCACGAGCTTCACCACGAAGGTACCGGCTAAACCCTGGATCGCGTAACCGCCCGCCTTGCCGCGCCATTCGCCGGAGGCGAGATAGCGCTCGAATTCCTCGCGGGAGAGACGTTTGAAGCGCACCCGGGTTTCCACGAATTTCTCGCGGAACGAATCTTTCGGGGTCACGAGGCAGATCGAGGTGTAAACCCGGTGAGCGCGCCCGGACAGAAGACGCAGGCAGCCGGCAGCCTCGTCCACCACTTCGGCCTTGGGCAGGATACGCCCCCCCGCCACGACCACCGTATCGGCGGAGAGGATATAGGAATCCTTCAGGTCCTCACGGTTGCGCGCTGTCTTGCGGGCCACCTCCGCCTTGGCGCGGGAGAGGCGCTTGGCGAGATCCTTGGGGCTTTCGTTCTTCAGGGGTGTTTCGTCCACATCGGCAGGCAGCAGGGCATCGGGCTCGATGCCTGCCTGCTGCAGCAGGGCGAGCCTGCGGGGCGAGGCGGAAGCCAGTACGAGCTTCGGACGCGGGCTGGAATTCGACACCTCGGAAGACGACGCCACTTTGATCTCCACGCTTAAGGGCCCTGGAGCCCTGCACGAATTTTATTCTTAAGGCCTCGCGGCCCGGTCACAACATGGCACGGAGGCTGCGTGAATCAAGCTGTCGGCGGCTCGGCATCTGCCGGCGTCTGAACCTGGGCGGCGGCCTTCGCCTGATCCGCCCTTTCGAGCTTGCGGTAGCGCATCACGCCGACGGGGATCGTCGCCAGGAAGATGACGGTGCCCAAGGCCAGCATCTCGAAGGGAAAGCTGAGAAGCAGGCCGAACGCCGCCACCGAGATCACGAAGATCGGCAGCACCCAATGGCGCGGCACGTATTTGCCCATGGTCTTGCCCGAATAGGTTGGGACGGTGGAGACCATGAGAAGCGCGATGCCGACCACATAGATCAGGATGACCGGCGCCACCGAGGAATCCTGGATCGAGACGCCGAGGAACGACAGGTAGAGCGGCAGCAGGGCGCACATGGCGCCCATGGGGGCCGCCATGCCGACGAAGAAGTTCTTCTTCCACTCGGCCCGGTTGGGATCGTCGATCATCACGTTGAAGCGCGCTAGCCTGAGCGCCGCAGCGATCGCCAGGACCAGGGCCCCGATCCAGCCGACGGAGCGCAGCTCGTGCAGCACGAAGCTGTAGAGGATGAGAGCCGGCGTCACGCCGAAATTCAGGAAGTCCGCCAGGGAATCGAGTTCAGCCCCGAAGCGCGATGTCCCCTTCAGAAGCCGGGCGATGCGCCCGTCCACCCCGTCGAGCATCGCCGCCACGATCACGGCGATCACCGCATGCTCATAGCGCCCCTCGAAGGCCAGGCGGATCGCCCATAGCCCTAAACAGAGGGCGATCAGGGTGATGATGTTCGGGGCGATCATGCGGAACGGGACGGGCTTGAAGATCCGCTTGCGCGACTCGTCCGGGTCCGGGGCGAAGGGTGGGAAAAGATCACTCATGGCGCAAATCTAGGGGGAGCCTTCCTGGCGGGCAAGCAGAGCTGGGCGGTTTGCCCTTGGTTTAGAAGAGCAAACCGCTGTGGACAGTTCCACAAATGGCCGGAAAAGAGCGTCAGCCCAACCGGAACTGCCGTGCTGGCTCGTTGGCGGCGAGGTCCGCGAGCACCGTCTCGCCCGCCACCGCCGTCTGGCCGAGGCCGACGAGGACCTGCGCGTTCATGGGCACATAGATGTCGAGGCGGGACCCGAAGCGGATGAGGCCGAAGCGCTCGCCGGTGGTCAGCTGCTCGCCTACCTTCACGAAGGAAACGATGCGGCGCGCCACGAGGCCCGCGATCTGCACGACGCCGATCTTGGTGCCGGCCGTCTCGATGACGAGGGCGTTGCGCTCGTTATCCTCGCTCGCCTTGTCCAGCTCGGCGTTCAGGAACAGGCCGGGCGTGTAGAGGATCTGGAGAATGCGTCCCGTGACCGGCGAGCGGTTCACGTGGCAGTCGAACACGTTCATGAACACCGAGATCCGGGTCATCGGCTCAGGAGGCAGGTCGAGCTCCGCCGGGGGCACGGCGGTGGTGATGAGGTTCACGCGGCCATCGGCAGGCGAAACCACGAGGCCCTCGCGCACCGGGGTCACGCGCTGCGGATCGCGGAAGAAGTAGCAGACCCACACCGTCAGGATGGCGCCGACCCAGCCCAATGGCCACCAAAGCCATGCCAGAACGAGGGTCGCAAAGAATGCGATCAGGATGAAGGGATACCCTTCCTTGTGGGGCCAGACGATGATGCGGCGCACCGATGCCATGATGTCGTTCATGCTTTTTGAAACCTTAACTCTCGTTAAGTCTGGGGATGGCAGGAGTGAGCGCTCGCGTCAACCTGCCACGCTTTCCTTGGTGCGCTCCGCGTCCTCGGTGCGCTTGAGGGTTTCGCGGGCCTCGTCGGCCTCGCGCTGGCGGTTCCACATGGCGGCATAGACCCCGCCCTGGGCCAGAAGGGAGGCGTGATTGCCCCGCTCGACCACCCTGCCCTGGTCGAGCACGATGATCTCGTCCGCGCCGATCACGGTGGACAGGCGGTGGGCGATGACGAGAGTGGTGCGACCGCGGCTGACACGGTCGAGGGCGTCCTGGATCTCCTTCTCCGTGAAGGTATCCAGCGCCGAGGTCGCCTCGTCGAGCACCAGGATCGGAGGCGCTTTCAGGATCGTGCGGGCAATCGCCACGCGCTGCTTCTCGCCTCCCGAAAGCTTCAGGCCGCGCTCGCCCACGGGCGTGTCGTATCCTTCCGGCAGAAGGGCGATGAAGCGGTCGATCTGCGCGAGGGTTGCTGCTTCCCTCACCTCTTCGGGCGTTGCATCCCAGCGGCCGTACTGCACGTTGTAGCCGATGGTGTCGTTGAACAGCACCGTATCCTGCGGGACCATGCCGATGACCTTGCGAAGCGATGCCTGCTGCACGTCGGCGATGTCCTGCCCATCGATGAGGATGCGCCCGCTCGTGGGTTCATAGAACCGGAACAGCAGGCGCGAGATCGTGGACTTGCCTGCGCCCGACGGCCCGACGATGGCGACCGTGTGGCCGGCAGGAACCTCGAAGGTGACGCCCTTCAGGATTGGACGCTCGGGGATATAGGAGAAGTGCACGTCCTCGAAACGCACGACCGCTTGGCGGACATCGAGCGGCTGCGCGCCCGGCTTGTCCTCGATCTCAGGATTGCGCTCGATGATCTCGAACATGTCGTCGATGTCGATGAGGGCCTGCTTGATCTCGCGATAGAGCATGCCCATGAAGTTCAGCGGAATGTAGAGCTGCACGAGCATCGCGTTCACGAGCACGAAGCTGCCGATGGAGGCGCGCCCGGCCATGATGTCCATTGCAGCCAGCACCATCACGACGCCCATGCCGATGGAGAAGATCACCGCCTGACCGGCATTGAGCACGGCGAGCGAAGTATAGGTCTGCGTGGACGCTCTCTCGTAGCGCTCCATGGAGCGGTCGTAGCGCTGGGTTTCGCGGCTTTCGGCGCCGAAATACTTCACCGTCTCGTAGTTCAGCAGCGAGTCGACAGCCTTGGTGTTGGCCTCCGTGTCGGAGTCGTTCATCTGCTTGCGGATCGAGATACGCCACTGCGTCGCCTTGTAGGTATAGGCGAGATAGACGACGACCATTGCGAACACGACGGCGGAATAGGTCCAGTTGAACTCCCAGGCGAGAAGCCCGAGCACCAGCACGAATTCGAGAATCGTCGGGAGCAGCGTCAGCACCACGAGGCGCGACAATTCCTCGATGCCCTCGCGGCCGCGCTCCAGCACGCGGGTCAGGCCGCCGGTCTTGCGCTCGAGATGGAAGCGCAGGGACAAGCGGTGCATATGCTCGAAGGTCTGCAGCGCGAGGTTGCGCACCGCATGCATGGCGACCTTGGCGAAGAGGCCGTCGCGCACCTGGGTCAGCACCGCCATGAGAATGCGCGTGGTGCCGTAGATGATCGTCAGCAGGATCGGCGCTCGCCAGATCCATGAGCCGTCTGTCGCCGCTGCCTCGGCGGCTTGGCTCGCCCCACCCGTCACGGCCACCAGCGCGTCCGTCGCCCACTTGAAGGCGAAGGGCGTCACCATGGTCACGCCCTTGGCCACGAGCAGCAGGCCGAACGCCAGGAAGACCCGTCGCTGCAGGTCCTTTCGGCCATGGGGCCAGAGATAGGGCCAGAGCTTCGACCAGGTATCGGCCAAGCCGCTAGGCTTGCGCGGGGCTGCGCTCTTTGCGGGGGCGGCGGTTTTGGGGGGCATCGTCAGAGAATCCGAATGTCGTGTCGGACCTCGATATAGGCGATAAGGGCGCCGAATTCACCCTTTCTGAAGGGTCAGTTGGTCTTTTGGTCCTGATTCGTCGGCAGAACGAACACCTGTCCCGGGTAAATCAGGTTCGGATTGCGGATCTGATCCTGGTTCGCGCCGTAGATCACCGTGTAGCGCACGCCTTGGCCGTAGATGCGCTGGCTGATGCGCCAGAGATTATCGCCCCTGGAGACAATTGCCGTGTTGATGTTCGGAATCACGACGGTTCCGGCCGCCGCGACCTGGGCTTCCGAGGCCGGCTTGGGAGCATCCTGAGGCGCGGCCACGGGGGCCGCGGGCTCGGCGGCGGCCACCTGCGCCGGCACGTTGAAGCCCACCTCGGCGCGGGATTTCACCTGGCCGGAGACCGGGTCCACATCGTCGAGCCGGATCCGATAGTCACCAGGCCGCACGCCGCTGCCGATGGAGAACGACAGCTTCCCGTCCCCGCCCGCGCTGCCGGGGGCGATCATGCTCTCGTTGAGGTACAGGCGCACCGTCGCACCCGGAGCCGCCTGACCGGAGACGAAGAGCTTCCCGTCCTCCGATTCGACGGTGACGATCTTGATTTCAGCCCTGGGCGCAGGCTGCGCGGGTGCGGGAGCGGGAGGCGTGGCCCCTGCCTGCTGTTGCGGTGCAGGTTGGGTTGCAGGCTCCGCCGGCTTCGGCTCAGCCACCTTCTCAGGCCCTTGGGGCTCGGGCACCTTGGGCTGCTCCGCGACCTTCGGCTCGGGCGGCTCGGGGTTGGACAGGAGCACGGTGGGCTGGTCCGGCGAGGCCAGGGTCACGAGGGGACGGGTTCCGCCCGTGTCGATCACCACCGTCACGGTCTGGGGCGAGCGCTGGCGGACGCCGTCCGGCGCGATGGATTGCAGCATGACCTGATGCGTTCCCGGCGGCAGGGCCGGCGGGACGATGGCGAACAGGCCCGAGGCATCGGCCACGGCACGCGCATGGACCTGATCGCCCCGCATAAGCTCGATCGTCGCCCCCGGCGCCGCGCGCCCGGCGATCACGCTCTCGCCATCGGGCTCGACGCGTACCAGATCGAAGGACGGCACGACAGGCGCGTCCTTCTTCGCCTCGGCCTTGGGCTCGGGCGGTTTCTCCGCAGCGGCGGCTTTTTGCTCGGGTTGAGCGGGCTGCTGCACCGCAACAGGGGGAGAAACGCTTGCTTTCGTGGGCTCGGGAGAGCCGGGCCATGCCCAGTACAGGGCGCCGACAAGCACCGCCACGACACCGGCCGCCACGGCGCCGATGATGGCAATCGTTCCCCTGTTTTCAATCGGCTGCGCCATGATGCTTTTTCTCAACCGGGCACTTTCGTCTATTTAAGCCGTTTATCTTTCAAATGGCTACGGCCATAAAGGAAGAATAAATGTTGTATGATTCAGCGCGGGAGGCACCCCGCCTCCCCGAAGAGAAAATGTCAGCGACCAAGCCTATCAAATCCATTTGCGTCTATTGCGGCTCCGGCTTTGGAGACGACCCCGTTTTCGCTGAAAATGCGGCGGCATTGGGTCGGGCCATGGCCGAGCAGGGAATCAACCTCGTCTATGGCGGCGGCAATGTGGGCCTCATGGGCACCGTCGCCCAATCGGTTCTCGACCACGGCGGTTATGTCACAGGCATCATCCCGGACTTCCTGAAATCCCGCGAGCGCCTGCTCGACGAGGTGCAGGAAACCATCGTCGTGCCCGACATGCACACCCGCAAACGCCTGATGTTCGAGAAGGCCGACGCCTTCGTGGCCATGCCCGGCGGCATCGGCACCCTCGAAGAACTGGTGGAACAGATGACCTGGTCGCAGCTGGGCCGGCACACCAAGCCGATTCTCATGCTGAGCACCAAGGGCTTCTGGAAGCCTCTGCTCACCCTGATCGCCCATATGCGCGAACAGGGCTTCATCCGCCAGGGGCTCGAGCTCAACTATCTCGTGGCCGAGCGTGTCGAAGAGGTCATCCCAATGGTCCAAGCCGCCGCGCGTCGCGTCGGCATCGTCGAGAATGCCGACCTGATCGAGACGAAGTTCTAAGATCATTTAGCCTGCGCGGGACAGCACGAGCCCGCCCAGGATCATGCCTGCCGCCACAAGCCGCTGCCATGTGATGGCCTGGACGGGCAGGCCGAACGCGCCGATGGCATCGAGAATGAGCGCCGCAGCGACTTGGCCAAGGATCAGCGCCGCGACCGTGCTCACCACGCCGAGCTGCGGCACGCCCCAGATCACCACCGCCACGTAGAATGCGCCCAGCAGACCGCCGAGCCACGACCACCAGGGCGCTGCGGCAACCGCGCAGCCCGACGGCCAGCCGCCGCGATAAGCGCTGACCGCCGCGAGCACAAGAAAGCCGATCCCGAACGAGATGCAGGCGGCCAGGATGGGATCGCCGAGCGAACGTGCAAGGGCTGCGTTGATGGGAGCCTGCGAGGCGAGAAAAACGCCGCCGAGGAGGATGCCGGCGAGAGGCAGGAGGAGCGAGAGGTTCATGAGTAGTCTCGATATTTGGATGGCGTTGAACACGCTCGTATGCTCAGCGCATCCCTTTGTCATTCCGGGCTCTCGCTATCGCTCGCCCCGGAATGACAAAGGGTATCATTGGGACTAAAGCGTCGCCCCGCCCTTCAGGAGCTTGTAGATCATCGAATCCGTCAGCGCCTGGAACGACGCGTCGATGATGTTGGGCGAGACGCCGATGGTGGTCCAGCGTTCTCCAGAGCCATCGGTGAACTCTATCAGAACGCGGGTCACGGCGTCTGAGCCGCCCTGGTAGATGCGGACCTTATAGTCCACCAGCTCCAGATCCTGGATCAGGTTCTGATACTTGCCGAGATCCTTGCGCAAAGCCACGTCGAGCGCATTCACCGGGCCGTTGCCCTCGGCGGCGGAGATCAGGACTTCATCGCCGACGCGCACCTTCACGATGGCCTCCGATGCGGTGACGAGCTCGCCGACCGCATTGAAGCGGCGCTCCACATTGACCGAGAAACGCTCCACGTCGAAGAAGGCCGGCACCTCGCCGAGCATGCGCTTGACGAGCACATAGAACGAAGCATCCGCCCCCTCGAAGGCGAAGCCTTGCGCTTCCTTGCGCTTCACCTCGTCGAGGACGCGAGCGATGCGCGGATCGCCCTTTTCGAGCTCGAAGCCGCAGCGCTTGAGTTCGGCGAGGATGTTCGATTGCCCGCCCTGGTCGGACACGAGAACCTTGCGGGCATTGCCGACGATTTCCGGCTCCACATGCTCGTAGGTGCGCGGGTCCTTCAGGACGGCGGAGGCATGAATGCCGGCTTTCGTCGCGAAGGCGCTGGCGCCGACAAAAGGCGCATGGCGGTTCGGCTGGCGGTTGAGGATTTCGTCAACCTGGCGCGACACGTGGGTGAGATCGCCCAACGCCTCATCGGAAACGCCGATCTCGAAGCGGGAGGCATAGGTGTCCTTCAGCTTCAGCGCGCCGATGATCGTGACGAGATTGGCATTGCCGCAGCGCTCGCCGAGGCCGTTGAGCGTGCCCTGGATATGGCGCGCACCGGCTTCGACAGCTGCGAGCGAATTGGCGACCGCGCAGCCGCAATCGTCATGGGTGTGGACGCCCAGATGGTCGCCCGGCACGACCCGCGTGACGTTCCTGACGATCTCGGCGACCTCGTGAGGCAGGGTGCCGCCATTGGTGTCGCACATCACGACCCAGCGCGCTCCCGCTTCATAGGCGGTGCGGGCGCAGGCGAGCGCGAAATCGGGATTGGCCTTGTAGCCGTCGAAGAAATGCTCGCAATCGACGATGACCTCGCGGCCCTTGGCGCGGGCCGCCTCCACGCTGTCGCGGATGCCGACGAGGTTTTCCTCCAGCGTTGTCTCGAGCGCCACATGGACATGGTAGTCCCAGGCTTTCGCGACGAAGCAGATGGCGTCGGCCTCGGCTTCGAGAAGGCCGGTCACGCCGGGATCGTTCGAGACGGAGCGCCCTGCCCGCTTCGTCATGCCGAAGGCGGTGAACTTGGCGTTCTTCGTGCGCTTCTCGGAAAAGAAGGTCGTATCGAGCGGGTTGGCGCCGGGATAGCCTCCCTCGACGTAATCGATCCCGAGCCGGTCGAGCAAGGCTGCGATGGCGCGCTTATCCTCCAGAGAGAAATCGACGCCCGTGGTCTGCGCGCCGTCGCGCAGGGTCGTGTCGAAGAGATAGACGCGCTCGCGGCTCATGATGAGAACTTCCTGTCTTCCTGTGCCGTGAGGCGCTTTTCCATGGTGGTGGTTGCAAGCCATTCATCGCCGATGGACAACGTCGTGCGGCGCTGCGGCTGGAAGCCCTGCTTCTGGAAGAATGACTGCGCGTTGTCTGTAACCTCGGCTGCGAGACGCTTCGCATTGCGCGCACCAGCCAGCTTCTCGATGGCATCATACAGCATCGTTCCGATGCCCTGCCCTGCCACCGCGGGATGCACATAGAGAAACGCGATCTCCTCGTTGTCCCGCAAAGCGATGAACCCGACGGGAGAGCCCTCCACGGTCGCGATCAGGGTGAGGCTTTTCGCCAGCGCGTTGGCGAAATCCTCGTCCTCGGATTGCGCCATCCATGCTTCCTGCTGCGCCTCGCTGTAATCCTCGCCCGTCAGCTCCTCGATGCTCGACTGGTAGATCTCCACCAGCAGCGGCAGATCGGCGGGAAGGAAGGGACGCAGTCCCGGCTTCGGCAACGATTGGCCCATCAGCGTGCCCCATCTTTCCGAAGCAACTTTACACCGCCCTCATCCTGAGGAGCCGCTGCAGGCGGCGTCTCGAAGGATCGTCCAGAGAGCACTAGAGACGCCTCGTCCTTCGAGACAGCGCTCCGCGCTTCCTCAGGATGAGGCTGTGTGGCGGCTCCAAAGGCGTGGATACCCGGGACAAGCCAGGGCATGACGACGGAGCAGGTAAAGACGCTCACCGTGCAACCTCCCAGGTGGTCGTGCCGTCCTTGTTGTCCTTCACGACGACTTTGAGCGCCGCGAGCTCATCGCGGATGCGGTCGGACTCAGGCCAGTTCTTGGCGGCCCTCGCCGCCTTGCGTGCGGCGATCAACGCCTCGACATGAGCCGGATCAACGCAGAGCGCGGCCCGCTTGCGCGCCTTCCACGCGTCGGCGCCTTCCAGCAGGAAGCCGAGAGCGCGCAGGTTCGCGCCGAGTTCCTCGTGCGCGCCGTTGCTGTCGAGAGAGTGCAGCTCCGCGAGCATCTTCGGCGTATTGAGGTCGTCGGCGAGCGCTTCGACGATCTGGGCGGAGAAAGCCGCTTTGGTTCCGTGGCCGGCATGGTCGTACCAGCGGTCGAGAATCTTCGTGCTTTCCTCCAGGCCCGTCACCGTCCAGTCGATAGGCTGGCGGTATTGCGTGCGCAGCATGTTGAAGCGCAGCACCTCGCCCGGCCAATCCTGCAAGAGGTCGTGGATCGTGAAGAAGTTGCCGAGCGACTTCGACATCTTCTCGCTTTCCACCTGCAGGAAGCCGTTATGCATCCAGACATTGGCCATGCGCGGCGCGTCGAAGGCGCAGCAGCTCTGCGCGATCTCGTTCTCGTGGTGCGGGAACATGAGGTCGATGCCGCCGCCATGGATATCGAAGATCTCGCGCTCCTTCGGATCATCGCAGGTAAGCCGCGTCTCGAAGGCCTGGATGAGGTGCTTCCACGACATGGCCGAGCATTCGATATGCCAGCCGGGACGGCCCGGTGTCTTGATGCCCGCAGGCGACTCCCATGAGGGGTCCTTGGGGCCGGACGGCTTCCACAGCACGAAGTCCATCGCATCGCGCTTGTAGGGCGCCACATCCACCCGCGCGCCGGAGAGAAGCTCGTCCAGCGAGCGCTTGGAGAAGGCGCCGTATTTCGGCACGCCGGAGAGCTTCTGCATCTCGGCGACGCTGAAGAGCACGTGCTCCTCGGCCACATAGGCGATGCCCCGCGCGATCAGCCGCTCGATGATCATGCGCATCTCTGCGATATGCTCGGTTGCCCTCGGCTCGACGAAGCTCGGCGGCATCCCAGGCCGGTTCACGTCGTCGGGCATCAGCACGCCAAGCGCGCGGATATCCGCGTGGAACTGGTCCTCGGTTCTGCGGGTCACCTCACGGATCGCCTCGTTATGCGGCAGGTCCGGATAAGTCTTTGCCGCGCGGGCGTTAATCTTGTCGTCGACATCCGTGATATTGCGCACATACGTAACGGCAGCTTCGCCATAGATTTCCCTCAGCAGACGGAAGAGAAGATCGAAGACGATGATGGGCCGGGCGTTGCCGATATGGGCGTAGTCGTAAACGGTGGGTCCGCAGACGTAGAGGCGCACGTTCCGAGCGTCGATCGGGACGAAGACGTCCTTCGACCGCGTGAGCGTGTTGTAAAGTTTCAACTGAGGCGCCATGAAACCAAGTCCTTGTCAGGCCACGAGGCCGGAGGTTGGTTTCATTCCTGAAATGAGAACGAGACGGCTCCAGCCAGCGTGTGCGCTAGCCGCAAATAATCCCGGAAATGAGGATCGTTGCCGTGTTCATGAAAGCATCAATGCCCTGTCAGCCCAAGGACGTCAAGGTTCCCATGCTGGAGAGCACAGACGTTTTGCATGAATGCAAGCAACGGGATTTAAGCATACTCGTTAGAGCTTTATTCACAGGCAATCGTGACAATACATCACGAGTTCAATCGATGAGGTCTTCTATGCGCCGCGCATACACCATGCTCGGGTTGGGTACTGCTGTGTTCTTTGTTGCCGCGTCCCTGACACTCCTTCCTAACGGCACGCAGGCCTCGTCGTCCCAGGCCACATTCATGGTCCCCGCCGCCGACGGCTACGGCGTCGCGGAATGCCTGATTTCAAGCGAGGCCTGTGGCCAAGTTGTGGCAAATACCTGGTGCGAAGCCCAGGGCTACACGAAAGCCGTCTCCTTCCGGCAAATCGAGGCCGATGAACTGACGGGCTCCATTCAGAAAGCCTCGGTGACGGTCGGCGAGCATCGCCCGATTTCGATCACCTGCTCGAACTGAGCAATTACAACACTTCTCACGTTATGGCCGGGCTTGACCCGGCCATTCACGTCTAGAAGCGGCTCAAGGCGTGGATCCCCGGAACAAGTCCGGGGATGACGACAGCCCAACCTACTTATTCAGCCATTCCCCGCATTTCGGCGGCATCTCGGTGCCCCAGGGCATGAGCGGCACGCTCGATGTCGAGTTCTTGGGCGAGCCTTCGATGGGCCGGTCGGAATAGACCATGTAAACCAGGGTGTTGCGCTTCGCGTCGCAGCCCCTGACGATCTGCATCTTCTTGAAGATCAGGGACCGGCGTTCGCTGAACACCACATCCCCTTGCCCGAACCGCTGCTTGATCTTCACCGGTCCCACCTGACGGCAGGACAGGGAGATGTCAGACACCTCCTCGGCCACGCCGAAGGTGCCCGAGATCCCGCCGCGCTCAGGGGTCGTGTAATGGCAGGCCACGCCTTCGACGAGCGGATCGTCGATGCCATAGACCGCGAGCTTGTCGTCAGGCGTCAGGGCGCGCCAGACGGTCGATTTCTTGAAGATCAGGTCCGGCTCCTGCGCGGCGGCGCCGGAGGTCGCCCCCAGAACGAGGGCCAGAGCCAGAGCGATACGAGCGAACATTTCGTTTGAGTCTCCCACTGTTACGCTGTCATGTGGGGATACCTACCCGCTTTGGCGAGATCTATTCGGCGTGATGGCTGCAGATGCAGATCTTGTTGCCGTCGAGATCGCGAAAATAGGCCCCGTAATAATTCCGATGGTAGTGGGGCCTCAGGCCCGGCCCGCCCTCGTCCACCCCGCCCTGCTCCAAAGCCGCCGCATGGCAGGCATCCACAAGGGCGCGGCGCGAGGCCAGGAGAGCGACCATCGATCCGTTGCCCACGGAAGGCTCGCCTCCGTCAAACGGTTGAACGACAAGGAATTGCGGCCGCCCTCCCGGCAGGCCGTACCCGACCATCCCGTCGCCCTCGAACCGGACTTCGAGGCTCAGCGGCGCCAGCACCACATCGTAGACGGCCTTCGCCCTGGCGAGGTCATTTGCTCCGATGGTCGTATGGGAGTACATGCAGGGCCTCGATCCGGAATCGCTTTTGCCGGAAAAGCTATTGGGCTTTCCTGGGGGCGGACAAGGCATTAATCACAATAGGGTCAAATTCCGACGGCACATGACCAATCTGGCAATGACGCCTTCTGACGATCCGGTTCTGCGATACGCTTGATGACAAAGACATCTCTCCTCCGCTCCCTCGTCGCCGTGACGGCCTTCCTGGTCGCCGGCGAAGCTGCCCTGGCCCAGTCGCCGGAATGCCAGCGCTTCCGCGCCGAGTTGGCGAGCCTCGAGCGCAACCGGGGCGGCGCGCCGACCCCGCAGATGCAGGCGCAGCGTGCCGAGATCTCCCGTCTTGCCCGGTATTACTCCTCCATCGGTTGTGAGCGCGGTCCCCTGGGCTTCCTCACCGGCCCGGCCCCGGCCGAGTGCCCGGCAATCGCCCAGCAGGTCCGCCAGCTCGAGGCCGGCTATGCTCGCCTCGCCGCCCAGAGCGTCGATTCGGCTGAAGTGGATTTCCGCCGGCGCCAGCTTCAGGCCGCCGTGCAGCAGACCTGCTCCACCGACCAGCCCCGCGGCTTCTTCGAATCGCTCTTCGGTCCGCCGCGCAGCCAGCAGCCCCAGCAGCAGATCATGCCGGAGGGCCAGCCCATCATCGCCGATGAGGGCCGTCGCTCCATGGGCGGTGGCCGCCTGATCTGCGTGAAAACCTGCGACGGCTCCTTCTTCCCGCTCACCACCCCCCCTGGCGGCGGCCAGAGCGCGGATGAGATGTGCCAGGCCCTGTGTCCCGGCACGGAAACCGCTGCCTTCGCCTATCCGGGCGGCGACGACGGGCTCAACTATGCCGCCTCGCTGTCGAGCGACCGTCCTTACACCTCCCTCGCCAACGCCTTCAAATTCCGCAAGAGCTTCGACGAGAGCTGCGCCTGCAAGAAGCAGGACGAGAGCTGGGCCGTGGTTCTGCGCAAGGCCGAGAGCATGCTGGAGCAGCGCAAGGGCGATATGATCGTGACCGCCGAGAAGGCGGAGGAGCTGTCCCGCCCGAAGGCCGTCCAGGCCCGCAAGGCCGCCGAGAAGAAGGCTGACGAGGAAGAGAAGGCAGCCGCCGAGATCGCCGCCGCCGCGCCGACCGCGAGCAGGGAATCCGCCGGCATCGGCCCGCAATCCATCGAGAACACCACGGTGGTCGGTGAGAACGAAGGCACACAGCGCGAGATGGAATCCGCTACCGGCAAGAAGACGGTGCGCGTGATCGCGCCCAACATCATCCCGGTGCCGACGACACAGAATTGATTTCATGAACGGTCATCCCGGACGGCGACAGCCGATCCGGGATCGTTCTCAGAATGTGGCGCTGATCATCTCTCCCCTGATCTCGGGTGCTCCCGAGATCAGCTTTTGCTTGCGCAAGTCGGGAACACCCGACTTGCGATGGGGAGAGGTGAAGTGGCGCCAGGCCCACCAGCCTTTCACCCAACCATACCGGCCTACCCCTGCCCCTCTGCGCAACGGAGAGGTACCCAATCACGTTTTGTGCTATCAGGCGCGCATGAAACCTCTCGATTCTCAGAGACTTCCCCGACCTTCCACCGTATCCGACCCGATCATCCAGGTCTCGGGCGTGAGCAAGACCTACGCGACGGGTTTCCAAGCCCTTCGGCAGGTCGATCTCGAAATCCAGCGCGGCGAGATCTTCGCGCTGCTGGGCCCCAACGGCGCCGGCAAGACGACGCTGATCAGCATCATCTGCGGCATCGTCAATCCCAGCACCGGCACGGTGATCGCGGACGGTCACGACATCATCCGGGACTACCGCCCCGCCCGCACCAAGATCGGCCTCGTTCCGCAAGAGCTGACCACCGATGCTTTCGAGAGCGTATGGGCGACGGTGAACTTCAGCCGGGGCCTCTTCGGCAAGCCGGCGAACCCGACCTATATCGAGAAGATCCTGAAGGACCTCTCCCTCTGGGAGAAGCGGGACTCGAAGATCATGGCGCTCTCCGGCGGCATGAAGCGCCGCGTGATGATCGCCAAGGCTCTCTCGCACGAGCCGAACATCCTCTTCCTCGACGAGCCGACCGCCGGCGTCGATGTGGAGCTGCGCCGCGACATGTGGAACATGGTGCGCCAGCTGCGCGAGAGCGGCGTCACCATCATCCTCACCACGCATTACATCGAGGAAGCCGAGGAGATGGCGGACCGCATCGGCGTGATCCGCAAGGGCGAGATCATTCTGGTCGAGGACAAGGACGTGCTGATGCAGAAGCTCGGCAAGAAACAGCTGACGCTGCATCTGCAGAGCCCGCTCACCGCCCTTCCCGCCGATCTGCAATCGGAATACCTGCAGCTTTCCGAGGATGGCCAGGATCTTACTTTCACCTTCGATACGCAGACCGAGGAGACCGGCATCGCCACGCTCCTGCGCCGGCTCAACGAGCACGGCATCGACTTCAAGGATCTGCACACCTCCGAGTCCTCGCTGGAGGACATCTTCGTCAGCCTGGTGAGGGAACGCGCGTGAACATTTACGGCATCAAGGCCATCTACCTCTTCGAGATGGCGCGCACCTGGCGCACGCTGATGCAGAGCATCGCCTCGCCGGTGCTCTCGACCTCGCTCTATTTCATCGTCTTCGGCTCGGCCATCGGCTCGCGCATGGCCAGCATCGACGGCGTGAGCTACGGCGCCTTCATCGTGCCGGGCCTCATCATGCTCTCGCTGCTGACGGAGAGCATTTCGAATGCGTCCTTCGGCATCTACATGCCGAAATTCTCAGGTACGATCTACGAAATCGTCTCCGCGCCGATCTCGGCGATGGAGACGGTGATCGGCTATGTGGGCGCGGCCGCCACGAAGTCGGTGATCATCGGCACGATCATCCTCATCACCGCACGCCTGTTCGTGGATTTCTCCATCCAGCATCCCGTATGGATGATCGCCTTCCTCGTGCTGACCTCCATCACCTTCAGCCTTTTCGGCTTCATCATCGGCATCTGGGCCGACAGCTTCCAGAAGCTTCAGGTGGTTCCGCTGATGATCGTCACGCCGCTCGCCTTTCTCGGCGGCAGCTTCTATTCCATCAGCATGCTCCCGCCCTTCTGGCAGAAGATCGCCCTGTTCAACCCGGTGGTTTATCTGGTCAGCGGCTTCCGCTGGAGCTTCTACGGCGTCGCGGACGTGGACGTGACTTTGAGCCTCGGCATGACATTCCTGTTCATGCTGATCTGCCTTGTCGTCGTGTGGTGGATCTTCAGGACGGGCTACAAGATCAAGGCCTAATGAGCCCTCTCAGGACGGGATGTCGCCTAGTTTCTTCTTCATGAAGACCCGGCGAAACCCGTCCTGCTCGGCGCGGTCATATTCCGTCCAACCGAGCTTTCCATAGACCAAAAGGTTCTCATGCATCAGCTCGTTGGTGTAGAGCCGTAGTTCCCGAATGCCGTGCTGCCGGGCTTGCGTCTCGGCGTGAGCGAGAAGTTTCGAACCAAGACCCCGGCCCTGATGGGCGGGCGAGACGGCGACGTTGCTGACGAGCAGATGATCAACCTCGGATTTGAGGATGATCAGACCGGCCAATTCGCCATCGAGTTCGAGAACCCAGACATCTCCCTCATCGACGAGATGGCCATAGTCGTCCGTCATGGGAGCAGGCGGTTTACCGATCCGCTCGATGTATTTGCCGTAGGCGTTTCGGACCAACGCCTCGATTGCCGGAACATCATCGGGAATGGCGGCTCGCATCATGGCTTCGGGCATACACGATCTCCATTTCTCCGCTCGTCATCACCGGCCTTGTGCCGGTGATCCACGTCTTCGCTTCCACCCCACCAACCTCATCCTGAGGAAGCGCGTAGCGCTGTCTCGAAGGATCGTCCAGAGATTGCTGGAGACGCCCTCGTCCTTCGAGACGCGAGCAAGCTCGCTCCTCAGGATGAGGGCTGGGTGTTCAAGACGTGGACGGCCGGGACAAGCCCGGCCATGACGGAAGAGCTGAAATCTTAACCCGCCCGTCCCGCGAGCCGCGTCTTGGCGCGCTCAGGCCCGATCAGCGGCAGAAGCGCACCGAGTTCAGGACCATGATCGAGACCCGTGAGCGCGAGACGCAGCGGCATGAACAAAGCCTTGCCCTTCACGCCGGTTTTCGTCTTCACCGCTTCCGTCCACGCCTTCCAGGTGGTCGCATCCCATGGCCCCGCCGGCAGCACTTCGGTCGCCGCATCGATGAAAGCGCGATCCTCGATGACGGGCGTCACGGGGCCGCGAACCACCGTTGCCCATTCCACCGCATCCTGAACCTTGGTGAGGTTGCCGCGCACGGCGTTCCAGAACTCCTCGCCCGCATCTGCATCGAGCGCGGCCAGCCGCTCGCGAGCGGCCGCATAGGGCATCTCGTGGATGAGCCGTGCGTTCAGGTTCTCCAGCTCGCTCTCATCGAATTTCGCGGGGGCGCGGGAGATGTGGGAGAAGTCGATGAGCTTGGCCAGTTCGTTCAGATCGGCAATCGGCCGCACGGCTTCCGCCGAGCCGACGAGCACGGCGAGCGATGCCACCGCCTGTGGCTCGAGGCCTGAATCGCGCAGGCCCTTCACCGAGAGATGGCCGAGACGCTTCGAGAGCCCCTCGCCGCTCGCGGTGATCAGCAGGCTGTGATGAGCGAAGGTCGGGATGCTTGCACCCAGCGCTTCGAAGATCTGGATCTGCACCGCCGTGTTGGTGACGTGATCCTCGCCACGGATCACATGAGTAATCTTGAGCTCGATATCGTCCACCACCGACGGCAGCGTGTAGAGATAGGTCCCGTCCTCGCGCACCAGCACCGGGTCGGACAGCGAGCTGCAATCCACGTGGCAGTCGCCGCGCACGAGGTCATTCCAGGCCACGTTCACGTGGTCGAGGCGGAAGCGCCAATGGGGCTTGCGCCCGTCGGCTTGAAGCTTCGCCCGATCCTCGTCCGTGAGCTTCAGGGCCGCACGGTCATAGATCGGCGGCAGGCCGCGCGCGAGCTGGCGCTTGCGGCGGAACTCCAGCTCATCCGGCGTCTCGTAGCAGGCATAGAGGCGGCCCATGCTCTTGAGACGTTCGGCCGCCGCGTCGTAGAGCGCGAACCGCTCCGACTGCCGGACGATCACATCCGGCGCGATGCCGAGCCAATTGAGATCGGTCTCGATGGAATCCGCATATTCCTGCTTCGAACGGGCAAGGTCCGTATCGTCGAAGCGCAGGATGAAGGTGCCACCCTCCCGACGCGCGAAGAGCGCGTTGAGCAGGGCCACGCGGGTATTGCCGATATGGATGTGCCCGGTCGGAGACGGGGCGAAGCGGACGATGGGCTTGGACATGAGCCAACCCTATGACGAAGGGAGCGCGGTGGCGCAAGGGGCAGCGCCGCCGAATTGCAATCTGGTGTCATTCCCGGCCGGAGCGCAGCGGAGGGGAAGGGAATCCATCGCGCCGCGCCTTGTGTATCCCCTTCCCGGCCCTGCGGGCCGCCGGGGATGACGCTGTGCGTTACACATCCAGCGAACCGACGCGCGGCTTGCCGATGGCGCGTTCCAGGGCTTCGTCCTTCTGATGAGCCACCAGCCCCTGGTCGCGGAAGCGGTTCACGATAGGATAACGGCGGTCGCGGCCGAAATTCTTGCGGGTGACCTTCACGCCCGGGGCCGATTGACGGCGCTTGTATTCGGCGATGTAGAGCAGCCGCTCGATCTTCTTCACCACCTCCAGATCGTAGCCCTTGGCCACGATCTCGGAGACGCGAAGCTCCTCTTCCACGAGGCCGCGCAGGATCTCGTCCAGATCCTCGTAAGGAGGCAGGGAATCCTGGTCCTTCTGGTTCTCGCGCAGCTCGGCGGTCGGTGCCTTGGTGAGGATGTTCTCAGGAATCACGATACCGTCCGGACCCTTGGCGCCATTCGGCTTCCAGCGATTGCGCAGGGCGGAGATGTGATAGACCTCCATTTTGTAGAGATCCTTGATCGGATTGAAGCCACCGTTCATGTCGCCGTAGATCGTGGCGTAGCCCACCGACATTTCCGACTTGTTGCCGGTGGTCACCACCATGGCGCCGAACTTGTTCGAGATCGCCATGAGGATGGTGCCGCGCGCGCGGCTCTGGAGGTTTTCCTCGGTGATGTCGCGTGGCCTGCCCGCGAAGATCGGCTGGAGCGCCGCCTCGAAGCCCTCGACGGGCTCCGCGATGGGCAGGATGTCGTAGCGCACGCCCAATGCCTCGGCGCAGGCCTCCGCATCCCGCAGCGACTCGCCCGAGGTGTAACGGTAAGGCAGCATCACGCAATGGACCCGGTCGGGACCCAGCGCATCCACCGCCATGGCGGTGCAGATGGCGGAATCGATGCCGCCGGAGAGACCCAGCACCACGCCGGGAAAGCGGTTCTTCTCCACGTAGTCGCGAAGGCCGAGCACGCAGGCCGCGTAATCGGCCTCCCTGCCCTCTTCGACCTCCGCCATGGGAGCTTCACGGCAAACCCAGCCGTCCTCGCCTTTCTCCCACACGGTCAGGACTATGGCCTCCTCGAAGGCAGGGAGCTGCCCCGCGAGCGAGCAATCCGCGTTGAGGATGAAGGACGCGCCGTCGAAGACCAGCTCATCCTGCCCGCCGACCTGGTTGAGATAGACCAGCGGCAGGCCGCTCTCGATCACGCGGGCGGTGGCAATGTTGAAGCGCTGATCGGTCTTGCCGCGATGATAGGGCGAGCCGTTGGGAACCAGCAGGATTTCCGCGCCGGTTTCGGCCAAGCACTCCACGACATCGCCGGCCCAGATATCCTCACAGATCGGAACGCCGATGCGGATGCCCCGGAAATTCACCGGGCCGGGCAAAGGCCCGGCATCGAAGTTGCGCTTCTCGTCGAACACGTCGTAATTCGGCAGATCGACCTTGTAGCGCACGGTGATCGTGCCCTGATCGAGCAGCGCATAGGCATTGTAGAGCTCGTCGCCATCGCGCCACGGCAGGCCGATGAGCATGCCCGGGCCGCCATCCGCCGTCTCGCGCGCCAGACGTTCGAGGGCGGCGCGGCAGACATCTTGGAAGGCGGGCTTGAGCACGAGATCCTCGGCGGGATAGGCCGCGAGGAACTGCTCCGGGAACATGACGATATCGGCGCCGAGGCGGGCAGCCTCCGCGCGGGCGTCGCGAGCCTTCTGCTCGTTGCCGGAAACATCGCCGACGATCGGGTTGAGCTGCGCGAGAGCGATCTTGAGTGTGTTCTGAGCCATGGCACCTGCGGATTTAGCGCGCTGCGGGTTGCGCAGCAATGTGTTCAGCGCGCTTTCCCCTGCCCCTTCGGCGTCGAGGACCCGTAATTTTCACAAGCTCAAGCTTTGTTGGAACCCGCAATAGTTCAGTTCGTTATCAGAGCACGAAATATACGGGAGACTGACATGTTGAAAGGTGGCCTGCTTTGGCTTATCGGCATTCCGCTGCCGATCATTCTTATTCTCTTCTTCATGGGCTGGCTAAGCTAAGCCCGATTACGAGTAAAGTAGCGTATGCGTAAAGCAAAAGGGGCGCCTGGGGGCGCCCCTTTTCTTTGACCATTTGACTTTTTATTCAGCCGCCAGCGGCGCGGGCCGTTCCCTCGACTGGCGCTCGCGCTTGATCAGTTCCGAGGTCAGGAAGGCGATTTCCAGCGCCTGCTCCGCGTTGAGGCGCGGATCGCAATAGGTGTGGTAGCGGTCCGAGAGGTCCGCATCGGTGAGCGCGCGGGCGCCGCCGGTGCATTCCGTCACGTTCTTGCCGGTCATCTCCAGATGGATGCCGCCCGCATGCGTGCCTTCCGCCTGATGGATGGCGAAGAAGTCCCGCACCTCGCCCATCACGCGCTCGAATGGACGGGTCTTGTAGCCCGAAGCCGCCTTGATGGTGTTTCCGTGCATGGGATCGCAGGACCACACCACCGTGCGGCCTTCCTTCTGCACCGCGCGGATCAGGCCCGGCAGGTGATCGGCCACCTTGTCCGCGCCGAAGCGGCAGATCAGGGTGAGACGTCCGGCCTCGTCCTCGGGATTGAGGGTGTCGATGAGCTTCAGGAGCCCATCTGCCGAAAGCGATGGGCCGCACTTGAGGCCGATCGGGTTCTTGATGCCGCGCATGTATTCCACATGGGCATGGTCCGTCTGGCGCGTGCGGTCGCCGATCCAGACCATGTGGCCGGAGGTGGCGTACCAGTCGCCGGTGGTGGAATCGACGCGGGTCAGGGCTTCCTCGTAGCCGAGCAGCAGGGCCTCGTGGCTGGTGTAGAAATCCGTCGAGCGCATCTCGGGATGCGTCTCGGGATCGATGCCGATGGCCCGCATGAAGTTGAGGCTCTCGGTGATGCGCTCGGCAAGCTCGTTGTAGCGCGAGGATTGCGGCGAGTCCTTCACGAAGCCCAGCATCCAGCGATGCGCGTTCTCGAGATTCGCGTAGCCGCCGGTGGCGAAGGCGCGGATCAGGTTGAGCGTCGCGGCCGACTGGCGATAGGCCATGAGCTGGCGACGCGGATCTGGCATGCGCCCTTCAGGCGTGAAGGCGATGTCGCTGATGATGTCACCGCGGTAGCTCGGCAGCTCCACGCCGTCGATGGTCTCGGTCGGCGCCGAGCGCGGCTTGGCGAACTGGCCGGCCACGCGGCCGATCTTCACCACGGGCGAGCCGCCCGCATAGGTGAGCACCACGGCCATCTGCAGGAACAGGCGGAAGAAATCGCGGATGTTGTCGGCGGAATGCTCGGCGAAGCTCTCGGCGCAGTCACCGCCCTGGAGCAGGAAAGCCTCTCCCTTGGCAACCTTAGCCAGATCGCGCTTCAGCTTCCTCGCCTCGCCCGCAAAAACGAGCGGAGGAAAGCCTGCGAGCTGCTGCTCCACGCCTTCAAGCGCCTCCTGGTCCGGATAGGCCGGAACCTGCTGGATCGGCTTGCTTCTCCAGCTATTGGGCGTCCACCGCTCACTCATGACACTGTCCCCCGTGTCCTTTCTTGAATCCTCATCGTTCCCCGCAATAAGCGGTACGAAAGGGCACCTATACACGACATAACAGAAAAGGCGAGTGCGGAGAGATGACGCTGAAGGAAGAATGCCTGCCAACGGCTGCTTCGCACGGCCGTTGGCAGGCATATTGTCAAAGTCTGGTACCGTTCGGATGCGTCCGTCAGGCCGCGGCAGCAATCTGACCGGGTCGAGCCTCGTTCTGGTGGCCCTGGCTCTCCAGCCACTGCCCGACCGCCTCCACCCTTTTAGTCAGGCGCGGATAGGTCGAGACGATCTTGAGCAGGAAGCCGGCGATCGGCGGGACCAGCTTTTCCTGAGCAGCGAAAGCCGAGCCGTTCATCTGCGCGTTCAGCTTGGCGCTGCCGCAGGCCAGCATCTGCAGGGCCGTGCGAGATACATTGACATCACGGACCAGAAACGCCCCAACCCGGTCGCAGGTCAACTCGCGGCTGCGGTAATAGGCGGCCCCGAGGAAGGGGATGAGGAAGGACGGCAAACGCAGGAGGTAATTCAGGGTACCGAGATGTCCGGCAACGTGATGACCAAGCTCATGACCGATCACGAAACGCAACTGCTCATCATTGTCGGCGTCGATAAGGGCCGATGTCAGCCAAATATAACGTTTTTTGCCGATAAGCTGGAGCGCGAAGGCATTCATGACGCCGTTTGAGTTGTAAACGAAGACGGCTGGCGCTTCGGCGAGTCCCACCTTCTTCGCCCCGTCCACCACCATATTATGGATGTGGGGGAACTGATCGGGCCCCACCATCACGAAGTGGCCGAACATATAGGCGCGCAACATAGCGCGGATGATGGCAGAGCTGATCCAGATTGACACTCCGTAAGCTGCAATCACGGCCAGCATATGAAATGCCTCCGTTAGCGCAATCCCAGCCAGAGCAAGCAGCCATATCGCTATGCCCACGAGCAGAGTGATGCTGCCGTAGGTCTTTTCCTTAGCGTGTCGTATCGAGCTGATGTTGAATGTCATGTCCCTGACTCCTCTCGGAGTCACTTTATAGACAGACTGCCAATGAAACGTAATCCAGTTTCATAACATTTCTGAAGAAAATCCCCAGCTTGTAGGGATTGTTTCCTCAGAGTCGCTTAACCTACAGCCACCGGCTTCTTGACCACGACCGGCGTGCGCATGGTCACCAGCTCCTCCGCCGCCGTCGGGTGTACGGCGACCGTGCGGTCGAAATCGGCCTTGGTCGCGCCCATGGTGACGGCGATGCCGGCGAGCTGGATCATCTCGCCCGCGTCGTGACCCATGATGTGGACGCCTCGGACCTTGTCGGTAGCCTTATCGACGATGAGCTTCATCAGGACCCGCTCGGAACCACCGGACAGCGTGGCCTTCATGGGACGGAAGGCGGTGCGGTAGACGTCGATCTCGCCATAGATCGTCCGGGCCGCATCCTCGCCGCAGCCGATCACGCCGATCTCCGGCGTAGAGAACACCGCTGTCGGGATCAGGTCATGGTCGATGATGGTGGGCTTGCCGCCGAACACCGTGTCGGCAAAGGCATGGCCCTCGCGGATGGCGATGGGGGTCAGGTTCGCCCGGTTCGTCACGTCGCCGACCGCGTAGATCGAGGGCGTGAGCGTCTGGGAATAGGCATCCACGGGGATCGCGCCCACCTCATCGACAGTGATGCCAGCCTTGTCGAGGCCGAGGCCCTTCGTGTTCGGCCGCCGGCCCGTGGCGACGAGCACCTGGTCCACATGGGCCACCGAGCCGTCGGACAGTGTGGCGGCGATGCCATCGGCTGTCTTGTCGAGGCGGGTCAGGGTCCGCGACAGGGCGACATCGATGCCGCGCAGGGCATAGGCCTCGCCAAGCGCCATACGGATGTCGTCGTCGAAACCGCGCAGGAGCTTGTCGCCCCGATGAACCAGGGTGACCTTGCTGCCGAGCCCCGCGAAGACTCCCGCGAACTCCACGGCGATATAGCCGCCGCCGACCACCATGATCCGCTCGGGCAGCTTCTCGAGGTGGAACACCTCGTTCGAGGTGATGCCGAGTTTGCCGCCGGGGATCGGCGGCTCCATGGTGGGGTGAGCGCCCACTGCCACCAGGATGTAGCGAGCCCGGATGCGGGCGCCGGTTTTCAGCAGGTGGACCGTATGCGGGTCCTCGATCACGGCGCGGCTGTCGACGATCTCGACGCCGGCCCTTTCGAGATTGGTCCGGTAGATGTTCTCCAGCCGGTCGATTTCCTTGTCCTTGTTGCGGATCAGGGTCGCCCAGTCGAACTTCGCCTCGCCAAGTGTCCAGCCGAAGCCCGCCGCGTCGTGGAAATCGTCGGCGAAGCGGCTGGCATAGACCATCAGCTTCTTGGGCACGCAGCCACGGATGACGCAGGTGCCGCCCATCCGGTACTCCTCGGCGAGCATGACCTTCGCGCCGTAGCCGGCTGCAATGCGGGCCGCGCGAACGCCCCCCGAGCCGCCGCCGATGACGAAAAGGTCTACATCGAACTGGGACATCAAGGCTTCTCCGTTTGGAACCGGGCTGCGGCGAGCGTCCAGATCATGGCCGCGCCGAGGGATGCCGCCCACCATCCCTGCCAGGCCCCATGCCCGACGAGAGCGACCGGCGCGGCCCCGGCGATGATGGCGAGCGACGCGCTTCGGACCAGATGGGGGTGACGGGCGACTGCCCGTAATGTGAGGAAAATAACCGCCAGCGCAAGGACCGCACCCACGGCGCCAAGCTCAACCCAGATCTGCAAAGCGGCATTGTGGGGATGCCCGATGGCGAGCATCCTCCGCTCCTTGCGCGGAACCTTCTTGGCCACTTTCGTTTGCGCCATCTTCGGGCTCACGCCGAAGCCGCCGCCGAGGATCGGGTCTTTCCGCACGGCGGAGCCGAAGCTGCTCCACAGGGCGACGCGCTCCTTGGAATGCCCGGTTGCGATCATCTGGTGCATCTCGGGGGTGATGACCTGCCTGCTGATCTGACCGATCAGCGGCGAGATGCCCATGGCGATCACGAAGGCGAGGCCGGCGAGAACGCAGGTCACTCGGGGAAAGAACCACGCAAGCGGAAAGGCCAGGCAGACGATCGCCAACCCCAGCACCGCCGCGTCGCTCTCCGAGCGCATCGCCGTGAACCCTAAGAGCACCGTCAGACCCAGCGCATAGAGCCAGCCCCGGCGGGTGGCGCCGAGGAGCCAGACGACGAGGGGCGGCATCATCATCAGCAGGGTCAGGACAGGCCGGTTGAAGATGAAGGAATCGTCCCGCGCCCCGGCCCAGGTCCGGAAGGCGCGATGGGTCGCAAGCTCGATTGCGATGTCGAGACAGCACAGCACGAAGACGACGGTCAGCAGCATGAACATGCGCTGCGTCAGCCGTGGCACGAGGGTGAGGCCGAGCACGAGGGCGGCTGCTATGGGGATCCAGAACTCGCCGAAGGAGCGCAGGGAGACGAGCTTGAACTCGCTCCAGGAGATCGAAACCGCGCACCACAGGAAGAAGGCGAGCGAGGACAGGCCGATGGGCGAGGTCAGGGCCGAGACGACATCCTGCCAGAAGGAACGGCTTCTTCCCTCGAGCCCCACTGCAGCGAGCGCGAAGAGCGCGCTCAGCACGATGAGGGTCGGGCTGGAGCGGTTCGCGATCACCATTCCCGCCGGGATCAGGGCCAGCGTGATCATGGAGGCATGCCACAGCCCTTCGGCGTAGCGGGCATGCCGGCCAGTCACGAGAGAGGCGGTAGAGGACATCAAGAATACGCTCGTCGTTAGATTCTAACAGTGGCTCTTACGCGAAGGTTCAACAGGGATAAATAACCCATGTGCTTGCCCGTTGAGAAATCCCCCTTTACGGTTTCTCGCCCAATACTCTGACGCACCGTAAAGCGTCCATGGAGGAAACAGATTATGAGGCAAATTCGGAAGAGCCTTTGGCGCGGCGCCCTCGCAGCGGCAGCCGTGGCAGGCTTCGTGACGTCCGCCGCCGCTCAGATGGAACTGAAGATCATGGCCCCCGCAGCCCCCGGCGGCGGCTGGGACCAGACGGCGCGCTCGATGCAGCAGGCACTGACCCAGTCCGGCCTCGCCAAGAGCGCCCAGGTCGTCAACGTTCCCGGCGCCGGCGGCTCCATCGGCATCACCCAGCTCGTCAACAATTCCAAGGGCGACGGCAACCAGCTCATGGTCATGGGCTACGTGATGGTGGGCGCACTGCTCACCAACAAGTCGCCGATCACCCTCGACCAGACGACCCCCATCGCCCGCCTGACGGCCGAGTATGAGGCCATCGTCGTCCCGGCCGATTCCCCGATCAAGAACGCCAAGGACCTGGCTGCGGCCATCAAGGCCGACCCGGCCAAGGTGACCTGGGCCGGCGGCTCCGCCGGCGGCGTCGATCACATCGCGGCCGCCCTCTTCGCCAAGGCGGCAGGCGCCGACCCGACGAAGATCAACTACATCCCGTTCTCGGGCGGCGGCGAAGCTCTCGCGGCCATCCTCGGCGGCAAGGTGACGGCCGGCATCTCCGGCTACGGCGAGTTCGAAAGCCAGATCAAGGCGGGCAAGCTGCGCCTCATCGGCCTCACCACCCCCGCCGACAAGGCCACCGCCGACCTGCCCTCCATCAAGGCGCAGGGCATCGATCTCGAAATCGCCAACTGGCGCGCGGTCGTAGCCCCTCCGGGTATCTCCGCCGATCAGAAGAAGGCCCTGACCGACGTCATGGACAAGATGGCCAAGTCGAAGGAGTGGCAGGATATCCTGAAGGCCAAGGGCTGGGAGGATTCCTACGTTTCCGGCGACGCCTTCGCGAAGATCCTCACCGAAGAGCAGGCCCGCACGAAGGACGTTCTCACCGCCGTGGGTCTGGTGAAGTCTTAATTTTCCAGATAAATGCCATCGGAAGCGCCGCGTTTCTCGGAGCGCGGCGCTTCTTTTTTGGGATTATTCATGAGCACATCTCAGCAGCGGCGCGTCGACGTAGCTGGCCTCGTCATCGCAGTCATTCTTCTCGCCCTGGCCGGCCTGGTCTGGTGGGACATGACCAAACTCCAGATTTTGTCCCCTTACGACCTCGGCCCGAAGGTCATGCCGATTGTCGTCTCTGTCAGTTTGGTGCTGCTTGCCATCGGCAACGCCATCGGAGCGCTTCGCGGCGACCTGCCCGAGCGCGACCGGCTGGACTGGGCGCCCATCGTCCTGATCCTCGGCGGCCTCGTTGCCCTCATCGCCCTGATTGCGCTCGGCGGCGGCTTCATGATCGGCACGGCCATCCTTTTCGCGACGACCTCGGCCGCCTTCGGCCGCAAGGCCTTCCTGACCGATCTGCTGATCGGGGCCGTACTCGCCGTCCTGATCTATCTGCTGTTCGCGAAGCTCCTGACCCTGTCCCTGCCGGCAGGGCCGCTCGAAAATCTGCTCTGAGGCGCGACTGACATGGACGCTTTCGTATCGCTGGCCAACGGCCTGACCGTTGCCATTCAGCCGATGAACCTGCTCTTCGCTCTCATCGGCGTGCTGCTGGGCACCGCCGTCGGCGTGCTGCCGGGCATCGGCCCCGCGCTCACCGTGGCGCTGCTTCTGCCGATCACCTTCAAGCTCGATCCCGCCGGATCCATCATCATGTTCGCCGGCATCTATTACGGCGGCATGTATGGCGGATCGACCACCGCGATCCTCATCAACACGCCCGGCGAAAGCGCGTCCATGGCGACCGCGCTCGAAGGCAACAAGATGGCCAAGGCCGGACGCGGCGGCCCGGCGCTCGCCACCTCCGCCATCGGCTCGTTCGTGGCAGGCACCTTCGCGACGTTGGGCCTGACCTTCCTGGCCCCGTATCTCGTGGACATCGCCGTCAGCTTCGGCCCCGAGGACTATTTCGCCCTCATGTGCGTGGCTTTCGTGACAGTCTCGGCCACCTTCGGGGACTCGCCCGTGCGCGGCCTGACGAGCCTCGCCATCGGCTTGATGCTCGGCCTCGTCGGCATCGACCTCCTGTCCGGCCAATCCCGCCTGAGCTTCGGCATTCCAGAATTCTACGACGGCGTCGAGGTCACCACCCTTGCGGTCGGCCTCTTCGCGGTGGGCGAAGCGCTCTATGTCGCCTCGCGCCGCCACGTGCAGGAGGAAAAGCTGGAAGCGGTCCGCGGCTCGCTCTGGATGACCAAGGAAGACTGGAAGCGCTCGTGGAAGCCCTGGCTGCGCGGCACGCTCTTCGGCTTCCCCATCGGCGCCCTGCCCGCAGGCGGCGCGGAAATCCCGACCTTCCTGTCGTATTCGACCGAGAAACGCCTGACCAAGTACCCGGAAGAGTTCGGCCATGGCGCCATCGAGGGCGTCGCCGGCCCCGAGGCCGCCAACAACGCATCGGCCGCCGGCACCCTCGTGCCGCTTCTCACGCTGGGCCTTCCGACCTCGGCCACGGCGGCGATGATGCTCGCCGGCTTCCAGCAATACGGCCTGAACCCCGGCCCGCTGCTCTTCGCCGATCAGCCGAACCTGGTCTGGGGCCTCATCGCCAGCCTGTTCATCGCGAACGCCATGCTGCTGGTTCTGAACCTGCCTCTGGTGGGCCTGTGGGTGCGCCTGCTGTCGATCCCGCAGCCCTGGCTCTACGCGGGCATCATGGTCTTCGCGACCATGGGCACCATCGCGGCGAACCCTTCGCCGGTTGAGCTCATGATGCTCACCGGCTTCGGCGTGCTGGGCTTCCTCATGCGGCGCTTCGACTTCCCGATCGCGCCTGTGGTCGTGGGCCTCATCCTGGGTCCGGTGGCGGAAAGCCAGCTGCGCCGCGCGCTCTCGATCAGCCTCGGCGATCCGATGGTGCTGCTGCAGAGCCCGATCTCGGCAACGCTCCTCACCATCGCCCTCATCGCTCTCATCGCTCCGTTCGTGATGAAGGGGCTGGGACGCTTCAAGGCGACCGAGGATTAAGGCGTCCGACAGTAAAATGAGAAGGGCCGATTCCGCTTGGAACCGGCCCTTTTTCTTGTCTTGATCCGAAAGGCGCTATTCTCTTCCAATCGCGATCACCGGCAAAAGGCCGGTAATGACGTGGGGAGGATCGTTAGTGCTTACTTGGCCTATCTCGCGCTAACCGAAAGCGGATAATTTCCCGAATTGCTCGGCGAGCAGGTAGTAAACGGTGACCCGGTTTTTGCTCCGGTCGCCTTTGAGCTTCTCGCCGACAGCGGCGATGGCCTTGTCCAGGTCGGCATCGGGGGCTGTCAGGCCGAGTTTCTTCTTCAGGAAGCTGTCGCGCACCCTGGCCAATTCGTCCCGATTGGAAAAGGAAACCAGAGTCGAATCCCTGTTCTGAAGGGCAACACCCAGATATTTCACGATGCCCGCGATAGCCTTGTCGTCGGCATTGGGGGCATATTTCTTCACGTCCACAGCCCAATCTTCGCTCATAGCTACCTCCCTCAAGATTGCAGCCACCAGCGAGAAGGCTAACGCCGCGCTTCCTCGGGACAAGGGCGATAACCCTAAAGAAAAAGCCCGGCGAACCGGGCTTGATCCTTTCAGGTGATGCTTGAAGCCGATCAGTTAAGCTGATGGCCGAGCTTGCCCATTTCCTCGCGGGCGCGGGTCATGATGAACTCGGAGGTGCGCTGGGACCAGATGGAGAGATCACGCACCACATCGTCCAAGACGCCGGGCTGAATCTGCACGTATTTCTGGCCGACGGCCGACTTGTAGAAGGCCGCAACCTCCTTCAGCTCGGCCTCGGTCATACGGGTCGTGAAGATGCGCGCCGTGCTGTCGATCATCTCCTGCTTCTTCTGCTCGACCTCGGGACGGATGATTTCCACGACCTTGGCGAGATCGGCGCCGATCTCGGGGCGGGTCACGTTCATCTGCTGCAGGCGGTTGAGCAGTGGACCGGTCATGGCGTCGAACGCGCCTGTCATGCCGGAGCTGACGGCAACCTCGCGGGCAGCGGCCAGATGGCTCGCGCTCGGCTCCGCCGGCTGCTGGGCGAAGACGGGGCTTGCGAGCATGAACAGCGCGACGGAGGTCGCGGCCATGCGGGAAACGGAACGGATCATAGAAGTAGCTCCAATCGTGAAAGCTTCCGGTCAGAGATGACCGAGTTCGACAAGCCCCTCCCCGGTCGCGAGGATCGCGCCGGAGGCGAGGCCGATAAAGAGACCATGCTCGACTACACCGGGGATGTTGTTGAGCGTCGAGGCGAGCACGTTCGGCTTATCGATGCGGCCCAGATGGGCATCGAGTATGAAGTGCCCGCCATCGGTGACGTAGGGAGCGCCATCCCCGGCCATGCGCAGGCGCAGCTCGCCGGTGATGCCGAGGCTGTCCAGAAGCTTGACGATGGCACGCTCCGTCGCGGTGAGGCCGAAGGGCACGACCTCGATGGGCAGCGGAAAATTGCCGAGCTTGGCCACGCGCTTCGACCCGTCCGCGATGACAACCATGCGGGCGCTGGCCGAAGCGACGATCTTCTCGCGCAGCAGCGCGCCGCCGCCGCCCTTGATCAGGCGCAGATCGTCGTCGAGCTCGTCGGCTCCGTCCACGGTCAGGTCGAGTTCCGGCATTTCGTCGAGGGTCGCCAGAGGAATGCCCTCGCGTTGAGCCTGCTCGCGCGTCGCCTCGGACGTCGGCACGCCGACGACCTTGAGTCCGCCCCGCACGCGCTCGCCGATGACGGCCACGAAATGGGCCGCCGTCGAGCCGGTGCCGAGCCCCAGCCGCATGCCGTCGGTAACGAGTTCGGCGGCCCGCTCGGCCGCCGCACGCTTGAGATTGTCGCTCACTGAGGACCTCTGCAATGTCGCCCCGCTGCCGGGACCGGACGGCCCGCCTCTAGCACGCGAGACTGTTGAAAAGAAAGATGATTTCATCACTGCCAGGACAGTGACGTAACGGCAATAAGACTTAGGGACGCTGCGGCGAGGCACCCGTGCCCGGGCTGACGCTGGGTGTGGAGGCCGACGGAGCCATGCTGCTGGCCGCCGGAGATGGCCTCGTCTGCGGCGTGCAGACCACCCGCTCGTCGAAAACGTAGCAGATGCTCATCTCGCCGGTGCGATAATTGACCCGGAAGACGCCGCCTTCCCGCTCATGCCGGGAGGCTACGAGCCCATATTCTCCCGGAGTTTGAGCGCCTGCACCCTCGCCCGCGCTAAAGCACAGCGTCACCCCAATTGTGCCTTCCTGTAGCCCATACTGGCAGGAACTGACCTCGCCGGTGATCCGATCGATCCTATAAATCCTGTTAAGATCGGTCTGGGGCGCGGGCACGAAATCATAGGAAGCAGCAAAGGCGGCTCCTGGCGTGCCCAAGCCCAGGACCATCGACACGAACGCCGCGGAACCAAAGAACCGCATTCAACACTCCATTACGGTAAGAACGAATCAACCAACCGCACCTTATCATCCCCGCGATTGATTCCCTTGCCCCAGCAGGTAACCGACCTTCATGGCCATTCACACCCAGCACATCGCCCCGCCCATCGCCGTCTTCGATCTCGACGGCACCCTGGCCGATACGGCTGGCGATCTCGTGGGAACGCTGAATGTCATTCTGAAACAGGAGGGCTTGGGCCCCCTGCCCCTCGCCCAGGCTCGCGACATGATCGGCGCCGGGGCCAAGGCGCTGCTCCAGCGCGGCTTCGAGGCCGCCGGCAAGGAGCTGAGCCCGGGCTATCTCGATGAGCTCTTCAAGCAGTTCATGGTGCATTACGGCGAGAATATCTGCGTCGAGACGACCCTGTTTCCCGGCGTCGTGGCGGCCCTCGACCGGCTGGAGGCCGCGGGCTTCGTCCTGGCCGTGTGCACGAACAAGATGGAGGAGCACTCGATCAAGGTGCTCGATGAGCTCGGAATCGGCCATCGCTTCGCGGCCAATTGCGGACGTGACACCTTCCCCTACTTCAAGCCCGATCCGCGCCACCTGATGCACACCATCGAGCGCGCCGGCGGCGATCCGCGCCGGGCCATCATGGTGGGAGATTCCCGTACCGACATCGTGACCGCGCAGAATGCGGGAATCCCGTCCATCGCTGTGCCTTTCGGCTATACGGACGTGCCGGTGCAGGAACTCGGGCCGGATGTGGTGATCGATCATTTCGACAAGCTGTTCGTCGCGGTCGAAGCGCTCATGAAGCCGCTCGCGGCATGAGCCGCACAAGACGGATTGCGTGCCCGCTTATCGCGAACACGGCATTGTGAAGCTTGTCTGTCAGGAAGGAATGGTGGGCGCGACAGGGATTGAACCTGTGACCCTTCGCGTGTGAAGCGAATGCTCTCCCGCTGAGCTACGCGCCC
>JAYSGD010000004.1:0-268399 GCA_041913065.1 Microvirga sp. | reverse complement strand
CGTCCGCGGGATCGGTGACGGCAATGGTCTTGCCGTCAGGGGCGTCGATCCACTCGCCGGCGATATAAGCCTGCGACACGA
The DNA here is from genome assembly GCA_041913065.1 of Microvirga sp. Classification (GTDB taxonomy): domain Bacteria; phylum Pseudomonadota; class Alphaproteobacteria; order Rhizobiales; family Beijerinckiaceae; genus Microvirga. The sequence continues at coordinate 268,318 of JAYSGD010000004.1, read as the reverse complement.
GCAACGACGGATCCTTCAAACCAGGAATGGCACGAACAGACGGCTTGGCATGAGCGGTCACAATGAGACTCCCAAAAGGCGAAAAACGGCAGGCGCGCCGAGCGACACACCCGAGAGGAAGAGAAGGACAAACACGATTTTACGCATCGTGGTGGGCGAAATCGGCGGAGGCCAGCGGCGGGCCGCGTAGGTTGCGCCCATCACCACCGGAATGGCGAAAAGGCCTGTGAGGTCCGAGCCCGCCGGCAGATTGCCGGTTCCCACGACAAGGCCGATGCGGAAGACCGCGTTGAGTGCAAAAACGGTAACGAGTGTTTCCCGCACCACCACCAGCGGCATGGGCTGTCGATAGAAATGATAGACCAGCGGCGGCCCTGCCGTAGAGAACATGCCGCCCATCAGCCCGGCGATTCCGCCGAAGAAGAGAAACGATCCATCGCTCGACTGCTTTGCGAGCGGATCGGGTTTGCGCGCCAATTGAAGGCTTGAGACGATGATCACGAAACCAAGGATCAGGCGCAGAAGATCCGCGCGTGTTCCGGCAAGCCATTCCAGCAGCCAGTAGCCGGCGAAAAGCAGCGGAACGCTCGATGCCATGACGATGGCGAATTCCCGCCATGCCACGTCGCGCCAACCTTTCAGGAGCATTTGCGCGGCGTTCACCAATGTCAGCACGCTGACGATCATGGCAGCGTCCGGCAAGGATAGAAGCCCCGTCAGGCCGACGCCGCCCATGGTGATGAGCCCGAAGGCGAAGCCCGTCAGGGTCTGCGCGTAGGCAGCAGCGCCCGCCAGCGCGAGAAATCCTATGAGCTCCGCAAGCGACATCGCTCAGAGCGCCCTCAATCCGGCGAACAGCTCCGCGAACTCCGAACCGGCACGATAGAATACCGGCGGCTGTCCGAAAGGCGCCTGAACGGTCACGTCCTGCCCGCCTGCGAGGGTTTCGCCCGACCACACATGAATCCACTCCGCGCCCTTCGGCAGGTAGGTGGTCCATTCCGTCTTTCCGGCATGCCACACAGGCGCCACGAGCAGATCGGCACCATAGAGATAGGCGTCCTGGATCGCATAGGTGCGGGCATCGTCCTCGAAGTGGAGGAACAGGGGGCGCTGCACGGGAAGGCCATGCTTGGAAGCCTCGGTTACGAGCGATCTCAGGTAAGGTACGAGATGCACATAAACCTGCGTCATGCGAGCGAAGTGCGAAAGCACCTGCTCATCCTGGTCGATCTGCAGGTTCTCGCGCGGACGGTTGCCCTCATGGGTGCGCATGACGGGAGTGAAGGCTCCCATCTCGGCCCACCGCATGATGAGTTCGCCCGTGCGGACGTTGCCGAACAGACTGGTGTAACCGCCGATATCCGAATGGTGATAAGCGTTGCCGAGAATGCCGGACGAGAGCGCACCGGAGATGACGGTCACAAGGCCGTCATGGCGCGTGAAGTCCACCGACTGGTCGCCGCCCCACAGCAACGGACAATGCTTCTGCACGCCGGTAAATCCTGCGCGCATGAAGAACAGGGTCTCGCCTGTCTTGCCTCGGCTTCTAACTGCCCGGTCGTTCACCTCAGCCCACATGGTCGGCCAAGCATTGTGCATGAGCCTGGCATCGACTCCGTTGGCAAGATGCACGTCGATGGGCAGATACTCTCCGAAATCGGCCATCCATCCGGAGAGGCCGAAATCCAGCATGTTCTGGCCGATCACCCGCTCGGCGAACCACTCGGCCGCTTCCGGATTGCTGAAATCCACGACGCCGCAATCGAATTCGCCGAAGTCCACAATCGCTGTCTCGCCTTCGGCATCCGTCGCGAAATAGCCCTTTGCTTCTGCCTCCGGATAAAGCGAGCCGTCGACAGCAAGGTAAGGGTTCACATAGCCGAGGAAGCGGATGCCTCGGTCCTCCAACTCCGCGATGCGTTGGCGAAGCCCCGGATAGCGGTCGTCATTCGCCTTCCAATCCCAGAAAAGACGTGCACCGAACGAGGTGTGCCGCAGCCCTACCCAATCCTCGCACCAGAGACCGGACACCTTCGTGCCAGCGGCAATGATTTTCTCGAGCCTGTCGAAGGATTTCGCACCATCCTTCAAGCCGATGATCGCGCCGCCATAGACCCATTCCGGCAATGGCGGCTGGCGGCCGAAGCGATCCGACATGGCTTCGACCAGCGAGACGAAGGTCGGGCGCGCGGTGATCTCGATCCGCTCCGGAACGGCCCACACCTCGATCTCGTGAAATTGGTCACGGCGGAAATCGAAAGCAGAATAAGCTGTTGTCTCCACATGCAGCGCATAGCGGCGGGAGGACAGATAGGTCGGCTGCGGGTAATTGGTGTTCCAGTAATCGCCGCCGGATTTTCCGGCCACATCCGACTTGAATGTGATTTCGGTCGTCTTGTCGCGACCGACGCCCGGCTCCGACGTCCAAAGCGGGAAGCGGCGTCCACGCATGTCGAAATACGACATCTGCTCGCCGCCGCCCCAGACATGCTCATCCCTGCCGGCCTCGACATGCAGCCAGACGCGGTTGATCGACGGGTCGGAAGAATAGAAGGCTGCGACTGCATTCCGCTCGTCACCCGAAAGGTTGAGGATGAGCCGCACGGGTTGGCCCTCGGAGGCCGAGAAAGCAATCTCGGATCCGGACACTGCGGCATGGGCAAGCGGCACGCGCTCGACGACGTAGTCCTCGATATCGAAATTGCCGCGGTACATGTCCATGCGAGCCTCGCCGTGGCCGACGAAGAGGCAGGGCGCATCGACCCGATGGCGCAGAATGAGCCTGCCGTCGAGGAGAAGATCGAAGCCTTTGGATGTTGTCTGAATCTGCATGGGAAATCTCAATTCTGTGTCAAACCGGCATCGACGATGAAGTTTGCGCCCGTGCAGCCGCCGCTCTCGTCGGAGCCGAGGAACAAAGCCATCTTCGCCACATGGCTCGCATCCAGGCGGAACTTGAGCGCCTGAAGGTCGATGAACTGCTGGTTCAGTTCGGGCGTCAGCCAGAGTTTTTCCTGGCGTTCAGTGAGGATAGCGCCTGGCACGATGCAGTTGACGCGGATCCCCGAAGGACCAAGCTCGCGGGCCAACGTGCGCGTCATGCCGTTAATGGCTGCCTTCGCGGTGGTATAGCCCACCATGCCGGGGCGCCCGCGCATCCAGGAGATGGAGCCCAGCATGATGACGGAGCCCCTGCCCGCTTTCGCCATACCCTTGGTGACGGCCTGGGTAGCGAAGAACTGGTGATCGAGATTGAGCGCTAGGGCACGACGCCAGTAATCGGGCTCGACCTCGCTCATGTCATGCCGGTCATCCTTCCCGGCATTGTTGACCAGAACATCGATACTGCCGCGTTGGCTTTCGATGCGAGCGAGCACATCCCGCAGAACTGCGATGTCCGTCACATCGCAGGCGTGAAACGCGGCTCCGGTCACGGCTGCCACAGCCTCACCCATCTCACGGTTGATGTCGAGGAAGGATACGTGCGCCCCCTGCGCCACGAACGCCTTCACCATTTCCTCGCCGATCCCCGAGGCACCTCCCGTGATAACCACGGATTTGTTCCCAAGGGAGCGGTATTGAACGGATGTGTAATCGAACGACATCGAAGTCATGCGCCTCAAATGGAGGGGTCAAAATGGTATTCGGCCCGGCCGGGTACTTCGACCGGCATCGAGAAAAGGCTGCCGGAATGCGGCCATGCCAAGAGTTCTTCCTCCGATCGCCCCGTGCGCGCGGAGGTGACGAAAAGGGTCTTCAGATCGGGGCCGCCGAAAGCCACCATGGTGGGGCAGCGGGCCGGAGTGGGATATTCCGCGAGCAGGCGCCCGTCGGGAGCATAGCGCTGAATGCGACCGCCTTCGAACAACGCCGTCCAATAGCAGCCTTGGGCATCGACCGCGGCGCCGTCGGGACGACCCCGGTCCGTCTCGGTCGGCTCGAGCCGCGCGAACAGGGTCTTGTCCGTTGCCTCACCCGTTGCGGGATCGTAGGCATATCGCCAGACAGTGAACGTGGGCGTATCGGAATGGTAGAGCGTCAGGCCATCCGGCGCGAAGGCGACGCCGTTCGAGGTCAGTAAGCCGCTCGCAAGGGCATGAAGCCCCCGGCGGTCATAACGATAGAGATGGGCCTTGCCGCCGTCTTTCGGCTCGTCGATGGTGCCGGCGAGGAAACGTCCAGCCGGGTCGACGCGCCCGTCGTTGAAACGGCTCGTGCGCTGGTCTTCCGGATTGTCGGCAAGCTTTTCCAGCCTGTTGCCGCCCGAATCCAGGAGCCACAGGCCCGAGCGGAAGGCCGCGATAAAGCCGCCGCCCTTCCGGAAACCGAAGCACCCGATCTCTTCAGGCATGGAGATGGAGGTGTGCTCTCCGGTCGCCGGCTTGTAGCGATGCAGCGCCTTGCCCTTGATGTCCACGAAATAGAGCGCCTGCTCATCGACGGACCATTGCGGACATTCACCGAGCTCGGACCGCAGATCCAGGGCAACGTTGAATGTCATCGCAAATCCTCCACGACAAAGCGCACGCGGCCCGTCAGCCGCTCGCCGGACGCAAGCTTGCGCAAGCCGTTGCCTACAACGTCCGGCCGGTTGACGGCGTTGTTCATGTGGCTCACCGGTTCGACGGCGAAGAAATCGCGGCCCGCCGGAACATAGACGACCACGTGGCCGAAGACCGGATCGGCTTCGATCCGAAGGCCGATCCCGGCCTCCTCAAAGTTGATCCGTGCCGTACCGCCCCACCCTCTGAAACAATTATCGAGATGCGGTTCGCCGATATCGCGAAGGGAGCTGTAATCCCAAGCACCCGGCACGGCGACCGCGTCCGTCGGAAGTGATCCGGGACCCGTCTGATAGACCTCACTTGCCGAGAACTGCAGACGCACGTCAGGGCGCTTGGGAAAGAATGGATGCAGCCCAAACCCTGCGGGCATGCAACGGGTGTCCGTGTTTTCCAGCGTCAGCGTCAGGGTGAAGCCTTGATCATCTAGATCGAAAATCTGCTCGGCCCAATAAGTGAAAGGCCATTCTTTCACGGCCTCACCGTCCGCGTTGTGTTCCAGTCCAAGACGGCAATACGTGGAGGTTTTGTCCAGAACCCTCCAGGGCCTTTGCCATGCATTGCCGTGAATGGCGTGCGGATGGTCGCCGAAGTTGAGTGCGAGCTGATGCTCCTCACCCTCATGGGTGAAGCGTCCTCCCGCAATACGATTGGAATAGGGAATGAGCGGATAGCTGCTGGTGAGCCGCACAAGGCCCTCGGACAGAGCCTCGGGGGATGTTTGGCGCATGAGAGGGAAATCCTTGCGCCAGAAACCCGCAATCGCTCCGCCGAGGTTCGGCGCAAGGGAAAGGGCCAGATCGCCGGCTTTGAGCTCTATCGTGGCAGCTCCGCTCATCATGTCCTCAATAGGCGGCAGCGGGCGCCGCAGCCAGCGCGGGCTGATCGCGCATGACGCCGAGCCAGTCCGAGGCGCGGCCCGTCATCATGGCTATGTCGGATGCGATGGCGGCGAAGCTGTAGCCGTAACCGATGAAGCGGCGCACCATGTCCGGGTTAGGGCCGACGATACCGACCGGCTTTCCGGCGGCGCTGCAATCCTTGGCGGCCTTTTCTATCAGGGCCTGCACATCGGGATGCCCGATTTTGCCGATATGGCCCATGGCGGCGGAGAGATCGCCCGGTCCGACGAAAAGGGCATCGACACCCGGAACTGCGGCGATTTCGGGCAGGCGCTCGATGGCCTCCGGCGTTTCGAGCTGCACGATCACGCATACTTCTTCATTGGCACGCTTCAGATAATCCGTCGCGCGGCCGAACCGCGAGCCGCGATGCACGGCCGCGACACCGCGCACGCCCTCCGGCGGGTACTTGGCATAGGAGACCGCCTGACGCGCCTCTTCGGCATTCTGCACGAAAGGCAGCATGATCGTCTGCGCGCCGGCATCGAGCGCACGCTTGACCAGAACCTGATCGTTCCAGGCAAGACGCACGACCGCATCCGCCGGGGTGCAGCCAATGGCGCGCAGGATCGCAGCGAGATCGGAAATCTCGATGGGAACATGCTCCATGTCGACCACAAGGAAGTCGAAGCCCGTATAACCCATGGCCTCGGCCGTGGCGGGCGCCGCTGCCATAAGCCATGTGCCCAACGGAGGCTGCGGCCCCTCGCCTTTCAGCCAACGCTTGAAACGGTTCTCGATGTCGATCATCGCATCCTCAGAAAATGGGAGGTTCGGAAACGGCGCCGGGGCCACTCAGGAAGTCGAAGTCGCAGCCCTGATCGGCCTGTGAAACGTGGCGCTGATAGAGCGCTGCAAACGAGCGCTCGTAGATCGGCGCGGTAGGCTTCCAATCGGCGCGGCGGCGCGCGAGCTCCGCCTCGTCGACCCGCATATCAAGACGCCCGGCCTCGATATCGAGCTCGATCAGGTCGCCCGTCTTCAATAGTCCGAGAGGGCCGCCGACTGCGGCTTCGGGCGCCACATGAAGAATGCATGTTCCGTAGTGGGTGCCGCTCATGCGACCGTCGCAGATGCGCACCATGTCACGCACGCCCTGCTTCAGAAGTTTCTTCGGGATCGGCAGGTTGCCCCATTCCGGCATGCCGGGCGCACCCACGGGGCCTGCGTTGCGCAGCACGATCACCGTATCTTCCGTGATGTCCAGATCAGGGTTGTCGATGGTGCGGTTCATCTCGGCAGGGTTGTCGAACACGATGGCCGGACCGACATGCTTCAGGAATTTCGGGTTCGCGGCTGACGACTTCATCACGGCGCCGTTAGGCGCAAGATTGCCGCGGACCACCGCCAGCGTCTTACCGCGAGACAGCGGCACGACCGGGTTGTCCTCGCCGCGGATCACGTCGTCATTCCAGCAATCCGCCCCTGTGAGATTCTCTCCGATCGTCTTGCCGTTGACGGTCAGAGCTTCCCGGTCGAGGTGATGCTCCAGCTTCTTGAGGAGAGCTCGGAGGCCGCCCGCGAAGTAGAAATCCTCCATCAGGTATTCGCCCGAAGGGAAAAGGTTGGCGCAGACCGGGACCTTACCTGCCATGTCGGACATATCGTCGAGGGTCAGGTCCACGCCAGCACGGCGCGCCATGGCGATGAGGTGGACGGCGGCATTGGTGGAACCACCGAGCGCCATATAGGCCACGAGCCCGTTGCGGAAGCTCTTGGCATCCAGGAAACGCGACGGCTTCCAATCCTGCCAGATCAACTCGACGATGTGCTCTCCGCAGGCTGAGGCCATGCGCGGATGGCCGCTGTCGGCAGCTGGAATCGAGGATGCGCCAGGGAGCGTCAGACCCATGGCGTCAACGATGGATGTCATGGTGGAGGCCGTGCCCATCGTGTTGCAGGTGCCGATGGAGCGGGTCATCCGGCTCTCGAGATCGATCCAGTCGTTCTGCGTGATATTCCCGGCACGCAGCTCGTCCCAGTACTTCTTGGTATGCGTACCGGCACCGGTCTTCTGACCGCGCCATTGGCCGTTCGACATGGGACCTGCGGGGCAATAGATCACCGGCAGGTCCATGCTGATCGCACCCATGAGCAGACCAGGCGTGGACTTGTCGCAGCCGCCGAGCAGCACCGCGCCGTCGATAGGATGCGAGCGTAGAAGCTCCTCGACTTCCATCGCGAGGAAGTTGCGGTAGAGCATGGTGGTGGGCTTCACCATCACCTCGCCCACGGAAAGCGCGGGCAGTTCCACCGGATAGCCGCCAGCCTGCCAGACGCCGCGCTTCACCGCTTCTGCACGGTCGCGCAGGTGGGAGTGGCAGGGGCTCAGCTCGCTCCAGGTGTTGATGATACCGACGACCGGCTTGCCCATGAATTCTTCACGGCGCAGGCCCATCTGCTGCGTGCGCTGGCGATGCGCGAAACCGCGCATATCCTCGGACGCATACCAGCGCTGGCTGCGGAGCTCCTCGATGGTTCTGCGTGTCATGGAACTCTCCTCAGCCCTTGATGCCGCCGGAGGTCAGTCCGGACACGACGCGCTCCTGGAAGATCACGATCAGAACGGCGACGGGCACAATGCCGACCACGAGGGCCGCCGAAATCACCGGCCAGGGGAAAGCGAACTCACCCTGGTACAGCGTGATGCCGACCGGCAGCGTGCGCAGCTGTGGATTCGAGTTGAACGACAGCGCGAGCAGGAACTCGTCCCAGGCATTCACGAAGGCCAGGATGCCTGCGGTGAAGACGCCGGGAGCCGAGAGCGGCACCACGACCTTGAACAACGCGCCGATGCGGGTGCAGCCGTCGATCATGGCGGAGTTCTCAAGATCGCGCGGGATGCCCTCGAAGAATGAGACCAGGATCAATGTGCAGACTGGCAGGCTCAGCACCGTATAAGGCAGGATCAGGGCGATCCAGGTGTTGAGGAAGCCCAATGCGCGCATGATCTCGAAGAGCGGCACGAGCAGGGTCACCAGGGGGAATGTGGAAACCGCGATGATGGCGGACAGGATCAGGTCGCGGCCGCGGATCTGAAGGCGAGAGAGAGCATAGGCCGCAAGCACCGAGATGAACAGCGTGAGCGCCGTCGACAGGATCGCCACCATGAAGCTGTTGAAGAGAAACAGAAGCAGGGGTTGGTCCGTAAAAGCACGGAGATAGTTCGCAACCGTGGGAGCGTGCGGAAGCCACGTGATGGGCTTCACGGTCAGCTCGGCCTCTGTCTTGAGTGACGTGAACAGGATCCAAAGCGCAGGGAAGATACCGTTCACGACCAGGATCAGGCCGATCAGGATCCGCAGCGGCTTGCCGGAGAAGATGGAACGGTTTTCGGTGGTGTCGGATGTCATGGCTGTCACCCCTTGGTCCGGATCATGCGCAGGTAGATCACGGTCACGCACATGGAGAGCGCGAACATCACCACCGCCAGTGCCGAGCCATAGCCGAGGTCGAGGAAGTCGACCGTGTTCTGGTGGATGTACATGGCGAGCGTCGCAGTCGACGTTCCGGGACCTCCGCGCGTCATGGTGAAAGGAATGTCGAAGGTCTGCAGAGCCGTGATCGTGCGGAAGATCAGAGCCACGACGATGGCGGGCTTGAGCAGCGGAAGCGTGATCTCGAAGAATTGGCGCATGCGCCCTGCCCCATCAACCTCCGCGGCCTCATAGAGCGAGCGCGGAATGGTCTGGAGACCGGCCAGGATAATGAGCGCCATGAAGGACGAGGTCTTCCAGATGATCGTCAGGCAGATCGCCGCGAAGGCCCAATTGGCGGAGTTGAACCAGATGACGCCTTCGAAACCGAGGCGGCGCAGCACGTCGTTCACGACACCATATTCGGAGTGAAAGAACCACGCGAAGATGAGGCCCGCGAAGGAGAGCGGCAGCGCCCACGGGATGAGCAGGGACAGGCGGGTCGGCCACTTGGTCTTGAAGGGCAGGTTCGCCATGAGGGCGAGCGCAAGACCCACTACGAGGGCGCCTGGAACCGTAATGAGCGTGATGAGCACCGTGTTCCAGGTGGTCTCCCAGAACACCGGGTCTTCGAGCATGAGAGCGTAGTTCTCGAGCCCCGCGAAGACGGCTGGAGCCCCGGACGTCAAAGAGAGATTCTGGAAGCTCGTCCAGATCAGCCGACAGACGGGATAGACGATGATGAGCGCAAGCAGCAGGGCTGCGGGCAGCAGGAGAAGCACTCCAAGGGTGCGCTCGCTCGGATCGAGGAACCGTACCCACCATTTCGTGGCGCCCTCGTTCGGCGCCGTCATGCCGGTCGTTTCGCTGGCTGTTGCCATCGCCATGGTCCTGCCCTGTTCAGCGTTTCGGAGACGGACGCCCTTAGGCGTCCGTCCGTAGGATCGGTTTGGGAAAGGTCAGCGCAGCACGCGGCGCAGGCGGCCTTCCATCTGGCTGGCGCCCTCTTCCGGCGTCGACTGTCCGGCCAGAACCGAGTTCACCGTGGTGCGGATGATGTCGCTGACTTCGTTGTAGCGAGGCGTGACGGGGCGCGCCTTGGCGCTTTCCACGACGGGGCGCGCATTGGCAAACCACGGAACGGCCTTCGTCACGTCCGCATCGCTGTAGACGTCGGGGAACTGCGGCAGCAGCGCGCCGTTGATCGCCATGAACTCCGAAACCTCGGGGCTCGACAGGTATTGCACCAGCTTCTGCGCCTCGGTCTTGTTATTTGAATAGGCCGACACGCCCCATTCCCAGCCGCCCAAGCAGGATGCGGGCTGACCGCCCTGAACTGCCGGCAGCGTTACGACGCCTACCTTGTCCTTTACGGAGGATTCAGCACCGTTGAAGTGATTCCAGGCATAGGACCAGTTGACGGCGAAGAGCACGTTGCCGGCCTGGAACTCCTTGCGGGTGTCGTCGGTGGCGACTTCGGCGATGTTCTTCTTTGCCACGCCCTGATCGACGAACCCCTTCCACAGCGCCAGCGACTTCACGGCCGCGTCCTTGTCGAAGGTCAGCTTGCCGTTCTCGACGAGCTGCTTGCCCATGCTCCAGTAAGGCAGGAGGAACGTGCAGACGGCGCCCTCGATAGCCTTGCCCTGGAACGAAATGCCCTGCAGGTTCGGGTTCTTTTCCGCGTCCATGACCTTTTTGGATGCCGCAACAAGCTCATCCCAGGTCTTGGGCGGCTGGATGCCGTGCTTCTCAAGCAGGTCCTTGCGGTAGTAGAGGAACATGGCGTCGGCGAATGCGGGCAGAGCCACGATCTTTCCGTCGACTGTGTTCGCCTCGGCATAGGCCGGCAGGTATCGCTTCATGTAGTTGGCGGCATCGTTGCCCAGGACCTCGTTGAAGGGCACCGTCCAGCCCGCGGCGGCATATTGGGCCGGGCGGATCACGTCGAGGATCATCACGTCAAGGGACGTGTCCTTCGCGGTCATGATCGTGTTCAGATACTGAGCCTGCGCCTCGGAGGTGTTGCCGCCGCTCTCAATGACGACCTTCAGGTTCGGATTTTTAGCCTCGTACATATCGAGGGCCTTGCGCCATACATCCGGCTGATGCTGGCTCGAGACGAATACGCGCAGATTGGTCTGGGCCATGGCGCCCGAGGCCGAGAGAGTGAGAGCCGTGCCGGCCAGCAGCAGCTTCATGGTCTTGCTGAAAGTCATCATTTCCTCCGTGGAAGTTAATGGATGGCGATACAGTGCCGCCATCCTGTTGTTTGGCGGGCCGATCAGTGGATCGCCCGCTCCGTCGCCGCATCGAACAGGTGGACCCTTGATGGATCGACACCGATGGACAGGGTCTCGCCCGGCTGTGGACGCATCTCCGGCGCAACGCGCGCCGTAAGCGTCGAGGAGCCGAGAGCAAAATGGATCAGTGTGTCCGAGCCCAGCGGCTCGACCACCTGCACACGCCCGGTCAGGGCATGCCCCTCACCTGTCGGCAGGAAATGTTCGGGGCGGATGCCAACAGTCACCTCACGGCCATCAAGGGCAGCCGCCTTGCCTGCGCCATTCCGATGAAGCGGGATCTTCTCGCCGCCGTCGAACACCACCTCACCACCGCGAACGACGCCCTTGGCGAAGTTCATGGCGGGCGAGCCGATGAAGCCGCCGACGAAGACGCTGGCGGGCGTGTTGTAGACCTCATCCGGCGTACCGACCTGTTCGATCTCGCCGCCTTTCAGGATCACGATGCGGTCGGCCAGCGTCATCGCCTCGACCTGGTCGTGGGTCACATAGATGATCGTGGTGCCGATGGCTTGATGGAGGCGCTTGATCTCCGTGCGGACCTGACCACGCAGCTTCGCGTCGAGGTTGGACAGGGGCTCGTCGAAGAGGAAGACCTGCGGACGGCGCACGATGGCGCGGCCCATGGCGACGCGCTGGCGCTGACCGCCGGAAAGCTGGCTCGGCTTGCGATCGAGAAGCTGGCCGATGCCGAGCATCTCGGCAGCCTGAGCGATGCGGGCTTTGGTTTCCGCCTCGGCAACGCCGCGCACCTTCAAGCTGAAGGCCATGTTTTCATAGACGGTCTTGTGGGGATAGAGGGCGTAATCCTGGAACACCATCGCGATGTCACGCTCGCGCGGGGGCAGCTTGTTCACCACCCGATCGCCGATGCGGATCTCGCCACTGCTGATGCCTTCCAGGCCTGCCAGCATGCGCAAAGTCGTGGACTTGCCGCAGCCAGAAGGGCCGACGAGCACGACGAATTCCCGATCTGCGATTTCGAGGTCGATACCCTTCACGATCCGAAGTGCGCCGTAATTTTTTTCGAGCTTGCGGAAGCTAACTGACGACATGCTCCCTCCCTATTGGCTTGGGCCTACGTCGAAACGAGGCGCGCCCATTGTGAACCGCCCCTGAAAAGCCAAGCGGCCGTCTTCTGCATAGACCCAATAATAGCGCTACGATTTTTGCGCGCAACATCGATCCCGGAGTAACTTATTCAACTTTAGACTAACTCAGATTGCGAAGGTAAAACCTTTGCGACAAGCGCATTCGGGGCTATAAAGTCATGTTGCGCGGTGATCGCAGCGCTATGAAATTGATGTGAGGTGCCGATGGACGGCGGCAATGAAACCGCTCAGGTTCGAGCTACGCGCAAGCGGCGCAAGATGCAGCGCGTCACCATGATGGACGTGGCTAAGCTTGCCGATGTCTCGCCCTCGACCGTCTCGCTCTACCTGCGCAAGCCTGAGGCCGTATCCCCCGCCGCCGGACAGGAAATTGCTCGGGCCGTCTCGACATTGGGCTATGTGCCGAACCTCGTGGCGGGCGGGCTCGCCGCCGCGTCCTCCAAGGTTGTCAGCATTATCGTGCCGTCTATCCGCAATGCCTTCTTCGCGGAAACCGTCGCAACCATACAGTCAGAGCTCGTCGCGGAAGGCTTGCAGGTGCTTCTGGGTCACAGCGAGTATGGCGAGGAGAATGAGGAAGCCCTGGTGCGAACCGCGCTCTCCTGGGCCCCGGCTGCCATCGTGCTTACCGGCCTTACGCACAGCCCGAACACGCGAAAGCTCATAAAGGCAAGTGGCGTCCCCGTGGTGGAGATGTGGGAACTTGGCCGCGACCCCATCGACATGGCCGTTGGCTTCTCCCATCCGCAGGTCGGCATATCGGCCGCCCGTCATCTTATGGCGAAGGGCCGACGTTCTCTCGCATTCCTGGGTGCACGCATGCAGGAAGACCATCGTGCCGCACAGCGTGCCGACGGGTTCGAGAAGGCGGCTCACGCGGGTGGTGCAGCCTCATGTCTCGCCATAAATCATCCTGGCGCCGCAACAGTTGAAACAGGCGCGCTGCTGCTGAACCGCGCGCTTCAGCAGGTTCCGCAGCTCGATGGCATTGCCTGCTCCAACGATCTCATTGCGTTGGGTGTGCTGTTTGAGTGTCAACGCCAGAACATCACCATCCCGGACGACATCGCGGTGATCGGTTTCGGCGATCTCGACTTCAGTGCCTCATGCGTTCCTTCCCTGACAACAATTCGCCCGTCGGGCGACCTGATCGGGAAGGAAGTCGCGCGGCTAATCCTTGCCAACATTCATGGCGAGCGTCCGGACGGAACTTCGCGCATCATCGACACAGGCCACCTCTTGCTCGAGCGGCGAAGCACCTAGTTGCAGCTTGCGAGAAACGGAATTTAAGTTGGCCACATAGGAATTTGCGTCAAACGCGTCTCTCTTAGTCAGTGAGATAACTGGCTTCCGGTTGCCGCTGAACCGCATCTGTGCTCTCACTTGAGCTGAACTTTCCCTCCCTGTCAGGGTAGCACCTGATGCAATTACTGAAGGTCTCAAATGGGTCGATCTGAGAAGTTCGGGCATTCCGGATGAAGGTCCGCTTTGGCCCTATGGGCCGACCTGAACGATACTCCAAACAGTTGCGCTCCTACACGAACAGACTTTCCGAACCCGCCGAAGAGTACACAGTGTGGTGCGCGGACGCCCCACAACATCTTCGAGGATGAGAGCCGGTATTGGAGCGTCCAGGGGTTTCTCACCGCCCCTGCCTTGGAAGCGCGGCCCACGAGTTCCCGCACTCCCATCAAGCAGCAATATTTTCTCTACCTTTGATGCTCGGACGAAAGAGCGTCCGTCAGCGAAATGGGCACCCGTTCGGTTGAGGCCGATGACTTGTACACCGTTGAGAAACCAAGCCAATGCCGCGGGCGTGTACTGTGCGGACCGATGACGTCATGAGCCGTCCATCTCAACCGCTCTGCGGCACTCTCTCAGGTGTCGAGGAAGATACCAACATCGTTGATCGCTTGCTGCCAGCGGCATAGTTCCGGTCAGATCGCCTCGTCGCCGACGACAGAGGCGTTTTTCCGCCCCTGAAGCTTCGAGCAATGACCGACTGCCCAACTGCAGCCTGCGTGATCCATTAGAATTGTGAAATTTTGTTGGGTCCAGACCTTGCATCTAGCGCCTAATGTCAACCATATTGGGCGATATTGCCCCAATTTTTGGAGTTTCGTCCCGCCTCCCGTGTGGAAGGAGACACCCATCATGTCCAGTGGAATGCCCCTCCTGGCCATCGTCGCTCTTCCTTTCATCGGGAGCCTCGCTGCCGTCTTTCTACGGCAGGATGCCAGAAACGGGGCCGCCTTCCTGGCTGGCGCCATTTCTCTTTCCAGCGCGATTCTGACGGCCGTCCAATATCCGGTCGTGCATCGTGGCGGTGTCATGCGCGCCAGCATCGAGTGGATACCGAGCCTCGGGCTCGATCTTACCCTTAGGATGGACGGCTTTACTTGGCTGTTCACCATGCTGGTGACAAGCATCGGCTTCCTGGTAGTGCTCTACGCCCGCTATTACATGTCACCCGCCGACCCGGTGCCGCGCTTCTTCGCTTTCCTGCTTGCATTCATGGGCGCCATGCTGGGCATCGTGCTCTCCGGCAACCTCATCCAGCTGGTTTTCTTCTGGGAGCTGACCAGCCTCTTCTCTTTCCTCCTCATCGGCTACTGGCATCACAATGCCAGCGCGCGTGATGGCGCGCGCATGGCGTTGACGGTCACGGCCACGGGCGGCCTATGCCTGCTCGTCGGCATCCTGCTGATCGGCCATATCGTTGGCAGCTACGATCTCGATCAGGTCCTCGCCTCGGGCAATCGCATCCGTGGCAGCGACCTCTATCTGCCGGCCCTGATCCTCGTCCTGCTCGGGGCTCTGACCAAGAGCGCCCAGTTCCCCTTCCATTTCTGGCTGCCTCACGCCATGGCCGCGCCCACGCCGGTGTCCGCCTATCTCCACTCGGCCACCATGGTGAAGGCCGGCGTGTTCCTTCTGACCCTGCTCTGGCCCGTCTTGTCCGGAACCGAAGCGTGGTTCTACATCGTCGTTTCGGCCGGTCTCTGCACGCTGCTCCTTGGGGCATATGCGGCGATCTTCCAACAGGATCTCAAAGGACTTCTGGCCTATTCCACCATCAGTCATCTTGGGTTGATCACGCTCCTGCTCGGGCTCAGCAGCCCACTCGCCGCGGTCGCCGCCATCTTCCACACCATGAACCATGCGACCTTCAAGGCCTCGCTGTTCATGGCGGCCGGCATCATCGACCATGAAACCGGCACCCGCGATATCCGGCGTCTGAGCGGCTTGTTCCGGTTCATGCCGATCACGGCCACCCTCGCAATGGTCGCGGCGGCCGCAATGGCGGGCGTGCCTCTGCTCAACGGCTTCTTGTCCAAGGAGATGTTCTTCGCCGAGGCTGCCGCCTTCCACGTCGACTCGATCCTCGATCATTCCCTGCCCTACTTCGCCATGCTGGCGAGCGCCTTCAGCGTCGCCTATTCCCTGCGGTTCATCCATGGCGTGTTCTTCGGCCCGCCGGCGACGGACTTACCGCACACGCCGCATGAACCGCCTCATTGGATGCGGTTTCCCATCGAGCTTCTCGTGCTCGTATGCCTGCTCGTCGGAATCGTTCCTGCAATGACGATCAAGCCTTTTCTCTCGGCAGCCGTTTACGCTGTCCTGGGACCTGACACGCCGTACTACAGCCTTGCCGTATGGCATGGTTTCAACGAGCCCCTGCTCATGAGTGTCATAGCGCTCGCCGGCGGCATCATTCTGTATTGGCTGCTGCAGCGCTATCTCGCGAAGGGCATTGAAGGACCTCCTCTGATACGCCGTCTCAAGGGGCAGCGTATCTTCGAGCGCGTGCTGGTCACCTTGTCCTGGAAATGGGCGCGCTCCCTGGAACGCCTATTCAGCACCCAACGGCTTCAGCCTCAGCTGAGGCTGCTCGTGGCCTTCGCGGTGATCGCGGCGCTCTGGCCGCTATACCGGCAAGGGATCGAGGCAGGATCGCGCCCGGCTACGGCCTTCGACCCCGCCTTCCTCATGCTCTGGATCGTTGGAGGCCTATGCGCCATCGGCGCGGCCTATCAGGCCAAGTACCACCGCCTCGCAGCCATGGTCCTCATGGGCGGGGCCGGAGTTGTGACCAGCATCACCTTCGTTTGGTTCTCGGCCCCCGATCTCGCCATCACCCAGCTTCTCGTCGAAATCGTCACGTCGGTGCTGATCCTTCTCGGCCTGCGCTGGCTGCCTAAGCGGATCGAGACCGTAGGTGAAGGTCTCTCGATGAGCGTGCAGGCCAGAGTGCGGCGGGCGCGCGAC
The DNA here is from genome assembly GCA_041913065.1 of Microvirga sp. Lineage (GTDB taxonomy): Bacteria > Pseudomonadota > Alphaproteobacteria > Rhizobiales > Beijerinckiaceae > Microvirga. The sequence goes on along the minus strand of JAYSGD010000004.1, from coordinate 251,748 downwards.
CTGATGCTGGCCGTGGCCTCCGGCGTGGGCATGACGCTCATCGTCTATGCGATGCTGACGCGGCCTCTTCCGGAAACGATCTCGCGGTACTTCGTCGAGAATGTTTATTCGGAAGCCGGCGGCCGCAATATCGTCAATGTGATCCTGGTGGACTTCCGCAGCTTCGACACCTTCGGCGAAATCGTGGTGCTCGCTGTCGTGGCGATCACGGTCTTCTCCCTCTTGCGCCGATTCCGCCCGGCTCCGGAAAGTGTCGACGCTCCGGAGCAGCAGCAGGTTCAGGATGCTTATGATACGGCGCGCCCGGATCGCGCCGTGGGTGACACGCTCGCTGATTATCTCACGATCCCAGGGATCATCATGCAGTGGCTGTTCCCGGTGGTTATCGTGGTCGCCATCTACCTTTTCCTGCGTGGGCACGATCTGCCAGGCGGAGGTTTCGCGGCCGGCGTCACGATGTCGATTGCGCTGATCCTTCAATACATGGCGGGTGGGACTCGTTGGGTTGAGGCGCGGTTGCGAATCCGGCCGATCAGCTGGATGGGCCTTGGTCTCCTCTGTGCCGCCTTCACGGGTGTTGGGGCCTGGGTATTCGGCCATCCGTTCCTGACGTCCTACTTCCAGTACGTTGAGCTTCCGGTCATTGGAAAGGTGCCTGCTGCCACCGCGCTCCTGTTCGATCTCGGCGTCTTTGCGGTTGTGGTCGGAGCGACTGTCCTCATCCTGATCGCTCTGGCGCACCAATCGGTCCGCGCCCCGCGGGCCGCACGTTCTCGGATGCCTGTCCCGTCACCTGTCGTTATGAAGGAGGAAGCATGAACGAGCTCATCTTCGCGCTCGCGGTCGGCATCCTCACCGCTTCCGGCGTGTGGCTTATGCTGCGCCCGCGCACATTCCAGGTTATCATCGGCCTGTCCTTGCTCTCCTACGCGGTGAACCTGTTCATCTTCGGAATGGGCCGATTGCGGAGCGGAGCGCCTCCCGTGCTGGAGAGCCCCGAGGCTGCCGACCCGGCGCTTTATGCCGATCCGCTGCCGCAAGCGCTGGTCCTCACCGCCATTGTCATCAGCTTCGCTACTACAGCCTTGTTTCTCGTGGTGTTGCTGGCGTCACGTGGCCTCACGGGAACCGACCACGTGGATGGGCGAGAGGACACATGATGACAGGCGTGATGAAGCATTTGGTCATCGTGCCGATCTTGCTGCCGCTGGTTTCCGCGGCGGTGATGCTGCTTCTTGCCGAGCGCCGCCGTCCGCTCAAAAGCGCAATCGGGATTGCGACGACGGTCATCCTGTTGCTCGTGTCGATCCTTCTGCTTCGCATGGCCGACTTGGCCCCTGTGGCCTCGGGCGGATCGGTCGCACAGGTATACCAACTCGGCAACTGGCCGGCGCCATTCGGCATCGTCCTGGTGCTGGATCGGCTTTCCGCTCTCATGCTGGTGTTGACCAGCCTGCTTGGCATCGCATCCCTCTTTTACTCGCTTGCGCGATGGCATCGCGCCGGACCACGATTTCACACGATCTTTCAGCTTCAGCTGATGGGCCTCAATGGCGCCTTCCTAACCGGCGACCTGTTCAATCTCTTCGTGTTCTTCGAGGTGCTGCTCACCGCCTCCTACGGCCTTGTTCTGCACGGAGACGGAATCGTCAGGATCAAGGCGGGGCTTGCCTACATCGTCATCAACTTGGCAGCCTCGCTTCTCTTTCTCATCGGTGCGAGCCTGATGTACGGCGTCACCGGCACGCTCAACATGGCAGATCTCGCCAATCGCATCCCGAATCTCGCATCGGGAGATGCAGCCCTCGTCGCGGCTGCGGCGGCGATTCTCGGCACCGCTTTCCTGATGAAGACAGGGGCGTGGCCGCTCAATTTCTGGCTCCCCACCACCTATGCGGCCGCCTCCGCACCGGCTGCCGCCATCTTCGCCGTCATGAGCAAGCTCGGCGTCTATGTCATCCTTCGGCTGTGGACCCTACTGTTCGGCACGGATGCCGGTACTCTCGCCGGATTCGGCGGCGACTGGCTGCTTTATGGAGGCATGCTGACGATAGCATTCGGCATCATCGGCGTGCTGGCCTCCCAGTCTCTGCCGCGGCTTGCCGGATGCAGCGTACTCGTCTCTTCCGGAACGCTTATCGCTGCCATCGGGACGGGAAGCGGTGCGGTGATCGGTTCGGCTCTGTTCTATCTGATCAGCTCAACGCTTGGCATCGCAGCCCTCTTCCTGCTCATCGAGTTGGTCGAACGCTTACGCGATCCCGGGGCGGATGTCCTGGCCGTTACGATGGAAGCCTATGGTGATGCTGATGAAGATGATCCCCAGGAGGAGATCGGCGTTGCAATCCCGGCCACGGTGGCGCTCCTGGGCGGCAGTTTCATCGCCTGCGCCCTGCTTCTGGCAGGACTGCCGCCTCTTGCCGGCTTCATCGGCAAGTTCGGCATGATGGCTGCGATGCTGAAGACGGACGGCGCAGCGGTTCATGCCTCGACTTGGGGGCTGATCGGTCTTCTGACGGTCTCGGGGCTTGCGACGCTGATCGCCATGACGCGAACCGGGATAAGTTCTTTCTGGGCCCGCATGGATGACAGCGTTCCCCGGGTTCGTGTCGTTGAAATGGCTCCTGTCGTCGGCCTTCTCCTTCTATGCCTCGGCCTTACCGTCGGTGGTGGCCCCGCGATGCGCTACATGGAGGCGACGACGCAAGCCCTCCTGGCTCCGCAAGGCTATGTGAAGGGCGTGTTGCAGGCGGCTGCAGCGGGAACTATTGAGGGAAAGGACATCCCATGAGTTGGTTCTTGCCCTATCCGCTTCTCTCTGCTTGCCTGTTGGCTCTCTGGCTGCTGCTCAATCAAAGCGTCTCGCCCGGCCACCTGGTGCTGGGAACCGTTTTCGCGGTCCTGGCCTCCTGGGCGATGGCAGCCCTGAGACCCGAGAAGCCCCGCATCCGTCGCCCAGGCGCGATCTTGCGTCTGACAGGTATGGTCCTGCTCGACATTCTCCGCTCCAACCTCGCGGTCGGGAAGATCATCTTGCGTTCAAGAGAGCCTGGAGTGAACGCTGGCTTCATGACCATCCCGCTCGAGATGCGCAGTCCCCAGGGGCTCGCGGTTCTCTCCCTAATCATCACTTCGACCCCTGGCACCATCTGGATGAACTACGATGCCGCGAAAGGCACCTTGCTTTTGCATGTTCTCGACCTGATCGACGAAACGGTCTGGCTCGAAATTATCAAAGGGCGTTACGAACGGCGGTTGATGGAGATATTCGAATGAGTTCTCTCGACATCCTCGCATGGGCTATTGCCAGCGCCCAGGTTCTGCTCGGCCTGGCGATGTGCTGCGCTACCTATCGGCTTGTCGTCGGCCCGCGGGCCCAAGATCGTATCCTTGGTCTCGATACTCTTTACGTAAACTCGATGCTGATGCTGATCACCTTCGGAATCCGCACAGGCAGCACCCTGTATTTCGAGGCGGTGCTGGTGATCGGGCTTCTTGGCTTCGTATCGACCGTAGCTCTCGCCAAGTTCCTCATGCGCGGAGAGGTGATCGAATGAATGCAGCAGAGACATTGCCGGGTTGGGTCGCACTTATGATCGCCTTCAGCGTTCTGCTTGGGGCGGGCGTCACTCTGATCGGTTCGATCGGGCTGCTCAGGCTCGGCAATTTCTATGCCCGCGTCCATGCGCCGACACTCGGCGCGACTTTTGGAATGGGTAGCATCCTGTTCGGATCGGCGCTCTGCTTCAGCTTTCTGCAGACGCGTCCGGTCGTTCACGAAATTCTGATTGCGGTTTTCGTTACGCTGACCACACCGGTGACGTTGATGCTGCTCGCCAGGGCAGCGCTTTACCGTGATCGCACCGAAGGCAACCCGGACGTTCCAGCCCCGGATGCGACGGAGAATCCGATCTCTTCAGAATAGGGCCAAGCCAGCCACATCTGTGGGAGCTTTATTCGCCTTCTATTCAACAGGCCTGCGAAGGCGCACGCCTGGGCCAGCCTCGTCCGCCGGGATCAGCAGCGCCCCGCCCTTTTCCAAGGCGGAAACGACTTGAGCTGCCGTCGTAGGGTGGAGGTGGTGGCGACCATTCTCGAAATCACGAATGGTGCTTCGTGAGACATCCGCCCGTTCAGCAAGCTCCTCCTGGGTCCAATCCAAAAGGCCACGGGCGGCACGACACTGCTCAGGAGATATTAGCGGCATACGGGGCTCATGATCGGGCAATCCCAAGTCACCCATTATGGTTGAAGCTACGGCCGTACGGAAGTTCACGCAAGCAGAGTTCAACCGACAACCGCTTAGTCCGGGTTGATGGGGATCTCCGCTCACATGAGTTCCTATACGCCCCAAAGCTTGCATTCCTGGGTAACGCAACTATCTTGAGAGTTATGATCAGGCTCGTGAATAATATACGCCTCCTGGTGCACGCGGGTTGCCTTAAAGCAGGCAAGTAAGCCCTAGGAGCCTGCCGGACTTGCATCGCCGGCAGTGATCCGGGGCAAAAATTCTCTCACATCGTTGTGCCTTTGCATGCGCCCATCGGGCGCTTGTCGGTCCGTTATGTCCGAGGTTCGGCGCGAATGCGCGAACACCGGATAATCGCTCCGAGGAGATTTTCATGAACGCCCAGGATGCCCTGCCCCCAATTACTCTCGCGACCAATGACTACAACCGCCTGCTGTTCATGGCGACGTTCGGGCACAACGTAGGCCGACGGAAGGTGAGCTTCCTTCTTGAGGAACTCCGCCGAGCCGAAGTCTGCCATCCGGCCGCACTGCCGGAAGATGTCGTTTCTACCAACTGCCGCGTGATCTACCGTATCGATGACGAGCCGAAGTCACGTGCGCATTTGCTCGTGCATCCCGGCGATTTGATCTGGCCCGGCGCCGAAATTTCGGTCGCGACGCCTCTCGGCACAGCACTGCTCGGCTTGAGAGTCGGAGACCGTATGCCGTTTTCCGATGACAATGGAGAGATGCATGAGGTCTATGTGGAGGGGATCGGCCTTCGCTTCCTGGACGATGGCGCGACACTCAGCCGTTCCTTTGGCGGTGTCCTGTGTACATGAAGAAAAGAGCCGTCTCGATGAATAGAATGGGATGCCGTGATGAGTTGCTTGTGAAGACCCTGAGGACGAAAGTGCCTTCAGGGTCTTCACTTTGGACAATCCGTTCGTAACCGAATGTAGAACCAGCAGAAAGCAGGCACGGGGCGCGACCGGCGAAGGCCGCCCGCCGCATCATTCTTGCAAGCTATTCACGGCATGCCGCCTTATGCAGGCTGGTTCTCCGCGACCATGGGTTCGCGAACATGCATGACCGTCAGACGCTTTGTCTCTCCCGTGCGCGTCGTCCAATCAATCGATTTTCCGACGGAAAGACCGATGAGCGCAGTGCCAATCGGCGTGAGTACGGAAATACGGCCTTTCGAGATGTCGGCCTCGCTCGGATAAACGAGAGTCACTGTCTGCACGCGCCCAGTCATATCGTCGCGGAAGTCGACTTCACAGCCCATACAGACCGTGTCGGCGGGGTGGCGACCTTTCGAAAGAATGTGCGCCCGATCCAGCTCCTCCATGAGTTCGCTCGCAACCTCGGGCATCGTAATCGCGGCTGCGCTGGCGAGACCTGAGAGTTTCTCGTGGTCCGTTGCAGTCAGAATGATGCGAGGTTTGGCACTGCCGGTAGTTTTCTTGGTCATGAGAGATCTCCTGTTATATTAGGCGCTATGACGGCAATCAGGCCGCTGAGGGGCCAGGATCTTTGTCGTTCCGCGTGAGGGGGCGGCGGCAGCGGCTTCGTGACGAGGCGGCGCGGTTCCCTCACGGGCTTGTGTGCGCCGTGGCCTACCCTGCTCTCCGCTTTTTCCTGAGCGAGCGCAGTCCTGAGCGTCTCGACCAGGAACAGGCGCGTGCAGCGTTTGTATTCCAAGTATGCGTCATCCCGCTGCAGGGCCTGTGGCTGGCCTGCCGGATGAACGAATTTGTGCCTCGCCATGCGGACGAGTTTGAAAAAATGATGAAGCATCCGCGGCACCGGATGCATGAGCATCCAGCCTCACAAGTTATCCAAAGTTTTAAGGATCTTGCGCTCCCCGAACTCGGGGTGCGGATGCACGTCGAGCTCGGGGCTAATTGCCCGCGATGAGGTTGCCTGCCCGATGCAGGCCGCGACGGAATTTTGCAATGTTCAACATGGTGCAGCGATGCTGGTACACATTGCAAGCTTTGTCAAATCGCCGCCAAGGGGCATCCGGCGCTCTTTGCTCGGCTTCGTTGGTCGGAGACCAGTTCACCACATCGGAGGGGCTGCCTGTGCGGATTCGATGCCTGCATCCACTATATGGCCTGGGAGGTGTACTCAAGACCTGTTCTTCCTGAGCAGATACGTGTCCATGATCCAGCCCTTCCTGGCACGGGCCTCGGCGCGGACACGTGCGATCTCGTGCATGACGTCACCCAGGCTGCCGGATATCAAGATCTCGTCATCCGTGCCGAGATAGGCGCCCCAGTAGATTTCCATGTTGTCAGGCTCGACGCAGCGAAATGCACATTGGCCATCCAGCATGACCACGACATTATCGGCGTTGTCGGGAAAGCCTTCGGCAAGCCTTCGGCCCGTTGTGATCTGGATGGCATCGCCGATCGTGTTGAGGGCCACCTTATGCTGGGCTGCCAAGGCCTGCACACTCGTGATCCCGGGGATCACCTCATACTCGACTTCGATACTCCCCCTGCCCTGCACAGCCGCAAGGATCCGCAAGGTGCTGTCGTAGAGCGACGGGTCTCCCCAGACGAGGAAGCCGGCGCATTCGCCCTCGCCGAGCTCTTCCGTGAGAAATGTTTCATACTTGGTTGCGATCGCATCATGCCACTGCTCGACCGTCAGCTTGTATGATTCCGATGCATCCCCTCGGGTCGGCTGTTCGAATTCGACGATCCGATAGGCCCGATCCGTGATGTAGCGGTCGCAGATCTCCCGCCGCAAACTCACCAAGTCTTCCTTGTCGCCTCCTTTCGTGGCGACGAAGAACACATCGACCTTGTTGAGCGCGTTGATGGCCTGGACCGTGATGTAATCGGGGTTGCCCGCACCGATGCCGATGACGAAGGCCTTAGGCATGCAAAAGCTCCGGTTGAGTGAGAACATTCATGGCATGGATACCATAGCAAGATTGTCCCTCCATGGCATGACCAAGGCTGCTCTCACCAGCTTCAAACGTAGTCTGCTGGCGGGAGGCTCGGCTTTTCTCACAAGGAAACTCTCTTTGGCGCTTAGGAAGCCTGCCGTGCTGGGGAAGATCCCCCTTCTCCCGACAGCCCCTTGAGCCATGATCCGAAGGCAAGCACGCCAATGAGCGTGAACAACGTTCCCCCGGGCGCCCACATGATCACGCCCCCAAGCTGCTGATCTTCCAGGGGGCTTAGTCCCCAGGGCCACGTCGTTCCGGCATGGGATGCGAAGAGCGGGCGCGGCGCCAGGGTCAGCAGGGCGCTTAGAAGACTCATCTGAACGGTGCTGCCGAAACCCACCAGAAGAGCGGAGGATACGCAATTCAGGCGACGGAACAGGGCATGCCAGAGAAGCAAGGCCGTCCCGAAGATGGTGATATGCATGGTCCAGTAGATGAGATCGCTCTGGAGGGTCGCATCATAAGGCCCAGGCAGGTGCCAGACCCAGAGGGCAGCTGCGAAACCTGCTGTTGCCAGGAGCTGGAAAAAGCCATCCTTCATGTGTGGGAAACGAAGTGTGTGATGCTTCGGCAGCATGGCGCCGAGTGCCGTGCCCGGCTGCCCGAGAACGATCAGCGGAGCAGCGACGAGCGTCACGAACATGTGCTGCGCTACCCGTGCCGAGAACAAGGCAACGCTGAGACTGCACAAAGGTGAGACGAGGGCCGCCGCCAGAATGGCCCAGCCGAGATAGAATGATGATTGCCGCAGCCGGTCCGGTCCCATCTGACCTCTGCTCCCGATCCAGTACAGGACGGGCACGACCGTCAGGAGCGCGATAAGCACCAGGTCCAGGTTCCACGTGAGCTGGCCTGGAACCGGAGGAAAGCCGCAATAGGGAACGTATGAGCCCGCGTCCATGAATGCTCCAGTCTGGTCAAGCTAAACGTGTGGGTTGCTTGGGGTGTTCCCCTGCCTGTCCGGGATCGAGCACCTCATCCCTTCCCTTCGATGCACGCTGCGCTTTCCCGCACAGCTCGAAAATCTCGATCCTGGCCTCGAACCCTTTGGGCCGAATGGTATCGACCGGGCGAAATACGAACTGGTCCGCTACCCGTTCCGCGACGGCGGAGCTGACCAGAATCTGGGTGCCGTATTCCTTGTTGAGCGGCTCCAGCCGAGCCGCGAGATTTACGGCCGCACCGAGCACCGTATAAGCCATGCGGTCGTCGGAACCGATCGTGCCGACGACCGCTTCTCCGACGTGAAGCCCGAACCGGGTTCGATAGGCCGGCCAGCCCTCGGCTTCAAATTCGGCATTCAGCTTATTGATCGCATCCCGACATGCCAGCACGGCAGCGCAGCCATGGGCAACATGGTTTGGATCGTCAGCCGGAGCGTTCCAGATTGCCATAACCGCATCACCGACGAACTTGTCGACCGTTCCTCCGTGTTCCGTGATCACCGCGGACAAAACGGCGAGGTAGCGGGATGTCTGGATCATCACCTGCTCGGGGTCCGCCTTCTCCGTGATATGGGTAAATCCCGTGATATCCGTGAAAAGGATCGTGATCTCGCGCCGAGAGCCGCCCAGCCGCAGGGCATCGCCCGTATCGAGCAACTGTTGGACGAGCCGCTTCGGCACAAAGCTCGCGAAGGTGCGAACGACCGTGCGCATGGTCGTGACCGAACGTCCGAGATTGTCGATTTCACGAATGATCGAGCGGACTTCACCTTTGGAACCGTCAGTCTGAAATCTCTGGATGCGGTCCGTCTCCGCTGCGAGCGCTTTCATGGAGCGCGACATGACGGACCCGATCCCCCATACGACCGGAAGGGCTGCCAACACAAAGGCGAGCGCCAGAAGAACCAGTCGGCGGCGGTCCGCTTCTATCTCTCCGAAGAAATCGTCGAGCGGCGCCAGCACGGCAAGGCCGAGGCCCGACGATCCTGCTGTCGGAATGGCGCGAAATGCAGCGACATAGGTCTCTCCATCCGGAGCCTCGAAAATCTGCTGCGCCGCCCCACCCCGCTGCCACGCATTCATGGGACGGGAGATATCGACTGGAATAAGTTTATCAAAAGGCGGAAGGTCGAGCGAGGAGCCTGATGTATGGGCGCTCAAGGCTTCGGACATGCGCGGATGCGCGACGATGCGACCATCGTCGTCGAAAAGGAAGACGACACCGGAGTCTCCAAGCCGCTGGGACTTGAGATAGGCTTCGGTGTCGGCAAGGAGAATATCTCCGGCGACGATGCCGCGCCTTCCCTCCGGAAAGGGGGCGCGCACTGTGTAACCGATCAAGTTAGCCAACTTGAAGACGTAAGGCTCCGTAATCGCGCTCGCGCCGGGTTTGAAAGCGTCCACATACCACGGCCTTTCCCGCGGGTCGTAATCGGCTTCGCGGCTCTCCTCCTTGATGATCGAGAGATCGGAGGCGAGATAAAACGTGAACTGCGTTCGCGAGGTGTCTCCCGGTGCCTTCTCGATGATGCTCAGCCTGAAGACGGCGTCCTTCGGTGCATTGAGCGAAGCACGGGCGGCAGGCCCTGCCTTGTCCAGCGCGTCGAGCTCGAGAAGCGCACCGTCGTCATACCCGACGTAAAGATTGTAAAGCTGGCCATGACGGCGAAGGAGTGCCGCCAGCGTGGCGTAGAGCGAAGGATTTCCCAGTATCGTGCCGGATTCGATGGGCGGGAGCTGGCGCAGAACCTCAAGGATATCGTGAACGTCCTTGAATTGACCGTCGACCCGGTCCGCCGTGTGGTCGGCGACGCGATTGATGAAGGCCAGGGCAGCCGTGCGGGTGATCGACCGGGCCCGGTCGAAGCTCAGGAAAACAAGAGAAAGGCCGACCGAAAGCACCACGGCCACGAAGAGCGCCGTGATGGATAACTGGTAGCTGAATCGAACGCGCATGCTGTCAGCCTTAAGCCGTGCCGGCGACAGTGTCGTCCAGTCTTTGCGTTCTGTCGAGAAACTGCCGGGTTCCTGTGAACTCTACTGCCGCAACACAGTTTCTTCAAAACGTGATGTGTACTGAAGCGGTATTGCGCTTGGATGGGCCATGATAGACCGCCTCGATATTGTTGCCGTCCGGATCGAGCACAAAGGCGGCATAATACCCAGGATGATACGGGCGCTCCCCAGGCGCGCCGTTGTCCTGCCCGCCATTCTTGAGGGCGGCTTCGTAGAAGGCCCGAACCATCGCCTCATCCTTGGCCTGAAACGCGATGTGGTGGCGGCCGGTGAGCTTGCCTTGCGCCGCTTCGCTATCGGCCGATGAGATGAACAGCTCGTCGGCCCAGAAATAAGTGTCGCCGCTGCCGCTGATCGGAACGCCGAGCGTCTGCAGAACGGCTTCGTAGAACCGTCTGCTTGCCGCTAAGTCGCGCACTACGAGTTGAATGTGGTCGATAAGACGTCCGAGGTGGATTTCCTTCGTTTCCATGCTCTTCTCCGGGGACGTGATCCGCTGCCATCTAAGTCTGCTTCAGTGACCAAACCTCTTGCAATTATGTTGCAATTACTTGGCCCTCTACTCTGTCTTCAAGCCGACTGCTGAGCCTCTTGGAGTGCGAGTAGGATTTTGCGCTTGGATCCTATTTAGGGCTTTCTTTCCGCAGCCAAGCTGCCGACTAAAATGAAAAAAGTTACTTTTAAGCGGTTTTAAAGAAGAAATTTCTCCTCACTTCCCAGAGCTCTAAGCCGTCTTTTAGAACGGCTCTGATTTTTGCCTAACACCTTGATCCATCTGCATTCTTTCAGATATTCCCTGAGTGTCTCCGGTCGGTCCTGCCAATTGGCAGGCGACTGATCGAACCTGCTGAAGACTTCCGCGACAAGCGCTTTTTTCGCGCGGCAGAGCCGGTGCGGCTCTGCCGCGCAACGTGGACGCATGTCCGCATAAGGAGAAAGAATTCATGCGCTCGGACAAGATGATTGCCGCCCGGATCCTGATGGGAGCTGCCGCCATGCTGGCAGCGTTCGTGAACCCTGCCCTCGCCCAGGACCGTCCGCAATCCGTCGCGCCCGTGCGCATCGAGCTGAACAAGGTCGAAGCCGCAGGTGAGAATTGCCGCACCTATTTTCTCATCGACAACAAGAGCGCCGAAGCCTGGCGCTCCCTGAAGCTCGATCTTTTCGCCTTGGACACCGATGGTGTCGCGGCCAAGCGCCTTGCCGTGGAAGTCGGACCCGTTCCCGGACGCAAGACCCTGATCAAGCTGTTCGATTTTCCCGGCCTGAGCTGCCAGCGCTTCGGCCGTGTTCTCCTCAATGATGTCGTCGCCTGCGAAGGCGCGTCCTCATCACGCGAGGAATGCCTGTCAGCCATCGAGACCGCCTCCAAGGTCGAGACTGTGCTTTTCGCCAAGTGAGGATGGAACGATGAACGAAGTCGCCGCCGCTGCCCCGCATCATGACCTCTCCTTTCTCGGCCTGTTCCTGCAGGCCGATCCCATCGTCAAGGGCGTGATGATCATGCTCGTCCTCGCATCCCTCGGCTGCTGGACGATCATCTTCGACAAGCTCGTTCGTATCATGGCCCTTCGTAAGCAAGCTCGTGCCTTTGAGGCTGCGGCTCGCGCCGGAGACAAGCTCACCCCGCAGATGCCCGGTCCCGCAGGCCACATCGTCGCCGCCGGCCATGAAGCCTGGCGCGATCAGGATCCATCGGAGACCCGTGCCGAGCGGCGCGAGCGCATCGAGCGGTCCATGCGCGGAGCGCTTTCCGTCGACATGCGTCGTCTTCAGGTCGGCCTCGCCTTCCTTGCCACCACCGGCTCCGCGGCTCCGTTCATCGGCCTGTTCGGTACCGTGTGGGGCATCATGAATTCGTTCTCCGCGATTGCCGCGAGCCAGGACACCAGTCTCTCGGTCGTCGCTCCTGGTATCGCGGAAGCTCTGTTCGCAACCGCCATCGGACTCGTTGCGGCCATTCCGGCGGTGATCGCCTACAACAAGCTCACCACCGATCTCGGCCGGCTTCAGCAGTCCTTCGTCGCAGGCATTGCCTCGTTGGGTGATCGCCTTGCGCGGGATCGCAAGCTTCATCTTCGGTCGGAGGCCGCCGAATAATGGGCATGGGATCGTTTCGCCCGTCGGATGCCGATGATGAGTTCGGCGCAGCCCCTCTTTCCGAGATCAACGTCACGCCGCTCGTGGACGTGATGCTGGTGCTGCTCATCATCTTCATGGTCGCGGCGCCGCTCATGACCGTCGGCGTGCCCGTGCAACTACCGAAAACGGCCGCACCGAAGGTCTCGCAGCCGAAGCAGCCTGTCGTCGTAACGATCGACGAACAGGGACAGCCCTTCCTCGACAAGGAACCGCTTGCTCCCGAGGCGGTGATGCCGCGCCTTCGCGAACTCGCTAGCGCCGACCCTGCGCAGGCCGTCCTCGTGCGCGGCGACCGAGCGGTGCCTTATGGGCGCATCGTGGAAGTCATGGGGCAGATCAACGCCGCAGGCTTCAGCAAGGTATCCCTCGTCGCGCAGGCCCCGAGTGGGCCGACACCATAAAGCATCAGCCTTTTCCATGTCCGTTCAGAGCATCAGATCAGCGCAGGAGCCAAGCCGCATCGGAGCGGCCTTCCTCGTTGCGCTCGCTCTCCATGTCGGCGGCCTGCTGGCCTTGGCCTATTGGCAGTCGCAGGACGACATAAGCCCGGGCGAGCAGGAGATCACCATCGATCTTGCTCCGGCGATGCAGGACGTCGAGTCGATTGCGCCGTCGGCAGTTACCGCTCCGGACGTGCCGCCGACCGAGGTCAAAGCGGTGCCGGTGGAACCGCTCGAAGAGCCCGCTCCTATCGAGAAAGAGGTCGAAGCCGTCGAGCCTCAGATGGTCGAGGCCCTTCCCATCGAAGCACCGCCGGTTGAGGCCGTCGTGCCCGACGATGCTGTGGTCATCCCTCCACAGGAAACCGTCACGGCCCAGACCGTGCCCGAAAAACCTGCTCCCAAATCCGTGAAGCCGCCACCAAAGCCGGTGGAACGCAAGCCAAGCCCCACGCCTCGCCGTGAGCCCAGAGAGCAGCAGCCGCCTGCAGCGGATGCGCGCCAAGGTCAGGCATCGGCTTCGCGCGAGAACTTGGGCGGCGCAGCGGCGTCAGGCGATCCGAATTTGAGGAACCGGTACTACGCGTCTGTGGCAGCAGCAGTGCGTCGGCGGCTTCGTTTTCCTGAGCAAGCTCGAAGCCAAGGCACTTCGGGAGTTGCAAAAGTCCGGTTCAGCATCGACTCCTCAGGCACGATCATCAGCGTGACACTGGTTCAGAGTGCTGGCCATCCAGCTCTCGATGCGGCCGCGCTCGCAGCGACGCGCGCAGGTTCCTCGGTGCCGCCTATTCCGGACGGCCTTCCATCACGGCTACCGCCCTTCGAAATCCCGCTGAACTTCAACCTCATCCGCTGAGAAAAAGGACCGCACGCTCGCAAAAGGCTTGGCATGCCGAGGCAACACAAGGGGGGCGCCAGTCTCCCGAAACAACTCATCAACGGGCAGGGCCTTTAACCCTTCCGGTCAGGATAAGAAATGACAAAAGTTCAGGTAACAGGCGCGCCGTTACGGCGGGTTGGGCTTATGGGGCTCCTTGCATCGACGGCGCTCGGTGGCTTCGTCTTCGCCGCGCAGGTTGCGCATGCGCAGAATGCGGCACAGCCTTCCGGCGTGATCCAGCTTGATACGGTCACGGTGACGGGACAGGGCGAGAGCGGCACTGGCCCGGTCAACGGCTATGTGGCGACGCGCACCACCAGCGGCAGCAAGACGGATACGCCGATCCTTGAGACGCCTCAGGCGATCTCGGTCGTGGGACGCCAGCAGATCGAGGATCAGGGCGCGCAGACCGTCGTGGAGGCCACCCGTTACTCCCCCGGCATCCGCTCAGAGACCTTCGGCGCCGATCCGCGCAACGACTGGTTCCTGATCCGTGGCTTCACCGCACAGGCCACCGGCTACTATCTCGACTCCCTGCAACTGTTCTCCACCGCCTTTGCGACCTTCAAGCTTGAACCCTACGGCCTCGAACGCATCGAAATCCTGCGCGGCCCGTCCTCCGTTCTGTACGGCGGCAACAATCCCGGCGGCATCGTCAACGCCATCAGCAAGAAGCCGCCGTTGACGCCCTCCCGTGAAGTCGCGATGGGCGTGAACAACTACGGCAATGTCTATGGCGCATTCGATCTCGGGGGTCCTGTCGCCATCGATGGCAATGGAAACGGCAACGGGTTTTATTACCGCCTCGTAGGCCTCGGCCGCGTCGGCGATACGCAGGTCGATTACACTGATGAAGACCGCGCTTTTATCGCGCCGAGCCTGACCTGGAAGCCCAACGACGATACGACGCTGACCATTCTCGGCTCCTACCAGCGTGACTGGACGAACGGTCAGAACTTCCTGCCCTACGTGGGAACGGTGGTTCCGGCTCCTTTCGGACGCATTCCGACGAAGCTGTTCACGAGCAATCCCGGCTTCGACTCCTTCGAGCGCGAGCAGACGATGATCGGCTACCAGTTCGAGCATCGTTTCAACGATTCCTGGACCGTTCGCCAGAACCTCCGCTACAATCACCTGACGGTCGATTTTACGACCCTCTATGGTCTTGGCTATGCCGCCACGCCGACAGCGAGCGAAGCGCTTCTGGCTCGCGGCAATTTCGTCACCAAGCCGCGCGTCAACCTGTTCACTGTCGACAATCAGGCCGAGACCAAGTTCGTCACCGGCCCGCTCGCGCATACGCTGCTGCTCGGCCTCGATTACAAGCGCTACAACATCGATGACGAGCAGGGCTTCGAGATGGGCCCGTCGCTCAACCTCGTAAACCCGGTCTATGTCCCGACGACCCCGACCACCTCGCGATACACGCTGAACAACATCGTTCAGTCTCAGGTCGGCGCCTATATCCAGGACCAGATCAAGATCGACCGCTTCACCCTCGTGCTCAGCGGGCGTCATGACTGGGTGGACACGGATACGACGAACTACCTGTTCCCAGGGGCGAGCACCGACGGCGACGATCACAAGTTCAGCGGACGCGCCGGCCTCGTCTACAACACGGATATCGGCCTCGCGCCGTATGTGAGCTATTCCCGCTCCTTCAATCCGCTGATCGGCACCAACAGCGCCACCCAGCGGGCGTTGGAACCGGAAACCGGCGAGCAGGTGGAGGTCGGCTTGAAGTACCAGCCGGTCGGCATGAACAGCTTCGTGGGCGTGGCTCTCTTCGACCTGAAGCGCCAGAATGTTTTGACCACCGATCCCACCAACATCCTCAACCAGGTGCAGACCGGCGAGGTGCGTTCGCGGGGCGTGGAATTCGAGGTGAATGCCAACCTGATGGCCGGCCTCAACCTCATCGGCGCCTACACGGTTTACGATCTGGAAACGACGAAGGACCTCAACCCGCTGAACATCGGCCTCGTCCCGACAGGCACGCCGGAGACCTTCGGCTCCCTATGGCTCGACTACACGGTGCAGGAAGGCACGTTCCAGGGCTTCGGCGTCGGCGCCGGGCTGCGCTTCGTCGGCTCGTCCTATGCGGATGCAGCGAACACGCTGAAGGTGCCGAGCTACACCGTCGCGGATGCCGGCATCCACTATGAAAAGAACAACTGGCGCGTTGCCCTCAACGTTTCCAACCTGTTCGACGAAGTGTATGTCGGTTCCTGCTCCTCCGAGAATGCCTGCTTCTACGGCGACCGCCGCCGGGCCACCTTGAGCGCGAGCTACAAGTGGTAATGCAGGCCGCATTTCGGCAGAAAGACACGGCAGCCAGCCTCGAAAGTTCGGGGCTGGCTGATCCCGTTTTCACGATGGAGGGCGCGACGCTTTCCATCGATGGACACACCTTGCTTGCGCCGACATCGCTGTCTCTCAGGCGCGGTCGCGTTTATGGCATCCTCGGCCACAATGGATCGGGCAAATCCACGCTGATGAAGCTGCTCGCCCGCCAGATGCAACCGAGCGGCGGGAGGATAGCCTATGCCGGAACGCCTATCGGCGAATTCGGTGCACGGGCCTTCGCGCGCCAGGTTGCCTACCTGCCCCAGCAAACTCCCGTCAGCACCGGCCTCACCGTCCGCGAGATCGTGCGCTTCGGGCGTTATCCCTGGCATGGCCCGCTCGGGCGCGTGACGCCGGAAGATCACCTTCGGGTCGCGGAAGCGCTGGAGCTGACGCATCTGAACGACTTCGCCGGCCGCCTCATCGACACCCTGTCCGGCGGTGAGCGTCAGCGGGCCTGGATCGCCATGCTGGTGGCGCAGGACAGCGGCTTCATTCTCCTCGACGAGCCGACCTCCGCCCTCGACCTCGCCCACCAGATCGATGTGCTGCGACTGCTCAACGGGCTCAGTCGCTCCCGCAATCTCGGCATGGTTGCCATCCTGCACGACATCAACATGGCCGCCCGGTTCTGCGACGAACTGATTGCCTTGCAGAAGGGGCACATCCTGACACAGGGAACGCCGCAGGAGCTCATGCGCGCCGACGTGCTGGAGAAGGTTTATGGCGTTCCAATGGACGTCATTCGGCATCCGGCCCTCGATACACCCGTGGGTTTCGCGCGATGACGAATGGCCTCAGCAGACGCGAATACCTTGCAGCCCTGCTTTTCGCCTCGCAGAGCGCGCCCGCATGGGCGCAATCAAAGTCTCCGCGCGTCGCCATTCTCGACTGGGGTTTGACGACCTCGGTTCTTTCGCTCGGCATCATTCCGGCTGGTGTCGCCGAAATCGAATTGTATCATCGCTGGGCCGACGACTTTCCGGTTCCCTCTGGTGTTCAGGACGTGGGCCTGCGCACCGAGCCCAATCTGGAAGTCCTCGCCGCGCTCAAGCCCGATGTCATCATCACGACCCCATTCAGCGAGGGCGTGCGCCCGATGCTGGAACGCATCGCGCCGACCCACTCCTACGCAACCTATACCCCTGCCGGTCAGCCGCTGAATCGGTCCATACAGGTTCTGCGGGAGATCGCAGAGGTGCTGAAGGCGCAGAAACAGGCCGAGGATGTCATCGCACGCGCGGAGGAAACCTTCATCTCGTTGCGCCGGGCTCTGGAAGGGCGATCCGTTCCGCCTCTTCTTCTCGCGGGTTTCATGGATAGCCGCCATGCGCGCATCTATGGTCAGGAGAGCCTGTTCGGAAACGTTCTCGACCGCCTCGGCCTGCAGAACGCCTGGAAGGCTCCCACGAATTTCTGGGGGTTTTCCCTCGTCGGCACTCATGAGCTGGCGCCCTTCCCCGATGCGCAGCTTTTCGCCATAGAGCCCATTCCAGCCGACGCGCCCTTGAGCCGCTCCGGCTCCGGGCTCTGGCAAAGCATGCCCTTCGTGCGGGCCGGCAGCGTCGCGATACTTCCGACCTGCTGGGCCTTCGGGGATGTTTCGACAGCCCTACGGTTCGCCCGCAGCCTGACCAACGCGATCCTGAACCCCGAGGGCAGCCATGCCAGCTAGCCATCCGCAACGGGCGGTTCTCCTGGGCACGGGGCTCATGGCGCTTGCTCTCACATGGGCCTTGTTGCGCTTGAGCGAACAGCTGCCGCCCGCGTTGTGGTTCGATGCCGCCCTGCAGCCCTCCATTCACGATACCCGCCAGCTCCTTTTTCACTACGCCGCTCTGCCGCGCCTTGCGACGGCAATGTTATGCGGCGCGGCGCTCGGGCTTGCGGGCGTGATCTTTCAGCATGTTCTGCGCAATCCGCTTGCCTCGCCGACGACGCTCGGTGTCGAGGCGGGAGCGCAGCTCGCCCTGGTAGTCGCAACGATATGGGCGCCGGTCCTGCTTGGCGTGGGTCGTGAGTTCGTTGCCGTGTTCGGTGCCTTGGCCGTAACAGTGATCATTTTCGCCGTCTCATCGGCACGCGGATTCTCGGCCCTCACTCTCATCTTGACCGGGCTGGTCACAAGCCTGTTCTGCGGGTCGCTCATCGTCGCCCTGAAGCTTCTGAACCACGAATACATTTCGGCTCTGTTCATCTGGGGCGCAGGCTCCGTCATCCAGCAGGATTGGTCCGTTGTGACCTATCTCCTGCCGCGCCTTGCCGTCTGCGCCCTCCTGACGGCATTACTCGCCCGTCCCTTGGTCGTTCTGACCCTCAGCGACGAGAGCGCCAGTTCGCTCGGTGTCTCGCTTCGCCTTCTTCGCATGGCGGCCTTGTTCGTGGCGGTTCTGTTGACGTCATTCGTGACCTCGGCGGTGGGGATCATAGGCTTCATCGGCCTTGCTTCTCCCCAAATTGCGCGCCTTGCGGGAGCACGCCGCCTCCAGGAGCGCCTTCTGCTCGCGCCTGTCATCGGCGCAGGTCTTCTGGTGTTCGTCGATCAGGCGGTCCAGACATTCAGCGGCAGTTTCTCGGACTTCCTGCCCACGGGCGCAGTCACCGCGCTCTTCGGCGCGCCCCTCCTGCTGTGGCTTCTGCCGCAGCTGCGCACAACCGGCAACGATCTGCCCGCGAGCGTCGCTCTGCAGAGCAAAAACTACGACCTCGCGCGCCTTCTCCCAATTCTTATCGCTGCTCTGGTCGTCATGACGATTGTGGCGGTCTTCCTGGGCCGGACGGCGAATGGGTGGTCGATTGCGGACGGTCCGGCCCTCGCCGCCTTGTCCGAATGGCGTTTACCGCGCATCGGCGTC
The DNA here is from genome assembly GCA_041913065.1 of Microvirga sp. Taxonomy (GTDB): domain Bacteria; phylum Pseudomonadota; class Alphaproteobacteria; order Rhizobiales; family Beijerinckiaceae; genus Microvirga. The sequence continues at coordinate 232,930 of JAYSGD010000004.1, read as the reverse complement.
ACTCTTCTGGCGGGCGCCATGCTCGGCATGGCGGGTGTTCTGCTCCAGCGGCTCACACGCAATTCCATCGCGAGTCCGGAAGTTCTCGGCATCGGCACCGGCGTCGCCATCGGCGTATTGGTGAGCATGATCGTGAGCACGGCGCCTGGCCGTGGTCTTCAGATGGCCTTCAGCTTCGCCGGCGCGCTCACTGTTCTTGCCATCCTCCTGTGGCGTGGCGCGAAATCGCGCATGGCGCCCGATCAGCTTCTGCTGACCGGCATCGCGCTGAGCGCCTTCCTCGACGCCATCATCATCAGTTTTCTTGCATTAGGCGATCCGCGCGCCTCTCAGCTTCTTTCCTGGCTCGCCGGCTCGACCTATAGGGCCGATTACACGACCCTGTGGATCACCTTGGCCGTCGCCGTTGCGCTCCTGCCGACAGCGCCGCTGGTCGCTCGTTGGCTCGACATTCTTCCTCTCGGCGATGAAACCTCGCGCGGGCTCGGCATCGACCTGGGGCCTGCGCGTCTCACGATCATGGTTCTTGCGTCCCTGCTGACGGCAACGTCCGTGCTCGCCATCGGCCCCCTCACCTTCGCCGGGCTTGTCGGCCCCCATCTGGCGCGTGCTCTAGGCTTGCGGCGGGCTCTCGAACAGCTTATCGGCGCTGCCTTGATCGGTGCGCTCATCATGGTGACGGCCGATTGGCTCGGCCGCGTGGTCATTTTCCCATTCCAACTGCCCGCCGGTCTCGTGGCAGGTCTGATCGGGGTTCCGTACCTGATCTGGCACCTCACGAGGCGCGAAGGATGAACGCAAAAGGATCAACCTCATGTCGTCCATGACCAAGGATGCGTCCCGCGCGGAGCCGAAGCTTCAGCTGTGCATGCTGCATGTGGTGCGCGCCTATGATCTGACACCCCTCATGCGCCGGATCGTCCTGGGCGGGAAGGACCTTGAAACCTTCGACGTGCCGAGCAACGCGCTCGGCCCTTATATCAAGCTGCTGATCCCGCCACAGGGTGTTGAGCCGGAATGGCCCACGCTGTCACCGGAAGGCCGCCTCGTATGGCCGCCTGTGGAGACACGACCTATCATGCGCACTTACAGCGTCCGGCGGTTCGACAAGGTGGCGAACGAGTTGCATGTGGATTTCGTCATGCACGGCGACCGCGGCATCGCATCGGCTTGGGCCGCGCGGGCACAAACCGGCGATGTTGTGGGCGTGTGGGGACCGGGCTGCCCGACCAGCCAGAATATCGACTGGTATCTGCTGGCGGGTGACCATACCGCCCTGCCGGCCATTGCTTTCATTCTGGAGAATCTGCCCGAGACCGCCAAGGGGCAGGCCATCATAGAGATCCCGGATGAATCCGAGATTCAGGTGTTCAGCAAGCCTTCGGGCGTAAATGTCCGCTGGCTGTGCGGCACGGACAGGGCCGAGACCCTGCAGGATGCCGTCAAGGCTACCGCATGGCCCTCCGACAGAAGGGTTCTTGTATGGGCAGGTGCCGAGAGCGTGTGCGCGCGCTCGATCCGCAATTACATGAAAACGAAGCCCGGGCTGGACCGCGACCGCATCCATGTCCTGAACCACTGGAAGCGTGGCCTTGCCGAAGGCGGATTCGCGTATCTCGATTAACCGGAGCCTTATGCCGTTTCCATTGGCATGGAATCAGCTCTCACTTTTGCTTGCCGCATTTTTTCACGGTGAACCGGGGCCACTTCACCGAAAAATGCTCTAGTCGCGCTTGTGCCGCCGGTCGAATTTCGGCACCCACCGATCCGGCCAGAACGCGGCGATGGCGACGATCAGCGTAAGAAGTCCGATGGCCATGAGCGTCTGTACGACGCCGTACAAAGGGGCATCCTTGGCGAGGAAAATACTCGTGATGACACCAGCGCCAATCATTAAGATCCTAACGATCCAACCCAGCATGGCGACCTCCCTTTGGAGCTGAGTATAACGCCGTCCGAGTGGCAAATGCTTGACCGTGATCAAACCGGCAGGCGCAGGCCATAAGCCTCCCGGGCATAGGCCTGCATCATCCGACGCGTGTTGAAGACCGGGCCGATCTGACCGATGGCCTGCTTCATCATCCAGACCCAACGGGACCGGTCATGGGTGTAGAGCGGCAGCACGATGCCTTCGAGCTTCTCGTACAGAGCCTGCGCGTCGTCCTCAGGATTGTCGTGCTGGCCGATGCCCCAGCCCGTCACGGCCTCCTCGCAGCCTTCCAGCCACCAGCCGTCGAGGGTGCTCAGGTTTAGAACCCCGTTGATGGCGGCCTTCATGCCGCTTGTGCCGGAGGCTTCCAGCGGCGGAATGGGATTGTTCAGCCATACATCGCTGCCGGTGACGAGCGTGCGGGCAATCTCCATCTGGTAGTCCGGTACGAACGCGACCGGAATGCGGGCATGGCGCGCCTGGCGCGTGATCTCGCGGATCATGGCCTTGCCGCCTTCATCGCGCGGATGGGCTTTGCCTGAGAACACGATCTGAAACGGGAAGCGGTGGTGAATGTCGAGAAGACGCGCCCAGTCGCTGAAGATCAGGCTCGGACGCTTGTAGCTCGTCATCCGCCGCGCAAAGCTGACGATTGGCAAATGCGGGTCGAGTTTTGTGTCTGTCTTCTCGTATACAAGATCGGTCAGTTCAAGTTTGGCGCTTTCGTGAGCGCCCCAGATCTCTTCATCGCCGATCTGATCGATATCGGACAGGACTTCCGGCCTGTCCTCCCAATCCGACGCGATCTCCTTGAACAATCGAGCGAAAAGCGGATGGGTCCATTGCCCGAGGTGCACGCCGTTGGTGATCCCATGGATGCGGTGTCCCGGAAACATATGCCGCGTCACCTCCGCATGGCGAAGGGATACGCCGTTCACATAGCCGCTGAGGCTCAGCGCCAGCGTCGTCATATTAAGATGCTCGTGCCCGCCGAGCGCCTTCAAGTGAGCGAGCGGCATGAAGTCGCCCAGAACGCGCGTGACGTCGCCATAAGCGAAGCGGTCATGTCCGGCCTCGACCGGCGTGTGAGTGGTGAAAACGCATTGCTTCCTCACCGCCTCCACATCGTAAGGCAGTATCGCGGAAGCGGACTTCGCCGGGTGCGCATGTTTGCGCAAGAGCGCGAGCGGCAGGAGCGCGGCGTGCCCCTCGTTCAGGTGGTAGGTCTCGATCCGGAAGCCGAGCGCCAAGAGAACGCGTTCGGCCCCGATACCGAGTATAATTTCCTGCTTGAGGCGGTACTCATTATCGCCGCCATAAAGCCAGTCGGTGATGGTGCGATCCTGCGGATCGTTCTGCTCCACATTCGTATCGAGAAGCAGGACTGGCACCTTGTTGCCATGCGAGGATGCGAGCTCATAGAGCCACGGACGCACCCAGACCTGTCGGCTCTCTATCGTTGCGGCTTGAATGGGCGATAGGGGCGTTGCCCATTCCGCAACATCCCACGGATCGGAGTGATCTACCTGGCCTCCATCCCTGCCGATTTCCTGGCGAAGATAACCCTGGCGGCTCGCCAGAGTAACGAAGACCATGGGCAGCGCCAGATCCGCCGCCGAGCGCACGGTGTCGCCAGCCAGAACGCCAAGCCCGCCGGAATAGGTATGCATTTCGGATCGGATGGCGATTTCCATCGACAGATAGGCAATCCGCGTCTTCGGCAGGTATGTCTCGATGGAGGGCACGAAATTCTCCCTGTTGACGGAACCGCAGCTGACAATGCGAAGCAAGAAGCCGGATAGTCTTAGAGCATTCGGCCGCTCCTTCTTCCATCATGACCTAGCGCGCATCACTTGCTCCCGGATGCGGAAACATCGCTTCGCGCGATCCTTTCGACCGAAATCTCATGATCGGCGAGGCCGGTCCGCTCGAAGGACGAGATATTGGCAATGGTCGTTTCGGCGATCTTGGTCAGCGCCTCCTTCGTGAAGAAAGCCTGGTGGCCGGTGATCAGGACATTCGGGAAGGTCAGGAGGCGCGCGAAAACGTCATCGTCGATGAAGCGGCCGGAAAGATCCTCGAAGAAAAGATCCGCCTCCTCCTCGTACACATCGAGCCCGAGCGATCCGATGACACCGCTCTTGAGCCCGCGCAGCACGGCCTTCGTGTCGATCATCGCACCGCGGCTGGTGTTGATCAGCATCATGCCCTTTTTCATAAGCGACAAAGCCTTGTCATCGATGAGATGGCGAGTCGCCGGCGTCAGCGGGCAATGAAGCGTCACGATGTCGGAGGTTGCTAGCAGCTCCTGCATCGGAACATACGTCACACCCATCTCGATGCAGACGGGGCTTTCTTGAATATCGCTGGCGATCACCCGGCATCCGAATCCCAGCAGTATCCTGCACACGACTTCGCCGATCTTGCCGGTGCCGACTACTCCGGCGGTCTTGCCCACGAGATCAAACCCGAGAAGCCCTTCAAGCGAGAAGTTGCCCTCGCGTACTCGGTTATAGGCTCTATGCGTTTTGCGATTGAGAGTGAGGATCAGCGCCAACGTGTGCTCGGCGACCGCATGGGGCGAATAGGCCGGAACTCTGGCAACCGTGATCCCGAGTTGTCTGGCCATTTCCAAGTCGACATTGTTGAACCCGGCCGAGCGAAGGGCAACAAGTTTGACGCCGAACGACGCCAGGAGCTTCAGTACTTGTGCGTCCACCACGTCATTGACGAAGGCACAGACGGCAGCGGAGCCAGCCGCAAGATTGCAGGTCTCCGGCGAAAGGCGCGCTTCGAAATAGTTGAGCTTGTGCCCCGCCGCCTCATTCGCGGCATCGAGGAATTGCCGGTCATATGGCTTGGTGCTGAAGATCGCGACCTGCATCTGACACCTCGTCCGAAAAAGCTGGGCAGCATGAATATAGGGCAAGCCGGCTCGAAAAGCTTGGCTTTCGCGGCTGGGCCAGACTGCCGAATCCACGCAAAAACGCCAGTGTTGTAAAGGAACACAAGGTGTTGTAAGCGTTTCCCGCGTTTCAGTCGCGCGCTCCCCCTCAGGAGCGCCAGCGCGAGGCGCGGCATCGACCAGAGGGCAGTTCTTGCCATGCTTTTTTCGGCGATGCGGCGCCAGTTCCGGGCGCCATCCGGATGTCAGGATAGTTTCTAGATTGGATTTGGCGGATGAATGCTCCCGCGCCCAAAGTCTCGTTCGTATCCCTGGGCTGCCCCAAGGCCCTGGTCGATTCCGAGCGCATCATCACCCAGCTTCGCGCCCAAGGTTACCAGCTGACCAAGGAGCATGACGGGGCCGACGTGGTCATCGTCAACACCTGCGGCTTCCTCGACAGCGCCAAGGCCGAATCCCTCGAGGCCATCGGCGAGGCCATGGCCGAGAACGGCAAGGTCATCGTCACCGGCTGCATGGGCGCCGAGCCCGAGCAGATCCGCGACCAGTTCCCGAACGTCCTGGCGATCACGGGCCCCCAGGCCTATGAATCTGTCGTCTCGGCCGTTCACAAAGCCGTTCCGCCGGCCCATGACCCGTTTATCGATCTCGTCCCGCCCCAGGGCGTGAAGCTGACGCCGCGCCACTACGCTTACTTAAAGATTTCCGAGGGCTGCAACAACCGCTGCACCTTCTGCATCATCCCCAAGCTGCGCGGCGACCTCGTCAGCCGTCCCATCGGGGATGTCCTGCGCGAAGCCGAGAAGCTGGCCCGGGCCGGCGTCAAGGAAGTCCTGGTCATCTCCCAGGACACCAGCGCCTACGGCCTCGACATCAAGTACCAGCCGAGCATGTGGAAGGACCGGGAGGTCCGCACCCGGTTCTATGAACTCGCCAAGGAGCTGGGCGAACTCGGCATGTGGGTGCGCATGCACTACGTTTACCCCTACCCGCACGTGAACGAGGTCATTCCGCTCATGGCGGAGGGCAAGATCCTTCCCTATCTCGACATTCCCTTCCAGCATGCCTCGCCGAGCGTGCTCAAGCTCATGCGCCGCCCCGGCAACCAGGAGAAGACCCTGGAGCGCATCCGGAAATGGCGTGAAATCTGCCCGGATCTCGCTATCCGCTCCACGTTCATCGTCGGCTTCCCCGGTGAGACCGAGCAGGACGTGGACCTTCTGTTGCAGTGGCTCCGGGACGCCAAGATCGACCGCGCCGGCTGCTTCCAGTACGAGCCCGTCCAGGGCGCGCCCGCCAACGACATTCCCGGCGCGGTGCCGGACGAAGTGAAGGAGGAGCGCTGGCACCGCTTCATGCAGACCCAGCAGGAAGTCAGCGCCGAGCTTCTGAAGGGCCGCGTCGGCAAGACCCTGCCCGTCATTGTCGACGAACAGGGCGCGACGGTTTCTACGGGCCGCACCAAGTACGACGCGCCGGAGATCGACGGCGTGGTCTATGTCGCTTCGAAGACGCCTTTGAAGCCCGGCGAGATCGTGAACGTGAAGATCGAAAGCTCGGACGAGTACGACCTTCACGGGACGGTGGTTTAAAGACTTAAGCCTTCAATTCTCGACGTCATCACCGGCCTTGTGCCGGTGATCCCGATGGAATGAAACGCGGCGATCTTCGGATCGGGATGGCCGGGACAATCCCGGCCATGACAGCACCCAGTGCAATTGCCTTCTACACCTCGATCTGCCCGCTGCTGATGAGCCGCACGCCGGCCGCTCTCAAATCCGCCTTCGCCTTGGCGAGCGACCCGCCCGCATCGATCGCTCGCGAGGCGTCCTCGATCAGATAGGTCTCGAACCCGGCCTCGGCCGCATCCATGGCCGTCCAGGCAACGCAGAAGTCGAGCGCCAAGCCGGCGCAGAACACCCGGCGAAAGCCGCGCTCCTTCAGATACCCTGCCAGACCTGTCGAGGTTCTGCGGTCGGCCTCCTTGAAGCCCGAATAGCTGTCGATCCGCGCATTGTACCCTTTGCGGATGACCATCTGCGCATGCGGGATTTTAAGGTCGCGTGATATCTCCGCGCCCGGCGTTCCCTGGATGCAGTGATCCGGCCACAGCACCTGCGTGCCATAGTGCAGCTCGGTCGTGTCGAATGGCTGCTTGTCGGTATGGCTGGAGGCAAAGGACGCATGGCTTTCAGGGTGCCAGTCCTGCGTCAGCACCACATGACGGAAGGCCTTGGTCAGTCGGTTGATAGGCGCGATCACCGCATCTCCGTCGGGCACCGCAAGCGCTCCGCCGGGCAGGAAATCGTATTGAACATCGACTACGATGAGTATGTCATCGTCTCCTGGCCTGATCTTCTGCTCCGCCATCGCGCTGCCTTTCTGTGCCTGTTGTGGAATATAGCCACCCATACGAAAAAGGCAGCCGATCGCTCGGCTGCCCTGATGTTCGATCGAAGAAACCGCTTTATTGCGGAATCTTGTCCTCGATGCCCTTCACGTAGAAGTTCATGCCGAGCACCTGCTCATCGGAGAGTGCCCCATTGCCTTTGCACTCGATCTCCTTGCCGTCCTGGCCGATGACCGGGCACTTGAAGGGGTTGAGCGTGCCTGCCTTGATGGCGGCTTCGGTCTCCTGGGCAAGCTTCTTCACGTCGTCGGGCATGTTCTTGTAGGGAGACATGACGACCATGTGGGAGTTGATGCCCCCCCAGGTGTCTTCCGACTTCCAGGTGCCGTCGAGAACGGCTTTGGCGCGGGCGACGTAGTAGTCGTTCCAGTTGTCGACGATGGCGGTCAGCTGAGCCTTGGGAGCGAAGCGCTCCATGTCGGAAGCCTGGCCGAAGCCGAACTTGCCGCGGGCTTCAGCTGCCTGAATCGGAGCCGGGCTGTCCGTGTGCTGGGCCAGCATGTCCACGCCCTGGTCGAGCAGAGCCTTGGCGGCATCGCCTTCCTTCGCAGGGTCATACCAGGTGTTGGCGAACACGATCTTGATCTTGACGTCCGGGTTCACGGACTTCGCGCCAAGATAGAAGGCGTTGATGCCGGCGACCACTTCCGGGATCGGGAAGGCGCCTACATAGCCGATGGTGTTCGACTTGGTCATCTTGCCGGCGATCTGGCCGATGATGTAGCGGCCCTCGTGGAACTTCGCGGCGTAGGTCGAGAGGTTCGGGGCGCGCTTAAAGCCGGTGGCATGCTCGAACTTGATGTTCGGGTACTTCTTCGCGACCTTCAGGGTCGGCTCCATGAAGCCGAACGAGGTCGTGAAGATCAGGTCATGGCCGGTGCGGGCCAACTGCTCGATGGCGCGCTCGGAATCGGCCTCGGGCACGCTTTCCACGAAGGTGGTGGTCACCTTGCCCGGAAAGGCCTTCTCGATGGCCTGACGGCCCTGGTCATGCTGATAGCTCCAGCCGTGGTCGCCCACCGGGCCCACATAGATGAAGCCGACCTTGATCTTGTCCTTCGCCTGCGCGAATGCGCCGGTTGCCGACAGAGCCAGAACCGCGGCCCCCGCGACGGCTCCAAAGACTTTCCCTGAAAACATGCTCGTTCCCTCGAGTTTAGAATTCAACCATTCCGTCGCAGGTCTGAAGGCTTCTGGCAAGAATTCCTCTGCCTGCAATTTGATCAGATTAACACCACTTTGCCTACCGGTCAGGCACGAACGGCGTGCCAAGCGACCCTGGCGCTCCGATGGCCCTGCCATGCCGCAGCGAAAGCAGCAGCAGGGCGATGATCGTGGCGAGATACGGCACCGCCGAGAGCAGCTGCGAAGGCACGCCGAACTGCGCCGCCTGGGCATGAAGCTGGAGCACGGTCGCCGCCCCGAAGATATAGGCGCCAACGAGCAGCCAGCCGGGCCGCCAGGCCGCGAAAACCACGAGCGCGAGGGCGATCCAGCCCCTTCCGGCCGTCATGCCGGGAGACCAGAAGCGGGTGTAGACGAGGGCGAGATAAGCTCCTGCCAAGCCCGCGCAGGCGCCGCCGAAGATGATGGCCCAGAAGCGGACGCGCCAGACCGGCAAGCCGAGAGCATTGGCCGAGGTGTGGTTCTCGCCAATGGAGCGGAGGGTCAGGCCTGAGCGGGTCCGAGTGAGATAGATCGCGACCAGGATCGTCAGGGCGAAAGATGCGTAGACGAAGAGATCCTGCTCAAAAAACAGGCGGCCAATGATGGGAATATCGCTGAGGAGCGGAACATCCACCGGCGCCACCGGATCGCGGCGTGCGCCGACGAAGGGAGCGCCGATCAGGCCGGACAGGCCGAGGCCGAAAATGGTCAGCGCCAGACCTGACCCGACCTGGTTCGCGGCAAAGCCCAGAACGACGAGGGCGAACAGGGCTGCCATGAGGGCACCCGCCAGCATCCCCATCCCAACCCCGAGCAACGTCGAGTCGAACGTGACGGCGGCGGCGAAGCTGCACGCTGCCCCCATTGCCATCATGCCTTCGACGCCGAGGTTCAGGACGCCCGAGCGTTCTGCGACGAGTTCGCCGAGGGCGGCGATCAACAGCGGGGTCGATGCGGTGACGATGGTCAGGAGAATGGCCTCGAAAATGGTCACTTGGCCCCTCCCCGTGCAATGAGGCGAATGCGGTAGCTCACCAGCGCGTCCGCTGCGAGCACGCAGAGAAGCAGGATGCCCTGGAAGGCCTGAGTGAGGTCGAGCGGCAGCTTCAGCATGATCTGCGCGCTCTCGCCGCCGATGAAGGTCAGCGCCACGACGAGCGCCGCGATGAGAATGCCGATCGGGTTCAGCCTTCCCAGGAACGCGACCGTGATGGCCGTGAAGCCGTAGCCCGGCGAGATCGAGGGCTGGAGCTGGCCGATCTGGCCCGAAACCTCGGTAATGCCGGCAAGGCCAGCGAGACCGCCCGAAATGGCAAAGACCGCCATGGTCGTCGCCTTCGAACTGAAGCCTGCGAACCGTGCGGCGCGGGGCGCATCACCGGTCAGCTTGAGACGGTAGCCGAACAAGGTCCGTCCCAGGATCACCGCCGTGATGATGACGGCAATGAAGGCGAAGACCGCCCCGAGATGCACCCGGCTTGCTTCGATGACGGGCGGAAGCGTCGCGGACGGATCGAAGGTCACCGATTGCGGGAAGTTGAATCCCTTCGGATCACGCCATGGGCCGCGCACGAGATAGTCGAGCGTCAGCTGCGCCACATAGACCAGCATCAGGCTGGTGAGGATTTCATTGACTCCGAAGCGGGTCTTCAGGAAGGCCGGGATCAGGCCGTAAAGAGCCCCGCCGATGATGCCGAGAAGCAGCATGAGCGGCAGCACCCAGAATCCCGCCTCGGTGCCGTGGGTTTTCAGGGCAAGCCAGCTGCCGAGAACCGCGCCGATGACGTATTGCCCCTCCGCGCCGATGTTCCAGAGATTGGCGCGAAAGCAGTAGGACAGGCCGATGGCGATGAGCGCGAGCGGCGTCGCTTTTACGATCAGTTCCTGCAGCGACCACGGATCGCTGAGGGGTTGCAGCACATAGACGTCGAATGCCGCGATGGGCGAGCGGCCCATGAGCCAGATCACGAAACCTGCGATGAGAAAAGCCGTGATGAAGGCGGCGACGGGGGCAAGCGCCCGCATCACCGGAGACACGGTGGTCCGGGGCGTCAACTCAAACCGCATGAGCGTCCCCGTTGGTTCGAGCCACGCCTAGCATTTCAAGGCCGACCGCCTCCTTGGTCCATTCGCCGATGGGCTTCAACGGGCTCAACGCGCCCTGGTGGATCACCGCCATCTGGTCCGCGACTTCAAACAATTCATCGAGATCCTGACTCACGACCACGACCGCGCTGCCCTCGCGGGCGAGATCGACGAGCGACTGCCGTATCAGGCGCGCAGCGCCAGCATCGACGCCCCAAGTCGGCTGGTCGACGATCAGCAGTTTCGGCTTGCGGATGATCTCGCGGCCGATGACGAATTTCTGCAGGTTGCCACCTGAAAGCTTGCGAGCCTGCGGATCGCCTTCGGGCGTGCGCACGTCGAACGCCTTGATGATGGTGCTGGCGAGGCGCTTCGCGGCATTGAGCAGAATGAAACCGGTGCTGCTGACTTCCGTCGCCGCGTGCGAGATCAGGGTGTTCTCGCTGAGCCTATGCGTGGGCGCCGCCGCGTGTCCCAGCCGTTCCTCGGGAACGAAGGCTGCGGCGAGCTTGCGCCGCCCGTCGATGCCGGTGGTGCCGCAGGCGCGGCCCGCAATTGTGATGGCGTCGTTCCGGTCGGCGAGGCGCTCGCCTGAAAGGGCGGCGAACAGCTCGCTCTGGCCATTGCCTGCCACGCCTGCGATGCCGACGACCTCGCCGGCTCGTGCCACGAGGTTGATGTCCTTCAAAGCCTGCCCGTGCAATCCAGCCGGAGGCATGGACAATTGCTGAACCGTCAGAACCGGCCCCTGCGGCTTATGAGGCGCATCGGTGCGGATCTCGCCAACCTCGTTGCCGACCATGAGCGCCGCGATCTCGCGCGCGCTGCTGGCACGCGGGTCGATGCTCGCCACGACGCGCCCTGCCCTCAGGATCGTCGCGCTGCGGCAGAGGCGGCGCACTTCCTCGAGCTTGTGGGAAATGTAGAGGATCGAGCAGCCATCGGCGGAGAGCTTGTCGAGCGTTACGAACAGATGCTCCGCCTCCTGCGGCGTAAGAACGGACGTGGGCTCGTCGAGAATGAGAAGGCGAGGATTCTGCAGAAGGCAGCGCACGATCTCGATGCGCTGGCGCTCGCCCGCCGAGAGGGTCCACACGGCCCGGTCGGCGTCGAGGGCGAGGCCATAAGTTTGGCTGATCTCACCGAGCTTGTTGCGGACGGTGGCGAGGCTCCACTCGTTGGAGAGCGCGACCGCGATGTTCTCGGCTACAGTCATCTCGTCGAAGAGCGAGAAATGCTGGAATACCATCCCGAGCCCCAGCGCCCTCGCCTCGACCGGCGAAGCGATGGTGACGGGCCTGCCTTCCCAGCGAATTTCTCCGGCGCTCGGCTCGATGACGCCATACAGGATCTTCACCAGGGTGGATTTGCCGGCGCCGTTCTCACCGAGAAGCGCATGGATTTCGCCCGGATCGATGGCCAAGTCGATGCCGTCATTGGCCAGGAGTTCGCCGTAACGCTTGCTGATGCCTTTAAGCTCGACGAGGGGCGTTCGGGATTGGGATGCGTCTGCCTTCACGCAAGCGTCTCTGACTTAAAGGTTGAAGCGGGTTTCGAAGGAACCATTGATCCAGATCATAGGGATGCGGCACATGGATCGGCAATGGCGAATCCATGGTTTATGGTGAGTCGGCAAGCCGTCCACAGGCAGATGGCGGGAGAAAAGTGTGACCGAGACAGCCTATAACATTGCCGTCGTGGGTGCTGGAGCGGCCGGCTTGAGCGCAGCCATCGCCTTCGCGCGGGACGGTTTCAAGACCGTTCTCATCGGTGGCCTGGATGCCCGGCGCGACGGGCGCACGGTGGCGCTGCTCAACGGTTCGGTCCGGTTCCTGGAGGCGCTGGGCGTCTGGCATTCGCTTATGCCGGAGGCGGCCCCGCTCCAGATCATGCGCATCATCGACGATACGGGCAGCCTGTTCCGCCCGCCTCCGGCCTCGTTCGTTGCCGGCGAGATAGGCCTCGATGCTTTCGGCTGGAACATCGAGAACGCAACCCTCGTAGAAAAGATGGCCGAGGCCGCGAAGGCCTATGACGACCTGACCCTGGTGCCGCATTTCGCGACAGCCTTCCATGCGGGCCCTGAACACGCCTCGATCACGCTGGCCGATGGAACGGAAATCCATGCCAGCCTCGTGGTCGCTGCCGATGGGCGCAATTCGAAGCTTAGGCAGATCGCCGGAATCGAAACTCAGACATGGTCCTATCCCCAGTCGGCGGTCACTACGATTCTGGCCCACGACCGCGACCACCGCGAAACCTCGACCGAGTTCCATACCCGTTTCGGGCCTTTTACCCTCGTTCCCCTGCCCGGCAGGCGCTCAAGCCTTGTCTGGGTAACGAGCCAGAAGCAGGCCGAGCGGCTTTCGAAGCTCGACGATGCGGCGCTTGCTGCCGAGATCGAGCGGCAGGCGCATTCTCTCCTTGGAAGCATGCGTATCGACGGTCCGCGCGGGCTCGTGCCGATGAGCGGCCTGTCCGTCTCCCGCTATGGTATTCCACGCCTTGCCCTCGTCGGCGAAGCCGCCCATGTCTTCCCCCCCATCGGTGCCCAGGGTCTGAACCTAGGCTTCAGGGATGTGGCCTCGTTGAGGGATGCGGTTCTGGACGCTTTTGAGGAGGGCGAGGAGCCCGGCTCCCCAGAGACATTGCGGTTCTATCAGCGCAGCCGCGACCTCGATGTGCGGCTTCGGACAGCCGCCGTCGACGGCTTGAACCGCACGCTCCTCACCGGCATGATCCCGTCCGACTTCCTGCGTGGCGCAGGGCTGCTGGCACTCAGCCATATCGGCCCTTTGCGCAGGATCGTCATGCGCGAGGGCGTGCTTCCCCGCGTCGGCGCACCCCGCTTGATGCAGGATGCTTAAGGAAACAGATCGTAAGGCAGGATGCCGGTCTTGGTGGTGAGAAAGAGAAACGCCGTCAGCGTCACCATGGAGATCAGCGTTCCGATGAGAACGCAGGCCGAGGCGCGTTCGACGCCGACGTTGTACTGGGTCGAGATGACGAAGATGTTCAGGGCCGGCGGCAACGCCGCCATGATGACTGCGGCATAAGTCCAGTCCCGCCCGAAATCTCCGACGGCGGAGAGCACGACCCACACGAGAAGCGGGTGCAGGACCAGCTTGATCAGCACAAGCGCCGGCACCTCGCCCGGGATTCGTTGTATCGGCCGAAGCGCTACGGTGACCCCGAGCAGGAACAGCGCACAGGGGGCTGCGGCCCCCGAAAGCCATGTGACGATCTGATTGATCGGCCCCGGTACTTCGAGGTGCAGATAACTTGCCGTCATGCCGACAGCGGTGGCGATGTTGAACGGATGGGTGACGACGCGCCAGATGATCTTCCGGACCGTAACCGCGAAATTCAATTTCTCGACACCGGCCAGCGACATGAGCAGCGGCACGATGCAGAACAGGAACAGATTGTCGAAGACGAAAATCAGCACGACCGGCGCGCTCGCTGCCGTGCCAATAGCGGCGAGGATCAGCGGCGGGCCCATATATCCCACATTGGAATAGGAGCCGGCCACGCCCTGCATCACGGATTGCGGCAACTGACGAGTGTGACGCCAGCCTGCTGCGAATGACAACACAAACACGCAGGCGGTCGAGAAGGTAGTGGCCGCGATGAAGGACCAGTTGGCCAACTCGTCCAGCGGCTTGTCGGCGATGAGCCGGAAGAACAGGCAGGGCAGCGCCACATAGATCAGGAAGAACTGCATCCAGGCGAGCCCGCCCTCGGGCTGCTTCACCACCTTGCCGCAGAAAAAGCCGAGCGCGATCAGGCCGAAAAACGGCGCGAGCAGGTTGAAAAGCCCGATCAGCTCGGACATCGCGGGCTCCTTAGGCAACGCAAGGAAGGGACGGTCGGATGATCACCTCTTCTGGCAAGGTTCCAACCTTGCAGCAATCCCATCTTTCGGGAGGCCGCCAGTCCTGAAACGCAAAGCTCGCGAGGGCTGGAGACCCTTAGGATTGGCCCATTTCTTGCCTCCAGATTCAAAGGGACTATTCAAGGAAACCCGGCTCTGCTCTCCTGATTGTGAGAAAGGACGGATTTGGAGATTCCCGCTTGCATGTCTATATGCAAGATCAAGGAGTTAAGACCCATGCCCATGAAAGCGAGTTCAGCCAAATTCGCCATCGGCCAGGTGGTCAGGCATCGCCTGTTCGATTTCAGAGGACTTATTTTCGACGTCGACCCCGAATTCGACAACACCGAAGAATGGCTGATGTCGATCCCTGAAGAGGTGCGGCCCCATAAGGACCAACCCTTCTACCATCTCTTCGCCGAGAACGGGGAAACCGAATATATTGCCTATGTGTCCGAGCAGAACTTGATGCCGGATCATTCGGAAGAGCCCCTGCGCAACCCGATGATCGAGGAAATGTTCACGCGGGACAAGAATGGGGCCTACAAGGCCAAGCCGATCCTCGCGAACTAAGCGAAGTTAGAAACGAAAAACGCCGGGCTTTTGGCCCGGCGTTTTCGTTTGTCTTGCGATCCGAAGTTTACGGCTTGGGAGCTGCCTGAGCGGCAGGGGCACCGGCGGCCGGAGCGGCAGCGCCACCCTGGCTCTGGAGCATCTTCTGACGCATCTCTTCGCTCTTCTTCTGCAGCTCTTCCTGCAGCTTGCGCTGCTGCTCTTCAAGCACCTTCGGGTCGATCGGAGCACCGTCGAAGGACTTGGCGAAGCCGGCAGCCGGAACGGCGAAGGTGATCTCGCGTCCAGCCTGGTTCTGAACGCTGACGTTCAGGTTCGCGCCCTTCTTGAGGGAGGCGATGAAGTCGTCCTTCACCTGAGCCTCGGCGAAGCAGCCGTTGGGCAGGCACATGACGTAGCGGCCGGCGACAGCCTGGCCCTGGTCCACCGTGAAGCGCAGTCCGGGCTGCAGAAGCAGGCCGAGCGGCATCACGAAGCGGACGACCTTCTGGGGCTGCTGGCCCTTGATGTCGTAGACGGCGAGCGCGAGAACCGGCTGGCCCTGGTCGGACACGAAGTCACGGGTGGTGTAGCAGATCTCGGTCTTGGTGTTCTGGTCGGTGCCGCAGACCTTGGTCCATTCCGGCTGCGAAGGCTCTGCCTTCACCTGAACGACCGTGGGACCGGCAGGCTGCTGAGCAGGCTGGCCGGCAGCAGGAGCAGCAGGACGGGCAGGCTGGCCAGCCGCGGGCGCGGCCGGGCGCGGCTGCGCCGGAGCGGTTTGAGCAATAGCGGGTACGCTCACCAGAAGGGCCAGGGCGGTTGCCAGGCCACGGGTACCCCCCAGGCTCGCGATGCGTGTCGCGAATGACATGTCGTTAGATCCTCTTCAGTCGAAAGGTCGGCTTTTAAGTGGGCCGTTTGAATTCGGTGTTCTTAAACCTGCAATGGGACGGTGAATCTTTGCCGATTGCGGCGAAGACATGACGTGTGGCGCTCCTTTAACCTTTCATGTGCTAGGTTTCCAGTCACTCGGAACAACTTTCTGTACAATATTGCCCGGGAGCCCGGTATCCCTTGGCGAAGGCACCATGACGCGAAGGATCATAAGGCTTTTACCGCTGCTCACGGCCTGCTTCCTGGCAGTTCTCATGCCCTTTGTCGCCCCAAAGGCCGGAGAGGCAGTGCGTCATGGTATCGCCATGCACGGCGAGCCCGCCCTCTCGCCTGGCTTCGAGCACCTACCCTATGCGGATCCGAATGCCATAAAGGGCGGACGAATCACGCTTGCCCTCGAAGGCAATTTCGACAGCCTCAATCCCTTAATCGTGATCGGCGTCGCGCCGGATGTGGTGCCCCGCTATGTCCTCCAGAGCCTCATGATGCGCTCGGCGGACGAGCCGTTCACGGTCTACGGCCTTGTCGCGCGCTCTGTCGAGATGCCGGAGGACCGATCATCCGTCACCTTCAACCTGGACCCGAGAGCCCGCTTCTCGGACGGCCATCCCCTGACGGCCGAGGACGTCCGGTTTACCTTCGAGGTCCTGAAGAAGAGCGGAAAACCTTTCCACCGCTCCAGCTTCGGGCAGGTGAAGTCCGTCGAGATCGTCGATCCGCACCGTATCCGGTTCGATCTATCGGGTGCCAATGACCGTGAGTTGCCGCTGATCATCGCCATGATGCCGATCTTCGCGGCCCATGCCACAGATGCCGACGCCTTCGACCGCACCACCCTCACCCCACCTGTCGGCTCAGGCCCCTACGAGATCACCGAAGTTCGCCCGGGCGAGCGTGTAACCCTGAAGCGGCGCAAGGACTTCTGGGCGGATGATCTGCCCCTGCTGCGGGGACTCTATAACTTCGAGGAGATCCGCTACGATTTCTACCGGGACGCCAGCACCCTCTTCGAAGCGTTTCGGGCCGGCCTTTACGACTACCGACTCGAAGGCGAGCCGGGTCGCTGGGCCACCGGCTATGACTTTCCCGGCATCCATAGCGGGCGTGTCCTGCGGGAGCAGGTACGAATCCAGGTCCCGAAGGGGATGAACGGCTTCGTGTTCAACACACGCCGTCCGATCTTCAAGGACCCGAAGGTCCGTGAGGCCTTGGGTTACCTCTTCGATTTCGACTGGCTGAACCGGAATCTCTATTATGGCCTGCTGAAGCGGGCGGACAGCTACTTCGCCGATTCGGAGCTGTCCTCCATGGGACGGCCCGCCAACGAGCGGGAGCGCGCCCTGCTCGCCCCGTTCCCGAACGCGGTGCGGGCCGATATCCTGGAAGGCCGCTGGACCCCGCCCGCCTCCGACGGGTCCGGCAGGGACCGCGCCATGGCGCGCCAAGCCCTGAAGCTTCTGGACGAGGCCGGCTGGGCCCTGAAAGATAATGTACTGCGCCGGAAGGGCACGGACGAAGCGTTCGTCTTTGAAATGCTGGTCAATTCGAGTGTGCAGGAACGTCTCGCGCTCAACTTCGCGCAATCGCTCCAGCGGGTCGGGATCAAGGCCAGCGTTCGTCAGGTGGACAACGTGCAGTACTGGCGCCGCCTGTCCCGATTCGAGTTCGACATGGTGCAATGGGTGTGGCCGGCGTCGGCCTCACCCGGCAACGAGCAGCGCAATCGCTGGGGATTGTCCGCGGCCCAGAGAGGCGGCTCCCTCAATCATTCCGGTGCAGCCTCTCCCGCAATCGACCGGATGATCGATGCATTGCTGGAAGCGAAAAGCCGGGAAGATTTCGTGTCCAGCGTCCGCGCCCTCGACCGTGTGCTTCTTTCTGGATTTTACGTGGTGCCCTTGTTTTACGTGGGAGAGCAATGGCTTGCCTATGACAGCAAGCTCAAGCACCCGGGCCATATGCCTCTGACCGGCGTCAATATCGATACATGGTGGCGCAACCCGGGCTGACCTTTTCTGAAACATTGCAACACCAACTGTTGAGCTTCCGTTCATGTCCCCGATGCAACTAATCTCGGCCGTGAACGTTTATCGGGGTGTTTCCCGTCAAAGCTGTCGCGTCTAACCAGGGTGTTGCCATGAATGGAATGCAGAAGGTACTCGTCGTTGATAGCGGCGAGCGCGCTCCTGACAGCGCTCTATCGGCAGAACTCGCCGGTATGGGTTACGCCAGCGTTACGGCTCCTTTTGAGGCCGCCGACGACGTGCTCGCGCTGATTCCAAGCCCCGCCGCCGTCGTGGTGCAGATGCCTTATCAGGCCGATTGGTCCGAGCGGAAGCGCTTCCTCGAACTTGCGACCCGTCTCCGCAAAAGTTTGTCCGCCACCAGCACGCCCGTCATCATCACTGGCGGCATCAGCGGCGCGGCGACCATGCTGCAGAATGAATTGCGGACGCGGGCCGTAGCAGCAGCTGAAATGTAAGCAGCAGCCTTTAAAGAAGCTCAAAGGCCTTCGCCTCTGTAACAGAGGCATCCTCCCCCGCTGCGAAAACCGCGCTGCTTCGAACTGTTTGCCTGACATCAAGCGATCGATAGATCGCAACCGTGGTTCCAGGACCTCCGCCTGTGTGCCCTGCGACGGTCTGCCCTGCTGTCGTCACGCCTTTCATCACGCCCAGACCATAGCCCGGCACTTGCCACGGACGACCCTCGATGGGCCCGCCAAGAACATGCGCGGATAGCATCTCCAGCAAAATCTCACGCGGTAGCAACGCGCCGCTCATAAGACGATGCAGCAGGAGCAGAGCATCGGTGAGGCTGCCGACGAGCAGCCCGTGATACACCCAACCTGGATGATATTCCCGCGCCGGGCCCATCATGACATCGTCGAGATCGCGCGGTTCCAATGCCGCCCTTGCACTTTGGATATCGAGCGGATCGAACACCAGCCCGCGCAGGGCGACATCAAGCCTCTGCTGCGTCAGATCCTCGATAATCTGGCGAACGAAGAGATAACCGATATTGGAATATTCCCAACCTTCTCCTGCCACATAGCGCAGCTGCTGCGCATCGGTTTCCTTGAGCAGACGTGAAACGTGCCAGGGCTCGTCGCCACGCGCAACCGCCTCATGGTAGAAACTGAACCAGCCGTAATCGGGAAGTCCGGAGCGATGCTGGAGAAGATGGCGTAGCGTATAAGGCTTGCCGTTCAGCGGCTCGTCGAGGCCAAGAGCGCCCTTGCCGACGAGTACCAAGGCAGCCGACGCGAGAACGGTTTTGGAAAAGCTCCACCATGGGACGAGCCGATCCGCGCAATGCGCTTCCACGACCTCGCCATTCTCAACGACAGCCCAGGCCTCGATGCTCACATCAAGCGGCCTTCTTTTCCGCGATGCGCACGAGGCTGCGCAGGATCGTGGTCGAGGCCTTGATGCGCTCGTCCGGCGTTTCGACATCGCGCACGAAAACAATTTTCATGTCGGGACGCACCTTCGCGAAGGAAGCCTGCTCCGTGACGTAGGAAATAAGCCCCTGCGGATTCGCGAAGGAATTGTCGCGGAAGGAGATGATGATGCCCTTCGGCCCGCCATCCACCTTCTCCACATTGGCGCGGCGGCACAGCACCTTGATCGCCATGATCTTGAGAAGCTGATCGACCTCCGACGGGACCGGACCGAAGCGGTCGACAAGTTCGGCGCGGAATGCATCGATCTCACCATCCGCCTCAAAGGTCGAAAGACGGCGATACAGCCCGAGCCGCAACTGCAGATCGGAAATGTAGCTTTCGGGGATCATCACAGGCGCGCCGACCGCAATTGTCGGCGACCATTGATCCTCCGCCGGCTCCTCGATACCGGCTTTGAGCTGCGCCACGGCTTCCTCCAGCATCTGCTGATAAAGCTCGTAGCCGACTTCCTTGATGTGGCCCGACTGCTCGTCGCCGAGCAGATTGCCCGCGCCGCGGATATCGAGATCGTGCGTGGCAAG
Organism: Microvirga sp.; assembly: GCA_041913065.1. Taxonomy (GTDB): domain Bacteria; phylum Pseudomonadota; class Alphaproteobacteria; order Rhizobiales; family Beijerinckiaceae; genus Microvirga. Next base: position 213,123 of record JAYSGD010000004.1, on the reverse strand, counting down.
CTGGAATCCTGCGCCCAGCGTGTCGAGCCCCTGGAGCACCTTGAGGCGGCGCTCCGCCTGCACCGTCAGCGGTTTGTTGGCGGGAACGGAGAACAGCGCGTAAGCGCGCGTCTTCGAGCGGCCTACGCGACCGCGCAACTGGTAGAGCTGCGCCAGGCCGAACATATCCGCTCGGTGCACGATGAGCGTGTTCGCTGTTGGAATGTCGAGGCCGGATTCCACGATCGTGGTGGAGAGGAGAATGTCATACTTGCCTTCGTAGAAAGCCGTCATGACATCCTCGAGCTGCCCCGCCGCCATCTGGCCATGGGCCACCGCCACTTTTGCTTCCGGCACCTCCCTGTCGAGGAAGGCTTTCACCTCTCCGAGATCGTCGAGGCGCGGCACCACATAGAAAGCCTGCCCGCCCCTGTAGCGTTCGCGCAGCAGCGCCTCGCGGATCAGCAGCGGATCGAACGGCGTGATGAAGGTGCGGACCGCAAGGCGGTCCACCGGGGGCGTCGTGATCAGCGACAATTCGCGAACGCCCGTGAGAGCGAGCTGCAAGGTACGCGGGATCGGCGTTGCCGAGAGCGTCAGCACGTGAACTTCGGCGCGAAGCTCTTTCAGACGCTCCTTATGGGTCACGCCGAAGTGCTGCTCCTCGTCCACGATGATCAGGCCGAGATCCTTGAAGGCAATCGACTTGCCGAGAAGAGCGTGAGTGCCGATGACGATATCGACCGAACCGTCCTTCAAACCTTCCTTGGCTTTCTTCATCTCCGCCGCAGGCACGAAACGGGAAGCCTGCGCGATGTTGAGGGGTAGACCACGGAACCTATCGCAGAAGGTCTTGTAATGCTGGCGCGACAGGAGCGTCGTCGGGACGACAACCGCCACCTGCTTGCCGCTCATGGCCGTGACGAAAGCGGCACGCAATGCCACTTCTGTTTTGCCAAAGCCGACGTCGCCGCAGACGAGGCGGTCCATCGGGCGACCGGATGCTAGATCGTCCAGCACCGCCTCGATGGCGTTGAGCTGATCCTCGGTTTCGTCATAGGGAAAACGAGCGGCGAATTCGTCGTAGAGGCCATCCGGCGGGATTAGGCGCGGCGCATCCTTGAGGACGCGAGCGGCGGCGATCTTCATGAGAGCACCCGCCATCTCGCGGATGCGCTGCTTCATTCGGGCCTTGCGCGCCTGCCACGCGCCGCCACCGAGCTTGTCGAGCTGAACTTCCGTCTCTTCCGAGCCGTAGCGGGTCAGGAGCTCGATGTTCTCCACCGGCAGGAACAGGCGGTCGCCACCGGCATAGTGCAGCTCGAGGCAATCATGCGGTGCTCCTGCTGCCTCGATGGTCTTCAGTCCCTCGAAGCGCCCGATGCCGTGATCGACATGCACCACGAGATCGCCCGGCGTGAGCGCCGCGACCTCGGTCAGGAAATCCTGCGGACGCTTGGTCTTGCGTTTCTGGCGCACGAGGCGGTCGCCAAGGATGTCCTGCTCGCTGATGACGGCGAGATCCGCCGTCTCGAAGCCATGCTCGAGCGGCCAGATGCCGACAGGAACTTCGTTGCGCGGATAGGCCATCGCTTCCGAGAAGCGCCCGATCGGCTTCGTCTGGCGAAGATCGTGATCCTGCAGCACATGACACAGGCGCTCCCGCGAGCCTTCCGTCCATGCGCCGAGAACGACGCGGCGACCGTTGGATTGCTGCTCGCGGATATGCCGGATCACGGCTTCGAATACGTTCGCGCTCTCGTCCGCGCGCTCCGCGATGAAGTTGCGCCCCTGGCGCGCACCGCAGTCGACCGAAATGCGCGGTGCTCCCGATTCAGGAGCCGCGAACGGCCTCAATCGTGCAAGCGCCAGTTTGGCCGTGCGCTCGGCCCATTCATCCGGCTTGAAATACAGCATGTCCGGCGGCAATGGCCGGTACGGCGCGACGCCGGGCTGGTTCTGCCCCATGCCTTCGCGGCGGGCATCGTAGTAATCCTTCACCTGCGACAGACGCTCGCCTGCCGCATCGTCGGCCAGGGCGTCGAAAACGACGGGAACGTCCGGCAGATAATCGAACAGCGTGTCGAGATGATCGTGAAAGAGCGGCAGCCAGTGTTCGAGGCCGGGATATCTCCGCCCCTCGCTGATCGCCTCATAAAGCCGGTCGTCGCGCGTGGGCGCGCCGAAGGCTGCGATATAGGCCTGACGGAAGCGCTTGATGCTCTCGGTCGTCAACTGCACCTCGCTCATGGGCACGAGATCGAGGGAGCGAAGCGTGCCGACGGTGCGCTGCGATTCAGGATCGAAAGAGCGGATCGATTCAAGCGCATCGCCGAAGAAGTCGAGACGCACCGGGTTGGGCAGGCCTGCCGGATAAAGATCGATGATGCCGCCGCGAACCGCGTATTCGCCCGTGTCGCGAACCGTGCCCGTGCGCAGGAAGCCGTTGGTCTCGAGCCAGTTGATGAGCAGGTTCGTGTCAACCACGTTGCCGGGCGCCGCCGAGAACGTCTCTGCCGCGATGCGGGCTCTTGGCGGAACGCGCTGGACCAGAGCGTTCACGGTCGTCGAGAGGATGCGCGGCTTTTCCTCAGAGGTCTTCGACCGCGCCAGCCGTGCCAGCGTGGTCATGCGCTGCGCCGTGATCGCCGCATTGGGCGACACGCGGTCATAGGGCTGGCAATCCCAGGCCGGGAAGGTCAGGACTTCGATCTCAGGCGCGATGAAGGCGAGGCTGCTGGCGAAGTTCTGCTGGCGCTGACCGTCGCGGGACACATGCACCAGCACGGCAGGGCCTTCCACATGACCCGAAAGCCCTCGCGCCAGATCGGCGACGGCGAGCGCGTCGAAACCATCCGGCACGCTGGACAGCGTCAGGCCTTGGCCTTTTTTCAGGGCATCGAGAGCGCGGGCGAGTGCGGATTTCATGGCGGCTTGTCAGGTCAATTGAAAGAGAACGCGGGCCTTCCGGCCCGGTTCGGTTGCAGAAGGTCTCAGTGTCGTTCCCGGCGAGCGTAGCGAGGGAAGGGAATCCATAGCGCCGCGCTTGACCGTGGATCCCCTTCCCGGCCCTGCGGGCCGCCGGGGATGACACCGCGTTTCAGCTATGGATCGGCGAGGCGTGCGTGTGGAAGGCTTTCAGGCGGCGGAACAGGGGCGTGTCGTAGTTGGACGGGGTCTCAAGTTCGCCGGTTATCCAGCCAAGGAGGTCCCGGTCCGTGACCTCGATCAGGCGCTCGAACTCGGCCAAGTCCTCTTCGGAGAGATCGCCGATCTCGGCATCGGCGAAGCGGCCCATGATCAGGTCCATCTCCCGCATGCCCCGGTGCCAGGACCGGTAGAGGATCTGTTTGCGGCGGACATCGAGGTCGGCGCTGCTGCGTGTCGTTCCGCTCATGAAAATGCTCCGATCGGGATGAAAGATACCGTCGCCTCCGGGCGCCTTGGCCGCTATATAAACATCTCCCTCCGACTTACTACCCGTTTGATGTCCTTGCGTCCTTCGATTCTCGACCCTCTCTTCGCCCCAGCCGCCACCCTCCCCGGCGTCGGGCCGAAGATCGCGCCGCTCCTGGACCGCCTGCTCGGCGAGCCGGGTAAGCCTGCGCGCGTCATGGATCTGCTCTTTCACCTGCCGAGCAGCGGCATTTCCCGCGAAATGAAGGGCGCCATCGCGGATGCGCCCGTGGGCGAGCCGGTCACGCTCTCTGTCACCGTGGCTGCCCACCGAGCGCCCCTCCCGGGTCGCCGTGGGCCGTACCGCGTCCTGGTCGAAGACGAGACCGGGGACGTGACGCTGATCTTCTTCAACGGCAACAAGGGCCGCCTGGAAAAGCTCCTGCCGGTTGGCGAGCGGCGCTTTGTGTCGGGCAAGATCGAGCTCTGGGAAGGTCGCCGCCAGATGGTCCACCCGGACAGGATTCTGGACGATAAGGGCATCGAGAACCTGCCCGCCGTCGAGGCTGTCTATGGCCTGACCGAAGGTCTCTCATCGCGGATGGTCGGCAAATATATGGGAGCCGCCATCGAGAAGGTGCCGCATCTGCCCGAATGGCAGGATGCCACATGGCTCGACCGGAACAGCCTGCCCGATTTCCGCACAGCCCTTTTCGCGCTCCATCGGCCCGACAATGCGGCGCAGCTTTCCGAAGAAGCTATCGCCAAATCGACGCCACGCCGGCGTCTTGCATATGATGAGCTGCTGGCCTCCCAGCTGGCTCTTGCCCTGGTGAGAAGCCGCATGCGCCGCCTGCCGGGACGGGTGAATGCAGGGGACGGGCATCTCGTTGAAAAGCTCAAACAGGCCCTGCCCTTCGGGCTTACGAAGGCACAGGCCAAGGCGATGGAGGACATCCGCCACGATCTCGTCTCCGACAAGAAGATGCTGCGCCTGCTCCAGGGCGATGTCGGCTCGGGGAAGACCGTGGTCGGCCTGCTCACCATGGCGAGCGCCATCGAAGCGGGCCGTCAGGCCGCCATGATGGCCCCGACCGAAATTCTCGCCCGCCAGCACTACGAGCGCTTGGCACCCATGGCCGAAGAGGCCGGACTGACCATCGCGCTCCTGACGGGCCGGGAAAAAGGTGTGGCCCGCCGGAACGTGCTGGAGGGGTTGGCGAACGGCACCATCCAGATCGCAGTCGGCACCCATGCCCTGTTTCAGGAAGGTGTGGTCTTCTATGATCTGGGCGTGGCCGTGGTGGATGAGCAGCATCGCTTCGGCGTGCACCAGCGCCTCGCATTGGGCTCCAAGGGCGAGGCCGTGGACATCCTGGTCATGACTGCGACACCGATCCCGCGCACCCTGGCACTCACCTATTTCGGCGACATGGACGTCTCGGTGCTGGATGAGAAGCCTGCGGGCCGCAAGCCCATCGGCACGAAGCTCATTTCCATCGACCGCCTCGACGAGGTCATCGGTGGCATTGGGCGGGCCGTTGCCAATGGCGATCAGGTCTATTGGGTATGCCCGCTCGTCGGCGAATCCGAATCCATCGACCTTGCCGCCGCTGAGGAGCGGTTCGAGATGCTGCAAAGCTTCTTCGGAGATCGAGTCGGCCTCGTCCACGGCAAGATGGCAGGCCGCGACAAGGATGCCGCCATGGAGCGGTTCTCCAGCGGCGAGACCAAGATCCTGGTCTCCACCACGGTAATCGAAGTGGGCGTGGACGTGCCCAACGCCACCATCATGGTGATCGAGCATGCCGAGCGCTTCGGTCTTGCGCAGCTTCACCAATTGAGAGGCCGCATCGGTCGAGGCTCGAAGTCCTCCACGTGTCTTCTCGTTTACAAAGGCCCTCTCGGTCAGGTGGCCCAGGCGCGGCTTGAGATGATGCGCCAGACCGAGGACGGTTTCCGGATCGCCGAGGAGGATCTGCGCTTGCGTGGCGAGGGCGAAGTGCTGGGAACACGACAATCGGGAACACCCGGCTTCAAGCTGGCTCGGCTTGAGGTCGATGGCGATCTTCTCGGTGCTGCCCGCGATGACGCTCGGCTGATCGTCGATAAGGACCCGGAACTGCTCAGCGAGCGCGGTCAGGCTCTGCGGGTCATGCTGTATCTGTTCGAGCGGGACTCGGCCATCAAGCTGCTGCGGGCTGGTTGAGGTATAGAACCCACGTCATGGCCGGGCTTGTCCCGGCCATTCCGATCGGAAAAGTGCGGCGCTTCACGCCATCGGGATCACCGGCACGAGGCCGGTGATGACGTGAGAGGGTGTCATGTCGACCCAAGTCATGCACTCAGCGGCCATCTGCCATGAGATCAAATTCACCTGAATGGGCCCGACTGCGACCGCTTACCCTTTTTTAGAGCTATTTAAATGTGCTAACCCTCTGCCAACCGCTGGCGCAACGAAGCCGGCGTCGGATGAGGATTATGTCGAAGCTGTCGCCGTTCCCCCGCCCCTCCGCTCAGGAAGCCGTCAAGTCCTCCCTGAACCTGCCCCACCGCCCGCGTCGTAATCGCAAGGCTGAATGGTCGAGGCGGCTGGTGCGCGAGAACGTGCTGACCACGAACGACCTCATCTGGCCGATCTTCGTCGTGGAAGGCGCGAGCGGGCGTGAAGCGGTGGCCTCGATGCCGGGCGTCGAGCGCCTGACCATCGGCGAGGCCGTGCGGGAGGCGGAGCGCGCTGCCGCGCTCGACATTCCCGCCATTGCCCTGTTTCCCTATACCGACCCGGCCCTTCGCGATCCGACCGGCTCCGAATCCCTCAACAGCCGCAATCTGGTCTGCCGCACTGTCCGCGAGATCAAGCGGGTCGTTCCCCAAATCGGCATCATCTGCGACGTAGCGCTCGACCCCTATACCAGCCATGGTCATGACGGCGTCATGGAGGGCGAGCGGATCCTCAACGATGAGACCGTGTCCCTTCTCGTTCGCCAGGCCGTGCTTCAGGCCGAGGCCGGCGCGGATGTGATCGCTCCCTCGGACATGATGGATGGCCGCGTGGGCGCCATCCGTGCGGGTCTCGACGAGGCAGGCTTCCTCGATGTGCAGATCATGGCCTATGCGGCGAAGTATGCTTCCGCATTTTACGGTCCGTTCCGTGATGCCATCGGCACCTCCGCAACGCTTGTCGGCGACAAGCGCACCTACCAGATGGACCCGGCCAACACGGACGAGGCCATGCGCGAGGTTGCGTTCGATCTCGAAGAGGGCGCGGACATGATCATGGTCAAGCCCGGCATGCCCTATCTCGACGTGGTCCATCGCGTGAAGGAGACCTTCGCGGTTCCGACCTTCGCCTATCAGGTCTCCGGCGAGTATGCCATGATCCAGGCCGCTGCCAATAACGGCTGGATCGACGGTGAACGCGCCATGATGGAAAGTCTCCTCGCCTTCAAACGAGCCGGTGCCGACGGCATCCTCACCTATTTCGCGCCTCGCGTGGCGGAGAAGCTGAAGTCTCAGGCCTGATCGTTTTCCCGGTTCCCGCGTGATAGCTTCAGGCCTTCTTCGGGTTGGGTGGTTCGCCGCCAGCCTGCTTGGCCTTTGCTTTCTCGCGGCATGCGGAATGTCCATCGATGCGGAGCAGGCCCGGGTTTGCCGCTCCGCGCTTCCGGCGCTCAATTCCGGTGCGGTGATCACCGTGGAGCGCATGCAGGCCGGCCCTGTGCCACGCAGCCTTCGCGTCACCTATCTCGCCCAATACCCCGACCGCCCTCTGCTGGAGCGTTTCGCGATCTGCCAATTCGCGGCAGAGGGTCTGTCGATCAACAAGGCCGAACTCATTGGATTGGAGACGGAGGAAGGCCCGATCTCGGGCGCCAGCCTTTATCTGCTGAAGCGTTATTACCTGGAAACCCCTGAAGGCGTTGCCGCCGACCCTGGAAGCCGGCCGGATGCGGACGTGATCGAGGTGCCATCCGCCGTTGCCTATTGGATGCAGCAGATCGCCGTCAGCCTGCCGCGCACCGCGATCTATGCTCTGCTGTCTGTAGCCTATGCACTGGTCTTCGGCCTGAGCAGCCGGATCAATCTGGCTTTCGGCGAGCTTGCCGCCGTCGGCTCCGCCGCGACGATTGCGGGTGCTTCCATCCTGCTCGCATCCGGAATCACCTCGCCCGTTCTCGGTCTTGCCGCAGGCTTGGCGGGAGCGCTCTTCGCAGGGGCTATTCACAGCGCCGTCGGCAGTCATCTCACGATTGGGATGATCACCGCCAAGAGCTCTCAGCCGAGCCTGATCGCGACCGTCGGCGTGTCGCTCGCTCTCATGGAATATCTCCGTCTCGTGCAAAGTCCCGTCACGGTCTGGCTGCCGCCGATCTGGTCCGAGGCTTGGGCGCTCGCGCGATCCGGCGACTTTCTCGTCAGCCTGACTCCGATCAGCGCGGTCACGACGGGAATAGGCGTGGCGGCGGGCCTCGCGCTTCTCTGGGTCATGAAGTTCACAGGTTTCGGCCGGGCATGGCGCGCCTATGCTGACGATTCCCGTGCCGCTTCCCTGCTCGGCGTGAACGGTCCGCGACTCTTCAGGCAGACATTCGCCCTGGCAGGCGCCATGTCCGGACTCTCAGGCCTTCTTATCGTGGCGCAATATGGCGGCTTGGGTTTCGCGGGCGGCTTTCAATACGGCCTCAGGGCTCTCATCGGAGCCATCATCGGCGGCATCGGCTCTATCCCCGGCGCGATGTTAGGAGGTTTCATTGTGGGATTGTTCGAAACCCTCTGGTCGGCTTATCTACCCATTGAAGGACGCGACATAGCCCTCTATGCCGCGCTCGTCGTTCTTCTGATCTTCAGGCCCGGCGGCTTGCTGGGCTTTCAAGATCCAACACCAAGGCCCGTTTAAGGGCTATAATCAGAAGCCGAGCGGAGGAAGACCTTGGCCAAATACGCCATCACCATCGAGGATGTGGAGCGCGCCGCCACCGTGATTCAGGGGCAGGTTCTGCGCACGCCGCTGGTCCCCGCACCCCGTCTGTCACAGCTCACCGGCGCGACCGTCTGCGTGAAGCACGAGAACATGCAGCCCACGGGCTCCTTCAAGGAGCGTGGCGCGGTGACGAAGCTGGAAAGCCTGACGGATGAGGAGCGCGGGCGCGGCGTGATCGCCATGTCCGCCGGAAACCACGCTCAAGCCGTCGCCTATCACGCCCGTCGCCTCGGCATTCCGGCCACCATCGTCATGCCGGAAAGCGCCCCTCTGGTGAAAGCCGAGAACACCCGCTCCTACGGCGCGCGGGTCATCCTGTTCGGCGAGACCCTCTACGAATCCGCAGCGAAGGCCAACGAGATCGCAGCCGCCGAGGGCCTCGTCTTCGTTCACCCCTATGACGATCCGAAGGTCATGGCCGGTCAGGGCACGATTGCCCTCGAAATGCTGGCCGACGCGCCCGATCTCGACCAGATCATCGTGCCCATCGGCGGCGGCGGCCTGATCTCAGGCATCACCATTGCCGCCAAGGCCATCAAGCCCTCCATCGAGATCATCGGCGTGGAGGCTGCCCTCTACCCGTCGTTCCGCAATGCCATTCGAGGCGAGAACCAGCCCATCGGCGGCGCGACGCTTGCTGAGGGCATCGCCGTGAAAACGGTGGGACAACTGCCCCTGCCCATCGTGCGCGATCTCGTAACGGAGATCATCGCCGTCGAGGAGCCCCTCATCGAGCGTGCCGTGAACGCCTATGCCACCCTCCAGCGCACCATGGCGGAAGGCGCCGGCGCGGCGGGTCTGGCGGCCATGCTGGCGCAGCCCGAGCGCTTCGAGGGCAAGCGGGTCGGCCTCGTGCTATGCGGCGGCAATATCGACGCGCGCATCCTGGCCTCGGTGATGGTGCGCGAACTGGAGCGGGACGACCGCATTGCCTCCTTCCGCATCACCTCCAACGACCGGCCTGGCCTGCTCGGCCGCGTCGCGACTCTCCTCGGCGGTTTGGGGGCCAATATCCTCGAGGTTTCCCACGGGCGGCTCTACCTCGACGTGCCGGCCAAGGGCGTTTCGATCGACATCACTATCGAAACTCGCGACAGACAACATACATTGGAGGTGTTCGAGGCCCTGGCGGCGGAAGGACTGGAGCCGAAGCGGGTCGATTCCCGAGGCCTGTCCGAAGCCGCCTATTGAGGATGAAACGATGGTCAATCAGCCCTACCCGCCCACCTTGGAGTACCGCGCGTATCCCGTGGATACCCGCTCCACGGAGGGCGTCATCGCGCGGCGCTTCTGGGCTTATCTCATCGACCTCCTCGTGATCGCCCTTTGGGTTGTGCTGATTTCCATCGGTATCTTCTTCCTCGGCATCATCACTCTCGGTCTCGGCTGGGGACTGTTCTTCGCGCTGCCCCTCACGGCGCTGATCTTCATCGTCTACAACGCGGTCACCATCGGCGGCGCCTCGCAGGCGACCGTCGGCATGCGGACCATGGGCCTGAAGGTCATCGATCCGCAGACAGGCCGCGGCGCCTCGATGCTCGCGGCGGCCGTCCACGCGCTGTTCTTCTACGTGGCGGTCTCGACCTTCCTGCTCTGGGCCTGCGACGTGCTCGTCGGCTTCGTCCGGGATGACCGGCGTTTCATCCGCGATCTGCTGACCGGCATGATGGTTGTACGCGCGTAAAGCACAAGGCCGCGATGTCACGCCACTTGCCCTGGACGTAACGGGCACCAATGTTATCCTTGAGCGTTGATTCAGTGCTCAAGGTTTCTCCACAGGGCTTGCCGGCTTGACGAGTCACTCCCGCGACGCACCGCAGTTCTACCTGACCTCGCCTTCCGCTTGCCCGTACCTGCCGGGCAAGGAGGAGCGCAAAGTCTTCACGCATATCGTGGGGCGACGAGGCCGTGAGCTGAACGAGATTCTGACCCAGGGCGGCTTTCGCCGCTCGCAGACCATTGCCTACCGCCCTGCCTGCGATACCTGCCGCGCCTGCGTCTCGGTGCGTGTCCTCGTGAACGAGTTCGAGCCCTCGGGAAATCTGCGGCGCGTGTCGAAGAACAACGCCGACCTCATCGGCAACGACCTCCTTAACCGCCCGACATCGGAGCAATACTCGCTCTTTCGCCGCTATGTGGATTCCCGGCACGCCGATGGCGGCATGGCCGACATGACCGTGCTCGACTATTCCATGATGGTAGAGGACAGCCACGTGGACACTCAGATGGTCGAGTATCGCCGCAGGGGCATCGACAGCGGCATCACCGGCAAGGGCGAAGGCGATCTGATCGCCGTGTGCCTCACCGATGTGATGAGCGATGGCCTCTCGATGGTCTATTCCTTCTATGACCCCGATTATCAGGATCGCAGCCTCGGAACCTTCATGATCCTGGACCACATCCGTCGCGCTAAGGCGATGGGCCTACCGTACCTTTATCTCGGCTACTGGGTCGAGGGTTCGAAGAAGATGGGCTACAAGGCACGCTTCACGCCGCAGGAGCGGCTGGCATCCACCGGATGGGTGCGTTTCGACTGACGCGTCTCGTTTGCTCTCTCAATACCCCGTAGACAGAATTGCGACGTAGAACCCAGCGAAAAGGATGAAGAATCCGAGAGCTGATGCTCCCACGACGTGCCAGCGTCCAACTGCCGGATCAATCCTTGGTCCGTACATTGCCATGAGCAGGATGAAGATGCTCAGCCAGGACAGAGGCATGCCTATGAAGAGCATCCCAAGGCCTCGTTCGTAACCGGATTGAGACCCGGAGCCGAAGACACCGAAAGAGTCGAGCAAGTTGGCAACGCCCCAGCCTGCAAATCCGCTTATGACACCATTGATGGCTATAATGACGGCAAGTCTGACCATGGCCTCCGAACGCGTCCGATCTATCAGGGAATCTACTGCGACCCGACTACATCCTTGCAGTGCCCAAGCCAAGACAATGTTCTTGAGTTTCGGGTTGTGCCAATCTGCTCTCAAGGCCTGCTGCGAGTCAGGCTGCATCAGGACAAGGAGCAAGGCATATGCGCCTCATCGGCATGCTGGATTCACCTTTCGTGCGACGCGTCGCGATCACGATGAAAGTCATGGACCTGCCGTTCAAGCATGAAGCTGTCTCAGTTTTCCGCCATTACGACACCTTCGCGGCGATCAATCCGGTCGTGAAGGCACCGAGCCTCGTGCTCGATGACGGAACCGTGCTGATGGATTCCCAATTGATCCTTGAATATGTCGAGCGGCTTGCCGCGCCTGAGCGTCTTTTCATACCCGGCAACGACAGGGACTATGCCCGACACCAACGCATCATCGGCCTCGCCCTGGTCGCCGCCGAGAAGACGGTTCACGCCTACTACGAGGATGCCCAACGCCCCGCAGACAAGAAGCACCAACCCTGGCTCGACAGGATCGAGGGTCAGCTCAAGACGGCCTATGAACTGCTGGAGAGCGAGCTCGATTCGACGCAGGAGTGGATTTTCGGAAGCCGCTTTTCGCAAGCCGATATCACGACGGCTGTCGCATGGCGCTTCACGCAATATGTTCTGAAAGGCGTCGTACCGGTCGATGATTATCCGGCTCTCGCCGCTCTCTCGGAGCGCGCCGAGGCGCTGCCCGAGTTCATCTCGACGCCGCTCGATTAGCGTCTGTGCACGGGCTCACTCGGAACGGCCGCCGAACGGAAGGAACATCGGAAAGGTGTCATCCCGGACGGCGTCAGCCGATCCGGGATGAGTGCTTGATACGATTATTCGCCGAACTTGTTCGACTTCGGGAAGCCCTTCGGCGGCAGGCGGCCGGCTTCGGTACGGTCGCCCATCCAGTCGCGTAGGTCTTCCTTCGCGACGGTCCAGGTGCGGCCCGCCGTGTCCTTCCAGGTCAGGCCTTCCTTCAGCTTGAAGACCTTGGCGTCGGAGACGCCGCCGTCCTTGTAGCGCTGGAGACGCACGCCCTTGCCGCGGGTCATCTCCGGCACCTGCTTCGCGGGGAAGATCAGGAGCTTGCGGTTCTCGCCGATGATCGCGACGTGATCGCCATCCGCATCCGTACACACGACCATCAGCGAGGGCGCATCCAGATTCAGGATCTGCTTGCCCTTGCGGGTATTGGCGACGGTCTCGTCTGCCGGGACGATGAAGCCGCGTCCGTCCGTGCCCACCACGAGCAGTTTCGTGCCCGCCTTGTATGGGAAGGCGGAGATGAAGTCCGCGCCCTCTTCCAGATCGACCATCAGGCGGATCGGATCGCCGAAGCCGCGACCGCCCGGCAGCTTCGACGCGTCGAGCGTGAAGAAGCGGCCGTTGTTCGCCACTACGATGATCTTGGAGGTTGTCTCGGCGAAGAACGAGGTCTTGAGCCTGTCGTCGCCCTTGAACTGCACCGAGGAGATATCCTCCTGATGCCCCTTCATGGCGCGGATCCAGCCCTTCTCGGAGACGATGACGGTGATCGGCTCGCGCTCGATCATGGCCTCCGCGAAGTCGATGTCGGAGGTGTCCGGCGCCTCGGCGAAGGTGGTGCGGCGCTTACCGAGAGCAGTGTCCGGCCCGAAGGTCTTGCGGACCTCCTTGATGTCGGCGGCAACGGCCTTCCACTGGATCTTTTCGGAATCGAGAAGCTCTTCGATCTTGGCCTTCTCGTCCTGCAGGGTCTTCTGCTCGCGCTTCAGCTCCATCTCTTCGAGCTTGCGCAGGGAGCGCAGGCGCGTGTCGAGGATGGCGTTGGCCTGAACCTCGGTGAGCTGGAAGACGCGCATCAGCTCCTGCTTCGGCTCGTCCTCCTCACGGATGATTTTGATCACCCGGTCGAGGTCGAGATAGACGATGAGCAGGCCGCCCAAAATCTCCAAGCGCCGATCGATGGCAGCCAGACGGAACTTCGAGCGTCGAACCAGCACCTCGCGGCGATGATTGAGCCATTCGTGCAGGCATTCGCTGAGGCTCAGCACCTTCGGCACCTTGCCGCCGGCGAGCACGTTCACGTTCATGGGAATGCGGCTTTCAAGCTCGGTCAGCTTAAACAGCGATTCCATGAGGATGATCGGATCGACGGTCTTCGCGCGCGGCTCGAGCACCACGCGGATATCCTCGGCCGATTCATCACGCACGTCGGCGAGCAGCGGCAGCTTCTTTTCCTGCAAAAGCTCCGCGATCTTTTCGATCAGGCGGGACTTCGGCACGGAATAGGGAATCTCGGTAACGACGATCTGCCAGTTGCCGCGACCAAGTTCTTCCTTGTTCCAGCGTGCACGCACGCGGAACGAGCCGCGGCCCGTATTGTAGGTCTCCACCATCGAGGCCGGCGTATCGACGATGATGCCGCCGGTCGGAAGATCCGGGCCCTGCACGTACTGCGTCAGCTGTTCGGTCGTCGCATTGGGCTTCGAGATCAGATGCAAGGCCGCATCGCACAGCTCCGCCGCGTTGTGCGGCGGGATCGAGGTGGCCATGCCGACCGCGATGCCCTGAGAGCCGTTGGCGAGCAGGTTAGGGAACGCAGCGGGCAGAACCACCGGCTCTTCGTTGGCTTGATCGTAGGTCTCGCGGAAGTCGACGGAATCCTCGTCGATGCCTTCCAAGAGAAGGCGCGCCACTTCCGTGAGCTTCGCCTCGGTGTAACGCATCGCCGCGGCGTTATCGCCGTCGATGTTGCCGAAATTGCCCTGCCCGTCCGCCAGCGGATAGCGCTGGGCGAAATCCTGCGCCATGCGGACCAGCGCGTCGTAGATCGATTGGTCGCCGTGCGGATGGTACTGACCCATCACGTCGCCGACGATGCGGGCGCACTTCTTCGGCGCGGATTTGGGATCGAGCTTCAAGAGCCGCATGGCATGCAGGATGCGGCGGTGGACGGGCTTCAACCCGTCTCGCGCGTCCGGCAGCGCACGGTGCATGATGGTGGAGAGAGCGTAGGCGAGATAGCGCTCTTCCAAGGCGTCCTTGAGATTGATGTTCTCGATCTCGCCGCCAGACGGTGGATTGACCGGCTTACCCATTAATCGAATTCCTCAACTGCGAATCGCTTCTTTATCACCTGAAATGAGAACATAACAGAAACATCAAGATGTTTGCTGTTAGTTTGTGGTTCTTAGTTGTTGGTCGAGCGAAAGCCGAGAGCGAATTACCTATTGCGATCAACCACTAACCACTCACCCATCTCCCGCCGTCGCCAGTGCGACGAAACGCGCTCGCGCCTCAGGCGCCCGCTGCCCCTGAGGATCGAAGACATTCTGATGCAGGAAGAAGTCGGTGAGCGCAAATCCCGCCCTGATCTCCTCCTCGCCGGGCCGGTTGGATCGGGATTGGCCAATCAGGAAGCCGGGAAGCTTGAGCAGGCGGTCCTTGTAGGGCTCCCCGGCATCCGCACATACGGCCCGCCCGCTTTTAGGCGAGACATAGGTGAGGTCCCGCTCCGTGCCCGTGGCGGCGCATGAGGACAGGTCGAGCCCGAAACCGAGCTCGGTCAGCATGGCGAGTTCGAAGCGCACGAAGAGCGCCGGGGCCAGATCGGGATCGTCCAGATGATCCACCAGAACCGTCAGGGTCTCGTAGAGGGCAAAATGCGGGTCGCGTTCCGGCACATAGCGCAGCAGGTGAGCCAGGGCGCCGAGTCCGTAGAGCGCCATGGACGAGTTCATGAGCCGGGCGGCCCGTAGGGTCGTGCCTTCCACCTGGAAGCTGCCGAGGTGCTCGTCGAGCCTTGCCCGCCAGGTTGCCTGCACGGTGTTTCCGGGCTGAAGAACCGGCTGGAGGGTCTTGGAACGACCGCCATGGACCAAGCCGGAATGGCGGCCATGCTCGCGCGTCATCAGCTCGAGGATAACGCTCGTTTCGCCATGTTTACGGACGCCGAGAACGACGCCTTCATCGGTCCATTGCATGTGCTGAGAATGCTCTTCAGGGCGCTATCTGCCACTCACAAAATGTAAGCGCTCGAACGGTATTTTTCCATATTTTCCAAAAGCATCAGGCAAAATTCTTAAAGAACCGCTCAACCCCGAAATAACTCAGGAATTGGAACCATCGGGACACCTTGGCATTCACGAACATCTTATTCTTCAGTGAGTGAAATTGAGGATCATGAAGATTTCCAACCTGTTCCTTGCCAGTACCGCCCTCCCTATCATGCTGCTGTCGGCCCACGCATCGGAAATTCCTAACCCGGGGTCTAACCCAATCATTGTCGCCCAGGCCGAGCCTGCTGAGCCGGGCCAGCTTCCGCCTCGCGCACGCCCTGGCCGGGGTGGAGGCGATGATGCAGCGCCCCAGCGCAGGCAGGGGCGCCCAGGAGCGGATGAGGAAGGCGGCCCACGTGGGCAGCGTGGCGGCGGACAGGATGCCCCTCGCGAAGCTCCGCGCGGTCCTCGCGCCTCCAGTCCTGATGAAGGCCCTGCCGCGCCCCGCCCCAGACAGGAACAGAGGCCTCCGGCCGAGCGTCCGGAAGCACCGGCCCGCCCGAGTGCTGCTCCGGCTGAACGGGCTCAGCCGCCTGCGGATGCTCCCGCACGGCCGCAGCGCCCCTCCGTCCAGGAAGGTGAACGACCGTCCCGTGAGCAGCCACCTGCCGAGCGTCCGCGCCCGCAGCAGGCGCCGGAAACTCCTGCCCGCCCCACCCCGCCTGCCCCTCGCCCGGCGACGCCTCCCGCTGCGACCCAAGATGTGCGCCCTGCGCCGAGTGCTCCGCGTCCGGCGGAAACCGGCAGACCAGGCCGTGACGACCCGCGAACACCAGATGCGCCGCGCACGCCGCCCGAGGCACCGCCTGCTGCGGCCCAACCCCCGGCTCCATCCCGGCCAACGCCTCCCGCACCTGCCCCGGCTCCTGCGGCTCCTCAGACGCAGCCCAGCACGCCTCCGGCTCCCACTGCGCCCTCGCCAGCTGCACCACAGACGCGCCCGGGCGCGGCCGCTCCTCAGGCTGCCCCGAGGGATGCACAGCCGCTCGATCCCTCGCGTGTGCGGATCGAAGACCTGCGCAACCAGCGCCGCGAGCGGCGCGAAGGCGGCCGCGTGATCATCGAGGAGCCCGGCAACCGCACGATCATCCGCGAGGGCAACGAGGTCATCATCCGACACGACGAGAGCGAGCGTTTCCGGCGCGTCTATGGCGCCGACGACGTGCGCGTGGAGCGTCGCGGCGGCAACGAGGAAGTCACCATCGTGCGCCGCCCTGACGGTTCCGAAATCGTCTCGGTGCGTGACGAGTACGGCAACCTTATCCGCCGAGTACGCCGCGAGCCCGCTGGCCGCGAGGTCATACTGATCGAGAATCGCCGCAGCGGCATCGATAGACGTCCCGGCTACGGCTATGTGGAGGAGGAGGTTCTTCGCCTGCCGCCGCCGACGGTCCGCATCCCGCGCGAGGAATACATCGTAGAGACGGAACGCGCTTCCGAGGCCGACATCGTCGAGGCCTTCACGGCACCGCCGGTGGAGCGCATCGAGCGAGCCTATACCCTCGATGAAGTTCGCCGCAGCCAGCCGCTGCGCGAGCGCATGCGCCGCGTTGACCTCGATACGATCAACTTCGACTTCGGCTCGTGGGAGCTTCCGTCGGATCAGGTGAACAACCTTGCCGTGATTGCGGAGGGCTTGCGTCAGGCGATCTCGCGCAACCCGAACGAGATCTTCCTCGTCGAAGGTCACACGGATGCGGTTGGCTCGAACGAGGACAACCTCACGCTCTCGGACCGCCGCGCCGAGACGGTTGCGACGATCCTGTCGCAGCAGTTCCAGATCCCGGCTGAGAACCTGACCACACAGGGCTACGGCGAGGAATACCTGAAGGTGAACTCACAAGGCCCTGAGCAGGAGAACCGCCGCGTCACGCTGCGGCGCATCACCCCGCTGCTCCAGGGTCAGAACCAGCAGTAAAAGAAAAGCTGCGAGAGGTTTTATGCCTCTCGCAGCTTCATCGCTTCGCTCAAGGCAAAGTATCTAAAAATTTCTGCGTCGGGCCATTCTTGGACCAAAAGTTTTCTGGAAATTCGCAAGCTGAAGGTGGTTGCATCTTCAGAATGAAAACCCTGTCATCTGTCGGGATTCTCCCATAGGGTTCACTAGGATCCTTGTCGGCGCGAATGACGCGCCAATCGCCAGCTGCCTGGAGCTCGATCTGACCCAAGGTCCTTCTCTTCACATAAAGAGTCTGCTGAAGCACATCTGCAAACTGTGTTGGGTAAGGTGTAAATCTACATGAGAGAGAAGGTGCGTGGTTTGCTTCCTCGAAAATGCAGGAACCATGTGCGGTCAATCGTTGGGGAGTATCGCGAAAGCTGACGAGGAGTGTTGCGTGGACATTGGCGCTTGAACTTGTTTTCCAAGCGTTGCGCCCCATCAATTGAATGGACGTGACGAGTTGATGCGGATTGCTGCGCAGATGCTCTGCATCGTACTTGCGCAGGAAGCAGAAATCAACTCCAGCCGGAATTAGGGAGGAAGAGGTCTGCTCGCCACCTGTTACGGCAGGAGAAACGAGCAACACCGATCCTGCAAATCCCAAAAACGTCCAAAGCCGAAGCTGCATGAGCATTATCAACCGCGAGGGAATTCCAAGCCCATTTCGCGATAGCGCTCCGGATCGTCGCTCCAGTTCTCGCGCACCTTCACGAAGATGAAGAGATGCACGGGCGCTTCCGCGATCTCGGAAATCTCCTTGCGGGCCGCCTGCCCGATGGCCTTGATTGTCTGGCCGCCCTTGCCGAGAACGATCTTGCGCTGGCTGTCGCGCTCCACGAATACCGTCTGCTCGATCCGCACGGAGCCGTCCGGGCGCTGCTGCCACTGGTCCGTCTCGACGGTCGATTGATACGGCAGCTCCTCGTGCAGGCGCTCGTAAATCTTCTCGCGGGTGATCTCGGCGGCGAGCATGCGCAGCGGCGCATCCGAAATCTGGTCCTCCGGATACAGCCACGGACCTTCCGGCATCAGCTCGGCAAGCTGGCGCTTCAGCTTATCGATGCCGTCGCCTTTGAGCGCCGAGATCATGAAGGTGTGCAGGAACGGCACCTTCTCGTTCAGCTTCGCGGCGATGTCCAAAAGCTTCGAGCGCTCGATCAAGTCGATCTTGTTGAGAATCAGTACCTTAGGCTGCTTCAGCTCAGGCAGTTTCTCAAGAATGGCCTCGGCCTCCTCGTCGATGCCTTTGCGGACATCGAGGAGCAGCGCGATCACATCGGCATCGCCCGCCCCGCCCCAGGCCGAGGTCACCATCGCGCGGTCGAGACGGCGCTTCGGCTTGAAGATGCCGGGCGTGTCCACGAAGACGATCTGCGCAGCGCCCTCGATGGCGATGCCGCGCACCAGGGCGCGGGTGGTCTGCACCTTGCGCGAGACGATGGAAACCTTCGAGCCCACCAGTGAATTCAGCAGGGTTGACTTGCCCGCATTGGGCGCGCCGATGAGAGCGACGAAACCCGCTTTCGTGTTGGTGGCTTCAGGCTGCTCCATGCTCTTCTTCCTTCCAGACGCCCTCTCTCAAGAGAAGGCTTCGCGCGGCGGCCTGTTCCGCGATGCGCTTCGATGTGCCGTGGCCAAACTCGGTTTTCTTGCCCTGCACCGTCACCATGATCCGAAAATTAGGCGCGTGGTCCGGCCCGGTCTGCTCGGCGATGGTATAGGTCGGCGGAGGCAGGCCCCTGCCTTGCGCCCATTCCTGCAGGGCGCTCTTGGGATCGCGTAAGGGGCGGCGGGGCGAATCCAGAAGCTCTTTGAAGGCGCGCTCGACGAGTGCCTTCGCGGCCTCGTATCCCCCGTCGATGAACACGGCGCCGATGATCGCCTCGCAGACATCCGCCAGGATCGTCTGGTTGCGGCGCTCGCCCGAATGCGCCTCGCCGGCTCCGAGCCTGAGATAGGGACCGACATCCCAAGCAATGGCGATCTCGGCGCAGCTTTCGCGGCGTACAAGCTCCGCAAGGCGGCGGGACAGCTCACCTTCGGGAGCCCTTGGAAATGTCGTGAACAAGATTTCGGCAATGGCGAGACCGAGCACCCGGTCGCCGAGAAACTCCAGCCGCTGATAACTCTTGCCGCCGGATTTCGGAGCGCTCACATGGGTGAGCGCTTCTTCCAGAAGCTCATCATTCCGGAACTTGTATTCGAGTCTGTTGACCAGCTCTTCGAGATTCAATTTGCGACGGGCCACGGGTTACTTAATCCGCTCGAAGATCCTGTTCCAGCGGATCAGCTGGGGCCATTCCCAGGGCCGCCACAGGGATGCATTCTCGTCGATCGAGAAGAAAATGATCTCGGCGCGGCCTACGAGGTTCTCGGCCGGAACCTGACCGACGCTCGCCTCGTCGCGCGAGTCGGTCGAGTTGTCCCGGTTGTCGCCCATCATGAAGTAGTGGCCGGGCTTCACGGTGTAGATATCGGTGTTGTCCCAATAGGCGCGGTCGCCCTTTAGCTCGATCACGAAGTGGCTCGAGCCGTCCGGGAACGTCTCCTTGTAGCGCGGCACGGCTGTCTGGCGACCGTAATCGTCTGCCGTCTGGTAATCTTCCACCCGTTCGCGCTGAACCGGCTGGCCGTTGATGTGCAGCACGCCGCTGAGAACCTGGATGCGGTCGCCCGGCAGGCCGACCACGCGCTTGATGTAGTCGGTGGAATTGTCCTTCGGCAGCTTGAACACGGCGATGTCGCCCCGCTTCGGCTCGGAGCCGAAGACTCGGCCCGAGAAGACCGGCGGGCTGAAGGGAATCGAGTGCTTCGAATAGCCGTAGGCGTATTTCGAGACGAAGAGGTAATCGCCGATCAGCAGGGTCGGGATCAGCGAGCCCGACGGAATGTTGAAGGGCTGGAACAGTACGGTGCGGACCACGACCGCGATCAGGAGCGCCTGGATGATGACCTTGACGGTCTCCCAGAGGCCTTCTTCTTCCTTTTTCTTCACGGTGCTACCCATGGCTTGTTTGGCGTTGTCGCTCACTATGATCGACCTTTTATCGAGGGATGCGATGGCTTGAACCATCGTCCGTTGTCGCGGCAGCCGAGAGCGGTTTGCACTTCTTGTCCAGGAGTGCAAACCGCTCTCGGGGTGTCGGGCCGCGTGTTTGGTGGCGGGCGTGAACCCTCCACTGGCAAAGCTCTAGCCTATGGCGGGTCCTGCCGCAACGCGGCCTTCTCCTTTATGGGGAGCGCTTCGATGATCACAAAGGCTTGCGCCAGCGGCGGATCGTCCGTCAGGGACACATGGACCACGGCCTCATGGCCCTCTGGCGTCATGGCGCGCAGGCGCTCCAACGCGCCGCCCGTCAGGCGCATGGTGGGCCGCCCGGTCGGCAGGTTGACCACTTCCATGTCCCGCCAGAACACGCCATGGCTCAAGCCGGTGCCCAGGGCCTTCGAGCAAGCTTCCTTGGCGGCGAAGCGCCTCGCATAGGAAGGCGCGCGTGCGGCCCTGCGGTCGCTGCGGGCCCGCTCGCCTTCCGTGTAGATCCGGTGCGTGAAGCGGTCCCCGAACCGTTCGAGGGAGCGCTCGATGCGGCGGATGTCGCAGAGGTCGGACCCGATACCCAGAATCATGCGTCCACCTGTGCCCGGCCTTCATCCATGGCGGCACGCATGGCGCGCACGGCCTCGTCGAGCCCCACGAATATGGCCTCACCGATGAGCGAATGGCCGATGTTCAGTTCCATGATCTGCGGAATCGCCGCCACGGGACGAACAGAGTTGAGGTCGAGCCCGTGCCCGGCATGGATTTCAAGGCCCAGCCGGGCACCATGCTCCGCTGCCCGGCGCAGGCGTTCCAGCTCACGGTCGATCCTGGCCTGATCGCCTTCGACCGCAGCCTCGCAGTAAGTGCCGGTGTGGAGCTCGACGACCGGCGCGCCGAGCTCGCAGGCGGCGTCCATCACGTCGGTCTCGGGCTCCACGAAGAGGGAGACGCGAATGCCCTCGCCTTTCAGCTGTTGAATCATGGGCCGCAGATGGGAAGCGCCGCCAATGATGTCGAGGCCGCCTTCGGTCGTCCGCTCCTCGCGCTTCTCGGGCACCAGGCAGCAGGCATGGGGATGGATGCGCAAGGCGATCTCGATCATTTCCGGCGTAGCGGCCATCTCGAAATTGAGCGGCACGAACAGCTGGCGCTTGAGGCGCTCCATGTCCTGATCGCGGATATGCCGCCGGTCTTCCCGCAAATGGGCCGTAATCCCGTCGGCCCCTGCCAGCACGGCCATATGGGCCGCCCGGATCGGATCAGGCTGGGTGCCGCCGCGGGCGTTCCGGACGGTTGCGACGTGGTCGATATTGACGCCAAGGCGAAGAGGAGGAGCTTTCATACGAGTGTTTTAGCGCAGGGAAGTGCTTCTTTCCTAGCTTCTCTTGCATCTGCCCAAACGCCTTCAGACCAAATTTCGATTGATGCAAGGAACTAAGCCATATAGCTACACAGTATCACCCCGGTCGATGGCCAATACTGATGCTACGCACCCTTACCCTCATCATCCTCGGTCTTGGGGCTGTCGCTTGGCTGTGGGTCGTTACCGCGATCCTTCTCGTTACGCAGGGCGGAAATTCAGGCTTTGGCTTCATGGTGGCAGCCATAGTCAGTGCCGTTTTCCTTGCATTCGCATTGCCTGCCTTGATCCTTGCCCTGAAGAGAAAGTTTTTATGGGCGGCTCCGTTTTTGGCCGTATTGGCGCTTCTTGGGGTCGTCCTGGTCGCCTGACCCTTGCCTTCCTGAGCCAAATCGCCTATAGCCCCCGCTTCGCGTTCGCTCCGGCCGGGGGCTGAACGGACGGTGTGGCTTTGCCATGCAGGGTTTTCGGACCCGTCGTCCGGTGTCTCCGCCTTCGACAACCGCTCGGGCCTTGCAGGCTCGAAGGGCTTGGCGCCGATCGGACGCGCGAAACTGGCCTGATCGCTTCCAAAAGCAGTGCTTAGGCCCAACCTCAAACCTGAGAAAGGCCCACTATGCCTCTCTATGAGCATATCTTCATGGCTCGCCAGGATGTCACCCCCCAGCAGGTCGAAGCAATGGTCGACCAGTACAAGGGCGTCATCGAACAGAACGGCGGCACCATCGAGAAGACCGAGATGTGGGGCGTGAAGTCCCTCGCCTACCGCATCAAGAAGAACCGCAAGGCGCATTTCACCCTGTTCAACGTCAACGCTCCCGCTCCGGCGGTTGCCGAGATGGAACGCCAGATGCGCATCAACGAAGACATCCTTCGCTTCATGACCATCCGCGTGGAAGAGCTCGAGACCGAGCCGTCCGTGATGATGCAGAAGCGCGACCGCGATGAGCGCAAGGACCGTGAGCGCCGCGAGCGCGACGGCGGCGGCTTTGAAGGCGGCAGCGAAGGTGAGGAGGCTTAATCATGGCATTTGGTGCTACTGGTGGCGCAGCCGGCGGCGGTCGCCGTCCGTTCTTCCGTCGTCGCAAGACATGCCCGTTCTCCGGCCCGAACGCGCCGAAGATCGACTACAAGGACACGAAGCTCCTGTCCCGCTACATCTCCGAGCGCGGCAAGATCGTTCCTTCACGCATCACGGCCGTGTCGGCCAAGAAGCAGCGTGAACTCGCCCAGGCGATCAAGCGCGCCCGCTTCCTGGGCCTGCTGCCCTACGTGATCCGCTAAGACTATCGGGCGGGCCGTTCCATGCGGCCCGCCTTCCCACTTTTCGCCCAGCGGTGAAAACCCGCCGGGTCAGTTGGGGCCGATGCCCCTAACCCTGCCGATGAGCAGCGGGACAGCGAGAACCATGAACTTTATCGCGACAGGCATAGGCGCGGGCCTCGTATCGGCCCTTTTGACAGTGGTGGTCGTCAAAGCGACGCCGCTCGCCTCCGTCCTGTACATGCTCGCCCCCATCCCCGTCCTGATCGCCTCCCTCGGCTGGAACCACAAGTCCGGCCTCGTGGCCACCTTGGTCGGCGGACTTGCGATCGCGCTCTTCACGGGCTCACCCCTCGGCGGCCTCGGCTTTGCGATCATCACCGGTCTTCCGGCCTGGTGGCTCGCCTATCTCGCCCTGCTCGGCCGCCCTGCCGCCGACGGCACCATGGAATGGTATCCGATCGGGCGCCTGCTCGCCTGGGTCGCGGGGACCGCGGCGCTGACCATCGTGGCTACGGCAATCATCAGCTCCAATGGCGATTACGGCGTGTTTCTCGATAGGGCGCGGCGGATCTCCCAGTCCTTCGTCGACCTGCTCTACCCCGCTGCGGAACAGGGCGGCGAGACGGTGGCTCAACAGCGCCAGGATCTGATCGATGGGCTCGCAGCAGCCACGCCGGCGCTCTCCGCCTTCGGCTTCACCATGTTCCTGGCCCTCTACCTGTGGCTTGCGGCGAAGGCCGTTTCGGTCTCGAAGCGCCTGCCCCGCCCGTGGGCTCCGATGCCAGAGCTTGCCATGCCGCGCTCGGCGGCCCTGGTCCCGGTTCTGGCCTTCGCGCTGACTCAAGTCAGCGGCTTCGTCGGTGCCCTGGGCTATGCCTTGTTCGGCGCCTTCCTGATGGCTTTCACGCTGCAGGGCCTGGCCGCGATCCACGACCGCACAAGGGGCAAGCCGGGACGTGGCTTCCTCCTGGCGGGTCTCTACGTCCTTCTCTTTCTGACCCAGGGCATCATGATCTTCGCCCTGTTCCTCTTCGGCCTTGCCGATACCGCCTTTGGCCTGCGCCGCCGCATCGGCGACCGGCCGAAACACCCCCCAACCCCTTCAATCTGATCACGAACATCAAAGGAGAATACCCATGGAAGTGATCCTTCTCGAGCGCGTCGCAAAGCTCGGCCAGATGGGCGAAACCGTGAAGGTTCGCTCGGGCTACGCCCGCAACTTCCTCCTGCCGCGCGGCAAGGCTCTGCGCGCCAACGAGGCCAACAAGAAGCACTTCGAAGCTCAGCGCGCCCAGCTCGAGGCCCGCAACCTCGAGCGCCGCAAGGAAGCCGAAGCCGTTGCCGAGAAGCTGAACGGCCAGAGCTTCATCCTGCTCCGCCAGTCCGGCGAGACCGGCGTGCTCTACGGTTCGGTTTCGACCCGCGACCTCGCCGAGGTGATGACTGCAGGCGGCTTCACGGTTGACCGTAACCAGATCGTCCTCAACGCGCCGATCAAGACTCTTGGCCTGCACGTTGTGCCGGTCTCCCTCCATCCGGAGGTCGAGGTGACTGTTACGGCGAACATCGCCCGCAGCCCCGAGGAAGCCGAGCGTCAGGCTCGCGGTGAGGAAGTCACCACCCGCGAAGAGACCAACCTCGACGACCTCGGCCTCGAAGTCGGCGCGGCTCTCGCTGAAGCCGGCGACGTCGAGCTCTAAGACACTCTCAATCGACTCCGACTCGGTCTGAGCCGATTGAGAGCTGAGCCGGAGCTTGTTTCAGTTCCTGCTTTGTTCTAGTATGGGCGTCCTTCGTCGATTCGATGGAGGGCGCCTTTTTCGTTGCGGCTTCTGAGTCTTGCAGAGTCAAGCGGGAAGACTCGGCTAAGCATCGGGCGTGTGAGTATTGAGGACAATGAGGACAGCGGAGCCTAAGTCTTGTTCCTGTGTCCGACCGGTTACTTTTCGGACACTGGTTGGGGTCTATGAACGTCCCCCCAATCCTCGTTTTCGGAGCGCCCGATGGCTACCGCCAATGCCCTGATTGCCCGCCTCGAAAGCGCCGAGCCTCAATTTCGCACGCCCCCCAGCAACATCGAGGCCGAGCAGGCGCTGCTGGGCGCGATTCTGGTGAACAACGACGCCTATTACCGCGTCTCCGACTTCCTCGAAGCCGAGCATTTCATCGAAGACCTGCACCGGCGCATCTACGAGGTGGCGACCAGCCTCATCAAGGCCGGCAAGGTCGCGACCCCGATCACCATGAAGACCTTCCTCGGCGATCAGGATCTCGGCGGCATCACGATCTCGCAATACCTCGCTCGTCTCGCGGCCGAGGCGACCACCGTCATCAATGCCGAGGATTACGGCCGCACGATTCATGATCTCGCCGTCCGCCGCAGCCTCATCAACATCGGTGAGGACCTCGTCAACACGGCCTTCGACGCACCTGTCGAAAGCTCGCCGCGCGAGCAGATCGAGGAGGCGGAGCGCCGCCTCTATTCCATCGCCGAAACCGGCCGCACCGACGGCGGCTTCCAGCGCTTTTCCGATGCGCTCACCGCTGCGATCGACATGGCAGCCGCGGCCTATAAACGCGAAGGCGCGCTGTCTGGCGTCTCGACGGGGCTGATCGATCTCGACAAGTCGCTGGGCGGCCTCCAGCCCTCGGACCTTGTCATCCTCGCGGGCCGACCAGCGATGGGTAAGACCTCGCTCGTCACGAACATCGCCTTCAACATCGCCAAGGCCTATCGGGCAGAGAAACAGCAGGACGGCTCTCTGAAGACCGTCAACGGCGGCATCGTCGGCTTCTTCTCGCTCGAAATGTCGGCGGAACAGCTCGCCACCCGTATCATCGCCGAGCAATCGGGCGTGCCGTCCTACAAGATCCGCCGCGGCGATATGCGCGAGGACGATTTCTACAAGATCACGGAAGCCGCCCGTGAAATGCAGTCGATCCCTTTCTATATCGACCAGACCGGCGGCATCTCGATTGCGCAGCTCACGGCCCGCGCGCGGCGCCTCAAGCGCCAACGCGGCCTCGATGTGCTGATCGTCGACTACCTTCAACTCCTCTCGGGCTCGTCGAAGAAGGGCGAGAACCGCGTGCAGGAGCTGACGGAGATCACCACAGGCCTCAAGGCGCTCGCCAAGGAACTCTCGGTGCCTCTGATCGCGCTCTCCCAGCTCTCCCGTCAGGTGGAATCTCGTGACGACAAGCGGCCGCAGCTCTCGGACCTGCGCGAATCCGGCTCGATCGAGCAGGACGCCGACGTGGTCATGTTCGTTTACCGCGAGGAGTACTATCTGAAGAACAAGGAGCCGAAGCCCGGCACCGAAGAATACTTCAAGTGGCAGGCGGAGATGGATCAGGTTCATGGTAAGGCCGAAGTGATCATCGGCAAGCAGCGTCACGGCCCCACCGGCACCGTGCAGCTCGCCTTCCAGGCCGACATCACCCGCTTCACCAACCTCGCAGACGAAGACAAGCTACCCGAACGGATCGGCGATTGACCAAGACCGAACAGACCAGCACCTCCAACCGCATCTCTCCCGAGATGGCCGGCGGCCTTCTTCAGATCGACCTCGCGGCGCTGGCTTCCAACTGGCGACGCCTCCGCGACAACGCGGGCGGCGCCGAAGCCTCCGCCGTCGTCAAGGCGGACGCCTACGGCACCGGTATCGAACAGGCGGTCCCTGCTTTAGCGAACGCCGGATGCCGCACGTTCTTCGTGGCGCATTTGAGCGAGGCGATCCGTGTTCGCGCGGTTGCCCCCGATGCGACGGTCTATGTGCTCAACGGTCTGTTTCCCGGCACCTGCCCCGCTTACGTCGAATACAATCTGCGCCCCGTTCTAGGCTCCTTCGAGGAGATCGAGGAATGGGCATCGTTCTGCCGCTCGCAAGGCCAGAAGCGTGAAGCCGCGATCCATGTGGACACCGGCATGAACCGTCTCGGCCTGACGGTCGGGCAAGGCATGACATTGAAGGATCGCCCCGAGCTGAAGGACTTCGAGATGGCGCTTCTCATGAGCCATTTCGTGAGCGCGGAAGAGAGCGACAATCCAATGAACGTCCAGCAGATCGAAGCCTTCAAGGCGGTTCGCGAAACGCTGCCCGGTGTGCGCGCATCGCTTTCCAACTCCTCCGGCATTTTCCTGAAGGAGAAGCCGCATTTCGATCTCGTGCGTCCCGGCTATGCGCTTTATGGCGGCAACCCGACGCCGGATCGCGACAATCCCATGTCGCCGGTCGTCGCACTCAAAGCGCGCATCGTTCAGCTGCGCTGGGTCGAACAGGACGATACGGTTGGCTACAACGGGCGCTGGCTCGCCCTGGGCCGCCGCCGCATCGCGACGTTGTCCATCGGCTATGCGGACGGCTATCCGCGTTCCGCCAGCGCACGCGGCAAGAGCGGCGAGGAGTTGCTTGCAGGAACAACTCTCGTCGCCGGACGCCCCTGCCCGTTCGCGGGCAACGTATCGATGGATCTGATCACCATCGATGTCACGGACATTCCCGAAAACGAGATCATGCGCGGCGACACGGTGACCGTGATCGGCGGTTCTCTCACCGTCGATGAAGTCGGCCGCCGCGCCGGGACCATCGGCTACGAAATCCTCACCAGTTTGGGCCGCCGCTATGCGCGCCGCTACATCGGGATGCAGGGCTGATGGCGAAGCAGCGTCACCCGTCCTTCGTGTGCCAGGAATGCGGCGCCGTCTATAACCGTTGGAAAGGCAAGTGCGAGGCCTGCGGCGGCTGGAACACCATCGCCGAGGAAACCGGCTCTGCGAGCCCCATGTCGGGCCCTGTCGCCACGCGACCGTCGCGCGCCAAGGGCCGCATCTTCCCGCTCGAAGGCCTCTCCGGCGAAACCAAAGAAGCGCCGCGCACGCCCTCCGGAATCGCCGAGTTGGATCGCGTCACCGGGGGCGGTTTCGTGCACGGCTCCATCATCCTGCTCGGAGGCGATCCCGGCATCGGCAAATCGACGCTGTTGATGCAGGCCTCCGCCGCCCTCGCCATGCGCGGCGAGCGCGTGGCTTATATCTCGGGCGAAGAGGCGGTGGCGCAGGTGCGCCTGCGCGCCGAACGTCTCGGTCTCGGTCAAGCGCCCGTAGAACTTGCTTCTGAGACCAATGTGGAAGACATCATCGCAACCCTGAGCCAGGGGCGCCCGCCCGCGCTCGCGATCATCGACTCGATCCAGACCATGTGGACCGAGACCGTGGAATCCGCGCCCGGCACCGTGACTCAGGTCCGCGGCTCCGCGCAGGCGCTCATCCGGTTTGCGAAAACCACGGGCACCGCCGTCATTCTCGTCGGCCACGTGACCAAGGACGGCCAGATCGCCGGTCCTCGCGTCGTCGAGCACATGGTCGATGCGGTCGTGTCGTTCGAAGGCGACACCGGTCATCATTTCCGTATCCTGCGCGCGGTAAAAAACCGCTTCGGCCCCACCGACGAGATCGGCGTGTTCGAAATGTCGGACCAAGGACTGCGCGAAGTGCCTAACCCGTCCGAACTGTTCCTCGCCGGACGCGATCTCGCGACACCCGGCACTGCTGTGTTCGCCGGCATGGAAGGCACGCGCCCTCTACTCGTGGAAATCCAGGCGCTCGTCGCTCCCTCTTCGCTGGGCACGCCGCGCCGTGCCGTCGTCGGGTGGGACCAGAGCCGCTTATCCATGGTGCTGGCCGTGCTGGAGGCCCATGGCGGCCTCAAGCTTGGCATGCACGACGTGTACCTGAACGTGGCCGGCGGCCTTCGGATCACGGAACCGGCCGCTGATCTCGCCGCCGCCGCCGCCCTCGTCTCGTCCCTGTCCGGCAATGCGCTGCCGCCCGATACGGTCTATTTCGGCGAAATGGGCTTGTCCGGCGCGATCCGGCCAGTGGCGCAAGAGCAGGCGAGGCTGAAGGAGGCCGCGAAGCTCGGCTTTTCCAGCGCCGTCGCACCTGCGCCTCGCGTGGAAAAAGGAAAGCCCGAGCGGCTGCCGCTGGCGGCCTCCTCCATCGGCCACATCACCGACCTCGTTGCCGGAATCGCAGCGAGGCGGCGGAAAGCGTCCTGATGCCGCGTTACCTTAGGATAGACCGTTCAGCCTAATTGTCAGCCTTTCGTTATTTTGTATCTATCGCTCTGAGACCTCCCATTCCGATCTCCGATTGAGCGGGAAGCGAACCAGGACTCTCTCAAGGGTAGAATAAAAATGGCTGCAATCGTACTTCTCTCCAGCAGGACCGTCATCGAGAATGCGGCAGCCGGAACGGTCATCGGCACGCTCAGCGTAGTCGGAGGCAAAGGCAACGAGGCCTTTCAATACGTGCTGTCGAATAGCATCGATGATCGCTTCGAGATCCGTCTCGATGCCACGAAGGGTCTTTACGAGCTGGTTGTGAAGACCGGCGGAAGCGACCTGTTCGACTTCGAATCCGAGGACCTGAAGCAGTTTGAAATCACAATCTCGGCCGAAGGCGACAAAGGCACTTCCACTGAAGAGTTTGCCTTCACCATCGACGTGACGGACAACAAGGCTCCGACCGACATCGTGCTCTCGAACGCCTCCGTGGTCGAGCATGCGCTCAACGGCGCCGAAATCGGTCTTCTATCGACCATCGATCCCGACCTGAAGGATACGTTCAGCTACGTCCTTACCAACGACGCCGAGGGTCGCTTCGCGATCGTGAACGGCAAGCTCGTCGTCAAGGACGGCACAAAGCTGGATTATCTGGCTGCCGCCTCGCACCAGGTCACCATCCAGGTAACGGACGGTGACAACAACGTCTTCACGAAGACGCTGACCATCAACATCACCGATGCCTACGAGATTCTCAACGGCTCCGGGCGTAACGACCGCCTCACCGGCACCGCTGGCGCGGATATGCTCAGCGGCTTCGGCGGCAACGACAAGCTCTACGGTCTCGACGGCGACGACATGCTCATCGGCGGCGCCGGCAAGGACATGCTCTATGGCGGCGCCGGCAAGGACACCTTCGTATTCGACACGAAGGTCAAGAAGGGCCATTTCGACCACATCAAGGATTTCAACGTCGCCGACGATACGATCCAGGTCAGCCTGTCAGCCATTGGCTCCTTTAAAGTGAAGATGTCCAAGAAGGACGCTCTCGGCGCCATGAAGGGCGGCAAGGACAAGGGCGGCGACAAGGTGTCCACCTTCAAGCTCGACAAGGTTCTGAAGAAGGGCAAGCTGGACAGCAAGTTCTTCAGTCTGGCCGACAAGGCCAAAGACTCGAGCGACATGTTCTACTACAACTCCAAGAACGGCTTTCTCTACATCGACGCCGACGGCTCCGGCAAAGGAAAGGGCATCGAGATCGCGAAGCTCTCGAAGGGCCTGAACCTGACTGCGGACGATTTCCTCTTCATCTAAGACGACCTGAAATCTGTTTCTCCCCACCTTCACCCCGGCGGTTCCCACCGCCGGGTTTTTCACAGGGGTGACGAATGCCATTCTTAGGGGTATACAGCCGGGCTTCATTCCGCGAATGCGGCCCGTTTCCTGTCTCTGCGTAGGCTCGGCTCATGCCCTTTTCTGTTCTGGACCTCGTCGTCGTCGGAATCGTCCTGATCTCGGCCCTCCTGGCCGCCGTGCGCGGCTTTACCCGCGAGGTATTGGCCATCGTGGCCTGGGTCGTGGCCGCCGCCGCCGCCTGGTATCTTCATCCGGCCGCCCTGCCGATCGCGCAGCAATATATCAGCAGCGGCACGGTCGCGCTTGTAGCTGCCATCGGGGGCATCTTCGTGATCACCCTGATCATCGTTTCCATCATCACGGTCCAGATCTCGGACCTGATCCTCGATTCCCGCATCGGCGCTCTCGACCGCACGCTCGGCCTGTTCTTCGGCGCGGCCCGCGGCTTCCTGATCTGCGTCATCGGCTGGGCTTTCCTGAGCTGGCTGCTCCAGGGCAAGGAGCCCGAATGGGCCACCGCCTCGCGCACCCGCCCGGCCATGGAGAACACCCGCGATAACATCATCGCCATGCTGCCGGAGAATGCCGAGGCCCTGATCCAGCGCCTGCGCAACCGCGAAGCGCCCGATGCAGAGCCGGCCGAGCCCGATCCGCAGGGCGGCACCACGCCGCCGGCACCGGGAGCGCCTGCCGCCCCTACCCCGGCCGCGCCGCAGACCCCGCCGCGCCGGGGCTGAGAACCAAAGCTTAGAATCAGCCGCAAAAGTGCAAATCTGCCTTTGCGGCTGATCCTTTGCGGCTGATGCGATTCTCCCGTCTGTTCATACTTATGGGAGTGACAGTAAAACCCATTGGCGTTTGCGTTTTGGCCGATTACATAAGGGCGGCGCCGGTGGGGGCGCGTGTCCCAAGGAAATGATGATGTCTTCCAGGTCTGAGACGTGGCAGGTCACTCCTAAGCAGGTGGACCTCGACCTCGACGGCGATACCCTGCGTGAAGAATGCGGTGTTTTCGGCATCTATGGCCATCCGGACGCTGCGGCGATCACGGCCCTCGGCCTGCACGCCCTGCAGCATCGCGGCCAGGAGGCGGCAGGCATCGTCTCTTTCAACGGGGATTTCTTCCATTCCGAGCGCAAGCTGGGCCTTGTGGGCGACAGCTTCTCCGACCGGGCGACCATCGAGCGCCTGGAAGGCCTCTCCGCCATCGGCCACGTCCGCTATTCCACCACCGGCGAGACCGTGCTGCGAAACGTGCAGCCTCTTTTTGCCGAGCTGGACGGCGGCGGCTTCGCGGTGGCCCATAACGGCAACCTGACCAACGGCCTGACCCTTCGCCGCAACCTCATCCGCGACGGCGCGATCTGCCAGTCCACGACTGACACGGAAGTGATCGTCCACCTCGTCGCCCGCAGCCGCAAGGACAAGGTCGTGGACCGCTTCGTCGAGGCGATCCAGAAGATCGAGGGCGCCTACGCTCTCGTGGCCCTCACCAACAAGAAGCTTATCGGCGCTCGCGATCCCATGGGCATCCGCCCGCTGGTGCTGGGCGAACTCGATGGCCGCTACATTCTGACCTCCGAGACCTGTGCGCTGGACATCATCGGCGCGCGCTTCATCCGCGATGTCGAGAACGGCGAATGCGTAGTGATCTCGGACGAAGGCGTCGAATCCTTCCGTTTCGCCGACAAGGTGGCGCCGCGTCCCTGCATCTTCGAATACATCTATTTCGCCCGCCCCGATTCCATCGTGAACGGCCGCAGCGTCTATGAAGTGCGCAAGGGCATGGGCCGCGAGCTGGCGAATGAAGCGCCAGCCAACGCGGACGTGGTGATTCCGGTGCCGGATTCCGGCGTGCCGGCAGCTCTCGGCTTCGCGCAGAGCTGCGGCCTGCCCTACGAGCTGGGTATCATCCGCAACCATTATGTGGGCCGCACCTTCATTCAGCCGACGCAGTCCGTGCGCGAGCTCGGCGTGCGCATGAAGCACTCGGCCAATCGCTCGGCCATCGAGGGCAAGCGCATCGTACTCGTGGACGACAGCCTCGTGCGCGGCACCACCTCGGTGAAGATCGTGCGCATGATGCGCGAGGCCGGCGCACGGGAAGTGCATTTCCGTATCGCCAGCCCGCCGATCACGCATCCGGACTTCTACGGCATCGACACGCCGGAGAAGGAGAAGCTGCTTGCCGCGACTCATGACCTGGAGCAGATGCGCCAGTATATCGGCGCGGACAGCCTCGCCTTCCTGTCCATCGAGGGCATCTACCGCGCCATGGGCGAGAAGGGCCGCAACACGGCCCAGCCCCAGTTCACCGACCATTGCTTCACGGGCGACTACCCGACGCCGCTGACCGACCTCACGGTCGCGACGCCGCGCCGTCTCGCTCTGCTTGCCGAAGCCGACTAGAGGTGCTTTCACTGTCGTGAAATCACCTCTCTTCTTGGTTTGACGCATTTTTTACGGCAAACCGGGACCACTTTGCCGAAAAATGCTCTGGGAATCTCATGACCAAGCCTCTCGAAAACCGCGTCGCGGTCGTCACCGGCGCGTCGCGCGGCATCGGCCGCGCGGCGGCTCTGGCTCTTGCTGAAGCCGGCGCGCATATCATCGCGCTTGCCCGTACCCAGGGAGCTCTCGAGAGCTTGGACGACGAGATCCGCGCCAAGGGCGGCTCGGCTACCCTCGTCCCGGTGAACCTTAAAGATTTCGACGCTCTCGACCGTCTCGGCGCCGCCATCTACAAGCGCTGGGGCAAGCTCGACATTCTTCTCGGCAATGCGGGACAGCTCGGCGAACTTGCTCCCATCACCCATATCGACCAGCCGGTCTGGGACGAGGTGATGGCCGTCAACGTGACGGCGAACTACCGCCTTCTGCGCTCCTTCGATCCGCTGCTGCGCAAGTCGGATGCAGGCCGCGCGATCTTCGTGACCTCGGGCGCCGCCCACAAGCACAAGGCTTATTGGGGCGTCTATTCGATCTCTAAGGCTGCTCTGGAAGCTCTCGTGCGCACCTATGCGGCCGAGACGGTAACGACGCCGGTCAAGGCCATGCTGCTGAACCCCGGACCGCTCCGCACAGCCATGCGCAAGACGGCGATGCCGGGCGAAGACCCGATGACCCTGAAGACGCCGGAGGATCTTGCGCCGCACATCGTGAAACTTGCCCTGCCCTCGTGGGACCAGACCGGCAAGATCTACGACTTCACGCAGGACGGAAAAGTCATCGAGCCGCAGCCGCCGGCTTGAAATATCGAAGCCGCCTCAAGGGGCGGCTTTCTTGTTGTTCGAGTCAGTCCGAGCTTACGTCATCACCGGCCTCGTGCCGGTGATCACGATGGTGTGAAGCGCCGCACTTTTCCGATCGGGATGGCCGGGACAAGCCCGGCCGTGACAGCGGTGGCTATCATTGCCGTCTGGCTTCTTAACACGCAAAGAACAGACAACTCTGGTAGGAGCTTCGATACCAGAACTCCGTCGCAACAAACATCACGAGTGGAATGATCGGCGTGGCAATAGTCACGCTCACCCGTCCCTTCTTCATGAACGTGCCGATGGCCGCGACCAGAAACGACAAGCTCAAGGCGCAGAAGCTCGCGATGATGAACCATATGATGATCTCGCCGGGCGGGTTCGCCAGATGAGGGTCCGCCGCCGCCATCGGACTGAGCGCCGCTATCGGCAGCGTGATCAGGAAGAGCAGGACGAAGATTACCGTTCCGATAATACGTATCATGCGAGCGCTTTCAAAAAGCCCGAGTTTCCGCAGAAAACTCGGGCTTATGATGAGATAACGTCTCGCACTATATCCTATCGACGTTCCTTGTCGTAAGGATTCTGCCCCATCCGCAGCAACACGCGGATCGGAACACCAGGGAGCTTGAAGGCTTCGCGGATGCTGTTGACGAGATAGCGCGTGTAACTCTTCGGCAGAGCATCCAGCTGGTTGCCGAAGATGGAGAAGGTCGGCGGGCGCGACTTCACTTGTGTCATATAGCGGATCTTGATGCGCCGGCCGGACACGGCGGGTGGCGGGTTGGCCTCAAGAGCCTCCTCAAGCCATTGATTGAGCTTCGCGGTCGAGATACGCCGGTTCCAAGTCTCGTAGACCTCAAGCACACCCTTCATGAGCTGGTCGATGCCATTGCCGGCAAGGCCCGAAAGCGGCACTACGGGTGCGCCCTTGACCTGCGGCAGCAGGCGGGCGGCCTTTTCCTTCAGGTCCTTCAGAAGGCCCTGCTGATCGGCCACGAGGTCCCATTTGTTGAGGCCGATCACGAGAGCACGGCCCTCCTGCTCCACCAGATCGACGATGGAGAGATCCTGCTTCTCGAAGGGAATCGTCGCATCGAGCAGCACCACCACCACCTCGGCGAAGCGCACCGCGCGCAGGGCGTCCGCAACTGAGAGCTTCTCCAGTTTGTCCTCGACTCGGGCGCGCTTGCGCAGGCCTGCCGTGTCGAACAACCTGATCGTGCGGCCACGCCACTCCCAGTCGAGGGAAATGGAATCGCGGGTAATGCCGGCTTCGGGGCCGGTCAGAAGACGGTCCTCACCCACCATGCGGTTGATGAGCGTGGACTTGCCTGCATTGGGACGACCGACAATGGCGACCTGCAGCGGCTTCTTGCTGTCTTCCTCGTCTTCCTGCTCATCGTCTGGATGCGGAAAATAAGGCATCAACGCCTCGAAGAGATCGGCCATGCCCTCGCCATGTTCTGCGGAGAGCGGAACGGGATCGCCAAGGCCGAGCGAAAACGCGTCGTAAGCTCCCGCCATGCCGCCGGCGCCCTCCGCCTTGTTGGCGATGAGGATGACCGGCTTGCCCGAACGGCGCACCATTTCGGCAAAGGGCCGATCCGCCGGCAGAATACCCACGCGAGCATCGATGACGAAGAGAATGACGTCCGCGTCCTCAATGGCCGCTTCCGTCTGAGCGCGCATGCGGCCCAGAAGCGATTCCTCGGTGGCCTCTTCCAGGCCTGCCGTGTCGATAATGCGGAATTCGAGATCGCCGAGGCGAGCTTCGCCCTCGCGACGGTCGCGGGTCACGCCGGGACGGTCGTCCACGAGCGCCAGCTTCTTGCCGACGAGACGGTTGAAAAGGGTCGACTTGCCGACATTCGGCCGCCCGACAATGGCGACGGTAGGCGTCATGTCCTGTGTCCTGCCTCTTTACTGTGTGACCTGAACCGGGCCGCCCGCGACGAGCGCCGTGTAGATGGCGAGGCGCTGCCGCAGGGCGGCGGGTGTCTCGCGATCGGCGGCGATCTGGTCGAACCAGCGTCCGGCATATTCCATATCGCCTGCCTTAAGACCGGACAGCCCCAAGAGTTCCCGCGCCGAGTGGCGCCAGGCATTCGAGGGCACAGCCATGGGCTCCAGCGTCTGGCGGATGCTCGCGGCCTCGGCGGCGTCGAGACGCAGCCACGCGGCGCGCAGGCGAGCCAGATCCTTCCAGATCGGCGCGATGGAGGCGTCGTTGGCTAGCGCGTCAAAGGCGGAGGCGCCGGCCTCGGCGTTCTGCTCGCCCCGCTCGGCTGCGAGGCGGAAGCGGGCCAGCAGGCTGTAGCCCGCGGTGCCATCCTTCGCGAGGGCGTCGAGGGCAGCCTCAGCCTCTTGGCTCTTGCCCTCGGTCGAGAGCTTCATGGCGTCCTCGAAACGCACGGCGGCAGCCTGGGCACGGCTTTCCTGCATGTGCTCCCAATAGCGATAGCCGCCGATTCCGCCGACGATCAGAACCACAACGGCGATGATGACACCGCTGTAGCGCGCCCAGATCTTGGCAAGCTGGTCGCGGCGATATTCCTCGTCGACTTCGCGAATGAACTCGTCGTTCTGGGCCATGCGTCTTCCTGCGGCTGGGGCCGCCTCCTTCAATCGAAGTGGGTCGCCTAGCATGAAGACTCGCTCAAGGCGAGGGGTTTCAGGCCTGTCCAGGCAGGACTGACACGCCAATCAGCATGGGATGGAGCCAGAACAGGAAAGCGAGATAGACCGCCGTGCCAATTCCGACAGCCAAAGCATCGTTGCGGATTCCTGCCGGCGCCGCCGTTCCCCCATGCTCGGCAGCCACATCCCGCCGCTTCGCGCTGATCCGGGCAATGACAGCCCAAGCCAGAATGGACCCAAACAGCAGAATCGAACCGAGATCGCCGTTTGAGATAAGATGCGCAAAGGCCCAGATCTTCACGCCGGCCAGCATGGGATGCTTCAGGGTTCGCTTGATCCGACCCGGCAGGTAGGCCGCCACGAAGCAGATAAAGGCGACCCAAACCAGGAGAAGCGCGAGATGCCGCGTCCAGACAGGCGGGTCCCAAACCGGGATATAGCCTGACGCCCTGTATTGTCCGTACCCAATGGAAATCAGGATAATGCCCGCCAGGGAGACCAGGGAATACACACCCTTGTACGGCCCCTCCCCAATTCTTGATATTACGGACGCCCGAGTGGTCCGGGCCATGCTGAAAGCGTGCATGCCAAGAAAAACGATGAGGCCCAAAACCAGGATCGTCATGCTTGTCCTCTCAGTTTCGTAGAGATTCTTTAGGAAATTATAGCTTCACCTGCCTAAAGTGGCCATTCAGCTTCGAAAACCGGCTGAAACACAGGGGCAGCCCCACGCAAGTTTGTGATGGAGCGCGCGAGTTTCACTGCCTAAACTTTTAACATCGGAGTATCTTGTCGCACGAAAGTTTCCTCGCTACTGAGCCGCAACCGTCGCTTTTAGACTAATGCGGCACTGGCGGATGAAGCTCAATTCCAGTAGCTAACCGCCAGATTTAACCAAGAAGTTCAGGGGGAAGACAGGTGGCAGCACTCCTCAAGCTATCCCGCGTCATCGACTCGATCAACGAAAGGGTCGGCAAAGTCGCCGCCTGGGCCATCGTGGTGGCCATCCTGGTCTCGGCCATCAACGCCATCATCCGCCGCATTTTCGGCGTTTCATCGAATGCTTGGCTGGAGCTGCAATGGTACCTCTTCGGTGCCGTGTTCATGCTCTGCGCCGCCTGGACGCTGAAGGCGAACGAACACATCCGCATCGACATCGTCTCCAGCCGCCTCTCCAAGCGGGGACGCGACAGCATCGATGTCTTCGGCCACCTGTTCTTCCTCTTCCCCTTCGTGGCCCTGCTGCTCTATCTCTGCATCCCGTACTTCATCAATTCCTACCGGTCCGGCGAAGTATCCTCCAATGCCGGCGGCCTGCTGATCTGGCCGGCCAAGGGCCTGATCCTGCTCGGCTTCATTTCCATGTTCTTCCAGTGGATGAGCGAGCTCATCAAGCGCGTCGCCATCATGAAGGGTGACCTCCAGGACGAAGAGGTCGGCGGTCACAGCGCAGAAGCCGAGGCCGAGCGCCTCATTCATGATATCGGCACGGTCAAAACCCCGGGCACCGGCGGCACTCCGCCCGGCGACGGCATCAGCTGATCGTCAGACGCGCCCCGCCTGAAGTTTTCCGGAGTTTACATCCATGGCTGCATTGATTGCACAGAACCTCGCGCCGATCATGTTCGCGGCGCTCGTGGTCTTCCTCCTTCTCGGCTACCCCGTCGCCTTCGCGCTGGCGGCGAACGGCCTTCTGTTCTTCTTCGTCGCCGTGGAGCTTGCTCCCTACGCGCCCGAAACCATCACCCTCTCCTGGCCTCTCCTTCAGGCCCTGCCGGACCGCATCTTCGGCACCATGTCGAACGAGGTGCTTCTGGCGATTCCGTTCTTCACCTTCATGGGATTGGTGCTGGAGCGCTCGGGCATGGCCGAAGACCTGCTCGACACCATCGGCCAGCTCTTCGGCCCCGTCCGCGGCGGCCTCGCCTATGCGGTGGTCTTCGTGGGCGCCCTGCTTGCCGCCACCACCGGCGTCGTCGCGGCTTCGGTGATCTCCATGGGCCTGATCTCGCTGCCGATCATGCTGCGCTACGGCTATGACCGCCGTCTTGCCTCAGGCGTGATCGCGGCCTCGGGTACT
This sequence comes from Microvirga sp., assembly GCA_041913065.1. GTDB lineage: Bacteria > Pseudomonadota > Alphaproteobacteria > Rhizobiales > Beijerinckiaceae > Microvirga. The sequence goes on along the minus strand of JAYSGD010000004.1, from coordinate 174,809 downwards.
CTTGCCCAGATCATCCCTCCCTCGCTCGTTCTGATCGTCATGGCCGACCAGCTCGGCCGTTCGGTGGGTGACATGTACGAGGGCGCATTCCTGCCCGGCCTGATCCTGACCGGTCTCTATTCCGGCTACATCATGCTGATGTCGATCATCAATCCGAAATACGCCCCCGGACTTCCGCCTGAGGCCATCGGCTACCGCGAGCCCGACGGTTCGCGCGGCGTGTGGCAGCTCGGCATCCTGGTCGTGTTCTCCGGCCTCGTTGGCTATTACGTTCTTTCGCAGACCGACACCAAAGCCGGCGCCGATTTCGTCATCCTGACGATCTGCGTGGCCACCGTGGTGGCCCTCATTTGCGCTCTCATGAACAAGATGCTCGGCGCGAAGCGCATCGCGATCTCCGCCGTGCTGGTCGCGGCTCTCGTCGGCCTTTATGTGGTCCTCCACAATCAGGGTCAGGAAGCTCTCGCCCTGACCATGGAAATGGTCCTTGCCGGCGCGATCTATGCTCTGATCGTCGGCCTTATCGAGCGCTTCAGCGGCCTCCGCCTCATGTCGAACATGGCGCAGCAGGTCACCTTCGTCATGGTGCCCCCGCTCCTGCTCATCTTCCTCGTGCTCGGCACCATCTTCATCGGCCTTGCCACGCCGACGGAAGGCGGAGCCATGGGTGCGCTTGGCTCGGTGATCCTCGCCGCCGTCAAGCGCAAGCTCGACAACAACCCGTCCCGCTTCAACTGGACTCTGGTTCGCCAGGCCACGGAAGCGACCGCGAAGCTCTCGGCATTCGTGCTGTTCATCCTGATCGGCGCTCGCGTGTTCTCGCTCACCTTCTACGGCGTGAACGGCCATATCTGGGTCGAGCACCTGCTCACCTCGCTCCCAGGCGGTCAGGCCGGCTTCCTGGTCTTCGTGAACGTGCTGGTGTTCTTCCTGGCCTTCTTCCTCGACTACTTCGAGCTGGCCTTCATCATCATCCCGCTCCTTGGGCCCGCGGCCGATAAGCTCGGCATCGACCTGATCTGGTTCGGCGTGATCCTGGCCGTGAACATGCAAACCTCGTTCATGCACCCGCCCTTCGGCTTCGCCCTCTTCTTCCTGCGCTCGGTGGCACCCAAGGTGCCGTATATCGACCGCGTGACGGGCAAGCGCATGGAGCCGGTGACGACGGGCCAGATCTACTGGGGCGCCGTGCCCTTCGTGGTGATCCAGCTCATCATGGTCGGTATCGTGATCGCGTTCCCGCAGATCGTGATGCACTACAAAGCCGCCGGCCCCGTCGTGGACCCGGCTGCGGTGCAGCAGAAGCTCGATCAGCTTCTGGTTCCCGGCCTCGGTGGACCAGGCAGCGAACCAGGCGGCCTCCCCGGGTTGAACTTCGACGAACCGCCGAAGATTCAGTAAGAACCAACGAGAAAGGGCAGGTCTTCGGACCTGCCCTTTTCATTTGGACCAACTTTTCTGAGCTACTTCACACGCCGGTAGACGCCTGTGAACGACACGTTCATTCCGCCGCAATACTTGTTGTCCTTCACCAACAGGTAAGAGCCAAGGCGCTGCATCTGCACCTTGCAATCGGCTTCATCCGCCTGATCGAAGGGAAGCGTGCCGTTCTCACCCATGCCGAACGCGAGATCGGCGCCCTCCGGCTTCATCTCTGCTTCGAGCGATCCGATATTGACAGCGCCGCGCTTCACACGCTCGGGGTCGAATGAACCCCAGCTCGCATTGCCCTTGACCGATAAAAGACCAGTCTTGTCGGCCTGCGCGATTACGACGGTCTGCTCAGGCCAGCTTTGCCATTCACCGATCCAATCCTTCGCGTCGAAAGATGGCGGATCTTGCACGACGGTAACGGCCGAACGCGGCAGCCATCCATCTGTGACGCGGCCCTTGGGATTGGCGTAACTGGCACAGATGAAATCGCCTTTCGTGCCAATGATGACGACCTCGTCACCAGGAACGAGATAGGTTTTTTCCTGGCAGGCCGTGCTTGTGTTCGGGCAGGTGGCATGGGCTTTCAGAAGCGGATTCTTCAGAAAATGAACCCGCTTTGAGAGATCGTTGATTTTGCCGAGCGCGATGGGGCCGTTGACGGTGCGGCCTGGATCTTCATACCCGTAGGAAAGGCAGAGTGTTCCTTCAGCAAGGGATGGCCCAGACCAGAGCATGCCGAGTGCTATGAGAGCAGCAGCCTGTCCTTTGCACTTCCAAACCACGGTCTTTTCTCCGCCATGAACCGAGCGCGCCGAGGCGCGGATCGGCGGAGGATAACCGATCAGGGAAACACTGTCTCGTATTGCTCCGGCTTGAAGCCCACGACGAGGCCTTTGCCCGACTCGAGAACGGGACGCTTGATCATGGAAGGCTGCTCGACCATGAGCGCGAGCGCCTTGCGTTCATCGATTCCCGCCTTCTCCGCATCCGGAAGCTTGCGGAACGTGGTGCCGGCCCGGTTGAGAAGCGCTTCCCAGCCCACATCCCGCGCCCAGTCTTCCAGACGAGCGCGGTCGATACCCGCGATCTTATAGTCGTGGAAAGTGTAAGACACGCCCTTGGCATCGAGCCAGGCGCGCGCCTTCTTCATGGTGTCGCAGTTCTTGATGCCGTAGAGCATGATCGACATCGATCACTCCCACTCGATGGTGCCGGGCGGCTTCGAGGTGATGTCGTAGGTGACGCGGTTGATGCCCTTCACCTCGTTGATGATGCGGGTCGCCACGCGGCCGAGAAACTTCATGTCGAAGGGATAGAAATCAGCCGTCATGCCGTCGATGGAGGTCACCGCGCGCAGCGCGCAAACGTGGTCGTAGGTGCGCGCGTCACCCATGACACCCACCGTTTTCACGGGCAGCAGCACGGCGAAAGCCTGCCAGATCTCATCGTAGAGACCGGCATTGCGGATTTCTTCGAGGTAGATCGCGTCGGCCTTGCGGAGAATGTCGAGCTTCTCGCGGGTAATCGTGCCGGGTACGCGGATCGCGAGGCCGGGACCGGGGAAGGGATGACGGCCCACGAAAGCGTCCGGCAGGCCGAGCTCGCGGCCGAGCACGCGCACTTCGTCCTTGAAGAGCTCGCGCAGCGGCTCCACGAGCTTCATCTTCATGCGCTCGGGCAGCCCGCCGACATTGTGGTGGCTCTTGATGGTGACCGAAGGCCCGCCGGTGAAGGACACGCTTTCGATCACGTCGGGATAGAGCGTTCCCTGCGCGAGGAAGTCCGCGCCGCCGATCTTCTTCGCTTCCTCGTCGAACACGTCGATGAAGAGCTTGCCGATGGTCTTGCGCTTCACCTCAGGGTCGGAGACGCCCTCTAACGCGCCGATGAAGAGATCCTGCGCCTGCACGTGGACGAGCGGGATGTTGTAGTGATCGCGGAACAGCGTCACCACCTGCTCAGCCTCGGAAGAGCGCAGCAGTCCGTGATCCACGAACACGCAGGTGAGCTGGTCGCCGATGGCCTCATGGATCAGCACCGCAGCCACGGCGGAGTCGACGCCACCTGAGAGGCCGCAGATCACCCGGCCCTTGCCGACCTGGGCGCGAATGCGCTCGATGGCCTCCTCGCGGAAGGCCTTCATGGTCCAGTCGCCTTTGCAGCCCGCGATGTCGCGCACGAAATTGCGGATCAGCTGCGCGCCCTGCGGGGTGTGCACCACCTCGGGGTGGAACTGCACGCCGTAAAACTTCTGCTCCTCGTTCGCCACGACCGCGAAGGGCGCGTTCTCGGACGCCGCCAGCACCTCGAAGCCTTCCGGCAGCTTGGTCACGCGGTCGCCGTGGCTCATCCACACCGGATAGGACTTGCCCACCTGCCACACGCCCTGGAAGAGCGGGCTCTCGGACATCACCTTCACGTCGGCGCGGCCAAACTCGGAATGGTGCCCGCTCTCGACCTCTCCGCCGAGCTGGGCCGCCATGGTCTGCTGACCGTAGCAGATGCCGAAGACCGGCAGGCCGGTGTCGAACAGTTCCTGGGGAGCTCGGGGCGAGGCCTCCGTTGTCACCGATTCAGGACCGCCCGAGAGGATCACGCCCTTGGGCTTCATCGTGCGGATCGCCTCGGCCGCCTTCTGGAACGGCACGACCTCGGAATAGACGCCATCCTCACGAACGCGGCGTGCAATGAGCTGGGTTACCTGGGAGCCGAAATCGACGATGAGAATCTTGTCGTGGGTCTGGGTCATGGTCTCTCGCGTGAGCAAGGTGCGTAAGGACGGGAGCCCCCGTGCTTTACCCTCATATCTGTCAGCCTGTCATGCCTTTTGAGTCTCAAAGAAACGGCACCGGGCGTTTTTAACGGCTTTCTGACAACGTTCAGGCTTTCGTCAGGACGGAGAAGAAGAAGCCGTCCGTGCCGGTCTTCAGCGGCGTCAGCTGAAGACCGTAGGTCGTCGGCCTGACGATCTTCTGCAAGTTTTCGAGCCCCGCCGGCGCCAGCATGTCCATTGCCCTCATAGGCAGGAAGCCCTCATGCCGTTCCATGAAGGCGGCAAGCGCGTCGTCGTTCTCCTCCGGCAGGATCGAGCAGGTGATGTAGACGATCCGCCCGCCGTTCTTCACGAGAGCAGCGGCTCGGTCGAGAACGGTGGCCTGCTCCTTGCGGCGGACCTCAAGGCTTCCCGGCCGGAGACGCCACTTCGCATCCGGATTGCGCCGCCATGTGCCGATGCCGGTGCAGGGCGCGTCCACGAGCACGCAATCGATCTTGCCGTTGAGGTCGGACACCGCATCGGAGCCTCCCCTCGGGGTGCGGACCTGGACGTTGCGGACCCCTGCCCTGGCCAGCCGGTCATGGATCGGCGCAAGGCGGCGGGCATCGCCGTCGGTGGCATAGAGCTGGCCGTGGTTCTGCATCATCGCCGCGAGCTCAAGCGTCTTTCCGCCGCCGCCGGCGCAGAGATCGACCACCTGCTCGCCGGGCTTCACGCCGGACAGCAGCCCCACCAGCTGGGAGCCTTCGTCCTGAATCTCGATCCAGCCCTTGATGAACTCGGGCTCGGACTGCACAGCGGGACCGCGCCCGTCCTCGCTCGGCAGAACGCGCAGGCCCAGAGGCGACAGCGGCGTCTCGACGGCACCCAGATGCGGGAGGGCATCATGAGCTTCCTCGCGGGAGGAGACCTTCAGAGTGTTGATCCGCAAATCGAGAGGCGCACGCGTGGTGAGCGCCTGCATTTCAGAGACGAGGTCGTCGCCGAATAGGCGCGTCAGCGAAGGCTCGATCCAATCCGGGAAATCCCCTGCCACGGCAGCCGGAGCCCCGTCGAGGCTGGCGCTTTGCAGCCGCTCCCGCTCTTGGGTCGACAAAGGCTCGGGCGCGAAACGCTCGCCCGAGCAAAGAGCCGAAATCGCGTCAACCGTCAGGCCGCGCTGAAGCTTGAGCATCCCGAGCACGAGGGCGCGGGGCGTCGCGTCGCCCATGATCCAGGCGGCGGAGGATTTCCGGCGCAGGGCATCGTAGACGAGGCTGGCAATCGCTGCCCGGTCCTTGGACCCGGCAAACCGGTGCGACAGGCCCCAATCCTTGAGCGCGTCGGTCGCCGGACGGCGGCGGGCTTCGATATCGCCAAGCACTTCGATGGCGGCGGAGATGCGAGCTGCTGGTGTCATCGAAAAAGCACACTTAACCTTGGCCGTATAAACGACACATTGTTTCCTATTTTCCGACCCGATCAGAAGCGGATTTAGTAACGTGCATTCCGCACGATTCTCTATCGGAGCTTCTGACTATGTCGATCCTGTCCCGCATCGCCGCTCTTGGCCTGACTCTTGCCATCGCGGCCTGCGCCACTGCCCCCGCCGCCGATTTCACGCCTCCCCTGCGCAAGATGACGGACGCCAAGACCCAGCTCGAAAGCGGCAAGCGCTACTGATAAACACAAATACGGGCAGAGCGACACCACCCTGCCCGTATTTCGTGCGACTTTCCTGAAGTTTGAGACGAGGCTCAGGACTTGCCGGGCGCGATGTTCGCAGGCACCGCATCGACCGGAAGGTCGAGCCCCTGCTTGAGGCTGGTCAGGCTGTATTCCCGAATACGCTTGTTCACGGGATCGCTGACGAAGGCATTGTCCCCGATCACGGCGAGGGACGGCGTCGGCGTCCGCGCGCCGAAGGCGCAATCGAAGGCAGGCACGGCATCGAAGGATGCGACTTCCTTCCACGCTGGTGCGATCTCATAGAGACGCAGCTTGCCGTCCGCCGTCAGGCTCGCCACGTGCTTGCCGTTCGATGACAGCTCGAACTTGCAGACCGCCTGTCCGTCCGGGAGAGACAGAACATCGGCGGCAGAGAGCGCATCCTTTTTCGGATCGATACGCACCAAGGCATTGTAGGGCGACTTGGAACCATAATTTCCCACCATGACGGCGCCCTCGTTCCGGCCCTTGACGGTGCTGGTGCGGCGCTCATCCGCATAAGCGATCCTGCGGGCCTGCCATGCAGCCTTTCCCTGTTTTTCCAGGATAAGCATGCCGCCGGACTTCGGATCATCCTTCGCAGCTTCCGCGCACCCGAAGGCGTGTACGCCCTTCGACGATCCGTGTCCGTGATACGCCTTGCAGGAACGCGCGGGATTCGTCTGATCGTTGAACGAAGCCGTCACCTTCCAGTTCTTGCCCTCGACGATCTGGAAGCCGTTGGAGCGTGAGCTTGCCGTCTGGTCGCCCTTGGCATAGGCCTCGTTCGGCGTCGAGACGAGGAAGCGGTCACCGCCGAGCGGAACGGCAATTCCATGCTGCGGCGCTGGGCTTTTCCAGGTTCTCATGACCGGCTTTGCTTTGCCCAGGCTGTCGAGCTTGATGAAAACGGCTTTCGGGTCGCTCGCACGTTCCCAGGGCTTCACGCCGTCGAAGGCTACCGCGACCCAGCCGTTTTCCGACACCACATGCGAGGGCCTGTCGCCTTCGAGGCTGAAATCGAGCATCCGCACTTTACCCTTGTCGATATCCATATGGTCGCCATGGGATTCGAAGCTCAGGCCTGTATCGAGGAACTTGACGATTCCAGGCTCTCCCGCCGTGATGATCACATAGCGCCCGTTCTCAGTGGTCGAGAAGGAAGGATTGGCGCGAGGCACATCGAAGCTGTGCGTGACCTCCCCGCTATCGAGATCGAGCACGTGGACCTTTGGCTGTGCATGATCGGCAAAGACGAGCCTGCCGCGGGAAGTCTGGTGATCGTGCGCGAGAACCGGCGACGACAGGATGGCGATGGCTGCGCCGCAGGCGAGCCAATGGGTTAGGACTTGCATTCTCATGCATCCTTTCAGGGCTGGTGATGAAGGAAGGGCCGGGCCGGAGTTTCGGCTGTTTCCGCTCCAAGCCTGGCGGGGTCACATCAAGCGTATGGAGCGCTTTAGGATGGATTAGGCCGCTCCTCAGCGGAGCATATTCCAGGCACATCCGGCGACAGGGCAGGATCGAAGGGCATCGCGGCGCTCCGTTTGGGCGTATAATGTACGCAACGCCTACAGTATAGTATATTATACGTCAACTGCCCGAGAAAGACCTCCCCTGACCCAGTCGGATTCAGGGGAAGACGCTCGAGATTGTCTCAGATACCGGCTTCCGCCGAAAAGATGCGGACGGCGAAGATCACCCACATGATGGCGAGGATCAGCACGCCGACCGAAAACGCCTGAAAGCGCCACGTGACCTTGTTCGAGGTCGTATGAATGGCAACATGGACCAGACGGCTCGCCACGAACATCCACGACATCACCACGAACAGCATGTCCGCCTTGCGGGTGATGAGCGCGAACGTCACTAGCAGGTAGAACAACACCGGCATTTCGAACTGGTTGTGAAACGCGTTCTGCAGCTGCAAAGCGCGCTTCGGCCAGTTGCGCTCGCCCAGGGCGATATCCTTCACCTTCACCTCGCCTGAACGGAGGCTTGCGAACCTCGCATTCCCCGTCATGAGAAGGAGGATGAAGGTTACCCCGACCAGGACGAAGACGGGGAGGAGAACGGCGGAGATGCTCATATTTGAATACTCGACTGAAGCTTAGCTGCGAGTCGGGTAATTAGGGCTCTCCCTGGTGATCGTCACGTCATGGACGTGGCTTTCGCGCAGACCTGCGCTCGTGATGCGGATGAACTGAGCCTTTTCCTGGAATTCCGGCAGGGTCGCAGCGCCCACATAGCCCATGGAAGCGCGAAGGCCGCCGGTCAGCTGGTGCAGAACGCCCGAGACCGGGCCCTTATAGGCCACCTGCCCCTCGATGCCTTCCGGCACGAGCTTGAGCGTGTCGCGGACTTCCGCCTGGAAGTAGCGATCAGCCGAGCCGCGAGCCATGGCGCCGACGGAGCCCATGCCGCGATAGGATTTGTAGGAGCGGCCCTGATAGAGGAACACCTCGCCGGGCGTCTCGTCCGTGCCGGCGAGCAGCGAGCCGACCATGGCGCAGGAGGCGCCTGCCGCGAGAGCCTTGGCGAGATCGCCCGAGAACTTGATGCCGCCATCGGCGATCACCGGCACATCCGCCTTGGATGCCGACTCGACGGCTTCCATGATCGCGGTGAGCTGAGGCACGCCAACGCCCGCCACGATGCGCGTCGTGCAGATGGAACCGGGGCCGATGCCGACCTTGATCGCGTCAGCGCCCGCATCGATGAGCGCCTGGGCGCCCTCGCGGGTTGCCACATTGCCGGCGATGACCTGCACGGCATTGGAGAGCTTCTTCACGCGGCTGACGCTCTCCAGCACCTTCACGGAATGACCGTGGGCCGTATCGACCACGATCACGTCGCAGCCCGCATCGATGAGGCGCTCGGCGCGCTCGAAGCCCTGCTCGCCCGTGGTGGTGGCGGCGGCGACCAGCAGGCGCCCCTGAACGTCCTTGGCGGCGTTCGGGTAAGCCACCTGCTTCTCGATGTCCTTCACCGTGATCAGGCCGATGCAGCGGTAATGATCGTCGACGACCAGCAGCTTTTCGATGCGGAATTGGTGCAGCAGGCGGCGGGCCTCATCCTGGCTCACGCCCTCGCGCACCGTGATAAGCCGGTCCTTGGTCATCAGCTCGGAGACGGGCTGGCCGGGGTTGCTGGCGAAGCGCACGTCGCGATTGGTGAGGATGCCGACCAGCTTGCCCTTGGTTCCGCTGGGGCCGCGCTCCACCACCGGAATGCCGGAAATGCCGTGATGCTTCATGGTAGCCAGCGCATCGGCCAGGGTCTCGTCGGGATAGCTCGTGATGGGGTTCAGCACCATGCCCGATTCATAGCGCTTCACGAGGCGAACCTGCTCGGCCTGGGCCTCCGGCTCCAGGTTGCGGTGGATCACCCCGAGGCCGCCGTTCTGGGCCATGGCGATGGCCATGCGGGCTTCCGTCACCGTGTCCATGGCGGAGGCGACGATGGGCATGTTGAGGTGGATGGTGCGGGTCAGCCGCGTTCCCACATCGACGTCTGCGGGAAGGACCTCGGAGCGGCCTGGCCTGAGCAAAACGTCATCGAAGGTCAGTCCCTCGATGATCTTATCGGCAAATACGGAGGCCATGGCCAACTCCTTCAGGTGCACGCGGCGGGCAAGCAATATCGCTATGTCGAGTTGGCACGGGTCCGTAGCACGGTGTTTCGCTTTCGCAAAGGGCTAAGCACGGATTTCCCGGCAGACCAGCCCTGCATCAAATGGCTATGCAATGCGTTGTTCGGAAGTTAAGTGCCAAAGGTCATGCGCCAAGTCCGCCTCCTTCCCCTCATCATCGCCACTGCGCTTTTCATGGAAAACATGGATTCGACGGTCATTTCGACCTCGCTTCCCATGATCGCGCAGGATCTGGGGACCGACCCGATCGCGCTGAAGCTGGCGCTCACCTCCTATCTCATCAGCTTGGCCATCTTCATCCCCATCTCAGGCTGGGTGGCGGACAAGTACGGTTCGCGCACGATCTTCACCATCGCCATTGGCGTGTTCATGGCAGGTTCGCTCGCCTGCGCCGGCGCGCAATCGCTCGAAGGCTTCGTGATCGCCCGGTTCGTGCAGGGCATGGGCGGGGCCATGATGGTGCCCGTCGGGCGCCTCGTCCTGCTGAGGAGCGTGCCCCGCAACGAGGTGGTGCAGGCGCTCGCGACCCTCACCATCCCTGCCCTTCTCGGGCCCGTGGTCGGTCCGCCGCTGGGCGGCTTCATCACCACCTATTTCCACTGGCGCTGGATCTTCTTCATCAACATCCCGATCGGCATTCTCGGGATCGTGCTCGCGACGATCTTCATCCCGAATGTGCGGGAAGAGGATACGCCGCCTCTCGATATCGCCGGCTTCCTTCTCTCCGGAGTAGGTTTGGCGCTTCTCATGCTGGGCTTTGCCTCCGGCGGACGCCACCTTATCCCCGAAGAAGTCTCGCTCGGCTGCATCATCGTCGGTACGCTCTGCGTGGTTGCCTATGTCTGGCACGCCAAACGGACCCCGCACCCGGTTCTTCAGCTCAAGCTGCTCAAGGTGCCGACCTTCCGCATCAGCGTTCTCGGCGGTTCGCTTTTCCGCATCGGCATCGGCGCGATCCCGTTCCTCCTGCCGCTGATGCTTCAGGTCGGCTTCGGCCTCAGCCCGGTCGCCTCGGGCTCCCTGACTTTCATCGCGGCCGTCGGCGCGTTGTTCATGAAGACCATGGCCAAGCGCATCCTGGGCCGCTTCGGCTTCCGGCGGGTGCTCGTGATCAATGCGTTCATCGGCGCGGCATTCGTAGCCTTCAACGGGTTCTTCACGCCTTCGACGCCCCATTGGCTGATCATGGGCCTCCTCTTCATCGGCGGCTGCTTCCGCTCGCTCCAATTCACGAGCCTCAATGCCATCGGCTACGCGGAAATCTCGAAGCGCGACATGAGCTACGCCACGAGCCTGTCGAGCGCGGCGCAGCAGGTGGCGCTCAGCATTGGCGTGGCCTTCGGCGCCTATGTGGTGGAGGCTGCCGCCCATTGGCACGGCAGAGCGGAAATCAGCGCGGAGGATTTCGGCCCCGCCTTCTGGGCCGTGGCCGCGGTCTCCGCGACGGCGGGCTTCATCTTCATGCGCCTCGATCCTTCGGCGGGGGCCGAGATGTCGGGACATCGGGCCGTGGAAGAGAAACCTCCGGCTACCGGCATGGGCGACGGCACTACAAATCTCGGTGAGGAGGTAGAACGGCGATAGGAGCACGCTACTATCGCTGGATAGTAATCAGGAGGCGGCCTTGGACAAACGCATCATCGACCTCTACGACGACTTCACCCACGGCGGCATGAGTCGCCGCAATTTCCTCGACAAGCTCGCGGCGCTCGCCGGCAGCACTGCCGCCGCGACCGCCCTCCTCCCGATCCTGCAGAACAACTACGCCCAAGCCCAGACCGTGCCGGAGGGCGACCCGCGGATCACGGCGGAGACCGTGGACATTCCCGGTGCGCAGGGACTCAAGGGCTATCTCGTGAAGCCGAAGGACGCGTCCGGCAAGCTCCCGACCGTGATCGTCATCCACGAGAACAGAGGCCTCAATCCTCACATCAAGGACGTCACCCGCCGCATGGCGACGGAGGGCTTCATCGCCCTTGGCCTCGACTACCTCTCGCCCATGGGCGGCACGCCCGCCGACGAGGATAAGGGCCGCGAGATGATCGGCCAGCTCAAGCAGCCGGACGTGATAGCCAACGGCAAGGCGGCGGTCGCCTATCTGAAGGCACGGCCCGACAGCAACGGCAAGGTCGGCGCCATCGGCTTCTGCTGGGGCGGCGGCGCGGTGAACAATCTCGCGGTGAACGAGCCGAATCTCAGCGCTGGCGTCGCCTATTACGGCGGCCAGCCGAAGGCCGAGGACGTGCCGAAGATCAATGCCGCCCTCATGCTCCATTACGGCGGGCTCGACGAGCGCATCAATGCAGGCATTCCGGCCTATGAGGCGGCGCTGAAGCAGGCCGGCAAGACGTATGAGATCTACGTCTACGAGGGCGCAAACCACGCTTTCAACAACGACACCAACGCGGCCCGCTACGACAAGGAAGCGGCTGATCTGGCATGGAGCCGGACGGTCGGGTTCCTGAAGAAGAACTTGGCTTGAGAGCGTAACTCTTTGTCATTCCGGGGCGAGCGGTAGCGAGAGCCCGGAACCCATAATCACGACGGCCTGAGGAACTGGCGCAACGGAAGCCGCTCGCTTCATTCTGAGCATCCGGTGATTATGGGTTCCGGGCTCCGCTCTGCGGCCCCGGAATGACAGAGGTCTCGGCTCACTCCACGAACGGATCCACCTGAACCCTTTTGCCGATCATGAACGCATCCGCCACCAAGCGGAACGGGGTGTCGTCCACCTCCGACTTTCCGACGGTGAGAAGCGCGTCGAAACGGTGGTAGATGCCCTGGTACTCCTGCGGGTCCTCCTGCACCACGATGCGCCCGTCGATTTCGAGGCAGCTGCCGCCGTGGGAGAGCTTCAGGGCAAAGCCCGCATCGGTTTCCACCTCGATGTCCCAGCTCTGAGGCCCGGTCTGGCGCCAGTCGAAGACGGCCTGGAGATCGCTGTCATGATGGGCGGTCTGGAATTCCAGATTGGCTGCAATCGGCGCATCCCTGTTTGACGGGAACTCCAACGTGGATGACTTGATGAAGACCGGTTCCGGCATGATGCGCGTGACGATGGAGAGCGCGTTGATGCCAGGGTCGAACACGCCGAAGCCTCCCGCCTGCCAGATCCATTCCTGACCGGGATGCCAATGGCGCACATCCTCTTTCCAGGTCACCAGCAGGTGCTTGATCGACCATCCGGCCAGCGCCTTCTTCGCCTCCTCGACGGCCTTGTTGTACTGGGAATGCCAGGTGGTGAAGACCACCTTGTTGACCTTCTCAGCCAGGGCTCGCAGATCCTCCAGCTCGCTCAATGTGGCGGCGGGGGGCTTTTCCAAAAGCACGCTTTTACCCGCAAGCAGCGCCTCACGCGCGATCTGGTGACGCACCTGGGGCGGCGTGCAGATCGCCACCGCGTCGAGTTCGGGCAGCTTCAGAAGCTCGCGGTAGTCCTGGAAGGCGTATTTCGCATCCTCGTGCGACAGGCCGCGCGTGCTCGACACGGCCAGGAGGTCGAAATCCGGGTTGGACTTGATCACCGGCAGGTGCTGGTCCTGCGCGATCTTACCGAGGCCGATGATACCGATCTTGTGGACGGTCATGTGCGTGGTCCTTCTGTTGTGGCGACCACGCAAGCGGGCCGTCAGGCCTCGGTATTCTGGTCGGCCGCACCCCGAAAACCGGTCGCCAGCACGTAGAGTTCCGCCGAATCGGCGCGGCTTGCCGCAGGCTTCACGTGGCGAACCACGGCAAAGTCTCGCTTGAGATCGCTCAGAAGCTGCGATTCCGTGCCGCCCTGGAACACCTTGGCGACGAAGGCGCCGCCCGGCGCCAGGATCTCGCGGGCGAAATAGATCGCTGCTTCGGCGAGGCCGATGATCCGCAGGTGATCGGTCTTCTTATGGCCAGTCGTGTTGGCCGCCATGTCGGACATGACCACATCCGCCGGGCCGCCGAGCAGCTCGATCAGCTTGCCGGGAGCGCTCTCGTCCAAAAAGTCGAGCTCGATGAAATCGACCCCCGCCATAGGATCGATGGGCAGGAGGTCGATGCCGACGACCTTGCCCTTCGGCCCCACTTTCCTGGCGGCGATCTGCGACCAGCCGCCGGGGGCGGCGCCGAGGTCCACAACGCGCTGGCCGGGTTTGAGGATGTGATATTTCTCGTCGATCTCCAGCAGCTTGAAGGCCGCGCGCGAGCGGTAGCCTTCACGCTTGGCGCGCGCCACGTAAGGATCGTTGAGCTGGCGTTCGAGCCACTTCTGGGAAGACAGGGAACGCTTGTTCGCCGTTTTCACGCGCTGCTTGAGATTGCGGACACCCGAGCCTGACTTGCTGGCGGTCACCGGTGCGAGCCTCCCCGCCAGACGCTGTCCTCACGCATCATATTCATCAAAATTCCTTCGCGCAGACCACGGTCCGCGATACGCAACCGATCCGAGGGGAACGCCCGACGGATCGCTTCAAGAATGGCGCAGCCTGCGAGAACCAGATCGGCGCGTTCCCTGCCGATACACGGGTTCTCGGCCCGCTGCTGGAAATCGGAATGCAGCAGGCGGGTCATGACTGTCGAGATGTCAGAGTTGCGCATCCACATTCCATCGACCTTGCGCCGGTCGTACCGCTCAAGCCCCAAGTGAATGCCGCCGACAGTGGTGACGGTCCCCGACGTGCCGAGAAGATGGAAATTGTGCGCACGACCGGCTTGCGCCGCGACGAGCGCGAAATCCAGGAGGAGTTCGGACACTTCCTCCACCATACCCTCGAAAGTTTCGGGCGTCACATCGATGCCGCCGTAGCGCTCGGCCAGGGTCACCACGCCGACGGGAAGCGAATCCCAGGCGCGGATGCGCTTGCAGGGATCGGCGAAGGCGTGGGGCGCTTGTCCATCGACCCAAGCGATCTCTGTGGAGCCGCCGCCGATATCGAAGACGATGACGGATTTCGCCTTGGGGTCGGCGAGCGCCGCACAGCCGGTCACCGCCAGATAGGCTTCGGTCTTGCGGTCCACGATCTCGAGCTCGAGCTCGAGGTCGCTGCGCACGCGTTCGATGAAGGACGCTCCGTTATCGGCCAGACGGCAGGCCTCCGTCGCAACGAGGCGCGCCCGCGACACATCCTTGGCCGCCATCTTGTCACGGCAGACACGCAGGGCGTCTATGGTGCGTTCGATCGCATCGTCGCTGAGCGTATTGCCGAGCCCCAACCCCTCGCCGAGTCGAACGATCCGCGAGAACGCGTCGACGACACGAAACCCGTAATGGGCCGGCTCCGCGATCAGCAGGCGGCAATTGTTCGTGCCAAGATCGAGCGCCGCATAGTGCCGCGAGGAGCGCCGTTTCGGATGCTTGGGTGAGGATGACGTTGCGCGCGCGATCCATGACGAGCCGCTCTCGGCCCCGGTGGACGGGTCCGCGCGTCGATCGTCAAATTCGTTCGTCGCATCGGCTTTCACGGTCAACTCAGAATCCTTGAGCATCCACGCGAGGGATGCTGTTCAGAATCCAGAGTAACAACCGCATCACACTCCTGCCAAGGGCAGCGGCGCAGATTATCCGGACAGGCCTGGTGAAGAATCAGAGCGTTAGACCACGTAATCGCGCGGTAAGCCCTTCGAGAATTGCCGCGTTTACATTGGCGATTGCGATCCGCAGGTGCCCTTCCTGACCCGGTCCGAAATAGCTTCCGGGCAGGCAGAGAACGCCACGTTCAGTAGCCAGCTTTTCCGCAACGGCCTGTGCCTTTGCCCCCTCGAAGGGGTGCCGGACATAGGCGAAATAAGCTCCGACCGATTCGATTTTCCATTCCGGCAGCGGTGCCAAAGCCGCCTGGAACACGGCCGCGCGCTCGTTTATCTCGGCCCGGTTCGCCTCCCGCCAGTCGCGCAAAGCATCGATGGCCCATGGCAGGACGGCCTGGGCGGCGCGCGGCGGGCAGATCTGGATGCAATCCAGGATCTTGGCGATCTGCTCCGTGAGCCCGACATCCGCCGTGATGGCTCCCATCCGGTGACCGGGAATCGCGTAGGATTTCGAGAACGAGTAGAGCTGGATCACCGTGTCGCGCCAGTTCTCGGAGCTGAAGAGGCCGTGCGCCCTGTTCATTCCTTGCGGCAGAAAGTCACGGTAAGTCTCGTCAAGCACAAGATAAATGCCACGACGGCGGCACAGCTCGGCGAAGCTTTCGATCACATGAGCAGGATAGACTGCCCCGGTCGGGTTGTTCGGCGTGACGAGGACGATGGCTCGTACTTTTTCGTCGATCAACGCTTCCGCGTCCTCAGGCCTCGGCACGAACCCGCTTTCTGAACGGCAAGGCAGCGGGCGTGGCTCGATGCCGAGCATGTCGAGGGTCATCTGGTGATTGAAGTACCAGGGCGTCGGCACCAGAACCGCCTCGCCGCGATGGGCCAGCAGCATCATGGCGGCGAAGAAAGCCATGTTGCAGCCCGCCGTGACGGCGACGTCCTGCGGCTCGATTCGTCCCTCGTAGAGCCGAGACATCTCGGCCGCATAGGCGGAGCGCAGATCGGCATCGCCGTTGATCGGGCCGTACTGGGCGCTCGCGGCCAAGCCTGCGGCTTCGGAAAGACGCTCCAGAAAGCTTTCATGCGGCGGGTTGCCCGGAACCGCCTGCGAGAGGTTCATGAGCGGGCCATAGCCGCCGTCATAGCGTTTGACCCAGCTCTGCGCTTCCGGGATCGGAGGGCTTCCCACATCCGCGACGAGGGGATTTATCGGGTTGAACGCAAGGCTCGCCATGAAGGGCTCAAGCTCCTCGGAAACGGAAAAGGCAGGAAACCCGGTGAGCCTCCACCGAAATCTCCTGCCCTTCAAGCTTTATTCGGCCATGAGCCCCATCCTCCCAACCTTATCCTGAGGAGCCTGCGCAGCAGGCGTCTCGAAGGAGGGTCCAGTGAGCACTGGAGACGCCCTCGTCCTTCGAGACAGCGCTACGCGCTTCCTCAGGATGAGGGCTGCGGGGGTAGAACCTTAGTCCTTCGCGCGCTCCACGTAGGAGCCGTCTTCCGTCATGATTACGACGCGTGTGCCGGCCTGGATGTGCGGGGGCACCAGGGTACGCACGCCGTTGGAGAGCATGGCAGGCTTGTAGGAGGAGGAAGCCGTCTGGCCCTTCACGACCGGCTCCGTCTCGGTGATCTCAAGGGTCACGCGGGCGGGAAGCTCGAGAGCGATCGCGACGCCGTTATGGGTCGAGAGCATCACGGTCATGTTTTCCTGAAGGTAGGGCTTCTGGTCGCCGATGATGTCCGCCGGCACGATCACCTGGTCGAAGGTCTCGGGGTTCATGAAGTGGAAGCCCTCGCCGTCCTCGTAGAGGAAGGTGTGCTCACGGTCTTCCACGAAGGCGCGCTCGACCTGCTCGGTGGTGCGGTAACGCTCGGAGACCTTCACGCCGTCGGAGATGCGGCGCATGTCGAGCTGGGTCACAGGGGTGCCCTTGCCGGGGTGGATATTCTGAGCGGTGAGCACGACATAGAGCTTGCCGTCGATATCGACGACATTGCCTTTGCGGAGCGTAGAGGCGATGACCTTCACGGGGAGCTTTCCTTGTGACAGATAGGGTGCGTCGGTGGAGCCGGGCGGCCCTGCCCCAGCGACGCCGAAAATCGGTTTCGCTGCCGCAACTAGCCTATCTTGGCGCAAATCGCCAGTCTGACCTTATGGAAGCCCTCTGTCATGGAAAACGCCATGCCCGCCCCCTCGCCCTGGTGGACGCCGCATGTCCACGCGGACAGGCGCCCGTTTCTCCTGGGGAGAAACCGGATTCAGGCGGCTTTCCGCGGCTTCTTCGCCGCCCGTGATTTCGTGGAGGTCGATACGGCCACGCTCCAGGTTTCTCCCGGCAACGAGGCCCATCTCCATGCCTTCGCCACCGAGGCCATCGGTCACAGCGGGTCGAGGACACCGCTCTACCTTCACACCTCTCCCGAATTCGCCTGCAAGAAGCTGCTGGCGGCGGGCGAGCCCAGGATCTCCTGCTTCGCCCATGTCTACCGCAACCGGGAGCGCGGCCCCCTGCACCACCCGGAATTCACCATGCTCGAATGGTATCGGACGGGTGAAAGCTACGAGAGCCTGATGCGGGATTGCGCCGATCTGCTGCGACTGGTCGCCGAGACTGCCGGCACCCGGACCCTCACCTATCGCGGCAAGCAGACCGATCCGTTTCTGGAGCCTGAGCGCCTGAGCGTGGCGGAATCCTTCCGGCGCTTTGCCGGTATCGACCTTCTCGCCTCCATCGACATGGATGGCTCGACCGACCGCGACCATCTGGCCGCCAGCCTGCATCAGGCCGGGATGCGGGTTGCCGATGACGATACGTGGTCCGACCTTTTCAGCCGCGTCATCGTGGAGCGGGTCGAGCCCAATCTCGGCCTCGGACGGGCCACGATCCTCGACGAATACCCGGTCGCCGAGGCAGCGCTGGCTCGGCCCACGGCACGCGATCCTCGGGTGGCGGAGCGTTTCGAGCTCTATGCCTGCGGCGTGGAACTGGCCAATGCCTTCGGTGAACTCACAGATGCTAATGAGCAGCGGCGGCGGTTCGAGGCTGAGATGACGGAGAAGATGCGGGTTTATGGAGAGAGCTATCCCATCGATGAGGATTTCCTGGCAGCGCTCACGCATATGCCCGAGGCCAGCGGCATCGCGCTCGGCTTCGACCGTCTGGTGATGCTCGCCACCGGCGCCTCCCGCATCGATCAGGTGATCTGGGCGCCCGTGCCGGAGACGGGCGCATGAAAACCATCCGCACGCCCGCCGAGCTTCTCGACGCCGAACTCATCTCGCCCGAGCGTCTGCGTGAGGCGGAAGCGGTGGCGGCGCGCTATGCCATCGCTATCAGCCCCGCCATCGCCGATCTGATCGACCGCAATGACCCGAACGATCCGATCGCCCGTCAGTTCGTTCCTAATGGTGCGGAGCTGGAGGTAACACCAGCTGAGCGTGACGACCCCATCGGCGACCTGACGCATTCGCCGGTCGAAGGGATCGTGCATCGCTATCCGGACCGTGTTCTGCTGAAGGCCGTGCACGTGTGCCCGGTCTATTGCCGCTTCTGCTTCCGCCGAGAAATGGTAGGACCGCAAGGGCTCGGCACGCTCTCGCCCGAGGCCATGGACAAGGCTTTCGCGTATATCGCCGATCATCCGGAAATCTGGGAGGTAATCCTCACCGGAGGCGATCCGCTGGTGCTTTCGCCTCGCCGTCTTTCCGAAATCATGGAACGGTTGGCCGGCATCGATCACGTGAAGATCGTCCGTTTTCACACCCGCGTGCCGGTGGTCGAGCCGCATCGTGTCGATTCCGAGCTGATCGCGGCCTTGAAGGCGAGCGGCAAGACAACTTATGTGGCGCTCCATGCCAACCATCCACGCGAGTTGACGGACGAGGCGCGGGCAGCCTGCGCACGCCTCGTGGATTCCGGCATCGTCATGATCAGCCAATCCGTGCTGCTGAAGGGCATCAACGACGATCCCGATACGCTCGCCGCCCTCATGCGCGCCTTCGTGGAAACGCGGATCAAGCCCTATTACCTCCACCATCCCGATCTCGCGCCCGGCACGAGCCATTTCAGGCTGTCCATCGAGGAAGGTCAGGCACTCGCCGCAGGTCTGAGAGGCCGCGTATCGGGCCTGTGCCAACCGACGTACATTCTGGATATTCCAGGCGGCCACGGCAAAGCGGTCATCAGCCCCGATGCCATCACGAAGACAGGCGACGGGTGCTATACGGTCAGTGATTTTCGCGGCGAGGATCACCCTTATCCGCCTGAGGCTTGAACGATCCTCGAAAGAGTTCTCGGAGGCAGCCCCGTCCATGGACAACGACGTAAAAGAAGCCGCGAAACACGAGCAGAAGTCAATCGACTCCACTTTCAGGAACGGCTCGATCACCGCGATAGGCGTCGTGGTCGGCTTTTCCTTAGGCTTTCTCAGCCGCTGGTCCGCGCTGCCTGGGGAATGGAGTTCATCGGATCTGGTTTCGGTTGCCCTGATCACCCTTGGGCTCGCGCTTCAGGTCAAAGCCCTCGCCGACCTGCTGCTGATCACATCCTTGCAGCTCAGGAGATACAACCGCTCGGTCCGCATATTTCTGACAGGGCTGATCCTCGTCAGCCTGGGCGTCATTTTTGCGGTCTTCGCCGACATCATGGGTTTCAGCGGCATAGTCTTGGAGGGTTAGTCGAACCCGGCCTTGCCCCGCCCCTTCTTGATCTCGGAGCGCCGGCCCTTCGCCTCCAGCCGGCGCTTCTTGGAGGCGAGCGTCGGCCTCGTCGGACGGCGCGGCTTGGGGCGCTCGGTGGCCTGACGGACCAGTTCCACCAGACGGTTCAACGCATCCTCGCGGTTACGCTCCTGCATGCGGAAGCGCTGGGCGGTGATGATCAGGACGCCGTCATTGGTCAGGCGCTTGCCTGCGATCCGCTCCAACCGTTCCTTCACATCCTCGGGCAGCGAGGGCGAGTTGCGCACGTCGAAGCGCAACTGCACGGCGGATTCCACCTTGTTGACGTTCTGCCCGCCCGGCCCCGAGGCGCGGATGAAGCTCTCCTGAAGCTCATCCTCATCCAGGTAGATGCTGTTGGTCACCTTGATCATGGGGCCTCGGGTGAAATGACGGAGAGGAGAAAACTGGCGCGCCGCTTTGATCTGTCCAATGCCGTCTTTGGGCGTGCTTGTCGACAGGCCGATTTCCATCTAAGCGCCTTGTGCCCCTCTCTTTTGCCGGACATCGCGTTCCGCCCCAGAGCCCTCCATGTCCGCCGTCTTCGCCAGCCTGATCCCGACCTTCCTCATCATCGCCACCGGCTGGCTCTGCCGCGCTACGAACTTCGTGAGCGAGCAGCAATGGGCAGGGCTCGAACGCGCCACCTACGTCCTCTTCTTCCCGGCCCTCATCATCGACACGCTTGCGCGTGCCGACCTGTCATCTGTGCCGGTGCTCGGCGTGGGCGGAGCGTTGATGGGCTCGATCCTCATCATGGCCGGGATCGTGCTCGCGATCAGGCCCCTCCTGGAGCGCCATGCGGGCATCGACGGGCCGAGCTTCACCTCGATCTTCCAGGGTGCAACCCGCTGGAACACCTTCGTGGGCCTCGCCGTCGCAGGCAGCCTCTTCGGCCAGCGCGGCATCGCCCTCATCGCGGTCGCCATCGCGGCCATGGTGCCGCTGCTCAACCTGCTGGCCTTCTACGTTTTCATCCGCTTCGCGGGCCGCCCCCGGCAGAGCCCCTGGGAAATCCTGAAGTCTTTCGCGGCCAATCCGTTCATCTGGTCCTGCGCCATCGGATTGGTGCTGAACCAGCTGCTGCCGCCCCTGCCGAAACCGATCATGGGCTATATTGAACTCTTGGGACGGGCGGCCCTTGCGGCCGGTCTTCTGATCGTCGGCGCAGGCCTTGATATTCGCCGCCTCGCCAAGCCGGGTTTGCCCCATTGGCTGACCTTCGGGCTCAAGCTGCTTGTACTGCCGGCCATGGCAGTCACGCTTGCCGGGTGGGCCGGCGTGACGGGTAATGACCTGATCGTGACCATCATCGCAGCCTCCGTCCCCACCGCATCGGCGGGCTATGTGCTAGCCCGGCAGATGGGCGGCAATGCGCCATTGATGGCGGAAATCCTGACGCTGCAGACACTTCTGGCGCTTGGCACGATGCCCCTGCTCATCACCCTTGCGGGTTGAAGTCTTTTTCATCAATGCAACCATTGGTTATTAAGTGGGACTTGTATCATCAGTAGTTGTGCTGATACTAGGCCTGACTGAAACTCAGATACAGCTCATCCTCCATGTCCAAGCTTCCGACCCGCGCCGTGAAAGCGCCCTCGCCCCATGACGAATTGGACGCAGCCGATGTGGGAGGCAACATCGGCCCTTCAAGCATGAGCACCGCCGAGACGGCGCAATACATCGCTGAATTCACCGCTGAACTGTCCTATCTCGCACGCCAGTCCAAGCTGGACCTGCTGGCCTATCTGCTCGATATGGCAAGGCTTGAGGCAGGGCGCGCCATTCAGGCCGCCAAACGCGGCAAATAAGGTCAGCCTCGGGCGATCAGCGAGACGGCATTGCCGCCATGGCGTTCTAGGCGTCCGGCTATTTCAAGTTCGAGCAGGGTCATCTGAACGGAGCGGATCGGCAGTCCCGATTGCCGGACCAGATCGTCGATGGAGATCGGCGATGGCCCGAGCAGCTGAATGATGTCAGCATCACCCTCGCCCGCTTCCTCGAGGCCGCTATCCGGAAGGAAGGTGCCCTTCGGAGCGCGTGGAACATCAGGCAGGTCGAGTTCGTCCCAAAGCTCCTCGGTGCCGACAAGCCGCAACGGCTCCTCCGCGCTCATATCGAGGCGCGAGCCCGTGGCGATGAGAGGTTCCAGCACGCTGGTCACGTGATCGAGCCCGGCGCAGAGATTGGCCCCGTCGCGGATAAGATCGTTGGTGCCCTCCGCCCGAGGGTCGAGCGGCGAACCCGGCACCGCAAAAACCTCGCGTCCCTGCTCCAATGCAAAGCGGGCGGTAATCAGTGAACCGGAGCGGCGTGCGGCCTCGACCACGACAACCCCATAGGACAATCCCGAGACGATGCGGTTGCGGCGCGGGAAGTCGCGCCCGCGCGGCTCCCAGCCCATGGGCATTTCCGAGACGATCGCGCCGCCGTTGTCGATGATGGCGCGCAGCAACGGCTCGTTCTCGGACGGGTAGATCTTGTCGTGACCGCCCGCGAGCACCGCGACCGTGCCCGTGTTGAGCGTCGCGCGATGAGCCCGCGTGTCGATGCCGCGCGCGAGCCCCGACACCACCACGTAGCCGGCCTCGCCCAGCTGGCGCGACAGACGCTCGGTGAAGGTCAGGCCGGAGGCGGAGGCGTTGCGCGACCCGACCATAGCGATGCAGGGCCGTGACAGCACCTCCGTCGAGCCCCGCACGGCGATCAGCGGCGGCGCGGTATCGACAGCCTTCAACGTCTTCGGATAATCCGGCTCGCCCATGGCGACGAAACGCACGCCGAGCCGCACGGCGGCAGCCATTTCCTTCTCGGCCTCGGCCCGACTCGCGACCTTGAGCAGCAGGCGGCCGCCCTTGCGCGCGAGGTCCGGCAGAGCCTCGAGAGCGGCGGACGCGCCGCCGAACTGGTTGATGAGCGCCCGGAAGGTGCGCGGCCCCACATTCTCCGAGCGGATCAGGCGGAGCCAGTCGAGACGCTGCTCGTCGGTCAGATGCACGGGCTCAACCCTTCTGCCCGATCTTGCCCTCGGTGCCGTCGAGCAGGCGGGAGATGTTGGGGCTGTGCTTCCACCACAGCAGCGCCACGAGGATGATCATCATGGCGGCCATGCCGGGCTCTCCCAGGAACCACAGGGCCACAGGGGTCGCGGCGCTGGCGACCAGGGCCGACAGGGACGAATAACGGGAGGCAAAAGCCACGCCCAGCCAGATGGCGGCGAAGATCAACGCCACAACCCAGTTCAGACCGATCAGCACGCCGATGAAAGTGGCGACACCCTTACCGCCCTTGAACTTCAGCCATACGGGAAAGAGGTGCCCCAGAAAGGCGCCCAATGCGGCCATGCTGGCGAATTGCGGCCCCCATTGCGCTGCGATCAGCACGGCGGCAGTGCCTTTCAGGGCATCTCCGATCAGGGTCGCGGCGGCCAGCCCTTTGCGCCCGGTCCTGAGAACGTTGGTGGCGCCGATATTGCCCGAGCCCACCTTGCGGATATCGCCGAGGCCCGCCATGCGGGTGAAGATGACGCCGAAAGGGATGGAGCCCAGAAGGTAGCCCAGGAGCAGAGCGCCCAGGAGATAGAGCATATTGGCTTCGTCGGACATTCCGGTCTCTTCACGTCTCTTGCTGTGAGCGGCGGTCGAACACGATCCTGCCTGCAACCATCGTGATCGTCACCTGTCCTTCCAGACGGGCTTCGTCGAACGGCGTGTTCTTGGACAGGGATTTGAGCTGGTTTCGGTCGAGCACGTAAGGCGCTTCCTCGTCGAACACGATGAGGTCGGCCGGAGCCCCGACCTTCAGGCGTCCGGCCTCCAAGCCCAGGATTTCAGCGGGTTTGGTGGAAAGAGCCCGCAGCAGCCTTGGCAGCGATATCCGGTCGGAATGGACCAGCCGCAGGGCCGCCGAAAGCAGGGTTTCGAGCCCCACCGCCCCGTCGGCGGCCTCGGCGAAGGGCAGCCGCTTGTTCTCCACATCCTGTGGATTGTGGTCCGAGACGATCACGTCGATGGTGCCGTCCGCCAGCGCCTCTATCATCGCCTGCCGGTCGTCCTCGTGCCGCAGGGGCGGCGAAAGCTTGAGGAAGGTGCGGTAATCGCCGATGTCGTTTTCGTTGAGCGCCAAGTGGTTGATGGAGACGCCGCAGGTCACCGGCAGCCCCTTGGCTTTCGCTGCACGCACGATCTCCGCCGAATCGGCGCAGGAAATCATGGCCGCGTGGTAGCGGGCGCCCGTGAGGCGCACGAGCCGCATGTCCCGTTCCAGAATGATGGTCTCGGCCTCGCGCGGAATGCCGGACAACCCGAGGCGGGAGGCGAACTCTCCCTCGTTCATCACCCCCGGCCCAACGAGGTTCGGGTCTTCGACATGGTGGACAATCAGCGCATCGAAATCGCGGGCGTAAGTCAGCGCACGGCGCATGACCTGGGCATTGGTGACCGAGCGTGCGCCATCGGTGAACATGATGGCGCCGGCTTCCTTGAGCCGCCCGATCTCAGCCATCTCCTCGCCCTTGAGGCCTTTGGTGAGAGCGGCGGCGGGGAGGATATTGACGACGGAGGTATCGCGGGCGCGGCGGACGATGAAGTCGATGACCGCCGGATCGTCGAGCGCCGGGCTCGTGTCCGGCATGGACACCACGGTCGTCACGCCGCCGGCAGCCGCGGCCTCGCCCGCGCTCTTCAGAGTCTCGCGATAAGGTCCGCCCGGCTCGCCGATGAAGGCGCGCATGTCGATGAGGCCGGGAGCGAGAACCTGTCCGCCGCAGTCGATGACATCGGCATCTGAAGCGACGGCGACGTGAGGGCCGATATCCGCGATGACACCATCGCGGACCAAAACGCTACCCGTCTGCTCGCGCTTGGTTTCAGGGTCTATCAGGCGGGCGTTCTTCAGAAGGATTGGCTTGGTACTCATCACTGTCCTCACCCGTTCGGCAAATGGCGTGCGAGGGCCTCGAGCACCGCCATGCGGACGGCGACACCCATTTCGACCTGCTCGCGGATCAGCGATTGCGCGCCGTCGGCGACGTCGGAGGAAATCTCCACGCCCCGGTTCATCGGGCCGGGATGCATCACGAGCGCATCGGGCTTGGCGTAGGAAAGCTTTTCCTGATCGAGCCCATAGAACCGGAAGTACTCCTTCACGGACGGAATGAAGGAGCCGCTCATGCGCTCGCGCTGGACGCGCAACATCATGACGATGTCTGCGTCCTCAAGGCCTTTTCGCATGTCGGTGAAGGTCGGGAAGCCGAGGCGCGCGATGCCGGGCGGCAGCAGGTTCGTGGGCGCGACGAGACGCACCTGCGCGCCCATGGCGGCGAGCAGGATCATGTTGGACCGCGCCACCCGCGAATGAAGGATGTCGCCACAGATAGCGACGATGAGGCCCTCGATGCGGCCCTTATTCCGGCGGATCGTGAGCGCGTCGAGAAGCGCCTGGGTCGGATGCTCATGGGCGCCGTCGCCCGCATTGACCACGGCGCAATCGACCTTCTGCGCCAAAAGATGGACCGCGCCTGCCGCATGATGGCGAACGACGATGATGTCGGGGCGCATGGCGTTGAGGGTAGCCGCCGTGTCGATCAGCGTCTCGCCCTTCTTCACCGAGGATGACGCCACCGCCATGTTCATGACATCGGCGCCCAGGCGCTTGCCGGCGATCTCGAAGGAGGATTGCGTGCGCGTGGACGGCTCGAAGAACAAGTTGATCTGGGTGCGGCCCCGAAGACTGGTCTTCCGCTTCTCGATCTGGCGGCTCACATCCACCTGCGCATCGGCGAGATCGAGGAGAGCCTGAATGTCCAAAGGAGACAGCCCCTCGATTCCGAGGAGGTGCCGGTGGGGGAAAGCGGATCGGGGCGCGTCTGTCATCTTAAAGCCATGGCTATAGGCGCTCCGGCCATGACCGGCAAGCCGCTGTTCCTTTGCGAGAGCAAAAAGACCTCAGTCCCGTTCGAGCTTCTGGTTCGTGTGCAGGTAGTCGGGATTGTACTGCCCTATCTGCTTGAGACGCCCAAGGTCGTTGATGGTCATGGTTCTGTTGCGAGAGGTAATAAGCCCTTCGGCGCGCAGGTCCTGAAGAACCCTGTTCACATGGACGGTGCTCATGCCGAAGGCATCGCCCAGCTCTTCCTGGGTAATCGGGAGCTCGAAGGTGTTTTCGCGGACCTGGCCGATCGGATCGAGACGATCCCGAATCTCGCACAAAAAGTGAGCCAGGCGCTCACGGGCCTCCATTCGGCCCAAAGTGGTCAGCCATGCCCGATGCATCGCTCCATCGATGAGTGTCTTGAGCCAGAGCACGCGCGTCAGATACGGGAATTTCTTCGTCACCTCCTTCAGGTCGCCATGAGCGACCTGGGCAACCGTGCATCTCGTAAGCGCCGCCACTCCATTGTCTATCTTCTTGAGCAGGAAACTGTGCAGGTCTGCAAAGTCTCCGGTGACGTGAAAGGCGGTGATCTGGCGCCGGCCGTCCTGCGAATGATTGTAGCGAATGGCGAAGCCGTCGAGGATCAGGCTGCTGTGGTTGAGCGTCATGCCCTCGGGAACGATGTCCTCACGAGGGTAATAGACGACTGTACGAGCCGTGATCTGCTGGATGACATGCCTTTCCTCTCCGGTGAGGGGTCCATGCTGTTCCAGGTTGCCGATCAGTGGATGAGTCATCGCAGGCGCTCCCTGTGGACGGCGAGTGAGCATTGGAGCTGAGCACAGGAAGGAGCGCTCTGTACAGGCGCTGAGGCCGCGCTGCGATGAATGACGCCGTCGATGGCGTCTGCCCATCCGCATGACAGCGGCTCATCGCTACGCCTGGTGATGTTTTACCCTAAAACAAGGCTGTCCGTTTCGATGAAGGGTCGATGGCCATGACAGAATCCCGGACCCGTGAGGTATTCAACCAGGCGCCGCTCTTCAGCGACATGAACCCGATTGCGACTGCC
Source organism: Microvirga sp. (assembly GCA_041913065.1). Taxonomy (GTDB): domain Bacteria; phylum Pseudomonadota; class Alphaproteobacteria; order Rhizobiales; family Beijerinckiaceae; genus Microvirga. The sequence goes on along the minus strand of JAYSGD010000004.1, from coordinate 148,081 downwards.
CAGCCTCTGCTGGATGCCCTCAAGGCCAACGGCATTGATCCCGAGGCGGAGGGGCTCATGGCTTTTGGTGAAGCCTGGGGCGGTGCGGAGCGGCTCGACCTTGGACGGCTTGCCAATGAAAATCCGCCGAAGCTGCGCACGCACGATGCCCGAGGCTTCAGGACGGATGCGGTCGAGTTTCATCCCGCCTATCACGTCCTCATGCGGGCCAGCATGGCGGACGGTCTCCACTGCTCCACCTGGGCCGAGCCCAGGAGCGCGCATGAACATGTGGCGCGGGCAGCACGGCTTTACGCGATCGCAGGCGTCGAAAGCGGCCATGTCTGTCCGATGACAATGACGCATGCTTCGGTGGCGGCCCTGGCCGCCGCACCTGAGCGGTTGGCGGTCTGGCTGCCTAAGATCCGATCGCATGAATATGATCCCCGCTTCATCCCTTTCTGGGAAAAAAGCGCCGTCACCCTCGGCATGGGCATGACCGAGAAACAGGGCGGCTCCGATGTTCGCGCCAATACGACGCAGGCGGTCCAGGCCAACGGAGACGAGTATGGGCTGACCGGCCACAAATGGTTCCTGTCGGCCCCCATGTGCGATGCCTTCCTGGTGTTGGCCCAGGCGCCGGGCGGCCTCACATGTTTCCTGCTGCCCCGGTTCAGGCCGGACGGCTCGCTGAACGCCATTCGCCTCCAACGCCTCAAGGACAAGCTCGGCAACCGCTCCAATGCCTCGTCCGAAGTCGAATTCGAGAATGCCTTCGCGTGGCGCATCGGCGACGAGGGCCACGGGGTGCGAACCATCATCAACATGGTCCAGCTCACCCGTCTCGATTGCGCCGTTGCCTCGGCAGGGCTGGTGCGGATGGGGCTGGCCCAGGCCATGCATCACGCCAGGCACCGCAGCGTGTTTCAGAAGAAGCTGATCGACCAGCCGGCGATGCGTGCGGTCCTCGCCGATCTCGCGCTCGAGAACGAGGCGATGACTGCCTTGGCCATGCGAACTGCCCGCAGCTTCGACCTCGCGGGCCGGGACGAGCACGAGGCCGCCTATGCCCGGCTCGTGACGCCCGCCGCCAAGTTCGGGATCTGCAAGGCTACACCCCGCTTGATCTATGAGGCGATGGAGTGCCTTGGCGGCAACGGCTATGTGGAGGAGAGCGCCCTGCCCCGGCTCTACCGGGAGGCTCCGGTCAACGCCATCTGGGAGGGCTCGGGCAACGTGATAGCCCTCGATATTCTCAGGGCTGAGAACCGCGAGCCCGAGGTAGCGGCCTCCGTTCTGGAGCGCCTGATGGCCGATGCGCGCGACCTGCCGGGTGCCTCCGACGCCGCCCGCGACATCGTACTTGCGCTACAATCTCCGGACGCTGAGGCCAAGGCGAGATTCATCGCGGACAGGCTCCATATCGTGGCCGCGACAGCCGCCCTTGCTCGCTCGGCGCCTGCGCAAATCACTGAGGCTTATGCTCTCACCCGGCTCGCCCAACCTGCCCGGATGCCGGGAGCAAACGACCTGGGCGAGGCCCTCAAACCCTTGCTGGAGCGAGCTTTCGTCATCATATAACGAACGAGGCGAAAGGGTCGATTTGACTTGTTGGCCACGATCCACCACTTATCGCGCCTTGGCTGTCAGGGGCTGATAGCCATCTTCACTCTGTAAATTTTGAGCATCCGCTCGCGGCCATCTACGGGAAGTCGCATATGAAAGTCGTCGTCGTCGAGTCGCCCGCCAAGGCCAAGACGATCAACAAGTATCTCGGCAAGGACTACGAGGTCCTGGCCTCCTTCGGGCATATCCGCGATCTGCCCGCAAAGGACGGCTCGGTCGACCCGGATGCCGATTTCCGCATGATCTGGACGCTTGAGGACAAGGGCTCCAAGCGGGTCTCCGATATCGCCAAGGCGATCAAGGGCGCCGAGAAGCTGATTCTCGCCACCGACCCGGATCGTGAAGGCGAGGCCATCTCTTGGCACGTCCTCGAGGCCCTGCGCGAAAAGCGAGTGCTGAAGGATATCCCGGTCGAGCGCGTCACCTTCAACGCCATCACCAAGGATGCGGTGCAGACAGCGCTCCGGCAGCCTCGTGAGATCGATCAGGCGCTGGTGGATGCCTATCTGGCCCGCCGCGCCCTCGATTACCTTGTCGGCTTCACCCTCTCTCCGGTTCTGTGGCGCAAGCTGCCGGGCGCTCGCTCGGCCGGGCGCGTCCAGTCGGTGGCGCTGCGCCTCGTCTGCGACCGCGAGCTTGAGATCGAAACCTTCAAGGCGCGTGAATACTGGTCGCTCATCGCAACGCTTGCCACCAAGGACGGCGCGGTCTTCGACGCCCGCCTCGTGGGTGCCGACGGCAAGAAGATCACGCGCCTCGATATCGGCAACGGCACGGACGCCGAAGCCTTCAAAAAGGACTTGGAGCTCGCGACCTTCTCGGTGGCGAATATCGAGGCCAAGCCTGCCAAGCGTCACCCCTACCCACCCTTCACCACCTCGACCCTGCAGCAGGAAGCCTCGCGCAAGCTCGGCCTTGCTCCGGCGCAGACCATGCGCATCGCGCAGCGTCTCTATGAGGGTGTCGATATCGGCGGCGAAACGGTCGGCCTCATCACCTATATGCGTACCGACGGCGTCGATATGGCGCCCGAGGCCGTGCGCGCCGCCCGCAGCGTGATCGGCAAGGAATACGGCGACCGATATGTGCCGGGCGTGCCACGCAAGTACTCGACCAAGGCGAAGAACGCGCAGGAGGCCCACGAGGCCATCCGCCCGACCGACATGAGCCGCCTGCCGAAATACGTGTCGAAATATCTGGAGCCCGAGCAGGCCCGCCTCTACGACCTCATCTGGACCCGCACCATCGCGAGCCAGATGGAATCGGCGGAGCTGGAGCGCACCACGGCGGACATTCTGGCCCAGGTCGGACCGCGCAAGCTCGACCTTCGCGCCACCGGTCAGGTGATCAAGTTCGACGGCTTCCTCACGCTCTACAATGAGAGCAAGGACGACGAGACGGACGAGGATGAAGGCCGTCTGCCGCCCATGAAGACGGGCGACGGCCTGGAGCGGCGCCGCATCGCTTCGACCCAGCACTTCACCGAGCCGCCGCCGCGCTATTCGGAAGCGTCCCTCGTGAAGCGCATGGAGGAACTCGGCATCGGCCGTCCTTCCACCTACGCCGCCGTGCTGCAGACTCTGCGCGACCGTGAGTACGTGAAGATCGAGAAGAAGCGCCTTGTCCCCGAGGACAAGGGCCGCATCGTCACGGCCTTCCTGGAAAGCTTCTTCCGCCGCTACGTGGAATACGATTTCACGGCCGACCTCGAAGAGCAGCTGGACCGGGTCTCGAACAACGAGATCGACTGGAAACAGGTGATGCGCGAGTTCTGGCGCGACTTCTCCGCCGCCATCGGCGAGACGAAGGAGCTGCGCATGACGGAGGTGCTCGATGCATTGAACGAGCTCCTCGGTCCGCACATCTTCCCCGACAAGGGCGATGGATCGAACCCGCGCACCTGCCCGACCTGCGGCACCGGCCAGCTCTCGCTCAAGCTCGGCAAGTTCGGCTCCTTCATCGGCTGCTCGAATTATCCGGAGTGCAAATTCACCCGCCAGCTCGCCGCGACCGGCGTGGACGGCGACGGTGACGGCTCGTCCGAGAACGGCGGCCAGCCCGGCGTGAGGGTGCTCGGCACCGATCCGGAGACGGGCGAGCAGGTCACCCTGCGCGACGGCCGTTTCGGCCCCTTCGTGCAGCTTGGCGAAGGCGAAAAGCCGAAACGCTCGTCGCTGCCGAAGGGCCTTACGCCGTCACAGGTTGATCTCGAAAAGGCGCTCAAGCTCCTCGCCCTGCCCCGTCAGGTGGCAACACACCCTGAATCCGGCGAGCCGATCCTGGCGAGCATCGGGCGCTACGGGCCTTATGTTCAACATGGCAAGACCTACGCCAATCTCGGCCCCGGCGACGACGTGCTGGAGATCGGCGCAAACCGCGCCATCGACCTCATCGTCACCAAGGAAAGCGGTGGCGGCGGAGCCCGTCGCGGCGCGGCCGATCCAGGCCGTCCGTTGGGCGGCGACGACCCCGAATCCGGCAAGCCTATCGTGGTGAAGGCCGGACGTTTCGGGCCCTACGTGACCGATGGCGAGACGAACGCCACCCTGCCACGCAGCATGGCGGCGGAAGCGGTGACGCTGGAAGAGGCGATCGAGCTCCTGAAGGCCCGCCGTGCGGCCGGCCCCTCGAAGAAAGGTGCCCGTGGCCGCAAGGCTCCGGCCAAGAAGGCAGCGGCCAAAAAGGCGCCGGCTAAGGCTGCGACCAAGACCGCCGCCAAGAAGCCGGCGGCAAAGAAGGCGGCTGCCAAAAAGCCTGCCGCCAAGAAGTCTGCGAAAGCAGCCGAGTAAAATGACGGGGTGGTTGTCCTGGCTCGAGGCCAACTACGCCAGTGAACTGGAGATCACGCTGCGCCTGTGCGCAGCGGCTCTCGCCGGCATGGTAGTCGGGCTGAACCGTGACATTCACGACAAGCCCATCGGCATGCGGACCCTGGGCCTCGTTTCGCTGGCCTCGGCAGCCGTCATTCTGTCGGGTTCGGTCTACGACGATCTGCACTTTGCGCAGGATGCGGTCAGTCGCGTGATCCAGGGAATCATGACCGGCATCGGTTTTCTGGGAGCGGGTGCGATCCTGCGCGCAAAGGACGGAATGGAAGTTCGGGGGCTGACGACGGCGGCCACTGTCTGGATCGCCGCCGCGCTCGGTGTCACGGCTGGATTGGGCGCCTGGTTCATGACGCTCGCAGGCACGCTGATGACGCTGTTCCTGCTCACCTTCTGCAAGCCTTTGGAGGAATGGCTGACCCGCCTGTTTACCGGCGGCCGGAAGTCCCCCAAGGACGACGATTAGAAGGCATAGCTGAGGGCCAGCACAGCCACGACTGCGATGGCGAGCCACAGGATGCTCGATCCATAAGAAGTCTTGGCCACTGGCGTGGTATCCGGCTCCTCGAAGGCGAAGGCCTCTCCGGCCGTGCGTGCCGCACGGTCCAAGTGGAGCTTCTGTGCCGGTCCCATCGTCGTGCGCATCGTCGCCCTCGCTCTCAATTAAGCCATGCTTACCTGCCCAACGTGAACCAGAGCTAAACAGTTCCTGGTGTCAGTTTAAAGACATCCTTTAGAGGCACCTCCTATCCTTATGGTAACAGGGTCGCATGCCTTCGATTTATGGCTTTTGACCACAGGACACCCTTTCCGTTTCCGGTTTGTTCACGTATACATTCGGACATGGGATATAGTGTAAAGAAAACCGAATCATCGAAACGGACCAAGGTCCCAATGACCGATAATGACGATCTCTTCGGGGGCGCTGCCGCCAAACGCGCGGCACCGGCCTCGGCCCGAAATGCAGCCGTGAAGGTTTCCCGCTCCGCGCCTCAGACCGGCACGCCGGGAGAGGCCGGCTATGACGCTTCCGCCATCGAGGTGCTGGAAGGGCTCGAGCCTGTGCGTCGCCGCCCCGGCATGTATATCGGCGGCACGGACGAGAAGGCCCTGCACCACCTCTTCGCCGAGGTGATCGACAACTCCATGGACGAGGCCGTCGCAGGCCACGCTACCTTCATCGAGGTGGAGTTGGAGGAAGGCGGCTGGCTTTCCGTGACCGACAACGGACGCGGCATTCCGGTTGACCCGCACCCGAAATTCCCGAAGAAGTCTGCCCTCGAAGTCATCATGACCACGCTCCACGCGGGCGGTAAGTTCGATTCGAAGGTCTATGAGACCTCCGGCGGCCTGCATGGCGTCGGCGTATCCGTGGTGAATGCCCTCTCCGAGATTCTCGAGGTCGAGGTTGCGCGCGGCCAGCAGCTTTATCGCCAAGTGTTCTCTCGCGGTCTCCCGCAGGGCAAGCTCGAGACGGTGGGTCGCATCCTCAACCGGCGCGGCACCAAGGTGCGCTTCAAGCCGGACTGGCAGATCTTCGGCAAGGACGCCCATTTCCAGCCGCGCCGCCTGTTCAAGATGGCACGCTCGAAGGCCTATCTATTCGGCGGCGTCGAGATCCGCTGGAAATGTGCCCAGTCGCTCCTGGAAGGCATCGACAACGTACCGCCGGAAGCGACCTTCAAGTTCCCGAACGGCCTGAAGGATTACCTGCTCCACGACATCGAGGGGAAGGAACTGGTTACGGACCAGATCTTCTCCGGCAAGATCACCAAGCCCGGCAGCCACGGCTCTCTGGAATGGGCGGTTGCGTGGATGACGAACGAGGACGGGTTCTCCACCTCGTACTGCAACACCGTGCCGACTCCTGAGGGCGGCACGCACGAGAACGGTCTGCGCATCGCCCTGCTCCGCGCTCTTCGCGACCACGCCGAGCGCGTGGGCCAGCAGAAGCGCATGGCGGCAGTGACCACAGACGACGTGATGGCGACCTGCGCCTCCATGCTGTCGGTCTTCATCCGCGAGCCGGAATTCCAGGGCCAGACCAAGGACAAGCTGGCGACCGTGGAAGCGGGCCGCATCGTCGAGAACGCGATCCGCGATACCTTCGATCATTGGCTGGCGATGGCTCCGCAGCAGGCCAACAAGCTGCTCGACTGGGTGATTGACCGGGCCGAAGAGCGCCTGCGCCGCCGCCAGGAAAAGGAAGTCGCCCGCAAGACCGCGACCCGCAAGCTGCGCCTGCCCGGCAAGCTGGCGGATTGCTCCAATGCCGGCGCGAAGGGTTCCGAGCTCTTCATCGTCGAGGGCGACTCGGCAGGCGGCTCCGCCAAGCAGGCGCGTGATCGTGCCACCCAGGCTGTGCTTCCGCTGCGCGGCAAGATCCTGAACGTCGCCTCGGCCGGCCGGGACAAGCTGCACCAGAACCAGCAGCTCTCCGATCTCGTCCAGGCGCTCGGGGCCGGAACGGGCTCTCAATACCGGGATGCGGACCTCCGCTACGAGAAGGTCATCATCATGACCGACGCGGACGTGGACGGCGCGCATATCGCCTCGCTGCTCATCACCTTCTTCTACCGGCAGATGCCGCGTCTCATCGACGGCGGGCACCTCTACCTCGCCGTGCCGCCGCTCTACCGCCTGAGCCAGGGCGCCAAGTCGGCCTATGCCCGCGACGACAAGGACCGGGACCGGCTGATGAAGACCGTGTTCAAGGGCAGCGGCAAGGTCGAGATCGGCCGCTTCAAAGGCCTCGGCGAGATGCTGCCGGCGCAGTTGAAGGAAACCACCATGGACCCGAGGAAGCGCCTGCTCCTGAAGGTCGTCGTGGAAGCCGACGACAAGCCGGAAGCCAACGATGCGGTCGAGCGCCTGATGGGCAACAAGCCCGAAGCCCGCTTCGCCTTCATCCAGGAACGCGCGGTCTTCGCCGATGAGGCGGACCTGGATATCTGAGCGGTTTCGGCGGAAAATGAATGCGATGGCGCGGAAAATCCCGCGCCATTTTGTTGGGCTACAATCGGTGTCATTCCCGGCCGAAGCGAAGCGGAGGGGAAGGGAATCCACCCACACGTTCGGCGCTATGGATCCCCTTCCCTCGCCTGCGGTTCGCCGGGGATGACACTGTGCTAATATGCGCTCGCGTCGAGGTCGGTCCAATCGGGATTAGATTGCTCGATGAGCTTGATCTTCCAGGCTCGGTTCCAGCCCTTCAATTGTTTCTCCCGGGCAATGGCTTCGTAGACATCGCGATAGCGCTCCACATAGACGAGCCTTGTGACCGCATACGTGCGAGTAAATCCGGGTAACGCCAATGATTTATGCTGCTCTATGCGCTGCAACAGATTGCTCGTGACGCCGATGTAAAGCGTTCCGTTCTTCTTGCTAGCCAGGATGTAGACGACATAGCATTCGAGCATGACGCGAACCTCAACCAAGATGCTCCACAGTAACACCCAGTGTCATCCCCGGCGAGCACAGCGAGGGAAGGGGATCCATCCACCAGCACGGTGCTATGGATCCCCTTCCCGGCCCTACAGGCCGCCGGGGATGACACTGACGGTATGTTGAAGAAAATTTTCGTCCCGTTTTCCTTGAAAACCAAGGCGTTCCCAAATCCCGTCAAAAATAATTCGAAAAATCTTCAAAAAAGTTCGGAACCAACTTTGAACCCCGTCGTTGATAGGCATCACCGGCCCATTCTGCCCCCACGGGCCGGTCCCTCAAAGGCTCCCTCAACGGGGCCTTTTTTTTTGCCTTGAGCGTCGCTTAGAGCCTTATGGATCCGATGGCACGGCTTGCGCGTCATCCATGAAGGCGAGCCGGGCTAGCCGCGGCCAAGCTTGCATGCGACAAGATCAGACCACCTCAAACGAGCTTTCCTTTGGCCAAACGTCCCAAATCCTCTTCATCCTCCGCTCTTCCCTCCCGTGAGGAGCTGGTTTCCTTCATTGCCGATGCGCCGGGCAAGGTGGGCAAGCGCGAGATCGCGCAGGCCTTCAACATCCGGGGCGGCGATAAGATCTGGCTCAAGCAGATGCTGAAGGACCTCGAGGTCGAGGGCGCGGTGGACCGGCGCGGCAAGCGGGTCCACAAGGCCGGCCAGCTGCCGTCCATGGTGATGGCGGACATCATCAAGCGCGACCGGGACGGCGAGCTGATCGCGGTGCCCACCGAATGGGACGAGGAGGAGCACGGCTTGATCCCGACGATCATCATCGTTGCACCGCGCAAGCCGAAACCGGGCGCACCGGTGGCGGGCGTGGGCGACCGGGCGCTGCTGCGGGTCGATCCGTTGAAGCGAGGCGACATTCATCGCTATGCGGGCCGCGTCACGAAGATCATCGCCAAGAAACAGGCGCAGGTGCTCGGCATCTTCCGCTCCCTGCCCGAGGGCGGCGGCCGGCTGGTGCCCGTGGAGAAGAAATCTCGCGGAGACGAACTCCAAATCAATCCCGGCGACGAGAGCGGCGCGCAGGATGGCGATCTCATCGCGGTGTCCGTGGTGAAACATGGGCGCTTCGGCCTACCGACCGCGAAGGTGAAGGAGCGCCTGGGCTCGATCAAATCCGAGAAGGCCGTGAGCCTGATCGCGATCTTCGCCCACAACATTCCCAACGAATTCCCGAAAGCGGTGATCGAGGACGCCGAGGCCGTGAAGCCCGCGACGCTTGCCGGCCGCGAGGACTGGCGTGACCTGCCGCTGATCACCATCGACCCAGCCGACGCGAAGGACCATGACGACGCGGTTCATGCGGCTCCCGACAGCGACCCGAACAACCCGGGCGGCTATGTGGTCACTGTCGCGATTGCGGATGTCTCGGCCTATATCCGCCCGGGCTCGCCGATGGACCGGGAAGCGCAGGAGCGAGGCAACTCGGTCTACTTCCCCGACCGGGTCGTGCCGATGCTGCCGGAGCGGATTTCCAACAATCTCTGCTCGCTTCGTCCACGCGAGGATCGCCCTTCCCTGGCCGTTCGCATGATCATCGGCCCGGACGGCCGGAAAGTTCGCCACTCGTTCCATCGCGTCATGATGCGCTCGGCGGAGAAGCTGTCCTACCAGCAGGCCCAAGCCGCCATCGACGGCAGGCCGGACGATGTGACGAAGCCGATCCTCGACACGATCCTGAAACCCCTATGGGAAGGCTATGCCCTGGTGAAGAAGGCCCGCGACATCCGCGAGCCACTTTACCTCGACCTGCCCGAGCGCAAGATCGTCCTGAAGCCCGACGGCACGGTGGACCGCATCTTCGTGCCCGAGCGGCTGGAAGCGCACAAGCTCATCGAGGAATTCATGATCCTCGCCAATGTGGCGGCGGCGGAATCCCTTGAGAAAGCCCAATCGGACCTCATCTACCGCGTCCACGACGAGCCTTCGCTGGAGAAGATGCGCTCGCTCAGCGAGGTGCTGGCCTCGATCGGCCTGAAGATTCCGACCCAGGGCGCGCTGAAGCCGGAACTGTTCAACCGCATCCTGCGCAGCGTCGAGGGCTCCGAGCATCAGCTCTTCATCAACGAGGTCGTTTTGCGCTCTCAGTCGCAGGCGGAATACGCGGCGGAGAATTATGGCCATTTCGGCCTCAACCTGAAGCGCTATGCTCACTTCACCTCGCCCATCCGACGCTATGCGGATCTGATCGTGCACCGGGCGCTGATCACCGCGCTCAAGCTCGGCAAGGATGGTCTGAACCCCGACACCACCCGCGCTGAACTGATCGAGATCAGCGCCAAGATTTCCGCGGCGGAGCGCCGGGCCATGGCGGCGGAGCGTGAGACAATCGACCGCCTCATCGCGCACTTCCTCGCCGACCGGATCGGGGCCACATTCGATGGACAGATCTCGGGGGTGACCAAGGCTGGCCTGTTCATCAAGCTGAGCGAGACCGGCGCTGACGGTTTCGTTCCGGCGGCGACCATCGGCGACGACTACTATCGCTACGATGAGAGAACCCACTCCATGCGCGGCCAGCACACCGGCGAGACCTACCGCCTCGGCGACAAGGTGGAGGTGAAGCTGGTGGAGGCCGCACCGGTTGCCGGCGCCTTACGGTTCGAACTGCTCACCAAGGGCAAGTTCACCGGCAAGATCGGCGGCAGCTCCAAGAAGGACGCAAAGCGCCCCCCTCGCGGAGCAAAGCCCGCGAAGGCCCCAAGCCGCCGCGGCGGCGCCACCCGGGTCAAGGTGAAGAAGCGCGGACGCGCCTGACAGGAAAATATGATGCCTTTGACGATCGAGACCGCCCCGACGCCCCGCCACGACATCACGGCGGTTCCCGCCATGAAGCGCGGTTTCCTGGGTCGCTGCCCGGCCTGCGGCAAGGGCCGGCTCTTCGGGCGTTTCCTGAAAGTGGCCGAGAGCTGCGATTCCTGCGGAACGGAGCTGCATCATCACCGTGCGGACGACCTGCCGCCCTATCTGGTGATTTTCCTCGTCGGTCACCTCATCGGCTACGGCATTCTCATGACGGAAACCAAGATGGAGATGCCGCTCTGGGCGCATCTCTCGATATGGCCTCTTCTGACCGTGATTTTGTGCCTCGCCCTGCTTCAGCCCGTGAAAGGCGCTGTCGTCGGGCTGCAATACGCGCTAGGAATGCATGGCTTCGGCGCCAAGCGGAGCAAGGAAAAAACGGGCGAGGAGGACGCGGGTGACGGACGCACAGACACTGGCCAGGATGGATTCGCTGGTCGCCGGGGAGCGTAAGCCGACAGCCCCTGCCCTTCGTCCCGTCGACGCGGCAACCCTCATCATCATTGACCGCAAGGGCAAGCACCCAAAAGTGCTGATGGGCAAGCGCCACGCCGGCCATAAATTCATGCCTGGCAAGTTCGTGTTCCCCGGCGGACGGATCGAGGCGGGCGACCGCTCCATGGCGGTCACCGGCGCTTTGCACCCTCGAGCGGAGCAGGCGCTGATGGCTCGAGTGGTCCGACCATCGACGCAACGCAGCCGCGCCCTGGCACTGGCCGCCATCCGCGAGACTTTCGAGGAAACGGGCCTTCTGCTCGGCACCAGGGACTATGGCAGCCCTGACAAGGTGCCGACCGGCACGACCTGGGCCGCGTTCCAGGAGCATGGGGTGTTCCCGGATCTGGAGGCTCTGCACTTCATAGGGCGCGCCATAACCCCACCGAAGCGCGTAAAGCGGTTCGACACCCGATTCTTCGCTGTGGACCGCACGGCCATCGGCCATGAGGTCGAAGGCGTAGTCGGCCCCGATTCCGAGCTGGTGGAACTCACCTGGGTCACGCTCGCGGATGCCCTCAAGCTCGACCTGCCAGCGATCACTGCGGTGATCCTCGGCGAGCTCGAAACCCGCATCGCCGCCGGCTTCGGTCACCAGATCCCGGTGCCGTTCTTCTACCAGAAGAGCGGAAAGTTCATGAAAGAATTTCTGTAACTAATTGTTATTATTAACATTTCAGCCAGATGACCACCTGAGGCGACGAAAGGCGATAGCACCGCGCTTGTGTGTGGATACCTTTTCGCGCAGCAGGCCCGCCGGGGGGTGACGCCAAGGGGGAAATCGCATTGTCCTGCTTTCGGAACCCTTGACGGAACCAGGATAATCGGGCATGGGAACCACACGAATTTCCGGCCGGGCTCGCCCGGCCTTTGCGTTTCGGCCACGCCACGGGCCAACCGAGCGCTTGTTAACCGAACAAGAGGTCCAGACCCATGGCCAAAGCCGCAACGATCAAAGTGAAGCTCGTCTCCACCGCCGACACGGGCTATTTCTACGTCACCAAGAAGAACTCCCGCACGATGACCGACAAGCTCGCACTCAAGAAGTACGACCCGGTCGCGAAGAAGCACGTCGAGTTCAAGGAAGCCAAGATTAAGTAATCCGGCTTTCAGCGCCTCGGCTGAAGTTTGAGAACCGCCTCCTCACCGAGGCGGTTTTTCTTTGCCTACCAAGCCCGCAGGACCGGATTCTCGACCCAGATGCAGTTGGAGAGATAGTCCAAACGGATGCATGTGCGGCGGTCGAGATATCTTTCGCGGGCCGCGCGGGTCTTGCCGGGAAGGATGATGCATTCGCTCTTCGCGAGCGCATTCAGCAGGAGGCTCTGGGCGGCGCGCTTCTCGCCTGACTGGAACAGCTCGTCGTAGCGATACATGATGTCAACCTGATAGCAGCCGATCGATTTTGCGACGACAACGGCATCGGGCTCGGCGGCCAATGTCGTGGCTGCATTCGCCATCCACCATATCGTCAGAAGAGCGAGCCAGACCCGCTTCATCGCTTTCACTCACTCTGCCCCGGGCGGTAACGGCCCCGCCTCCCTGGGCTCCGGACCGTCAGGCCGACATCCCCGTTTCCACTTCGCGGGATGTATCGAGACATCCTCACTGCCGAGTTAGATAGGAAAGTGATACCGGAACCGCAGGCCGCGGCGAGGGTAATTGCGGGCTACCTCCTGCTTGGGAGAGCATTCCCACTGAAGAGCAAGTGCACGTCGCGGTGTGAGACCTAGTCAGGGCTGTTCTGAGACGATGGCGAAAAGCGGCCGACGAGGCTGTGCCGGTCCCCCGGATAGGTGATCCGTGCTTCCGTCACGAAGGCTCCCGCCTGCCACGTCCGGCGCTCCAGCATGAGGCACGCGGCGCCGGCATCGATCTTGAGGAGTTTGGCGAGGCGCGCATCGGCATTGACGGCACGTACCACATGCTCGGCCTCCGTCCACGGCACGCGCCGGAGAAGCCATGTGCCCGGCGGATCGTCCTTGAACGGCTCATCGGCAACCTCCGGCACCGTCGCCAGATTGATCAGGCGTTGCTCGTAGGCCTCAGGCACATCGTTGACCGTGTGCAGGGTCACGACGTTGAGAACATCGGCTCCAATTTGGAGTCCGGTCCGCTGCGCGCCCGATGAATCGATGCTCTCCACCGCGTGGTGAAGAATATCGAACCGATAAACAGTGCCTGCCCGCGCGGCTTCGAGAGCGAAATCCTGGATGGCGAGAACCGCGCGTTCCTGGCTTGGTTCCGCGACGACCGAGCCCGCACGCCTGCGCCGGATGATGAGGCCATTGGCGGCAAGCGCCGAGAGCACCTTGCTCACGGTCATGCGGGAGCAGCCGTATTCCGCCATCAACTCATGCTCGAACGGCACGCGATGTCCGGGCGGCCACTCGCCGGACATGATGCGCGCTTCGATATCGTCCCTGATGCGTTGATAGATCGGCTTCATGTGTGGGATCAGCTTTCAGGCACCCCGACGCCGCCGTCAACCGACGATGCGGGTTATAGCGTTCTTGTACCGCGTGGTGATCGCGTCCCTGTCCCGATGCCGCCCCCCGCTGACGACAGGCTTTCCGCCCACGATGACCGTGTCGATAGCCGATTTCCCTGCCACGAAGATGTAGGAATCAAGCAGCCGATCGCCGGAGAGCGAAGCAAGGTCAGGGTGCGCCTGATCCAGGACCACGAGATCGGCGCGATACCCGACCTCGATGGAACCGATCTTGCGTCCCAGGGCGCGGGCTCCACCCTTGAGCGCCCCATCGTAGAGGCTGCGCCCGGTGGATTGTCCCTCGCTTTGCGCCAGCACATTGCGCGCCCTGTGCTTGAGGCGCTGGCTGTATTCGAACATCTTCAGTTCACCGGAAGCGCTGATCTCGATATTGGAGTCGGAGCCGACGCCGAAGGCTCCGCCATCGGCAAGATATTCGGGGCCGTTGAAAATGCCGTCGCCGAGATTGGCCTCAGTGATCGGGCACAGGCCTGCGACCGCGCCGCTTCTCGCCATAGCTCGCGTTTCGTCAGCATCGAGATGCGTGGCGTGGATCAGGCACCAGCGTTCATCGACAGGCGCATTATCGAGAAGCCACGCGACCGGACGCTGCCCCGACCACGTAATGCAATCCTCGACTTCCTTTACCTGCTCGGCCACATGGATGTGAACCGGTCCCGCCGAGTGCATCGCCAGGATCTCCCGCAGGCTGTCAGGCGTCACCGCACGCAGGCTATGGGGCGCGATGCCGACAACGGCATCGTCCAGAACCGACACGGCCTTGCGAGCCCCTTCGACAAGACGCGCGAAGCCGGGCACATCGTTTATGAAGCGCCGTTGCCCTTCCGTGGGCGCGGCAGAACCAAACCCGCCCTGCGCATAGAAGACCGGCAGGAGAGTGAGTCCCATTCCCGTCTCATGCGCGGCTGAAGCAATCCGGGCGGCAAGCTCGGCGATGTCGCCATAGGGCCGTCCGTCAATGTCGTGATGCAGGTAGTGGAACTCGGCCAAGGCGGTGAAACCGCCCTCGAGCATTTCCATCATGGCGAAGGCGGCAATCGCCTCCACGTCGTCCGGCGTGAGTTGCCCGAGAAAGCGGTACATCACCTGCCGCCAGGTCCAGAAACTGTCACCGACAGGTCCGCGGGTCTCGGCTAGCCCCGCCATGCCGCGCTGGAACGTGTGGCTGTGAAGGTTGGGAAGCCCCGGCAGGGCGATGCCGGCGATCCGCTCGCGGCCCTCCGGTGCCGCATCCGGATGAACGGCACTGACCACTCCGCCCTGGATATCCAAGGCGACGTTCCTAGCCCACCGGCTGGGAAGCAATGCCTGATCCAGAATGAGCTTATGCATCACCGACAATCCCTCTGCTCCCGGCCTGACCGGCACCGCCTGCGCGCTATCTTCTCACAAGAATGCCGAGCGCCTGACCATACGTCAAATTATGTATAGACATTAATCTCGGCCAGTGCATATGTATAGACATTATTGATCGACTACCGGAGTGAATCATGCGCTTCGACAGGATCTGGCTCAACGCCCGCCTCGCCACGCTGGCCGGGGATGAAGGTCTCGGCATCGTCGAGAACGGCGCCGTTGCCGCCGTTGATGGCCGCATCGCCTTTGCAGGTTCCATGGATGATCTGCCGGGCGGTTGGGATGCGGCGGAACGGGTCGATTGCGAAGGCCGCTGGATCACCCCTGGTCTCGTCGACTGCCACACCCATCTCGTTTTCGGCGGCGACCGCGCCCATGAATTCGAGCTGCGCCTCAACGGCGCAAGTTATGAGGAGATCGCCCGCGCAGGCGGCGGTATCATCTCGACGGTGAAGGCGACACGGGCCGCAAGCGAGGACGAACTCGTCGCGAGCGCCCTGCCCCGCCTCGATCACCTGATCCGCGAAGGCGTGACGACGATCGAAATCAAATCCGGTTACGGCCTCGATCTGGACAGCGAGGCGCGGATGCTGCGAGCTGCGCGCCGCCTCGGTGAAATCCGCCCTGTTTCCGTCACGACGACCTTCCTCGGTGCGCACGCGCTTCCGCCGGAAGCGGACGGTGACAAGGATGCGTTCATCGCACGCGTCTGTAACGAGATGCTGCCTGAAATCGCCCGCGAGGGCCTTGCCGACTCGGTGGATGCCTTCTGCGAGGGCATTGCTTTTTCGCCCGAGCAGACGGCGCGTGTCTTCGATGCGGCCAAGAGCTTGGGACTTTCCGTCAAGCTCCATGCGGATCAGCTGTCCAATCTGCGCGGCGCGAAGCTTGCCGCCGATCACGGCGCTCTGTCGGCGGATCATCTCGAATACACGGACGAAGATGGCGCTGCCGCGATGGCAAAGGCTGGCACCGTCGCGGTGTTGCTGCCCGGCGCATTCTACATGCTGCGCGAGACGAAGCTGCCGCCGATCGCGGCTTTCCGTGCCCATGGCACGCGCATGGCGCTGGCGACAGATTGCAATCCCGGCACTTCGCCGCTCACCTCTCTGCTGCTCACCATGAACATGGGCGCGACCCTGTTCCGCATGACGGTCGATGAGTGCATTGCCGGCGTGACGCGCGAGGCCGCCCGCGCGCTCGGACGTCTCGATGAATGCGGCACGCTCGAAGTCGGCAAATCCTGCGACCTCGCGATCTGGAACATCGAGCGCCCGGCGGAACTCGTTTACCGCATCGGTTTCAATCCCCTTCACGCCCGCATCTGGAGAGGCCAGTGAACAAAACTCTCACACTCATTCCCGGCTCTGTATCTCTCAGCGATTGGCGCCTCGTCTATCGCGGCGCTGAGGTCGAACTCGACCAGAGCTGCCGCCCGCGCATCGAGGCTGCGGCCAGCACCATCGACGCCATCGTCGCAAAGGGCGAGCCCGTTTACGGCATCAATACGGGCTTCGGAAAACTCGCGAGCGTTCGCATCGGCACCGCCGATCTGGCGACGCTCCAGCGCAATATCGTGCTCTCGCATGCGGCGGGTGTCGGCGAGCCGCTTCCGGTTTCCGTCGTGCGGCTGGTCATGGCACTGAAGCTCGCAAGCCTCGCACAAGGCGCGTCGGGCGTGCGCTGGTCCACCATCGAGCATCTGACCGCCGCTCTGAAGGCCGGTCTCGTTCCAGTCATCCCCGGTCAGGGATCGGTCGGTGCTTCGGGCGATCTTGCGCCGCTGTCGCACATGACGGCCGCGCTCATGGGCGTCGGCGAGTTTTTCGTCGATGGTACGCGCATGCCTGCCGAAGCCGCCCTGTCACGCGCCGGACTCACGCCGCTTGTGCTCGGGCCGAAAGAAGGGCTCGCCCTTCTCAACGGCACGCAGGTCTCCACGGCGCTGGCACTCGCCGGTCTCTTCGAAGCCGAGCGCGTGTTCCAGGCGGCCCTCGTCACCGGCGCTCTCGCCACCGATGCGGCCAAGGGCTCCGATGGGCCGTTCGACGCGCGCATCCAAATGCTGCGCCGACATCGCGGGCAGATCGAGGTGGCCGCCTCGCTTCGTGCCCTGATGCAGGGCAGCGCCATTCGCGCTTCGCACCTCACCAACGACGACCGCGTGCAGGACCCCTATTGCCTGCGCTGCCAGCCTCAGGTGATGGGCGCCGTACTCGATCTGCTGCGGCAGGCAGGCGAAACGCTCGGCACGGAAGCCAACGGGGTATCAGACAATCCGCTCGTGTTCTCGGATACGGGCGAGGTCATTTCCGGCGGCAACTTCCATGCGGAGCCGGTGGCTTTCGCCGCCGACATGATCGCCATGGCCCTGTGCGAGATCGGCTCGCTCGCCGAGCGCCGCATCGCCATGCTGGTGGACCCGAGCCTGTCGGGACTGCCCGCCTTCCTCACGCCGAAGCCCGGCCTCAATTCAGGCTTCATGATCCCGCAGGTGACGGCGGCGGCGCTGGTGTCGGAAAACAAGCAGCGCGCCTATCCGGCGAGCGTCGATTCAATCCCCACTTCCGCCAACCAGGAAGACCATGTGTCCATGGCCACCCATGGCGCGCGCAGGCTGCTCTCTATGGCGGCCAACACCGCCAACGTGATCGGCATCGAGCTTCTCGCCGCAGCACAAGGCTGCGACTTCCATGCGCCCATGCGATCCAGCGAACGGCTGGAGCGTGCTCGATCGCTGCTTCGGGCCAAAGTTGCGCATCTCGATGACGACCGCCACATGGCCCCGGACATGGAGTTCGCGACAAGTCTCGTCGCCTCGGGTGCGCTTGCAGTATCCGCTGGCGGCGACGTGCTTCCGCTCGTGACGGATGAGGTGTGATCATGAGTGACGATACCGCCTCCTGGCTGTCGGTGAGACGCGGTGATGCGCCGCTCGTGGTGAGCCTGCCCCACACAGGCACCGATATTCCCGACGCCTATGCCCGAGGCCTCGTGTCGCCCTGGCTTGCCCGCAAGGATGCGGACTGGTGGATCGAACGGCTTTATGATTTCGCCGCCGGACTCGACGCGACCATCATCCGCACGTCGATCTCTCGCACCGTGATCGACGTGAACCGTGATCCGAGCGGCGTATCGCTCTATCCCGGTCAGGCCACGACGGAGCTTTGCCCCACCACGACTTTCGACGGCGAGCCGCTTTACGAACCGGGCGCGGAACCGGGTGCAGAGGCCGTCGCCGAACGCCAGGCGCGGTTCTTTGAGCCCTATCATGCGACGTTGAGAGCCGAGATCGAGCGCCTGCGCTCGAAGCACCCCCATGTAGTCATTTACGACTGTCACTCCATCCGCTCGGTCATACCGCGCCTGTTCGAAGGCACCCTGCCCCATTTCAACATTGGCACCAATGGCGGCACGACCTGCGCGTCGGAACTGAGCGCTGCCATCGAAGCGCTCTGCGCCGGCAGCGATTTCAGCCACGTGGTCAATGGCCGGTTTAAAGGGGGATACATCACCCGCAGCCTCGGCGAGCCCGACAAGGGCGTTCACGCGGTTCAGATGGAACTTGCCTGCCGTGGCTACATGAATGAGCCGCTCGGCCCTGTCGCCGAGGGACAATGGCCGACGCCCTACGACGAGGATTATGCCGCGCCCATGCGCGATGTTCTCACGCAGATTCTGAACACCTGTCTCACCTTCGCCCATTCAAAAGCCTGACCCTGAGGATACGTTCATGACCCGCATCGACAATGCCCGCGTGATCCGCGCCGCCCACGGCACCGAACTGTCGGCCAAGAGCTGGCTGACGGAAGCGCCCCTGCGCATGCTGATGAACAATCTCGACCCGAACGTCGCCGAGAAGCCGGGCGAGCTCGTCGTCTATGGCGGCATCGGTCGCGCCGCGCGCGACTGGGACAGCTTCGACCGCATCGTGGCCGCCCTGAAGAATCTGGAAGCCGACGAGACGCTGCTGGTTCAGTCCGGCAAGCCGGTCGGCGTATTCCGCACCCATGCGGATGCGCCACGCGTGCTGATCGCGAATTCCAACCTCGTGCCGCACTGGGCCAACTGGGACAAGTTCCACGAACTCGACCGCAAGGGCCTCATGATGTACGGCCAGATGACGGCCGGTTCCTGGATCTATATCGGCACCCAGGGCATCGTGCAGGGCACCTACGAGACCTTCGTGGAGGTGGGCCGCCAGCATTATAACGGCGATCTCTCCGGTCGCTGGATTCTCACGGGCGGCCTCGGCGGCATGGGCGGCGCTCAGCCGCTTGCGGCAACCATGGCGGGAGCCTCCTGCCTTGCCGTCGAATGCCAGCCGAGCCGCATCGAGATGCGCCTGCGCACGGGCTATCTCGACCAGCGCGCCGATACGCTCGACGAAGCCATGGCGATCATCGAGAAATCGTGCCGCGACAAGAAGCCGGTTTCGGTCGGCCTTCTCGGCAACGCCGCCGAAATCTTCCCCGAAATCTACCGGCGCGGCATCCGTCCCGATGCGGTGACGGACCAGACCTCCGCGCATGATCCGATCAACGGCTACCTGCCGAAGGGCTGGACGCTTGCGGAGTGGGAAGCCAAGCGCGAGAGCGACCCGAAAGCGGTGGAGCACGCCGCCAAGGAATCCATGGCCGAGCACGTGCGCGCCATGCTGGACTTCTACAAGGCCGGCGTCCCGACCCTCGATTACGGCAACAACATCCGCCAGATGGCGAAGGAGGAAGGCGTCGAGAACGCCTTCGACTTCCCTGGCTTCGTTCCGGCTTATATCCGCCCGCTTTTCTGCCGCGGCATCGGCCCGTTCCGCTGGGCCGCGCTGTCCGGCGATCCGGAGGATATCTACAAGACCGATGCCAAGGTGAAGGAGCTGCTGCCCGACAACAAGCATCTTCACAACTGGCTCGACATGGCGAAGGAGCGCATCAAGTTCCAGGGCCTGCCCGCCCGCATCTGCTGGGTCGGCCTCGGCGATCGCCATCGACTGGGCCTTGCCTTCAATGAAATGGTGGCGAAGGGCGAGCTGAAGGCGCCCATCGTGATCGGCCGCGACCACCTCGATTCAGGATCGGTCGCCAGCCCGAACCGCGAAACGGAAGCCATGAAGGACGGATCGGATGCGGTCTCCGATTGGCCGCTGCTCAATGCGCTCCTCAACTGCGCCTCGGGCGCGACCTGGGTTTCGCTGCATCACGGCGGCGGCGTAGGCATGGGCTTTTCGCAGCATTCCGGCATGGTGATCGTCTGCGATGGCACGCCGGAAGCAGCCAAGCGTGTCGAGCGCGTGCTCTGGAACGATCCCGCGACGGGGGTGATGCGCCACGCCGATGCAGGTTATGATATCGCCATCGATTGCGCTCGCGAGTTCGGTTTGAACCTGCCAAGCCTGGATTGAGGGAATTGCCATGGCTCCGCGTCCCATCCGCAACCAGGATCTCGTCCGCGTTCCGTGGAAGAATGGCGGCGGTACGACGGCGGAGGTGGCAAGCTTTCCCGAAGGCGCGACACTCGACACCTTCGGATGGCGCATCAGCATGGCCGATGTGGCATCCGATGGGCCGTTCTCGACCTTTCCCGAGATCGACCGTACGCTCATCGTGGTCGAGGGAGCCGGGATCGAGATCGAGGTCGCGGGGCAATCTCACCGCCTCGATTCAACATCGCCCCTGCTCTCGTTTCCCGGCGATGTGCCGACCCGGGCGCGATTGCTGGCAGGCCCGATCCGCGATCTCAACGTCATGACGCGGCGCGGACGTTTCAGTCATCGCACGGCTTTAGTGCGGGCAGGCGAAATCAAGCCATCGAGGAATGCGCGCGTCTTCATCTTCGCCCTGGACGCGGCATTGGGGCTGTCGTCCGGATCGGCGAAATACGTGCTTCAGCCATTGGATGCATTCGTGCTGGATGAGGCTGCGGGCAAAGTCGTGCTGTCAGGGCCGGGGCGAGCTATTCTCATTGAGATAACGGAGGCCGAGAGCGGCGTTTAAACCGCTCTCGGCCTCTGATTTCAAAGCTGGTCGAGGGACGGCATGTTCGAGCCGAACCAGTTCTTGCTCACCAGCGCGTGAGCCTCCTCCGCCGCGTTCTTGTCGCCCATCGCCTCGGCGGCCTTGAGCAATCCAGCGGCCGCCCAGCCATTATTGGGCGAGCGTTTCAGCGCCTCGCGGAACGCCGCTGCTGCTTCCTGCGGCTTTCCCTGCTCAATCAAGGCGGCACCGAGGGACTGATACACCGGATAGTACCAGAACGGGGGCTCCATGTAGGGCAGCTGATCCTGGATGGCGGCAGCCTCGGCAAAGAGTGTCGCGGCCTTGGCGGGATCGCCCGCATGTTGGGCGATACGCGCATCGATTTCCTTTACGCTAATTTCCATCACCGCCGGTCCGGGCACGCCTACATCCGGCATTGCCTGCACGTCGGGCAGTTTGGCAAGAGCGTCGATCGCGTCCGCTTCCTTGCGCGCTTCGTCCGCTCGCCCCAGCCGCGCCAATGCGACGCCGCGCGCATAGTGCCAGGCGGCCCGCACGAACGGGAACGCGGCATCGGGCTCTTTCACGGCAAGCACATCCTCGGGCTTCGAGAAGAGCGCATGCGCGTAGTATTGCGAGGCCGCGATGGGCTGTGTCCACGGCACCTCGCGCTGGGTCCGGTCGGACACGATCCCTGCAAGTTTCTGCGCGGCATCGATGGCCGTCTGGCCGTCGCCGCCGGTCAGCGCGGAGACCATCACGAAGTGGACGTTGTGGGCGTAATAGCCCTCCGAGTAGAGCAGGCTCGCCCCGCCCTGCCCGAGCAGCGCCTCGTCGGCCGCTGCCGCCTTCACATTGGCGTCGAGGCTGTCGCGCCAGCGTCCCAGCCGATACCAGATATGGCTCGGCATATGCACCAGATGTCCGGCGCCCGGCATAAGGGCCGCCAGCTTCTCGGCGTAAGGCGCTGCCTTCTCCGGGTGATCGGACGCCTCAACGGCATGGATGTAGAGGTGAATGGCGCCGGGATGATCGGGCTTCGCCACGAGAGGACCAAATGGCTTCTCGCCGATCACGCCTTCGATGAGCGCGACCATCTTTTCCGTTTTTCCCTTTGGAGTGCGGCCGCCATCGGCCCAGTAATCCCAAGGCGTCAGATTCATGAGTGCATCGGCCGTGAGAAGGGCGATATGCGGATCCTCAGGATAGCGCGCCTGCAATGCTTCCATGGCGTCCGCATAAGCCTGGTTCAACGCAGCGCGGTCCGCATTCGGGTCAGGCGAGTAGCGCTTGGAAAGGGCCTCCACCAAAGCGGCCTGCATCTCGCCACTGGCAGGGGCGACCTTCTTCGCCTGTTCGAGAACTTCGAGCGCTCGCTTGTTGGCATCTTCCGCCATAGGGTAGTTGATATGAGGCCCCAGCACCCAGGCTTCGCCCCAAAGGCACATGGCGCAATTCGGATCAGCCGCCTGCCCGGCCCTGAAAGCCCTGGCGGCCTCCGCATGGTTGAAGCCCCAGCCCAAGCGATAGCCCTGATCGAAATACGCCTGCGCCTCGGTGTTCGTCGTGCTGGCGACCGGCCAGCTCAGTGTTCCGAAATTGTCCATCAGCGGCGGCTTGGCGTCGGTCGAGGGGGCTGCGGCGCCATGCGGCAGATCACGGCTGTAGCCGCCAAGTTCGGTCTTCGCGACAGAGGGCTGTCCAGGCGATTGGAGCTGCGCCATGACGCTGTGATGGCCGGAGACTTTGCCGCCGTTGTTCTGGAGGACGTGCAGCAGCTTCACCCTCGGGCTGTCATGGTTGCCGAGCGGACAGCCCAGCGCGGGGTTCGCCGCTAGCGTGAGCAGGGCGACCGAGGAGAACAGAAGAAGAGGTGCGAAAGGCCTCGCACGGGCGATGTGCTGGCTGGTCATGAGAGCATTCCTTATCTCTCTCAGGAATGACGCCCCGCAGGAGGATCGACGTTTTCAGAACGTGGATGTCAGGGGCTTGACCCGTATCGAGCCACAGGCTGCGCGGGCGCCTCCACAGTCGAGGTCTTGGTGTCTCAATGCCGTCGATCATGGGTTGAACCCTTTTGCATTGTGACAAATGCAGGATGGCGCAAATGACCGGCCCGGTCAGTGCGCTTCATCACACTCACCGCGCCAAAGAAAGAGCCGTCTCCTCGCAGAGACGGCTCCCGGATCACCGATATCACGGTGAAGCGCTCAGGCGCAGTTTCAGTAATCGGACCGGCCTGGACGCGGCCGAATGATCGTTCCGGTCGTCACGACATCACGGCGGGGAGCAACACGCACGACCCGTCCGCGATCCGTTCCTTGCCGGTAAACCGTGCGCGTGCGATAGCGCGGCTGCTGATAGACGGTACGTGTGCGGTAGCGTGGTTCCCTATAGACCACACGGTCCCCGTAGACAGGCACGTTCCGATAGACGACCCGAGTTGCAACCGGACGCCGATAATATCGGTACGGATACGGATTATAGGCGTATCGATAACCATAGGCCGGGTAGCCGTAATTGTAGCTGTAAGCTGGATAGTAATTCGTCGGGTAGGTGTTGTAGCCGTATCCGTATCCGGGATAGCCGTAATACCCTGGATATCCGTAACCATAGCCATAGGCGGGTGTTGCCGCGGCCGTGAGGAGACCGCCGATCAAGGCGCCGCCGATCAGGCCGGCAGCGAGAGCGCCGCCGTTGTTCCAGCCGCCGCGGCGGTAGTAACCGCCTCCGTGCCAGCCACCACCATGCCAGCCGCCGCGATAGCGCTGGGCGTCAGCAGTGCCGATGCTTGCGAAAGTAATGAGAGCGGCACTCGAAAGCAGAAGAAACTTCTTCATTGCCATACTCCTACGAAGGCACAAGTAATCCCTTCGCATGACAATTCTGAATAGGCCGAATGTTTCCAAGCTTAGCAAGCAGGCGCGGCAATTGGCTCAGGCGAAGTATTCAAGCGGACGGAGACTGCATGTCCAGTCGGCTGACCGCTCGGCTGGCCGCTTTAGGAAGTAAAGACCTGAGCATGGCCGGACACCACGGGGCATGTCACGGACTTGGCGATCACCGCGGCAATTTTGTCCCCGCCCCTGGCCGAGGGCTCGATGGGGTTGGCGTAATCCGAATCCTCGTTGCAGATCAGGCGCAGGTCAATCAGCGAAAGATTGCGGGAGAACACCTCCCTCGTAATGATGTCGTTGAGAAACGACAGCGCGGCAACGACATGACGTTGCTCCTGCGGGTCGGGGAAGCGGGCGTCGTAGATGGTGCATACCGCAGTCGGCAGACGAAGCTTGACGACCTCGTCCAGCATCTTGTGATAGCTGCGGGCAAACGAGTCACGGATGTCGGCGATCCGCGTCATAACTTCCGCCACGGAGCGCGCGTTCTCCCGGAGAATGCCGCTGCTGCCCAGAGCGTCGTTCCCGCCGATGCTCAGAACCAGATGGGTGGCATCGGTCGGCATCCTGGAGAGCTGCGCGCCGACGCTCGTGGTCACCGCGCCATCCACCGCCAGCAAGGTAGCCCGCCAATCGGCTGGAAGCTTGCCACGAAGCTGGGTCACGACATCCGGCTCGCCTTTCCGCACATAGGTTGCATTGTCGAAGACGCTGTCGCCGAGCAGGACTACATGGCTCATCGTTACTGCGCCTCAGGGACCGTCTTGAAAGAAGGGTCGGAAATTCTCGAGCCATTGCGTGAGCCAGGCCTCGAAGGCCGCTTTGGCTGCTTCTTCCGTCGTGCCGTAACCCCAGACATCTTCCTGAAGGGGCGTGGACCAGATCCAGAATCCGTTGCTGCCATCATAATCGACGCTACCCACGTCCACTGTCCCGACGACACCGACATAGCGATTGAGCGGCACGCCGGCCACGCGCTCCTGCCGCCATTGAATTTTGCTCATCGTCAAAATTTAGCGCAACAGTTTAACCGCACAAGCCGGAACAGGGGCTTTCGGACATCACCTGGCCTTCGGCCCTTCCTCCATCGTCGCCAGCCTACCCCTGAATCCTGGATTGACGGCATTTTCAAGCAGGCGCAGCATCATGAGCCTTCAAGGGAGGCGTCCATGTTCGAGCAAGAAGCTCTCGTCAGCGAAGCTCTTCGCCAAAGTGCGCC
This sequence comes from Microvirga sp., assembly GCA_041913065.1. Lineage (GTDB taxonomy): Bacteria > Pseudomonadota > Alphaproteobacteria > Rhizobiales > Beijerinckiaceae > Microvirga. The sequence continues at coordinate 122,947 of JAYSGD010000004.1, read as the reverse complement.
ACGGATGCAGGGAACGCTGCGGATGGCGATGAAGGGATGCCTGCATTGCGGCACCCGTCAGTTGATCGCCGAACCCGTGCTCGGAACTTGCGCGGAATGCGGCGATCAACTGCAGGTCATCGAAGATTAAAAGCCGACCTTCTCAGTCTTCGTACAGCGATACGAGCTCCATCTCGGGCACGAGAACGAGACCTTTATCGGTAATGCGGATTTCCGGGATCACGGAAAGCGGGATCAGGTTGAAGCCCATATAGGGAATCTTGCATCCGGCCTCTTCCCACGCCGCTTTCAGCGCGCGGGTTTCCGCGGCGACTTCGGTTACGCGCTTGTCGGACAGAAGCCCAGCGATGGGTAGCGGCACCATGGCGATGACCTTTCCCTGATCCACCACGCAGACGCCGCCCTGCGCCCCGACGATGGTATCGAGCGCGAGCTGCATGTCGGCTTCGTTGGTGCCCGCGACGATAAGGTTATGCGAGTCATGTCCGACGCTGCTTGCGACCGCGCCGCTCTTCAGTCCGAAATCCTTGAGCAGGCCTTGCGCGACGCCTGAACCGTTCGTGTTGCCGTGCCTTTCGATGACGGTGACGAAGGTCAGATCGTTCTTGGAGAGCAAAGCCTCCCAGGTCTCCTCTTTCGGCAACGTCACCTTGTCGTGGAACAGCACGATGCCCGGCAGCGCCACGCGGATGACGTTGGCGGTGGTGTCTGCATTCGGCAATTCGGGGATGAGCTTCGGCTTCTCCGACACATGCACGGTACGATAGGCTTCCGCCGGATAGCGGTAGCGGTTCGACAAGGCCTGATCGAGAACGGGCGTGATCTTCCTGGCTTCAACGACAAGCTCGCCGCCATACCATGTGTTCTGCACTTCCAGATCATCGTTGAGCAGAACGAGGTCGGCGCGACGTCCGCCGCCAAGGCCGCCGATCTCGCCTTCCATGCCGAAACGGGTGGCAGGATGCAGGGAGCCCATGCTCCAGGCCTGCTCGCGGCTCATTCCGGCGCGGCGCGCTTCGCGCGTCACCCAATCCATGCCGAACATCATGAGGTCATCCGCATCGCGGTCGTCGGTGCAGACGCAGATGCGCTTGTGCGAGGACCCGAGTTCCGTGATCGTCTTGATCGCTTCAGGCAGCGAGTGCCATGGCGTCGTGGGCGGGCCGCCCCGCAGGAAAATCCAGATGCCCGCATCGAGCAGATCGTCGGCAATGTCTCTATCGATGGCTTCATGCGTATCCGTGATGCCGCTTGCCGCATAGGCTGCCACGAACTCGCGTCCGTAAATATGGCCCGACACGGGCTTGCCGCGTTCCAGCGCCGCCGCGAGAATTGCATGGCTTCGCTCGTCGCCCATGGTCACAGGCACGAAATCCATCTTCTCGCCCAATGCGGCGGCCTCGGGCCAACGATCAAAGATCGCCGCGATCTTATCCGGCGTCAGGTCGCCGCCCGCCGTTTCCAGTTCGGGCGACGTGGCCGGCACCGTGCTCGGGACCGTGAGGAAGATCGAGAGCGGCGCGTGTCGCGCGTCCTCCAGCATCATTTCGATACCGGCGGCATCCATGACATTACCGATTTCGTGACTGTCGCAGAAGATGGTCGTGGTGCCATTGAGCAGCGCGGCTTCGGCATAGGCACAGGCCGTGACCATGCTGCTCTCGATATGGATGTGCGGATCGACGAGACCGGGCGCGATGATGCCGCCTTTGGCGTCATAGACCCTTCCCGGCGCTCCGTTGATCTTCCTGTGGGCGCCGGCAGGTTTCACGGCGGCAATCCGCCCGCCCGCGATCCAAACCTCGCGCTCGGAGGCAATCCGCTCGCTATAGGTGGAGAGAACCCGTGTGCCCGTGATGACCAGATCGGCCGGAGCCCGGCCCGAGGCGACGTCCGCCAACCGCCGGGTCATGGTGGAGAGCGGCGCCACGGAGAAGCGCGTCAGTGCCGATTTCGGAGGAAGCGAGGGCTTGCGTTGGTCCATGATCCGGTTCCCTTTCGAGCGCTGATGCCAGGGCTGCCCCAACGGCATCGGCCATATGGCTTAATAGTCACGGCCAAGCTTAAGCGGCAAGCTTAAGCATAGTGAACATTCTCGATTCGAGGCCAGGACGTATCGTCCGGCTTGTCTGAGGAGAGCTAGAGCCATCGCCATTCCGCGACAGGGCCGCTTGGCTGAACCGGCAATAAAAAAGCGCCCCATGTGGGCGCTGACCGAAGTTCGGAATTTTGAGGTGGCCAGTTGGAGAACAGGCGTTGAGGAGGCAACGATCCGTTTCCAACTGGCCGAGCCCACGAAGTCCCAGGAGATGCGGCGGACCTGAGCATCCGTAGGGCATTTTTTCCGCCGAGGCGGATAAGATATCTTGAACATATTGGAAACATGCCCCGATGCAAGCACGCATGTGGCGGAAAAACAGCATTTTCCCAAAAAAGTTAACGGCCAACTTGCCACATTGGTGGGAAAGGGCTCCTGGACTTTAACATAAGTGAATCGGGTTAGGACGAAGGTCCGTCCGCTTCGAGGTAAGTCTTTACCGTCGCAATGAATTTAGCCACGGAGATCGGCTTGGACATATAAGCCTCGCACCCGCCCTCGCGGATCCTCTCCTCGTCGCCCTTCATGGCGAAGGCGGTGATGGCGATGACGGGGATGGACTTCAGCTCCTCGTCCGCCTTCAGCCAGCGGGTCACTTCGAGGCCCGAGACCTCCGGCAGCTGGATGTCCATGAGGATCAGGTCGGGCTTGTGGGCGCGCGCCAGCTCCATGGCTTCGATACCGTGGCTGGTTTTCAGCGTGGCATAGCCATGGGCCTCAAGCAGATCGTTGAAGAGCTTCATATTAAGCTCGTTATCCTCAACGATGAGCACGGTCTTCTTCATTGTGGCTATCCCAGGGCCCAAACTCACTTCACCGGCCCAACTCTTCAGATGATATATGTAGGTTCCAACCTATTGATGAAATGCAAACCGACAGAATGAACACTCCGTTAAAAAAATTGACGAAGGACGAGGCGGAAAATGTCGCACTCGGCGCTTTCTCGCTCATCACGAGCGATGATGAGCGCCTCAGCCGCTTCCTGGTAACCTGCGGCCTGACGACGGATAATATCCGCTCCGCGGCTGCCCAGCCCGGCTTCTTGGCCGCCATCCTCGATTACGTAGCCTCCGATGAGCCGCTCCTGATCACGCTTGCGAAGGAGCTCGACACCAAGCCCGAACATATCATGCTCGCCCATTGGACCCTTTCGCCCTCCGAGTTCGACTGAACGCTAGAGCCCCATGAGCGACGCCCCGTTCTGCCGCGACTGCCTGACACCTGCCGCCTCCCCGCTGGCAGAGCGTTGCAGCGCGTGCGGCTCGCCGCGACTGCTCAGGCACAAGGAGCGAGATTCTCTCTCCATCGCCCATGTGGATTGCGACGCCTTCTTCGCGGCGGTGGAAAAGCGCGACGACCCGAGCCTCGCCGACAAGCCGGTGATCATCGGCGGCGGCAAGCGCGGGGTGGTGTCGACCGCCTGTTATGTGGCCCGCACCTTCGGGGTGCGCTCCGCCATGCCCATGTTCCAGGCGCTCAAGCTCTGCCCGCATGCGGTGGTGATCAAGCCGAATGGGGGAAAGTACCAGAAGGCGGGGCATGAGGTGCGCGAGCTGATGCTGGAGCTGACGCCTCTGGTGGAGCCGGTCTCCATCGACGAGGCTTTCCTCGACCTCACGGGCACGGAGCGGCTCCATCACGGCAGCCCCGCCCTCACCCTCGCCCGCTTCGCCCACAAGGTGGAGAAGGAGATCGGTATCAGCATCTCCGTCGGCCTCTCCTACAACAAATTCCTGGCGAAGATCGCTTCGGACTTCGAGAAGCCGCGCGGCTTCTCGATCATCGGCCGCGAAGAGGCCGCCTCCTTCCTCGCCGACAAACCGGTCGGCATGATCCCCGGCATCGGAGCCTCCGCCCAGTCGCGGCTCGCCAAGGTCGGCGTGACGCAGATCGCGCATCTGCGCGACATTCCCCTGAAAACCCTGTTCGAGGCCCTCGGCCGGGATGCCCAGCGGCTCTCGCGCCTCGCCTGGGGCGAGGACACGCGGCGGGTGACGCCGGAGCGTGAGACCAAGAGCATCTCGGCGGAGACGACTTTCGAGACGGACCTGCGCTCCTTCGATGACCTGGAGCCGATCCTGTGGCGGCTGTCCGAGAAGGTCTCCCGCCGCCTGAAGGTTGCAGGTCTCGCGGGTCGCAGCGTGACGCTGAAGCTGAAGGACAAGGAGTTCCGGCTTCTCACCCGCACCCGATCAGGCCTTCCGCCGACCCAGCTCGCCGCCCGCCTGTTCGACCCCGCCCGCCAGCTTCTGAAAGCCGCCTGCGATGGCACCGCCTATCGCCTCATCGGCATCGGCGCGGCGGATCTCTGCGACGGGGCGGAAGCCGACCATGGGGACTTGGCCGACCAGTCGGTCGTGCGCCAGGCCCATATGGAAGCGGCCATCGACAAGATCCGCGACAAGTTCGGCGCCGGCGCCGTTCAGAAAGGGATCGTTCTGCGGAAACCTCAGCGCTGACAGGGCGTGTGCGGCTGCAAGCTAAGGCTCTTCAGGTCGCCCTTGAGAGCGAAGTCCCCATAATCGATCTTGAGCGCCCGGGTGATGCCGTTCTCGTAGAGCTCGAAAGAAATCGTGTAGACCGGGGTCCGGTCGGCGTTGCCCTCCTCGAAATAGCTGAGGGTCATGGGCCAGCGGTCCATCTTGGCGAGGCCATCTTGTTTGGCGGCCTCTTCCAGATCGGCACCGGCGCCCGGCTCGATCTTGCGCCCGATCAGGCCCAGCGTATCGAAGATCTTCTTGCCGTCGTCCGAGCCGTCATAGACCTTCACCGAAAGGGTCGTTTCCCCCTTTTCGGCGGCTTCGATCAGGCGCTTCATATGTTCGGTCGGGAACACCGGCTGGCCCTTGGCCTCGAAGGTTTCGGTGCGCGGCTGCTTGAACTTCACATCGAGTGAGCCGTCCGGGCGGAGCTGCGCGTCCCCATCGACACCGTCCCGCACGAGCCCTTGCGTGGTCGAGGTGGACTTGAAGCGCATGGAGAGGCCGTCACCGGCCTCGAAGGTCGCCGTCTGGGTATCGAGCGTGCGCGAGCCGGCCTCGGTGCTGTCGAGCACGGTGACCTGACGATACTTCATCGTGTAGCCGTCACAGGCATCGCCGCCGAATTCCATGGCGATGCGCCCCCTCGCCGCTTCGACTCCCTTGGAGCCCGTCGAGCGAAGAAGCGACAGATCGTAAACGGCCCGGTGGGGCGTCAGCAGAATCGGTGCTTTCGCCGTTTCCGCAGCGGCGGAAACGAGCATCGAGATGAAAAGGCCGGTGGCGACGACGGTCGAGCGCATGTGTTCTCCAAGTCCCCCATCCGCCGCAAGATAGGAGCGTCCTGCGGACAGGGCAATGTTCAGTCTTGCGTCCTTAAGTGGCATCGGCCACTAATCCCCACACTGTTACAAGCGGAGGACTCGCCATGAGCGCAGTTGACAAGAAACTCGAAGCCCTGGGCATCACCCTGCCGACACCTGCGGCGCCCGTGGCGAATTACGTGCCCTTCGTGCGCACCGGCAACCTGATCGTCATCTCCGGCCAGCTCTGCCTCGGCACGGACGGCAAGCTCGCCGACGCCCACAAAGGCAAGCTCGGCGCCGAGATCTCGCCCGAGGTCGGACAACAGGCCGCACGCCTCTGCGCTATCAATCTGCTCGCTCAACTGAAGGCCGCCGTCGGCGATCTCGACAATGTGGTCAAGTGCGTGCGCCTCGGCGGCTTCATCAATGCCGTCCCGTCCTTCGCGGGCCTCGCGCCTATCATGAACGGCGCCTCGGACCTGATGGTCGAGGCTCTCGGCGATGCGGGCCGCCATGCCCGTTCCACCATCGGCGTGGCGGAACTCCCGCTCGATGCCTGCGTCGAAGTCGAAGGAATGTTTGAAGTCAAATGAGCACCCCGAGCTGGCTCGTCGCGAAGCCCATCGCCCATCGCGGCCTCCACAACAAGGCAAACGGCATCATCGAGAACACCCTCTCGGCCGCGGAAGCCGCCATAGCGCACGGCTTCCCGATCGAGCTCGATGTCCAGCTGACCGCCGACAACGAAGCCATCGTGTTCCACGATTTCGAGCTCGACCGCCTCACCGGCGAGACGGGCCTCGTCATCGAGCGCGATCTTTCCGCGCTCACGGGCATCGGCATTTCCGGCACCATGGGCGGCGACAAGATTCCGTCGCTCAAGGATTATCTTGCCAAGATCGCCGGGCGCACGCCGCTGGTCATCGAGGTCAAGAGCAAGTTCAACGGCGACATGCGCCTGACCAAGCGCGTCATCGAGGTCCTGAAGGACTATTCCGGCCCCTTCGTCGTGAAGTCCTTCGATCCGGACATCGTGGCTTATCTGCGCCAGAATGCGCCGAACATCACGCGCGGCTTCATCGGCGAGCTGGAATACGCCTCGAAATCCGACAGCTTCCTCGCTCCCGAGCAGAAGCATCGGATGGCGAACCTGCTGCACTTCGAAGAGACGCAGCCGCACTTCCTGTCCTGGCGCGTGAAGGACCTGCCCTGCGCCTCGACCTATCTCAGCCGGCTCCTCGGCAACATCCCGGTCATGACCTGGACCGTGCGCAACCCCGAGGATCGCGCCAAGGCCGAGAAGCACGCGGACCAGATGGTGTTCGAAGGCTTCATGCCCTAAAGGTTGCAAGGATCTCGCCGAGCCATTAGCTCTTATGTCTAACGGCGAGATCCTCCAATCCGTGAACCTCCAAGTTAAAATCGCTCAGGGTTTGAAAGCGGTGTCTGCCGATGCCTGGGATGCCTGCGCCCTTGGCTCCCGCACTGGCGATGAGGAGCCTCACAACCCTTTCGTCACCCACGCTTTTCTCTCAGCGCTGGAAGAATCCGGTTGCGTCGGCCCGAAGACGGGCTGGGCGCCGGTGCATGTGCTGGTCGAGGACGAGAGAGAAAACCTTCTCGGCGTCGCTCCCTGCTACGTGAAATCCCATTCGCAGGGTGAGTACGTGTTCGACCATTCCTGGGCGGACGCTTATGAACGCGCCGGCGGTCGCTATTATCCCAAGCTTCAGGTGTCGGTGCCCTTCACCCCTGTCACCGGCCCTCGCCTGCTCGTTCCGGACGGTCCTCAGGCGGCGAATGTCCGGGCTCACCTGATCGCGGGGCTGCGTGCCCTGCGCGACCAGATCGGCGCTTCCTCGATCCATGCCACCTTCCTGCAGGAAGCGGATCTCGCGGCGATGATCGGAGAAGGTTTCCTGCGGCGTGACGATCAGCAGTTTCACTGGTTCAATGACGGCTACAAGAGCTTCGAGGACTTTCTCGGTGCCCTCGCGTCCCGCAAGCGCAAAGCGATCCGCCGTGAGCGCCGGGAAGCGCTGACGAACGGCATATCCATTGAATGGATCACGGGCAAAGACATTACCGAGGCCCATTGGGATGCGTTCTTCGCCTTCTACATGGATACTGGCTCGCGCAAATGGGGCCGCCCTTATCTGAACCGCCGCTTTTTCTCGCTCATCGGCGAGCGGATGGCGGAGCGTGTTCTGCTGGTCATGGCCAAGCGCGATGGTCGCCATATCGCCGGCGCCATCAACTTCATCGGCGACAAACGGCTTTATGGCCGGAACTGGGGTTGCATCGAAGACCACCCCTTTCTGCATTTCGAGGTCTGCTATTACCAGGCCATCGAATTCGCCATAGCCCGTGGTCTCGATCGGGTCGAGGCTGGCGCTCAAGGCGAGCATAAACTGGCGCGGGGCTACAGGCCCGTCATCACCTCATCGGCGCACGACATTGCCGATTCCGGCCTTCGGCACGCGGTCGAAACCTATCTGGAGCAGGAACGCCGCTATGTCTCCGAGGCGGTGGAGGAGCTGTCGGAGGCAGCACCCTTCCGGCAGGAACAGCACATATAGCAAGTCGGCGATGAGGCCGAACAACGTGAAGAGGCGCGAACCGATCCGGTCCGCGCCTCTTTGGATTCTTCCAGTCGACAGCTCAGAGGCTCTCGAAGATGGTCTTGAAGCCGTCCATCAGCGCCTCGGGCGACGTGCCCACGGCGGCAAGCCCGATGGTCGCCAGCCAGTAGCAGCCGAAGAGGATCACGGGCACGAGGATCCAGCCCAGGATTTCCTCGAACCATACGCGCCGCCGCCGCCGAAGCTCGCGCCTGTCGCGCCAGGACAACTTCGCCGGTGCCTCGACGAGGCGTGTGGACTCGAGGGGGCCCTCGTGCAGTTCAGTCGTCATGCTCTAACCAATGGAACCTTGGGAACGGTGCGGATGCCGCCGCCCCCATTACCACCGGATCCTTTCGGCTTCACGGACTTTTTTGCCTTAGAAGACGCAGACTTAGCCTTCGGCTTCTTCTTAGGCGTGGCCGCAACCTTTTCGGGCTTCGGCTTGACGGGTCCTTCCACGAACTCGAAATCGAGGCTCTGCAAGCCGATCTCGTCGGTCTTGACGATCACCTTGACCGCGCCGCCGTCCTTCAGGCGTCCGAACAGCACCTCATCCGCCAGAGGCGTCTTGATGGTGGACTGGATCAGGCGGCCCATCGGGCGGGCGCCCATGGCCTCATCGTAGCCGTGCTCGACCAGCCAATCGCGCGCCTCGTCCGTGAGCTCGATGGACACGTGGCGCTCGGAAAGCTGCAGATCGAGCTGCATGATGAACTTCTCGACCACCTTCTGAACCACCTCTTTCGGCAGATGGCCGAAGGAAATGATGGCATCGAGACGGTTGCGGAACTCCGGCGTGAAGAGCTTGTTCACGGCCTCGGTATCGTCGCCCTCTCGCTTGGTGCGGGTGAAGCCATAGGCCGGGCGGGCCATATCGGCCGCGCCTGCATTCGTGGTCATGATGATGATCACGTTGCGGAAATCGACCTGCTTGCCGTTATGATCCGTCAGCTTCCCGTGGTCCATGACCTGGAGCAGGATGTTGAACAGATCCGGATGCGCCTTCTCGATCTCGTCGAGCAGGAGCACGCAATGCGGATGCTGATCGACGCCGTCGGTCAGGAGACCACCCTGGTCGAAGCCCACATAGCCGGGAGGCGCGCCGATCAGGCGGCTGACCGTGTGCCGCTCCATGTATTCCGACATATCGAAGCGCAGGAGCTCGACACCGAGCGACGTCGCCAGCTGGCGCGCCACCTCGGTCTTGCCGACGCCGGTTGGGCCGGCGAAGAGATACGAGCCGATGGGCTTTTCCGCATCACGCAGGCCCGCGCGGGCGAGCTTGATGGCGGAAGACAGGGCCTCGATAGCCTTGTCCTGGCCGTAGACCACGCGCTTCAGCGTATCCTTGAGGTGCGCCAGCACCTCCGCATCGTCCTTCGACACGGTCTTGGGCGGGATGCGGGCCATGGTGGCAATCGTCGTCTCGATTTCCTTGACGCCGATGGTCTTCTTACGACGGCCTTCGGGCAGGAGCATCTGCGACGCGCCGGTCTCGTCGATCACGTCGATGGCCTTGTCCGGCAGCTTGCGGTCGTTGATGTAGCGGGCCGACAGCTCCACCGCCGCCTTGATGGCGTCGTTGGTGTATTTGAGCTTGTGGAACTCCTCGAAATACGGCTTGAGGCCCTTCACGATCTCGATGGCGTCCGGCACGGACGGCTCGTTCACATCGATCTTCTGGAAGCGACGCACGAGGGCCCGATCCTTCTCGAAATACTGACGGTATTCCTTGTAGGTGGTCGAGCCGATGCAGCGCAGCGTGCCTTGAGCGAGCGCGGGCTTGAGCAGGTTCGAGGCATCCATCGCGCCGCCGGAGGTCGCGCCCGCGCCGATCACGGTGTGGATCTCGTCGATGAACATGATGGCGTTGGGATGCGCCTCGATTTCCTTCATTACCTGCTTGAGACGCTCCTCGAAGTCACCGCGGTAGCGGGTGCCGGCGAGCAGCGTGCCCATGTCGAGGGCGAAGACGGTCGCGCCCTGCAGGACCTCAGGCACCTCGCCCTGGACGATCTTGCGCGCAAGGCCTTCAGCGATGGCGGTCTTGCCGACGCCGGGATCGCCCACGAGCAGCGGGTTGTTCTTCTGGCGGCGGCAGAGCACCTGGATTGTGCGCTGGACTTCGGACTCGCGCCCGATCAGCGGATCGATCCGGCCGTCCTTCGCCTTCTTGTTGAGGTTGACGCAATAGGAGTCCAGCGCATCGCCCTTCTTCTTGGTGCGTGCATCGGAATCATCCTGGGTCGGACGCTCGTTCGGAGCCTCCTCCTCGGCGCCGCGCGGAGAACGGCCCTCAGTGAGGCCTGGGCGCTTTGCGATGCCGTGGCTGATGTAATTGACCGCGTCGTAGCGGGTCATGTCCTGCTCCTGCAGGAAGTAGGCCGCATGGCTTTCCCGCTCGGCAAAGATCGCGACGAGAACGTTGGCGCCTGTCACCTCGTCACGCCCCGACGATTGAACATGGATCACCGCCCGCTGGATCACGCGCTGGAAGCCAGCGGTCGGCTTGGAATCCTGACGGCCATCGGCCACAAGGTTCGCCAGCTCGCTGTCCACGTAATCCACCAGGTTGCGGCGGAGAATATCGAGATCGACGTTGCACGCCCGCATAACTGCAGCCGCGTCCTGGTCGTCGATCAAGGCCAGGAGAAGATGTTCGAGGGTTGCATATTCGTGACGGCGCTCGCCTGCGAGAGCGAGGGCTCGATGAAGGGCTTGTTCAAGACTGCGAGAAAAGCTCGGCAACGGCTTGTCCTTTATGAGACGGGTCTCGGCTAATTCTTTTCCATCACACATTGCAGAGGGTGCTGGTGCTGCCGGGCGAAATCCATCACCTGCGTCACCTTCGTCTCAGCAATTTCGTAAGTAAAAACTCCACATTCCCCGACGCCGTTCTGGTGCACATGAAGCATGATCCGGGTAGCGTCCTCCCGGTTCTTGTTGAAGAACCGCTCCAGCACATGCACCACGAACTCCATCGGGGTGTAATCGTCGTTCAAAAGAAGAACGCGGTAAAGGTTGGGCCGTTTCGTGCGCGGCTTGGCTTTTGTGATGATCGCCGTGTTGGAGCGCCCATCATCGTCGCCACCAGGGGGCTGAGACCCGCCGGACGCGGATGTAGAATACCGCTTCGACCGGATCAAAGTGTCCTGAGCTAACCGCAGCATATTAAACGACCGACCCCTTCTTATTGGCCCCTGGCGCGCAGCCCACGCCAATTCCGGCCACGACACCCTGAGTCAAATGTATAGTCGCTCCATTCGGTTCGCTAGATCAACAGATGGGTGGTCGCAGGCCTTTGGAGAAGAGCGACATTGTGGTGACGGGCCATCGGCGCCGTTACAGCCCAGCCGGACGGGGCGGAAAAAACGAGAAACGCCCGGCTGTTGAGGCCGGGCGTTCCACTCAAAGATGAAGTTGTCTTCGACGAGGCCTTAGGCCTTCGTCGCCTTGGACAGAAGCCCCTCGAAAGGCTTGAACGTGTCGGTGGCGAGGGCCGTGTAAAGCGCGCCCATCTTGCTCGACTGACCCACAAGGCTGTCATAGGCGTCCTTTACATAGGACGACTGCAGCTCGATGGCCTTTTCGAGGGTCGTCGCGCCGGCCAGCTTCTCGACCGTCGAGGAGTTGTACTCGAACGACTTGCGGGCGAAATCCGCCGACTCGGTGGCGATTGCCTGGGCATTGGCCGAAAAAGCGCCCAGAGCCTTGATGGTAGCTTCCAGGTTTTCCTGGCCAAGCTTTTGCAGATTTGCAAACGGCTGAAGCATTGTGTACCTCGACAATAAGACCTTTAATGGCGGCATCTGCCAGCGATCACTGGCACAAGAATATATGTGCAGCGCACAATATATTGTCAACAAAATTGTGCGCTGCACAATAAGGCTTGCAAGGGAGCCCACATCCATTAACCCCCTCGTAACCGCATCCCCATACGGTGAAGCCATGTGTTGCGCCGGCAACGGTCTCCTTCAGGAGCACCGGTCGCGGAGGCCTGAGAACCAACTCAACAGGGAATTTTCAGCATGACTTCGGTATGCGTTGGACGCCGAACTGCATGGACGTTTATTGGTATTGCCACTTCTATCGCGATAGCCTTCTCATCCCCCGCAGAGGCGGCCCGCCGCAAGCCCAGCAAGGGCGGCGGCTATAGCCCTCCAGCCGCGTCCATCGTCGTCGATGCAAAGACCGGCAAGGTTCTCCAGGGCACCAATGTCGACGAGCCCCGTATCCCGGCATCCCTCACGAAGGTCATGAGTCTCTACCTGCTGTTCGAGCAGATGGAGCGTGGCCGTATTCGCCTCGACACGCCATTGACCGTTTCCGAGTATGCCGCCAAGCAGCCCCCGACCAAGCTGGGAGTGCGCGCCGGATCGACCATCGAGGTCGAGGACGCGATCAAGTCGATGATCACGCTCTCCGCCAACGACGTGTCGGTCGTGGTGGCCGAGAACATCGCCGGCTCCGAGGACGCCTTTGCCCGCATGATGACGCGCAAGGCCCGAGAGCTCGGCATGAGCTCAACCGCGTTCTACAACCCGCACGGCCTGCCCCATGACCCGCCGAACATCACCACCGCACGCGATCTCGCCGTGCTCGGCCGGGCGATCCAGGACCGTTTCCCCAAGTATTTCGCCTATTTTCAGACCAGCTCGTTCCAGTACGGCAAGCGCACCATTCGCGGCCACAACCGGCTTCTGGGCAAGGTCAACGGCGTTGACGGCATCAAGACCGGCTATACCCGGCTTTCAGGCTTCAACCTGCTGACCTCGGTCAACACCGATACCCGCAGCGTCGTCGCCGTGGTTCTCGGCGGGCGTTCCGGCGCCTCCCGCGACCAGAAGATGGCCAGCCTGATCGCCGATCACCTGCCCCGCGCCTATGCCGGCGCTCGCATCGCTCCGCCTGTAATTGAAGGCACCGCGCAACCCGCCATGGTGGCCGAAGCCCCGGTTCAGCGCCCTATCGCTCAGCCTAAGGTCGAAGGAGCGCCTGTGCAGGTCGCTTCCGCCACGCCCGAAGCCGCAATCCCGCCGGCAGCGCCGGCCCGCAAGCCGCTCGACCTGAACACACTGCGTCCGGTCGTGGCGTCAGCAGCTGGTGCCAGCTCGACCACGACGCCCTCCTCCGGCAACATCCGCTGGCAGAAAGGGCCCGAGCCGCTCCCGCTGAACGCCCAGGCCTATGCGGCCCTGCAAGCTCCCGACAAGGAAGCCCTTCAGGCCAAGATCGAGGCCAAGGCCGCCGAGCCCGTGAAGACGGCCTCCATCAAGGAGGAGGCCCCGAAGGCCGAGCCCAAGAAGACTGTGGATGGCTGGGTGGTTCAGCTCGGCGCCACGGACGACGAGGCCAAGGCGAAGGCGATGCTCGACTCGGCCCGCAGCAAGTTCGGCAAGATCCTCAAGAAAGCCTCGCCCTATACGGAGAAAGTCACGGTTGACGGCAGCACGCTCTACCGCGCCCGCTTCTCCGGCTTCTCCGAGTCCAACGATGCCGCGAAGGCCTGCCAGCAACTCAAGAAGGGCGGCCTGAACTGTTTCGCCTCCCGCGGCTGAGACGAAGTTTTAATCTCTTGGCCTTCTAATCTACCTGCGACGGTACATTGTGCTCGTACCGTCGCAGTTAAAACTTCCGGATCGCGCGTGGAGTATCAGCGATGTCGGCCCAACAGGACTTCTCTCGCCTGATTTACGCGAGCAGCGAGATACGCCGTCCCTCCTTGGTCGGGATGGAGTTTCTTGATCAGCGTCCGATGCGCATGTCGGATCTCGTCGACGCTCGCTCCAGGCTTAAGCCCCAGGATCTGGTAGGCTTCATCTTTCGTCATTACGCCCGAGTGCGCATGAGTGCGCGTCCGCGTGTCGCGATCTCCCTGAGCGTCTTCACGCCAGCCGGTAAACCGGCGATCAAGATAAGCCTCTAGGAGGGGGATACCCTCGGGATCGAGCATGCCGCATTCGTCATAGAGGCGGCGCAGGTTCTGAGGGTCCAGGCTCGACAGGCGCCGACCGGCGAAGGTTCCTGCGAGAACGCTGCCCTCTATGCCGCCACTGGCGTGGTCGATCTCCATCTCGATCATGGCCGACCGGATGCGTGAGAAGCGCCCTGCCGCCTTCTGAAACCGCCCGAAAGGCCCAGGGAGGGGAAGGCCGTTCCACCCGAGCGCCCAGGCGCCCAGGCCGCCGACCATCAAGGCCGTCATGATCTGCCCCTTACCGGCCAGAACGAGCGCGGCGCCGAACGCCGCCACCCCGGCTACCACCTTGACCGCCTTGGCAATGGCGGTGGTGTCGAATCGGGCGAAAACCTTGAGAAGCCACCAGACCAGAGCGACAGCGGCAATTCCGTAAAGAAGCATCATGTGAACATCCCTGCCCCAAGATGTGGGCCGGGATCGGGCAGATGTAAATCGCCGGGGTCAAAATAGCCAAAAGCCGGATCTCTCGGAGATCCGGCTTTGAAAGTTTCGGCTTTGGAGGAGGCTGCTAGTGCAGCATCCTCGCGGCGCTGCGCTGGCTTTCGCGCTCCCAGGTCTGGATCACGACGCCGTTGATCCCTGAATCGTGAAGCCGGTCGCTGAGATCGATGAAATGACGCTCGGTGGTCTCGACCTCGATCTCGATCTGCTCGTCCTCGACATGCTCGAGTTCGGAAGCAGCGTAGCGCTCGTAGGCAGCCGACATCTCAGCGTAAGCGAAGGCTACCGGCAGGGTTCGAAAGACGGTGGAGAATTCCTCGTCGAGATCGCCTGTGGAAAGGTCGCGCATTTGGACGAGATATCCGTCCTCGTGCTCACACACTTCATAACGCCAGTGCCGGCCTTCGGATGCAGACAGGAGCATCGGAACCTCCACTCAACTGTACTGCTAGGCCAATGCTAATCCAGCCAGCGCGGTTCCCAGAGGGTCCACAGCAAAAAAGTCTAACGGCGAACGGAGGTTTCCACACGCACGCGCCCGTCGATTCGCACCGTGGTGCCATTACCGAGATCGATGGCGCCAGGCTGCGCCTTCACCCGGTCGTCGTTATTGAGCCGTTTGACGATGCCCTCGCATTCCGGCGGCACGCGAACCTGCACGCCCGGCGGAAGATCAGGCATGCGGCACTCTTTCGCAGCCGCAGGGAGCGCGGCGAACATCAGAAGAGTGACGACAAGAGCTGGGAGCCGCATGGGCATCTCCACCGAATCACATAAGCTAAAGCAGACCGAGTTCTGCCAATTGCCTTCGCATATCCTCGGGCATCGCGGCAAGATCGCCGGCATGAGCGCCAATATCGCGCGGCGCATCCTTCACCGCGAGATAGCGCCAGCCCTGAAACGGCCTGTAGGGACGCGGCTCTACCGGCACGACCGTCGGCTCCAGCACGAGGCGGCAGCGGCCGATTCCATCGCCATCGGTGAAAGGGCGCACGTCGAGAAGCTTTTGACGCGCCGCGACCTGCCCTTTGATCACCCAGAACAACGAGCCGCCGTCAAGCAACTCCTCGATACGCTTCGGCACCATGCGCGTCGTATGCGTCTGCTCGTAGTCGCGGCCGAGGCGACGGTGGAGCACACGGTTCTCCTCGATCCATTCCTCGAGATCGGTAATGGAGTCGCAGCCGACGCAGAGCTTGATCAGATGAAGTGCCATTCGCGTGTTCAATCATGCGCAAGGCGGATGATAAATCCGGCTATGCGCCGCAGTGTTAATCCTCCTCAGCCTTCAGCGCAATGAGACGCGCGCCTTCGGCTACCTGCGCACCGGGCTCGGCGGCGATCTCCGCAATCTCGCCGTCGGACGGAGCGACAAGCACGTGCTCCATCTTCATCGCTTCCACGATGGCGAGGCGCTGCCCCTTCTCCACCTTGTCACCCGGCTGCACGAACACGGCGATGAGCTTGCCATGCATCGGCGCCTTCACCGATCCGCCTTGATCCATGTGTTCGAGATCGACGTCGAAGGGGTCGTAGAATTGCACGAGGGTCTGGCGTCCATTCTTGAGAATATAAACGCCATGCGGTGCATCGACCTCCCGATCAATCCGCTCGTCGGCCCAGGGATCGCTCTCGCCAACAGCGACCGTACTGACGCCAGGATGCTCTTCGCTGAAAATCTCGCGCGTTTCGACGCGCTCACCATCGACGAGAACCGGCATGCCGACACTACGTGTTCCGAGGATCTGAAAGCCATCCGGTTCCGACCACGGCGATGACGGCTCATCGTTCTTCAAGTGCTCGGACATGCGCAACTGATCGATCTTCCGAGAGATCAGGGCAGCAGCGCCGAACGATACCGCCACTTCATCGAGCGGCTGCGGGCCGACGCCAAGCGCATCGAGATTGCGGTCGATAAATCCCGTATCGAACTGCCCTGCCCTGAACCCCGGCGCTTCGCACAGCTTCTTGAGAAACGCCGTATTGGTTTTTGGACCGGCAACAACTGTCTCGCCCAACGCATCGGCAAGCCGCGAAAGCGCCTCATCACGCGTCGCACCATGCGCAATCACTTTCGCGATCATCGGATCATAATACGGCGTCACCTCGGCGCCCGTTTCCACACCCGTGTCGATGCGGATGCCTTCACCTTCCGGGAACTCCAAAGCCCAGAGCTTGCCGGTGGAGGGCAGGAACTCCTTTTCGGGATCCTCAGCGTAGAGACGCGCCTCGACTGCGTGTCCGTCGATAGTGAGGTCTTCTTGGGCAAAAGGCAGCTTCTCGCCGGATGCCGCGCGGAATTGCAGCTCCACGAGATCAAGACCGGTGATCGCTTCCGTCACCGGATGCTCTACCTGGAGACGCGTGTTCATCTCCATGAAATAGAAGCGGTCGGGACGCAGGCCCTCGCGTCCATCCGCGATGAACTCCACCGTACCGGCGCCCACGTAGCCGACCGCCCTCGCCGCTTCGACCGCCGCGCGTCCCATGACGACTCGCATGTCGTCGGGCATTCCCGGAGCAGGCGCTTCCTCGATCACCTTCTGGTGGCGACGCTGGAGCGAGCAATCACGCTCGAAGAGGTGCACGACATTGCCGTGACCGTCGGCAAAAACCTGTATCTCGATGTGGCGCGGCGAGAGAATGTATTTCTCCACCAGGACGCGCGGATCGCCGAACGCGTTTTGCGCCTCGCGCTGCGCGCTCTCAAGAGCGGCATCGAAATCCGCTGCCTTCTCCACCCGCCGCATGCCCTTGCCGCCGCCACCCGCGACAGCCTTGATGAGAACGGGGTAACCGATCTCATAGGCCTTCTGACGCAGGAAGTCCGGATCCTGCTTCGAGCCGTGATAGCCCGGCACCACCGGCACGCCCGCCTGCTGCACGAGAGCCTTCGCCGCATCCTTCAGGCCCATGGCCTTGATGGCCGAGGCCGGCGGGCCGACGAACACGATACCGTTGGCGGCGCAGGCCTCCGCGAACTCCGCCCGCTCGGACAGGAAGCCGTAACCGGGATGGATGGACGCTGCCCTGGTGCGCTTGGCGACCTCGATAATCGCATCGATCCTCAAATAGCTCTCGCGGGCCGGCGCCGGGCCGATGCAATAGGCCTCATCCGCCATCCGCACGAAGAGAGAGTCCGCATCCGCCTCCGAATAGACCGCGATGGTGCGCATGCCCAGCTTTTTGGCCGTGCGGATGATCCGGCACGCGATCTCGCCGCGATTGGCAATGAGGACACTTTCGAGCATGGCCATCCCTTCAGATCCGAATGCAGTTCGGTTTTGCGAAAAGCTAGAGCAAAACTAGAGCCCCTTGTCACGCTGGAACAGGCTGGCCGATCCTTTGGTTTTCCAGCCTGCCTAGCCGATCTCGACCAAAGTCTGCCCCTGAGACCGTCTTTCAGCCAAGCCCGGGAAGCCTATTCGACAAGCCCCCTTGCCGTTTCCAGATTCACAAGCTACCTTTTACTTGCAAATCATTTGCAACTGCAGAAAGAGCCCATGGACCAGTCCGTGCCCGTATCCCTCGTCCGTAAAGCTGCATGGCGTCATACGTCGGCCTTGCCTTCCCTGCCGGAGGTCAATCGCTCCATTTCGGTCCGGCCGGGCTCGACCTGGCGGCGAGCGGCAGCCTTTCTCGGGCCGGGCTATCTGGTGGCCGTGGGCTATATGGACCCGGGCAACTGGGCGACCTCCATCGCAGGCGGCTCGAAATACGGCTACGCCCTGCTCACGGTGGCGCTGATCTCCAACGTCATGGCGATCATCCTGCAATCGCTTTGCGCCCGCCTTGCGGTCGCAACGGGCCGTGACCTCGCGCAGGCCTGCCGGGACGCCTATTCGAAGCCCGTTGCCTGGGTTCTGTGGGCGCTGGCCGAACTCGCCATCTGCGCTACCGACTTGGCCGAGGTCATCGGCACAGCCATCGGCCTCAACCTTCTCTTCGGCATTCCTCTGGAAATCGGCGTCGTCATCACGGCCCTCGACGTCTTCCTGATCCTCTACCTGCAAAATCTCGGCTTCCGATGGGTCGAGGCCTTCATCATCACGCTGCTCGGCGTCATCGCCGTCTGCTTCGGCATCCAGATTGCCATGGCCGACCCGAACTGGGGCGCCGTGATTGCGGGCTTCGCACCGACGACGCAGATCGTCACCGATCCGGACATGCTCTACCTCGCGCTCGGCATCCTCGGCGCGACGGTGATGCCGCATAACCTCTATCTTCATTCCGGCATCGTGCAGACCCGCGCCTATGGCGAGACGCTGAAGGAGCGACGCGAGGCACTGCGCTTCGCAACCTTGGACTCGACTATCGCGTTGATGTTCGCGCTCACCATCAACGCCTCCCTGCTGATCCTCGCCGCAGCCGCCTTCCACGGCACCGGACGCACGGAAATCGCGGAACTCGGCGAAGCGCACACCCTGCTCCAGCCGATCCTCGGCAGCGCCATCGCGCCCATGCTCTTCGGCCTGTCGCTTCTGTGCTGCGGCCTGAACTCGACGGTGACGGCGACCATGGCCGGACAGATCGTCATGGAAGGCTTCATCAACTTCAAAATGCAGCCCTGGATGCGACGCCTCATCACACGCGGCATCGCCATCATCCCCGCCGCCGCCGTCACGATCGCCTATGGCGAGAGCGGAACCGCTAGGCTGCTGATCCTGAGCCAGGTCATCTTGAGCCTCCAGCTCCCCTTCGCCATCATCCCTCTGGTGACGATGACAGCCTCGAAAGCGAAGATGGGCGAGCTGGTCACGCCGCGGTGGCTCACCGCGGTTGCGGCCCTCATCGCCGCGATTATCGTGATCCTGAACGTGAAGCTGCTGGTGGATTTCGTGATCGGCTGAAGGACGAAAGTCTTAGCCAAGCGGAAGAGGCGGACTCCCATATGTCATGGCCGTTCTGCGTACCTTCCCCATAGCCCTAAAAAAGAAATGCCCGGGACAAGCCCGGGCATGGGAATTGTCAGATCGGACGACGCGATCAAGAATCCTTGAGGCGGCTCAGCGCCTCTTCCATCTTGGCCTTGCGGGTCAGGGCCTCGTCCCGGCGCTCGCGCTGCTCATCGACCACTTCTTCCGGCGCGCGTTTGATGAAATCAGCGTTCCCGAGCTTCGCGTCGATCTTGCCCACCTCCACATCGAGCTTCTGGATTTCCTTGGCGAGACGCGCCCGCTCCGCATCGAGATCGATCACGCCTTCCAGCGGAAGGGCCGCCACTTCGCCGCGGATGAGGAGCTGGATCGAGCTCTTCGGCGCGGAATCAACGAACGAAATGTCGGAGATGCGCGCAAGGCGCTTCACGATATCGCCCCAGCGCTCCGCGCGGGCCTTCACGTCGGCGGAGGATGCGACGAGCGCGAGCGGGATCTGCGCCCCGGCCGGCACGTTCGTCTCGGAACGGGCGGAGCGGATCTCGTTGACGAGGTCCACTACCCAGCCCATCTCGGCCTCGGCCTGGGGGTCGATGAGGTGATCGAGGTTCGACCAGGGTGTGAGCGCCAGGATCTGCTCGCGCTTCGGACCTTCCTGCCCTTTCACCTCCCACAGCTCTTCCGTGAGGAAGGGCATGATGGGATGCAGGAGCTTGCAGATCTCATCGAGAATGAACGCGATGGTCGCGCGCGTCTCATCCTTGGCAGGCGAATCCGCACCCTGGAGAACGGGCTTGGAGAGCTCCAGCGTCCAGTCGCAGAACACGTTCCACACGAAACGGTAAGCAGCACCTGCCGCCTCGTTGAACTTGTAAGCCTGGATGCCGGCGGCGACTTCGTTGATCGCCTTCGCGCATTCGCTGAGCGCCCATTTGTTGAGCGTTTCCTTCACCGACTTCGGATCGAAGCCTGCGACGCGCTTGCACTCGTTCATCTCGGCAAAGCGAGCCGCGTTCCAGATCTTGGTCGAGAAATTGCGGTAGTTCTCGACGCGCTGGACCGACAGCTTGATGTCGCGGCCCTGCGCCGCCATCGAGGTCAGCGTCATGCGCAGCGCGTCAGCGCCATATTGCTCCACAACGTCGAGCGGATCGATGACGTTGCCTTTAGACTTCGACATCTTCGCGCCCTTCTCGTCGCGGACGAGGGCGTGGATGTAGACCGTGTCGAAGGGCACTTCGTCCATGAAATGAAGGCCCATCATCATCATGCGGGCGACCCAGAAGAAGATGATGTCGAAACCCGTGACCAGCGTGTTGGTCGGGTAATAGCGTCCGAGTTCCGGCGTCTTTTCCGGCCAGCCGAGGGTCGAGAACGGCCACAGGGCGGAGGAGAACCACGTATCGAGCACGTCCTCATCGCGCTTCAACGCGACATCCGTGCCGTGCTTGGCACGCGCCTGGTCTTTCGCCTCTTCTTCGGTATGCGCAACGAAAATATTGCCGTGATCGTCATACCAGGCCGGGATCTGGTGGCCCCACCAGAGCTGGCGAGAAATGCACCACGGCTCGATGTTTTCGAGCCACTGGAAATAGGTCTTCTCCCAGTTCTCGGGCACGAACTTGGTCTTGCCGCTGCGCACGGCAGCCAGCCCGCGCTCGGCCAGCGGCTTCACGTTCACGTACCACTGATCAGTGAGATACGGCTCGATCACCACGTTCGAGCGGTCGCCATGCGGCACCATATGCGTGTTCGGCTCGATCTGAACGAGGATATCGCGCTCTTCGAGCATGGCGATGATGCGCTTGCGCGCCTCGAAACGGTCGAGACCGTCGAGCGCCATCACGGCCTTCAGGTCGTCCGACTGAGCAAGCCCGTTGAAGAAGTCCTCGTTGCCGGCGAGCGCAAGCTGCGCCTCGGTGCCGAAGATATTGATGAGCGGCAGCTTGTGGCGCTTGCCGACTTCGAAATCGTTGAAGTCGTGCGCGGGCGTGATCTTCACCGCGCCGGTGCCCTTCTCGGGATCGGAATATTCGTCGGCCACAATCGGAATGCGACGGCCAACCAGCGGGAGGATCGCGAACTTCCCGATCAGGTCCTTGTAGCGCTCATCCTCCGGATGCACGGCCACGGCGACGTCGCCCAGCATCGTCTCGGGTCGGGTCGTCGCGACGGTGATGGAGCGGTCAGGCATGCCCTCGATGGCGTAGCGGATGTGCCAGAGGCTGCCTTTGATCTCGACCTGCATGACCTCGAGGTCCGAGATCGCGGTCTGGAACTTGGGGTCCCAGTTCACAAGGCGCTTGTCCTTGTAGATCAGGCCCTGGTTGTAGAGGTCGATGAAGACCTTCAGCACGGCCTGGGACAGGCCTTCGTCCATGGTGAAGCGCTCCCGCGACCAGTCGCAGGAGGCACCTAGGCGCTGGAGCTGAGACTTGATCCGTCCGCCGGATTCCTCCTTCCAGGCCCAGACGCGGTTGATGAACTCATCGCGTCCGAGATCCCGCCGGTGAATCTGCTTTTCCATGAGCTGACGCTCGACCACCATCTGGGTGGCGATGCCCGCGTGGTCCATGCCCGGCTGCCACAGCACGTCCTTGCCCCGCATGCGCTCGAAGCGGCAGAGGATGTCCTGGATCGTGTTGTTGAGCGCGTGCCCCATATGGAGCGAGCCGGTTACGTTCGGCGGCGGGATGACGATGGTATAGGGCTCGGCGCCCTGGCGATCCGGACGCCCGGCCTTGAAGGCCTCGGCCTCTTCCCAACGGTTGGAAATGCGCGCTTCGACGGAAGCGGGATCGAACGTCTTGTCCATCATGATGAATACCGGCCTTTGGGCGCGCAAAACGCGCAAGCAAGAAGGCTACAAACCGGACACGACGGGCGAAGTCAACTTCGGCTGAGCGAATCTTAAGCCCGCACCCGTGTTACGCGCTCGATTTCCGCCTGAACCAGCCGCTCGACGACCGCAGGAAGGTTCTCGTCCAGCCAGGTTTTCAGCATAGGACGGAGCAGCTCCGCCATCAGGTCCTCGACGCTCTTCGCTTGGGTGGAGGCCTGAGCAGCCGGAGCGACCGCATTGAGCCTGCCGAAGGCCTCCGACACCGAGGCACTGACCGCACTCGACACCAAGGCATCGCCAGGGGGCGTCTCACAGGGCTTGGCGGAAGGTTGGTGCTCGGTCTCGTAGTTCACCATCAGGATGGAAACGGAATGCTCTTCCTGAAAGGAATCCGCTAGGGAATCCGCCTCGGTGATAGCAATTTCCTCCGCGGGCGCCCGCTCGCCGAAGCGGATCGGAGACACATGGCTTTCAGCAATGTCGAGAACGCTCTTCAAAGGCGTTGACGTAGCCGCACGAACCTCCGGCTCATGCACCGGCTCCATATCATCGGCGATGATACGCCGGATGGAAGTCAAAATATCTTCCATCGATGGCTCATTGACCTTCAGGTTCGGTGAACCCATAGCCCCATCCAATATATTATTTGTTTTAGAATCACGTTCTTACGAACGTTTAAAGTATTTTACGCAAGCAAATAGAAAACAAGTGGGGCCGGAACCATTCAGTTCCGGCCCCAAAACTTATCAACGACCATCAGGCGTTGAAGTGCCGATCCAAAGATCTTTGACCTGATCGTAGTGGACCTTCGGGCTGTAGTGATTGACTGCCAGACCCAGGTTCCGCGAGTGGAGCCGGCCCATTGCCTGCACCACGGCATAAGAGGCAACCACTCGGTCGCGCTGCGCGGTAATGAGGTTCACGCGGGCATTCAGCAGTTCCTGCTGCGCGTTCAGGACGTCCAGAGTGGTGCGCTGGCCCACGCGGGCCTCTTCTCGGACGCCGTTGAGCGCCGTCTCGGCTGCGTCGATCTGGGCCTGAGCCGCCTCGATCTGCGCCCGAGCAGCTTCGAGCTGACCCCAGGACGAGACGACTGCGGCGCGCACCTGATCGCGGATCCAATCGGCCTCCAGGCGGCGCTGGCCAACCTGTTCCTTAGCCTGGCGGGTCGCCGAGTAGGCCTGACCGCCCTCATAGATCGGAACCGTAAGGGTTGCGATAGCGGATGCATTCAGGGACTCGTCACCGACTTCCCGAACATCGTAGCGTTGGGCAACGGTCGCGCGAACGCCGAGCGAAGGTGCGAGAGCGCCCTGCTCGATCTTCACCTGCAGCTCAGCCGCATCGACCGCATGCTGGGCCGACTTGATGGCCGGATGCTCGCCGAAGGCGGTTTTGAGAGCGGCATCGACAGTGCGTGGAACCAACTTATCGAGGGGGCGGCCCGGAGCCAGCTGCTGCGGCTCGACACCAATGAACTGGCGGTACTGGGCAATGCTGGCGCGGAGATTGGCCTCGGCGAGGCTGGCCTGCGACCGAGAGGCTGCGAGGCGGGATTCGGCCTGCGCCACGTCGGTACGGGTCACCTCGCCCACGTTGAAGCGGTCCTGCGTCTGGCGCAGCTGCTCGTCAATCACCTCGACGTTGTTGCGCTGGAGGTCCAGAATGGCCGTATCCCGCAGCACGTTCATGTATGCGGAGGCCGCATTGAACAGGGTATCCTGCTCATTGTTATTGAGGTTTTCGCGGGAGCCGAGAACGTTCGACTCGGCCTGACGAACGGCATTGTCCGTCCGGAAGCCATTGAAGATCGACTGATCGAGCTGAACACCATAACCACGCGGCGTGGATCGGCTGATCGTCTCGCCGCCTCCGCCGAAGAAGCTCGGCGGCTGACGGTTGTCATACTGGGAGAACTCCCGACCGATATCCGCGCTCGCGTTGATCTGCGGGCGGTAGCCGGATTTGGCCTGCGCAACAGTCTCGTCCACGGCGCGGACGCCGGCGCGCTGGGCGTTCAGGTTAGGGTTGTTGCCGTATGCCTTGGCAAGGGCGCTTTCCAAGGTCTCGGCCGAGACGCCCGAGCCCGCGATCACGAACGCGGAGGCCATGACTCCAAGGAGCATGCGATACTTGCTGCTGGATTGCTTCCTGTTCACGCTCACCTGCCTTAACGACTTCTTCGATTGAGGCCCATCCGCGACCGTTACCGATTCACGAACTCGCTCGATTCAAAGCGCAACAATAACCATGCCAGACGAGTCGGCAACAAGGCCATGCGCTCAATTGAATTTTTGCGGAGGAGTGGCGCAAAAAAGCGACACTATTTCCGATGCAAATTAAGGATTTAGTAGGATATTCAGAACGTGAAGCCGGGCTCCTGGACGAAGGGCGCCAGGAGGGGGGCAGCTGCATCGAATAGATTGCGCTCGCCGAAGGCATCACCGGACCGCACGTACAGGGTTGCACGCGCCGAACGCCCACGCCCTTTCACGCAAACCAGTCGGCCGCCCTCGGCCAACTGTTGGAGAAGAGCCTCAGGGCGAATATCCACCGAACCGTTGATGAGAATAACGTCATAGGGGCCGCCGGCAGGGTGGCCATTGTCCAGGGCGCCGGTCTCGACCTTCACGCGGCCTGCGCCGGCGGCGGCAAGGCTTTGCTTGGCGGCGGCTGCGAGGGAGGCGTCGGACTCAAGCGCCGTCACATGAGCGCCGAGCTTGTCGAAGACGGCGGAAGCGTAGCCGCGGCCGCAGGCCACATCGAGAACCTTCTCTCCGGCATCGACCTCCACAGCCTGGATCATTCGGCCCAGATTCATGGGAGAGAGCATGAAGCGGCGCTCGGCGCCCTCGCTGACCAGAATGTCCTGATCCATATAGGCAAGGTCTTCACGGCCGGGCACGACGAACAGCTCCCTCGGAACGCTGTCCATGGCGTCCAGGAGAGGAAGGTCGTTCACATCGAAAGTGCGCAGCTGGCTATCAACCATCATCCGGCGCGCTTGCGAGAAATCGACCATGGAGATTGCCTTTAGAATTCGACTTGGAGGCCTCGCCCGGAATCGAACCGGGGTGCAAGGATTTGCAGTCCTCTGCGTAACCACTCCGCCACGAGGCCATCCGGGGCGTGCCGCGAACGCGGCGAACGCTCCATAGCAAGCACCCTTCCAAAGAGCAACGCCCCTTTTATGGCATCGGATGCAATCAAGGGACTTGCAACCTCCGAAACCCGTGTTATATGCCTCGCACCGTCGTCGAGGACAGCTGCTCCGGCAGCCCTGGCGAGAGAGGTTCAGCCCTCAGAAGGCATGGCTTATTCCGGCGTGGCGCAGCGGTAGCGCAGCGGACTGTTAATCCGTTGGTCGTAGGTTCGAATCCTACCGCCGGAGCCAACCTCTCCCAGAATACCTCCCACTAGTTCACTTCCGTCTGCCGAAAGCTTCGCGCATCCCCTTGGCGCGAGCATCCTTTCATGCTGGATAAGCTTAAGCGCGACAGTTTTTGCTTTCGGAGTAATGGTTTGGCCTCTCCTGCCCTTGTTTGGTTTCGAGACGACCACCGGCTCGGCGACAACCCGGCCCTGGCCGCAGCGGCTGCCACCGGACGACCTGTCCTGTGCTTTTCCATACTCGACGAGGAATCACCTGGGCTTCGCCCTTTGGGCGGAGCAGCACGCTGGTGGCTGCATGGATCGCTCTCGGCTCTGAACGAATCGTTGGAAAAGCTGGGCTGCGGCCTGCTCATTTTCCGAGGATCAGCCTCGGGCATTGTGGAAAAGCTGGCATCCGAGACGAAAGCTTCGTCGATTTTCTGGAATCGCCGCTACGCCGCCGCGGAGATCGCCATCGACAGCGCCATCAAGGAAAGGATGGCGGGGCTCGGAGTTGAGGCGCGGAGCTTCAACGGCAGGCTTCTTCACGAGCCTTGGCAGGTGATGAATCAGGCGGGCAAACCCTTCCAAGTCTTCACGCCCTACCTGAGAGCCGTGATGGCGCAGCGCGTCGAACCGCCTCTCCCGGCTCCGAAAAAGCTTATTTCCGGCTCCTGGCCCTCCTCGATTCTCAAATCGGCCGTCGGTCTCGACAAACTCGGCCTCCTCCCGACCATGCCCGATTGGGCCGGCGAGATTCGCCGCAAATGGAAGCCCGGCGAGGCTCCTGCCCGGAAGAAACTGGCGAGCTTCCTCGATGACGGATTGCACGCATACGCTACCGACCGGGACACCCCCTCGAAAACGGGAACCTCGCGGCTCTCGCCGCATCTGAGATTCGGGGAGATCGGGCCTCGTCAGATATGGCATGCCGTCCAGAACCGCATCGCCGACGATCACGGCCTGGCGCAGCACGCCGAAAAGTTTTTGAGCGAGGTCGTGTGGCGTGACTTCTGCCATCAGCTACTTCACACTTATCCACACCTGCCGACAAAACCTCACAGCCCTCGTTTCGAATCCTTTCCGTGGATTTCGGATGAGGCGGCGCTCGAAGCCTGGCAGCATGGCCGCACGGGCTACCCGATCGTGGATGCCGGCATGCGCCAACTTTGGCGCACCGGCTGGATGCATAACCGAGTGCGAATGATCGTCGCGTCGTTCCTGGTAAAGCATCTGCTGACCGATTGGCGGGACGGCGAGACGTGGTTCTGGGATACGCTCGTCGATGCCGATCCCGCCAACAATGCCTTCAGTTGGCAGTGGATCGCCGGCTCCGGTCCGGATTCGGCGCCCTTCCACCGGATCTTCAATCCCGTCTCCCAGGGCGAGAAGTTCGATTCCAATGGCGATTATGTGCGCGATTTCGTGCCGGAGATCGCAGGACTGCCGGATGCGTTCATCCACAAACCTTGGGAAGCCCCTCCTGCGATCCTGTCATCGGCCGGGATCGAACTGGGAGACACCTATCCCCGCCCCATCGTGCCGCATGGTCCGGCACGCGAGCGGGCTCTTCAGGCTTTCCGCAGCCTGCGCGGGTTCGCGCATGATACCAACGAAGTGGCTTGACCCATCACGGGCGAAGCGGTCAGCATCCCTTTCCATTCATGCTTTTCCGGACCGACGATGACCGCCACCGAACTTTTGTTTCGCGATGATGCCTACGCCCGAACCTGCCGCGCCAAGGTTGTCGCGGTAACATCCGAGGGCGGCATCATTCTCGATCGCACGGTATTCTACGCCCAGGGCGGCGGGCAGCCGGGCGATGTGGGAACCATCAGCGCTTCAGGCGGACGGCAATTCCCGGTCTCGAACGCCGTTTATGGCGCCGACCGTTCTCAGGTCGTGCACCTTGTCGGCGCGGAGGCTGCGCCGCATTTTTCCGTCGGGGACGAGGTTGAACTGCAACTTGATTGGGAGCGGCGGTTCAAACGCATGCGCGTCCACACGGCGCTTCACTTGCTGAGTGTTGTGCTGCCCTACCCGGTAACCGGCGGCTCCATCGGCGATGGCGACGGGCGGCTCGACTTCGACATTCCCGATGCCGGCCTCGACAAGACCGAAATCACGGAGAAGCTCAACGCCCTGATCGCGCAGGATGCGCCGGTATCCGACCGCTGGATCACGGATGAAGAGCTCGATGCCAATCCGGGTCTCGTGAAGACCATGTCCGTCCAACCACCGCGCAGTTCGGGCCGTGTCCGCCTCGTCGAGATCGAGGGAATCGACCTCCAGCCCTGCGGCGGCACGCATGTGCGGCGCACAGGCGAGATCGGCGCGGTCGTGGTCACCGATATCGAGAAAAAGGGCAAGCAGAACAGGCGTGTGCGCCTATCGCTTGCCGGCTGACGCCCTATTTCTCACTCATCAGACTGCCAGGAGCATTTCCATGTCCCAGACCTTCGTCTCCACCGCGCGGCTACAGGAGCACTTGGACGACCCCAATGTCGTGATCGTCGATGGGTCCTGGTATCTGCCGACGCAGAACCGGAACGCCGAGGAGGAGTTTCTGGCCGGTCACATCCCCGGCGCGGTGCGCTTCGACATCGACGCGATCAGGGACAAGTCATCGTCCCTGCCGCACATGCTGCCTTCAGCCGACGAGTTCGCAAGGATCGTCGGCGCCATGGGCATCGACGAGAACATGGCTATCGTCGTTTATGACGGTTCGGGCCTCTTCGCCGCCGCCCGCGTCCGCTGGACCTTCCGTGTCTTCGGCGCCCGCAACGTCTCGATTCTGGAAGGCGGCTTCCCAGCCTGGAAGAGCGAGGGACGCCCCATCGAGGCCGGCCCTCAGCAGCCGCGCGAACCGCGCGTGTTCAAGGCTACATTCGACCCGTCCGTCGTAGCGGATGCATCTGCGGTCCAGACGGCCTTGAGCACGAACTCCGCCCAGGTCGTCGATGCCCGCCCCGCCGACCGCTTCAAGGGCGAAGCGCCCGAGCCGCGCCCGGGCCTGCGCTCTGGTCATATCCCGGGAAGCCTCAACCTCCCCTTCAGCGCGCTGGTCGAGAACGGCCGGTTGAAAGACAAGGCAGGATTGGAACAGGCATTGAAGGAAGCAGGTGTCGATCCCGAGAAGCCGGTGATCACGACATGCGGCTCCGGCGTTTCCGCAGCGTTGGTTTCGCTTGCCCTGGAAACGACAGGACGCCCGGCGAAGGCGATCTACGATGGTTCATGGGCCGATTGGGGCGGTCGGGACGATCTGCCCGTAGCGACTGGACCGGCGACGAAGGGATAGAAGCGCGCATTTCGCCTTGCTCCGTTATCACCGGCCTTGTGCCGGTGATCCCGATTGTGTTGAGCGCAGCGCCTTTCCAATCGGGATGGCCGGGACAGGCCCGGCCATGACGACAGAGAAGCGGTCGCTGCAATAAAAGAGGCCCCGGAAATACCGGGGCCTTTTGCATTCCGCGTTTTGCTCAGTGCAGGATCTGCGAGAGGAAGAGCCTCGTGCGCTCGTGCTGCGGGTTCTTGAAAAACTCGTCGGGCGTGTTCATCTCGACGATCTGCCCGTAATCCATGAAGATCACGCGGTCCGCGACCTGGCGGGCGAAGCCCATTTCGTGGGTCACGCAGAGCATGGTCATGCCTTCTTCCGCGAGGCCTACCATGGTGTCGAGCACTTCCTTCACCATCTCGGGGTCGAGCGCGGAGGTGGGCTCATCGAACAGCATGATCTTGGGGCTCATGCAGAGCGAGCGGGCAATGGCCACGCGCTGCTGCTGGCCGCCGGAAAGCTGGCCCGGATACTTGTTCGCCTGCTCGGGGATCTTCACCCGGGTCAGGTAGTGCATGGCGATCTCTTCCGCTTCCTTCTTGGGCATCTTCTTCACCCAGATCGGCGCGAGCGTGCAGTTCTCGAGGATGGTGAGATGCGGGAAGAGGTTGAAGTGCTGGAACACCATGCCGACGTCGCGGCGCACTTCGTCGATGCGCTTGAGGTCGTTGGTGAGTTCGGTGCCGTCGACGATGATGCGGCCCTTCTGGTGCTCTTCCAGACGGTTGATGCAGCGGATCATCGTGGACTTGCCGGAACCGGACGGTCCGCAGATCACGATGCGCTCGCCGCGACCCACGTTGAGGTTGATGTCGCGTAGCACGTGGAACTCACCGTACCACTTGTGCACGTCGATCAACTGGATGGCAGGCTGCGCCATGGGATCGACGGCGACGGGTTGTACGGATGAGGTTGAAAGTGTCGTTGCCATGGATGCTTACCGTTTCTGACCTGATGCGAGGCGCCGCTCGACACCGAGCGAATAGCGCGACATGCCGTAGCAGAAGATGAAGTAGAAAAGAGCCGCGAAGGCATAGCCCGTGAGACCGATGCTTGGGGCAGCCCAGTTGGGATCGATGCGGGATGCCTCGATCGTCTTGACGAGATCGAAGATGCCGACGATGGCAACCAGGGACGTATCCTTGAACAGGCCGATGAAGGTGTTCACGATACCGGGGATCACGATCCGCAGGGCCTGCGGAAGGATGATCAGGATCATCATCTGCGGATAGTTGAGGCCGAGCGACATGGCGCCCTCATACTGGCCCTTCGGCATGGCCTGGAGACCGCCGCGCACCACCTCGGCCATATAGGCGGAGGCGAAGATCGCGGTTCCGATGAGCGGGCGCAGAAGGCGGTCCACCGTGATGTCGCCGGGCAGGAACAGCGGCAGCATGGTGTTGGCCATGATCAGCACCGTGATGAGCGGCACGCCGCGCACGAACTCGATGAAGATCACCGACGCCATCCGCACGATCGGCAGCCTGGAGCGGCGGCCCAGCGCAAGCAGGATGCCGAAGGGCAGCGAGACCACGATGCCGACGGTCGCCACGAGCAGGGTGACCAGGATGCCGCCCCAGAGAGAGGTCGGCACCGGGGTCAGTCCCCAATCGATCTCCACGAGGGCAAGCGTGACGCCGATCACGCCGACGATGCCGCCGCCGAGGATCAAGGCCGGCGTCAAGGAAGCCTTCAGAAGCCTCGCGACGAAGACGAAAAGGCCAATCAGCAAAGCGGCGCAGACCAAGAACGCCACCCAGAAGCCGGTGCTGAAATCCGCATCGCCGCCGGTCAGCAGGATGTAGGAGAGGACCGGGAACAGCCAGAAGAAATAGACAGCGCCGAGGTCGCGCCGGGGAGCCTTGAGCCACAGAAGCCAGCCTATGCCGAGCGCCAGCAGCACGAAGAACACATCGACCCTCCACCGCATCGGAACCGGATAGGAGCCGTAGGTGAAATACCCGATCTTCTCGCGGACGAAGGCCCAGCAGGCGCCGGCCTCCGAGCCACCCATATCGGCCCGGCAGGCAGCGCGGTCCGTGCCGCTCCAGACCGCATCGATGAAGAGGAACTTCACCATGGGCGGCACGACCAGATAGAGCAGGTAGAAGACGACGAGCGTCAGCAGGGTGTTGGGCAGGCTGGAAAAAAGGTTCTCCCGCACCCAGGCGATGGGGCCGCGCGCGAGGTTGGGAGGCGGCAGCGCCTCCACCTGCTTGGCCTGGACGAAACGAGGCATATCGACGGTAGTGCTCATAGGATGTCCTTACCGTTCGACGATCGCCACACGGCGATTGTAGATATTCATGATGCCGGAGGTCACGAGGCTGATCGTGAGGTAAACGGCCATGGTGATCACGACGACTTCGATGGCTTGGCCTGTTTGATTCAGAACCGTTCCCATGAACACCTGCACCAGATCGGGATAGCCGATGGCCACTGCCAGCGAGGAGTTCTTGGTCAGGTTCAGGTACTGGCTGGTCAGCGGCGGAACGATGACGCGCATGGCCTGCGGAATGACCACGAGGCGCAGGGTCTGGCTTGGTTTGAGGCCGAGCGATCCGGCAGCTTCCGACTGCCCCTTCGACACGGCGAGAATACCCGCTCGCACCACTTCGGCGATGAAGGCCGCCGTATAGGTGGTGAGGCCGAGAAGGAGCGCCACGAATTCAGGCAGGATCTGCATGCCGCCCGTCAGGTTGAACGTGCCCTTGCGCGGCAGTTCGAAGCTGATCGGGTTGGCTCCGAAGAGCGCGAGGACGATCCAGGTCAGGATCGGCAGGCCCAGAATCAGCCCGATGGTGACAAGGCCGACTGGCGATTGCTCGCCGGTCTTCTCCTGGCGGGCCTTTGCCCAGCGGCGATAGAGAATGGTTCCCACTAGACCGATTGCCAGAGCGATCGGAATCGCCACGGCATCGGATGCGTAGACCGGGCTCGGCATGAAAAGGCCACGCGCATTCAGGTAAAATCCGGCGCCCATGTTGAGCGAGTCGCGGGGATGCGGCAGGGCTCCGAGAACCGCGATGTACCAGAACAGCAGTTGCACCAGCAGCGGGATATTGCGCAGGGTCTCGACGTAAACCATGGCGACCTTCGCCACCATCCAGTTCTTGGACAGGCGGGCTATGCCCATGAGGAAGCCGAGGATCGTCGTGAAGAAGATGCCGATGGCGGAGACGATCAGTGTATTGAGAAGACCGACGATGAACGCGTCGCCATAGGTCGAGCCTGCCGCGCTGAACTGAATCAGCGACTGGCTGATGTCGAAGCCGGCGGTGTTCTCGAGGAAGCCGAAGCCCGAAGCGATCTTCGCGCGCTGCAGATTTTCGATAGCATTCGAAGCGGCGACGTAGAAGAGACCGATGATGAAGGCGACGAGAAGGACTTGGTAGAAAATTCCACGAACTTTGGGATCGTAGAGAAACGATTTCTTGGGGGGCGATGTCTGACTGACAGCGGTCTGCACTGAACTTAATCCTCTGACGGCTGGCTATTTTTCTTGTGCCGTCCTCCCATGTTCATGCAAGTGTCGGTCTGCCATGAACTGGCGGCATTTTTTTGTTGTAGAAGGGCGCCCGGAATGTCCGGACGCCCTGTATCGCAGATCCGTTTAGCGAACCGGCATGCCGTACTGAAGGCCGCCCTTCGTCCAGAGAGCATTCTGGCCGCGCTTGATCTTCAGGCGGGACCCCTCGCCGACGTTCTTCTCGAAGCTCTCGCCGTAGTTGCCGACGTGCTTGATGACGCGGTAGGCCCAATCGTTCGTCAGGCCGACGGCCTCGCCGAACTTGCCTTCGGTGCCGAGAAGACGCTTGATCTCCGGGTTGTCGGAGGTCTTCATCTGGTCGACGTTGGCCTTCGTCACGCCGAGCTCTTCAGCGTCGAGCATGGCATTGTGAACCCAGGCGATGATATCGCCCCACTGGTTGTCGCCATGGCGGACGGCCGGGCCAAGCGGCTCCTTGGAGATGATTTCCGGGAGAACGATATGATCGTCCGGAGCCGAGGCGCGAAGACGCTCGGCATAGAGGCCCGAGGCGTCCGTGGTGAACGCATCGCAGCGGCCGGAATCGTAGGCCTTGAAGGTCTCGTCGGAGGTCGCGAAGGCGACGACTTCGTACTTCATGTTGTTGGCACGGAAGTAGTCGGCGAGGTTGAGCTCGGTGGTGGTGCCCTGCTGCGTGCAGATCGAGGCGCCGTTCAGCTCCTTGGCGGAGGATACGCCGAGCTTCTTGCGGACCATGAAGCCCTGGCCGTCGTAGTAGTTGATGGCCGGGAAGTCGAGGCCGAGCTGCGTGTCGCGCGACATGGTCTTGGTCGAGTTACGCGACAGCACGTCAACTTCACCCGACTGAAGTGCCGTGAAGCGGTCCTTGGCGGCGAGCGGAATGAAGCGCACCTTGGTCGGGTCGTCGAAGATGGCCGCAGCCACGGCGCGGCAGAGGTCCACGTCGAGACCGGTCCAGTTGCCCTGGGCGTCCGGCAGGCCGAAGCCGGCGAGGCCGGTGTTCGATCCGCAGGTCAGGAAGCCCTTCTGCTTCACGCTGTTCAGGGTTGCCTGGGCGGAAGCGCCTGTGGCGAACACGCTTGCCGTCAGGCCGAAGGCAATCGCTACGAGAGCCTTTTTCATGCTGGTATATTCTCCCAATAGTACAGTTCGGCCCGCTAGTTATTTTCCCCCAGCCGAGCCACGGTCAGACCGTTCCGCGCCGCATCGGTTCGATGTCGGCATCGGGATCCATCACATTCCATGATTGATCACCGGTCAAGTCTTGATGGATGGCTTTTTGGCGGGAGGGTTGACGCCAGCCGCGCTCCGGCCTCAGATCAAGGCCCTTTCAGCAAGTCCTTGAGCTCATGTCCAAACTCCCTCCGAAGCCTGCCGACCTTGCGGAACGCACCCTCCTCGTTCATGCGGGCCGAGCCCCTTTCGAACAGCACGGGTTCATCAACACTCCGATCTATCGCGGCTCCACGGTTCTCTACCCCACGACGGACGATCTGCTGCACCGGCGCGGGCGCTATTCCTATGGAACGAAAGGAACTCCGACGACGGAATCGCTTGAGAAGGCATGGACGCAGCTTGCAGGCGCGGCGGGCACGGTGCTGGCTCCTTCAGGACTTGCTGCCGTAACGGTCGCTCTCATGTCCTGCCTCAAGGCCGGCGACCATTTGCTGATGACGGATTCGGTCTACCTGCCCACACGGCAGTTCTGCGGCGGAATCCTCAAGAAATTTGGTGTGGAAACCACCTATTACGATCCCTCCATCGGCGCCGGGATCGAGGGCCTGATGCGCCCGAACACGACGGCTGTCTTTACGGAAGCCCCCGGTTCACAATCGCTTGAGATGCAGGACATCCCGGCCATCGCGGAGGTGGCGCACCGTCATGGCGCGGTCGTTCTGATGGACAACACCTGGGCCACCCCCCTGCTCTTCCCGCCGCACGAGCGTGGCGTAGACATCGCGATCGAGGCCGGCACCAAGTATCTCAGCGGCGGCTCGGACCTGCTGCTCGGGCTAGTTTCCGCCAACGAGCGCTGCTTCAAGGACTTGAGAGCCACTTATGAGGCCTATGCCATGTGCCCCGGCCCGGAGGACGTTTTCCTGGGCCTGAGGGGGCTACGGACCATGGCGCTTCGGCTTCGTGAGCATGAGAAGCAGGCATTGGACATGGCCCGCTGGCTGGCGGACCGACCGGAGGTAGCGCAGGTTCTGCACCCGGCGCTCGAAACCTATCGCGGTCACGAAATCTGGAAGCGGGACTTCAAAGGCTCGTCGGGATTGTTCTCGGTCATCCTCAAGCCTTTCTCGGGCAAGGCGCTCGCTGCCATGCTAGATGGGCTGTCCCTGTTCGGAATGGGCTATTCCTGGGGTGGATTCGAGAGCCTCGTGATCCCCTTCGACTGCTCGACATACCGCACGGCGACGACATGGTCGCCCGGCGGTCCTTCTCTACGCTTCCATATCGGCCTTGAGGATCTGGACGATCTCAAACGCGATCTCGATGTGGGCTTCAAGCGACTGCGGGAGAGTGATTAGGTCGGCAGGTCGGCCTCGACCTCCCGCCGCCTCTCCTTCGTGATCAGCATGATGTTGCGGACATAGATGAAGATCGACAGGCACTGCGGAAGGATGATGACGATGTCGCGCCGCGCGAATCCGTAAACCATCGTCATCATGCCGCCGACGATGGACAGGACCCAGAACCCCATGGGGATGACGCTCTTTTCGGCCTTCTCGCTGGCTAACCATTGCACGAGGAAACGCGCGCCGAACACGAACTGCGCCAGCACGCCGAAGGCGGCCCAGAGGTCGAAACGGGCAATGACGATATCGTAGAAGAGCAGACCGATATCGTGGGACAGGCGCATCAGCATCAGAGAGTTTCCTGAATAACGGGCAGGCGCCGGCGACGGCGGATCAGCCACCACACGCCGGCGAGATCGAGGATGCCGACCCACAGACGGTCGAAAAGGCCGTAGTTCGACTGGCCCGCATGGCGCGGCCTGTCGACCACGTCCACATGGGCGATCTGATAGCCCTCGCGCTTGACGAGCGCCGGCATGAAGCGATGCAGGGCATCGAAATATGGCAGGCTCATATAGACGTCGCGTCGGAAGGCCTTGAGGCCGCAGCCCGTGTCCCGGGTGCCGTCCTTCAGAACGCGCGCACGCACGCCGTTGGCGATGCGCGACTGCCAGCGCTTGGCGGCTCCCTTTCGGGCAAGACGCTGGCCTGCCGCGAGGCCGACGGCGTGGTCGTCGAGAGCCGCAACCAATTGCGGGATGAAGGCGGGATCGTTCTGGCCGTCGCCATCCAGAGTCACGATGATCGGCGCGCGCGCCATCTGAACGCCACTGCGCACAGCGGCGCTCTGCCCGCAGCTCGTCTTGTGGCGGACGAAACGAAGCCAGGGCCGAGTGGCACGGGCGTGGACGATCTGCTCCGCCGTGGCATCGGTCGAGCCGTCGTCCACATAGATCAGTTCGAACGGCGCAAGCGACGCACAGGCGCGCTCGATTTCCTCCACGAGTGGGAGAATGTTGAGAGCTTCGTTCTTGACGGGCACCACGACGCTGATGCGCGGGGCCGAAGACAGTTCGGTCATACGTTCAGGGGCCTCGAAAGACCCACCTCTTGCAATGCAGGTCCGGCTAGATACAGCCCGAATCCATGCGGTAGGCGCCGATATCGACCCGGCGTCCACTGTTGATATTGAATCCGTTGATCCGGGTCGAGAGCGCAGGCTTGATCCTCAGCTTACCGGTGGCCGCCTGGAACTCTTCCTCGAAGCGCCTGTCCACGAAGACGAGGCTGCAAGCGTTTCGCTTCAGATAAGCGGCCGCCTGGGCTCCGTCGTCGAGCATGTCGAGATCGGTGCCGACAAGGAACACGAGGCTGGGCTCCCGGTAGCCGAGGGTCGCCACGTTCTTCACGCCCGGGAAGTTCTGCGCCACCTCGGCGAGCTTCGGCGAGACCTTGAGCGAGCGGAGGTCCTCCTGAGCGAAGCCGAACACGCCGATGGACAGGCAAACCGCCGCCAGGAACCCGGCCCACATGGATTTAAGCACTTTGTTTCGAACGAAGAGCCACCATCCGCAGAGGCCGAGCAGCGAGGCGAGAACCAAGGCCGGGAGAGCCCGGTAAGGCAGCGTGCCGTCGAAGTTCCAATTCACCAGCGAGAGCCCGACGGCCAACCCGATGGGAATGAACGGGATGAGGATTGTGAACAGTTTCGCGGCAGGCCTGTGAGGCCCGACGAAATGGCGGGAGATCGCCATGACGGTCAGGATCGCGACCGCCGGGAAAAGCGGCATGGTGTAATGCGGCAGCTTCGTTGGAACGGCCTCGAAAACGATCCAGGACGGGACGATCCAAGCCAGGGCGAAGGCGACCGGTTCCTCGCGCCGGTGGATCCAGGCGAAGGGCACCGCGATGGCGGCGAGGATCGCGCCCGGCCAGAAGGTCGCGAAGAACGAGAGAAGATAGAAGCCCGGCGGCATCCAGTGGTATTTCTGAGCCGCGCCGACCTTGCCGAGCATGTCGTGGCCGACAGCTTCGGAGAAGAACGCACCGCCGCTCTTGACGGCGATGGCGATAAACCAGGGCAGCACCACGGCCAGCGTGGCGACAAGGCCGATCCAGGGCTTCAGCGTCAGAAGCCAGCGAGCCGAACGCTCCTTATACGACAGGATCGCCGCCGTCAGGCCGGCGAACATGAGCACCAGCGGCCCCTTGATGAGGATGCCGAGGGCAAAGCCGGTCCAGAAGATCAGGAGGGCACGACGGGGCAGCACCCCTGCCCCTCGGCTCAAATAGGCTCGAGCCAAGCCGCCCATGACCGCGACCGAGCAGGCGGTGAGCATGGCATCGGTCTTTGCGAGCCGCGCCTCGACCATGAGAATGATGCAGGTGGCCATGAGCGCGGCCGAGAGAAAGGCCCCTCGCCGGGCGAAGAAGGCCAGGGCCGCCCAATAGGTCAGGAGAACCGTCGCAATAGCACCGAACAGGGACGGCAGGCGGTAAAGGGCAATGGTGGTGTGCGCCTCGGGCACGCCGAGCGCCTCACCGAGCGCCACCGTGGCGCTCTGCATCCAATAAATGCCGACCGGCTTCTTGTGCCGTGCCTCGTCCTGGAAGCGGATATCCACGAAATCGCCCGTTTCCAGCATCTGCTTGGAGGCCTGGGCATAACGAGGCTCGTCGCGGTCCATGGGCTGCAGGGCGGCGAAGCCCGGCAGGAAGCAGGCGAGGCACAGGAGCACGAGCACGGCGCACAGCCGGGCATGGCTCCGCTCGACGACGCTCGCCGCCTGCGCGAGGGAGAACCGGCTCAGGGAGATATGCTGCTGGGGGACGGTACCGTCCATCGATGACTCCGGAGGCAGCCAGCCCCGCCCCGGAGAGCTCTCCAGGAGACGAAGCCCGCAAAGGCGCTCATGTCCTCCAAAGCGGCCTGGAAGTCAAATCATCCGCCCAAGGCTTGCTGCCGCACCTGGGCACCCATTGGTTCAGCCTCGCATCCTTGTCGTAGGGCACGCCGTGAAGAATCCGGAGCCATGAGTCGGCATTATCGCCTCATGCGATGATAAAGTCGGCCGCCGTCATTTTCAGCCCTTTGGGCAATTGAGCGACCTGGACGGGCGCGACCTTTCCAATACCGTCAGCATCGTAAAAGAGCTTTCCGAAGGTTTTGTCATAGATGACCCTGTCCGTGGAATCGTGGGCATGCGATCCACTCCAGAAGGCCGCCGCGGAGAGTTTGCCGGCCTTTCCCACCTTCGTAAAAACGGCATTCTCCAATACGATGGTGTCCCTCACGACGGAAAAATCGGCAATGCGGTCGAGGTTGTCGGCTCGGTTCGGTCGCGTGTCGAACACGAAGTAATCCCGCCCGGGGCCGCCGATCAGTATATCCTCACCGTCAAGGCCGAAGAGCCTGTCACTGCCGCGGCCTCCCCGTAGAATGTTGTCGCCTTGATTACCGACGATCACGTCCCTGCCCGGTCCGCCCTTGGCGTTTTCTATGAGCGAGCGGGTGTCTCCGTGATAGAGCATGGCGTTGGCAATATTGCCGCGAGCCAGGTTCGCGCCGCCGAGCATGGCCGTCTGTAAAGACGAAATCACTGACCATTCTCCAGGCCGCAGATCGATCCGTAGGTTCGCTGCGTAATTCGAGAAGTCGTAGGTATCGACCCCTCCTCCGTCCCACACCGTCATAAAGATTCGGTTGCCGCCGGGAATATCCTGTCCGCTCCCGTTGATGAAGGCCTGACCTGTCGATGGATCCCAGCGATAGATCGTGTCGCCGGCGTTGGTGCCGAAATTCGCACCGTAGAGGTGCTGGAGAGCAGCGATGTCGGCGATCATGGGAGTTTGCGCGAACCCCCAGAATTCATTCTCAAGGTACTCCCCGGATGCGCCCACATAAGACCGATAGGTCATGACGGAATATTCCATCGAGTCGCGAGCAGGCGGCATGGCGCCAAAGCCGCCGGCCTCGTTCCCATGCTTCAGGCCGACAGCATGAAGGGCTTCGTGCATGAAAACGTAGTAAGCATAACCGCCTTGGACCGGATTATCGAACCATCCGCCGTAATTGCCGAACCAGATATCACCCGCTTCCTGGGTCTCTCCAGGTAGATAAGCCCATGCAGTCCCGGGCTCATCCGAGCGGGCCATCCGCAGAGTAGCCTGGCTGTGCTGCGTCTCTTGGATCTCGGTGAAGGTAAGGTTGGTCAAGGAGGAGATGACGCCGAGCACCTTCCGCGCGGCTTGCATCTGGATTGGAGTCAAACCCGCAAAGTTATTCTGCGTCTCTCCCCATCCATAGGCACCTCCAAAGAGGGCGGCGTCGGTCGGGAAACTATAGGTTAGGTTCGCAGCGTCCCAGCGAGAAGGCGACAGAACGCCATCGATGTCCTGATTACCGGTGGGCTGAACCGAAATTGTTCCGACCATGCAAAGCCTCGCAAGTCGCCCCCTCGTTCATAATCAACATTGCGGACCGTTTCCAAAATCCTCCAAAAGGATAAAAAAGCGTTCTATTATAGATATTTATTCATATCATTGAGCATGTTTGCGCATGGCTTGGGCTTAACAACTTATCGCGGCATGCAAGAGCGTGATCCTGCGTTGCGGCGACATCGATGAGAGCCCGATGGCCTATCGCGCGGAAAAGATCAGCATGGAGCACGCCCTTCGCCCGTTCGCGGTTGCGATGGCCGGTCCTGGAGAGTTCGATCCCCATAGGGACTGATAATCCTCCAAGACCATCCTTTTATCGGAGCCAGCCGAAATATAGCGACCACAGGCTTGGGGAGCGGATGCCGCGCACGCGGCGGGCCGCCTCTTCCGAGCGCATGGAGTCGCCGCCATGGCACGAGCAGAGCACGATATGCGCATCGTGCTCGGAGACCTGGAAGAAATCGACGGCATCGCCGAACCTGTCGCTCAGCAATCCCGCCTCGCGCAGGACCGGGTCGTTGAAGGCGATTGTCAGTGCCGAATTGTCGGCCCGCAATGCTTGCCGAACGGCCTTCGGCTTCCACTCGATCTCATCGAGGGTTCTCAAGATCCGGTCGGGCTCACG
This sequence comes from Microvirga sp., assembly GCA_041913065.1. Taxonomy (GTDB): domain Bacteria; phylum Pseudomonadota; class Alphaproteobacteria; order Rhizobiales; family Beijerinckiaceae; genus Microvirga. Next base: position 82,989 of record JAYSGD010000004.1, on the reverse strand, counting down.
TTCGAGGAGCTCCGCCCAGCGGTCCAGGCGTTCGCGCTTCGACAGGACGACTTTTTGCGAGGGTTTCAGATCGGCGACGTGACCCAGTTCAGACAGAGGCCTGTGTTCCATGCTCCCCTCCTTGGCAGAAGAGCGGTTCAAGAGCACCCACCAGCTGTCAGCTCAACCGTGAACCTTGGGGAAAGTTCGCCATCAGCCCGGTCATATCGCGGCGATATTTTAGGCAGCAAGGAAAAGGCCCCGCATGTGGGGCCTAGAATGGTATCAGGCGCTGGTTGCCTCGTTGTGGTGGCCGGCGAGTCGCTCCGAGGCGACGCCCATCAATTCCGCCAAACGGTTGCGAGCGCGGTTCACGCGGCTCTTGATGGTGCCGACCTTCACGCCGAGCGCTTCCGCCGCGTCCTCATAGGACATGCCTTCCGCACCGATGAGGATGATCGCCTCCCGCTGCTCCTGAGGCAGTTTCTCCAAAGCCGTCGAGAGATCCTGCAGGGCCAGCTTGTCTTCCTGATCGGGGATCGCGACCATGCTGGCCGCATGGCTGCCGTCCCCGTCCTCGACCTCACGGCTGGTCTTGCGGTGGGTCGAATAGAAGCCGTTGCGCAGGATGGTGAAGAGCCAGGCCTGGAGGTTCGTGCCGGCCTCGAAGGTATCCTGCTTGGTCAGTGCCTTCAGCACCGTATCCTGAACAAGATCCTCGGCCTGATCGAGCTTGCCCGTCAGGGACAAGGCGAAGGCGCGCAGGTTCGGCAGGGCATCCATGACGCCGTCCACGAAGGCCTGGTCCACCGGCTCCGTATGGGCGCGGATGACCTGGGCGACGCGCTCGGCGAGCTTCGCCAAGTCACGCGGGAGCTTGCTCTCCGCCGGATCCCCGTAGAGGGCGCGGAGCTGCTTGCCGAGATGAAGCCGGACGGACGCGCTCAGGGCCGCGGCGGAGCTGTCCGAATGAGTGATCGAAGGAGTGGATTTCAATGTATCGGGCATGCCGGATTATCTGGGGCACGCTTTCGAGATTTGAATACCCGGGGTGACAATTCGCCTATAGAAACTGCGTCATCCGACCGCACCGAACGTCTCACTCCCCAGGGATGGCGTAAATCACTATTGTGTGCGCGAGCGGAAGCCGCTGAGAGGCCTATCCCATGGCAGATAAATTCCCGATCCTTCCACCCGGCGGCCCAGGCTGGAAAACGAACGAATTTCACAGGAAATGGCTTCTGGAGCAGGCGACCGACCTGTTCGATTTCTTTCAGTCAGGGCTGATCAACCCACAAGGCGGATTTAACAATCTCGATGACGCCGGGCAGCCGCTCGATCAGGTCAATCCGCTGCGCCAGATCCACGCCACCACGCGCATGGTGCATTGCTTCGCCATCGGTCATCTGATGGGCCGGCCCGGCTGCGATTCGATCATCGACCATGGCATGACTTATCTCTGGAACAGCCATCGCGACGCGCAGCATGGCGGCTATCTCTGGTCCCTCGACAACGACGGTCCGCAGGACGACACGAAACAGGCCTATGGGCATGCCTTCGTCCTGCTTGCCGCATCGAGCGCGAAAGTGGTGGGCCATCCGCTCGCGGATGCGCTTCTGGCGGACATTTCTCAGGTGATCGAGGAGCATTTCTGGGAAGAGCAGCACGGCGCCGTGCGTGAGGAATTCGCCCGCGACTGGTCGCCGCTCAGCACCTATCGCGGCCAGAACTCGAACATGCACCTGACGGAAGCTCTCATGGCCGCGTATGAGGCTACGGACGAGCGGATCTATCTCGACAGGGCCGAGCGCATCGCAAGCCTCATCATCTCGCGCCATGCCGCTTCTCTCGGCTACCGCGTTGCGGAGCATTTCAACGCCGATTGGAGCCTCGACAAGGAATATCGCGGCTCGGACATGTTCCGGCCCTACGGCACGACGCCGGGTCACTGGCTAGAATGGACGCGGCTTCTTCTCCAGCTCTGGAGCCTCGGCGACCAGCGTCATGCATGGATGCCGGATGCGGCGAGCGCGCTGTTCCGGCAATCCATCGAACTAGGATGGGATCGACAGAGAGGCGGCTTCTTCTATGCGCTCGATTGGAACGACCAACCGAGGCGTCGGGAGAAGCTCTGGTGGCCGTGCGCGGAGGCCATTGGTGCAGCCGCTTTCCTCATCGAGCACCGGCCCGGCGATTTTCATGAGCAATGGTATCGGCAGGCATGGAGCTTCGCGCAGAACCATCTCATCGATCACGCGCATGGCGGATGGCGGCCCGAACTGACGGAGGATCTCGCCCCGGCCTCGACGGTCTTCACAGGCAAGCCCGATCTCTACCACGCGCTTCAGGCCTGCCTTATCCCGCTCTTCCCGGCAACGGGCAGCCTCACGCGCGTCATTCCGCGAAGCCTCATCTGAGCGCTTCGTCCAATGCGGCACGCGTGGGCATGCCCGCCTGTGCGCCAGCCGTAAGACATGCGAGCGATGCCGCGGCGCAGGCGCGGTGCATGGCTGCGGCAATCGGCAGGCTTTCCGCCAGTCCACTCGCAAGAACGCCGACGAATGTATCTCCGGCTCCCGTGGTATCGACGGGCGTGATCGAGCGCGTGGAAGCATGAACCTGCGTACCATCGGGGTCGATGGCGTAAGCCCCATCCGCCCCCGCCGTGACGATGCAGGTTGTATCGAATGAAGTGGCAATCATCCGACCGGCTTTCAGATAGTCGCCATCCACGGGCTCACCGATGATCGCCGCGATGGACAAAGCCTCATGCTCGTTGACGACGAGCACATCGGTCGCGGCCAGCGACTCTGCAATTGTCTCGCGTGCGGCGCCGGCAGGCACTGGCGCGAAATTCCAGATGACCGTTACTCCTGCCCGCTTCGCGCGGGCTGCAGCATCGAGATTTTCAGGCAAGGGCACCTCCATCTGAAGCGCCAGCACCGATGCTTTAGCCAGGAGCTCATCCGTCATATCCGCGGAGCGGACGGCCATGTTGGCTCCGCTCGCGACAGTGATCGCATTCTCGCCCGCTTGATCGACTGTGATGAAGGCGCATCCCGTGGGTTCGTCGCTGAGCCGAATGCAAGCGACATCGACTCCATTATCCGCGAGGTTTGTCAGGCAAGCCTGTCCGAACGGATCGTTGCCGACAGCGGACACCATGGCGACGGGCACCGATCCGGCACGCGCGGCCGCCACCGCCTGATTGGCGCCTTTGCCGCCGAAGAAGCTGTCGGCCCGCCGAGACAGAACCGTCTCGCCCGGCCGCGCGATGGCGCGCACCTTGGCGACGAGATCCAAGTTGATCGACCCGAAGACAATAATCATGGCACCGTCACCCACGCTCGCTCCATGGGAGTCTTCTAACACGGAAGATCAGGCGTTACTCAGCAAGCATATGCTCGTCCGAGCTTCGGAAAAGCTTTATAAAGAGGGCGCTTCAGCAGCCCGCTGCGGAACCGATTTCACCGCCAAGCCGTTCGTGTTCGATCAACACTGGAGGAGTGACATGAGCCGCGGATATCCTTCCATGACTGCCCTTCTCGGGCTTCTGGCCATCGCAGGCTATCAGAACCGTGACAAGATTGCCGAAATGCTTCGCGGAGGCGCGCAGTCCCCTGGTAATCCCAACCTCCCTGGACAGGAGCAACAAGGTGGCCTTGGTGGTCTGGGCGGATTGCTCGGCAATCTGGGCGGCGGACTTGGCGGAGCAGGCGCAGGTGGGCTTCTCGGCGGCGGGCTTGGTGAGTTGCTCGACAGCTTCCGCCAGCACGGCCAGGGCGACGTTGCCGATTCCTGGGTGGGCACAGGCCCCAACAAGGATATCGCGCCTCAGCAGCTCGAACAGGCCATCGGACCGGATGTGCTCGATACGCTGACGCAGCAGACGGGACTTTCGCGCGAGGAAATTCTCTCGCGTCTGTCGAGAGAGCTTCCGAATGCGGTCGATCAGTATACGCCTGAGGGTCGGCTTCCGTCCTGATCGGGTCCAATCTTAGGGCGGGTCGTTTCAGACCCGCCTTTTCTGTTGCTTGCGCCCCCACCATACGGCGGTCCGCCGGCGGAAGCGGCGTGCGATCGCGATGTCGATCGAGAGAACGATGATCCCGAGCGGCACCATCCAGAATCCGAGGATCGGCAGGAAGCCGACGAGGCCGCCCACCACCAGGGCGACACCAAGCGAAATCCTCAACAATCGTGACCGGGGAAGCGGCACATGGCGGCCTCCGAATCCTACTTTCGGTCTTGTCATGACCCAGCCCTTGTCATCCGGCGTATGAAATCGTGCGGAGTTGCCCCAGCCGCAACCGCCCCTCTCATGCCTCAAGCTTTTTCGAGGTCATGACCTGCTGAAGCGCCTCGATCAGATCTTTCGGGCGCACGGGCTTTTGCAGGAAATGCGCGCCTACCGGCAAATCGCCCGGCTTGGGCGCGACTTTGCCGGAAATCACGAGTACGCCGACATCCGGCCATCCCTGATGGACGAGACGGGCGAACTCGAACCCGTCGATAGAGCCGGGCATGTTCACATCCGTGAGAACTGCGCCGATATCTGACCGCTTCTTGAAGAGGTCGAAAGCCTCGTCCGCGTCCTGAGCCTCGACGACCCAGAACTCCGCATCCTTCAGGATTTCCACCTGCGTCAGTCGCACGAGAGATTCATCCTCGACGAGCAGGACGACAGGACGGTTCAATATCTCGCGGCGCGGCTTCATGGAGCGGAAACGGACGATCCCGATCCAGGTTCCAACAATCCTGGCCGTTGGCAAAATATGACTGTGGATGGCCGGGTCAGGCCCGGCCATGACGACTGAGCTATGGCTATTCGCTGCCCTTTGTTTTCGGGACATAAGGTCCGTTGCCGTCGAAGGTATAGGCGGTCTTCACGGTGGTGTAGAACTCCTGCGCGTAGCGCCCCTGCTCGCGTGGCCCGTAGGAAGATCCCTTTCGGCCGCCGAACGGGACATGGTAGTCCACGCCGGCGGTCGGCAAGTTCACCATGACCATTCCCGCCTCAGCGTTACGCTTGAAGTGACCTGCATATTTCAGGCTGGTGGTGCAGATGCCCGAAGACAGGCCGAAAGGCGTGTCGTTGGCCAGCTCCAGCGCCTCGTCATAGTCCTTCGCCCGGATCACGGTCGCCACCGGCCCGAAGATCTCCTCCCGCGCCACCCGCATGGAATTGGCCACTTCCGTGAACAGGGCCGGCTGAAGATAGAACCCCGGCGCATCGCGCTTCAGCAACTCGCCACCCGCCACGAGCTTGGCGCCTTCTTCCTGGCCGATCTTGATGTATTTCAAGTCCTGGTCGAGCTGGCCCTGATCCACCACGGGACCAATCTGCGTGCCGCTCTTGAGCGCGTCGTCCACGACCAGCTTGGCCATCCGCTCCTGCATGGCGGCGACGAAGCGGTCGTGGATCCCGTCCGTCACGATCAGGCGCGACGAGGCGGTGCAGCGCTGACCGGTCGAGAAGAAGGCCGAGTTGATGGCGCAGTCCACCGCCACATTGAGATCGGCATCATCGAGCACCACCATCGGGTTCTTGCCGCCCATCTCGAGCTGGACCTTCTTCATCGGGTCGGCGGTAATGGCGCTCATGGCCACCCGGCGGCCCGTGGGCACCGATCCGGTGAACGAGACGGCCGCAACCTTGGGGCTTTGCAGCATGGCTTCGCCCACGACCGAGCCCTTGCCCATCACCAGGTTGAACACACCCGCCGGCACCCCGGCGCGGCTGATGATCTCGGACAGGGCATGGGCTGAACCCGGCACCAGTTCGGCAGGCTTGAAGACGACCGTGTTGCCGTAGGCGAGAGCAGGCGCGATCTTCCAGGCCGGGATGGCGATGGGGAAGTTCCAAGGCGTGATGAGGCCGACCACGCCCACCGGCTCGCGGGTGATCTCCACATCGATGGCGGGACGGACCGAGGGCACTTTTTCACCGGCCATGCGCAGGCATTCACCGGAGAAGAAAAGGAAAATCTGGCCGGCGCGTGTGACCTCGCCGATGCCCTCCGGGAGCGTCTTGCCCTCCTCGCGGGAAAGCAGGTGGCCCAGTTCGTCCTTGCGGGCGATGATCTCGTCGCCGATTTTCTTGAGGATATCGTGACGGGTTTGGATGGAGGAGCGAGACCAGGCCGGGAAGGCGTCATAGGCGGCGGCGATGGCGGCCTCTGCTTCCTTGGCGGAGGCGCGGGCGAAATCACCGATCACGTCATTGGTGTTGGACGGGTTGAGGTTCGGCGCGGCTTCTGTCGCGGCAACCCACTCGCCGGCAATGTAGTTCTTCGTCATCTCTCACTCCATTCCATGCCCCGCCACCCGTCATCGTATCGACGGGCAGCAGCGCGATGTACGTTTATGCCCATGCGGCTGTCTTGACGAACAGCCCTCGTTTACTTCTTTCGGTTGTACACATCCAGCGAAACGGCGGCCAGGAGCACGAGGCCCTTGATGACCTGCTGGTAGTCGATGCCGATGCCGAGGATCGACATGCCGTTGTTCATGACGCCCATGACGAAGGCCCCGATCACGGCACCCGTGACCTTGCCGACCCCGCCCGTCGCCGAAGCACCGCCGATGAACACGGCGGCGATCACATCGAGCTCGAATCCGAGGCCTGCCTTCGGCGTCGCCGTGTTCAGGCGCGCGGCGAAGATGAGGCCCGCGAGCCCGGCCAGAACACCCATATTGACGAAGGTCAGGAAGGTCAGGCGCTCCGTCTTGATGCCCGAAAGCCTCGCTGCCTTTTCATTTCCGCCGAGCGCATAAATGCGCCTGCCGATGGTCGTTCTGTTGGTCACGAAGGCGTAGAGCGCGATCAGCACCGCCATGATGACGAGCACGTTCGGCAATCCGCGATAAGTCGCCATCAGATAGCAGAAAGCCAGCACAAGGACGGCGAGCAGCACGTTCTTGCACACGAACAGCCCGAAGGGTGCGGTCTCGACCGCATGCTTGAGCTGATTGGCGCGGCTGCGCACGCTGAAATAGATCACCGCGATCACGCTGGCAGCCCCGAGGAACAGGGCCGTATAGTTGAACCCTTGCCCGCCGAAGACATCCGGAATGAAGCCGGAGCTGAGGCGCTGGAAGGCGACAGGGAACGGACCGACCGACATGCCGCCGAGAAGCGCCAGCGTCAGGCCCTTGAACACGAGCATGCCGGCCAGCGTCACGATGAAGGACGGCACCTTGAAATAGGCCACCCAATAGCCCTGCGCGGCGCCGATCATTCCACCCACGATCAGGCAGGCAATGGTCGTCGTGATCGGGTCGATGCCCCATCGCACCATCATCACGGCCGCCAGACCGCCGACGAAGCCCACGATGGAGCCGACGGAGAGGTCGATATGCCCGGCCACGATGACCAGCAGCATGCCCAGCGCCATGATGACGATGTAGCTGTTCTGAAGAACGAGGTTCGTCAGGTTAAGCGGACGCAGGAGGGTTCCGTCCGTCACCACCTGGAAGAACAGCATGATGGCAAGAAGCGACAACAGCATGCCGTAGTCGCGGAAATGCGATTTGACGAAATCGAGCCATGACGCACGCTGGGGAGGGCGAAGCTCGTCGGCGGTTCTCGTATCCATCTTAGCGTCTCCCCGACTTGACGATGGCGTGCATGATCTTTTCCTGGGATGCCTCGGCAACGTCGAGTTCGGCGATGATGGCGCCCTCGTTCATCACATAGATCCGGTCGCACATGCCGAGCAGTTCCGGCATTTCCGACGAGATCATGAGAACACCCTTCCCGGCATCCGCCAGCCTGTTGATGATAGTGTAGATTTCGTACTTGGCGCCCACGTCGATACCCCGTGTCGGCTCATCGAGAATGAGGATCTCGGGGTCCGAGAACAGCCACTTGCTCAGGACCACCTTCTGCTGGTTGCCGCCGGACAGGTTCACCGTCTGCTGGAACACGTTCGAGCATCTGATGCGCAGCTTGTTGCGGAAGTCGTTGGCAACGGCCAGCTCTCGGATATCATCGATGACCAGATGCTTCGAGACGCCCTCCAGATTCGCGAGCGTCACATTCTTGCAGATGTCCTCTTCCAACACGAGACCATAGGTCTTCCGATCCTCGGTGGCATAGGCGATGCCATTGGACACGGACTTCTCGACCGAACTCACGTCGATCTCCTTGCCGTGCAGCATCGCCCTTCCGCTGATGTTCTGGCCGTAGCTTTTGCCGAACAGGCTCATGGCGAACTCGGTCCGCCCTGCCCCCATGAGGCCTGCGATGCCGACGATCTCGCCACGCCGGATATGGAGATCGACGTTCTTCACCACCTGCACATTGCTGTGGAGAGGGTGATAGGCGGACCAGTTCTCGACCCGGAAGATCGTCTCTCCGATCTTCGGATCGCGGTGAGGATAGCGGTCCTCCATGGTCCGGCCCACCATGCCGCGGATAATCCGATCTTCGCTGACCTCCTCCACACGGCAATCGAGGGTTTCGACCGTGCCGCCGTCGCGAAGGACGGTGATGGAATCCGCAACCTTCGAAATCTCGTTCAGCTTGTGCGAGATGAGGATGGAGGAGATGCCTTTCGCCTTGAACTGCAGCAGAAGGTTCAAGAGTGCATCGCTATCCTTCTCGTTGAGGCTCGCCGTCGGCTCATCGAGTATCAGCAGCTTCACCTTTTTCGAGAGCGCCTTGGCGATCTCCACGAGCTGCTGCTTGCCGACGCCGAGATTGGTGACGAGCGTCTCAGGCGATTCATTCAGCCCGACGAGCTTGAGCAACTCCTTGGTGCGCGAAAACACGAGCGACCAGTCGATGATCCCGTATTCAGCCTGCTCGTTGCCAAGGAAGATGTTCTCCGCGATCGACAGAAGCGGCACCAGGGCGAGTTCCTGATGAATGATGATGATGCCTAGCTCTTCGCTGTCGGCGATGCCCTTGAAGCGGCGTTCCTCACCCTCGTAAATGATCGAGCCGGAGTAGGAGCCATGCGGATAGACTCCGCTCAGCACCTTCATCAGCGTCGATTTTCCGGCGCCGTTCTCGCCCACCAGGGCATGGATCTCGCCGGCCCTGACCTTGATGTTGACGTTGTCCAACGCCTTCACGCCGGGAAACGTCTTGGTGATCCCTCGCATTTCAAGGATCGCATTCATCGCATGACCTCAGGCCAACAGGCCTTCCAGAAACGAGTGAGGACCCCACGCTCGCGCGCAGGGTCCGCTGCCATCGACGTTCTTATTTGAACTGGTCTTCCTTGTAGTAGCCGCTGCCGACCAGAACTTCCTTCCAGTTGGAAGCATCCACGCTGACCGGCTTCAGCAGGTAGGCCGGAACGACCTTCACGCCGTTCTCGTAAGTTTTGGTGTCGTTGACCTCGGGCTGTTTTCCCGAGAGCACGGCATCGACCATGTTGGCCGCGACCTTGGCGAGCTCGCGGGTATCCTTGAACACCGTCGAGGTCTGCTCCTTGGCGAGGATGGACTTCACCGACTGCACTTCCGCGTCCTGGCCGGTGATGACCGGCATCGGCTGCTGCGGCGTGCCGTAGCCCACACCCTTCAGCGAGGAGATGATGCCGATGCTCAAGCCGTCATAGGGAGACAGCACGGCATCGACGCGCTTGTCGCTGTAATAGGCGGAGAGCAGGTTATCCATGCGGGCCTGGGCGACCGCGCCGTCCCAGCGCAGGGTCGAGACCTTGTCCATGCCCATCTGGCCGCTCGCGACCTTGAGCTTGCCGCTCTTGATGTACGGCTCGAGGACCGACATGGCGCCGTTGTAGAAGAAGTACGCGTTGTTATCGTCCGGCGAGCCGCCGAACAGCTCGATGTTGAAGGGGCCCTTGCCCTCCTTCAGCCCGAGCGCCTTCTCGATGTAGCCGCCCTGAAGCACGCCGACCTGGAAGTTGTCGAAGGTGGCGTAGTAATCGACGTTCTTGGAGTTACGGATCAGGCGGTCATAGGCAATGACCTTGATGCCCTTGTCGGCGGCCTGCTGAAGCGCGTCGGAGAGCGTAGTGCCGTCGATCGCCGCGATCACCAGCACTTTCGGGCCCTTCGTGATCATGTTCTCGATCTGGGCGAGCTGGTTGGGAATGTCGTCCTCGGCATATTGCAGATCGACGTTGTAGCCCTTCTCTTTGAGCACCTTGACCATGTTGTTGCCGTCGTCGATCCAGCGCGCGGACGACTTCGTGGGCATGGCGACGCCGACGGTGCCCTTGTCCTGCGCGTTAGCCGCGCCGACGAGGCCAACGGCTCCAAGAGCCAGGATCGCCAGAGTTGTCTTGAGATTCTTCAAGGCCGTTCTCCCTCTTTGATATGCTCATGTCCAGGCTGGTGATTGGCGTGCCCGATGCATGACCCTCTATGCTTTTCGACGATGAACTCGTGTCAGCTGCGACCTGCTGACCAGGGCCGTTCTCATACCCTCCCGCTGGTGAGGCGATGGAGCCAGGGCACCGAAAGCACGGGCCCTCCTTCAGGCGATCAGCGATGAACCTCATCAGCCCGACCGTCAATTAATACTATAATACTATTTTGATACCGCAAGGTATCCTTCGTGCAAATTCCAATCCTCAGCTGACGCCTCAGGCTTTCGAGAAAGCATGCACCTGGATGTCGGCGATGGCGCTCTCGGCCCGTTTGATTTGCACCCGCTCGGCTGCCTGAAGGATCAATGTGGACATGGCATCGCTCGCTCCTTGAGGGTTTCGCGCCTTGATGGCCTCGAACACGTCCTGATGCTGACGCATGACCCGCTTGAACTGCGCATCGCTCGAAACCGGGGAGCTGATGGTGAACGAGGTCGCAAGCGCCGCGCCGATGACGGAGCCGATGGATTGCAGGAAGGGATTGCCGGATGCCTCCAGAATGGCCTGATGGAAGGCAAGATCCGCCTTCGTGAAGCCCTGCCGGTTCTTCTCGCATTGATACATGGCCTGGAGCGCCCGGTTCATGCTCTCCAGCTGCACAGGTGTCCAGCGCAGGGCAGCCGTCGCGCAGGCCAGCGGCTCCAGCGCCTGCCGGATCTCGAAAAGCCATCCGAGGAACTGCGCATCGACACCGAGTTCGAGATGCCAGCCGAGAATATCGGCATCGAACATGTTCCAGTTCTGGCGGTCCAGAACCTTCGTGCCGACCTTGGTCTTGGACTCGATCAGGCCTTTGGCGGCCAGGGTCTTCATGGCTTCGCGGAGCGCCGTGCGGGACACGCCGAAATGCTCCATCAGCTCCGCATCGCCCGGCAAGGTACTGCCGATGGGAAAGCGACCCTGCATGATGCTCTGACCGATGCCCTGGGTCACGAGATCATGGGCTGATCGCGATCTGCCGGCGACTTTGAAGCTGCTACCCGAAACCATTCTACTGCCTTACGCCTGACGTGATCGAAGCGATGCTGCCGCGAGACCGCGTTGCAATACTATGAATGCGAACAAAAGCCCACCGATTGCGATTTTCGTCCACCAGGAGCTTAAGGTGCCCTCAAAGGTGATGTAGGTCTGGATCAAACCCTGGATGAGGACGCCGATGAGCGTGCCGAAGATCGTGCCGTAACCGCCGGTGAGGAGGGTTCCGCCGATCACGACGGCGGCAATGGTATCCAGCTCCACCCCGGTTGCAGCCAGGGAATAGCCGGCCGAGGTGTAGAAAGAGAAGACGATGCCTGCGAGCGCCGCCAGGAAGCTCGACAGCATGTAAATCTGGATCGTGGTGCGTCCCACGGGCACGCCCATCAGTTCCGAGGAGGTCCTGTTGCCGCCGAGCGCGTAGACATTGGTGCCGAACCTCGTGAAATGCGCCAGCACGATGCCGACCGCGAAGGTGACCAGCATCACCATCGCGATGAAGGTCAGGCGCCCTCCTCCGGGCAACCGAAAGGCGATGTCCGTAATGTCGCCGTAGGCAGGCGCGTTGATCGGGATGGAATCCGTGGTGAGAACGAAGCACATGCCGCGCGCCAGAAACATGCCCGCCAACGTCACGATGAAGGCCGGGATTTGGAAGACATGGATCACGTAGCCCATCGCCGCGCCGAACAGGGAGGCAATCGCCAGGATCAGGATGAAGGCTAGATAGGGATTTATGCTGTACCGCTCGATGGCGACAGCCAGGAATACGCCCGTGAAGGCAATGACCGATCCCACTGACAGGTCGATGCCGCCGGAGAGGATCACGAAGGTCATGCCCACGGCGACGATTCCGAGGAACGCATTGTCAGTAAGAAGATTGCCGATCACGCGCGTGGAGGCGAAGCTCGGAAACTGCGCCAGGCAGATCAGATAGCCGACGATGAAGACTGCCAAGGTGACGAAGACGGGAAGGTAACGTCGGATCATACCCTGGTCCTCCAGATGGCGCGGAGGCCCATGACGACAGGTGATTGAACAAGGAGGACCGCCAGCACCACGACCGCCTTCACGATGAGGTTGTATTCCGGCCTGAAGCCACTCAGCAGGATGCCGGTGTTCATCGCCTGGATGATGAGGGCGCCGATGACCGACAGCCCCAGGCTGAAGCGGCCGCCGAACAGAGACGTTCCGCCGATCACCACGGCGAGAATCGCATCGAGTTCAAGCCAGAGACCGGCATTGTTCGCATCCGCACCGCGAATGTCGGCGGTCACGATCAGGCCCGCGACCGCGGCGCATAGGCTGCACCACATATAGACCGCGATGGTCACCGCCTTGGTGCCGATGCCCGCATAGGCACTTGAGCGAAGATTGGCGCCGATGGATTCGATGAACAGGCCGAGCGCCGTATGCCTGACGACAAGATGAGTGATGACGAGCATGGCGAGTGCTATCACCACAGGCATCGGCAACATGAGGAAGGAACCGCTGCCGATGGCGGCGAAGCCATCGCTGACGAAAGTAATGATTTGCCCCTCGGTGATCAGCTGCGCGAACCCGCGACCGGCCACCATCAGGATCAACGTTGCCACGAAGGGTTGGATTTCGAGCACGGCGACGAGGATGCCGTTCCACAAGCCACAAAGCAGCCCGACGCCGAGCGCCGCTGCCAACACGACGGGAAGTGGATAGCCCTCCGCCGTCAGTGAGGCCGCGACGGCTCCTGCGATGGCCATGACCGCGCCGACCGACAGGTCGATGCCGCGCGTGGCGATGACGAGCGTCATGCCCAAGGCGAGGATCGCGACCGGAGCGCCGCGGTTGAATACGTCGATAAGGCTGCCGAAAAGGCGCCCGTCCTGCAGGCGCACGGCAAAGAAGTCGCGGAACACGAGCCAGTTGACGAGAAAGACGATGAGGAGCGCGGCGACCTGCGGCAATCCTTTGGGCAATGTGCGGGGTGCGCTGGCTTGGATCATGCTGCTCATCAGTTGTTCGCGATAGTCGTCATGATGTTATCCGCATTAACCTCAGACCCGGTCAACTCGCGCACATGCCGCCGGTCACGCAGCACGACGACACGGTCGCTGTAGGAGGCGATTTCCTCGAGCTCGGACGAGATGACGAGCAGAGCCATCCCCTCCTCGCACAGGCGTTCGATGAGGCGGATGATCTCCGCGTGGGCGCCGACGTCGATGCCGCGGGTCGGCTCGTCGAGAATGAGGAAGCGCGGCTCGGTGGCGAGCCAGCGGGCGAGCAGCGCCTTCTGCTGGTTTCCGCCCGAGAGAAGCCCAATGGGTTTTTCCGCATCCGGCGTGCGGATATCGAGAAGCTTGATGAAGCGGTTGGCGATCTCCTCCTGCCTGCGGCGAGGAATCTGATGCATCCAGCCGCGCTGCGCCTGAAGGGCGAGGATGATGTTCTCGCGGATGGACAGCTCCGCGACGATGCCCTCGGTCTTGCGATCCTCAGGGGTAAACCCGAACCGTAACCGCGCGGCATCCCGAGGCGTCGCAATGCGCACGGGCTTCCCATCGACGAAAGCCTGTCCGCTCTCCGCCTTGTCGATGCCGAAGACGAGCTTCGCTGTCTCCGTCCGCCCTGAGCCGAGCAGTCCCGCCAGTCCCACGACCTCGCCCGGCCGGATCGCTAGATCGAAGGGCTCGATGAGACGGCGCTTGCCGTAATCCTTGAATGCCACGACCGGCTCGCCGGTGACTTCCGGCCGGTGGTTGCGGTGCAGGGCTTCCGCTGCAAGCTCGCGCCCCAACATCATAGAAACAAGCTCGATGCGCGGGAGCTCCACTGTGGGATGCGAACCGACGAGACGGCCATTGCGCAGCACCGTGATCCGGTCGCAGACCGCATAGACCTGATCGAGAAAATGCGTAACGAAGATAATGCCGATCCCGCGCTCTTTCAGGCCCCGCAAGATTCCGAAAAGAGTGTCAACCTCGTGCGTGTCGAGACTTGCGGTCGGCTCATCGAGGATCAGCACCTTCGCCGAGAGATCGATAGCGCGGGCGATGGCGACGATCTGCTGAACGGCCACGGAGAAACTGCCCAGCGGATCGGACACATCGATATCGAGGCCGTAGCCCGCAAGAATTTCAGAGGAACGCCGCCGCATCTCAGACCCGTTCACGAGACCGAAACGGGTGGGCTGGCGACCGATGAAGAGGTTTTCCGCCACCGACAGGTTCGGCAGCAGATTCACCTCCTGATAAACGGTTCCAATGCCGAGCGAGCGCGCATCGGCGGGATCGCGAGCGGTAATCTCCTGGCGGTCCAGGCGGATGGTGCCGTCGTCGCGTTTGAAGACGCCGGTGAGAACCTTGATCAGCGTGGACTTCCCTGCGCCGTTCTCGCCGAGCAGCGCGTGGATTTCGCCGCGATGCAGAGTGAAATCCACATGGTCGAGCGCCTGCACGCCCGGAAACCCTTTCGTCAGGCCCCTGATCTCAAGCAATTGAGGCCCTTCCGCCAATGACGCCATGAACTCCTCACCGACGCGCAGCATAAAGAAAAAGGGCGGCATGCTCCAGGAGCACGCCGCCAGCTGGGAGTCTCAGTAGAGCTCCTTGCGCTTCTCGTATTCGGCCTTGGCGGTCTCAGGCGTGTAGACCTTGGATTCGGTCTGAATCCACTTCTTCGGCATGGTGCCGTCCTTCTTGAAGGCCGCGAGAGCATCGAATGCGGGGCCAGCCATGTTCGGCGTCAGCTCCACGGTCACGTTGGCTTCGCCATCGGCCATGGCCTTGAAGATATCCGGCACCGCATCGATGGAGACGATCTTGATGTCCTTGCCGGGCTTCAGGCCAGCTTCCTTGATAGCCTGGATCGCGCCGATGGCCATATCGTCGTTGTGAGCGTACACGGCGCAGATATTCTTTCCGCCGCCTTCCGCCTTGATGAAGCTTTCCATCACTTCCTTACCCTTCGTGCGGGTAAAGTCGCCGGACTGGGTGCGGATGATCTTCATGCCGGGATTGGCGGCAACGACCTGGTCGAAGCCCTTCTTGCGGTTGATCGCCGGGCTCGAGCCGACGGTGCCCTGCAACTCGACTACGTTGCACTTGCCGCCGGTTTCCTTGGCAAGCCACTCGCCTGCGACCTTGCCTTCATAGACCGTGTCGGAGGTAACGGCCGTCAGGTAGAGCGAGTCGTCCTTCGTCTCGATGGAACGGTCGAGAAGAACCACAGGGATCTTCGCTTCCTTGGCCTCTTTCAGCACCGCGTCCCAGCCGGTCGCGACGACCGGAGCAAGGAGAATCGCATCCACACCCTGCGCGATGAAGGAGCGCACGGCACGGATCTGGTTTTCCTGCTTCTGCTGAGCATCCGAGATCTTGAGGTCGATGCCACGCTTGTCGGCCTCGATCTTCGACACCTTCGTTTCGGCAGCGCGCCAGCCGGATTCGGAACCGACCTGCGAGAAACCCACCGTCATTTTGTTTTGTGCATAGGCGGCGCCCGATGCCATCATCAGAGCAGCCATCCCGATCGTCGTCAGCAGATGACGAGCCTTCATGCGTTCTCTCCCGATAAATTCATTGCATGTTGACTTTTGAAGCCTTACCAGCCCTCTTATTTATAATATTATATGCACAGAAGACCAGGGCATTGCAACCGGCAGGTCGAGCCTGCGGTCTCCGCCAAAAGGCGGAGGCTCGACCGACAAGGGTCAGGGAACGGGAATGAGCGAAGAGAAGAAGCGCCAGCTGCGCAGCCAGGCTTGGTTCGGCCGCCAGGACAAGATGGGATTCTATTACCGCTCCTTCCTGAAGAACAGCGGCACGCCACAGGACCAGTTCGAGGGGCGTCCCGTCATCGGCATCTGCAACACTTGGTCGGAGCTGACACCCTGCAACGCCCATTTCCGCACGATCGCCGAGCATGTGAAATACGGCGTGCTGGATGCCGGCGGCTATCCGCTTGAGTTCCCCGTCTCCTCCCTCGGCGAAGTCACCATGCGCCCGACCGCCATGCTTTTCCGCAACCTCGCTGCCATGGACGTGGAGGAAGCCATCCGTGCTCATCCGCTCGACGGCGTGGTGCTGCTCATGGGATGCGATAAGACCACCCCTGCCCTGTTGATGGGCGCGGCCTCCGCCGACCTTCCCACCATCGGCGTCTCGGGAGGCCCGCAGCTGCGCGGGGTCTATCGCGGCAAGATCATCGGATCAGGCACCAACATCATCTCCATGAGCGAGCAGTTGCGCGCGGGCGAAGTCACGCTGCAGGAATTCCATGAGGCCGAAGGCGCCATGAACCGCTCCGCCGGTCACTGCATGACCATGGGCACGGGGTCGACCATGGCCTCCATGGTGGAGGCGCTGGGCGTCGGGCTGCCGGAGAACGCCGCCATCCCCGCCGCCGATGCGCGTCGCAACCAGCTCGCCCGCATGGCGGGCCGGCGCATTGTCGAGATGGTGAACGAGGACCTCGTGCTCTCGAAGATCATGACGCGCCAAGCCTTCGAGAACGCCGTCCGCACGCTCGCCGCCATCGGAGGTTCCACCAATGCCGTCGTGCATCTTCTCGCCATTGCGGGCCGCATGGGGATCGATCTCACGCTTGACGACTTCGACAATCTGGGGCGCGACATCCACTGCCTCGTCGATCTCATGCCTTCCGGCCGCTTCCTGATGGAGGATTTCTACTATGCCGGCGGCCTGCCCGTGGTGCTGCGCACGCTTGGCGAAAAGGGCCTGCTCCACAAGGACGCCCTTACCGCCAACGGCAAGCCGATCTGGGAGAACGTGAAGGATGCGCCGTGCTGGAACCGGGACGTCATCACCACCTTCGAGGAGCCCTTCAAGCCCGAGGCCGGCATCGCGATTCTGCGTGGCAATCTTGCGCCGAACGGCGCGGTCATCAAGCCTTCCGCCGCCTCGCCGGAGCTGATGAAGCATACGGGTCGGGCCGTCGTGTTCGAAAGCATTGAGGAACTGCACGACCGCGTCGATGACGACAGCCTCGACATCGATGAGACCTGCATCATGGTGCTCAAGAATTGCGGCCCCAAAGGCTATCCGGGCATGGCGGAGGTCGGCAACATGCCGCTACCGCAGAAGCTCCTGAAGAAGGGCATCCGCGACATGATCCGCATTTCCGATGCGCGCATGTCCGGGACCGCCTACGGCACCGTCGTCCTGCACGTCGCCCCCGAGGCCACGGCCGGCGGTCCGCTGGCATTCGTCCAGAACGGAGACCTCATCACCCTTGATGTGGAAGCCCGCAGCCTGCACCTTCACGTGGAAGCAGAGGAACTGGAGCGCCGCCGTGCGGCTTGGACGCCGCCGGAGCCGCATGCCACGCGTGGCTACCTGAAAATGTATCTCGATCACGTGATGCAGGCCGATAAAGGCGCGGATCTGGACTTCCTGGTTGGGAAATCCGGTGCGCCTGTCGCACGCGACAACCATTAGCGCAAACAAGATTCTTAGGGAGAAAACATGTCTTCGCTCGGCAGATCTTCAGTCCGCCCCTATCGCGGCGTCTATCCGGTGGCTCCGACCATCTTTTCCGACAATGGAGAACTCGATCTCGAAGGGCAGAAGCGTGCCATCGACTTCATGATCGACGCCGGATCGGACGGCATCTGCATCCTCGCGAACTTCTCCGAGCAGTTCCTGCTGACAGATATCGAGCGCGACAAGGTCATGCATGCGGTGCTCGACCATGTGGCCGGGCGCGTGCCGGTCATCGTCACCACGAGCCACTTCTCGACCGATATCTGCACCGACCGCTCCAAGCGTGCAGAGGCAGCCGGCGCGGCGATGGTCATGATCATGCCGCCCTTCTTCGGCGCGAACTTACGTGTGTCGGAGCCCGGTATCTACGAGTTCTTCCGCCGCGTATCGGAGGCCATCAACATCCCGATCATGATTCAGGATGCACCCATGGCAGGAACTTCCCTGTCGCCGGGCTTCCTGGCGCGCATGGCGAAGGAAATCGCCAATGTATCCTATTTCAAGATCGAGGTTGCCGGAACTGCGAACAAGCTCCGCGACCTGATTGCGCTCGGCGGCGAGAGCATCGAAGGCCCCTGGGACGGCGAGGAGGCGATCACCCTCATGGCCGATCTCGATGCGGGTGCGACGGGCGCGATGACGGGCGGAGCCTATCCGGACGGCATTCGCCAGATCATCGACCCGTATTTCGCGGGCAATCGCGAGGAAGCCCTGACCGCTTACGAGCGCTGGCTGCCGCTGATCAACTACGAGAACCGGCAATGCGGCCTCTCTGCCGCCAAAGCGCTCATGAAGGAAGGCGGCGTGATTCGCTCGGAGGCCGTGCGCCATCCTCTTCAGCCCCTGCATCCGGAAACGAGGAAGGGCCTGATCGAGCTCGCCCGCCGCCTCGACCCGATGGTGCTGCGCTGGGGCAAGTGACGTAGCGACGGCTCGCTTCATGAGAAATGGCCGCGTCATAGAACCCTGGCGCGGCCTTTCATTCAGCTGTCTTGCATCAACACCTTATCAATCGTGATCGGCAGATCGCGAATGCGCTTTCCGGTAGCGTGATAGACCGCGTTGGCGATGGCGGCTGCCGTGCCGACGATTCCGATCTCTCCCAGGCCTTTGACGCCGATGGGGCTCGCCTTGTCGTCGTGTTCCTCCACGAAGATCACGTCGATGTCGTGGATGTCGGCATTCACCGGAACATGATATTCAGCGAAGTTGTGGTTCATGAACCGACCGAGATTGTGATCGGTGAAGGTCTCCTCGTGGAGTGCCATGCCGATCCCCCAGACGACGCCGCCAACAACCTGGCTACGGGCCGTCTTGGGATTGATGATCCGGCCTGCCGCGACCGCATTGACGATGCGCGTCACACGAATGACGCCAAGTTCCTCGTCAACCCTCACCTCCGCGAAGATGGCGGAATGGGTATAGGCCGAGTAGTTCATCTGGTTGGCCTTGCTGGGACTTGCCGTCTCCTCGGCCTGGATGCGGTCGACCCCACCGGCCCGCATGGCATCCTCGAAGGACACAAAGCGCGAAGGATCGTTCGTCATCTGAATGCGCCGGTTGGCGAAAGTGACCTGCTCGATCGTCGCGTCCTTCAGCGGCGATCCGTCCACCTTCTGTGCGTAGCCGAACAGCTCGTCGCGAACGATCTTGCAAGCCGCATCGACGGCGGAACCGGCGGAAGCCGCAGTCCATGAGCCACCCTCGACAGGCGATTTCGGAAGCGTCGTATCCGCGATCCGCGCCGTGACATCCTCCATCGGAAGCCCCAAAGCATCCGCACCGATCTGAGTGAGGATGGTGTAGGTTCCCGTTCCGATATCGGCGGTTGCCGAGGCGACTTCGAGCTTGCCGTCGATAGTGAGCATGGCACGGGCGCTGGTCTTGGTCATCTGCGCTTCCCAGACGCCGGTCGCCATGCCCCAGCCGATAAGCTCATGGCCTTCACGCATGGAGCGCGGCTCAGGATTGCGCTTCGACCAGCCGAAGCGCTCGGCTCCAAGCTGATAGCAGGCCCGAAGCTCCTTGGAGGTGTAAGCCTTGTTCTCGTTCTCGTCCCGTTCCGTGTAGTTCTTCAGCCGCAGTTCCACCGGATCGATATCAAGCATGTACGAAAGCTCGTCCATCGCGCTTTCAATAGCGAAAGTTCCGAGCGGCGCACCCGGCGCGCGCATATCGCCCGGGGTATAGGCGTCAATCTGCGCAATCTTGTAAGTGAGTTCTACATTGTCAGCGTGGTAGAGGAGAGCGGACCAGTTGACGACGACCTCCTGGTAATCCTCGAAGCGGGACGTCACGCCAACGGCATCATGCTTCATGGCCAAGAGGTGGCCATCCGGGTTCGCGCCGAGCCCGACTGTGTTGATGGTTTCCGGACGATAAACGAAGGTAAACATCTGATCGCGGGTGAGCTCGACCCGCACCGAGCGCTCGAGATCGAGCGAAGCCATGACAGCCAGGAAAAGCTGATATTGCGGACGAAGGCCCGAGCCAAAGGCGCCGCCGATGAAGGGCGAGACCACATGGACATCGCTCTTCGACAGGCCGAACACGCTGGCGATGTAGGCCTGCGAATTCATGACGCCCTGGATCTTGTCATGAACGGTGATCTTGCCCTCCCCCTCCCAAACGACGGTGGTCGCGTGAGGCTCCATCGGGTTGTGGTGCTCGGTCGCGATGGAATACTCGCCCCAGACACGCGCGGGCGCCTCGCTATAGGCCTTCATGGCATCGCCTCGAGGCTTCGGCGGCGGGGTGATGCCTGAGCGCTTCTTGGGCGGAACATAAGCCTTCGCGCGAACGAGACGAAGATCCGTCTCATGATGGGCGGTTTCGTATTCCACATCGATGAGGGATGCGGCGTAGCGAGCGATCTCGAAGTCATCCGCGACCACAAGCGCAATCGGCTGACCGCTGTAGACGATCTCGTCACTGTAAAGGGGACGGAACGGCGTCCCGGGGGGAGCAACCTGATCCTTGAAGCTGTGGCTGAACCAGGCCGTATTCGGCCGGTTCTCATGGGTGAAAACCTTGATCACTCCAGGCAGGCCCTCAGCCGCCTGAGTATCGATCTTGACGATGCGACCGCGGGCTGCCGCGCTTGATACCACATAGCCATGAGCCAGATCAGGCGCGTCGAATTCCGCGGAGTATGGAGCACTGCCCGTGACTTTCGCTCGGCCATCGACCCGATTGCGGGGAGCACCGACATTGGGATCGTTCTTCAGCATGACAGCCCCTTACCGAATGCGCTTGTCGACTTGAGATTGCGGAGTGCCGGCAGCAGCCTGCCCAAGGGCACGGATGATCCCCTTGCGGGCCAGCTCGATCTTGAACGCGTTGTGCTCGTAACCCTGCGCGCCTTCCAGCAAGCGCTCGGCGACGGCAGCAAAAGTATCTCGCCCGACAGGCTTGCCGACCAGAAGCTCCTCTGCATCGGGTCGACGCCATGGCTTGTGGGCGACGCCGCCCACAGCAATGCGCGCCTTTCGGACGACGCCTCCATCCATCTCAAGGCCGACAGCGACAGAAACGAGAGCGAAGGCATAGGAGAGACGATCACGCAGCTTGAGATAGGTGTAATTCGCGTCCAGCGCCGCACTCTCTGCCGGCAGCTCAACGGCGGTGACGATCTCGTCATGGGCTAGAGTGGTATCGATCTCGGGCCTGTCGCCTGGCAGGCGGTGGTACTCCTCCATCGGTATCGCACGCGTTCCACTGGCACCCGCCACATGAACGACAGCTTCAAGGGCAGCAAGCGCCACGCACATGTCGGAAGGATGCGTCGCGATGCAGTGTTCGCTTTGGCCGAGAACGGCATGAATGCGGTTGACACCCTCGATGGCGGGGCAGCCTGTCCCCGGCTCGCGCTTGTTGCAGGGCGTTCCCGGATCATAGAAGTAGTAGCAGCGTGTGCGCTGATTGAGATTTCCGCCGGTCGAGGCTACATTGCGAAGCTGCGGCGTCGCTCCCGCCAGAAGCGCGCTAGACAGAAGAGGATAACGGCTCGTGACGCGAGGGTCGTAGGCGACATCCGAATTCGTAACAAGAGCGCCGATCCGCAAACCGCCTGCGTCCGTCTCCTCCATTGTCGAGAGATCGGCGATCCGCGTGACGTCGATGAGTCGGGTTGGGCGCTCGACATTATATTTCATAAGGTCGACGAGGTTTGTTCCGCCAGCGATGACTTTGCCCGCAGGATCTGCCGCCAGCGCGTTCACGGCATCGTCGATCTTCTCAGGCCGAACATATGAGAACGGATTCATTTCCCTGCCTCCCGCGTACCGGCTGCGCCTTGCGCGAGCACATCCTCGATGGCATCGACGATGTTGGTGTAAGCGCCGCAGCGGCAGATATTGCCGCTCATGTACTCGCGGATTTCCTCGCGCGTCTGCGCCTTGCCCTCGTCAATAAGGGCGACAGCCGACATGATCTGACCGGGGGTGCAGTAACCGCATTGGAAGGCATCGTGCTCGATGAAGCTCGCCTGCATGGGGTGCAGGTGACCGTTCTGGCACAGCCCTTCGATGGTTGTGATCTCATGTCCATCCTGCATCACGGCGAGCTGAAGGCAGGCATTGACGCGCCTGCCATCGACCAGCACCGTGCAGGCCCCGCACTGCCCATGGTCGCATCCCTTCTTGGTGCCGGTCATGCCGAGATCGTGGCGCAGCAGGTCGAGCAAAGTCGTCCAAGGCTGGATGTTCAGGTGATGCGTCTCACTATTCAAGGTCAGCGTGACGGCAGCCCCATCGGGCGCGGTTGAGGTAGCACTTGCACTCAAGGGAGTTCTCCAACGCGTGATGGCCGAAGGCATATGCCTGCCAGCGTTCAGCCTCGTTCGGGCATTCGTTTCGGGTAGCAACGACGCTTGACAACGCAGCTGAGCCGATCCCCGTTCCGAGACACTAAACCTGCTTCACCGGAGTTGACCGGAGAGTAGCTCGGAGCCACGATGAGAAATGCCTGAAGAATCATCTCGTCCATGAACGATGTTGCTGCCGTCATACTCGCGGCGGGACGAGGAACGCGGTTCAATGCCGGCCCGAAGCTCCTGACCATGCTGCACGGCAAGCCGCTTGTGCGGCATGTCGCTCAGTCTGCCATCGCCTCCATCGCAGCTCCGGTCATCGTCGTAACCGGCCATAGTTCCAGCGAAGTCAAAGATGCAGTAGGTGACCTGGACCTTCATCTTGTTTCGAACCCCGCCTATCCGGAAGGCCTGTCGACATCCCTGAAAGCCGGTCTCTCAGCGCTGCCGGAAGACGCGAAGGCCGCGATCGTCTTGCTCGGCGATATGCCGCTGATCCGACCCGCTCTGATCGATGAACTCATCCATGCATGGCGAGAAATGGGTAAGCCCTCGGCGCTGATCCCTGCCTTGAATGGTCAGCGCGGGAATCCAGTCATCCTCTCCCGTTCGCTAGTGCCCGTGATCATGTGGCTTACGGGCGATACCGGCGCTGGGACCTTTCTTCGCGGCCGCTCGGACGTGGTGGAATATCCCGTCGATGACCCGGCGATTCTTCAGGATGTCGATACGACCGAGGATTTCTGGACGCTTTCCGGGGAGGCTTGAGCTTTCTGCCGATAGACATCGACGACCTGCGCCAAGGCGGACAACCCTAATGTTAGGGGATCTCTCGCCGATGGGATCAACCCAAGCGGAGCGACGATGCGCGAAAGATTTTCCTCCGATACACCGCGCTTGCGCAGCTTTTCCAACCGTTGCGCGTGCGTTCGCCGGCTTCCCATGGCGCCGATGAAGAAAGCCGGCTGGGCCAGCGCCTGTGCCATGATGGCAGGCTCCCAGGCATGATCATGGAACAGGAAGACGACCGCACTCCAGGGATCGGTTGCAAGCGCGCGCGTAGAACGCGGCATCGTCAGAAGATCGACCTGTGCGCCTAACTCCGTGGCATGCGAGGCCACCCTCTCATCCGGCGTCAATAAATGCATCTCTGCGCAATAGGCACAGCCAAGCTGTACGAGCGACACGCTCTCTGCACCATGCCCGACGACGACGATATTAAGGGATGGCGCGTACCAGGAGGCGAAGGTTTCTCCCTCCCAACCCGCCGGGATTTTGGCTGCATCAGGAATGACGCGCAGTCCTCCCGACATGTCCTGGACCATTGCGAGCGGTGAACGTTGTTCCAAAATTGCGCATGCTCGTCGGATGATATCGGGCTCAGGATCAGGCTGGAACAGGAGATCCACTCCTCCGCCGCATGGTAGTCGAATGTCCAGGTAGGACGAACCTGCCCCATAGCGCACTTGCCGGGGCTTGGCTTCGTTGATCGCCTCCTGCGCCTCCGCCACTACGGCCGCCTCGATGCAGCCGCCCGAGAAGGAACCGGCAAAGCTGCCGTCTTCCGCCACGCCCATGAGCGTGCCGACCGGTCGCGACGACGACCCGGTGAGATGAGTAATGGTCACGAGAGCAACGCGTTCACCCCGCTCGGCAGCGTCCACGAGGAAACGCAGCACCTGAAGCGGCGTCGCCGCAATGGCAGCTTCCGACGGTGCAATCTGGGAAAGCGAGGTCAACATCTCATCCATCGCGGTTCGATTCGACCTCAACACCTATGGTTCCTTGGCGAAATCGCACGAACTGTAAATCCTGCAAAGCCGTGAGGAACCCAGAGGTTCCATCGGAGCCTCGAATGGGGCACACTTGCGAAAAGCGAAGGTTGGACCAATGGCTACGCCCAGAGGCATCCCTGAAGACATTTCCCGATGGCTCGCCGACAAGGCACCGCACGAGAGCGTCGAGATCCTGTTCGCCGCGTTTTGCCAGGATGTCATTCGCTTCATCGCGCCTGTTTGGCGTGCGTCGCTCAGCCTGGAAGTGCTGCATCCTGAGGTGAGCGGGTGGCAGCATGTCTGGATAGATGAGAGTCTGTCGGTTGAACAATCCGATAGGGCCACGGCAGCAACGTCGCCGTCTTATCTGAACAGTCCCACCCGCGTGGTCGATGAAACCAATCAACCCTTTCGCCGCCGCCTCGATGCGCCTTGTCCGGACATGCCTCTGCTTGAGGAGTTGCGGCAGAGCGGCGCGACTGACTACGTGATTTACCCCCTGCCCTTTCTGGACAGGAGCCGTACCGCAGCGCTGTCCTTTACAACGCGGCGGCCTGACGGCTTCGAGGATGAAGCTCTGGAGCGCCTGGAGCTTTCGTCGAAGCTGCTCGCTCCTTACGCCGAACGGCATGTCCTGCAGCGCATCGCCGTCGATTTGCTCGACACATATGTCGGCCCAAGAACGGGCCAGCGTATCATCGAAGGCCGTGTGGACCGTGGTGCGGTGGAGTACATCGAGGCGGCGATCCTGTTCACGGATCTGCGCGGCTTCACCCGCCTTTCCGAGCATTCGCCCATTCCCGATATGCTGGCCTATTTGAACACCTGGTTCGGCATTATCGGTGAGGTTGTTGAAACTCACGGAGGCGAAGTTCTCAAGTTCATCGGGGATGCGGTGCTCGCTATTTTCCCGACTTCGGACGGTTGCGACCGCGCAGCAGCATGCCGGAAGGCTCTGGCGGCGGCGCAGGAATTCTGCCGCAGGACCGACGAGGAGAACGTTCAACGCCGATCATCGGGCACACATCCTCTCACCCACGGACTCGCGCTTCATGTGGGCGAGGTCGCCTATGGCAATGTGGGCGCTTCGCGCCGCCTTGATTTCACGGTCATCGGCCCAGCCGTGAACCGAGCCAGCCGGCTTCTCGACTTAGCCAAGCAGTTGGATCGGAAAGTCCTTGTCTCTCAGGCCCTGGCTCGCGAGATCGAACAACCGCTCGTCGATCTGGGGCAATACAGTTTGAGGGACGTCGACAAGCCGCAGCAGGTCTACACCCTGCCGGATTAGGATGGATTGCCCAGCCCTTGCTGCGGAATCCATCGTGGCAGCCATTTTCATCACATCGTGCCCAAAACTATAGCAACCTCAAATGTCTATACATTTGACATTGCCGCTGCGTCATGGTGCCATTCGCCCGCTCGGGGGAGGCTAATCGCCGGAACGAGCCAGGGAACATGAAGCAACGGAGGCTGCAATGAAAGCTGTATTGGGTGGTTTGACCGTGTTGGCCCTGGCGGCCGGCTCCGCCTCGGCACAGGAAACGAAGGTGGCTGTCGGCATTTCGGGCTGGACGGGCTTCGCGCCCCTCACCCTCGCCAAGGAAGCCGGCATCTTCAAGAAGAACGGCCTTGATGTCACGATCAAGAAGGTCCCCCAGGCCAGCCGCCACCTCGCCATCCAGTCCGGCGACATTCAGTGCGCCGCCACCACGGTGGAAACCTGGGTCGTGTGGAACGCCAACGGTGTGCCCACCAAGCAGATCTTCCAGCTCGACAAGAGCTACGGCGCCGACGGCATGGTCGTCCGCAACGACGTGGCTTCCATCAAGGACATCAAGGGCAAGACGGTCGCCGCCTCCGCGCCAGGCACCTCGCCCTATTTCGTGCTCTCTTGGATGCTCAAGAAGAACGGCCTTTCGGTGAAGGACGTTACCGTGGTCAACATGGAGCCGGGACCCGCGGCCCAGGCGTTCATCGCCGGGCAGAACGATGTGGCCATGACCTACGAGCCTTACCTTTCCTCGGTGCGCGCCGCGCCTCAATCCGGCAAGATCATCGCCACCACGCTCGATTATCCGGCCGTGATGGACACGTTCGGCTGCACGCCGAAATTTTTGACCGACAATCCGAAAGCCGCGAAAGCGCTCGCTGACAGCTATTTCGAAGCTCTCGATATGATCACGAAGGATCAGGCGAAGGCCTACGAGATCATGGGCGCGGACGTGAAGCAGACCGGCGAAGCCTTCGGCAAGTCGGCCCAGTTCCTGCGCTGGCAGGATCGCGAGGCGAACAAGAAGTTTTTCGCAGGCGAGTTCAAGACCTTCTCGGCCGAAGCCGCCGACCTCCTTCTGGAGACCGGCATCATCAAGCAGAAGCCGGACATGGAAGCCCTGGCGGATACGAGCTTCATCCAGTAACGACTTCGACGAGCGGACACTGATCCGCTTCCCTTTCCCAAGCGATCCGGAACCAAGGCTCCGGATCGCCAAGCAGATCTCCTATGCCTCGTCCATTAGAACCCGTCAGCCAAGGCACGCGCGTCACGCTCGGCATTGCCTTTTTCGTTCTGTTCTTCGCCGCCTGGGCCTTCGCGACCCTGGGCGGTTTCGTCTCGCGCACCTTCCTCGCCGATCCGATCACCATGCTTCAGGACGGCTGGCTGCTGCTGACGCGCTTCGGCTTCACGGGCGATATCGGCGTCACGGTCTGGCGCGTGGTCGGCGGCTTCATTCTGGCCGCGATCATCGCCGTGCCGATCGGCATCATGATGGGAGCCTACAAATCCTTCGAAGCCTTCCTTGAGCCCTTCGTGTCCTTCGCGCGCTACCTGCCGGCTTCCGCCTTCGTGCCTCTCCTCATCCTCTGGGCCGGCATCGGTGAGATGCAGAAGCTGCTCGTCATCTTCATCGGATCGGTCTTCCAGATCATCCTGATGGTGGCGGTGGCCGTCGGGAATACGCGGCGCGATCTGGTCGAGGCGGCCTATACGCTCGGCTCCAGCGACCAAGGCGTGGTGCGGCGCGTGCTCATTCCGGCGAATGCGCCTGAAATCGCCGAGATCCTGCGTCTCGTGCTCGGTTGGGCCTGGACCTATGTGATCGTGGCGGAACTCATCGGCTCATCTTCCGGCATCGGGCATATGATCATCGACAGTCAGGCGCTTCTCGCCACGGGCCAGATGATCTTCGGAATCATCGTGATCGGCGTCATCGGCCTCATCTCGGATTTCCTGTTCAAGGCGCTCAACCGCAAGCTCTTCGCCTGGAGGCTCGCATGAGCAGCACCATCCTCCAGATCGAACAGGTGTCGCGCGTGTTTCCGGCCGTGCGCGGAGGGGAGCCCGTGCGAGCGCTGGAACCGACCAGCCTGCAGGTCGCGCCGAATGATTTCATCACCATTCTCGGCCCGTCCGGCTGCGGAAAATCCACTCTTCTGCGCATCGTGGCGGGACTCGACCGGCCTACCAGCGGACGCGTGATGCTGAACGGGCGTGAAATCAAGGGGCCAGGCGCCGACCGGGGCATGGTGTTCCAGTCCTACACCCTCTTCCCGTGGCTCACGATTGCCGAGAACATCGCCTATGGCCTGCGCGAGAAGGGCATGGCGAAAACCGAGCGGCAGGATATCGTCGCTTCATATACGGAGAAGGTTGGCCTTCGCGACTTCGAGAACCATTACCCGAAGCAACTCTCCGGAGGCATGCAGCAGCGCACGGCGATTGCCCGTGCGCTCGCGAACGATCCCGATATCCTCCTCCTCGACGAGCCGTTCGGTGCCCTCGACAACCAGACCCGTGGATTGATGCAGGAGCTTCTGCTCGGCATCTGGGAGCGTGAGCGCAAGACCGTGCTCTTCGTCACGCACGATATCGAGGAAGCGATCTTCCTGGCCTCGCGCGTGATCGTCATGACCGCGCGTCCCGGCAGGATCAAGGCCGACATCCCCGTCGGCCTGCCGCATCCCCGGCATTACACGATGAAGACCACGCCGGAATTCTCGGAGCTGAAGGCGCACCTCACGGAGGAGATCCGCGTCGAAGCCATTCAGGCCGATGCGCCTCACTGACGATCAAGGATAGTTGACGGGAGGCGGCGGCGGCTCGGGCAGCGGGATGAACTCTTCCTCGTCGCCCGGCACAGTATCGAAGCGCGCCGCCTTCCAGTCGGCCTTGGCCTGCTCGATGCGGTCCTTGCGCGATGAGACGAAGTTCCACCAGATATAGCGTGGGCCGTCCATCGGTTCACCGCCAAGCATCATGAACCGTGCGTTGCTGCGCGCCTTGATCGTGATGCGATCACCGGGCCTGAAGACCAAGAGCTGGCCTGGACCGAACACATCGCCCGCGATCTCGACCTCGCCGGAAACCGTATAGACCGCCCGCTCGTCATAATCGGGGTCGAGCGGCACCGAAGACCCTGCTTGAAGCACCACGTCGGCATAGAACATCGGACTTGAGGTCGTCACGGGCGAGCTTGCACCGAGGATAGAGCCCGCGATCACGCGCACGGTCTTTCCATCCCCATCGAGCACCGGCATGTTGCCCGCGTCGTAATGCACGAAACCAGGTGTCGTCTCCTCATCCTTGGCCGAAAGCGCCACCCAACTCTGAATGCCGAACAGCTTGGAGGTCGTGCCGCGCAAATCCTGCGGCGTCCGTTCGGAATGCACGATGCCGCTCCCTGCCGTCATCCAGTTGAGTTCTCCGGGGCGGATGGGCAGTTCCGTTCCGAGGGAATCCCGATGCATGATCTCGCCGTCGAACAGGTAGGTCACGGTCGAAAGACCGATATGGGGATGCGGCCTCACGTCGATGCCGGATCCGAGCAGGAACTCCGACGGCCCCATCTGATCGAAGAAGATGAAAGGGCCGACCATCTGCTTCTGGGCCGAAGGCAACGCGCGACGTACTTCGAAACCACCCAGGTCCCGCGCACGAGGCACGATCACCGTGTCAATCGCCTCGCATGCAAGCTTGTCGCCGGGCTTCGGATCGTCGGCGGGATTCCAGCTCATGAGGTTTCTCCTTGTCTTTGGATTGCTCATAGTGGGCAAATGCGAGAACGATATGTTCATGGAATTGGGCGGGAGGCGCAATGAGGTGCCCCTCCCTCCCAAACCTTAGAGTTTCTCGATCCACGCCTTCGCCAGCGTGACATCAGCCTGCGACAGCCCATGGCCCGTCGGCAGCATGTGATGCTGGACGATGGCGCCGTCAGCTTTCAGCTGCGCGGCAAGCCGCTTGGCATTCTCCGCCGGGATGATCGGATCCGAGGCCCCGGAAGTGATCAGGACCGGCTTGCCGGTAAGATCCGCGGCAGGAGCGTTCTGCAAAGGCACCATGGCCCTGAACAGCGCCGCACCGGCCAACGCCTCCGGCCGCAACTGAAGCACGGCGGCCACGATGTTCGCGCCGTTCGAGAAACCGACCGCGATGGGTGCCGGCAGATCATACACCTCCCGCATGTGAGCGATGAAGTCCGCGAGCTCGCTCGCACGCAGGCGCACATCCTCCTCGTCGAATACACCTTCGGCAAGGCGCCGAAAGAAACGCGGCATGCCGCCTTCCAGCACCTTGCCGCGGGGCGATACGAGCGCCGAGTCAGGCGAGATCATACGCCCGAGCGGGAGGAGATCGTCCTCATTGCCGCCGGTGCCGTGCAGCAGCAGCAGCGGCGGACGGCCGGGCGCTGAAGCGGGAACGAAACGGTGAAGGAACGAGAGTTCGTTCTTGGTGGTCATGGCAACCTCGGATCGGGGCTTCCCCCTGCAAGTTCGACAAAATTCTCGCCGCCCGCTCCATGCGGGCGGCGAGATGAGAAGAATGGTGTCAGGCCACCTTCGGCAGAATATCCTCGATGGCGGCGCGGCTCGCCTCGAGGAAGCGCGGAAGCTTCAGCTCCTGCCCCAGGGATGTTGCAGGCTCATCGACCGCGAACCCGGGAGCATCAGTTGCGATCTCGAACAGCAGGCCTCCAGGCTCACGGAAATAGATTGCGCGGAAGTAATCGCGGTCCTTCTGATCCGTGGCGTGGATGCCGTGGTTCTCGGCAAGCCGCTTGACCATCTGCGCCTGCACCTCATCGCTCTGGGCACGGAAGGCGATGTGGTGGACAGAACCGGCCCCGGGACGGCCCCGCAGGAAGCCACCGGCCTCACGCAGGTCGATGATGCCGCCGAGCGCCGCATCGCCCGCCTTGTAGCGGGTGAGCGTACCCTCGCGGGCAACCTCCGTGAAGCCGAACACGTCCGTCAGGATCGCACCGGTGGGATCAGCCTTGTCCAACAGCAGGCTGGCGCTGTGGAATCCGCGGATCGCGTGCTCGGCGGGAACGTCGCCAGCCGTCCAGGCGGGCTCGCTCTCGATGCCGGGAACCGCCACCAGCGCAAGACGCATGCCGTCAGGGTCCTTGAAGGACAAAACGGTCTCGCCGAAGCGCTTCTGCGGCAGCTCATGCGGAACGCGGTTCTCGATGAGGCGCTGCGTCCAGTAACCGATGGAGCCTTCCGGCACTCGGAAGACGGTCTCCTGCGTTTCACCGACGCCGAGACGGCCCGGAGCCGCATGCTCCCACGGGAAGAAGGTCAGGATCGTGCCGGGCTGCCCGGACTCGTCGCCGTAATAGAAGTGATAGGTGCCGGGATCGTCGAAATTGACTGTCTTCTTGACCAGGCGCAGCCCGAGCGTGCGGGTATAGAAATCGAGGTTGCGGCGGGCGGGACCTGCGATGGCCGTGATGTGATGTATGCCGTTGTGACGCATTGTCGTGTCCTCTGAAAACGGGGCAATCGACGCCCTGGGTTGCATCAGAGATAAGCCGATCTTGGCCAAGCGCCATGGTCTTTCGATTGCACTGGCGCAATGTCAAGAGTGCACGATAGGCAATTGCATTGCGTCAGAGAAATCGTCAGCTTCGCAATCAACGGACCGCATGAGGATCGGGAGGGCAGCAGCGTACCATGGGCGAACCGTTCAAGAATCTGGCCTGGGACGACTTTCGCCTGATCAAGGCCATCGCCGATGTCCGCAGCCTCCCCGCCGCTGCCACCCTTCTCGGCGTCAATCACTCCACTGTCTTCCGCCGCCTCGGACAGATCGAGGAAGCCCTCGGCGCCAAGCTTTTCGAGCGTCACCGCAGCGGCTACACTCTCACCACGCCTGGCGAGGAAATGGTCGCCCTCGCCCAGAGGGTCGATGAGGACATCACGGCATTCACCCGCAAGATGGCGGGGCGCGAGATCGCACCCGCGGGCGAACTGCGCGTCACCACGAATGACTCGCTTCTCGTTCATCTGCTTACGCCGCTCTTTGGCAAGTTTCGGGAAAAGTGTCCGAATGTGCGCCTCGATATCGTTCTGGCCAATCAGGAATTGAACCTGTCCAAGCGCGATGCCGACGTGGCGATCCGCGCAACCGACAATCCGCCCGAGAACCTCGTAGGCCGACGCGCTGCAACCATCGCCTGGGCCCTCTATGGCCGCGCTGAGGACTTTCCGGAGCCTGACAACATGAGCGAGGAACATCTCTTCGAGCGCGATTGGTTATCGCTCGGCGAGAACCTTGGCGCCCTCAAAGCGGTGAAGTTCGTGCAGGAGCATGTTCCGCCGGAGCGGGTCGGCTATCGCGTCAACACCGTGCTGGGATTGGCCGAGGCTATCGAGCAAGGCCTCGGGATAGGCCACCTGCCCTGCTTCATCGGCGATGTACGACCGGGTCTCGTTCGCCTTGGACCGATCGAGCCAGACTTCTCCGCAAGCCTGTGGTTTCTCACGCATCCCGACCTACGCCAGTCGCCCCGCGTTCGCGTATTCCTCGATTTTCTTGCAGAGGAAATCGGTTCGCAGCGCAAGCTTCTCGAAGGACAAGGGCAGAGATCCTTACCCATCATCGACGAGAACACCGCTCCATCACAGTGATCGCATTTACAAGAATGTGCGTCAGCGGCATCAGCGTTTTTGAATTTTCCAGATTTATCACTGCGCAACCGAGAAAAGCCCCACGACCAAAGGAAGATTCTGCGGCCCCCGAGCATATCGTCGAATGGTTCTTCGTCTAATCCTGGTCTTAAGCAAGCGTGATGCTTCCTGAAGCCCCGGCGAGCAGCCACTGGACGCTCAATACTCCATCTCGAAACCGAGGCCGACTGAGGTTCCTCCATCGGCCTCGACCGCGCCTTGCGCCTTGAGGCGGCGGGTCAGGTCCACATCCACCGTGACGCCGCTGTCCTCAGGCCGCGCTCCTGCGCGCACGCCGACACGGACATTGTCGCTGATGTAGCGGGAAACGCCGACAGTGGGGTCACCGCTCGCGCCGAAATTGATGTCGAGACCATCGACACCGAGCGAGCGACGCAACGCTTCGAAGGCATCTGAGCCTGTACCACCGGACAGTTGGGCCACGGTCTGCGCGAGTTGGAGCGCCTGCCCGGCGGAGAGGCCACCGGACGGACGCTGGAACAGAACCCGCGACAGAATCTCGTCCTGCGGCAGATCGGGGGTGGAGCTGAAGGTGAAGTCGGGACGCGATGCGGGTCCGGTCACGCCGATGCGCGCCGTCACATCACCAGCCTGTGTTTCGGCCAGGAAGTCGAGAGACGGGGTGAGATCGCCGGTAAAGTCGAGGCGTCCGCGAACGAACTCGATACGGCGGCCGATGAGATCGAGCCGGCCTCGCCGCAGGTCGAAGGCGCCGATGGCGATGGGATCGCGCGAGGTGCCCTGCAGGCGCAGATCACCACCGAGCTCCGCATTGATCCCACGCCCCCGCACGAAGATGCGGTTCTGCGCCGTAACAGTCAGATCAAGATCGGCATAGAACGCAGGTCCTCTCGACGTCGAGGCCCCCTGCCGGCGTGCCAGCGCGAGCCGCGCTGCAGCGGCAGGCGGCGGCTGGACATGTCGTGTGCCCGGCAATGGGCGCAGCGTCGTCGGCAGGCGATCCGGCACGGAGACGTTCATCGTGATGATGTTGACGCGCCCAGCGACGCGCGGCCTGCTCAGCAACGGACCTGACACGGCGAGATCGAGATCGGCGGTCGCGTCCACGGTCTCATTGGAAACGAGTTGTGCGCGGCTGCCGGTGATACGGATATCGGCAGGCATTCCTGCCGCTGGATCAATCGTCACCTGCCCTCGCGCGGCAAGTGAACCGCCATTGCGCGTGGCAGCACTCAGGCTCTCGATGGTGACGACGCGCCCACGCGCGGCGAAGCGGCCGTTGATATTGTTGAGCTGGACGCCTTGCTGGGAATCCACGAAGCTTCCGCCGGAGAGTACGACCGAACCCTGGACCTGCGGATCCGCGATTGCGCCACTGACGGAAAGATCGAGCGTCGCGGCGCCTGTTACCCGTTGGCCGCCCGTGGAAAGGAAGGCGTTCGCGACAGCGAGATCCGTGCGTCCCGAAACACGCAGAGCCAGTTCACCCGTCACATCGAGCGGAGCGCTGCCCGTGATCCGCAGGGTCCCGAAGCGTCCAGCAGCCACATCCGCATTCACCGTCGCGCGCTGGTCGGCAAGCTGTCCCTGCGCGGTAATGGTCAGCGGCGGCAGGCCGGCCTGCCGGGTTTGGGGCGTCGCGAGCCCCGCAATGCGCAGGTCGTAATTTCCACTCAGATTACTCGCGTCGCCTCTGATCTTGGCGTTGCCGTTCACGCTGCCTGCAAGACCGAGATTGGGTACGGCGATCTCGGCCACCTGAAGTGACAGATTGCGCAGATCGACCGCGAGATCGAAACGATTGCCGACAGTGCCGGACACGCCAATCCGCCCCTGATCCGCCGCGATCACCAGGTCGTTGATGGTGGCGACACCGTCCCGAAGCGAAATGCTGGCCGGCTGAGCCAAGGCAAGGCGCCGGTTGCCACGCCTTGCGTTGAAACTGGCGAGATCGATGCGGATGGCATCGCCCGGGACGACCGTTCCCTCGGCGTCGAGATCGAAGCCCTGGCCTGTGGCGGAGGCGGTGATGCGTGATGCATTGGGCGAGCCATCGGCCGTGAGGCGCACGGTTCTGAACGTCTGGCCACCGGCCGTCAAAGCGCCGGCCTGGATATTGCCGTCGATGACAGGCCGCGCATACAGGTCCAACACGGAAAGGCGTGCCACGAAGTCCCGCACCGTCACATCGGCAGCAGCTATTCGCGAGCCATTGGCGACAACGGATATATTCTGACGGCCGCTCTCAGCGCTCAGTGAAATCTCAGCATCGATTTCGCCATCGAGTTTGGTCAGCGCCAGCGGTGTCAGATCATCGAGATTGCGGGCCGACAGCGAAATCCGCCCCTGGGACATCTGATCTGCGCCAAGGCGGAGATCTCCGTTCAGGGCAACAGAGCCGATATCGATATCGAGCCTGTCAAGAAGCCAACTGCCGTCCGCAGACCGAGCAAGATGCAGGTTGCCTGTCGCGGGTTTATTGTCGACTTGGCCTTCCAGACTCACATTGGCATCGAGGGCGCCTGTCACATCTTTGGCGTCGACATTGAGGACAAGGCGCGGAACCGGACGGTTGAGCGCGCGCAGATCGGTGAGCGTCGCCGTCGCATTGACATCAGGCCGCTCGAGCGAGCCGGTCAGGCGTGCCGTGACATTGGCCCGGCCTGCGGTGATGCGCTGGTCAATGTGCCTGAGCTCGTCGATGGTGATGTCGAGGCCCAGAGCCGCTGCGCTTTGCGTCGCGCGCCCATCGATACGCGCATCGAGATGAGCGCCTTCGAGGCGGAAGTTTTCGAAGGCAAACCCGCCAGGCACACGGCGCATGATGCCGTTTGCCGTGACGGAGCGACCGAGAAGACCGTCGAGCGCCGGTGTTCCTGTCGAGAGCTCAAGCAGCTGCGCGTTCACGCTCGCCGCGATGTCGGAGCGCCGGGGATTGCCGGTGAGATCAGCCGTGACGGAGGCCGAACCGCGCAATGTTCTGCCGATGATGCCGGAGAATGGTGCAAGGGCGGGGATCCGCGCCTGAAGATTGCCATCGAGAATCGTCGATCCGACCCGGCCCGCAAAACCTGCCTGGGCCGTCGTCGTTTCGAGGCGGGCATTGTCGACGCTGGCAACGCCATCGCGGTCGAGGGTGCCGTTGGCAGTCAGCGCCAATGTGGGCCCCAACGCGCGGGCGAGAGCCCGGTCGGCTGGCTGGATGCCGCTGGCTCGCGCATCGATGGCGAAGGCGAAGCGGTCGGGCAGAGCCGCATCATTGACCGGGTTCATGGCGACGCGCGCAGACAGGGCATCCAGCGCGCCCTGCGGCAGTCGCACGCCGGCGGCATCGAGCGAACCGTTGATGCGGGGAGCCGTCAGCGTCCCCTGCACGGTTCCATCGAAAGCAAGACGTCGGATCTCGGCATCGCCCGCACGGGTCGTCGTACCGTCGGTCGGCAAGGCTCTGGCCTGCAAGGTCAGATCGAGAGCCTGACCGGCGCTGACCGTACCCTCCAAGTCGAAACTGGCGACATTCGACGTGATGCGGAAAGGCTGGAAGCGCAGAGCGCCATCGTCGCCCACCGTCACATTGCCGACGAGTTGCGTGACTCCCGAGAAGACGGGCGCGACAGGTGCCGGCAGAAGTCCCTCGATCCTCGCGTCGAGATTGGCGGCAACCTGATAGGCCGCGCCGTCACGCCTGACAGTCGTGGTGCCGGCGGCTCCAATGGTCGGACCAGCCGCAAAGTCGAGCCGGGCCGCGAAGTTGCTCAAAGGGCCGTTGCCGGCAAGTTTGAGATCGACAGGCGGCAGACCCGGCAGATTAAGCAGGCGGGCGGCGATGCCGCCTTCCGGCTCCTGATGGCTCAGGTCGAGTGAAAGATTGTTGGTCTGAGGCAGGTAGTTGAGATTGATCGCCAAACGACCGGCAGCATCCAGACGCTGCGCCGCAAAATTGAGCCTCAACCCCTCGGCAGGATCGCCGAGATTGGCCGAACCTTCCGCCGAGAGCCGTGCCGGCGTGCCCAGGATCGGCTCGCCCAAGGCGAGTTCCTTGAGCTGGAACTGCTCGACAATCACCTTCACCGGCAATTCAGGGAAAAGCGGCTCGTCGGAAACCGCAGCCTGCTCCTCCTCGGTCGATGCCGGCTTTCGAGAGACCTGCAAACGGTCGATCTCAAGTTCGTTGACCTCGAGGCGTCCACGCAACAGAGCCGTTCGTGTCCAGACCAGACGGGCGCGGTCAAGCGTCAGCCAGACGCCATCACGATCCGCGATGCGCACGTCCCTGATGATCGCATTCGAGGACAACGCCCCATCGATGCCGCCGATGGTGACTTGCGTGCTCGGTGTCGACAGCAGGCGCGAGATCAGGCTCGCCAGGGCGCTCTGATCACTTTGCGCCCGGCTCGGGGAGCCGGAGGCCATCCAGAGCACGCCGAGCGCCACGACCAAGGCGACGACAACGAGAATGAGGGAGCGGCGCAATGTTTTCATGGTCAGAACGCCTGTCCAATGCCGACATAGATGGCGAAGGAACGGTCATCCCCCGGCTCGCGGCGGATGGGCTTGGCCACGTCGAGGCGGATCGGGCCGATAGCCGTGTAGTAGCGCAGGCCCAGGCCCGCGGACACGCGGATCGAGTCGTCGAAATCGGGATAGCTCGATTCAAAAGCCGTGCCGGCATCGACGAAAGGCACGATACCGATTGTGTCGGTGATCTTGATCCTCGCCTCGAGTGAACCCTCCAGAAGGCTGCGTCCGCCGATGGGTTCCCCCAGGAATTTAGGGCTTAACGTGCGATAGCCGAAGCCACGCACGGAGCCGCCACCGCCGGCGTAGAAACGCCGGTTGGCCGGTATATCCTCCAGGTCGGATCCAACGATGGAGCCGAGGCCGAGCCGTCCGGCGAGCACATAGCGAGATTCTTCGTCCAGCGAAAAATAAGTGGATGCCGTGCCCTTCGCGATGGTGATGGGAACGGAAGAGCCTAGAAATTCAGGGTAAGGCGCGACGGATGCGAGCAGCTTGATGCCCCGCGTCGGATCGAGCGGATTGTCCGTGGAATCGTAAGTGACGGAAAGCGGCAGGCCGACAAGCGTGTAATCGATCTGTCCGAGAATGTCCGAAGACTGGCCCTTCTCATACTCGACGCCACCCTGGATCGAGAACCGCTCGTTGAACCGGTGGCGGAGGCCAGCTGTGACATTGACTCGCCGGCTCGTATAGCTCTCCGTCCGGTCGCGCTCGACCATGGCATCCGCGAGGAAATCATTGCGCGTTCCCCAGAGCCCGGGCTTCAGGAAGCTCGCCGTGAAGCGCCCTCCAATATCGTCCCAGTCGAAATCCTTGTTCCTGTCGTCATCCGGGATGCCGCCGTTCTCGGTGAGGTAGAAGACGCTGCCCTCGAGCCTCAGGCGCTCGGCCCCGCCGAAGAGGTTGCGATGGGCCCAGTAGGCCCGCACTGCCGGGCCATCGGTGGTGGAATATTGCACCGAGGCGCCGATGACACGGGGCGGCCGCTCGGTGATATCGACGAAAAGCGGAAGGTTGCCATATGCATCGAGCGTCTCCGCCTCGCGGATACGAACGGAGGAGAGCGCCTCGATGTTCAGGATCGACTTGCGCATCGACGCGAGGGTCGCCGGTGAATAGGGATCGCCCGGATCGGTATAGATGAACGAGCGCACCACCGCCGGATCGACACCTTCCGCGCCACGGACTGTGATGGCGCCGATGCCCGCACGCGGCCCCGCGTCTATGGCCACCGTGATATCCATGATCTGAGACGGATGAGTGACGATCGGGTCCTGTCGTGTCACCTTCGCAAAAGGGCGTGACTGGGCGCGAAAGTAATCGACGATGCGAGCTTCGGCAGCGACGATATCGGCGCCGCGTGCCGGATCGCCGGGCTCGATCCCGATGATGCGAGGCGGCAGCTCGCTTGGTGGAAAAGGCTGGCCCGTTTGCGCATCCAGCACGGTGATGTTGCGCAGAACGAATTGCGGACCGGGATCGACGATCACCTGGATTGGTACGAGCGCCCGCGCGGAATAGGCCGAAGCTGCCCGGATCGCGGAGGCCGATCCCGGCTGTTGCAGGGACAGGGGCACACCCGCGACCGAGATGGCGACGCGGGCATTGTAGTACCCCGCCCCCCATAAGGCGTCCGTCAGGCGCGGAAGATCGGCCTCGGCCCGCCGCACCAGGGACTCGGCGTCAGGCGGCGGATCGTCCGTCAGGCTGCGAAGGGTCGAGGCATCTTTCAGAGTTTGCTGCAAACTCTTCTCGTTGCCGGCGACTGTAAACTCCAGGGAGTAAGGCAGCGTCGTTGCGCTCGGTGGCGGTGGCTTATCCTCGCCGCCACCGAATAGACCGAAGAAATCAAGCGCGTTAGCTGGCGGAATCGACAAACCACCGGACAAGAGTCCTGCAAGGACGACCAGAGAAGTGTATTTCCTGGTTCCGGACCATTTGGATTGAGCCACGTTTCCCCTAACTTACTCGTTACAAATTCTGACCTCGGCAACCCGCAAGACTTCGCGTCCAAATAGGGCGAAATCGGGGTCGCGCACCTCCCCTTCGCCACAATCCACATCTGGAGAGATCATTCAAGCACCACCACAAAAACGACATGTTGTAACAATAAATGTGGTGTGCTGCTTTGCTAGGCCGCCACAACGATATCGAAGCGTCCCGCCAAAACACCCGGCTCGGAGGCCTGCGCTGGAACGAGAGGGACGATCACGCTGCGCCGCGCATTGGCGTCGCGGATGCCGTTCAGCACTCCATCGCGAGCATTCTGAGGCTCGCCATCGATATACATCTGCGTCACGAGCCGCCCCTGCCCCGGCACATGCACGGCGAAATGGATATGCGGCGTGCGACCGGGGTAAGGCACCGGCCGGATGGTACGGAACCGGTAGTGACCATCCCGATCCACCTGCGTGCGGCCATAGCCCTGAAACGCATGATCGATGCGCCCTTGCCCGCCGGCGCGCGGATGACGGTAGACGCCGTTGGCATCGCATTGCCAGATCTCGACGATACTGCCCGACTTGGGCTGGCCCCGCGTATCCGTCACGCGCCCTGACACTTGAATGACCTGCCCCAGCGCCCGCGCGCTCTGGCCCTGCACGAGCACCAGATCATTGTCCATGTCCGGCGGGAACTCGACGGGATAGAACGGTCCCTCGGTTTGGCCGGGTGTCACGACCAGTTCGGCGGCTGCCAAAGATTTCGGAATAAGGACTGTCGCGCCAAGGACGCCGCCATTGATCAGTAGAGATCGCCGGCTGAGGTTGACGGAGGGACGGATGATCATCGCAAGCCTCCGATTGAGACAAAGGGAGGTCCAAGCATAGCTCAGACCTGCCTTCGTGCCACCTAACAGGACGGCGATTTCGCGCTAAAGTGATGCCCGCATCATGAGGCGGCTCGGGTGGGTGAAAACCTCGAAGGAGTCGCCGCGTGCGATCGCCACCAGCGTCATTCCGCAACCCTCCGCAACCCGCACGGCCAAAGCCGTGGGTGCCGATATGGCAACGAGGATCGGCGTGCCCATGCGGGCCGTTTTCTGCACCATCTCCACCGAGACGCGGCTCGTGAGAAGAACGATCCCGTCCGAACATTCCTCGGAAGCTCCAGCGAGTGCGCCCGCAAGCTTGTCGAGTGCATTGTGTCGGCCGACATCCTCGCGAATGGCAACGATGCCCGTCCTGGGTTTCCAGAAGGCCGCCGCGTGGATGGCCCGCGCGTCGCGGTTGAGACGCTGCGCGAGGGAAAGATCCATCATCGCGGTCGATATGGCATCCGCGTGCAGGCTGAAGTCGCTGACAACCGGCTGAACGGGTCGCGTAGCCTCAGCCAGGGACTCCACGCCGCACAACCCGCAGCCGACAGGTCCCGCCAGGACGCGCCTTCGCACCTGATAGGCGTGCGCGCAGCGATCGGACAGCCGCATGCGGATCTCGCAGCCGCCGACATGGTCGATAATCTCGATGGTTTCCAGATCGGTGGGATCGGAGATAACGCCTTCGGACAGGCTGAAGCCGTAAGCAAAATCCTTCAAATCGGAAGGGCTTCCCATCATGACGGCGTGGGTCGATCCGTTATAGGTGAACGCAATGGGCGTCTCTTCCGGCACCGTGCGTTCGCCTGCGGACGAATTGTCTCCGACCACGGTCATTCGCGGCAGTCGAATGACGGGCGGCTGGTGCATGGTCATTCGGCCGCCTCCGGAAGCTGCTCCTCGGCAAGCGTGATGCGGATCGGAATCGACTTCGCAGCCGGCACTTTGCTCTTATCCGCATGGTGCCACACCGGGATCAGCGGATTGCACTCCGGATAATAGGCGGCACAGCAGCCTTCGGGGATGTTGTAAGGCACAACCCGCAGCCCCGACACCTGACGCACGACCCCGTCATCGACAGCTGTGGTGAGCGTGACGATGTCACCCTCTTCCAGGTTGAGCCGCACGATGTCGTCGCGGTTCATGAAAATGATCATGCGCGTGCCTTTGACCCCTCTGAACCGATCATGGAGGCCATAGACAGTCGTGTTGAACTGGTCGTTGGACCGCACGGTCATCAAGCGCAGAACATCGCGATGGCTCTCCGCGATGCCGAGATCGGATTCGAGACTCTTGGGCTTGATGAAGTTTGCTTTCCCGGTCTTGGTCTTCCATTTGCGCTCGCGCGCCGCGATGGGACGATGGAAGCCGCCGGGCGTCCACATGCGCTCGTTGAAGCCACGGAAGTCTTCCGGGTAGGTTTTCTCGATGGCATCTCTGACGAGCGCGTAGTCGGCCACCCATTCATCCCAGGGCACGCGGGGATTCGGGGGAAGCGTCGCCTTGGCAAGCTCCGCGACGATGCGGGGCTCCGAGAGAAGATCGGGGCTGGCCGGCTTCGCGATACCCTTCGAGCCGTGAATGCAGGCGGTTGAATCCTCCACGGCAACAGCCTGCGGTCCCGTCTCCTGCTCATCGATCTCGATGCGCCCGAGACATGGAAGGATGTAGGTGATCTCGCCCGGGACGAGGTGATTGCGATTGAGCTTGGTGGAGATTTGGACCGATAGGCGAATGTTCGCCCAGGCGTTTTCCAGAGCATCCGTTTCCGGCGCCGCCCGCACGAAGTTTCCTCCGAGCGCCACGAAGGCCTTCACATCCCCCTTGATGATGCCCTCGCAGGCCTCGACCGTGGTCATGCCCTTCCAGCGCGGGGGCTCGAAGCCGTACTGTTCCTTAAGCTTATCGAGAGGCACGAGCTCAGGCTTTTCCGAAATGCCGACCGTGCGCTGCCCCTGCACATTCGAATGACCGCGCACCGGGCAGATGCCGGCTCCAGGCCTGCCGATATTGCCGCGCAGGAGAAGCAGGTTCACGAGCATCTGAACGTTCTCGACGCCTGCCTTGTGCTGGGTCAGGCCCATGCCATAGATGCCCATGGCCGCATTGGCACGAGCATAGGTCGTTGCAGCAGCCTCCAAGGCGGTCCGGGACAAGCCGGAACGGCGCTCCAGCTCCGGCCATGAGGCCTCGCGGGCAGCTTGCGCGAACTCCTCGAAGCCATGCGTATGCTCGGCGATGAAGGCATGGTCGAGCACCGGCTCCTTGCCTTCCGCCCGTGCTCTGTCGTCAGCCTCGATCAGGATCTTCGCCAAGCCCATGAGAGCTGCGATGTCGCCGCCGATCTTCACCTGATAATATTGCGACGAGATACGCGTCTCCGCGCCGGTCAGCATTTCCGTGGGCGCCTGGGGATTGGTGAAGCGCTCGAGGCCTCGCTCGCGCAGGGGATTGAATGCGATGATCGGAACGCCGCGCTTCGAGGCCTCCTGAAGTGGATGCAGCATACGCGGACTGTTTGTTCCCACATTCTGCCCGAAGAAGAGGATGCAATCGGTCTTTTGGAAGTCATCGAGGGTGACGGTGCCGACGGGCACGCCGATGCTCTCCGGCAAGGCGACCGAAGTGCTCTCGTGGCACATGTTGGACGAGTCCGGCAGGTTGTTCGTGCCGTAGAGACGCGCGAACAAGGCCCACATGTATGAGGTTTCGAGGGATGCGCGGCCAGAGCAATAAAGCACCACGTCACGCGGGTCGAAACCCTTCAGCTCCCGCCCGATCTCACGGAATGCATCTTCCCAGCTGACCGGCACATACTTGTCCGAAGCGGCGTCCCAGCGCATGGGATGCGTGAGGCGCCCCGCCTCTTCGAGATCATGATCGGTCCATGTGCGCAACTCCGAGAGCGTATGCTTCGCGAAGAATTCAGGCGTCACTCGCTTGGTTGTGAGTTCCCATGCCGTCGCCTTGGCGCCGTTCTCGCAATACTCGAAGGGATGCGGCTCGGCGGGCTTGGCCCAGGCGCAGCTCACGCAGGCATAGCCGTCCGGCTTGTTCTGCTTGAGAAGGAGAGCATTGCCGCTGACGAGCCGATGCTCTTTCGCCAGGATGGTCTCGACGGAGCGGACGGAGCCCCATCCGCCTGCAGGGCCCGTATAGGGCTTGATCTTCGGTTCGTCGTTCATGATGGCCAGCCTCCCGCTCGCCGCGCATGCGACGATTGACTTTAATCATGACAATGATCGGGAAGCCTGACCGTTCCAGCTCAAGCCGGATACTAGTCCCATACGGCGCCCGGCAAGGCATCGAGCGGGATCTTGAGATAGCGCTTCCCATTCTCCTCCGGCGGAGGCAAGCGCCCACCCATCATGTTCACCTGAAGAGCGTAGAGGATCAGCTTGGGCATGGGCAGCTTCGCATCCCGGGCCTGTCGCAAGGCGACGAACTCAACTTCAGTGCGGGCTTTCAGAAGATGAACATTCTCGGCCTTCTGCATGCCGACCGTACTCTCCCACGCCGGGGCGCGTCCGCCGGGCATGTAATCATGCCCATGGAAGAGCCGCGTATCGTCCGGCAGGCTGAGAATATCCTGGATGGTACGCCACATGACTCGCGCATCCCCACCGGGAAAATCGCACCGTGCCGTGCCGAAATCCGGCATGAAGATCGTGTCATGGATGAAAGCCGCATTTCCGATCACATAGGTGATGGAGGCAAGCGTATGCCCAGGGGAAAAGAGAACGCGCCCATCCATCG
Source organism: Microvirga sp. (assembly GCA_041913065.1). Taxonomy (GTDB): domain Bacteria; phylum Pseudomonadota; class Alphaproteobacteria; order Rhizobiales; family Beijerinckiaceae; genus Microvirga. Next base: position 39,595 of record JAYSGD010000004.1, on the reverse strand, counting down.
AACCGATCTGGAAGACGTCCCCATCCGCGAACAGGCGGTCCCATTGCGAGCCGTCCGTGGCAAGTGTGTCCGGAAGATTGTAGATCTTCTTCCAGAGTTTCTGCACTTCCACAACTCGCTCCCCAATCGCGGTCTGAGCGCCGGTTTTGTCCTTCAGGTATCCCGCTGCGGAAAAGTGGTCCGCATGAGGATGCGTGTCCAGGATCCACTCAACGGTGAGGTCGCGATCACGTATGAGGGCCAAGAGGGCATCGGCGGACCAAGTGGCGACGGAGCCTGACTTCTCATCGTAGTCGAGAACCGGATCGATGATGGCGCAGCACCGCGTCTCGGGATCGGTCACGACATATTGAACGCTGCATGTCCGCCGTTCGAAGAAGGCATCGACCAGGGGCTGGCTTCGGGCTTGATCCCCGACCGAATGGGTAGAAGGCGTTGTACTCATGTCCCCCTGCTCTCTTGACGCGACCTGAGCCGGCGCCCTGCATTTGCCGGACGCCGGACAGGCATCCTAATCAGGATCGCGGCTGAGGCACAATCCGGATATAGGGCTTCGGAGATTTCCAGCCTCCTGGATAGGTCTTGCTGGCCTCGTCATCCGAGACCGAGCCCGCGATGATCACATCCTCGCCCTGCTTCCAGTTGACTGGCGTCGCCACGCGGTGCTGCGCCGTCAGTTGCAGGGAGTCGATTACGCGAAGCACTTCATCGAAGTTGCGGCCAGTCGTCATCGGGTAGACGAGGACCAGCTTGATCTTCTTGTCGGGGCCTATCACGAAAACATTGCGCACGGTCTGATTATCCGCCGGCGTTCTCCCCTCGGAAGAATTGCCGGCGCTGGCCGGCAGCATCCCGTAAAGCTTCGAGATCGAAAGATCCGCGTCACCGATCAATGGATAATTTGGTGCATGACCCTGTGTCTCACGAATATCCTCCGCCCATCGGGCGTGCTGCGTTACGGGGTCGACGCTCAGGCCGATGATCTTGACATTGCGCCGGTCGAACTCCGGCTTGATCTTGGCCATATAGCCCAACTCCGTCGTGCAGACCGGGGTGAAGGCCTTGGGATGGGAAAAGAGCACGCACCAGGAATCGCCGATCCAATCATGGAATCTTATCCGCCCGTCAGTCGTTTCCGCTTCGAAATCAGGTGCGACTTCGCCAATCTGGAGTGTCATGAGAGCCTCCTGCCGCAATCAGGCTTTTGCGCCGCGGACGAGGCTAACACTACAGTTGCACCTGCCGCTCATGGGCTCATAATCTCCTGCTCTGACACAGGAGGCTGCCATGATGGGTGTAGCCGTCGAGCAGATGCTCGAACTCTGGTGTGTGGAGTTGCGTCAGGTCAAAGCGGATCTCCAATCCCTGTTTGCTCATCCCAGCGTCGGCGCCTCAGCGGCCGCCTTCCTCGATGGCTTGCTCGGTCCCGAGCGGCGCAAGACCGGCTGGATGCGGGCCGAAGCGGCAGGCGATCCAGGCCCCTGGCGCCAGCAGGCGGTGCTCGGGCGCAGCCATTGGGAGGCGGACGCCCTGCGGGACATGGTGCGCGACTATGCGCTCGAGACGCTCGCCTCTCCCGGAGCGGTACTGGTGATCGACGAGACCGGCTTTCTCAAGCAGGGCACTCGCTCGTGCGGGGTCGGCCGCCAGTACACCGGATCGGCTGGCAAGATCACGAGCTGTCAGATCGGCGTGTTTGCCGCCTACGTCTCAGACAAGGGCTGCGCCCTCATCGACCGTCAGCTGTATTTGCCCAAGGACTGGACGAACAAGCCCACACGCCGCACTGCCGCTCAGGTGCCTGACAGCATCGGCTTCGTCACCAAACCCGAGATCGCCGCGCAAATGATCGAGCGCGCGATTGCGGCCAGGGTGCCGTTCGACTGGGTCGCCACCGACACGATCTATGGCGTGGGCCGGATCGAGATGCAGTTGCGCCGGGCCGGCAAGGGCTACGTGCTCGGCGCGCATGGCACCGATCAGTTCAACTCCTGGATCGGCAAACCCGAAGTCGCTGGTACGGCCGAGCAGATCGCGAAGGCTCTTCCCTCTGAGACCTGGAGGCGCCTGTCGGCTGGCTTCGGCACCAAAGGCCCGCGCCTGTATGACTGGGCCTACATCGAACTCGCCGATCTTGAGGCGGAGGAATACAACGATGACCTCACCGGCCTGTGGACACGCGGTCTGCTGATCCGGCGCAGCCTCAGTGATGGAGATCTGGCGTTCTTCTCGACCTGGTGCCCGGCCGGCACGCCGATCGACACGCTTGTGCAGGTGGAGGGCCAGCGCTGGGCGATCGAGGACGCGTTTGAGACCGCCAAGACCGAGTTGGGCCTGACGCACAACGAGACGCGCTCGTGGCATGGCTGGCATCGGCATGTCTCATTGGTGATGCTGGCCTTTGCCATGATGGCCGTGGTGCGCCAGCGCGCCAACACGCTCACGTCACCCCAAAAAAGAAGCGACGAGGCCAAGCTGCAGCGCTGGTGCGATGGTCTGTCCAGGAAATCCGCCGCGTGGCCACACGCCTCGAGCAGCACCGCATCGAGCCTGCTCTCGTAATCGCCTGGTCCGCCTGGCGACGAGCCCATTAGGCCATGGCGCAAGCCGCACATCGCAGACGAAAGGTGCAACTGTAGTGCTAATCTCGAATAAAAGCGCAGTGAAGGCACGAAAAGGGATAGCTTGGCGGCAGATCCGACGCGAATAACGTTTCTTGATCACGTAGCAGAAAGAGGCTTATCGATCTGGCGCCTGATCCGCTGAATGTAGAGATCGTAATACTCATCCAGCCCGAAGTTCTTCCCGAGTTCCCTGCATAGCAGGATGGTCTCCAGAGCCTGCTGCCATTCCTGCCTGCGATAGGCATCGAGCATCGCGGAGTTGCGTTCGTCCAGCGTCAGAAAATCCGTTCTCAAGGCGACATCGCCACGGCCCAGGACTGTGAAGATCCGCTCCAGCTCGTTCTTTCCCCTCACCCGCATATGATCGATTTCGAGAACGGCGAACCGATGCCGGACGGCCTGGGCGGTCTTCTCGCCTGCAATGATGGGAACTCCGTATTGTTTCGTCAGGCCCTCGAGCCGAGAGGCCACGTTCACGGCGTCGCCTATCGCGGAATAGTTGAAATGCAGATCGGAACCGAAATTGCCGACGACGCAAAGGCCGGTGTTCAGGCCGATGCCGATATTGAGCGGCGGCGCCGGTTTTCCATCAAGGACCTCGCTCTGATGCTGTTCGTTGAGTTGCCGAAGACTGTCCAGCATCGCAAGTGCCGCCTCACAGGCATTCACCTCGTGGGATGGATCATCGAGAGGCGCGTTCCAGAACGCCATGACGGCATCGCCCATATACTTATCGATGGTCCCGTGACGCTCCATGATATCGCGGGTCAAGGGGGTGAAGAGCCGGTTGATGAGGGCCGTCAGCCCTTGCGGATCGTCCTTGTAATATTCGGCAATCGTCGTGAAACCGCGAACGTCGGAGAAGAGAACGGTGAGCTCACGCTGCTCCCCGCCGAGCGTGAGCTTCTCAGGTTTCTGCGCCAGCTGCTCGACCAGATCGGGCGAGAGATACTGGCTGAATGCGGACCTGATCCTGTAGCGGTCCGCCGAGACGGTGACGTAATTGGTGCAGACCAGAACCGCGTAGACCAGCAAGCTCGAAATCAGTGGAAACGTATAATCGATCAGCAAGTGGATATAAGTGAAGCAATACCAGGAGAGCCCGAGGGTCACCACAGCGGTCATGCCGCCGAGTATGAAAAGGGTACCCGCATCCACTCTCGGCGCAGAAGCGATCAGGATGAGGCTCAGGATCATAGCGAGAGCAAGCTCTACGAAGGCCGTATAGCTCGGCCGGCTCAAGGTGGCGCCCGTGAGCGCGCTTTCCAGAAGCTGCGCGTGCAGTTCGACGCCCGGGAGAGCCGGATGGACCGGGGTGACCTTGAGATCGAGAAGACCGGCGGCTGAAGTTCCAATCAGCACCATCTTGCCTGCAATACGCTCGGCAGAAACCTGCCCTTCCAAAAGATCGATGGCTGAGATGTACTTGTCGGGATCATGTGGCGAGAAATGAATCCAAATCCTTCCCCTCCCATCCGTGGGGATTTCCAGGCCCTGAACGCCAACGCTGCGAACGCCGCTGGTGTCCGTCTTGATCAAGGTGGCACCCGAGCGTGCGGTAACCCGCAACATCTCAAGGGCCAGCGAGGGAACGACAACGCCGTTCGCGAGTGCGACGAGCGGAACCCGGCGGACAGTGCCATCCTGCTCCGGGTTCATCGAATAGATGCCATGTCCAAGAGCAGCCTCATCAAGAACCGGAAGATTCTTCAGCAGATGAGGGAAATCCGTCAGAAAGGGGCGTGGATCGGGACCTACGGTCGCAATGCCGGTTTGCGTTGCGGGCTGCACGAGAGGGGCGGCTCCTGAGACCCTGTAGCCCGAATGTCCAAGCACGACATTTGACGCTCGAATGGCTTCGGCGAAAATGATATCGTTATTGGGCAGTTGGCGGAGCTTTTCGCGCGTATCCTGGTCGAGTCCCTGAAAGGCCTCGGCAGCAACGTCCGGAGAGCTTCGGTCGGGCTCGGGAAAAAGCACATCGAAACCGATGACGGCGCTGCCGCGCTCGGCGATCTTGGAGATCATATCGGCCATGAGCGTCCGCGGCCACGGCCACTGGCCCAGTGCGCGCAGGCTTCGCTCGTCGATATCGACGATCACGACCAGATCATCATGCACGTCGCGCGGATGCAAGATCTGGTAGACATCGAAGGACTTGTGCCGAAGAGCTTCGATGGGGGTTGGATCCCAGACCCGAAGAGCTAGAAGCTCGACGAGAAGCAGAAGGCCGACGATACGCCCCATCCCAATGCGCCGCATGCCTCTGAGGAGAGACGCCATCGCCGCCTCACAAGATGAGATCAGTGGAGCGAGGCAATGCGCCTGCGATCGTCAGCTCCGCCCTCAGCACTTCTCCACTTGTAAAGGTTACGACGGCAGAGACACTGTTCTGGTCTCCCACCACACGGTTTAGCCCTCCGACGGAAAGATCGAGTGACCAGCCTCGGGACGTTTCGATAAGATCTTCCCGGCCTATACCGACAATCTCATTGCCATTCACGAAAACATCGACCTCGGCGATATCTCCGCCCTTGAGAGGCGTCCCCAGGACCCATGTCTCGATTTGATCCGGCGCGACCAGAAGCGAGGCTCCTCCGGTGTTGTCGATAGCGCCCAGCCGCGACAGGTCGGCTCTCCCCCCAACACCGATTGCGGCAATCTCGACCGCGAAATCGTTCTTCAACCGCGCGAGTTCGCCCTCGGTCGATCCCTGTCCTGAGCCGTCTGACAGGAAGTAGAGAACATTCCTCCCACCCTCCTGATCCAATCCTTCCAGCCTGGAATTTGCAGCCCGCAATGCCTCGGCGAAGTTCGTATCCCCGCCCGCATCGAGGTCTTTAAGGTAGTCCGCAATCGTCCTGTCACCCACACCTCCGAGATTGAAGGTGGCGGCTGGAACGGACGGATCATGCTTACCCCAGCCGGATGTCGGATCCGCGCCGCCGTTGAAGGGGATCACCGTGACCGAGACGTCATAGGGGGAGAATCCGAGCTCTCGAATACGCTCGGTCAGCGTGATCAAGCCGGCGATTTCCGCATCGAGAATGGTGTTCGAGCGCCCGTCGTTATTCATATCGCCGACCGGCATGCCATGAAAGTGGTCGAAGGTGCTGCCCGACACATCGACGAGATAGAGAATATTCATCTGCGGCTGCGTGACCGGACCGAGATCGATGTCAATGTCGATGGCCATTGTCGCAGCGGTCGTTGCAGCTTGGGCTGTAAGGTTCAGAGCGACGTCCTGATCGTTGAACGCAATCGTTCCGTTCGACGTTGATGAGCTTTGAGGAGACGAGAACGTTCCGGATCCTACAACTGTGAGCACCGCATCGGCGATGCCATTACCTCCTTTCATGTCGGAAACCGTATATCTGAAGGAGACGGTTGCAGTCTGGCCTGCGCTAAGGGCTTCAAAGTCGTCGCCTGGGTCAAAAACCAGATTTCCTGATGCATCGAGGTAAAGACTCCCTTCCAGCGGGGCAGTCCAGCCGGTTATGCGAAGGGTGTCGCCGTCCACGTCTTGATCATTCGCGCGAACGGCCAGGGCAGTCTGTCCGGTTTCGCTAACATTGATAATGGTGTCGCTGCCCGCAACGGGAGCGTCATTTCGGCCGGCGATGATCCAGGACGCCGAGGTTGGTATACGCGATCCGTCGATCAGGAGTGAGTAATTGAGGGCAATGGTCGCGTTCTCCCCCTGCCCCAGATACTGATAGGCCGGATGGGAAGGATCTAGATAGAAGCTTCGCGAGCTTTCGATATATCTCACACCTGAGGGCAAGAAAGCCGGCAAGAGCACAAGCGGCTCAGCCGCACCATCATCCGCCGCGCGAATGCCAGTCAGGGCTGCAAGCCGTGCGAGGGGTCCGTCCTCGACCGCGGTGCCCCTGAGAGGTACGGGCGGGGTCGGGGCAATTGTCCGTCCCTGTTCAACGAGTTCGGGGCGCTCCGGCACAATGAACCGGATATTGAAAGGCTCCTGATCGGGGGGATCGATCGACATTTGGTAATTCGCAGGAACGATCAGGTCGTCTTCAGAATCGCTGCTTCCCCTCCTCTGCGGCTGCGGGGTAAAAATCTGAAAAAGGCTTCTCACGAAATCATTTTCGCCGCGTATGTCGTCCGCCGATTTCGTGATCTGCGTGACCAATGGATCAGCGGCGGCAACAGGCGTCAGCAGGGTCGCCGTGCGAGAGTCCGTTACCGATGTCAGAACCCGCGTCGGATTGGTTCTGTCGAGGAGCGTGACAGATCCTACGGTCCCATCAGGTTCGGTCAGAACCGAAATCTTCGTGACTCCGCTCAACGCCGCGATCTCCGCTTGAATGGCGGTGCCTCTGATCGCCATGGTCGCGACAGGCGTATCGACCTTCATGTCGCCAGTCTTGGCGATCTGGCCAGCCACGAAACCGATGACACCTTGAACCAAAGTGATCAGCGACGAGTTTGATGTCGATCCCGCTGCGTAGACCATATCGTTGAGGACGATACGGGCATTGGCCGACAGAAGAAATACGGTTCCGTCATTGAACCGGATCGCCACCGTCGCATCCGATCCCGTTTGGACGACGTCCCCTTTCGCGACTGTGTCGCCCATGCGCAAATCGACTGGAAAACCGTTTCGCAGGACCGTGACTGACCCGCTGATCTTCTCCACACGGCCGATAGGCGCCCGCGCGGTCGGCAGATCGGCCGCTTGCGCGCTCTGGGCATAGCGCTCCTGCTGCTCATCCACTGTCAACGCTTCAACGGTTTCCCCAGACAGGACAGCACCTTCAGGCGTCATCAAGCTTGGGCGCCGTTCTCTTGCGAAGTAGTTCAGGATGATAGCCGTCGCGTCGTGCCCCATGAGCACGAGATCGGACCCGGATTTTTTGTAGTCTCCTGTGAAAAGAAGATCCTGATCGGGAAAAATGATAGGCTGCTCGGCGTCAGCAGGACGGCTCGACGCCTCCGCGGCATCGACCTGGATGTCGTAGATGCTAATGCCAACCGCGGATTTGAGCACGGCCGAGCCCTCTGCCTGATGAATGATACTCGCTTCATCAAGACATTCCTACGAGAATGAAATCTCAGAGTTTGGCTCGGCCTGCTAAACTCATGCCATTGACCTTATCATACGCGTCATCTTCTCGGCACGCCCGATCTGACTTCTTTCGGACTACTCATGAAGTGACTATGCTCATCGGACAAACAAAGCTGCGTGAACTACAAAGGCAAGTCACACGTACAGCGCGATATCTTCCAAGATAGAAAATTTCTATTTTGCAGGAATAAGTCGGAACGGCATCCGTTCTGCATTCAAGCGGGCAAAGGAGATCCGCGATGTGGACATTGAATCCAGAGCGGCCCCAAGAACGGAATAATCCTCATGTTGACGGATCACTCCCCTCGGTATCAGACGCTTGACGGAAACGATCAGAAAGACCCGACGACCAGGGTTCATTTTTGCGGTCGCCCGCTTGTCCGCGGGGGGCTGGAGCAAATCCTCGAAGGTACCGGACTTTTCCTCGCGGACGAGCCTGCTTTCGGCCCACGAGAGCCATTAGCCTGCCAAGATCAGATACGTGAACTCTTCATCATCGATGAAAAGTTCTGTCCGTCGACCATGATCGACATGATCGCGGATTTGAAGGCGATGAATGCGGAAGCCCGTTTAGTCCTTCTCACAGATCATATCGATGCAGATACCGTGCTCACCGCTCGCCGCGCAGGCGTCGATGGAATCTGCCTTGCGAGCAGCGCTCCAGAGGTTCTGGTTCGTTCCATGCAGCTCGTCATGCTCGGAGAAGTCGTCGTTTCATCGGATTTGATCCTAGCAGTCATGGCGACGCCCGCGCACGAGCCAGAAGAGCCAGCCGAGATCGATCCGGTCACCGAGGTGATCTTTGGACCAGCGCAGAAAAAACTTCTGTCAAATCGGGAAACTCAGGTGCTGAGCTGGTTGAAGGAAGGGGCTCCGAACAAGGTCATCGCACGCAAACTCAATGTGGCCGAGGCGACGGTGAAGGTTCATGTCAAAGCCATCCTCAAGAAGATCGGAGTTGGCAACCGCGCCCAGGCAGCCATATGGGCTGCTCATAACATGGAGCTGAAACCGGCGGAGCTTTGAGAACTGTGTGTGGGGAATGTGCATTCTCTCGCCCCAATATCACCTTTACTCGAGCCGCGCACGAAAAAGCCACGCCGCCATCCCTAAAGTCACGACCGCGATCAGCGCCAAAGGCACCGTGAGCGAAACCACCTCATCGGTCGGGATGTCTTTCAAAAACACGCCTCGCACGATGACGAGGAAGTAGCGTAACGGGTTGATATACGTGACCGGCTGCAGCCATTCCGGCATGTTCTCGATGGGTGTTGCGAAACCTGAGAGCAGCATAGCTGGAACCAGGACGAGAAACGCACCGAGGATCGCCTGCTGCTGCGTCATCGAAAGGGCGGAGATGAACAACCCGAGACCGACGATGGACGCCATGAAGAAGATCGCGCTGCCATAAAGAAGCCCAAGGGAACCCCTCAGCGGGATGTCGAACACCAAAACAGCCGCCAGAATATAGACGGTGATGTGCACGAGCCCGATCATCATCGGCGGGAGCAGCTTGCCTATCAGGATTTCGTGGGTTCTCAGTGGAGATACCATGAGCTGATCGAAGGTGCCGATCTCCCGCTCGCGGGCGATGGACAGGGCGGTGACGATGAGGCCGATCAGGAGCGCGATGCTGCCGATCAGGTTCGGCACCATGAACCATTGGTAGATCAAGTTGGGATTGAACCAGTTTCGCGGCATGACGGTGACCGCCTTGGAGGCACTCTTCTGCCCGGCGGGCGTATCGGCAGACAAGTTGGCCACGATCTGGTTGAGATAACCACCTACGATCTGAGACGCGTTGGAACGCCGTCCGTCGAGGATGATCTGCACGTCGGTTGGATGTTTGGCCTCAACATCGCGCGAGAAGGTCGGAGATATTTGGATGGCGGCGATCACGGTTTGCCGGTCGATGGCCTCATGAAGCGCGTCAGGTGAATTCGTGGACGAAACCGAGCGAAAGGTCGGGGAGCCCTTGATCCGCTGTACCAGCTCATTCCCCCATCGACCGGCATCCCGGTTGAGCACCATGATGTCCACGTTGCGGACTTCGAGCGTTGCCGCATAGGAAAAGACGAGCAGCTGAATGATCGGCGGCACGATGAGGACGATGCGCCCCTTGGGATCACGTAGAACCGCCAGCAATTCCTTGACGATCAGAGCCCTTAGACGTGTCCACCACATATCAGGCGATCCTCTTGCGGATGTTGCGCGCTGCGAGCGTGAACAGGATCGCTCCGATGAACAGCATGACCACGATGGATCGCATGAACATCGGCCAGATATCCCCCGCCAGGAAGACCGTCTGAAGGCTCGGGATGAGATATCGGGCCGGCACGATCACTGTGATCCATTGAATCACCACGGGCATGGAATCGATCTCGAAGAGAAATCCGGACAGGAGGAAGGCCGGCAGAAAGGCGGTGATCAGAGCGAGTTGGGACGCCAGAAACTGGTTCTTCGTTACTGCCGAGATCAAGAGCCCCTGCCCCAGGGCGGGGATGAGAAAGGTCGCGCACAAGGCATAGAGCGCAATGAGAGAGCCTCGAAACGGAACATCGAAAACGAAGATTGCGAGCAGCAGGCAGAGGGTCATCGCCGTCAGGCCGAGCAGGAAATACGGGATGATCTTTCCGATCAGCAGTTCCGCCGCCGTGACGGGCGTTGCCATCACAGCCTCCATCGTCCCGCGCTCCCACTCGCGCGCGATCACGAGGGATGTGAGCAATGTGCCGACCAGCGTCATGACGATGGCGATGGAACCCGGCACGAGGAAGAAGCGGCTCGTCAGCTCCGGATTGAACCAGAAACGCTGCTCGACCGTGATCGGCGGGGTCTGGCCGACGCCTTCCGATAGGCGTAAAGCCGCCCAGGTGGAGACGGTGCCTTGGGTATAGCTCTGGACGAAATTGGCGTTGTTGGGTTCGGAGCCATCGACAATGACCTGAAGAGCAGGCTCCCGCCCGGCGGTGAAATCCGCGGCAAAGGTCGCGGGGATGACGACGATACCGCGCACGCGCCCGAGAACGAGGTCATCCTCGAACTGTCGCCGGTCCCGTCCATAGGTCACGGAAAAATAAGGCGATGCCCGGAAGCTCGCCGCGAGATCCTCCGTCACCGGCGAGGCATCTTCGACCACGAGGCCGATGCGGGTGCGCGCCGTATCCAGAGACACCGCATAGCCGAACAGGAAGAGCAGGAGCGCGGGCAGAACGAGCGTGATGAGTATGCTGCTCGGATCTCGGACGATCTGAAAAATCTCCTTGCGGATCAGAGTGGCAAGCCTGCGGGTGTGATGGGTAACCCTCATGCGGCGCTCCTCTCGTCTGCATCGTTCCGCTCGGATGCTTCCACGAGTGCGATGAAGGCATCCTCCATCGTTGGGTCGGGATTGCCGGCATTGGCAACCTTCGCCTTCAGCTCGTCCGGAGAGCCAAGCGCAATCGAGCGACCGCGATAGATGAGCGAGATGCGGTCGCAATATTCCGCCTCGTCCATGAAATGCGTGGTCACGAGAACGGTAACGCCCTTCTCGACCAGGCCGTTGATATGGGTCCAAAATTCGCGGCGGGTGATGGGATCGACACCGGATGTCGGCTCGTCGAGGAAGAGCACCTGCGGTTCGTGCATGACCGCGCAGGCAAGCGCCAAGCGCTGCTTAAGGCCGAGCGGCAAATCCTTGGCGGACATGTTCGCGCGTGCCTTGAAGTCGAAAATCTCCGTCATCAGCGCGATACGCTCACGCTTGCGCTGTCTGGACAATCCATAGACACCGGCAAAGAAATCAAGATTCTGACCAACGCTGAGATCGCCATAGAGCGAGAACTTCTGCGCCATGTAGCCGAGGGTATTGCGAGCCTGCGCTCCATCCCGTCGCAGATCGAAGCCCGCCACCCTTCCCTCGCCTTCCGTCGGCTTCAGCAGACCGCAGAGCATCTTGAAGGTCGTGGACTTGCCGGCCCCATTAGGGCCGAGCAAGCCGAATATCTGGCCGCGCGGAATGTCGAAAGTGATGTCGTCGGATGCCGTGAAGTCGCCGAAGCGTTTCGTCAGGCCATGTGCTTCTATGACAGGCCTGTCGCCCTGGGAAGGCAGGGCACGCGCCTCCGCCGCCAGCTTGGAGTATCCGCCCGGTCCGCCGCCCAGCATGTCCACGAAGGCATCCTCGAACCTTGGGGCTGCCTCTTCGATCCTTGCGTCAGACCCTCCATCCGCCAGAATAGCGACTGAAGGGGTTAGGTGCGGTTTCATGACAAGCCTGATCGACTCGCCCTGTATCACGCCATCGACGACGCCGTCCTCGCTCAACGCCTTTGCAAGAACCTGGCGCCGGCGCCCTGTTGTTCCAGTCAGACGGAAAACACGGCCAGCGACGCGAGAGGTCATGTCGGCGGGCCTGCCTGCGAAGAGAAGCTTTCCCTGATTGAGCAGGAAAACTCGGTCGCATGCCTCTGCTTCATCGAGATAGGCGGTCGACCACACGACGCCGATTCCGTCCTCGGTGAGGTTTTCGACCATCTCCCAAAGTTCGCGCCGCGAAATCGGATCGACTCCAACACCCGGCTCATCGAGTAAAAGCAGTTGCGGTTTCTTGAGAAGCGCGCAGGCCAGCCCAAGCTTCTGCTTCATCCCGCCGGACAGCTTGCCCGCCAGCCGGGCCGTGAACCGTTTGAGATCGGTGAAGGTCAGGAGTTCGTCGAACACCGCCGGACGCTCGGCCTTGGGCAATCCGCGCAAATCGGCATAGAGATCGAGGTTCTCCTGAATCGTCAGGTCTTCATAGAGACCGAAGCGCTGAGGCATGTAGCCGATGGCGGCCTGGATATCGGCGGCTTGCTTGACGGTACCGAAACCGAGCACGGAGATCGATCCCGCTTCCGGCACCATGAGGCCGGTCATCAGGCGGATCAGCGTCGTCTTGCCTGCGCCGTCAGGACCGACAAGACCCGTGATCTCGCCTCTTCGGATCGTGCCGGATACGCCGTCGAGCGCGGGAGGCGCAGAGGCGAAACGTTTGGTAACATCCTTGAGCTGGATGATGGCGGTCTTGTCTTCAACGGAGGATGTCGGGTTTCCGGTCACGGCGTCCATCCTTTCGATCCCACGCGTCGCTACTCGGTCCGCGCCGTTGCAGTCGCTTCAGGCAATCGGATCGTCACCGGCATGCCCTGACGCAAGGCCGTGTCGGGTTGGTCGATGATCACGCGCAGGCGATAGACGAGGTCGGTTCGCAGGTCGGGCGTCTCGACGGATTTCGGCGTGAACTCCGCAACAGGCGAGATGAAGCCGATGCGCCCCTTGTAGGCCTTGTCGGGAGCGGTATCGCTCGTAACGTCCACGATCATCCCGGGATGGATGCGGCCCAGATCGGGCTCCCCGATATAAGCGCGCACCCAGACGTCGTTCGTCAGCGAGATGGCGTAAACGATATCGCTCGGTGACACGATGGCCCCGGGCTCTCTCACGCGAGATAGAACGACCCCATCGGACGGCGCGTGCAGTTCGGTATCCCCGAGAGAAGTCCGGCTGGAAGCAAGGCTGGCCTCGGCGGCCAGCAGGTTGGCTCTCGCAACCTCGATCTCTTCACGGCGCGTGCCCTCCTCCAGCAGCCTCAGAGCCTCTTGGGCCGACTGCACCCTGGCGCGCGCCATATCGCGTGATGCCCTGGCCTGATCGAGGCTTGCCTGCGAGACGGCTCCGCTCGGGCGCAGCCGCTCGGCTCTGTCGAATGCCAACTCGGCATTCTGCAATGCGGCCTGGCTTTCCGCGAGCAAGGCCCGCGACCCGGCGATCTCGGCCTCACGCGGTCCAGCCTCGAGCTTCTGCAGGGTCGAGCGCAGGGATTGAACCTGTGCCTCGGCAGCCGTGACGGCATCCCTGTAAGGCTTCGCATCCAGCAGGGCGATCAGGTCGCCCGCCTTGACGGTTTCGCCCTCATCCACCTTGACCTCGGCGATACGCCCCTGGACGCGAAATCCAATCTGGACCTGCCGGATATCGACGTTGCCGTAGAGCGTCCTGTTGTCGTGACGCGCCTCAATCCAACCGAGGCGGATCGGCACGTTGAGCCACCATGCGGCGCCTCCGCCAAGGATGAGCAGAGGCAATGCGACTGCCACGATCTTCTTTCCGTTCATGAGACGGCACCTTCCTGGCCGATCGCGGCGACAAGCTCGCGAGCATGCGCCTGGATGGCGGAGAGTTGGTCCGGACCGATGGATTCCCACCCAAGCTTGGCCATGACCGCGGCACGGGCCATGCGGAATACCAATATGCTGCCGAGAAGCGAAAGTGTGCGCAGCCGGATATGCTCGGACGACGGATCGTCGCGAAGCAGGATACCGACCAAGCGGCCTGCCACATCGAACATCGGGCTCATGATGGCATCGTAGATGCGCCGGAATGCTTCCGTCGGATACATCTGCTCGCGGATGATGAAGCGGGCCCAGGGCTCCGACTGCTCGCTCACGAACAGAGCGGCTACGGTCTCGACGATCTGAGAGAGCAAGGCGCGCGCCTCGGTCTCATCGACAAGCGGACCGCCCTCATCCGCCTCACGAAACCGTCGTCTCACCCTGTCCCGCATGGGGGACACATGGACGCCGATCTGCTCGGCGATGAACTCCGCCGTTGCGATATAGAGACCTTCCTTACTGCCGAAATAATACGGAATGGCCTGCTGGTTCACGCCTGCGGCGTCCGTCAGCATCCGAGTTGTGGCACCATCGAAGCCGTAGTGGCCGAACACGTCGATGGACGCGGTTAGAAGCTTCTCACGGGTCAGGTCGCCTCGGACCGCCTTGGGTTGCAGTGTCGTCATCGTCCACCTCACGCAACGTCAGTTAATCCAAATGAATGATTAAATCAATCATTTGAATGAATCCGTTGATAAGGCTTTGAACGGGGTGTGCGTTTTCGCACGAATTGCTGGGAGGCAAGCGAACTTACGATAAGACTTCGCCTCGTGCGGAAAGATCCAGGGTACGTTCGGACATAATGGCCAGCCCCTCTCCCTATCTTGGAGTGCGGCTGGCAAATGCAGTTACAGCGTTTGAGGAATTAATTCGCCTGAGCGTCGGTCGCGGGGGCAAGATCCGGCTTTCTGGGTTTCCGGGCGCGCTTCGCAGCGACTGGAGCAGCCTTGGCTTCTTCGGGTTCTGCCTTCTCAGATGCCTTGGCCTTCTTCTTCGAGGGCTTCCCTTCTTTCTCGGAAGCCGACGGCTCCTTCCGGAGTGTCTCCAGGCCCTTCTGTACGGCCTTCAGGAAGGTCTCGGCGTGAGATTGAGGCTCATTGAGTCTGGTCAGCTTGGTCAGCGTCCGTTCCAGCTTTTCTCCACGACGGATCGCTTTCGCGATGAGGGTCAGCTCTTCCCCGTCGATCTTGGACTTCTTCGCCATTGAGTACTCTCTCTGATGTGGAGCCGTCTCGGTAGCAGCCAAAGAGCGGCAAAAACAGTGAAGTTTCTATGACAGTTTGATGACAGTTTTAGAGGCAAGGCCTATTCGGCAGCGCCTGCGGGCTTGACGAGTTGAAGACCTTCCTGGGCAACGGCTGGGCCTGCATCCCCGCCTCCGGCCACCTGCACGGTCGGCAGGGCGAACTTGATCTCGTTATCGTCGAAAGCCTGCTTGATGCGCGCAAGGGCCTTGCGGCGGATCACGAATTGCTCGCCGGGCCGCGTCGTCATCTTCATGCGGATCTGGATCGCGAAATCTCCGAACTGCTCGACGCCCTGCATCTTCAGCGGCTCGATGATGTTGGCGGCGAATTCAGGCTCTGCCGCCATGTCCTGTCCGATCTTTTTGATGAGCTTGCGGGCCTTCTCGAGATCGGTGTCGTAGGTGACGTTGATCTGGAACTTGTCGATCACCCAGTCGCGGCTCATGTTCTGCACCGCGCCGAGCTCTCCGAATGGCACCGTGTAAACAGGACCTCGATGATGACGCAGCTTGACCGATCGCAGGGAGAATGACTCGACCGTACCCTTGTAGCTGCCGCTCTGGATGTATTCCCCGACCCGGAAGGCATCGTCGAGAAGGTAGAAGACGCCGCTGATGACATCTTTCACCAATGTCTGCGCGCCGAAACCGACGGCGACGCCGACGACACCTGCGCCGGCGATCAGCGGACCGATCTCGACACCGAGCGCGGAGAGCATCATCAGCAAGGCCACGACAGCCAGCACCGCGAAAAGCACATTGCGGAAGATCGGCAGCAATGTGCGCAATCGCGCCCGACGCGACGCGGCTGCGCCGTTATCCGTCGCGACCGCTTCGGCCAGAGCAAGCCGGCGGTCGATCAATGTCTTCAGCACCTGCCAGATCAGATCGGCGACGAGGAAGATGACGACGCTGCTCAGCGCGCCTCGCACCAGACGGGTCAGCAGCGTGTCGCGGCTCGTCATTTCCACGAGGTCGACATTCCAGACATGGGCCAGGAGCAGCACGGCGCCGGCGATCAGGAGCGCCCGCAATCCCCGGCTGAGATACACCGTCATCAGGCTGGTTTCTCCGACAGAAGACCCATCCATTGGGCGTGCGGCCTCGCGGCTTGCGGCCTCGATACCTGATAGTATCCATGGAAGCAGAAGAGCGATGGTTCCGAGCCAGAACAACCCCGTGAGCCCCGCGACCCATAGGCTCCACAGCAGCACGAAGAACAGCGAAAGCAGCCCCGCCCGAAGCGCATAGTTGTCCGTTTTTCGTGCGTGAATGTCCCGCTCAGCTGCAGGCCTGGGCCGCGTCCAGACGGTATGAATGGCGATCGCCAGGAGCCCTAGGCCGAGCGCATAGGCCATGACCTGCCGCGCCTCACGTGAGAAACCCAGAAGCCACAGCACTTCGACGCTCGCCCACCCAAAAGCGAACCAACCGACAAACAGCGCCAGGCGCCGCTGCCAGAAACGCGCCGCGTCGGTGCTCATCGGAATCAGGCGGAAGCGCTCGATGTCCTGAGGCGTGTCGCTGTGGGGCGCAAGCAGGAACCTCCCTGCCACCAGAACCAGCCGCAATGATACGACAGCGGCGAGATAGGCGATCACGACGTGCTGCAGTAGCGGCGGCCAGTCGAAAGCGAGGAAGGCACCGATGCTGCCGGCCGCGAAGATCAGAACACCGAGTGCATCGAATGCAAGACGCAGGACCAGGAGACGCAGCCTTCCCCGCACGGTCCCTACAGGCTGCGACAGCGCGCGAAGCCGCAAACCGGTGCTCAGGTATCGGAAAAGCCATTCGGTCCCAGCCCCCAGGGCCAGGAAGCCGCCGATGAGTATGAGCACGGCGACCATCCTGCGTCCCTGCAGTTCGGCGATCAGTCGAAGGCTGGCATTTCGGAACTCATCCGGCAAACGAGGCACGGCTGCGGCAAGAGCTGCGAGATGGGCATGAAGGCCAGCGACGCGCTGCGTCATCACGCCCGAAGCCGTATCCGGCCCGACGGGCGCGGGTGGGGCCGGAACCTTCTGCTGGTCCTCCATCCATGTGCGCACGATGGGATCCTGCATGAGCTGCAGCAACTGCTGAACTTGCGCGGGAGGAGGATTTGGGGGCGCGCCAGACTGGGCATGCGCAGGCATGAATCCCATTGAGATGCCGAGCAGCATGACCACGCCGCCGATCAGGCCAGTCAACTTGGTGTTCTTCATGCGCCCCGGCATCGCAGAAACGCTCCACTCTGAAACAGGCCTAGCTTGTTGCGAATTGCGTAACAGATCAAGACTGTCGTGCGGATGCTGGCACATCCGACCAGGCAGTGCCGGCTCTCCGCTTGGATGCAGGGACAGCTTCAGGGTTTATCCTGACTATTTCGAGGATTTCTCCTAATGGCTTTTGCATTCGGCCGATAACACACTTTCCATACCGAGAGCGGCATCCCACGGCTGGATGACGCCGCCTTCGGCTGCGCGAACAAAACGGCCAGGCCGCGGATAGCGGCGACACGGTCAAGGAGAGCGGAAGCCACCTCATACGGCAGGAGGAAACCCATGGATCTCCACAATAGCCAAAACCTCCACAAATGCGCCGCCGAAGCCATCGGCACATTCTGGCTCACGTTTGCCGGCTGCGGCAGTGCGGTCATCGCCGCCGCTTTTCCCGATGTTGGCATCGGGTTGCTCGGCGTGTCGCTCGCCTTCGGCTTGACGGTGCTGACCATGGCCTATGCCATCGGGCATATCTCAGGCTGCCACCTCAATCCCGCGGTAACGGTCGGCCTGGCGGCGGGCGGGCGCTTCCCGAGGAGCGACATCGCCCCTTATGTCGTGTCGCAAGTGATCGGGGCCGTCATCGCGGCCTTCGTGCTCTATCTCATCGCCTCCGGTGCGGCGGGTTTCGATCCTGCCAAGGGGTTCGCGGCGAATGGCTATGGCGCGCATTCACCCGGCGGATACAGCATGATCTCCGGCTTTGTCGCCGAAGTCGTACTCACGATGATGTTCCTCTTCATCATCATGGGCGCAACTCACGGTAAGGCGCCGGTAGGCTTCGCGCCCATCGCCATCGGTCTTGGGCTTACCCTCATCCACCTCGTCGGCATCCCCATCACCAACACTTCGGTCAACCCAGCCCGCAGCACCGGCCCCGCCCTGTTCGCGGGCGGCTGGGCCTTGGCGCAGCTCTGGATGTTCTGGCTCGCGCCGCTGATCGGCGGAGTGCTCGGCGGGATTCTCTATCGTTGGCTCAGTGAGGAACCATCGGCGCAGGTGACCGGCATCACGCCAGCATCCCCTGCCGAATGAGGGAGGACATCATGAGGAACGTTCTCAGCGACGGAGCGCAATCCGTCGGTGCACAAGGACGGCGCGTCGCAGCCCGCACCATGATTGCAATGGGCTTGGCATCAGCGACTTTCGGTTTTGCGACGACCGCACGGTCGCAGGGGATCACCGAGGCGGAGGCGCGCGCCATCGCCACCGAGGCCTATCTCTACTTTTATCCTCTCGTCACGATGGACGTGACCCGCAAGCAGCTCGTGAACACGCCGCCTGAAAATGGCGGCATCGGCGGGCCAATGAACACCTTCGTCAATATTCCAGCCTTCCCGACGGCTGAAATGAAAGCCGTCGTTCGCCCCAATTTCGATACTCTCTATTCTAGCGCCTGGGTGGACCTGACGAAGGAACCGATGGTGGTGTCCGCGCCGGATACGAATGATCGCTACTATCTGTTGCCGATGCTCGACATGTGGACCGATGTCTTCGCATCGCCCGGATGGCGGACAACCGGCACGCAGGCGGCCAACTTCCTGCTCGTTCCGCCCGGCTGGAGCGGCACAAATCCCGACGGCGTCACGCGGATCGACGCCCCGACGCCGTTTGTCTGGATCATCGGACGCACCAAGACCGATGGGCCTGCGGATTACGAGGCTGTGCACAAAGTGCAGGCCGGCTACAAGCTCACCCCCCTGTCGGAATGGGGCAAGACATCAAAGCCTGTCGAGGCCAGGATCGATCCGAGCGTCGATGTGAAGACGCCGCCGAAGGTTCAGGTGGATACGATGGCGGGCGACAGGTTCTTCGCCTACGCGGCCGAGCTGCTCAAGATGCATCCGCCGCATGTTACCGACCAGCCCATCATCGCCCGCCTGAAGCGGATCGGGTTCGAAGCCGGCAAGGAGTTCGATACCTCGAAGCTCGACCCGAATGTCAAAAAAGCCATCGACGGCGCACCCAAGACCGCCCTGAGACTGATGGAGTGGAAGACGCCCACGATGGCCCGCGTCGCCAACCATTGGTCGATGAACACCGACACCATGGGCGTCTATGGGAATTACTATCTCAAACGCGCCATCGTCGCGCAGGCAGGCCTCGGCGCAAACCTGCCGGACGATGCGATCTATCCCTTGAGCCTCGGCGACGATGCCGGTAGGCCCCTGGACGGGACAAACCGCTATACGCTTCATTTCGAGGCGAATGCGCTGCCGCCCGTGTCAGCGTTCTGGTCGGTGACGCTCTACGACATGCAAGGCTTCCAGGTGGCGAACCCGCTCAATCGCTTCGCCCTCAGCAGCTGGATGCCGTTTCAGCATGATCCCGACGGCTCGCTGACCCTCTACGTCCAGAACGAAAGTCCAGGGAAGGACAAGGAAGCGAACTGGCTGCCCGCGCCGAAGGGCCCGTTCAACCTCACGATGCGGCTCTATGCGCCTAAGGCGGAGGTTCTCGTCGGCCGCTGGAACCCGCCGCCGATCACCAGGACGACGGCCCTGCCGGAATTCGCTGCTCAGTGAGGCGCGGGAACGAAAGCGAAATCCAAGGGTCCAGGCGGGATTTTCCGGCTGGACCTTGGCCGCAAACCGGGATCAAATATCTCCGCAACGGGTGCGAGACGGGGAAGTCCGATGAGCTATCGTATGCCTTGGCTGTCCGGTGGGTTGCTGGCGGCATTGATCCTCACAGGGTCATGGGCGGCGCAAGCCGCCGATCTGGCCCCCGCCCCGCCGCTCATCGAAGCGCCGGGTCTGGCACCTGCCTGGAGCTTCCGGTTCACCCCCTACGGCTGGCTCACCTCTCTCGACGGCACGCAGACAGAGCGGGGGCGCTCGGTGAAGGTCGATGCAAGCTTCATCGACATCGTGGAGAAGAGCGACACGCTCGTGGCTCTCATGGGCACCTTCGAGGCCCGCCATGGTCCGCTTGCCCTCTACAGCGACCTGGTCTGGAGCAAGGTCGGGGTCGAGAACAGCAATGTCCGAAGCCGCAATCCTGCGCCGGGCGTGACTGCGACGATCGGCACTTCCGTCAAGCTTGATATCGAGATGGCCATCGCGGAATTCGGCGCGGCCTACGAGGTGGCGCGGTCAGGACCGGTGGCCTTCGATATCCTCGGTGGCGCCCGCTACTGGTATCAGGAAGCGGACCTCTCATTCGATCTCGCGGGCACCGTCAACACCAGGGACCTGCAGATCGAGGGTGCCCGGGCTCTCGCCAAATCCGGCTCCGTCGATTGGCTGGATCCGGTGCTCGGCGCGCGTGTGCGCTATACGGTGGCGGCAGGACATGAGCTCTTCCTGCGCGGCGATATCGGCGGTTTCGGCGTTGGAAGCGAGTTCTCTTGGCAGGCCATCGGCGGTTACGGCTTCGAACTCGGCACCTATCAGGGCATCACCTTCTCTGGGATCATCGGCTACCGGGCGCTCTCGGTCGATTACGCTCAGGGCGAGGGCTTGAGGCGCTACGAGTTCGACATGGTGCAACATGGGCCGGTGCTCGGCCTCAGCATGCGTTTCTGAAGCACGTCTCAATATGCCGCGATGTCATGTGGAGAAGGTGGTGAGCGGGGTGGGGTTCGAACCCACGACCATTCGATTAAAAGTCGAATGCTCTACCACTGAGCTACCCGCCCCCAGAGGTGAGCCCGAAATAGGGGCTCTTGGCCGGTGGGTCAATCGAAAAGCCCCGTTTCAGAGACGAAATCCTCAACTCTCGGCGAATAACGCCGAATTGAGAGGTTATCCCTCGGCCGGCATCGCGATGTTGTCCGCATGGTGGCCGATCTCGGGCTTGCTGTCGCGCTCGCCTTGAGCCCAGCCTTCCTTGACCTCGCCGATGTAATCCTCGAGCCGTCCCTCGGCGATCGCCTTGCGCAGGCCCGCCATGAGGTCCTGGTAATAGGCCAGGTTGTTCCACGTGAGCAGCATCATGCCCAGAATCTCGTTGGAGCGGACAAGATGGTGCAGATAAGCTCTCGAATAGGTGTTCGAGGCCGTGCATTTCGAGGCCTCGTCGAGGGGCCGGGTATCCTCGGCGAACTTGGCGTTGCGCAGGTTCATGCGCCCGAAACGGGTGAAGACCTGCCCATGGCGCCCGGCACGCGTCGGCATGACGCAGTCGAACATGTCCACGCCCCGACGGACCGCCTCGACGATGTCGTCCGGGGTGCCTACGCCCATGAGGTAGCGCGGCTTTTCCTTGGGCATGTGCGGCTCGACGGTCTCGATCATGCGCAGCATCACATCCTGCGGCTCGCCCACCGCGAGGCCGCCGATGGCGTAGCCCTTGAGGTCGAGGGCGGCGAGTTCCCGCGCGCTCTCGATGCGCAAGCGCTCCACGGCCCCGCCCTGGACGATACCGAACATGGCCTTGCCCGGCTGCTCTCCGAAGGCGATGCGACAGCGCTCGGCCCAGCGCAGGGACAGGCGCATGGCCCGCTCGGCCTCCTCGTCGGAGCATGGCAGGCGCACGCATTCGTCGAGCTGCATCTGGATATCGGAGCCCAGAAGCCCCTGGATCTCGATGGAGCGCTCCGGCGACATGAAATGCTTCGAGCCGTCGATATGGGATTGGAAGGTCACGCCCGTCTCATCGACCTTGCGCAGCGCCGAGAGCGACATCACCTGGAAGCCGCCGGAATCGGTCAGGATCGGATAGGGCCAGTTCATGAACTTGTGCAGACCGCCAAGCTTGGCGACCCGTTCGGCGCTGGGCCGAAGCATGAGGTGGTAGGTATTGCCGAGCACCACATCCGCGCCCAAAGCCTTCACCTGATCGGGATACATGGCCTTGACGGTTGCAGCGGTTCCCACAGGCATGAAGGCCGGCGTGCGAATGACCCCGCGCGGCATCCGGATCTCGCCGGTGCGCGCCATGCCGTCGGTCTTGCTGACGGTAAAGGTGAAGCTCTCGTTGGTCATTCGTTCCTCATGAGGTCGCCCTGGGCCATTGCCTGCAGGAAGAGCTGAGATGGAGGTTTAACGCCGAAACAGCAAACTCGCATCGCCGTAGGAATAGAAGCGATAGCCCGTTTCAATGGCGTGAGCATAGGCAGCGCGCATGCAATCCAGACCTGCGAAGGCGGAAACCAGCATGAACAGGGTCGAGCGCGGCAAGTGGAAATTGGTCATGAGAACGTCCACCGCCTTGAAGCGGTAGCCGGGCGTGATGAAGATCGCGGTATCGCCGGAAAACGGAGCAATTGTCCCATCATCGCGGGCGGCGCTTTCGAGCAGGCGCAACGAGGTCGTTCCGACAGCCACGATCCGCCCTCCCCGCGCCCGCGCCTCGTTGAGCGCCCGCGCGGTCTCCTCGGTGACGGTGCCCCACTCCGCATGCATCCGGTGTTCGGTGGTGTCGTCGGCCTTCACCGGCAGGAAGGTGCCCGCTCCCACATGGAGCGTCACGAACCGGCGGGAGATGCCGCGCTCGTCCAGGCGACGGAAGAGATCGTCGGTGAAGTGCAGGCCAGCGGTCGGGGCCGCAACGGCGCCCTCGTCCTGCGCATAGACGGTTTGATAGTCGGTACGATCCTTGTCATCCGTCGCCCGCTTGCCTGCAATATATGGCGGCAGCGGCAGCTCTCCGAGACGGGCGATAGCCTCGTCGAGGAACGGGCCGGAGAAGGAGAAGCGCAGGGCCACGTCGCCGCCCTCGCCTTTCTCGATGACTTCCGCATCGAGGCGAACGAGTTCGCAGGCGGTGCTTTCGGAATCCTCGCCGAAGCGGATGCGGTCGCCTACACTGAGCTTCTTCGCCGGACGCGCGAAAGCCCGCCAGCGGTCGGCACCTTCGCGCTTGTGCAGCATGATCTCCACGCGCGCCGCCGTCTCCTCGCGCACGCGCAGGCCATAGAGCCTGGACGGAATGACCTTGGTGTTGTTGAGCACCAGCACATCGCCGGGTTCCAGAAGATCAGGCAGGTCGCGGACTACAAGGTCCTCGAAAGCGGCGTCCGGCCTGACCACGAGCATGCGCGCGGCATCGCGCGGCTCCACAGGGCGGAGCGCGATGTTTTCCTCAGGGAGTTCGAAGTCGAATAGGTCGACGCGCATGAAGATTGTTCATCCACGCGTCATGCCCGGGCTTGTCCCGGGTATCCACGCCTTCTGACCGGCTTGAGACGTGGATGGCCGGATCAAGTCCGGCCATGACGCGATTGTGCAGTTTGAGAGGCTTAAGCCGCGTCAGCCGCGACCTTCAGGGAAACGATGCGGTCCGGATCCTTCACGGGCTCGCCGCGCTTGATCTTGTCCACGTTGTCCATGCCCTCGGTCACCTTGCCCCACACGGTGTACTGCTTGTCGAGGAAGCGGGCATCGTCGAAGCAGATGAAGAACTGCGAGTTGGCGGAGTGCGGGAAGTTCGTCCGCGCCATCGAGCAGGTGCCGCGCACGTGGGGCTCGGCATTGAACTCTGCCTTCAGGTCAGGCAGGTCGGAGCCGCCGGTGCCGGTTCCCTGGGGGCAGCCGGTCTGGGCCATGAAGCCCTCGATCACGCGGTGGAACGCGATGCCGTCATAGAAGCCCTTGCGGGCGAGGGTCTTGATGCGCTCCACATGGCCGGGCGCGAGGTCGGGGCGCAGTTCGATGACCACGCGGCCCTTGGTGGTTTCCATGATGAGGGTATTTTCCGGATCTGCCATCAGATTCTCCTATCCTGGCGTCATATTTGTCTAAATCGGCGTCCTGCTCATTCACATAGGCCGAGCATCGATGAAACGGAAGGTGAAGATGCGGCCGGCGATGGCGCGTCCCAAACTTTCCGTTACAGGCAAAGGCGTGCAGCGCGTGAAAGCCTCACGCACGGAACGCGTGAAAGGCTCGCGCTGATCCGCCACGGTCCCTGCCTTGTAATAGGTGATGCGCGGCTGCCCGAGCACCTCGCCGTTGCGCTTGAAGCTCATGCGCAGCGTAATCTCCTGCCCCGAGTAGCCGCTTCCCGCCGGCGGCCGCCAGCAGGCCTGGATGGCGGCGAAGACATCGGCGATGCTGTTCACCCGAGAAACGGACCGAGCCTCAGGATTGGGCCGGATGGTCGCGCCAAGCCCCTCGGGCAGGCTCAAAGGCGGCTCCAGCTGTTCCTGCCTCTCATCCGGATCATCCGGATCGTCGAAGGGCGAAAGCCCTTGCGCCGCCACCGGCGAGGCCCCGGCCAGCAAAAGCAGAAGCGCGGCGATGGCTCGCCGCGCTGGGTATGAGAGGCTGAAGGCCATTACTTCGCGTCGGCGGCGAGCTGCATCCTCACGATCTTGTCCGGGCTCGAGACCATGCCGTTGGCGGCGGCATTGCCCTTCTTGATCTTGTCGGCCACGTCCATGCCGGACACGACCTCGCCGAAGAGCGTGTACTGGCCGGTCAGCGGGCCACAGCCTTCATAGCAGATGAAGAACTGGCTGTTGGCCGAATCCGGGCTCTGCGAGCGGGCCATGCCCACCGAACCGCGCTTATACTGGGTGCCGGTGAACTCGGCCGGAATGTTCGGCAGGTTCGACTTGCCGGTGCCGGTGCCGGTCGGATCGCCCGTCTGGGCCATGAAGCCGTCGATCACCCGGTGGAACACCACGCCGTTATAGAAGCCCTGCTTCGTGAGCGTCTTGATCTGCTCCACGTGCTTCGGCGCCAGATCCGGACGCAGGCGGATAGTGATGCGGCCGTCCTTGGTGTCGAGGAAGACGGTGTTCTGCGGATCAGTGGCCGGCTGGGCAAAGGCCGGAGCAAGGCCGGCGAGCACGAGCGCGGAGGCTACGAGCAGACGCTTCATGGGTCGAGATCTCCTGTTGATTTCAGAAACTTTATTGCCGCGTGAATTTGGCTTTCAAACGCTCGGCGACAAGGCCTGGCACGAACGCCGAAACGTCGCCCCCCATCCCTGCGATCTGGCGCACAAGCGTGGCGGTGATGGGGCGGACCAGGGGCGAAGCGGGGAAGAAAACCGTCTGGACCTCAGGCGCCATGGTGGCGTTCATGGAGGCCATCTGCATTTCGTAGTCGAGGTCCGTGCCGTCCCGCAGGCCGCGGATGATCAAGGTCGCGCCGTGGCGCCGGGCGGCTGTAACGGCGAGATCGTTGAAGGTGGCAACCTCGAGCTCGACCCCTTCCGCCGTCAGAACCGGCCCGCAGGTTTCGCGCAGCATCTCGGCCCGCTCCTCGGGGCTGAAGATGGGTGCCTTCGAGGAATGGACGCCGATGGCCACGACGATTCGCTCAGCCACGCGGCAGGCCTGGCGCAGGACGTCCAGGTGGCCGTTCGTGACAGGGTCGAAGCTGCCGGTATAGAGGGCGGTGCGTGTCATGGTTTCAAGGCGTAGCTTGAGATAGGCTGAAGGGCAAGCGGCCCCGGCACGAACCGCCTTTCCTCTTTACACCGTGCACAATCCGTTGTTGCAATGTTGCAACTGATTAGGTTTTCGGGCTTGTCAGGACACGCTCTCAGACGATCCGTGGTGGACATGAGCGATCTCGTTCAATTTCGAAAGGCTAACAATGACAGCCATCATCGATGAAATTCGCCGGCGTGACGGCTTCCTGACGATCGAAGAAACGCTGTCCCTCTGTGATCGGAACACCATCTACGACCCGTACTCCACCCTGATCTCACGCCATGCCCGTATCGGCTCGGGAAACATCTTTTACCCTTGCACGACGATACGATGCAGCGAGGATTCAAGCTGTGAGGTTGGAGACCGCAACCTCTTCCACGCGATGACGATGATCGATGCCTGCGGCGGCGCGATTTCGATCGGCAACGGCAACACGTTCGGCGATGGCGGCTTCACGGCAAAGGCCGACCGCCCCGGCGCGAAGATCACGATCGGGGATCGAGGCCGCTATGCGTCCGGTGCCAGTGTTTACGGCGTGAGCCATCTGGGAACGGGAAGCCAGATTCTCGGGCAGATCTCCGTCGTCGATTGCATCCTCGCCGATGGAGAGGACTTCACCCATCACGACCCGGATGAACGGGCTGCCGTGCTCAAAGGCCATGGGCCTGCGCGAAAGCTGCGCATCGGCGTCGGCGAGGTCATCTTTGGCAAGAGCATCTTCGAGCAAACGGGCATTCAACGGCAAACCGATTTCCATCCAAAGAGCTGAGCATGCCCATTACGCACAAGAACATCACATTGGGGCTTGGGTTGATGTCGATAGGGCGCGAATGGGGCGTCCATAAAGGGCAACCGCCTTCCGCCGACGAAGCTATTTCACTGATCGGCAATGCAGTCGATCTCGGCATCAGCTTCTTCGATACGGCCCCGGCCTATGGCGAGAGTGAGCGTTTGCTAGGGCGCTATCTCTCGACAACCGGCGCTGCGGGCGGGGATATCACCATCGCGACAAAGGCGGGGGAGCATTGGATCTCAGAATCGGCCACGACCTATGTCGATCATTCTTATGACGCGCTGTGCCGTAGCGTCGACAAAAGCATGGGCCTGCTCGGAACTATCGACATCCTACAGATACACAAGGCGACAACCGAGGCGTTGAAGTCGAGCGATGTGGAGCGCGCAATCGACTACGCAAAAACTCTCGGCATTGCGCAGTTTGGAGCCAGCGTCAGCAGCAGCGACGATCTTGTGTTTGCCTGCAGAACCGGCCTCTTCTCCCACATTCAGCTTCCCTTCAACCTGCAGAGCGTGAGCTTCGAGAATTCCTTCGAGGAGTTATACAACTCGGGCATCACTCCGATCATTAATCGCCCATTGGCGATGGGTGCGGTCGCGATCCAAAACGGAGACCGGAAAATGAATGCGCTGCGAGAGGCTCTTCAGTTCATCTCCGACCGCATGAATCACGGCGTCATCATCACTGGGACACGCTCTCCCATCCATCTGGCGGAAACCATCACCGCCTTCAGGGCGCTGTCATAGGGTTTACGATTCCCTCTCCTCGGGCACGAAGCGCAACCTCACTATCGAGCCTGCGAGCGAGCGGTAACGGCCGAGACCTCTTCCGTATCGTCAATTATACCATTATAACGTAAGCGAAACCTCGCATGATCCGGAATTGCCGCATGACCACCTTCCCCAGACGCTCGCTGCTTGCCGCAACAGGCTTGGCCGCTTTCAGCCTCTTCGCATCAGTCGCCGTTGCGCAGACGGTCACCACCTACGGCCTCACCCTGCCCAAGGATGTCGGAGGCCTCACCTATTCGGGCGCGTGGCAGATATCCCCCAATGGGAAGAAGGCACTTGTTGCGGGATATGATGGCGGCGCCAAGGGCGAAGCGGTCGTGATGATCTATGACAAGGGCTCGATGCCCAGCGCCGACAAGGATGCGTTGGCGAAAGGCCGAGCCGAGTTCGTGACGGCGCTCGACATCATGAGCAATTCAGCCATGAATCCCAAGCTGGTCAAAGAGGCTGTCACCGAGGTTCCCGGCATGACCGGTCAGGTTGCAACGGCCCATATCGCGACTGAGTATGCCGGCGAGATCACGGATATTTATGTGTTCGCCACCGCAATCGGCGAACGCCTGGTCGGAATCCAGTGCAAGGCCCCCAAAGGCGCGCAGACAGAAGCGGCCGCGAAGTCCTTCGCCGCCCAGATGAGCAAGGCCCTCTAGAATCTATAGCCGTGCGCCAGCGCACGGCCACGATTGCAGAAGCCTCTATAACCATCCTAACGAATGGTTAAGGAGATTTGCCATGTTGGTTCGTCTTGCTCTCGTCGTCGCCACCGCCGTCGCCGTTCTGACCCCGGCGGCCGTTGCCAGCAGCTATGTGGTTCTGGGCTGAGTTTGCATCGGGCGCCTTCTGGACAGGCCTCCTCCCATGACTATGATACATCGCTGCAAAGCGGTGGGAGACTTTCATGGGACGACTTTCGAGCGCAGCTCATTTTCTGAGCCTCTATATAGCTCTCACCCTCCTCGGCGCCTTGGTTTCTCCGACCCTCGCGCAACCGACGAAAAGCGCCATCCCAGCCACGGTCACGGAAATCAACGGCTATCCGTTCCCCCCGCAGCTCGCCGGCCTGCCCCGCCTTGGGAAGACCGATTTTCACAGCTCTCAATGGGGGTTCAGCGTCAGGTATGGCAATTCCCGGACCTGGGCTGACATTTACGTCTATGACGGCAACAAAGACCTTGCGTCAGCGGCCCCACGCAAGGCAGCCATGAACGAACTTCAATCGGCGCTCAAGGAAATCTCCTCCAGCGTCGAGGCCGGAGGTTACGATGACGCCAAGCTCGTCGACACTTCCGAATCCAACGGATTTGCCAAAGCGCACCTCACCATCACACAACAGCAGCGGACGCGCGCTTCCTACGTGTTCATTACGGTGCGCAAGGCGAATTTCGTGAAGATCCGTCTCACGACCAGCGAAGAGAACTCGGATCGGCTCGCGGACAAACTCCTCAAGGACTACGCGAAACTTCTGGGCATCTGAAATTCGAAGCCTCCAAAGTTAAAGGGCGCCGAGTGGCGCCCTTTTGTGTTTCAGCAACGCAGGTGACGATGAAGAGGCTTACTCCTCGCCACCCTCGGGAGCATCGCCCTCGCCGATATCGGCGATGTCATCGCCCTCCTCGGCATCCTCGCCTTCGATGTGCTCCACCGAGACGACCTTCTCCTTGCCCTTGGTGGAGAAGACGGTGACGCCCTGCGAGTTGCGGCCGACGGTGCGGATGCCATCCACGGGCACGCGGATCAGCTGGCCGCCATCGGTGACGAGCATGATCTGGTCGGCGTTCTCGACCGGGAACGAGGCCACCAGCTTGCCGTTGCGGCTGTTGACCGCCATGGCCGTGATGCCTTTGCCGCCGCGGCCGGTGATGCGGTACTCGTAGGACAGCGTGCGCTTGCCGTAGCCCTTTTCGGAGATCGTGAGAATGCACTGCTCCAGCGCGCTCATCTCGGCATAGCGCTCCTGCGACAGCGAGAGATTGCCGCTTTCAGCCTCTTCGCCATCGTCGCCGCCTGCCGCATCGGCCTCGGCGCTGGCCTGCTCGCCCATGACGGCGCGACGCATCTTGATATAGGCGGAACGCTCCTCGCTCGTGGCATCCACGTGACGAAGGATCGCCATCGATATGATGTCGTCGCCCTCGGCCAGGTTGATGCCGCGCACGCCCATGGAGTCACGCCCCTTGAACACGCGCACATCCGTCACCGGGAAGCGGATGCACTGGCCGTTGGCCGTGGTGAGCAGCACGTCGTCATGCTCCGAGCAGATCTGCACGTCGACGATGTGATCGCCCTCGTCCAGCTTCATGGCGATCTTGCCGCCGCGATTGACCTGCACGAAGTCCGACAGCTTGTTGCGGCGAACCGTGCCGCGCGAGGTCGCGAACATCACGTCCAGCTTGTCCCAGGACGCTTCGTCCTCGGGCAGCGGCATGACGGTGGTGATGCGCTCGCCCTGCTTGATGGGCAGCATGTTCACCAGAGCCTTGCCCTTGGCGTTCGGAGCCGCCAGCGGCAGGCGCCATACCTTCTCCTTGTAGGCCTGTCCCTCGGACGAGAAGAAGATCAGCGGCGTGTGCGTGTTGGCCACGAACAGGCGCGTCACGAAATCCTCGTCGCGGGTCGTCATGCCGGCGCGGCCCTTGCCGCCGCGGCGCTGCGCCCGGTAGGCGGAGAGCGGAACGCGCTTGATGTAGCCGGCATGGGACACGGTGACGACCATGTCCTCGCGGGCGATCAGGTCCTCGTCGTCGACATCGGAATCCCAATCGACGATCTGCGTGCGGCGCGACGTGGCGAAGGAATCGCGAACCTCGACGAGCTCGCCCTTGATGATGTCCATGATGCGGGCGCGCGACCGCAGGATCTCGAGATAGTCCGAGATCTCGGCCGCGAGCTTGGACAGCTCGTCGCCGATTTCATCGCGGCCGAGGGCCGTAAGGCGCTGCAGTCGCAGGTCGAGGATGGCGCGGGCCTGCGTCTCCGAGAGACGATAGGTGCCGTCATCGTTGATCTTGTGGCGCGGGTCGTCCACGAGCGCGATCAGCGGAGCGATATCGTGCGCCGGCCAGTCGCGGCCCATGAGGGCCTCGCGCGCAGTGTTCGGATCGGGAGACGTGCGGATGAGGCGGATGACCTCGTCGATATTCGCCACCGCAATGGCAAGGCCGCACAGCACGTGGGCGCGCTCGCGGGCCTTGTTGAGCAGGTACTTGGTGCGGCGGGAAACCACTTCCTCGCGGAAGTCCACGAAGGCCTTGATCAGGTCCTTCAGGGTCATCAGCTCGGGGCGGCCGCCGTTGAGCGCCACCATGTTGGCGCCGAAGCTCGTCTGCAGCGGCGTGTAGCGGTAGAGTTGGTTGAGCACCACGTCGGCCATGGCGTCGCGCTTGATCTCGACCACGATGCGCATGCCGTCGCGGTCGGACTCGTCGCGCAGGTCCGAGATGCCCTCGATCTTCTTCTCGCGCACCAGCTCGGCGATCTTTTCGATCAGCGATGCCTTGTTCACCTGATACGGGATCTCGGTGAAGATCAGCGCCTCGCGATCCTTGCGGATCTCCTCCACCTCGGACTTGGCGCGCATCACGATGGAGCCGCGGCCCGTGGTGTAGGCCGACTTCACGCCCGCGCGGCCGAGGATCAGCGCGCCGGTCGGGAAGTCAGGACCTGGGATGATCTCGATCAGCTCTTCGGCCGAGATGTTGTCGTTGTCGATGAAGGCCAGGCAGCCGTTGATGACCTCACCCAGATTGTGGGGAGGCATGTTGGTGGCCATGCCGACCGCGATGCCGCCGGCGCCGTTGACGAGGAGGTTCGGGAAGCGCGCGGGCAGAACCGAGGGCTCGTCCTTCGACTCGTCGTAGTTGGAGTTGAAGTCGACCGTGTCCTTGTCGATATCGTCGAGCAGCGGCATGGCCGCCTTGGCGAGACGGGACTCGGTATAGCGCATGGCCGCCGGCGGATCGCCGTCCACGGAGCCGAAATTGCCCTGCCCGTCCACGAGCATGAGGCGCAGCGAAAAGTCCTGCGCCATACGCACCAAAGCGTCGTAGATCGCGCTGTCGCCGTGCGGATGGTATTGACCCATCACGTCACCGACGATGCGGGCGGACTTCACGTATTTCTTGTCGGGCGTGTAGCCGTTCTCGTGCATCGAGTAGAGAATGCGCCGATGCACTGGCTTGAGACCGTCGCGGGCGTCGGGCAGAGCGCGGCTCACGATCACGCTCATGGCGTAATCGAGATAGGAGCGCTTCATCTCGTCGACGATGGAAATCAGCTTGATGTCGCTGGCCGGCTGATCCCCACCGGGGCCGCCAGGGCGTGTATCGTTCGGATCGGTCAAGGTTGGTCTTTCTTAAAACGGTCTGCCCTTTCGCGAGAGACGTCTATTGAATGCCGTTTCGTCAAGCCAAGCGGCAGCCTCGCGAATCCAATTGAAATTCAAATCCTTAGATGGGGGAAAACGCCGCGTTTTTCAAGCTTTTTGGAGGGTTTTCCAGCGCGAAGATCAGGCTCGAAAATCATATGTTTTTCATACACTTATTTGCACCCGATCCAACCGGCCGAGCCCTGCGTGAATCGCGGCGTTTCCTTGACCCTGTTCGCCACCTGGGAAAGGAGCGATGAGCAATCGCTCAAGCCCTTGTGATGTTTAGGCTTTCATCTGGCCGGAGTTGCCAGAGAGGCGCTCACGGCGTTCGCTCCAGCTTCGAAGGACAAGCGCGAGCATCCTCGCGGCGATTGTCGCCCGAGGGTTTGCGGTCGAGGGGGCGCGAGGAGGCGTCCGGCTCGGCTAGTGTGAGTGAAGAACCCGACGGCTCCTCGCGCACGGCTTTTTTAGGCGGACCGGCGCGACATGGCCCCAGCTCTGCCCAAGGCGGACACCGTCTTGATACGGGCGGCCTTGGACCAGAGCGGAGCCCAGCCTCTCGCCGGGGCCTCCCGTCACGGGGGATTGCGTCATCCTCCGCACGGGACCGTGCCCGATCCCACAAACACGACGCCTCGCGAGAGCGCCCCTCGGTGGATCAGGCCAAGCCACACATAGCCAAGCTTAGGCATCTTGTCAAGAACAAAGAGTGAACATGACCGAGGACGCTCCAGCGTTTCTCACGTCATCACCGGCACAAGGCCGGCCATGACATGGGAGAGTTCCAGAACCATTCGTGCTCCGTGAGACAAGGGGATGCATGACAAGTGAGATCGGCAAGCTCACCTTGAATCGAACTCATGGCGCGAAAGACCTTCTTGGCGCTATTCTGCAGCGTTCAGACTGCCTCATTTGACCACACGAGGAGCGATCCTCCAGGTCACATTCACCGAAGCCGTGAACTTTACGACGGCCGGGGGCACGATTTGAACAGAGGAAGGGCCACCATAGCCAGCATTCCTGCTAGGAAGGTCCGCTTCCCCGTTCGGAGGCTGAGCATCCCCATCTGTGATCGCAACGATCTGGCCTAATTCCAACTCGACCGGCTCGGCATATGCCTGCGCCTGTTCACGTGCATCCAGCATTGCTGCCCGCCGAGCCTGATTCAAAGCTGCGCGCTCCTGAAGAACACTGAATTGGATCGTCTGGAAACCGAAGAGTCCTGAAGCGGCCAGTGTGCTTACCGCCTGATTGAGATTTTCAAGGGAAGACGACCTCAGAAAGAAATCTGTCGCAGCCGTGTAGCCTTCGATCTCACTCGAAGGGCGAAGCCCTCGTGCCAACTCTTCTGACGTGACAGACTTCACCGACCGTCTTTCGCTGGTTCTGAAGTTGCTCTTCTCAACTTCCAGACCCAAGGATTTTACTTTCTCCAGGATCGCCGCAGCACGCGCTATCCGTTCGCCGTGCTGTCTCATGGCCCCCTCAAGCGTTCTCTCGTCGGTCGAGAGAGTAGCGCGAAAACGGGCGGTATCCGGCTTTGCTTCGTAGCTGCCTTGTCCGAGCACGGTGAGGACGGGCTCCCGCCGACTACCAGGAGAAACCGTTTCAGCAGCGGCATGGAAGTTGATACTGCAGAAAACCAAGGCAGCGAGAGCAAAGCGCATCATCATGAGCGATCCTAAGCAGAAGAAGAACAGAGTGCCCCGACATCCGCGACCAGGGCAATGCATCTATATAAACTAACAAACTTGCCGCAGATTTATAGACTGACCTGCCGAACCCTTCCTAAGCCCTCAACAGGATCGCCGTCGTGTCGTCGCTCAGCTTGAAGCGCGGGAAGAGCTTTCCGTCAGGGTCTTGCTCGTTCTCGACCGCCCTCGCCTTCCGGGCCAAGGGCTCCAGGCCGGTGGCGATGGCGGCCTCCATCAGGCTCTTCACATCGAGAACACCGTAAAGGTCCACCAGGGCCGAGAAGCCGTCGCTGGTGAGGAGAATGGTCGTGCCGTCCTCGCAGGGGGCACGCTCGTGCCGCAGGCGATCGGCGGCGTCCGGGTTGACGCTGAGCAGTGCGGCTGGCGTTCCGCTTTTGCGCTGCCGCTCACGACGCTCCCCCAGCCAAGCCAGAAAGACCGGCTCGTCGAGGATAGCGGTTGGCCTTGAGCCGGAGGCCCGCATCAGCTCGGCGGCCTTGGCGGACTCGAAATCGCGCAGGCCGGGCGCTTCACCCAGCGTCAACACCTCGCCATCGGGTGAGCGCACGAAAGCCGTGGTGTCGCCGAACGTCCAGACATCGAGCATCTTTCCGTCGCGCCGCACCAGCGTCATGGCGCCGAGCGGCCAGGTGACGAAATCCTCATGCCGCTCCTGGGGCGCCTTGGCGCGATAGGCTAAGCGGGCCTCATCCATCACGTGCCGGATCAGGGCGACGCCGTCCTCAGCGTGAGGCGCGAGGTTCGACAGGCGTTCATCCGTGAAATGCGCAAGCCATGTGGCATCGCTCTTGGGATGCATGACAGGCCCGGTGCCGGGAAAGATCGAGGTGTCGATGACCCAGGCCCAATCTCCCGACGCGCCGCAGATATCCTCGTTGGCCTTGTCGGGCGACCCCGGCCAG
Source organism: Microvirga sp. (assembly GCA_041913065.1). Taxonomy (GTDB): domain Bacteria; phylum Pseudomonadota; class Alphaproteobacteria; order Rhizobiales; family Beijerinckiaceae; genus Microvirga. The sequence goes on along the minus strand of JAYSGD010000004.1, from coordinate 5,282 downwards.
CTGATCCGATCCAAAACCGTGAACATCGTTGCTCTCCCCCCTCGCCAAGATCCACTAAGACGGTCATAAAGCAAGGCAGGAGCTGCTTCCACTTGCGTGGAACCATCTCTTTTCTTGTTGGGACGCATTTTTTGACCGCGAACCGGATCCACTTCGGCGGAAAAATGCTTTGGAGAAATCCGGCCGATGCTCTTCGACTTCATCTCCGCCGCCTTCGTCACCCTGCTGGTGACCCTCGATCCGGTCGCCCTCGCGCCGATCTTCGTGTCGCTGACCAGAGGCATGACCAAGGATGAGCGCCGCAGGGTCTCGGCCCGGGCCTGCCTCATCGCCTTCTGCATCCTGGCTTTCTTCGGTCTCGGCGGCGAGGTGCTGCTGCGGCTGCTCGGCGTCGGCATCCCGGCCTTCCGCATTTCCGGCGGCCTGCTGCTGTTCTGGATCGCGTTCGAGATGGTGTTCGAGCGGCGCAACGAGCGCAAGCAGCACACGGCCGATGTCGCCATCACCGAAGACCACATCCGCAACGTCGCGGCCTTCCCGCTCGCCATTCCGCTCATGGCTGGCCCCGGCGCCATCACGGCGGTCATCCTGCTCGCGGGTCGTGCTGACGGGAACCTCGTCTACCTGAGCTCCCTGCTCATGCTGATCGCGCTCGGCGTCATCAGCTGCTTCGTCGTCTTCTCCGCCGCCGAGCGCGTGGCCGGCTGGCTCGGCGTGACGGGCAACGTCGTGCTCACGCGCCTCCTCGGCGTGATCCTCGCGGGTCTCGCAGTGCAATTCATCATCGATGGGGTGAAGGCGCTGACCTAAATCGGTTCGGCGAAAGAGCGGAATGCCAGGGCGACCTGTTCATAGACGGGACGCCTGAAGCCGATCACCAGATCCGCAACGCGATCGAGTGCTTCCCAGCGCCACTCGTTGAACTCCGGCTTCATGCCATTGCGAACGCCGGAGACGTCGATCTCGTTCTCCTCGCCGGCAAAGCGGAAAGCCACCCACTTCTGCCGTTGCCCGCGAAACACCGTCAGCCGGTGCGGAGGTCCGCTATAGGGCGGAAAATCGTAGGACATCCATTCCGATGTCTGCCCGAGATAATCTGCGCTCGTGACGCCTGTTTCTTCCCATAGCTCCCTGCGGGCGCAGGCGATCAAGTCTTCCCCTTCGTCCATGCCGCCCTGAGGCATTTGCCACTCGAGACCAGGCGTGACGATCTCAGGACCGGAATTGGCGAAGCGCTTGGCGATCAGCACTTGGCCATGCCGGTTGAAGAGTGCGATGCCGACATTCGGGCGATATGGGAGATCTGTCATGGGGGCTCAAATCAGCCGTTCGCAGAGGGCGGCTCAGAACTTTCAGTCGGGATATCTGTACTCGAAGGCATAGCTGCCGTTGGACCGCAGCTCCAGAATCCCCTTGATCCATGTCTCTCCGGTCGGCGAGGCCATCTTCCTCCTTAACGCTTGCCATGCGCGAACGAAAGGCATCTCATCCTCTTCGGCGAGGAGATCCAGGGAGAGAGGCGCCGAGTTCTGAGTGCCGGCAAACCAGACCTCTCCTGCTCCATCGATTGAAGCCCCTGAAAACTCCATTTCGATCCGCAATCTATCCCATGACTTGGGCGGCATCTTAAAGGCTGCGGCTGCGATCGTTTTGTAGAGCTCCTCGATAGACGGCTCCTCAGTCGCTCGGCTCGTTGGCTGTTTAGACGTTGTATCATTTCGTTTGAGAAGCGCTCTAATGGCATCCAGCATGTGAATTCACTTCTATTTCTGAGGGGAGGTGGTCCGAAGATCTCGGTGGAGTCAGGCGTATGAATCACCATGTTCTCCCATGAAGTTAAGGCAGTACCACTGCGTGAAACAAGGGGGGCGACAAATCAAGCTGACTGAGGCGGGAGCTTAATAAGAATAAAAAGGTCCGGTTCCGGAGCATTCGCCTCCAGCACCTGCCAGCCCAAACCCTCATAGAATGAAAGCCGCCGCTCGCGCGTCAGGAGATAGACACGCTGCGCACCGGTTCTGAAGGCAAGTTCGCTCGCCTTATTCACCAGGGCCGCGCCGATCCCGCGACAGCGACGCTCGGGCTCGACCCAGAGCGCCGCGATCCATGGCGTGTATTGCGGCCTCGTCTCCTCGTCGCATGCGATGAGCGAGACGGTACCCAGGAATTGCTCGCCGTCATGCGCGACGAGCGACGTGGGAATGGGACCGTCACCAAGGCTTTCGCCGACCAATCCGGTCAGCAGCTCGAACGGATGCCCGTCATCCTTCCAGAAGGCGCGCCAGACGCGATCCGCGACGTCTTCCGCGAAATGCGGCTTCTCACGCAGATCGGAGATGGCGAACGCGGTCAGCGCAGCGTCTCCATCAGGCGCTTCATCAGCTCCCGGCGCGGCGCGATGGTGGAGATCACGCCGTATTCCTGCAGCGTATGCGCGCCATTGCCGTCGATGCCGAGGCCGTCGAGGGTCGGCACGCCGAGGGCCGCCGTGAAGTTGCCGTCCGATCCGCCGCCGACGCGCGGGGCGGAGACGAGATCGAAACCGATCTCAGCCGCCAGTGACTTGGCATGATCGAAGAGCCTCGACGTGCCTTCCGTCCGCTCATAGGGCGGGCGGTTCATGCCGCCGGTAACAGTCAGCTTGAAATCGGGATTGTGGGGCTTGAGGCCGAGGATCGCCCTCGTCAGCACCTCGCCGTCCGCAACGGTTTCCACGCGCAGGTCCACGGGGAAGCTGCAATGCTGCGGGATCGTGTTCACCGCCGTGCCGCCGGACACCATGCCGACCGTCGTCGTGATGCCGCGCGTGTAGTCGGTCATGGCCTCGATGGCGAGGATCTGGCGCGCGGCCTCATAGACCGCGTTGCGCCCTTCCGAATGGCGCGAACCCGCATGGGCGGGGCGGCCCTCCACATGAACGTCGAAGCGGCCGACGCCCTTGCGCGCGGTGACGATCTGGCCGCCGTCGCGGCTCGGCTCCGTCACCAGGGCATAGGCCGAGCGGCGGGCAAGGTCCTCGATGATCGGCCGCGTCATCGGCGAGCCGATCTCCTCGTCGGGCGTGACGAGATAGATGAGCGGGCGCGCGGCCGTTCCCGCGCGGGCGACGTCCTTGAACGCCTCTAAGCTGAACCAGGCGCTCGCCTTCATGTCGTAGACGCCGGGACCGTAGATGCGATCGCCTTCGATCCGCAGCGGCAGATCGTTCAGGATCGTGCCCACTGGGTGCACCGTGTCGAGATGCGACATGATGAGGATGGCGGGCTCATCCGTCTGCGGGCCGGCGCGCAGGATCAGCGCGTCGCCAAGGCCCTGCTCTCCGGGGATGCGCTCGATGGCGACCGGCGCGTCCTGCATCTGTGTGACGACGAGGTCCATCATCAGGTTCACGCCCGCCACGTCGTGGGTCGGGCTCTCCGTGCGGATCCAGGAGCAGAGGGTATCGAGGGATTCTTGGGCCATGGCGTCGCTGCTTATGAGTTTGCAGGCTGGGTAAGGGCTCTTTGGGCAAACATCAAGGCGATGCGGTTTTTTTGCTGGAACGCTGAGGCGCACTTGACGCAGCGACAGGTTGTATCTTTAACGATATTTTATTCGTTGCGAGAAAGCATGGCCGAAAAAATGGCCCAAAAAGGATTTTTTGAACAATGGTAGTCAAAATAGGCACCCTGAGCGGAAACCGTCTTGAGGGATCTGATGGGGCAGACCGCCTTTATGGCGATGTAAGGAATTCCATGACCCGGACCGGCGGCCGGGACAAGCTCTTCGGATTTAGCGGGTCCGACGATCTCTATGGAGATGCAACCAACCTGGGCGGAAGCGGACGGGGTGGCGCGGATTGGATTTCCGGTGGGAATGATCGGGACACGATCTTTGGCGATGCCCGCACCATGAAGACCTATGCGCGCGGCGGCAACGATAACATTCGCGGGGATCATGGCAGCGATACTCTCTACGGCGATGCGCGCAGTATGCTTAGCTTCACGTTCGGCGGTAGAGATCGAATCTATGGCGGCTCCCACAGCGACGAAATTCACGGTGACGCGGAATTCATGGCGGACTCCGCCATCGGCGGCTCAGACGCTCTCTATGGCGACAGCGGCTCCGATTCCATCTATGGCGACGCCTTCGCGATGCATGGGCTTTCCGTAGGCGGCAACGATCGCATCTACGGCGGCAGCGACAGCGATCGTCTTTATGGCGATGCCGTCATCCTTAATGGGCAGGCCCGCGCAGGCTGGGACTATATCGACGGCGGGTCGGGCAACGACACGATCTATGGCGATGCCCAGACGGCCGGTGTCGGCGTCTCATACGGCAACGATACGCTTCTTGGAGGAGACGGTAACGACCGCTTGATCGGCGACTCGTCCTATGGCGGCTACGGCAACGACTATCTCAACGGCGGCCGGGGCAACGATACGCTGGACGGCGGCGGAGGTCGGGACATCTTCGCGTTCGACATTGCTTCAGGCAAGGACAGCATCTTTTTCTTCGAGCCGGGCATCGATCAGATCGATCTGCGCGCATGGCGCATCCCGAGTTTCGACGACATCAATTTCAGCCAACGCGGCGGCTTCACCTTCCTCTTCCTGGCAGGGTCCAGCCACTACATCAGGCTGGAAGGCACCATGCAGGCGAGCCTCTCGGCCGCGGACTTCATCCTCTGAGAAAAAGGCCCGGAAAATCCGGGCCTTTGTTTTATGAAACTTGGAAATCTCGCTTCACTGTCAGCCGGCGATGCGCCGCTTCCGGACCTGAGAAAGTTCTTGCACAGGCGCGAGATAGCCATTTTCGATCCTCCGGATCTTCTCTTCGACCAGATCGGCAAGCACGCTTCTTGGGCTGGAAGCGCGCAGCTCAATCACCGCGTCCTTGATCTGCTCCAGATCCAAAAGACAAACCGACGAGCCCTTGTGTCCAAAGCTCTGGTGATCAGAAGTCATGCAAGTTCCTCGCTTCAGGCTACCGGACCGGCGAAAATATTCGTGTCCAATAAAAAGAATTCTAGGTTTGGCCGGATGCAGGCTGCATTGCGCGAAGATTACGTTTCCGTAATGCACACGGGAGGCGAGCCAAAAAACGGCAAAAATGATTGCGGCGCGGATCGCCAGACCCGCGCCGTCAAAGGTTTTGCGAAATAGGCAGAATTCAAAACTAGAACGGGATGTCGTCGTCCAGATCGTTGTAGCGCGATCCGCCGCCACCGCCGCCCGACGATGGGGCAGGCCTGCGTTCCATGGGGGACGAGCGTCCGAAATCGCCGCCGCGGCTGATCTGAC